>NZ_SNXI01000063.1 GCF_004362895.1 Idiomarina aquatica | reverse complement strand
TCGTTAAATTATTTACCCCCTGTGGAGTTTGCAAAACAGGTAGCTTAAAACTGAAATTTCATCGATAAGATGGTGTTATTTCAGGGGAAAGGTCATAACCCAGAGCTAAGTGAAATGTATATTGCTCGAATCCTGGTTGAGCTTTATGAGCACTGGGCAAATCCGATTGTTCTTCATGCATCATCAATTACGAGTGTTCCATTTGATGCGAACCTTATGTTTGAAGGGCAATCAGCCCCAAAGGAATGGTCGCTGTTCGAGAATGTGGTGCATTGGCTAGAGGAAGAGGGTTTTATCCGTACCGAGCGAGTTGGTGCCCACGTCTATGAGTTTCATGGCGTTACAGTTACCTTAAAAGCAATGGAAGCTATGAAACAAGTACCTGACCCACTGTCACCTGAAAACACATTGCTTGACGGGCTCAAACAGGCTGTTGGAGAAGGCAAGAAATCTGCGATTCAAACGATAGTTAATACATCTATGAGCGCTATCCATCAGGCCCTCTCCAGCTCTTTTTAATGAAATTTCAAAGAGCTTAATTCAGAAAGTAAGATATGGATAAATACGATTAAGAAAGCCACTAAGGATCAACTGCTTTTTGATGACGAGATCAAGAGAGGTATAACAAAAGTCATGCATGGTAAATATGCTATGATACCTATGGTGCTGATAACTTTAGGATATAAATCATGGATGATGAACATGTGAGTTTGGCGTTCCAATTGGTTGCGAAATATCGCAGAGAAGCGAGATTCAAATCGTCAATTCCAATAAGTCAGAGCCCAATGGGTGCTGCCAAGTTCATAGCATATATTGCATACCCTAAAGCTACTGAAAGTGAGCGCCGAATACGTTTTCAGAACGCTATGCTGAGCGGGGCTGCGCGGGAATATGGTCTTCAAGATGGGGACTTAGCTAAAAGAGCCAAGCTTGTGGAGCGTTTTGGGTTGGAGAACTTATTGATTTGGCGAGATATTGACTCTGCAATCACAGGCAAAGGCAGCATATATGGTCCCCTCCCGTTTTGCAACTTCAACGTTGTGGTAAATGTTGGGTGCTCGCATATATACGGCCTGTTTCGGTGACGTGTCACCTGG
>NZ_SNXI01000062.1 GCF_004362895.1 Idiomarina aquatica | reverse complement strand
TTAGTCGATGATCTTAGATACAACACCTGCACCTACAGTACGACCACCTTCACGGATTGCGAAACGCAAACCTTCGTCCATTGCGATTGGAGCAATCAGCTCTACAACAAACTTCAGGTTGTCGCCCGGCATAACCATTTCTACGCCTTCCGGCAATTCTACTGCGCCCGTTACGTCAGTTGTACGGAAGTAGAACTGTGGACGGTAGCCTTTAAAGAATGGCGTGTGACGGCCACCTTCGTCTTTGCTCAGTACGTAGACTTCTGCTTCGAACTTAGTATGCGGAGTGATTGTACCTGGCTTCGCCAATACCTGACCACGCTCTACTTCGTCACGCTTAGTACCACGCAACAAGGCACCGATGTTCTCACCTGCACGACCTTCGTCAAGCAGCTTACGGAACATTTCAACACCAGTAACGGTAGTCTTCGTGGTGTCTTTCATACCAACGATTTCACACTCGTCGCCTGTACGCACGATACCGCGCTCTACACGACCAGTTACAACCGTACCACGACCTGAAATCGAGAATACGTCTTCGATTGGCATGATGAATGGCTTATCGATGTCACGCTCTGGCTCCGGAATGTATGAATCCAGCGCGTCTGCAAGCTCAACAATCTTCTTAGCCCAGTCTTCGTCGCCTTCCAGTGCTTTCAGTGCTGAACCCTGGATTACCGGCAGGTCGTCGCCCGGGAATTCGTATTCTGATAACAGTTCACGAACTTCCATTTCTACCAGCTCTAGCAACTCTTCATCGTCAACCATGTCACATTTGTTCATGAATACAACGATGTAAGGGACGCCTACCTGACGTGACAACAAGATGTGCTCACGTGTTTGTGGCATTGGGCCGTCAGTGGCCGCTACTACCAGGATTGCACCGTCCATCTGTGCTGCACCGGTGATCATGTTTTTAACATAGTCAGCGTGCCCTGGGCAGTCTACGTGTGCGTAGTGGCGAGTTGGCGTGTCGTACTCAACGTGAGAAGTCGAGATAGTGATACCACGCTCTTTCTCTTCTGGCGCGTTATCGATGGCTGCGAAGTCTTTCGCCGCACCACCATAAACTTTTGCCAAAACGGTAGTAATAGCAGCAGTAAGAGTAGTTTTACCGTGGTCAACGTGACCAATGGTGCCGACGTTTACGTGCGGCTTCGAACGTTCAAATTTTTCTTTAGACAT
>NZ_SNXI01000061.1 GCF_004362895.1 Idiomarina aquatica | reverse complement strand
TATGCTAAATAACTATGTGCATGAGCCGTATACGAGGCCCGTATGTACGGTTCTGTGAGAGGGATGAGGCGGTGACGCCTCACCCTACTCGATATTGCCTAAACGGGCGTCAATTACTGCTACTCGAGTATGCTTGGGCTAGCTGCTCTTCGGTTATATAGCCCTGTTTTTGAAGCCATTGCATTTCTTGTTTAGTTACCCCCTGAGCCTTGGCGATAGTCAGGAAGCGTTGCCATTGTTCGGGATTTGCCCGCAGTTGGTTTGGTTGTTCAACTTTCTCCTGACCGATAAAAAAGTCCTTCACCGCATAAAAAAGATTGCTGGTTGATTCCGGTATAGAGGCAAACACATTAACGACTGCGTCGAGAAATCCGTTGGGTGAATTGTTTGCGGCACTATAGATAACTGAGCCACTCAGATCGGGTTCTACTGTAATTGCAACGCGAACGATTTCTTCAAGATGATTAGGCTGATGCTGTGCAGCTACTGCAACAATGTCATCAATGTAAGCAGGTTCAGCTTTAATCGCCATGCGTATTATCTGGGTATAATCATCAGGCGCCACGGACAATGCCGTATCAAGAACATCAGAGGTAAGCGCAGCTTCACTTCTTATTACCGCTCGACTAATTACGTTTAATTGCTTTGGGTGATGTTGGTAAGCCGCTAACAATATTTCTTGCACGTCCTGGGGATAATGAGAGGTAAGGATCCTAACGGTGCGCACAATAGAAAAGTTCTGATTTAAATGATTGCCAATCATTTTATGATAGGCGTCGACTTTCTTTTGTTCCGCGCTGGGGAGTATTGCAATATATTCGGAAACACTGCGACTTGTCGCATCGCTCATGTCTAGTGCGGAGTGCGCACTAAAACTAGCAGCAACTGCACTCAGTGCAAGTAGCGTTTGTTTAAACCACGCTTTATTTTTTGAAAACAGCATAGAGAGCCCCTGCAATTATATAACTTAGTGTTAGTAGCTCAATATAACGAGCATAGCGACACGCTTATAGTTTTAGTCAAGTTACCTTAACATGAGTTCCGTTGTTTTCTACACGAGCTTAACAAACATGGGTAAAAAAACAGCAATTTAAAAAAGTTTTAAAAAAGATCTTGCAAGGGCAAATAAGATCGCTATAATTCGCCGCCGTTGTCAGGGAGAAAAGGCAAGCGCCAAACGCTGACAACGGGGTTATCAAAAAGCTGAAAAAAGCACTTGACGATAACGAAAAGGGATGTAAAATACGCCTCCCTGCTTCGGAAAGAAGCAACGCTCTTTAACAATA
>NZ_SNXI01000060.1 GCF_004362895.1 Idiomarina aquatica | reverse complement strand
TCCATCATCTGCTCCATGACTTTGGGTATTTTGCCAGGAGAGATATTTACGAGTATGTGTAGTTGGCCAACCAAGTAGTGGGAGGCCTGTTTAAAACTAATTTGGTTAGGCTCTACGTGTTTCAGGCTGTAAGCCATCTGGGCCATCATATATCGTAACAAGTTGTATGCCACGAGCATTCCCCAGAGCTCTTGCTCAACCAACTCAGGACGCTTACTCCGTAAGGTCAGTTCATTCTTGAGCATATATTGTTTCATTTCCCGGTAAGCTTGCTCAATTTCCCATCGGTGGGCGTACAAGTCGACGATATCCGCTTCCGGATAGCGCATCGTATCAGTCATTGAGGTTAATATAGCAACATCCTTCTTGCCGATTTTCTTACTAACCAATCGCGCCTGAACGGTTTCAGGTGCGTTATCCCACTTTCTTTTTGCCTGAGGCGATAGTTTTACTTCCACCAGTTTGTCGGTGTTACTGAATGATGTTTTTACAGTATATTGCGCACCTTTTCTGAGCGGGATAAGCCAGTGTCGCTCTTCACCCGCACGGTGCCACTGATCTAGCAGACCCAGTGCGTAGAAGCCTTTATCAAATAAAGTCAGCGAATGGTCAGGGGTTTGTTCAATGAATTTAGCTGCCAAGTCAACTTCACTGACTTCTGCAACACTGCCAAACTCCGTTGCAGTCACTAAATGACTGCTGACTTCCATTTGATTAACCATACGAATTTGAGGATAGTCAGACTCTCTGCGTTGATTAGCAGTCCGCCCAAAACGCTCACTGTTTTCGAGTGTATCAGGAGTACGCCAAATCGTACCATCCACTGCCAAAATCGATAGGTCATTCCAATGAGACGTTGGTAGCTTATCGAACCACAGCTTGTTAGTAAGTTCGAACATCCGTTTCATAACGTCAGCGCCCAAGCGTTGCCGTGCCTGAACAACAGCGCTTGGTGCAACGTAGGGCCTGTTACCAGGCAACATTAAATCAAGATGCGAAACCAATTGCCGCATCGGCATGTCCCTAAAAAGCGCCATCCCAACAACAGCCCACACCATAAAGTCCATGGGTAAGCGTCGCTTCCGTACGGTTGTAACGCCTGTATCCTGCAGACATTGTTCGATTAACTCAGGCTCCAGCAAATCAGGTAACTTACTGAAATCATCTGGTGTAAATTCTTGCAGTTGATCTAACGCTTGACTTAAAAACATAAAAAAATCCATAGCCAGAGAGTCTGACTATGGATTTTGAAGGCTCTGCCGGATCGGTCAACCGATCGCTAAAAATTTCTTAACTGATCGGCATTA
>NZ_SNXI01000059.1 GCF_004362895.1 Idiomarina aquatica | reverse complement strand
TAATGCTTGTCAGTTAAGCTAATGGCTAGCCGCTTTATAAGGCGACCGCATCGGATAACGTTGCGGTCGCCTTTTTATTGCCCGAGGATAATGCCGTTCTCGTCGCTCAGGTAAAACAAAGGCACTGGCCATTTCCATCATCTGCTCCATGACTTTGGGTATTTTGCCAGGAGAGATATTTACGAGTATGTGTAGTTGGCCAACCAAGTAGTGGGAGGCCTGTTTAAAGCTCATTTGGTTAGGCTCTACGTGTTTAAGGCTGTAAGCCATCTGAGCCATCATATATCGTAACAGGTTGTATGCGACCAGTATCCCCCAGAGCTCTTGCTCAACCAGTTCAGGACGTTTACTTCGCAAGGTCAGCTCATTCTTGAGCATATACTGCTTCATTTCCCGGTAAGCTTGCTCGATTTCCCAGCGGTGGGCATATAAATCTACGATATCCGCTTCCGGATAGCGCATCGTATCAGTCATTGAGGTTAATATAGCAACGTTCTTCTTGCCGACTTTCTTGCTCACCAATCGAGCTTGAACTGTTTCAGGAGCGTTATCCCACTTCTTTTTGGCTTGTGGGGACAACTTTATTTCCACCAGTTTGTCGGTGCTACTGAATGACCTTTTTACAGTATATTGCGCACCTTTTCTGAGCGGGATAAGCCAGTGTCGCTCTTCGCCCGCACGGTGCCACTGATCTAACAGACCCAGCGCATAGAAGCCTTTATCAAATAAAGTCAGTGAATGGTCCGGCGTTCGTTCGATAAGTTTAGCTGCCAAATCAACTTCACTGGCTTGTGCAATACTACCAAACTCCGTTGCTGTCACTAAATGACTGCTGACCTCCATTTGATTAACCATACGAACCTGAGGATAGTCTGACTCTCTGAGTTGATTAGCTGTGCGTCCAAAGTTCGCGCTATTTTCAGGTGTGTCCGGTGTACGCCAGACGGTGCCGTCTACTGCCAAAATCGATAGGTCATTCCAATGAGATGTTGGTAGCTTATCGAACCACAGCTGATTAGTGAGTTCGAGCATCCGTTTCATGACATCGGGCCCTAACCGCTGTCGTGCCTGAACCACAGCACTCGGTGCAACATAAGGTCTGTTGCCGGGTAACATCAAATCAAGATGCGAAACCAATTGCCGCATGGGCATGTCCCTGAACAGAGCCATTCCAACAACAGCCCACACCATAAAGTCCATTGGCAAACGCCGCTTGCGCACTGTCGTAACGCCCGTATCCTGCAAGCATTGCTCGATTAGCTCGGGCTCAAGTAAATCGGGTAACTTACTGAAGTCATCCGGGGTAAATTCTTGGAGTTGCTCTAACGCTTGACTTAAAAACATAAAAAAATCCATAGCCAGACAGTCTGACTATGGATTTTGAAGGCTCTGCCGGATCGGTCAACCGATCGCTAAAAATTCTTTAACTGATCGGCATTA
>NZ_SNXI01000058.1 GCF_004362895.1 Idiomarina aquatica | reverse complement strand
ACTTTGCTTTGCTCATTGCAGTGTCCAGTATCAGCGTGGGTTCGGTGATCTGATCAACGCTAACCGGGAAAGTTCCCTATTTATTCAACAAGGCCGCTACAGCATGCTTAGAGCATGGAAAGGAAAGGATTCAAACTTTCCATTTAATGACTCCCATAATAAAAATTACAATGTAAGGGACGGTAGCGATTGGGAAAAAACTTTAAAACCGAGAATTAGAGAACGACTCAGTAAATCTAAGAACATAATATTGTTCTTAAGCTCTGTGACGAAAAGCTCAAAAGCCATTCGTGAAGAAATCGACTACGGAATAAATACATTAGGTTTGCCAGTTATAGTTGTATATCCAGAGCACACGGAGAAATCTGACATTATTAACTGCCAGTCAAAAACGTTCAAAAAGCAGATAAAGGATCTTTGGGATAAGCTGCCAAAGTTTCGAGACTCAATGGATTCAGTGCCCACTTTACATATCCCAAACAAAAAAGCACTGATCGAAAAGTCGCTTAAGGATACAGATTTTATGGTAAATACAAAAAAGAATCCAGGCAAGTCTTTTTATCCGTGTTAGCTCTCTCGGGAAGCCAGGTAGCAACTAACAAACGGCTGTTAGGGATTTCATTACGCTGCGCTCTATGCAGCCCCAGAGTCGGGCGTTAAGTTTTAAGGATGTGATTTTGAGTTTTTTCGTTAAGTACAAAGACCATATAAGTTCTATTGGTGTGATATTTGCCATTGTTTTTTCATTACTCGCGCTTTTGAGTAACCCTAAAGAGCCCGATTTAGTTGTATCTTCAGAGAAAATTAAAAATAAAACTAGAGTTGTAATATACAACGGTGGGGACGGACCATGTGCAGGTTTTAAAATAAAATATCCAAACCACTTTAATTCTGTAGAGCAAATTGTTCAATATCAAGAGTCTGCATTACCTAATAAGAAGCTTTCTACTAATGACAAAGACGAACTAGTTATTGTTTACCCGGCAAGGGCTCCAGATACACTTGAAAAATGTAAAATTGAAAGTTGTATTATTAATGGTGAGTTTTTAAAGCCAAATCAAGCTATCGCATTCGATTTTTATAAAAAGAAAGATCATAAATATAAAAGCAAAATAGCATTCGTTTGTTACGGCGATAGCGAAATAATAGGAATTTAAAAATTAACGAGTTGCTGAGCGGTAAGCATACTCTCGACATGGATTTAACGTGAAAGCAAAGTACAAATTTCCGATATCTGGTGAAGTAAAGTTAGAGCCAACCCAAATGTTCCCAATTAAGGAGCGTGGGTATGTCTATGAATTTTTAATTGATGAGCGCTGCATCATTACTCATATTGAAGTAACTGTTCCTGTCGAAGAGCAATGGTACCCCAAGTTGGTAAGGACTGGTCCTAAGCATCACCAGTTAATAACCGATAATCCGGCACTTTATTTCGTATGCGTATTTCGGTGGTTCCGAACAGCGATTCCGGAGTTATCCGATCACCTGTTAGCCGTTCTTTTTCATAACCCTCTTTTTACGCTAAGTGATCGGATTGGTCTAGTTTT
>NZ_SNXI01000057.1 GCF_004362895.1 Idiomarina aquatica | reverse complement strand
CACCCACATGTAGGATTTTCTTTTCTCAGACTGGATGACTTTTATTGTTGTCTCGTCCGCCCACAGCACCGGCTGTTGCACGAGAAGGTCATGCATGCGCTGGTACAGTGGCTCAAGTTTTTGACTCACCGCTACCAACCAACGGCTCATGGTCTGGCGACTGATATCGGCGCCGAACTGCTTGAACATGGCTTCCTGGCGATACAGCGGCAGGCCATACTGGAACTTCGCTGTAATGATTTGGGCCAGTAAGCTTGGCGTAGTGATGCTTTTTGGCAGCATGCTTGCCGGCACCGGTGCCTGCTTTATCCTGGTTTCAGTGCCTTGCTGCTCACAAGTGCGGCAGCTGTATTTAGGTCGAATATGTCGAGTCACCTGCATCTTAGCCGGGATGAAGTCGAGCTTCTCGCTGACATCCTCGCCCATGCGATGCATGTCCGTGCCACAGCATTCGCAGGTTTTATCGTCATCGCTGATATCGTGAATGACTTCTTTACGCGGCAATGATGCATCGAGTCTGGCACGGCGCGGTAGTTTTCGGGTGTAGGCAACGTGTTGTTCGACAGCGACCTCTTCCTCATCAGGATTGAGGATGTCTTCCACTTCGTTGAACAAGTCGCCTTGACCCGGAAGACCTTCAGCACTGGCCGCAAAACGCTTTTTCAGCTCAAGCTGCCATTTTTCAAATAACTGATAGAAGTCACGCTTCCAGCGCTCACTTTCTTGTTGCAGGCGAGCCTTCTCAGCCTGCTGCTCAAGCAGCATAGCTTTGAGTGCTTCAACATCGTCTGGAAGTGTGTTTGTATCAATCTTTTTCATGCGGACATTATACCGCATAAATCGGCGCTAAACCGCAACAGATAAAGGCTTTCTTAGACCGATTAGTGATCGAAAAATCATGGTTTATGCTTGATCCCTATATGAAAAAAACGATCATGTTATCGAGCTAAAATGCAGTGGTTGATGGCCTTTCATCAGGGTAATATCCAGACCATCCAAAAGCCATGCCCATTGCTGCTCAGTCAGGGAAATGGTGCTGCCTGACATCTTTTTCGGCCATTTGAACCTGGCTTTCTCAAGACGCTTGTACCACAAGCAAAAGCCTGTTTTATCCCAATACAGAGCCTTGAGCTTATCGCGTTGGCGATTGCAAAAAATAAATAGCGCACCACTGAACGGTGAGAGCGCCATTTCACTCTCTACAATGGCACTCAAGCCATTAATGCTTTTACGAAAGTCGACCGGCGCCTTGTGTAAGTAGATTGCCGGTGGCTCAACGAACATCTTCATGCGCTGAGCTCTTTGACCAATTGCGCGACCCAACGCGGTGATACCGACAACGGCAACACCAATTCGGTTTGGCCAAGACGAAGCTGCAAGGTTTGCTGCGCGGTGGCCGACTGAGGCACCGCTAGAGCAAAGCTCGTGTCATTATCTTCAGCTTCGCGCTTAAGCTCTGCTCGACGTTGACTGAAGTAGGCAGAATTTATGCCGCGTGGCTCACAAAAGTCTTTCTGACTCAGGTTGCTTTGTTCAAATTCAGCAATGAGCTCACGCCATTGCTCGCGAGTTCGGTATGCTCGGCTCATGATGCTACCACCTTATTGGTTAAACTTGATGGTAGCCTATGGCTTTAAACTATGA
>NZ_SNXI01000056.1 GCF_004362895.1 Idiomarina aquatica | reverse complement strand
GCGATAATATCGACCACTTACTGCCCTGGAATATCGAGCTCACACCCTAGCGTCAATTATCTTGGCCGGTTGTGTGGTTCGCGTTACGCTTACATTATAACCTCTGTAACTTGTCGTTTTCTCCGATAGTAAAATCAGACGTTTCGTCAAACACGGTCCAGTAATGGCCTTTTATGTTGGTTTCTTTTTGTACAAGAAGGTCAGGTTCACACCACGTATCGAAATCTAACGACGTCTCGATTAAAGTAACTCCTATGGCTGCCAAATCAGGAACTTGAATAGTTCCTTTCAGCTCAAGTTTCTTAAGTTTCCCAAAACCATCCGCAGGAAAGTCTAGCTCTGTTTTCCCGAAAACATCTTTACCGATATGGAACTCACGTTTATGCATAAGCACCAAAAGCCCAAGAATGAGTTTATCCGATTGGGCTTCGAAGCTCTTCGTGTCTTGCAGTAGCCCAAGACTCTTAAAAGTTTCGGTGAAGCTGGACACAATTTCACTGGGGCTGAACAGAGGTTTTATTTTTATGAAGCTTGACGCCTCATTGACGATATTTACAAGATCTTTGCTTGGCGATTTGGTATAGCTATAGCCATTTCTTTCTTCTGAAAAAAATTCTTTAAATATCCTCTTAGCTTGCTTTCTACTAAACCCATACTTCTTCTTCAACACGTGACTTTCGATCTCATCCAGTTGAAAGAGGACAAAATCGTAAAACCATTTATCGATTGGCGAACTTAAGTCCAGTGGCTTTTTATGGTATTGGAACTCACCATACGCCCGCATCCGACAGTACACTCTATAGAGCGAGAGGAACGTAAGACCAGAATCCCTCTTATGATGAGCAATAAAATGGGAGATTTCTCTAAATATACTTTTAGCGTTTGAATACTCACGCAAACGAATTAGAAGTAATTCAATATCGTCTTCAGAGAAACAGCCTCGCTCCATCCGTTGGATAGCTTCTATGGCCTTAGCTTCAATCGCCTTTGGCAGCACTCGGTTCTCCATTTGCCTAACATTTATATATTGTGCATGCTCACTTCGTCCGTCCCTCAATTATTAACTACGAGCGAGCAACTAACTGATAAAGCAAGCTATTTCTATCAAAAAGCTCACTAAAACAACAAAAACAATCCGAGCATGCTCATTTCCATTCTAACGAGTGCACGGTATCTAACTTTACGTTTTTATTATGTCATTGACATTAAACGAGTTAAATACGTAATACAACAACAAACTATGCATTATTGCTTACAAAACTAAGCCACAAGTTAAGCTAAAGTAAATCACTCAATTCAAAAATCGAGGATGGTAATTGATGTCTAGCCCATTTATTGAGCAATTACGCGCTGATATGCGCTTACGTGGTTACAGTTTAAAGACTGAAAAATCATACTTAGGCTGGGTCCGTCAGTACATTTTCTTTCATAAAAAGCAACATCCTAAAAAGCTGGGTAGTAATGAAGTTCGAGAATTTCTAAGTTGGCTAGCTAACGAACGCCATGTCGCCATAAATACTCAGAAAACGGCGCTTAATGCTTTGGTCTACCTCTATCAGAAAGCGCTAGGTATAACCGACTTTCCGCACCGACATCAGGAATAAATCTCCAGATACCGTTTTCCGAGCACCTGTAACACAATCTGCTGTTGTTCGTTGAGACCGGTAATG
>NZ_SNXI01000055.1 GCF_004362895.1 Idiomarina aquatica | reverse complement strand
AGTTAGTAATAGACTTGTTGTCGATAGCATCAACATCACTAACTCTTGAGTGGTAATCATAAAATGCTGTAACGGCAGTAACGATTGTATTAATTGTTCGTTCTGTACGAATTGATTGCGATTGCCTTAACAATTCAACATTGTCACATCGTCCTTTTTTTAAGAAAGAAATGAACTGCGACATCTGTTTTAATCCAACATCAGACCATTGAATGTTAGATTGAGATAAGAACAACCAGAACTCTTTTAAATGAAAAGCGTATGATCTAACTGTATTTGGGGATTTACCTATTGAGTGTAAATATCTTAAGTATGAATCAATCTCTTGAATTGGCATGAAGTCTTCACCCAACACCAACCAGAAATCTTGAGAACCACCACTAATTTTTACTTTTTGGACTTTCATTAGGCTATCTCATACATTGTAGAATTGTACTAGATAGTGATTCTATATAGATGGATATGCTTTGTAAATGATTCCTTATTTACTTTGTAGAAGAAATAATTATTGTAGTAGATAACTATCTATATCCGTCGTTCCGCAAGAGGGGCAATCCCATGTGCGAACCGATAACGGCATTTCTTCCATTTTATGACCGCAACAATGGCAAGTCTTTGAGCTGGCGTACCACTGGTCGAGCTTGACTAGGTATTTACCTTGCTCTTTCAGTTTGTACTCCAGTTTATTGACAAAGGTGTGCCATGCGGCATCCGCTATGTGTTTTGCCAGTTTGCGGTTTTTCATCATATTTGCTGATTTCAATGTCTCAACTATCACCGCTTGGTTTTCGTCAACGAGAGTTCGAGAGAGTTTGTGTTGAAAATCAGCGCGAGCGTTAGTGACCCTTTCATGGCATTTCGCCACAAGCAAACGAGCTTTCGCTCGATTAGCACTGCCTTTTGCTTTTCTGGATAACTGACGCTGCTTACGTCTGAGATTCCTTTCAGCACGCTTTACAAATCTTGGGTTGGCTCTTTTTCTACCATTTGACTCAATTGCAAAGTGAGATAACCCCAGGTCAATGCCTGTTACCTTACTCACCGTTTGAAGTGGGTTAGGTGCTTTCACTCCATCATCCACAAGGATAGAGGCGTAGAATTTGCCAGTTTTACTCAGGCTCACTGTAATGCTTTTAACTGTTCCCGAAATTTCACGATGGATATTCGCTTTTACAGGCTTCATTTTCGGGAGTTTGATTGCGTCATCTAGCACTTTTACACCCACACAGTGATAGCTCGACTGCTTGCCATGTCTGCGTTTGAATTGTGGGTATCTCGCCTTTAGCTTCGGATTAAAGAAGTTATCGAAGGCTCGATGCAGATTGATCACGGATTGTTGCAAAGCAATGGCGTCATATTGCTTCAGCCAATGGTATTTTCGTGATTTTTTAGCAACAGCAAGCAGTGGTTTTATATCCTTTTTTGGACTCAGTGTGACACCATGCTTGCGATACATGTGAGACTTTAAATACAACGCTTTGTTATACGCAAAACGCACGGCACCAAACTGAGCAATCAAAAACTCAGCTTGTTCGGGCGTTGGATAGATGCGTACTTTCGTTGCTTTTAACATAGTAAGTAGACGCTGTATTTATATACAGTATAATTACACGCGCCTTTATCTGAGTCAAGGTCGCAGACTGACTATAAAACCTACGCCTTATATCCCCGCCCTCATCGGGCGAGGGTTTACGGCGAAACTGCTAA
>NZ_SNXI01000054.1 GCF_004362895.1 Idiomarina aquatica | reverse complement strand
CCGACTTTCCGCACCGACATCAGGAATAAATCTCCAGATACCGTTTTCCGAGCACCTGTAACACAATCTGCTGTTGTTCGTTGAGACCGGTAATGATGGGTATGGCCTCGTTGATGTGCAGTTCATGTATCCCATCGAAGCGCAGAAACACCCAGCGGGCTGTGGGCTTTTGGGTGGGCTTGTTTTTCATATCCAGAATGTGTTTGTCCTGGGCTTTAAGCTGCTCACGAATACGGTGCTCCAGGGCGGCATAAATCATCAGGCTGCAGGTCATCACCATCAGCAGGGCTTCGATGCGCTCCGGTTTTTTCAGAAACAGCGAGGAGGTCAGGAATTCCGGGCTTTTCAGAAAACGAAATCCGCGCTCCACACTTTGCTGGGATTTGTAGGTATCCAGTAATCCCTGCATATCCAGTCGCTCAGTCAGGTCATTGGTGGCCAGGATGAAGACCCCCGTCTGAGCTCTGACGTTGGCGACCTTCTCCAGCGAGGTTATGGCGTGGCCCTGAATGTGATACACATAGCCATCTGGTTGCTGGTCTTTTTTCGGGCGGCCTTTGCCTTTGAAACTGGGGCGCTTTTTAATCTTCGGCTGGTCAATTTCAAGCAGGCAGAGGTCTTTGCTAAAGGCCTCAAGTGCCTGCTGTGCATCGGCTTCACAGGCAAAGGCCTGTTTGCATAATTTATCAAAACGCTTCAGTTCAGCCTGGGTGTCCCGGGCCAGGTGCTTTTCCCGCGTATGGCTTTCGCGCTGGTAGGCCTGTTCACTTCTGACCAACAGCCAACGTTGTTTAACACCGGCATAGGTCACACTTTGCCACTGGCCGGCGTAGCCATTTCCCATGTCGGTCAAATCGTCGACTGACAAGCTCCGGACCCGTGTTTTGGCTTCGTTCAGGGTCATGGGTACGCGGCTGACAAACAATTGTCCTTGTTGTTTCAGGGCTATCAATGTATCAGCGGTGTAGAGTGCGGCATCGCCCACGAAGTAACGGCTGTTCTGTGCTGCCTTTAAGCAACTAATATGGTTTTTTGCTATTTCGGCAAAGGCTTTTTGGTCATTGGTATTGCCATTCATGGCCTGCATGTAGACCGGAATACCCGCCTGGTTTTCGCAAATCAGCTCCAGTATCACCTGATTCAGTTCTGGGCGATGGTCCCGGCTGTAGCCTTTGACGAGTTGCAAACGGCCTTCATCTTCGTGGTCATAGTCACCGTCCACATGGAAACTGGTGATATCCAGGTGTACGGCATCGCCCCTGAGCCCCAGTTTCTTCACCACCCGTTCAGCCATTACCTGATAAAGCATGGAGACATCAGCTTCAAACAGGGCATCCAGGCAGCGGCCCAGCACATCATCGTTCAGATGCTCGGGCTTTATCCCTTCACCAATCAGGCGCTCAGTAGGCTTGGTGGCAAAAAAGTCACTGTACATATGCAGAGTGCGACTGTGAAACCCCAGCCCATTCAACAACATTGCCACCAATGCCTGACCATGAGTGACATGGCAATCATGCTGCTTAGGAACGACCGCATCTATCATCTCGGCAATTTCTAACTCTCGGCACATACCTGCAACGAGGCCAAGATGGTCGAGGTTTTTTATCTGGTAGGAAGGTGTAGGCATGGTTTTGGACTCTCAAAAGAGAGTAATAGATCAAGATCGGGGATCGGCGTCAAGAGGTAATCGGTAAATTGGCGATCAATCGCTCATTTATTGGACAGTTCTAAATCCGAATATTGGTGCGGAATAACGG
>NZ_SNXI01000053.1 GCF_004362895.1 Idiomarina aquatica | reverse complement strand
GTGACTGCTCCCCGCCCTAACGGGCGAGGCTTCCAAATTCTCAGGCAGCAACCGGCGCGTGGCCGGATTTACGCAAGCCTCCATTGGCAGGAACCGACAGTCCTTCGGCTCTTAGTTTGATAACACCCTGCTGGCGGATATTGATCGCGGCGTTTACGTCGCGTTCAAGCTCTGCTGTACAAGCAGGGCACGACCAGTTACGCACCGACAACGGCAGGGTGTCTACCTTGTGCCCACAGCAGGAGCAGGTCTTGGAGCTGGCAAACCATTGGTCGATTTTGACCAGATGCTTGCCCTGCTCCTTCGCCTTGTATTCCAGTTTCTGAATCAGGCTGAACCAGCTTGCGTCTGCGATGTGCTTGGATAGCTTCCGGTTCTTCAGCAGGTTCTTCACTTTCAATGTCTCGACCACCACCGCTTGGTTTTCGTCAATGAGTTGTCGGGACAGGTTGTGCTGGAAGTCCGCACGGGTATTCGCTAGGCGCTCATGCGCCTTAGCCAGTTTCAAGCGTGCTTTCGTACGTCCTTTGCTACCTTTCTGGCAACGGGATAAGGCTTTCTGCTTGCGTCGCAAATTAGATTGGGCGCGTTTCAGGAAACGGGGATTCGCCGTCTTGTTTCCTTCGGAGTCGATAGCAAGATGGGTTAGCCCCATATCAACGCCCAGCACGGTATCAACGCTATGCAATGGGGCCGGTGTTTGCAAGCCATCTTCAACCAACAGCGAGGCGTAGTACTTCCCTGTTACTGAGCGCGACAGCGTTACGCTCTTGAGCTTTCCGTTCAGCTCACGGTGAACCCGCGCCTTAAGCGGCTTCATCTTCGGCACTTTTATCCAGTTCTCGCCAGCACTCACACTCGTGCAGTGGTAGCTGGATTGTTTACCGTGTTTGCGCTTGAACCTCGGGTAACGGGCGGGAAGCTTCGGGTCAAAAAAGTTCTGGAAGGCTTTATCAAGGTTGATGCACGCTTGCTGGAGTGCAATCGAATCAAAATCCTTGAGCCAATGATACTTGCGAGATTTTTTCGCCACCGCCAACAGCGGCTTAAGGTCTTTCTTGGCTTTGAGCTTCAGGCCGTGACGTTTGTACTGTGAGCTGATGATATGCAACGCCTTGTTGTACACGAACCGCATAGCACCGAACTGGCGGTTGAGAAATTCCGCCTGTTCAGGTGTCGGATATATGCGTACCTTCGTGGCCTTTAACATTTCAGCGCTCATTGGTATGATTCAATTATTATAAGCCAGTAAGGTCATAGTTCAAGTGAGTGCGCATAATAAAGCGTTGCTGTCAGATTACCTCCGAAAACGCCACAGCGTCACCAAGCTGGTTGTGCATCTGATCTTTAGCACCAAGTACCGGCGAAAACTGTTCGACGGCTATATGATTGAGCAACTACGTAAAGCGTTTGATTCTGCTTGCGAGAAATTGGAGTGTGACTTGTTGGAAATGGACGGTGAAGCGGATCACGTTCACCTGCTGATAGCCTATCCGCCAAAGCTGGCGATCAGCGTTATGGTGAACAACCTGAAATCGGTTTCATCACGCCGGATACGAATACTCAATGCCCACATACCCCGGCAAAGCAAAAGCGCAGCGCTCTGGTCACGCTCTTACTTTGCCTGTAGTGCAGGCGGCGCAACTATCGAAACACTGAGAGAGTATGTGCAGAGTCAGAGTACACCAGAATAGAACCGCTACGCGGTTCCCGCTTGTATACCCAAAGGGCACACTGTCCCCGCCCGATTGGGCGAGGGTTTACGCGGAGTT
>NZ_SNXI01000052.1 GCF_004362895.1 Idiomarina aquatica | reverse complement strand
CAGTCTTCCAGTTGCTGTGAACGCCCGGCTTCAACATAGGTGTAATTTGAAGCACCTAAGGTTGCCACGAAGACTTGTGCGTTATAGCGAACGTCCCCACTATGTCAACCTTGTTGTCCAGTTGGCAATTTCGCCATTAGTTAATACACAGTGGGCGGCATAGGTTCATGTATGCCACGTTATTCTGAAGAGCGTAAAGCTGCAACGCTCAAAAAATTATTACCGCCACAGAGTCGTTCTGTAAATTCTGTGGCTGATGAGGATGGGATCAGTCCGCAAACCTTGTATCATTGGTTAAAACAATGTCGTGAGCAAGGAGTTGCAGTGCCCGGACATCAAAAACAGGCTGACCAATGGTCCGCTGAAGACAAGTTAGCCATCGTTATCGAAACCGCCGGCTTATCGGAAGCCGAACTGTCGGCTTATTGCCGTGAAAAAGGGTTATTTACCGAGCAGGTCAAACAGTGGCGTACCGATTGCCTGCAGGGCTTTGGCCGCACTGCTGACAGTGAGCGCCAGGTAAAACAAGAGCGTAAAAAAACGACCAAAGAAATCAAAAAGCTTAAAGCCGAGGTTCGCCGCAAAGATAAAGCGTTGGCCGAGACCAGTGCCCTGTTGGTGCTTTCAAAAAAGCTCGAAGCCTTATACGGGGACGAACCGGACAACGAGGACGACTAACGCCGCAAAGCGAGCGTATAAGGCTACTCGATTACTTTAACGAAGCGGTTAATAACGGCGCATCCCGCCATCAGGCAGCGCATGTTATGTGCATAAGCCAACGCACGTTAAAGCGCTGGGCTAACAATCCGACGCCGGATAAACGGCCCACAACAGCGCCGGTTAAACAACCGCGGCAGTTGAGCGAAGACGAAGAGCAGCGCATCCTGATGGTCTGTAATTTACCGCAGTATGCGGATTTACCGGCCTCACAAATCGTGCCGTTACTGGCCGATAAAGGCGTTTATATTGGCTCTGAATCAACGATTTACCGGGTGCTGAAAAAGCACCGGCAATTAACACACCGGGGCAAAGCAAACCCCCGGAATAAGCATCCGTTGCCGACCAGTTACACGGCAAGCGGGCCGAATCAGGTATACACCTGGGACATCAGTTATTGTCCCTCGAACGTCAAAGGCGTTTTCTGGTACCTGTACTTAATACTTGATATTTACAGCCGCAAAATCGTCGGCTGGGAAGTCCATGAAACCGAATCCGGTGAACTGGCAAAACAACTGGTTGAGCGAACCTTGCTGCGCGAGGGCTGCTGGCATAATCCGCCGGTACTGCATTCAGATAACGGGGCACCGATGACCTCGTTTACACTGAAATCAAGGTTGGCCAACCTGGGCATGGCGATGTCACATAACCGGCCACGCGTGAGCAACGATAATCCGTATTCAGAGTCGTTGTTTCGGACCGTAAAATACTGTCCGAAATGGCCACGCAAAGGGTTTAACTCGCTCAGCCATGTTCGCCAATGGATGATGGACTTCGTTAACGTTTATAACGAGCACCTTCTGCACAGCGGGATTAACTTTGTGACACCGGGTAGCCGGCACCGTGGTGAAGATAACGCCATATTAGCGGCACGCGCTGCATTATATGAGCAACAAAAACGCAGCCGCCCGGAGCGCTGGTCAGGCAACACAAGAAACTGGACGCCCGTTGGTGACGTTGCGCTAAATCCCTCCAATGTTGAGGAAATTAAGCGTAATACGGCGGTTGCTTAAAACAGTTTTTTTGGACAACTCGGTTGAAAAACACCGCGTCACCGGTATCGGGATTGAGGATAGGCACTGTCGGGCCGCAGTAATCGATAAACAGTTTATCGCCGGCAAGGTGTAATTGTCGCATGCTGCGC
>NZ_SNXI01000051.1 GCF_004362895.1 Idiomarina aquatica | reverse complement strand
GCTCACGCCATTGCTCGCGAGTTCGGTATGCTCGGCTCATGATGCTACCACCTTATTGGTTAAACTTGATGGTAGCCTATGGCTTTAAACTATGATTGAATAGGTGTGGTTCGAGTTACGCTTACGTTATAATGCCTAACCAAGCGCTGCTGTCGGACAATTTTTCCGCTGCGCTCCAAAATTGCCGCAGAGCGCGGCGTTAAATGCCAAGAGGAATCATGCAGAAGTCAGCAATAATTTCCGAATGCGGAATGTACAGGTATGAACTAAAACGGATTTGGGATGATTCAAAGCCTTGGGTTCTTTTTATTTGTCTCAATCCGTCAACAGCAGACCATGAAGAAGAGGATAATACTTCTCGGGTGTGTATAAATTACGCTAAGCGCTGGGGCTATGGCGGGCTGGTTATAGCAAATCTATTTGCATATAGGTCTACTGACAAATCAGTGCTCTATCAAGTTTCTGATCCAGTAGGCCCAGAAAATGATCAGCACTTGCAGAGACTCAGCGAAGAGGCTGTCGAAACAGTGTGTGCATGGACAGATGATGGCGCATTTATGAAGCGCGACTTGGCTGTTTTACCAATCTTAAAATCACCAAAGTGCTTAACTAAACTAAAAAGCGGCAGGCCGGGCCATCCTTTGTATAAAAGCAAAGAACTAAAGCCTACGCCTCTGCTATAAGCATTTAACAAGCGCGTGTTGTCGGACTGGTTTTCCGCTGCGCTCCAAACCAGCCGCAAATGCGGGCGTTATGCATAAGGAGCCAATGTGGTCAAAAAGTTGTCGCTGATTTTGGCTGTTGCCTTGATTCCTGCATTAGCTTGGTCGTTCGCAAAGCCGACTAGATTGTTTCTGCCGCATTTAAACGGGATGCAATGTAACGGATCAGTTTGCGTCGAGGACACAAAAGAAATGGAAAAGGCCATTGAGTTGTATGGCTCCGCCATAAAGGCAATCTCTACTTCTGGCGTCCCACTTCGGTCCAGACCCACATTTGTTTACTGCTCTACTATGGAGTGTTATCAGTCGTTCGGAGGAGGCAATGAACGGGCCGTTTCATATCCTTTTCTCGGTACCGTGATAGCTCCCGCATCGTGGCAAAGATACATCACTCAGCATGAATTGATTCATTGGTTTCAGTTTTACGAAATTGGTGCGGTTTCGACCATGATGAAACCGGAATGGTTTAGAGAAGGCATGGCCTATGTGTACAGCGGAGCGCCGGAATCAGATATTCCTGAGCATTACCTGCCCATGATGAAAAGATATAGTGACTGGCATTCAGAGAAATCTTGGCCAAAAGTCATTGAACAGGCGGGACATCTCTGACATGCATAACCAAGCCATAAAATTCGCTCCCTTCGGTCGCCGGACCTCGTTTCACTCGACCGTTTATGGCGGGCGTTAAAAGCTTTGAGGTATAGATGAACCTTGCTCTCTTCGATTTCGATGGTGCATGTTTCGGATGAATCCGAACACTCATTTCGGTTCAATCCGATCACCCATTTCGGTTTAAACCGATCACCTGTTTCGGTTTTATCCGATCACTTTTAGCCTTTTTCCGAAATCACTGTTCGGATTGCCGAAATCGGTGATCGGAATGCCGAAATACCGTTCTTTTTCTAACTAAATCAACTGGTAAGCTCAACTCAACGCAACTGCATTGAGGAATGGCTGACCATGGCTAGAAAGAGAACCCAAATGAGTAAGATAAAAGACATCCTGAGACTTCGGTTTGATGCTGGACTCAGTTTGAGAGACATCAGTAAATCCGACTTTCCGCACCGACATCAGGAATAAATCTCCAGATACCGTTTTCCGAGCACCTGTAACACAATCTGCTGTTGTTCGTTGAGACCGGTAATG
>NZ_SNXI01000050.1 GCF_004362895.1 Idiomarina aquatica | reverse complement strand
GACGTTCGCTATAACGCACAAGTCTTCGTGGCAACCTTAGGTGCTTCAAATTACACCTATGTTGAAGCCGGGCGTTCACAGCAACTGGAAGACTGGATCATGGCGCACGTACGCGCCTTTGAGTTCTTCGGTGGCGTACCACAGCTACTGGTGCCGGATAATCTGCGCTCGGCGGTCACCAGGGCAAACCGCTACGCACCGGTGTTAAATGAAAACTATGCGCGCATGGCGCGTCATTACAACACCGCCATCATGCCTGCCCGACCTTATAAACCCAAAGACAAATCAAAAGCAGAAAACGCCGTTCTTATCGTCGAGCGGTGGATCTTAATGCGTCTGCGACATGATCACTTTTATACGCTATCCAGCCTTAATCAGCGGATCCGGGAGCTGCTGGTTGAGCTTAATCACCGTCAGCAACGCGTTCACCCGGGCTCACGGCACGAACTTTATATCCGTCTTGATAAACCAGCGCTAATGCCGTTGCCTGCGTATGGCTATCAATACATCGACAGTAAACAAGCCCGGGTCGGACCGGACTACCATGTTCTGTACGCTAAGCACGCTTACTCTGTACCCCACAACCTGGTCGGACAGACCGTTACACTGGAAGCAACAGCGCAAATCATCTGCTTTTACTATCAGGGTAAGGTCGTGGCACAGCACCCCAGAAAACATCAGCCCGGCGCGTTTAGTACGATTAAAGAGCATATGCCGGATGCTCACGTAAAACAGCGCTGGGGTGTTGAGCGCCTGCTTGGCTGGGCTGAAACCATCGGCAGCGGCACTCGTGCGGTTATCGCAGCCCAACTGGCTCGTCGACAACATCCGGAGCAGGCAATAAAAAGCTGCCTCGCCATCCTTAATCTGGGCAGTAAATATGGACAGGAGCGGCTTGAAGCCGCCTGTCAGAAAGCGCTAGTGCTCGAGCAACCACACCGCAAGGTCATTCTGAACCTGCTGGCAAATAATAAAGAGCAAGACCTCACGCATACCGAAGCCGACGACTCGCCGGCGGTTAACCATCCCAACATCCGTGGACAACACTACTACCAATAAGGACGATCATTATGAGTTTATCATCACTCCATGAACAACTGCGTGCATTACGGCTGGGGCACTTCTCTCAGGCGTTACAACAGCAGCAAGAGCAACCGGATACCTATACCGACATGAGCTTCGAAGAGCGTCTCGGTCTGCTTGCCACCCACGAAATACTGTGCCGTGACAACACCAAAGTAAAACGTCTGACCCGCCAGGCAAAGCTGCGCTTCGATGCCCGCCCGAGCGGTATCGATTACCGCAGTGGGCGTGGGCTTAAGAAAGAAAAAATAGCGGCGCTACTAAGCGGGCAATATCTGCACTACAACCAGAACATTATCATCACCGGGGCAACAGGCTGTGGTAAAACCCACCTAGCTTGTGTGCTGGCAACGCAGGCCTGTGAACAACATCACAGTGCTCGTTATTACCGCCTCGGAGAGCTGCTGGATGAGTTACACGTTGGACATGCTGACGGCTCTTACCGACAGCAGTTGAATACCTTAGCGAAGCGTAAACTGCTTATCCTTGATGACTGGGGCATGGAGAAGTTAAGTGCTCGTCAGGCGAATGACCTGCTTGATGTGATGGAAATACGCTACCAACAATCCAGTACCATTATCGCCAGTCAAATCCCCACCAGCGAGTGGTACAAGCTGATACCCAGTCCCACCATTGCCGACGCCTTACTTGACCGCTTATTGCACAACAGTCACCGAATCGAACTGACAGGAGAATCCATGAGAAAACTAGACCAATCCGATCACTTAGCGTAAAAAGAGGGTTATGAAAAAGAACGGCTAACAGGTGATCGGATAACTCCGGAATCGCTGTTCGGAA
>NZ_SNXI01000049.1 GCF_004362895.1 Idiomarina aquatica | reverse complement strand
TGCATGACCTTCTCGTGCAACAGCCGGTGCTGTGGGCGGACGAGACAACAATAAAAGTCATCCAGTCTGAGAAAAGAAAATCCTACATGTGGGTGTATGGTTGCGGCACAGATAAGCCGCCGCCCGGTAATACCTCATCACCACCCAACATCGTACTGTATGACTACCAGGATGGTCGCGGCGGGTCACATCCGAAGGACTTCCTGCAGGGTTACCGTGGACCATTGCAAGTGGACGGCTATCAAGGTTACGAGCAAACTGATGCTATCCTTGCCGGTTGCTGGGCACATGCCAGACGTAAGTTCGTGGACGCCAAAACCGTGCAGGGGAAAAAGAAAACCGGTAAAGCTGATGTTGCGATTGCGTTTATTCAAAAGCTGTACCGTGTTGAACGGCTGATGGCTGATAAGTCAGCGGATGAGCGTTTGCATGCACGGCAAAGCGAATCCGCAGCTGTAATGAGCGACTTGAAAGAGTGGCTTGATACGCAGTTAAATCAAGTGCCACCGACGAGCGTGATAGGCAAAGCCGTGCAATATACATTGAACCAATGGTCGAAGTTGCAAGTGTATTTAACCGACGGACGCATTACTATCGATAACAACCGCGCCGAGCGCGCTATCAAACCGTTCGTGATTGGTCGCAAAGCTTGGCTGTTTGCCAATACCTACGGTGGAGCGGATGCCAGTGCGGTGCTGTACAGCTTGGTAGAAACCGCCAAAGCCAACGGCCTGCAACCGATTGACTACCTGATGAGCCTGTTCAAGCAGTGGCCGCTCATTAACGACAGCGATAATATCGACCACTTACTTCCCTGGAATATCGAGCTCACACCCTAGCGTCAATTATCTTGGCCGGTTGTGTGGTTCGAGTTACGCTTACCCAGCAACCGGCAAGGATAGCATCAGTTTGCTCGTAACCTTGATAGCCGTCCACTTGCAATGGTCCACGGTAACCCTGCAGGAAGTCCTTCGGATGTGACCCGCCGCGACCATCCTGGTAGTCATACAGTACGATGTTGGGTGGTGATGAGGTATTACCGGGCGGCGGCTTATCTGTGCCGCAACCATACACCCACATGTAGGGCAAGATCGTGAACGTTTTTTGGCCACTTGGGCTAATAAATAATTGATCGATTTGACGATCAGTTTTAGTCGTGATCATATACTCTCTTTTACGGAGAGCCATGATGAGCCTGACCTTGCTGACTGACCACTTTGCCGACATTGAAGACCCAAGACAAGCATCAAAAGTAACCTATAAATTGTTTGATGTCCTGTTTTTAACCCTGACTGCGGTCATATCAGGCGCAGAAGGCTGGGAAGAAATCGAAGATTTCGGACACCTTAGGCTAAAATGGCTAAAAAAATACGGTGATTTCAGTCATGGCATTCCGGTACATGACACCATCGCCAGGCTTGTTTGTCGTATCGACCCGCAGGCGTTTCACCAGCGATTTATACAGTGGATGCAAGCAACTGAAAAACTGACCGATAAACAAGTCGTTGCCGTAGATGGTAAAACGCTGCGCCGCTCGTACAAGCGCCATGACAGGCAATCGACGCTGCACATGATAAGTGCGTTTGCGACTAAAATCGGTGTTGTTCTCGGCCAGCGGCGGACGGATGAAAAGTCGAATGAGATCACCGCCGTACCTGAGTTATTAGAGCTGCTGGAACTGGAAGGTGCGATGGTGACACTCGACGCCATGAGCTGCCAGAAGCAAATCGTGAAAACAATAGTAAAGAAAAAAGCGGACTACTGCATTGCGGTAAAAAAGAACCAAAAGTCGCTATATCAGGCACTCCAGGATGCATTTGAGCTCAGTGAAAGCAACGAGCCCGGACATGTTGAGCAAAAGCATGGTCGCGTTGAATATCGCTCTTATGATGTCTTATCAGCATTAGAGTTGCCCACGGGCATACGTTCAGTCTGGTC
>NZ_SNXI01000048.1 GCF_004362895.1 Idiomarina aquatica | reverse complement strand
ATATCGAGTAGGGTGAGGCGTCACCGCCTCATCCCTCTCACAGAACCGTACATACGGGCCTCGTATACGGCTCATGCACATAGTTATTTAGCATAATTGCTAAACACATATCCAGTTTCAACATGCTCCAGGTTTATCAGTCCGAGTTTATCGAACCAGCTGTTTGGCATCGCGTAGCTTGCCAGAGGGCTTTTTGCGCTACGCCAACTCGTCATGTTTATGGATGCGAACTTACCCTTGTACCCATGCTGCCGTAGCCAGCGATGGAGGCGGCTCGCCTTTTTCCATAACTTAAGTTGGATACTGCGCAAGCGGCGCCTTAGCCAGCCTGCAAGTTGCCTGAATGTCCTGCTCGCATTGGCTATCTTGAAGTAGTGACTGAACCCTCTTAATAGTGGATTTAGTATTTTAATGACTGAGTGCAGCGGGATCCCTCCATTGCGTTTCGTCATCTGCTTTAGCTTGGCTTTGAACGCGATAATTTTCTTCGGCTGTATGCGGGTCTGTTTCGTCCCGATTTCTACCCCGAGGAACTTTACACCTTCATCACTATGTGTGATGTGTGTTTTGCTCGTGTTTACGCTCAGCTTTAGCTTTTCTTCTAAGATATATGTTGCCTGTGCTTTAGCATTTTCTGCCGCTGCACGACTACAACACAGGATAAGGATGTCATCTGCGTAGCGCACAATACGGTGACCACGCTGTTTCATTTCCTTGTCGAACGCATCCAGATAGATGTTCGCTATCAGTGGACTTATCACGCCACCTTGCGGACTTCCTGTTTCTGTCTGCTGCCAATGCCCATCAACCATTACACCGCTTTGTAAGAGCTGAACAATGAGATTCAGCACACTGCCATCGCGTACCCGTCGCTTGATACCCGCTATGATAAGCCTATGGTCCAGCTTATCGAAGCATTTCGACAAGTCCATATCCACCACATGCTCTCGTCCGTATCGACGGATGAACATCGTGGCTTTATTAATAGCATCGTGACAGCTCCGCTTAGGTCTGTAACCAAAGCTTGATGGATGGAACTGCTCTTCGAATATCGGTGTAAGGATGTCATTCAAGCACTGTTGAACTACTCTGTCCCTTACCGTTGGGATACCCAGTAAGCGCTCTCCTCCACCGTCTTTCGGAATGGTAACCCGTCTAACCGGCTGCGGTTGATAGCGCTTGGTTTTGAGTTCGAGAAGAAGCTGGGTAAGTTCATTATCCAGATTTGAGGCAAACTCACTCAGGCTCTGCCCATCGATTCCGGCCGCGCCTTTCGCTTTGAATACCTTTTTAAACCCCTTGTACAGTCTTGCTTTATTAAGTAAATGACCGTACAAACTATAATAAACTCGCACGCTTCTCCCCGAAGATGGTGTGCTGTGTGGGGGCGGGTGTTTTCTCTTCGTGTTGGTCTGTTTCACGTTGCGGTTAAGCGTGCTAGCACAATGGCAATCTACTTAACTTTTACAACGTTACTCCCAAGTACAGTTTCGTAATCAGTCTGTCGTCTCCACGACAAACCCAGTACAAAGACCTCGATAGCTAATCGACTCGTGTACCACTAAAAAAAAACATCTGCTCATCACAGACTTACTATGTACTTCCGCCCTTCGCAATCATTATCAGCTTTTGACTGTTAACGACTCCATCAAACATCGTGTTGATGGTCAGCTCGGTTTTATCCTCCGCACCATTACTGGCTTTCACAGGCCGAGCCTTACTCACTACTACGGCATCATCTGCCACCTCGCACCAACACCTTCCTTGAGTCGCCTCTTGGATAGATGTTTCTGGTTTATCACCAGAGATAGTGTCAGGCTTCCCCAGTTACTGCACTGGCTCCCTGTTAGAAATTCCACCCTCAAACACAAAACAGGACTGACTGAGTATCGGGCTTCACGCTATTTTGCACGCTTACCCTCCTGTCCTGCCGAATCAGGTTCACTTACGTTGTGTACCTCTAACTTCCTATGGCTTCCTTCAGACCCTGCCGTTGGCCAGCAACGCCCTTGCCATTCGGATTATCTTCCCCTCAGTCAGGGTGATCCAGGCTTCTTACAACCTGGCGGGTTTGCCAGCTTCGCTGGGCAAACAAAAAAG
>NZ_SNXI01000047.1 GCF_004362895.1 Idiomarina aquatica | reverse complement strand
GTATAGAGCGTCAACTATCTTGACTGATCAGCGTCAATTAACTTGACGGGTTGTCGTCATCCTTCTTGTTTAGTTTTCAGTGATGCTTTCCTCCTGTAGCTTTCCCCTAAGCACTGGATAATGGTCGCGTGATGCACCAGACGGTCGATGGCTGCAATGGTCATGCTTGAGTCATCGAACAGCGTGTCCCAGTCCTCGAACGACTGATTCGACGTAATGATCATACTGCAACGCTCGTACCGATGAGCAATGAGCTCGAACAGGACGCTGGTTTCTTGCTCGGTTTTACGGATATAGCCGATGTCGTCGACGATAAGCACTGCGTACTTATCCAGTTTAAGTAATGCATCCTCAAGCTTAAGCTCTTGTTTTGCTTGCTGTAGCTGTTGCACCAATGCGGTTGCAGAGCTGAACTTCACACGGATACCAGCTTCGATTAGGCCGTAGCCTATACTGCTGGCGATGTGAGTTTTACCAACGCCACTGGCACCGAACAAGAGTATATTAGCGCCTTGTTTTACCCAGCTGGGCCGGTCTATTAAGTCATGGACCTGCGCCTTGTTAACGCCTTCTATGGCGTTGAAGTTAAAGCCGCTAAGGTGCTTACCGGGCGGCAGTTTTGACTCACGCAGATGCCGTTGCAGTCTTTTGTCTTCGCGGCTGGCGAGTTCGGCACTGCATAACTCAGCAAGGTATTGTTGCGGTGACCACTGTTCATGGATGGCTTTTTCAGCCATATTCTGCCAGAGCTCGCGGATTGAACCCAGACGCAGTTGTTTAAGCATTAGCGGCAATGAGGCGGTGGCGTTATCCATGATTACCTCCGTGCAGCAGTGATTGGTACTGACTCAGTGCGTGCTGATGAACAGTCATCTTAGGTATGGCTGCTGGCGGGCACGTAAATCGCTCTTCGCAGTCATAAATGCTCGGCACGCGACCATGCTCGATTTCGTTCATTACGAACTCGCCGAGTCGTTGCTCATGTCCAGTTTTACTGGCTAGATGAAGCAAGCGGACGATGTAGTAGCAGGCTTTATCTGCCATCATCGTGTCGTTCACGTGTGACCAGATATGTTTGTAGTTGTCGCTGGGTAACAGCTCATCACGCCATTGTGAATGGCGGAACGCTCTGGGCTTTTTAACCAGTGCTTCTATGACATGCCGGTAATTGACGCTGCGTACTCGCTTAGAACCCTGTGCATAGACTCGTGGTAACGTATCAGTAAGGACAGTGCCCAGGTAAAGCTCCAGGCGGCTATCATAGAGCCTGACCAGCAAGCGACTTCCAACCAGTCGAGATGGCACGGTATAGGTCACGCGTTTCAAGGCGATGGTACTGGTGCGGCTTACCCTCAGGTAATGTTCAGTGTAATTGACGCTGGTGTGCACAGGAAGCGGCTGTAATTGTCGCTGCTCTTGGGCTAGCTTATCAGCAACCCGACGGTTACGGCGCTCGATAATACTTTGTACGAACGCCTCATAATCAGATCTTGAGGTAAAGTCATAGCTACCACGTATTCTTAATGCTTGCTCCAGTTGAGCTTTAATGTGGCGATTCGGTGACTCGATAGCGCCATTTTCCTGCGCAACTCCCCGATTGTTTCGGGAGGCTTTGAAGCCATAATGGCGCATTAGCTCGGTAAAGCGTTCAGTGAAGTCATCCTGCTCGGTACGGTTTTTATACGCCGCGCTTAAGCTGTCAGTGCGGATTTCAGCTGGCACGCCACCTGCTGCAATCAGAGCGTTCTGCAGACCATCAGAGAAAGCGGCAAAGCTCTCACCACCATAAATAACCTGAGCAAACGCCCAACCACACGCTGGCAACCGGAAGTGGAATAACTGATGTTGTAGCACTTCACCCAGAATACTGACCGGATATTGGACTTTTGTGAAGTCCGCAATTCCTAACCTGCCTAGCTCATGATGTTGGACAAAGACGACATCGCCTGAACCAGCGTTAAGGTGTCGCCACTGCTTAACTCGGCGCTCCAGTGTACGTCGGGACGAAGGATTGAATTTATCTTGGTAGTGTTCGCATAAGTGGTCGTATATACCGACCGGCGTGATGTCGCTATCTTTTTCTAGCAAAGGGATTACGACGCTATCCCAAATTGATTCCAGCGGGTCAGGACGCGTTCGCCAGCTTCGTTGACCGTTTTTAGGTTGAAGCGCCTGCTTTTCGATGCGATAGCCGGAGCTTTCAGAGATACCAGCTTTTGCCGCAGCTACCTTCTGAGTGTTGTTCTTTCTGAATTTCATATAAAGATTAACCTGTTGATCTGTAACTTGCTTTCCCGACACAGCATGACCTCCGTTTTGCTGTATCGAACCCTATCAGATCAACCGGTCAAGATAATTGTCGCGGACCGGTCAGGTTAATTGTCGCTTAATA
>NZ_SNXI01000046.1 GCF_004362895.1 Idiomarina aquatica | reverse complement strand
GGCATTATCCTCGTGCAATAAAAAGGCGACCGCAACGTTATCCGATGCGGTCGCCTTATAAAGCCGCTAGCCATTAGCTTAACTGACAAGCATTAGGCTCTTAGCCGCCTTTTTTGATCATATAGCCTATGCTTTACGTACGCTGTTAATACATATCTTTTATACGCAAGGAGAAAGCGACGTGAAAGCATCGGATCTGATGATAAAAGCGCTTGAAAATGAAGGCGTAGAATATATTTTTGGTATTCCCGGTGAGGAAAATCTCGACTTGCTCGAGTCATTATCAAAGTCGTCAATAAAACTTATTATAACCCGTCATGAACAAGCTGCCGGATTTATGGCTGCAACCTATGGTCGCTTAACCGGCAAGCCTGGCGTTTGTCTATCAACGCTTGGGCCGGGCGCCACCAACCTTGTTACTCCGGTTGCTTACGCTCAACTCGGAGCTATGCCGATGGTTGTTATTACCGGTCAGAAGCCCATCAAAGAACGGCAGCAAGGACAGTTCCAAATTATTGACGTGGTCGACATGATGACCCCTATCACTAAATATACACAACCCATCATCAGCGCGAAGAGTATTCCTGCGCATGTTCGCGAAGCCTTTCGTCGAGCTGAAGAGGAACGTCCTGGAGCTTCACACCTGGAACTTTCCGACGATGTCGCTAGCGAAGATGTTGATTCATTTCCAATCGAGCCGAGCTACTCTCGCAGACCTATTGCTGAAGATAAGGCCGTTCGTCACGTTTTGTCTTTACTTAAAGAGTCAAAACATCCTTTGCTACTTATCGGCGCAGCCGCTAACCGAAAAATAACCGCTAAAATGCTACGCGCATTTGTCGACAAAACAGGAATCCCCTTTATCACTACACAAATGGGTAAGGGCGTGATTAACGAAGACCATCCTGGCTGGTTAGGTAATGCTGCTGTTTCGGATGGAGACTATCCTCACCGAGCAATAGAACAAGCCGACCTGATTCTTAATGTTGGCCATGACGTTGTTGAGAAACCACCCTTTATGATGCGTTCACAGGCCAATGACAAGCGCAAAGTGGTTCACATCAACTTCCAGAGCGCTCAAGTCGACTCTGTTTATTTCCCTCATGCCAGTATGATTGGTGATATCGGTAATAGTATTTGGCAATTAAAAGAAGGAATTGAGCCGCAGCCGCATTGGGATTTTGACTTTATGTTGAAAGTGCGTGATCACATGCGAGACCACACCGACGAGGGGGCCAACGACGATAGATTCCCAATGTTACCCCAGCGTTTGGTCGAAGAGGTGCGCGAAGTTATGCCTGATGATGGCATCATAGCGCTAGACAACGGTATCTATAAAATCTGGTTTGCTCGCAATTATCCGGCTCGTCAGCCTAATACCGTTTTGCTCGACAACGCTCTTGCTTCAATGGGCGCAGGGTTACCATCAGCAATGGCAGCCAAACTCGTGTTTCCGGAAAAACAGGTTATATCCATCTGCGGCGATGGCGGATTTATGATGAACTCGCAAGAAATCGAAACTGCGGTTCGGTTAAAACAAGATCTTATTGTACTGCTACTGAACGATAGCGCTTACGGCATGATCAAGTGGAAACAACAACACATGGGACTCAGTGACTTTGGTCTGGATTTTAACAACCCCGACTTTATCAAGTACGCCGATGCCTACGGTGCTAAAGGCTACCGATTGTCGGCAACAGAAGAATTACAACCGCTGATTAAGCAATGCATGGAGCAGGGCGGTGTGCACCTTATCGATGTGCCCGTCGACTACTCCATGAATAATCAATTATTAAACGAAGAAATCCCGGAAAAATCAGCCAAACTTATTCCGTAACAGACGGCCGTACCTCGGGGTGTGTGTCTGCGAATAGCGGGTAATCGTTGAGTTTATCAACGAATGCCTGCAATTGCGGATACTCACCCAGACTGATGCGGTTACGAAAGAGTCCCCAACTTAAAAAACAGCCCAATCGTAATTCTCCGTCACTAAACGGGTGCGGCCCTTCATAAGCCACCGCGTGTTTTTTACTCTCCATTAGCTGAAGAATTTCCTCAACCCGCGATTTTTGTCGCTGCATGTAGGTATTGTTATCAGGTGTAACACCTTGCTGTTCAAGTAGAAAAAGATTAATACCCGCATCAAGTGCAGTATTAACCAAACAATACTGATCATAATCTTTTACGTCTGGAAAATAGCGCTCTCCGGCTTTTTCCCGTACATATTTTAAAATACTACTTGAATCATGTAGTCGCGTTTCTTTGTGATGCAAAAAAGGCACTTTTTTGGCCGGATTTAATTTTGCACTCATTTCGTGATCAGTTTCCGTTAACGAAAACTCCGTCTTTGTTTCCGCCATAGCAATACGTATATGGCGCACAAATGGGGAGGTGTAACTACCAAAAAGTTCCATACTATTTGCCTCATTGTTGAAAGCTCTGCCTACTTGATATTACAAAGATAACAAAAAAATCACAAAGTCACTTGGATTATCTTTTACATACACTAGTGTACCTTTATAACATCATGTTTTTTAATGCAAAGCAGAGGTAATTATGACGCGTTCAATGTTAATTACAGCCGTAATCGGAGCATCTATGTTAAGTGCTTGCACTAGCGTTCCTGTGACTACTTCACCTGATGATTCGCAGTGGCGCCTTAGAAATTTTCTCGATAACGGGTTAGCGCAAACCGTCCGTGTTTACAATTTTTGCTATAACGGCAAAGAAAGTGACTTTGTGGCAGCAAGAGACTTTGCCCCAGGTGAGCACACCGTGGTAACTAAAGTCACGCAGACATTCAACAATATCGATTCTAAGCCTAAAGAGGCCTATGCGACGCTAAAGGGTGATTTCGAAGCCGGCAATACCTATGTCTTCCAGAAAGACATTGAAAAAAATCAAGCCACGCTCTGGATTGCTGACGTTGAAACAGGCAAGGCTGTTAGTGAGCAGGTGGAAGTTACTCTTACTATTGGTGAAGTTGTAGATAATGAACAACGCCAGCGTCGCAGATGTATGGCAAGCACCTTGTAAGGTTTAAATACTTAGGTATAGAGAATATCGAGTAGGGTGAGGCGTCACCGCCTCATCCCTCTCACAGAACCGTACATACGGGCCTCGTATACGGCTCATGCACATAGTTATTTAGCATA
>NZ_SNXI01000045.1 GCF_004362895.1 Idiomarina aquatica | reverse complement strand
TACTAACTACAAAGGTAAAACCTATAAGCCATTTCTTCACCATATTAGTAAATCAGATTCAACAGTCCGTAATATTCTTAAACTCAAAGAACCTAAAAAACGACCTGACACATTAACCGCTGACCAAGTAAAGCAATTAATCTCAGCAGCTAAATCACTGAGAGATAAGTTTCTTCTTATGATGCTTTATGAAACTGGTATGCGTATAGGGGAGTGTCTTGGGCTAAGGCATGAAGATATAAAAAGTTGGGACAAGACCATCGTTGTTAAGCCTCGTTCAGATAACACTAATGGCGCAAGAGCCAAGAGTTACGAATCAAGAACGATTGACGTTAGTTCTGACTTAATGGGGCTATATACTGATTATGTAGTTAATGAATTTGGAGATATTGATTCGGATTATGTCTTTATAAACATTTGGGGCAAAGATATTGGTAAACCTCTTGCCTATTCAACCGTTTATACAAAATTTAGAAGATTATCCGAGAAACATGAGATACCGTTCAGCCCCCACATATTTAGACATACCCATGCAACAGAGTTGTTAAGAAGCGGATGGGATGCTTCGTATGTTCAAAAGCGCCTTGGTCACAAAGACGTACAAACAACTATTAATACATACGCCCACTTGACCGATGCGGATCTGAAACATGCATTTAATACATTTAATAAAGGGGATTCCTTATGATAGCTAATCCAAAACTTGAACCCCAACAGGATCTATCTACTGAGGACTCATCTAGTGTTAGAGTTAAGGCGATCAAGGCTGTCCATCGAATCATAAATGGCACTCAGGAGCGTGTAGGGAAAAAAGTTAAGCTTACATTCAAAAGTATCGCTAAAGAGGCTCAGATTAGCCCTACAGAGCTTTTGGAGGGGTTTAGTGATGTTATGGATTATGTACAAAGCCTGAAGCACCAACCTGAATCCAGAGTTACTCCACACGCTGTAAATGCGAGAAATCGTTGTAATGATGCAATTGATAGGATTCTTGAGGGTAATCCACTAACAATATCCAAAAGTGCAAATCTAAATGTCGCTAATGTCGCTAAAGAAGCCGATATTGATGATTCGTATATTTATCAGGCATTACCAGACATACTAAATAGAGTTCATGAGCTTAAGAAAGGTCAAGTATTTGGCAATAAAGAGACAAATGCACTGCTAGTAAAAACGCTTGACCAAATGATACAAGATGGCAGAGAAATTACGGTCAAGAACGTTTGTCGTGCCGCTGGACTAAATAAATCATTCGATAACGCCATTCGCAAAACTTACCCCGATGTCCACAAAAAAATTCGAGAAGCCATACATAAACAAAGCGTTGAAAAGCGCGCTCTAGAGCGTACCGAGCTGTTGGCAGCGATAGAAAGGCTAAAAACAGGAAAACCAGTTAACGTTGATCCTCTACCCAAAGGCTTCTTACTTAGTATTAAGAAGTTAATGCAAGAGTCAGGTATTCATGAGTCTACAATTGCTAGGTATCACAAAGATATTGCAGATATATGTCTTAACACAAGAATTGAGAGCAATGAATATTCATGGGTAATCTCAGATGAAGAACGTGAAAAATTAGGTGGCGCACCAAATGTAAGATTGAATTTTGGGTCAATTGAACAATGTTGGATGCGTGATGCTGCAAAAGAGTTCATTACCAGTTGCATGATGTCGAGAAGTAGCTCGACACTTCAATCTAACTTACAAGCTTTACGAATGTTTAGTGAAGCACTTAATGAGATTCATCCAAACATTGAACCTAACAAAATTGACAGAAAAATTATTACTGATGTTTTATTTTTGTGGCGAAAGAGGGATGTAACAACATCGACCATCAAAAGAAGAATGTCGGCATTACGCCAGTTTTTTGAGTGGTGCATTGAAACTGGAGCAGTTAAGTTTCAAAGCGTTGTGCTAATGAAAGATACTGATTACCCCAAAATAGAGAAAAATCTACCACGATTTATTCCTGAAAAAGTAATGGCTCAACTAAATGCCAACATTGATGGCTTATCACCTCCTGTAATGAGATTATTCCTAGTATTACAAGAGGTTGGAATGAGAATTAGTGAGTGCATAGGCTTAAAGTACGACTGTATTTACCCTGACAAAGATGGTGATTACTTCATAAAATATTACCAATTTAAAATGAAAAAAGAGCATGTTGTTCCGATAAGTAAAGAGTTGGTATCGGTAATAAAAGAGCAGCAAGCTAGTGTAATTGAGGATTTCAACAAGAAGTTAGCGATTCTATTCCCAACACCACCATTACAAAATTGCAAAAAAAGGCGATATGTTCGAGCTGGAAAAACATGGTCACAGGGTACATTAATCAAGCATTTGAATGTTCTTGCAAAAGAAAGAAGTATCACAGGTGAAGATGGCGAAATATACCATTTTTCATTCCACCCATTTCGCCATACAGTTGCTACAAGAATGATCAATAATGGCGTTCCCCAGCATATTGTTCAACGTTATTTGGGTCACGAAACACCAACTATGACAAGTGTTTATGCACACATTATGGATCAAACGCTGAAAAAGGAGTTTGCAAGCTTTCAAGGTAAAATGGTTGATAATAATGGCAAGGTTTATGAGGCCGAAGAAGTTGTTACATCACTTGCGGAAGGTTTGGACGCTAACGAACTTGATAATCAATGGCTAAAGAAAAATATAGCCGTTCAGAGTTTACCTAACGGGTTGTGCTCTTTGCCAATTGTTCAAGGTGGCTGCCCTCACGCAAACGCATGTCTAACATGCCCAAATTTCAGGACAGATCATAGATATTTGCCACAGCATAAAGCTCAACTTAACAAGACAGAAAAGATTATTGCCACATGCAAAGCTAATGGTTGGCAAAGACAGTTGGAAATGAATGAAACATTGAAACAGTCACTTGTAAATATTATCGAACCATTAGAGGCAGTTAATAATGACTCATAAACGTAATACAAGCGGTTTAGCTTCAACTGCATCTAAGAAAAAGCAAGAAGCAATCGCTAAAACAGAAATTGCAATAAAGGCACTTATTAAAGATAACGCTCTAATTAATTTTAATACTGTTGCGGAAAAGGCAGGAGTATCAAAGGCATGGCTTTATAAAGAAGAAGCTGTCGCAAGCAGAATTAGGCGCATTCGAGATCAACAAAAAGGTGATGCACCAAAAGTTCACAAGCAGTCTGAAAGAGCGTCAGACGCATCAAAATCAGCTTTAATAACAACTTTAAAGGCTAAAGTGCGAGAGCTTGAAACAGAGAAAGCGGAATTGAAAAAACAATTGGAGATTGTCTATGGAAAGCTGCATGACTCTACTATGTAGACATGTATTTATAGTACAATCCCACTGTTTATAATGGTTTACAGCTTTAGAATTTAAAATAGTTTAGATAAAGATAGGGATTTAAATGCCGCACTCAATATCCGTGATAAAGGTGCTCTGGAATTAAAGGCGGCTGGACAGTCGTTTCTGCTTATGGAAGCTGCGTAAGTCTCGATA
>NZ_SNXI01000044.1 GCF_004362895.1 Idiomarina aquatica | reverse complement strand
ACTTTGCTTTGCTCATTGCAGTGTCCAGTATCAGCGTGGGTTCGGTGATCTGATCAACGCTAACCGGGAAAGTTCCCTATTTATTCAACAAGGCCATGCAAAAGTCGTTATCGCACGTCTAATCCATCATCAGCACCTTGAATATGGGCTGGATATACCTGAAGACGATCTTCAGCTTTTAAGCGAATTAGGGCTTATAAAAGAGCGACTTCTGAGCTACGCAGAGCAGTGGAATCGGTCATTATCTCCTACTGGTGAAGAACGGACTTTCGGTAGCCGTTTGTGGACAGGCGCAAAAGTACATATTGAAGAAGGCCAGATTGCCTATCGTGATAACGGTTCCCGCATGTTCATTACATTGCCCAGCCCTTTCGCACAATACGTATCAAAATTATTCATGGGTGTGTTTGATGCCGCCCGTGAAATTACCGACTACCACAACAAATACGAATATGTTGGACGGCCTGCTGAAGCCGTTGGCGAGCTAATCAAAAGCGGCGAACTATTCTTCGATAAAGATCTTTATGAAGTCATCATTGGCCGTGCGTATCGAGTCATAGATGAGTGGACTTCTAATCTAGTCGAAGCCCAGAAATTTAAAAAGAGTCAATTCAAAATCGACGACTTTTTCAACGGCGTCCAATCTACTCTTTAAAGTTATTAGTTACATTGCTTTGTAAATTTAAAGTTAAATGTGCTAGCTTCCTTAAATAAACATGGAGCGTTGTTATGATTGAAAATAATACTGCATTATATACCAAAGCTTTTATCATCTCGGCGGTACTCGTCGTCATTCTCTCCTGGACTAATGCTCTCGACTATCTCGCCGTCAATTATGTTGACGATGCGTTGCTCGATGCGGGGATAGCATTTGCTATCGGACGAGGAATCAACGCTGCTGGTTCTGTTTTAGAGTCTATGTCCATTTCGTTTACTCTTGGAGTCGGAGGCTCGATTTCCATTGGCGAGGTGATTTCTCCACTACTTGATATGGTCGAGGACTTCTCGACTGTAATGAAGTTTGCGATTGGTTCGTTAGTTCTCCAAAAGTTGCTTGTAGAAATAGTAGGCACGGCATTCTTTAACGTGTTGCTAACGCTTACAGCAATTTGTGCAGTTATGGCCACTTTTTTCGTGGCCACAAAGTACCAGTTAATCGCTATGAAAACATTCATTACACTGGTGTTGATTCGGTTTCTTGTTGTGTTGATGGCCTTACTAAGTGGTGTCGCAAGCCAGTTGTTCCTCGATGAAAAGCTTGAACAAGATCTGCAAGCTCTCGGCAAGGCTGAGGAAACAATGGAGAACATCAATGAAACTCCGGCCGTCCCCGAAGAACTCCAGAAAGAAATCCAAGCTCAGATTAAAGTCAAGGAAACGCAAAGGGCCTCTTTGAGCGAGCAGCTTACAAACTTAAAAGTTAATTTAGAGGAACAGCAAGCGACTGTCGCCAAGCTAGAAGAGGAAATGGAGCAATACTCAATAACAGATACCTATAATCCCTTCACCTCTAATGAAGAAGCAAAGTTGGCCAAGGAAAAGTTGAATAATGCCGAATCAGCCTTAAACGACACTCTTGAACAGTTAGACGCAGCAGAAGAAGGTCTAGAGGAGGTAGGTACCGACCTCGAATCCTTAGGTAAACAGTTAAGGGGTGAATCTACGGGAGTACTTGCTGGAATTTCTGATACCGTTTCAGGATGGGGTGGAAAAATTAGCGGTATGGCAAACAAGCTCAGTTACGAAGAGTTAAAGGGGTCGATGTCTAGCGCTATAGATTCTATGCTGAATGCGATGGTGACTTTTATTTTACGCTCGATTTTACTTCCACTACTTTTCCTCTACGTTGTTTCGAAGTTCTTCAAAGCCGTTTGGGGGATAGATCTAGGTAAGAAGTTAAAGGACAAAACCGACAGCCTGAATAGCGCTAAAAAGCATAAAGCTGCCGAGGTTCAGTCATGAAATGGGAGACAATAGCAAACCTGGGTTGGTGGTGGTTGCTACCAATCCTTCTGATCTATGCGCTGGGCGTCTACCTTGGCAATAAAGGCAGCATCGTCGTTTATCGCAACTTTAATGATCTCATGATCGTCGGACTATTAGTTATCATTCCTGTCGGTTTAATCAGTTTATTAGCGTTTATCTCTGGAGATAACTCGGCTAATCAAGAATCTAGCTCTCAGCTTTTCTTGGTTGGGTTAGTTCTTGTCGGCCTGGTTATGCTCTTGATCCTATACAGAACATTCCGTGACAACCCCAACCCGTTAAAGATGCTGTTGGCGCTCTATGTCAAGCTACCCACTGGCATTTTATTTTTCTTTCACCTGTCTAACATATTTATGGGCAAGTCACGTACAAAACGCCGCGAATCTATATTCTGGACGATCATTATGGTTCCGCTACTCTACGGACTGGTTCACGATAAAAGCAAAGGAAAGCTTCCGGGCATAAGTGGAAGAAGCCATTATTGAGCTTAACAATTTGAGATCTGTCTTTGTCCTGGTCGCTGTCTTAGTCCCGGGACAGGACGCCAAGCTCTTATAAGGACTTAAATCGAATCTAGGACAAAATTCGCATGTGTGGGACTAACTGTGGGACTTTTTGATAAATCTGGAGTAAGTTAGTGGAAACTAACGCTGTAGGCCTTTAAATGTGGCGCACCCTATAGGAGTCGAACCTATGACCTTTGCCTCCGGAGGGCAACGCTCTATCCAGCTGAGCTAAGGGTGCGCATGCTTATGGAAAGCGAGGGCATTATAGGGATTTGCCCCCGCGCTGTCCAGCGTTAGCAAGCTTATTGCTTTTGTAATTTTAGGTTGTGGAAGTCGAAGCTAAAGTCAGTAAAGTCAGCTACAGCTTCCATTGTCGCGGTTTTGACTTGGTTGCCGCGATCTACATCAAAATCAATAAATGCGTCAGCTTCCAGCAATGGCTCGTCCCAACGCACAATAAATGTATTGCCGTTGTAATGCTCTAACCGACCTTTAAGCATCTCCGTATGGGTAAAGTCTATGCGTAACTCACCATTATTACGGGAGATGAGCACGTCGCCATACCAGGCGTCGTTATATTCACCGACGTACTGCTCCAATGCCAGAGGAGGTTGGATATCGTCGGCCGGCTCAACACTGAAGTCCGCTTTTTCCTGTATAAACTCGCGGTATTTTTCGCTTTGTTGCGCAACCCAATCTTTATCCGGCGTGTCTAACACCACCTCCAGAGATTCCTCAACAATGGCCGTTAGCGCGCCAAAGGCTTGCTGATTACTTAAAACCGTTATCGCAAACTCTTCTTCAGGTATCACTGTTGTGAAAGATAACATGCCAAGAATACCGCCGCTGTGAGAGATGTGTTTAACGCCATAGTAATCCTTCACAAACCAGCCCAGGCCATAACCACGGAAGTAAGTGCCCTGCTCCGCTGCACTGGCGGCAACCGGCAACGGCGTTTCGAGTTGCCACATGGCATTTAATGAGTCTTCGCTGAATAGCTGTAAGCCGTTCGGGGTTTTACCTTCGTTAAGCAATGTTAGTAGCCAGCGACTCATATCATCAACACTGGCCGCTGTTGCACCTGCAGCAGCAAAGTCTTCCAGAAAGTCCAGCGGGAAGCGGTGTAACTCGCCATCCATCTCGATAGTACCAACGGCAACATTCTCATTGTCTGCGTCAATGCGTGAAAAACCAATCGTGCTTTCATCCATATGCATGGCTTGAAAAAGTGTTTGTTCAACAGGCCTTGTTGATCAAATCATTATTGAGGGTAAACTCCCCCTTTCCCCAACTCGGGGTTAGCGCACCATTTCGCTCACAGGCATACCAAGGCGTGT
>NZ_SNXI01000043.1 GCF_004362895.1 Idiomarina aquatica | reverse complement strand
AAAACTAGACCAATCCGATCACTTAGCGTAAAAAGAGGGTTATGAAAAAGAACGGCTAACAGGTGATCGGATAACTCCGGAATCGCTGTTCGGAATCACCGAAATACGCAGATGGAACAATCACGACGCGGGATACATATACTAAGTTTGTCTTTTCCTCGACGAAATTGGCTCGTCTAGTTATTGGTGCTTGTCTTCTTTCTCCGGCAATCATCTTACACAAAGCTAGGCTTCTTTCTGCTCCTAAAGTTCGACCTCTCATATCACGAGTTGCTTTCATGGGCGTTTCTGAAAAACAACTTGATGCTAGTGCTGAACGTTATGTTTCCGGTTATTTATCCTCTGTGATTCGGAGCGATATGCTGCAGAAAATAGCTGAACATAAAGAGAACGGCGATCACGTGGTCATTGTGTCTGCATCTATCTCTCCTTATTTAAAAATTTGGTGTAAACGCCACGAGGTAGATTTAATTTGCAGTGAACTTGAAGTGCGTAATGGTCGATTTACCGGCGCTTACCTGAATGGTGATTGCAGTAACGAGAGAAAGGTCGAGCGCATAAAAGAACGCATCGATTTATCTCTTTATAGCGAAGTTTTTGCGTATGGAGATTCAGAAGAGGATTACCCTATGCTAAACCTAGCCAATACGAGTTTTTATCGGGGCGAGCTCTTTGAAGTTTGAATCGCCACTAGTTCACTAGACACTCAGTAGCGGTTGCTGTCGCGACAGCTCACTCGCGAGCTCGTTCACTGCCGCACAACCGAGCGTTACAACCTTAGAAAATTCGTTTCACATCACGATAAAAGTTTTCATGGCTGCCCAAAGTCATAAGTTCTAAAGCAAAAACTCCGTCATCATAACTATAGCCAAGTAAAGTGAGCTGCTTATTCATTTTAAATTTGTGAACCCGTAAAAAACTTAAATCCCCCTTTTTCTGCTGGCCTATAAATGGATCACTCATCAACTCCCTGATTGCACTGTCGAGATCTTTCTTTTGGTTAGGCTTTAACTTTTTAACGGCCTTCTTAAAAGTTGGCGTTTGTAATACTGTTTTAACTTTAGTCAAAATCGTAACTCTCGAGCTTACCCGCATCTTTTTCAGCTTGCGCAATAATAGCTTGTTTCACAAACTCATAGGGTAGCTCTGGGTTATCTTCCATAATTTCACCAATCCTAGCCCAGTGCTCAATTTGTTTAGGCGGCGTTCTGTTATAAGCCTTGGCTATAATAGTAGCTTTTTCTACAAGTTCTTGGTCTAATCTTATGCTGTTTGTAGCCATAATTAGAGCTCCTGTGTCATTTTGCATCAAATGTGGCATATTACCACAAAATAGCAGTTGTAACAAGCGCGTGCACCAAGGACTTAATTTCCGTTACACCTTTTAGCATTGCTGCGCAATTATATGCCAAAAGGCTCCATTCCAATGAAGCCTGTGACGCGGGCGTCATATAAACAGGAATCACACCGGTGAAAATTAAAAGTAGCTGTATCGTTTTCGCGTTAGCTTTATTCGTATCAGCTTGCACATCGGGGCGTTTGGCGTATTTCACCGCCTATTTAGATCTCGGTCATGATAGTGATTGAGAGTGAGCGGCAACCACCAGCATGATAAAAATTAGAAAATATAACGAATCAGACGCGCGTGATTTATGGGCTATTTTTTATCACACCATTCGCAATGTGAACGCACGTGACTACACACAAACGCAAGTCGAAGCATGGGCGCCGGATGACGTATCTCCTGAGGTATGGCAGCGAAAAATGAATGCTATCTCTCCGTTTGTTGCTGAAATTGACGGAGAAATTGTCGGTTATGCCGACCTTCAGGAAGATGGACTAATTGATCATTTCTTTTGCCACCATGAGCATCAGGGGAAAGGTGTCGGGCGTCATTTGATGGAGCACTTGCTGAGAGTGGGTGAGTTACAAGGAATCACCCGGTTTTACTCTGAGGTAAGCATTACGGCTCGTCCGTTTTATGAGAAATTTGGTTTTAAAGTCGCAAAAGAGCAAACGATAGAAATTCGAGGTCAGAAGCTGCGTAACTTTGTTATGGAAAGGTTCAGCTAAATCGGTTTGCTATTCTCAAAGCTTGAAGATGTCGTATTGGACGCAGTGGCTAACCAAACCAATTGATGGGCGGGTTTATTTAACAGGTAATGTCATGGTGAATAAATATTACGGTTCGTGTCTTTGCGGTCGTGTCAGCTACGAGGTCAGTGGTGACTTTGACGCATTTTATTTATGTCATTGTAGCCGCTGCCAAAAAGACACGGGCTCTGCTCATGCGGCTAACTTGTTTGCTAAAGCAGGGCGGTTGGTTTGGCTTAAAGGCGAGGCGGACGTAACCCATTATCAACACCCTGGCTCGCTGCATACTAAGAGTTTTTGTCAGTGTTGCGGCTCCGCACTGCCCTCATTCTCTGAGTCCATTAATTGTGTTGTGGTGCCTGCCGGTAGCCTTGATACGCCGATACCAGTTACGCCCACGGCTAAAATCTTTGTTGCTAACTGTGCTGCCTGGTCAGCTGATTTGAGTAATGTGCCGAGTTTTGATGCGTTACCTGGGCAAGCAAAGCGAGATCCGAAGTGAGGACGACCTTACCGCTCAATTTTCATTCGGGGACGGCCTCAAAATCATGAAGAGGTGCTTATGAGTTGGGTAATTCTGTTTATCGCCGGCCTGTTGGAAGTCGCTTGGGCTGTTGGTCTAAAATACACCGACGGTTTCACCAAGCTTTGGCCAACTGTTGGCACCACCGTAGCTCTTGTCGGTAGCTTTGTCTTATTAGGCTTGGCACTGAAAACTTTACCCGTCGGCACTGCCTACGCCATTTGGGTAGGTATTGGTGCCGTAGGTACAGCGGTTATGGGTATGTTTTTGTTCGGCGAGTCAGCGGACGTTCTTAAACTGGTCAGTTTAGGGTTAATTTGTGCGGGTATTGTTGGTCTCAAATTGGCTCATAGCTGAAAGTCTTGCGCATTCGGGCTTGCTATGGGTATTAATTATAAGTTCACAGCTCGGAAGGATAACTTGTCTGAGTGGCATAAACTCTTAAGCTAACCCAAGTGTTTCTGGGGCAGTTGTGACTGGCTTAGTACAGCAACAAAAAGGATAAATCCGTTTTCTTTAGTGAAGTAAGCCGTGTGTTTACCGACAGGAAAGTAAAAGCCGTTATCATAAATGTCTGCACAACTTTTTCCTAACTCGGGATTATCTGCGAGCATTTGAAAACGAGATAAGAGTGTTGCTCTGTATTTATGCCACTGTAATTCGGAGAAGTTATTAATTGTGTAGTCTTTAATTGCACGAATATGATCTTGAGCTAGCTTGCTCAGTTTGTATTGGCTTCCTGCCATAACTTCTAGTCCGTTTAGAGTGAGTTCAAGAAGCTATCGCCGTCAACTAAGTTACCTTTGTCAAGGTCCCTCTTGGCGGAGTTAAAACAATGTTTAAGGTAGTTGGCTTTCATAGCCTCAAGCTCTTCAAAGTCCTTTACGGACATAACAACAACAGCGTCTTTACTGTTTTTGCTAATCTTCACAGGCGCGCGCTGCGCGTTTAAAAGTAGTTCGCCAAAATGGCGCTTGGCATCATTGGCTGTCAACGTTTGCATAAATATAACCTCACCGTAGAGAGTACTTTTAAAGTATAGCTCTGAGCACGAAATAATTAAACTGATTAAATCGTGCGATTTAATCAGTTTAATTATGGGGCGTAAAGATTAAATGTTTACGAGAGTTAAGCATGTTCAAATATTTTAATTTCAAGTTTCTTTTGACGAAAAGCAGAGATTAGGAACACACTTACTAACGCCCCTCTTATCACAGGAATAGAACCATGAGAGAAACACTGCAACGAAAAACCGCCTTTGCCTGGGTCTTACTTATTACTTGCGGGCTGCTACTTATCCCATTGGTTGGCATGCAGTATAGCAACGATATTCACTGGGCTCTCTCAGATTTCATAACGATGGGAGCTTTGCTATTAGTCGTCGGCGCTTTACTGATACTCTTAGCCCGGAAGTTGCCCAAAAGACAGTTTCAAATGGCTGCTATAGTCGTTTTTCTGGGGTTCATCTATGTTTGGGCCGAGCTTGCTGTCGGTGTCTTTTTCTCATTCGGCAGCTGATATTTAGCAAAACTCCGCGTAAACCCTCGCCCAATCGGGCGGGGACAGTGTGCCCTTTGGGTATACAAGCGGGAACCGCGTAGCGGTTCTATTCTGGTGTACTCT
>NZ_SNXI01000042.1 GCF_004362895.1 Idiomarina aquatica | reverse complement strand
ACACGCCTTGGTATGCCTGTGAGCGAAATGGTGCGCTAACCCCGAGTTGGGGAAAGGGGGAGTTTACCCTCAATAATGATTTGATCAACAAGGCCCTTTCGATTGTTTATTCGTTAATATCACTGGCTGGGCTTTGATAGCGAGTCACTTTGGCAGGTGCGAGGCACGACGGCGCTGCATCCTTGGCACTGAAAAGTAGCCAGTGCTCGCGATGTGCGATACCTAATGGTTCTCCGTCTGCTTGTTCAAAACACTCAAAATGCATATTGTCAGGCGCCATGATATAACGGTCGGGTGCTTCGTTTATCCATAGCCATGCGTTACGGAACTGTTCAGCATTGCCGGTAAAATAGCTAAAGTGAGTCAGCGGAATAGGCGAAAAAAGCAAGTGCTGTTCTTTAAGATCAAGAATAGCTAGCTCGCCGTTATTCACTTTCGCCGCAGCCGTAAGCATGACGTTTTGGGGGGTGCGTAAGGGCTCCGCGAGAGGGTACACGAGCCAACTCACAGTAACGCAGATAATAGCAACGGCTGAGCCATATTTGATCCATAAACTCTTCCGCCATAGCACTACACACGCGAGGCAAATCGCCCCCACGATAATCGCAAAAATGATGGCTAAACTATCTACCAGTTGAAAGCTCTGCGTGTAGTTGTCGAGTTTGTCGACAAGCTTGTCATGGTGTATCGCAGCAAGGTAAGTCAGTGCCGTGAAAACAATGATGATTAATGTGAGCAAGGCGCGCAAAAACCATCGACTGGCACGATTTAGCGAAAGGTTGGGCCAAGCGGCGGCTATCGCGATACAGAACATGGGTAATGCGGGCAGTATATAAACGCCTCGTTTGGCGGGACTTAAGCTAAAAAAGAAGATGACTAAAATGACCCAACCAAATAATACAGCAATACGGGGGTCCTGCTTAATCTGCTGCACGACGGTTTTTATCTGCGTCAGTAATAATACACTCAGCGGTAACCAAAATGCAGGAACCACGCTACTGATAAAGTAATGCCAGGGCTTAAAGTGATGCCATGGATCGACGTAGCGTTCTCCGGTTTGTTTAAACAAGATATTATCGCGGTATGCGAGATATTCCGGGCTTCCGTTTTGGCTTACAATCAAGTACATAGGTACGAGCCAACACGCCACCACGGTTAACATAACAATAGGGCCTAGCAATCCACGCCAACGCCATGTGTCAGTTAAGCGTTGCTGGGTAAAATGATAAATCGCAACGGGTAACAGCATCAGAAGTGGTAAAAAACCAACGCCTTTGGTAATAATCCCTAACCCCATGAATCCCCAGCCGATAAAGTACCAACGCCAATGGGGACCACAAAAGAAGTGACGTAATAAGCCGTAGCAACCTAGGGTAATCCAACAGGCGACCATGGCATCGATTTGGGCGAACTTCGCTTGAATTAGAAACTGCGGTGTAATGAGCAGAAGCAGCGTTGCGTGTCTTGCAATACGTATGTCCCATATCCGTTTACTAATATCAAATACGGCAATTAAACTCACCAGGCTACACAGCGCGTTAGGTAATAAGGCGGCTACTTTGATGTTGCCAATTACGTAGTAACATAACGCGATAGACCACATAAAGATGGGTGGTTTATCGGGGTAAAACTCTTCGCCACGCGCAGGGAAGAACCATTGCCCAGTGACTACCATCTCACGCGCCACATCAGCAAAACGAGGCTCGTCGGGTGGCCAAGGCGAGCGAAGTCCAAGTCCTGAAAAAATTAGTAATGCGGCAACAACCAAAAGCCAAAATAAGAACTCACTGGTACGGTTAGAGGAGAGCCGTTGCTCAAGTGCGTCAATCCACGTCATGAGGGTACTCCGTCTGACAAGTTTCTCTGTGAACGATAGAGATGAATACCAATGGTTGATGCGATGACAAACAGTAATCCGCTTATGAGGAGCTTTTCTGATTGCGCTAAACCTATCCCGCTGCCTACCAATACAAATACCAATGTTTGTGGAATATAGCCCAGTAAACTGCCAACTAGGAAGCGCTTAAAGTCAACATTGGTCGCCCCTGCCAATAAATTCGTCAGCAGGTTACTGCCCAGGGGCATGAGTCGAATCATCATTGTCTTTCGTGTTGTTGCAACATGAATCCATTTTACTAACCGCTCGCTCTGAGTTTTGAAACGTTTTCGTATTAATGGCTGTAAAAACATGTGTGCAGTAAAGTAGGTAACCGCGAGTGAAAGACCGCTCACCAATAATGCAGCGACGAACCCCCAACCAGTTCCCAGTATAAACCCCAATACGAGCGCGATGAGCTGTCGCGGACCGCCAATTGCCATAAACAAAGTCGCAGCGGTCAATACAATGGCATAGCCTTTGACGCCAGCTTGCTTTATCGTCTGCATGGCTCGCTCTGACGTCGAAATAGCATCTAACCATCCTTGTTGAATGGCTAAGGCAAGGGCAAAAAACACGCCTACGATGGCCAGTAGTTTAATCGCGCGTTGCATCGAGCTGAGGCGCCTGGCTTCGCTTAATTGACTTAATTTGAGGTTGCCGTGAACGATAAATGAGCCACAACACCCCCATGATATCTAACAACCCTGCCCAAGCGCGATTCCACGCGTTATATTTCGAGACGCCTTGCAACCGAGCGCGATGATTTACCGGAACGCTTTTTACGTTACCCCCCATGCGTTTAACCAGCGCGGGCACAAAGCGGTGCATATGATGGAAGTAGGGGAGCTGTAAATAGGTATGACGAGGCAGGATCTTTAGCCCGCAGCCGGTATCGGGTGTATCATCTTTTAGCACTGCTTGTCTAAAGCGGTTAGCAACACGCGATTGAAATCGCTTCCAAGCCGTATCTTTACGTTGTTGACGGTGCCCGATGACGCAAAAGTGGTGCGAGTGTAGCTCGTTTGCTACCTGCTTTAATAATGGAATATCGGCTGGATCGTTTTGCCCATCGGCGTCAAGCACAACGATGAAGTCTCCGCGGGCATATTGGGCGGCTGTATACAGCGCTGTGCTTTGACCACAGCTCGACTCATGTTGAATGACAGTGACCGAGCCCTGCATGGTATTCGCGATTGTTAGTGCTTGCTCCTCGGTGTGATCAGTGCTGCCATCGTCGACTAACACGACTTCATAGCGGTGGCCTGCTAAAGCACGGTCAATTTCTGTTAATAAAACACCGATATTATCGGCTTCGTCTTTTGCCGGAAGAATAACTGAAAATTCAATCATGCGAGCTGTCCGTGTGCATCGTATTTCTTGTACCAATCTGCAAATCGTTGAATCCCCGTCTCTATATCGACTTGTGGTGAGTACCCAGTTATGGCACTCAACTCGCTAACGTCAGCCCAAGTTGTACTTACGTCACCGTCTTGCATGGGGAGATAGTGTTTTTTCACAGACTTTTCGAAAGCGTGCTCGAGGATCTCAATAAACTTAAGTAAGTTCACGGGCTGACCTCGACCAATATTCAAAACACGATGCCGAGACCCTTTTTGAGATGTTTCCATCGGTTTGTCGATTAAGCGCGAAATGCCCTCGACGATATCGTCGATGAAGGTGAAGTCTCTGAATAACTGTCCCTGGTTAAATACATCAATTTGACCCCCTTGCATAATCTGCTTGGCAAATTTCATCGGCGCCATGTCCGGGCGACCATATGGACCGTAAACGGTGAAAAAACGGAGACCCGTCGCCGGTATATTAAATAAATGGCTATAGCTTTCGGCCATCAGTTCATTGGCGCGCTTTGTGGCGGCGTACAGCGATACAGGCTTGTCGGCAGCGGCGTTGGTCGAGAAAGGCACTGGTTCGATATTGCCATAGACAGAGCTTGATGAAGCGTAAATGAAGTGTTTTATCGGATGGCTTCGTACCCACTCTAATATAGTTAAAAAGCCCATGAGATTGCTACGACCATAAGCTTGTGGGTTTTCTATGGAATAACGAACGCCTGCTTGAGCCGCAAGATGAATAACTTGCGTAACGGGATACTGAACCAGGCAGTCAGAGAGCGCAATGGCATTTTCGATATCAACTTTGTGAAATATAAAGTTTTTGAATCGCTTTAGTTGATTTAATCGATCGTGCTTTAGTTGCACGGAGTAGTAGTCATTTAGATTGTCGATCCCAACGACATTGCGCCCTTGTGACAATAAATGAGATGCAGTGTGAAAACCGATAAATCCTGCAACGCCAGTAATCAGGAGAACATTAGACATATAATCGTCTTAATTTAATTGATAACAAAATCAATAATTAACACGAAAACCTTAAAATAAGCTTAAATGCAGATTACAAATCAAAAATCTGCATATCATTATTTTGTAATAAAACAGAGTTATGAAAATCATCCAATAATTAAAATTCAACATTTAAACGAAAAATGTCCAGATAAGTCCGCATATCCGTCCTCGCTTTTTTCTTTGCTTTAGTCATGATTGCCTCGGCTCACAGGACAATTATCTTGGCCGGTTGTGTGGTTCGGGTGTAAGCGTAACGCGAACCACACAACCGGCCAAGATAATTGACGCTAGGGTGTGAGCTCGATATTCCAGGGCAGTAAGTGGTCGATATTATCGCT
>NZ_SNXI01000041.1 GCF_004362895.1 Idiomarina aquatica | reverse complement strand
ACTTTGCTTTGCTCATTGCAGTGTCCAGTATCAGCGTGGGTTCGGTGATCTGATCAACGCTAACCGGGAAAGTTCCCTATTTATTCAACAAGGCCACGGCTACATATCATTATTTTGTAATAAAACAGAGTTATAAGAATCATTCAAAAATTAAAATTCAACACTACAATCATCAGGTGGGTAAAGCTCTATGCAAAGTTTATCATTTAAACGCTCGGCACTTGCTATAATTTTAGGTACAGTTTTGTCAAATGCCGCCATAGCACAAGATACGGCGTCCTCTATGCGCGGTGCGCTCCTGGGTACTAAGGGTAATCCAGTAAAGGCTACCGAAGTATTGATCGAACATGTTCCTTCCGGAACCAGTGTTCGAGTTACAACTGACGAGAACGGTAATTTCATTGCCAACGGCCTTCGTGTCGGAGGTCCATACAAAGTCGTGATTGACTCTGATGAGTATCGTGATGCGACATATTCTGATATTTTCTTGAAGTTAGGCGATACTTATCGGTTGACAGCACAACTTGAAGACCAAGGCATGGAACGTCTTGAAGTAACTGGTCGAACGATAAATATGGCAAGCCTCAATAGCGGCTCGTCAAGTTCGTTTGGTGAAGAGAATATTGAGTCAATGCCTGCGTTCAACCGCGACCTTAAAAGCATCATTCGTCAGAATCCATTGGCTGTAAGTTTATCGGACGAAGATTCGTCGCTGACTGTCGCCGGGTCCAATCCTCGCTACAATTCAATCACTGTCGACGGGATTGGACAGAATGATGACTTTGGGCTGAATGGGAATGGTTATCCAACCCAGCGCTCACCGATATCGTTATCTGCGATTCAAGAACTCTCGATTGATGTAGTGCCATTTTCAGCAAAAAATGGTGGCTTTAGTGGTGCTAAAATTAATGCAGTTACAAAATCAGGTACGAATGAATTTCAGGGTGAGTTGTTTTATGAATACGCAAGTGACAGCTTAGCGGGTGATCCTGAAGCAAACAAGTATGACCCCGATGCAACAGCCCCTGAACTCGACTTTACAGAGAAAACTTGGGGCGGCGCGTTAGGCGGTCCAATTATCAAAGATGAGTTGTTCTTTTTTGTTTCTTATGAAACCTATGAGGAACCACGAGGCATTGTCCGCGGTCCACTTGGTGAAGCGGCAAACCAATCTGCGAGCGTTACGCTAGATGAAATCAATGAAGTGACAGAAATCGCACAAAATGTTTATGGAGTTGAACCAGGTATTTGGAATGCGCAGCCTGTCGAAGAAGACGAAAAGATGTTGTTCAAACTTGATTGGAATATCAGTGACGAGCATCGTGCGTCTTTAACTTATCAAACAGCAGAAAGCAACAACACCAATAACAATACCGGTAGTCGCGATACCATTACTCTATCGAGTGGTTGGTATGATAAGAATGAGGAAATGAGTGCATATGCCTTGCAGGTGTTTTCCAACTGGAACGCAAATTTAGCTACTGATGTTAAGATCTCATACAAAGATGTAGAAACCGCACAGGCTCCTTTGTTAGGAGTTAACTTTGGCGATGTTACTGTGCAAACAGCCGATGGATTCATTGAGTTAGGCCCAGATCGTTATCGTCACGCCAACGTATTAGAAAATACAACAACCGAGATTCAGTTTAATGCTGAGTACTTGACTGGCGATCATGCAATTGGTTTTGGCTTAGAATGGGATGAGATTGACGTATTTAACCTTTTCGTAAATGATTCGAGGGGTATCTGGGAATTCGAATCAATTGAGGCGTTCCGTAATCGCACGGCCAGCGATTTTAGTTACCGCAATGCCTATACAAACAACGCAAATGACGGGGCCGCTTCCTTTACAAATGGTGGTACTGCAATTTACATTGAGGATACATGGACCCCAACCTGGGATATAGAAATCACAGCCGGCCTTCGTTATGAAACAATTTCAGCGGATGATGCTCCGACACAAAATGATCGCTTCACTGAGCGATATGGTTTTCCTAATACAGAGAATTTAGACGGCGAAAGTATCATTTTGCCAAGATTTGGATTCAAATGGGACATTAATGATAATTACCGTTTGCGGGGTGGTTTCGGTCGGTACGCCGGTGGGCGTCCAAATGTTTGGATTTCGAATGCATACTCGAACGACGGTGTAACCATAGTCGATGCTGACTTGAGAAATTTGGATCCGGCACTGTACTTAGAAAATGTTGATGTTACATCGATTCCGCAAGCCGTCCAAGATACGTTAGTTGCTGGAGATGGTAATACAACACCGATTGATCCAAATTTTGAATTACCAAATGAGTGGCGTTACAGCTTAGGCTTAGATTACAGCGGTGGTTTAGGCGTACTTGGTGAAGATTGGTATGCAAGTGTTGAATACATTCGTACACGTAAACAGTCAGACGTACAGTGGGTCGACTTGGGCCGTAAACCATTATTGGATGAAAACGGTAACGTCGTCACAACACCCGATGGTGGGCGTATCATCTATGCCGTTGACGACCCATTGGATAACTTTACGCCAACGACTCCCGGTGATTTCAACGGCGTAGGCCGTTATGACATTATGCTAACCAACGGCTATGGTGGCGAGAGCAATATCTTTACCGGTACTATCGGTAAAGCATGGGATAATGGTTTGAGTTTTAACGCGAGTTACACTAACCAAGATATTGAGGAAGCGGTCAATGGTGGTTCTTCGCGTGCAGAATCAAACTACCAATACGTAACGGTACTCGATCGCCAGAACCCGCTCCCAGCAACTGCTGGTTATGAAATCGAGCATCGCTTCGTATTAACAGCTCAATACAAAACAGAATTTTTTGATGGCTATGAGTCAAAATTTAACCTGTTTTATGAGCGAGTTTCAGGTCGTCCATACAGTTGGACACTAAGTTCATTCCGCGATAACTGGTTAGGCGATCAAAGTGACTTTGATGATTCAGATCAATACCTGGCATATATTCCTGCAGGGCCTAACGATCCGGCGGTTCGTTATGAAGGTGGTATGACTTACGAGCGCTTCATGGAAATTGCTGAGGCCGCAGGTGTAGCAGGTTCAGCAGGTGGCTACACACCGCGTAATGGTAGCCGCGGTCCATGGAACACCAATATCGACTTTCGTTATGAGCAAGAAGTACCGGGCTTATTCAACGACCACCGTGGCAGCTTTTACATTGATGTAAAAAACGTGCTGGCACTTATTGACGAGGATAGCGCTCAGAAACACATTATTCCGTTCGCTGATACAACCCAAACGATGGTTGACTGGGCAATTGATCCAGAAACTACACAATATGTGTATTCACCTGTGTTTGGTGGTTTCGATGATTTCGCACCGACAAGTTATCGAGCTTCGGAGTCAACTTGGCAAATAAAACTTGGTGTAAGCTATAAGTTTTAATCGCAAATCTATTAAGAAAGCCGCCCACAAGCGATTTTTGGGCGGCTTTATAAGTTAGGAATCTGAAGCTATTATGAAAAATCATCATCTTAAAGCCCCAACAGAAAGGGGCAATACTAAAAGTTATTGCCAAAAAATAATTGGAAATGCTTTCATATTTTTTACGCTCGCTACCTTATCTAATACAAGTTTTGCTTATGGTCAAAACGGACATAGAATCACCGGTTGTATAGCTGAGCAGCTAATAGACAAAAATACGAGGACTTTTTTAAATAACTTGTTACCAGTGCAGTCGTTGGCAAGAATCTCTACTTATCCTGACGAAATGCGGTCTAATCCATCTGAATTCTGGCAGAACGAGGCAGGTTATTTTCATTATGTGACGTTATCAGATGACACTGGATACCAAAATTCTGATAGGCCTGAAAATGGAGATGCATACAGTGCGTTAAAAAACTTCACTAGCGCGTTAAGTTCTAGCAATACAAGTATTGAGGAAAAAAAATTAGCCTTGAGTTTTATTGTCCACATAATTGGAGACTTACATCAACCTTTACACGTGGGCAGCGAGGCTCGAAACGATAGGGGTGGAAACTCAGTTAAAGTGTTGTTTTTTGATAAAAAAACAAATCTACACTCAGTTTGGGATACCCAATTAATCGAACATAAAAATTTATCTTTTACTGAATATTGTAGCTGGTTATTGCCTGAAATATCTGAAGACGACATTCAAAATTGGCAATCGGCTCCGCTTGAAAAATGGATTATAGAAAGCGCCGAACTTCGTGAAAAAATATACCCGAACGACGCAGATCTAGGGTATCAGTATGTATACGAATTTACGGGTGTATCCGAACTCCGATTAAAACAGGCCGGCGTTCGCATAGCCAATTACTTAAATTCTTTAAAACTAGAGTGGCCCGAATAGAGAAGAGAGTGACACCGATATTGGGCCATGTTGAACAAATACTGGACATTGCAAAGAGAAATCAAAATAACGAGTTAAAAACTGGTCTTAATACAAGATAGCCCTAAATGCGTAAGCGTAACCCGAACGTAAGCGTAACTCGAACCACACCTATTCAGTCAGAGTTTAAAGCCATAGGCTATCACCAAGTTTAATCAACAAGGTGGCGGAAACCGCAATGTGGCGGTTCAAAATCCTTACCGGAGATAGGTTCCGCTATCATAGCTACAATGCGCAAGTCGGTGAGGGTTATGTACGTGT
>NZ_SNXI01000040.1 GCF_004362895.1 Idiomarina aquatica | reverse complement strand
TTCAAAAGAATGATGAATATCATGGGCGTTAGCGGTCTCATATCTGCAATGAAGACATGAGAGTTGTGGAAACACTCATCCAAAAACTATAGTGGCCTCAGAATTATTGTATTATTTAATCTAAAACAGCAGCCATAAATATGAGTTTTCACACGGCCTGAGCGATTAGCCGATTAAATGAGTCCTTTGAACAGTCCGCTGTTCGCTCATTGCTGACCTTCGGCTTTGTGTGTCAGGAACGGACGTTAACACCCACATAAAAGACGTAGCGTCAGCGGCGTCCAGCGCAACGTAGTGGAACAATTTTTCATGTGATCGTTATGTGTTTCTTTCATCAAATCCCATAGCCTCCGCCTGCGCACGAACGTCTTCTTCCGTGATGTCTGGAAGGGATTCGAACCAATTCCGAATTCCTATAAGATTCTCATCTACCTCTAACAATCTTTCAAAATAAGGTTTATATCTAGTTGGGATTAACCCAGCTAATCTCTCAGCCTGCCTGGGATAAAAAAAACCTGATGCAGGAGGATTAAGGCCGAATTTTATGTCAAGATCAAAACCTTGCAGTACAAAAGGATTGCTGGCCGCGACAACAACTGCAATATGGGATACTGTCAAAAGATAAGTATCTAATGCCGGCTTGCAACCCTTTTCAGAAAAAACAGGGTCTCCTATGCCGTTAATAAAGGAGTAGACTGGGCTGACCTCTGAAAAAGAGTTTTCAATACCTTTAACATGAACTTTATCGGAAAGTTTCCAGAAAAAATCCAGAATGTCATCTAGCCAATTACATTGCTTATTAAGATCTCCAAAATAAGACCCCTTAACAAGTGCTTCGCATGCTCGTTTGAAGTTCGGAGTGCTTCTATCAGACTTCATCCACTCTTGTGCTTTTTGCTTATCAACATCATCTGAGACGTAAAATGCACCAGTAATAACAAGCTCAATTGCTCTCCTGTAGGAGTCGTATGCATGCTTAAAATGTCCTTTAAGGATTAAGCTTAAGCTTTGATCTAACTCTTTCGATGCTTCAACCCAGGGAAAGAACCCAACCTTAGCAAGACTTTCAACATCTCCTTTTGGGGCTTCAATTAGATCGTGAAAGCAAAAATCAACTGCCTCTTTAAGTTGCCCTCGGCTCTCATATTTTTCATTGATATACTCGACACAGCGTGACATCGAATCTGAAGAGGATGCAATCAGGATTTTCTTTCTTGCTTCAAAGTGATTACTTGAGAGATCAAATGGATTCATGATTTATTCATAACGCCCGGCTCACCAGCGACCAAACCTGAGTGGATCTGATTGTTATGTTGATTTGACTACAGAGCATGACGCAAACTCGTAGCAAATGACTCAACAGCTTCGATTGCATTTTTCGCCACTGATTCATTAATTTCTAGCTCATTCCCTTTTTTATCTTTGCCATTACGGTGAACAATATCGTGCCTAGTCCCCCAGGGCAAGATCGTGAACGTTTCTTAACCAGTTGAGCAAAAACTAAACGATCCGTTTGACGATCCGGTTGAGTCGTGATCTTATACTCTCTTTTTGGGGAGTAAAGCCATGTATATCGAAGCCTTCACCACACACTTTGGCGAATTATCTGACACGCGTCAATCAGCAAAAGTGACCTATCCGCTTGAGGATATTTTGTTTATCACATTGTGTGGTGTCGTCGCTGGAGCCGAAGGCTGGAGCGAGATCCGTGATTATGCCGACGGCCACATTGACTGGTTTCAACAGCATGGTTACCTGCGCGAGGGCGTCCCCGTTGATGACACCATTGCCCGTACCATTTCGCGTATCGACCCGGAGCAGTTCAGAGCCTGCTTTATCAACTGGATGCAGGCTGTGCATGAAAGCACCGAAGGGCAATTGATTGCGATTGACGGTAAGACGCTGCGAAGCTCCTACCAGCGCGGTGACCGACAATCCACGATACACATGGTCAATGCGTTTGCGTGTGCCAATAAAGTGGTGCTGGGTCAGGTAAAAACCTCGGAGAAGTCGAACGAAATCACGGCGATTGCGTATTTCGGTCTATCCGGACAGCGATTCCGGCATCATTCGGACAAGCGTTCCGGTGTCATCCGGACAAGTTAATTTTCACCTCGCATGATTTTCTTTTTACGTGATTTAGGCGTCACCTGCTAGTGTTTTTTTGCGTTGCGATTCACCTTGTAATTCCAACCGATGCGCATTATGAATAAGTCGATCAAGCAATGCGTCTGCCACGGTCGGGTTATCCATCAGTTCATACCATTGTGATACCGGTAGCTGGCTGACGATAATGGTACTGCGTCGCTCATAGCGATCTTCAATGACATCCAGCAAGTCGGTGATTTGTTTTCCCTTAAAGCCTTCCAGCCCCCAGTCGTCCAGGATAAGTAAATCGACCTTTTGTAACTTGCTGAGCACTTTTAGATAAGAGCCATCAACGTGACCCAGTTTCAGGGCTTCAAGCAAGTGCCCGAGGCGGTAATATTGTACCCGATAGTTTTGCCGACAGGCCTGCTCGCCTAAACAGCAGGCAAGGAACGTTTTACCGCTACCGGTTGGGCCGGTGATAAGGATGTTTTGCTGATAGCGTAAGTGATGGCCTTCAAGCAGGGGAATGAGTTGCTCTTTTCTAAGGCCTCTCGCTGCCGGGTATTTGAGTTGTTCAGGCTGCGCCTGCAGACGCAGATTAGCTTGTTTACGCAGGCGTGTAATACGGTTGTTTTCCCGGCTTAAATGCTCCTGTTCAACGAGCAGCAGTAATCGTTCTTCGAAGGCAAGCTCGTCATAAGTACCCGGTGTTTCACGTTGTCGTTCAAGTGCTGATGCCATAGCCGGTAATCGTAACTGGCGCAGCTGGCTGAGTAAGTTATCCACCATAGCCTCCTTTATTGATAGTAATGTGCGCCACGCACATTGATGTGATGAGTCGGAGTCGTAGCCGGCTCTGGAGTGGATTGACTGTCCCGGCCGTTGGCAAGGATGTTGCGGATAAACCGAATGGCGTAGTGTTGTTGCTCAAGAGCAATACCGCAGGCTCGCTCTAAGCGCTCTGAGCTGTAGCGCTTTTGCAGCGATAACAGGCCCAGGCAACTGCGTTGCGCTTGCTCGACGTGGGCTTTTGAGCGCTCAATATGCTCAACCACTAATGCGGTATTTTTGCCAATGCTGGCCGCCCAGCGGTGGATACGCTCCGGTGTCCAGTCTTTATAAACGGCATGTGCCACGGGCATATGTGATGCCTCGGTGGTGTGTTGGTAACGCTTTTTGCTTCGGATGTGAGTCGCGACCACATTACCGCGGTAATGGATTTGTACCAGTCGCTGGGTGACCATCAGCTCAACCCGCTCACCGACCAGCGCATGAGGCACCGAGTACCAGTGGTTATCGAAGGCCACATGGTAGTCTTTACCGACTTTTGCCAACTTGAACTGCGTGTACTCGTAAGGCATTTCAGGTAACGGTGCTAATGCGGGTGCGTCGATTTGTTTAAATAACTCCGCCCGGCTCAGACCGTTATAGCTTTTCATCGGTCGTTCGTTGAGCTCTTTGTTCAGCGACCTTATCGCCTGATTTAACGCCGCCAGACTGTGGAAGGTGGTATGCCTCAGCCGCGCTAAAACCCAGCGTTCAACCACTAACACAGCGGATTCTACTTTACCTTTATCCTGAGGCTTACGGGGTCGTGCGGGGATGACAGGACAGCCATAATGTTGACTGAACGCCCGGTAGCTGTCGTTGAGCTGCGGCTCGTAGCGGTCGGCCTGATTAACACCGGATTTTAAATTATCCGGAATGAGCAACTGCGGTACACCGCCTAAAAACTCCAGACAGCGGCGATTGGCAAGCAGCCAGGACTCTAAGTCCTGTCCTTCGCACGCTTCGATGTAGGTGTAATTTGACGCGCCCATGGAGGCAACGAAGATAGCCGCTTTGCGGTACTCACCCGTAGTGGGATCAACGATGCGTACGGTTGGTCCGCAGAAGTCAATAAAGAGCTTCTCACCGGCTTTATGTAATTGACGCATAGAGCGACGTTGCTTACCCAACCAGCGGCGATAATGCTCACAGAACTGAGTGTATCCCAGAGCCTGATTACCATATTCGGCCTGGTATTCCTGCCACAACAACTGCTTGGTCACGAGTGGGCTGGTAAGCTCCTTGTGTACCTTCAGCCAGTCCGGCAGCACGCGTTGCGATTGATAATTGCGACCGGGCATCAATAAATTATCGAGCTTCTCAAGTGACACTTCATCAGGAAGCGGCCACTCGAGCTGTAAACTTCGGAACCGGGTCAAGATGTTGTTGACGGTTGAGCGACCGATGTTCAGCGTTAATGCTATTTGCCGATCAGTCATCCGCCGCTCAAACTTTAAACGAAAAATGTCCAGATAAGTCCGCATATCCGTCCTCGCTTTTTTTTTTTGCTTTAGTCATGATTGCCTCGGCTCACAGATAAAAACTCTGTTATGCCGAAACTCGAAAAGCGAGGGAAGAAAAACTTGTCCGGATGAGACCGAAACGGTTGTCCGGACGACGCCGAAATCACTGTCCGGATGATACCGAAATGGTTGTATAGAGCGTCAACTATCTTGACTGATCAGCGTCAATTAACTTGACGGGTTGTCGTCATCCTTCTTGTTTAGTTTTCAGTGATGCTTTCCTCCT
>NZ_SNXI01000039.1 GCF_004362895.1 Idiomarina aquatica | reverse complement strand
GCCAGCGTCAATCGCAAACAGAAGATGGCTACCATGAGCGAAGAAGTGCTGGACTTAATCGTGAATGCTTAAAAAACGTTCACGCTCTTGCCCTGGGTTGTGATGTTGTATTAATAGCACATAAAAAAGCCCTCAGCGATTGCTGAGGGCAAAGGCAAATATCCCAGGGAGTGGATTATTATTTGCGCTTATATGATGCCCTTACTTCATGGCAGAAATATTACTATGTGGAACTAATCATTTTTTGGAAGTATAAGCTACTTACCCAATTAAATACTGAATTCAATCACAATAACTTCTCCACTCTGTCATAAAATATCACATCAATCGTCATGTGAGCCGTCTAACGTGAACGCAAACTTTTTATAACGGATGGCTGGATATGAAACGCTCTTTTACTCGCAATCGTATAATGCGCTCGCTTATTATTGCTTTGCCAATATTAGTCTCGTTACCCGCGTTAAGTTACGCACAAGAAGAACAACAGAATGATATAGAGGACAAACTCGAGCGAATTGAAGTGACTGCACAAAAGCGCTCTCAGTCGATTGTGGATGTGCCTGCCAGTATTTCTGCATTTGATGGAAAACGTTTAGAAGAGCTCGGTTTGAGCGAGCTGGATATGATCTCGGACCTGACGCCAGGTTTGGTGATCCAAGAGCAAAGTCCTAACAATCCTGGCTTTGTGATCCGCGGGATTACGTCCGATAGCGGGTCTTCGCAAATATCTCCACGTGTTTCTATTTACTATAACGGCGTTGATGTGTCGCGTTCGCGCGGCTCGTATTTTGAGCTGTTTGATATTGAGCGTGTCGAGGTGGTTAAAGGACCTCAGGCTACGTTATTTGGCACCGCTGCGGCGGTTGGCGCCATTAGCGTGATCACCCGCAAGCCAGATGATTTTGATAATGCCGAGTTGGCATTGGGTGCGGGCAACTTGTCGCAGCGTCGTGCGGACGGCTTTATTAACCTAGCGGGCGATGATCTACAAGGGCGTTTGGCATTCAGTTATCGTGAGCGTGATGGTTACATTGATAATATCGCACCCGAGCAAGATGATATGAATGGTATCGAGCGCACGGGCGCGCGTCTTTCGTTACGTTATACACCGAGCGATGCGGTCACTGCCGACTTTATCTATAGTTACGAAAAGAACGATGACACCGGTACTTCGTTTAAAAACGGTATTTACGCGCCAACGGGTGGTGATACGAGTCCTTATAGCTTTGTTGAAATGACTGGTTCGCCGTACTCGGAGGAAGCACTTGGTGCGCCTAAGTTGGGTCTTGATCGCACGATTGATGATTTTAACTTAACGGTTGATTGGCGCTTAAATGACAACACCTCCTTTACATCGGTCACTGGTTATCGTGAATTTGATTCGTTAGAAATTTTTGATGCTGACGGGACACAGGCTTGGTTTTTAGAGTTCGCTGAAGATGCACAAGGCGAGCAGTGGAGCCAGGAAGTACGCTTTAGCCATACGCTGGATAACGCGTTTATTCTTTGGGGCGCTAACTATTTTAGTGAAGAGGGCTCTCAGCGTGTGCCATTTAGCACCGAGGAATCGATTTACTTTAACTGTGTGGGAGCGTTAGGTACTGGGCTGCCCTGTATTAATGAAGATGGTAGCGTCAATTTGCTTACTCCTGTACTAACGGGTGGAGCACTCAATGAAATTGCGTACCAAGGCAGTTATACCAATATGGGTGATAATCGTTCTTGGTCGGCTTTCTTTGATGTGAGTTATGACATCAGCGACGAGCTAACCGTTTCGGGTGGTCTGCGATATATTGACGAGTCACGCGAAAGCGGCTTTGCGGCCCTCATGCCCAATAGCCAATTACTGACCTTACTTGGACAGCCCACGCAGCCATTATTACCGACGGTTTCTAGCGACGGAGAGGTGTTGAGTGACTCGGGTGATGACAACGCGTTGCTTCCACGACTTAATGTTTTGTACTCACTTAATGACGATACCAATTGGTTTGTTACGGCATCTAAAGGTCAGCGCTCGTTTGTGGTTGATGTGAGCTCGACTCTCAATGAGCAGGGTGAGGTCGTTGCCGATTCATCTGAGATCCCCGCTGAGACAATTTGGAACTACGAGACAGGTATCAAAGGGAACTGGGCGGATGCGGTTAATTATAGTGCTTCCGTCTTTTATCAGGATTACTCAGATTTCCAGGTCACTTTGCAGGATGAAGCCGGTAACTTTTACACCGACAATGCAGGTGATGCGACTAACTGGGGCGTAGAAACCGAGTTTACGGCCTACTTGTCGAGTCAACTTGAGCTTTTTGGCCATGTTGCCTATTTAGATGCTCAGATTGACGACGATGCCAATAACGGCCAATTAGCTGGCAACCGATTTAGATTACAACCAGAGTGGACATCCAGTTTAGGTCTTATGAACGATACGATGGTGAGTAATGGTTTAATGTTGCGTAGCTCTTTAGTTGCGACCTATCGTTCTGAGATTTTCTTTGAGCCTGCGAACGCGCCTATCGCTGGTATTCCAATAAAAGAAGATGCCGTTACGTTGCTAAACGGCAGCGTTGGCTTGTACGACGAACAGGCGGGTTGGAGTTTAGTACTGAAAGGCAGCAACTTACTCGATAAAGAGTATCTTGTTGATGCCGGCAACACCGGTGGAAGCTTTGGTAATCCGACCTTTATTGCAGGACCTAGCCGTTTAGTGCACCTTGAGTTCCGTCAGCGCTTCGAATGGTGATTGTGACTTATTAAAAGGCCGGTACGTGCATGGATGCGCGTACCGGCTTTTTTTGAACTGCGTTACTAACCGCGGAATTGCGCTCGGTGTGTACCGCTGAGCTGATAATCCTTTGATTTAATGGTATCAACAAATCGCCATTCGTTATCGATGGCATCTTTACTGATATGAGTGACCATGTAACCGCGCTCGTGTAGGTTGGAGTATTGCAGATCATTAATAACAGTCGGCAATGCCGTCGCCAATTTTCTTGCTGTGGCGTCATCAAGACCGAGATAGGTTTCCATCCCGGGCGATGACACTGAACTTGTGCCAAACTCTACACCTACCAACTCACCAGTACGGGTTGTGAGATGATTATGCCATGCATTATGAGTATCGCCCGCCAGGACGACAATCTTTTTGCCCATTTGTTTTACTTGTTGAAACAACACTTCACGCTCCATTGCATAACCATCCCACGCATCGAGGTTATATGGCGAGACGGTATCAATGTAGCGCTGCTGTTGCTCACTGATCTTTTGTCCGTTAACACGGGCTTGTTTTAGCCGCGCAGCGTTAAGTAGTTTGTCCGCGATGCTCGATCGGTCTTTAGCGCCAATAATGGCGGCAGGGAAATTCATGCGTGCCATTAGTAGTTGTTGACCCAGGATCTGCCAGCGCGCTTCTGACTGACTTAGTTGATCGACCAACCATTGCAGCTGCTTTTTACCCAAGATAGTGCGCTCACTTTGCATGGCGGCTTGAAAACCTTGGCTATCAAAGTCGCCGGTACTCGCGTCGGTAAAGTCCGCGTACGCTAACTGTTTATCACGACCAATGATGCGGGTGTCCAGCATGATCAGGTTGGCAAGGTCACCGAGCTCAAACGAGCGGTAAATTTGGAGGCTGGCATCACCTTGAGGTGGGCGAATCGGCATCCATTCATAATAGGCTTGAATTGCTGCGGCACGGCGTTGATAAAAATCACCTTCAGTTTTGGGTTGATGGTTCTGTGCACCGTCTTTGTAGGTATCGTTGGTGATCTCGTGATCATCCCACACCACGATAAAAGGTTTGGCTGCATGCAACGCTTGTAATCCGCCGTCCGTTCGATACAACGCATAGCGTCGACGATAGTCCTCAAGTGAGATAATTTCTTTATTGTTGTTATCTGGAAAGGTGCGGCCAATGCGCTCGGCATCGTCGTAGCCATAACCACCCGCGCCGTATTCGTAGATGTAATCGCCTAAATGCACTACAAAGTCGATGGTGTCGTCTTGGCTAGCGTGATGGTATGGGTTAAAAAAGCCTGCCGGATAGTTCGCGCAAGAGAACACCCCTAACCGGATGGCTTCTACGCCTTGTTTAGGTAACGTAAGGCCTTCGCCTACGGGAGAGTATTGATCATGGCCAACGAAGCGGTAATACAATGGCATGCCTGCGGGTAATTGCTGCACGTCAACCTTAACCGTATAGTCGCGGCGAGCAGAAGTGGTTGCGGTACCGCTGCGAATAATGTCGCTGAAACTCGGGTCACGAGCCACTTCCCAACCCACAGTAATGACAGGTTTAGTATTATTTTTAGGCTCCGCGCGGGTCCACAGCAAAATGGCGTTGGTGGTTGGGTCACCACTTGCAACACCGTGAGTAAAGTTAACAGTATCCACGTTATCGGCACGCATCAGCGATGTGCACCCACCTAACGCGGTTGATACGGTAACAGCGGCACCTGCTGATGCAACAACTTTTAAAAAGTGTCGGCGATTGATATCAAGCATTGCAAACTCTCCATTTCATATGCGTGGTAGCAGATTAGCGAGACACTATGACAATGCGGTGACAGGTTTTAATCGTCATCTTAGCATCACTAAACAGTAATGGTTTTGTCACTGCTCTGCATTAACCTCAATCCTTGTCCATCTCTCAGGATTAAAAAGATGCACACTATAAGACCTTATAGAATAAACACTCTATTCTTATCCGACTTACATCTCGGCTCATCTTCCTGCCATGCCGAGTCTATTAATCAGTTACTATGTAGCATCGATTGCAAAACCATCTATTTAGTCGGGGATATTGTTGATTTTTGGGCAATTAAGCGACGCGGGGTTGGTTTAGTCGAAAGTCATGTCGAGGTGATAAAAACGTTACTAATAAAAGCTCGCCAAGGTACCAAAATTCACTATGTTACCGGCAATCACGACGACGGACTGAGATCGTTATTAAAAGCCTATCCATTTGAGCATGGATTAACCAATATCAACCTTTGTAACCAATGTAATTTCATCAGTAAGTCGGGAAAAAAATATCTTGTACTACACGGTGATCAATTCGATAACCAATTAAAGTGGGACATGTTGAGCAAAAGCATGGTCGCGTTGAATATCGCTCTTATGATGTCTTATCAGCATTAGAGTTGCCCACGGGCATACGTTCAGTCTGGTC
>NZ_SNXI01000038.1:1867-3037 GCF_004362895.1 Idiomarina aquatica | reverse complement strand
CGGGTTGTATGGTTAAGTGACTAAGCGTACACGGTGGATGCCTAGGCAGTTGGAGGCGATGAAGGACGTACTAACTTGCGATAAGCCATGACGAGGCAGTAAGAGCCATTATCAGTCATGGATTTCCGAATGGGGAAACCCACTCTGTTTACAGAGTATCCGGCACTGAATACATAGGTGCCAGGAAGCGAACCCGGAGAACTGAAACATCTAAGTACCCGGAGGAAAAGAAATCAACCGAGATTTCCCTAGTAGCGGCGAGCGAACGGGAAGCAGCCCTTAAGCGTTACATGTGCTAACAGAATCTGTTGGGAAGCAGAGCCATAGACGGTGATAGCCCGGTATGTGAAGGCGCATGAAATGTGAAAACGAGTAGGTCGGGACACGTGTTATCCTGACTGAACATGGGGGGACCATCCTCCAAGGCTAAATACTCCCAACTGACCGATAGTGAACCAGTACCGTGAGGGAAAGGCGAAAAGAACCCCGGCGAGGGGAGTGAAATAGAACCTGAAACCGTGTACGTACAAGCAGTAGGAGCGGACTTGTTCCGTGACTGCGTACCTTTTGTATAATGGGTCAGCGACTTATATTTTGTAGCAAGGTTAACCGTATAGGGTAGCCGTAGGGAAACCGAGTCTTAACTGGGCGTTTAGTTGCAGGGTATAGACCCGAAACCGGGCGATCTAACCATGAGCAGGTTGAAGGTTGAGTAACATCAACTGGAGGACCGAACCCACTAATGTTGAAAAATTAGGGGATGACTTGTGGCTAGGAGTGAAAGGCTAATCAAGCCCGGAGATAGCTGGTTCTCCCCGAAATCTATTTAGGTAGAGCCTCGGACGAATACCTGCGGGGGTAGAGCACTGTTTGGGCTAGGGGGTCATCCCGACTTACCAACCCCATGCAAACTCCGAATACCGCAGAGTACTATCCGGGAGACACACGGCGGGTGCTAACGTCCGTCGTGGAGAGGGAAACAACCCAGACCGCCAGCTAAGGTCCCAAAGTTATGGCTCAGTGGGAAACGATGTGGGAAGGCACAGACAGCTAGGAGGTTGGCTTAGAAGCAGCCATCCTTTAAAGAAAGCGTAATAGCTCACTAGTCGAGTCGGCCTGCGCGGAAGATGTAACGGGGCTAAGCCATACACCGAAGCTGCGGCAGTGTAT
>NZ_SNXI01000038.1:0-1776 GCF_004362895.1 Idiomarina aquatica | reverse complement strand
CGCTGGGTAGGGGAGCGTTCTGTAAGCGGATGAAGGTGTGTTGAGAAGCATGCTGGACGTATCAGAAGTGCGAATGCTGACATGAGTAACGATAATGCGGGTGAAAAACCCGCACGCCGGAAGACCAAGGTTTCCTATCCCATGCTAATCAGGGTAGGGTAAGTCGGCCCCTAAGGCGAGGCGGAAACGCGTAGTCGATGGGAAACAGGTTAATATTCCTGTACCGATGTATATTGCGATGGGGGGACGGAGAAGGCTAGGCAGGCCAGGCGTTGGTAGTCCTGGTGAAAGTGCGTAGGCTGATGGTTTAGGAAAATCCGGACCATCTTAAGGCCGAGACACGAGACGAGCACCTAAGGGTGCGAAGCTGTTGGTGCCATGCTTCCGGGAAAAGCCTCTAAGCTTCAGATAGACATCGACCGTACCCGAAACCGACACAGGTGGTCAGGTAGAGAATACTAAGGCGCTTGAGAGAACTCGGGTGAAGGAACTAGGCAAAATAGTACCGTAACTTCGGGAGAAGGTACGCCGCTGACGGTGAAGACTTTGCGTCGTAAGCTGTTGGCGGTCGCAGTGACCAGGTGGCTGGGACTGTTTATTAAAAACACAGCACTCTGCTAACTCGAAAGAGGACGTATAGGGTGTGACACCTGCCCGGTGCCGGAAGGTTAATTGATGGGGTTAGCTTAGGCGAAGCTCTTGATCGAAGCCCCGGTAAACGGCGGCCGTAACTATAACGGTCCTAAGGTAGCGAAATTCCTTGTCGGGTAAGTTCCGACCTGCACGAATGGTGTAACCATGGCCACGCTGTCTCCACCCGAGACTCAGTGAAATTGAAATCGCAGTGAAGATGCTGTGTACCCGCGGCTAGACGGAAAGACCCCGTGAACCTTTACTACAGCTTGGCACTGAACATTGAACCTACATGTGTAGGATAGGTGGGAGGCTTTGAAGCACTGGCGCTAGTTGGTGTGGAGCCATCCTTGAAATACCACCCTTGTATGTTTGATGTTCTAACTTAGGTCCCTTATCGGGATTGAGGACAGTGCCTGGTGGGTAGTTTGACTGGGGCGGTCTCCTCCCAAAGAGTAACGGAGGAGCACGAAGGTTGGCTAAGTACGGTCGGACATCGTACGGTTAGTGTAATGGCATAAGCCAGCTTAACTGCGAGACAGACACGTCGAGCAGATACGAAAGTAGGTCATAGTGATCCGGTGGTTCTGAATGGAAGGGCCATCGCTCAACGGATAAAAGGTACTCCGGGGATAACAGGCTGATACCGCCCAAGAGTTCATATCGACGGCGGTGTTTGGCACCTCGATGTCGGCTCATCACATCCTGGGGCTGAAGTCGGTCCCAAGGGTATGGCTGTTCGCCATTTAAAGTGGTACGCGAGCTGGGTTTAGAACGTCGTGAGACAGTTCGGTCCCTATCTGCCGTGGGCGTTTGAGAGTTGAGAGGGGCTGCTCCTAGTACGAGAGGACCGGAGTGGACGAACCGCTGGTGTTCGGGTTGTCATGCCAATGGCACTGCCCGGTAGCTACGTTCGGAATCGATAACCGCTGAAAGCATCTAAGCGGGAAGCGAGCCTCAAGATAAGCTCTCACTAGCACTTTGAGTGCTCTGAAGGGTTGTTGAAGACGACAACGTTGATAGGCGGGATGTGGAAGCGTAGTAATGCGTTGAGCTAACCCGTACTAATTGCCCGTGAGACTTAACCATACAACACCCAAGGTGTTTGGTGTCGTTAAGCACAAGTTGATAACCTTTACCAAA
>NZ_SNXI01000037.1 GCF_004362895.1 Idiomarina aquatica | reverse complement strand
GTCTTTTTCTTTGTTATAGACAAAGTCTTCTTTGGTAAACAGTCCTTTTTTTCGATTAGCCGAAGTACGGATCTTCGGAACAATTGCAGTAACGCCTGCCTCATGAACAGTCTTAAAGCTCGTGCTGTCGTCATAACCTCTATCAGCAAGAATAGTGATTTGTTGTCTACCCAAAGCTTGTTGCACATGTTGGCTCATGGGAACAAGCTGATGTCTGTCACTTGGATTGTTCGTTACGTAATGGGCGAGTATGAGATGGTACTTGGTGTCGACAGCCGCTTGAACATTGTAGCCAACTAATACGCCTTTATGCTTTAGTGCCATTCGCCTGCTGTCGGGGTCGGTATAGGAGATTTGTTTGTCGGGTAAGGTTTCCAATTCTTGCTGTATTGTTTTCTCGCTTACCAGACGCGCTTGCAGTTTAGCGAGCTTGCCTTTCAATTTTTCTGCGTCTTCAGTGCGGGACTGGCGGTCTGCTCTATCGAGCTCCATAAGATAATTGGCAATATCTTTTTCGGTTGTTTCGATACACGTCTTTATCAAACCACGTGAGTAGTTCTTAGCGATATTGTTAACCGCTTTGAACTTAGTGCCGTCAATAGCCACGATGGCATCCGTAAACATATTGAGTTCACGGCATATCAACACAAAGCGCTTACAGACTTGTTGTATCGCGTTGCCGTTGTCACGTCTGAAATCAGCAATCGTTTTAAAATCTGGGGTAAGACGCTCAACCAGCCACATCAACTCGACATTACGCTGCGTTTCTTTTTCTAAACGTCTGCTTGATTGAATGCGATTAAGATAACCATAAAGGTAAATCTTGAGCATGGTTGCCGGAGAATAGCTTGGCCTACCTGTGTTGGCTGGTTGGCAACGTGCAAAACCCAAGTCAGATAAACCTAATGAATTGATAAACATATCGACTGCACGAATCGGATTATCTTCATGGATGTAGTCATCTAAAACTTCGGGGAACAGCGTGCTTTGTGTTCGGCTTTGGCCTTCGATAAATCTCGACATGTGATTGAAACCTATCAATTTTTTGATAGTTTTATTGTACCAATTCAGATATCAATTGAGGACCGATACTTAAGACCGATTGATCATATAAAAAGTCTGCTTAGACCAAAAGGTGATCAATAGTTTTCACACAGCCTGTACGTGAAGCGGATATCAGCTCAAAATATCATCTTGCCTAAATAACTAGTGGTCGGAGGACTTCGGCTATTTAATATCTGTATTATTTTACCTATATTGAAACCGCACAGTTGAAAGCTGTTACAAACGAATTCAAATCTGTCACTATGAGATACAAGTCTATACAGGGAATTCTCGATGTCGCGACGCAACCAAACCATAATTAATGATGAAGTTACTTTTTCGGATGATGAAGAGCTGGTTTCAGTAACGGATACTCGGGGAGTAATACGATATGCTAACAAGGAGTTTTGTCGTGTTGCAGGCTTTTCAAAAGAGGAGCTCGTTGGTAAAAACCATAACATTGTCCGCCACCCTGATATGCCTAAAGCCGCGTTCGCCGATATGTGGTCAAAACTCAATTCTGGTCAAGCATGGCGAGGTGCTGTAAAAAACCGATGTAAAGATGGTAGATACTATTGGGTGGATGCCTTCGTGACGCCTCTCTATGAAGCAGGTAAGCTAACCGGATTTCAGTCTGTAAGAACAACACTTCCGTCAACAGTCAGAAATAGAGCCGAGTCTCTGTATCAACAGCTCAATACAGGAAAAAGCATCTCTGAGCCTTTATGGGAGTCTTTTAGATTCAGATTTGCATGTTTCTTGGCACTTTCAGTGTTAACGATGTTTTTATCTACCTACACAGTATTTTTTGGTGCTCTGTTTCCGGTTATCACATTCATTTGCTTTTATTCTGAATTAATCGCATTCCCAAGTGCGCTTAAAACTATGCAAATTGAGTACGACAGTGTCTCGCGAACAGTATATAGCGGGTCATCACTTATTAATGTAATGCACTTTCGAGATGCATTACATCAAGGAAGAGCGCGAACTATACTCGGCAGAGCAACAGACGGCGCAAAAGTTCTACTAGAAAGTGCGTTTGAACTCAAAAGCGCTTCGAGAGAAACACAAGAAGGTGTAGAGCGGCAAACAAAGGAGCTACATCAACTTGCGGCTGCGATGGAGGAAATGTCAGCAACTATCAAAGAGGTGGCGTCTAACACTGCCAGCACATCAGAAAGAGTTGATGCAGTGCACGTTGAATGCAGTAAGGCAACAGAATCAATGCAAAAAACAATGCAATCTGTCACTGCCTTGTCTGGAGAAGTGTCAGCGTCAGCAACATCGTCTGAGGAGCTAGCCAGTGAAGCCGAAAAAATTGGCAATGTAACGAAAGAAATTCAGGGTATTGCTGATCAGACCAATTTGCTTGCTTTGAATGCTGCAATTGAGGCTGCTCGCGCGGGAGAGCACGGTAGAGGGTTTTCTGTGGTTGCTGAAGAGGTGCGAGCGCTTTCAACGCGTACTCATAATGCAACCGAGCAAATACAAAGTTCCATGGCGGGGATAAAAGAAACGCTTCTGGCATGGGCCTATAAAATGCAGCAAGGTAAACAAACAGCAGAGCAGTGTTTATCTGAGACGGAGGCAGCGGTAGGAATCATCAATAAAGTGTATGAAGATGTCGCCACTATCGCGGATTATGCAACACAAATATCAACTGCTGCAGAGGAGCAGAGTGTTGTTGCAGAAGAAATCAGTCGTAACATAATGAATGTTAATCAGGAGGCTGATAATAATCTTTCGCTCGCAGGCGAGGTATCTAATCAGTCTGATAAAATTACCGAACGTTCCGAAGCGCTTGCATCGTTGCCCCTGAGTTTTCAGCAGTAGCCGTTAATAATTATGCAGTGTCTCTTCAGATATACACTCAGGCGGAGAGCAACAGTTGTTTAAGTACAAAATGAAATTTGACGGCGATGCGCTCAAAGCAGTTGCTATCGAAAACGCAGATTACCTTCAGAGCAAACTGGACTCGGTAAGGAGCGCTTTACAGTCGCAGATACTGTATTTGGCTGTGAAAGAAGGTGAGAGTATTACGACTCTGATTATTTCTAGCGAAAAATCGCCTCTGGAAAATATGACTTATGCACTAGAGGGCACGCCGTGCAGTAATATTGAAAATAACAACGTGTGTGTTTATCCCACCAGTGTAATGCAACGCTTCCCGCAAGATAAGCTATTACAGGATATTGGCTTCGATGGTTACATGGGTGCACCAATAATCAATGAAGACAGTACGGTAGTCGGCATTGTTGTTGCTTTGTTTGATTTTATCGATGAGCCAGTCCTATTAAAAACACAATTTTTCGGCAATTTTGCGGAACAACTGAGTCTCTATATTCAGAAATGTCATTTGGACAAGCGAACAGGTTCTCATCTCAGCTTACTTAATGAGGTACAGTCTATTTCAAAAACCGGGGCATGGGAATTTTATAATAAAGCGAAGCAAGTGTTTTGGTCTGACGAAATCTATGCCATCTACGGTGTATCAAAAGGACGTGAATTATCACCAGAGGAAGCGATCAAATTTTATGCTCCAGCCGCCCAAGATATAATCAAAGACGCATTCACTAATTTATTAAAAGATGCTGAGCCTTATAACTTGGAATTAGAGTTTGTTGATGCGACTGGCAACACTAAATGGGTAAGAACCACAGGAAATGCGGAATTAGATTCCAACGGGAACTTACTGCGAGTATTTGGTGCTTTTGAAGATATTACTGAGCAAAAGTTGATGTCAATACAGACTCGAGAGCATGCAGATAAGCTTGAGAATATTCTGAATAACTTAAATGACGCCGTTATTACTATCAACAGTCAGGGCCGTATGTTGCAGTGTAATGATGTGGCGGTCAGAATGTTTGGCTTCTCCCGAGAGGAGATGCTTGGTTCAAATGTCGCTATCATAATGCCAGAGCCATATGCAACGAAACACGACGACTATATGCGCCATTATGAATCTACGGGGGAAGCTAAAATAATCGGTGTAGGTAGGCAACTTCCTGCCCGGCGAAAAAATGGCGAAATCTTTCAGATGGAGTTGTCGCTTACGGAGACCACCCAGAATGGCGAAAAGCAATATATAGGTTTGGTCAGGGACATAAGTGAGCGAATAGAGGCTGAGGATGCTATTTATAACTTGGCTTTCACAGATAACGTAACCAACCTTCGTAACAGCCAATGGTTTGAACGAGAAGCAAAAGAGCATATGTTTAAGGCTATGCGACAAGGGCATTATGTTCATGCACTTTTACTCGATATTGATAAAATGGCATCGTTTAACCATCGTTTTGGTTTTCACAATGGTGATAAAGCGTTAAAGCAGGTAGCCGACAAGTTGAAAGCAATCATTGGCCACGATTATGCTATTTTCAAATATGATGCAGACTCCTTTGTCATACTGTCTCACAAGACTGCGTCAAAAACTGACCTTTATAGTTTCAACTCCAATCTGATTGAAAGCGCTCTACTCCACTCTGATAACTATAGAGTCGATATCGGCGGAACCACTTATTCATTGTCAGGCTCTCTTGGGAGCGCAATATTTAATCCTGCAGAACACTCTTTTGAAGCCATGTTAAGTGTGCTTGAACATGCAGTGATGCGAGCAAAGAATGACGCGCCATTCGGGCTCTGTCATATTGACAAAGATGGCATTGATGAATATGACAAGTACATTGCGATTCGCGATCGGGTACAAACCGTTGCCAATAGAGGTGAGCTGAGCCTTGCTCTTCAGCCTCAATATAACGCAAATGAAGAAATCATTGCATTTGAGGCTCTTATTCGATGGCACTCAGCTGAGTTTGGGTGGGTGAGCCCGGCTGATTTTATTCCAATTGCCGAAGAAACCGGTGCAATTTTTTCTATTGGAGAATGGGTCATAGAAGCCGCTTGTGATGCGCTTACAGAAATCATGAGTGAAGGAATATGCAGTAAGGTCTCTATCAACATCAGTGCTCGACAAATTGTGGCCCCAGAGTTTGCGCAGTTTCTAACTCGAACCACAAAAGAGAAAGGTATTCCTCCGCAAGTATTAATGCTAGAGCTGACAGAAACAGCACTTGTGTCCGACATGTCTTTGGTCAGAAAAACAATGCTAAAGCTAGCAGAACTAGGGTTTCATTTCTCAATAGATGATTTTGGGACGGGCTATTCAAGCCTTGCATACCTTAAAGAGTTGCCCATTTCAGAGTTAAAGATAGATAAATATTTTGTTGATGATATTGTTGACGATGCGCTGGATAAAGAATATGTGATAGTTGACGCGATTATCAATATGGCTAAGGCGCTAGGCGTAAGCTGTATAGCTGAGGGGGTTGAAAACGAAATCCAGCGAAATTACTTAAACAGATCAGGTTGTAATATTTTTCAGGGATACTATTTTTCTAAACCGCTTAATGAAAAAGATTGGAAGCAACTGCTGAAGACAGGTACCTTTAGTTCCTCATTACATTAATTGAAGCTACCTTGGGTTAATGTGAAAAAACCGAGCAGTTGTCTGCGAAAATAAACGACGTAACGTAAGCGTAACTCGAACCACACCTATTCAGTCATAGTTTAAAGCCATAGGCTACCATCAAGTTTAACCAATAAGGTGGTAGCATCATGAGCCGAGCATACCGAACTCGCGAGCAATGGCGTGAGC
>NZ_SNXI01000036.1 GCF_004362895.1 Idiomarina aquatica | reverse complement strand
TTGGTCCTCTCCACTCTGTTTCTATAGAAGCTTGAACCTCTATATTGGCACATTGCGATGCCGTTTAGGAGGGAGGGGACCATCTCATCAAGCTAGGAGGCGGTACTAAAAGGCTTACAGATCGCTTTTATGCCTATCATGTATATCGAATGAACGACACCACTCAAACCGAAAACAAAGAAATTACGTTTTCGGAAATTTTGAGTCATGTCGCTACAGCTTACGAATCAAAGGGAATGAAGCTCTCCGACCCCGATGTTCGATTAGGACACTTAAAGCGATTGTTTAGACAAGGCCGACCCGTCTTGCATTTGGTTTGGGGTCTTATTGAAAGTCATCAATCAATGGGTTGGTGCAATGAAATGGGGCAGCTAAGTGAAGGAGTAAAGCCTGCGATTGGAGACTGGGGCTGGCTTGAATCTGCACACCAAATAGCTGACTTGGTTCTAGGACTACACCTTATCGAACATGAATCCTACCTTCAAAATGGCAAGCAGCTCCGACTACACAAGTTTGACCCGTCAGAAGTTATTGATTTATATAAAGACTAGCAGTGGATCAACTTCTGGCCCCTGACTAAATCCAAGAGTTACCACAAAATCGCCTTAGCATAAAAAGCGAGGTGATTTATGAGGCAAAGCATCAGTCAAAGTGGGTTAAATTGTATTGCCGAGGAGTTGGCGTTAGAAATCTTTTATTTGCAACGTCATATTGAAGATTTGAACACGGAATTTTGTGAAAGCAACTCCGTAGGAAGCCGTCTCCGTATTTATGAGGAGACCGTTTTCCTTGAGAAGATCAAAGAAAGGATTGAGTCGAGAATGGCCACGAAAAGCCATTTAAGCGCTCAAGTGGGTTGATCAAAGAGCCACGTTTGCAATGACCTGTAGCATGCACCACAAAAGCCCTAACTGTCAGGTTGAACAGTTAGGGCTAACCCGTGTCAATTATCTATTGACCAACGGCTATAGGGAGCTCATCTGCCGATTCAATTTGATTTAAGAGTCTAACTACTGACCTACCGACCGCAGCAGCAAGATTTACGGGAACCGCATTTCCAATCTGCTTGTATTTGGCGGTGAGAGGGCCAGCAAACTCCCATGAATCTGGAAATGTTTGAATACGAGCGTACTCTCGGACTGTAAGAGGTCTCGTTTCCTCGGGATGACAGCGCTCTGTCTGCTTTTGAGCCGGAGCACATGTGAGGGTTAGGCTAGGCTCATCCCAGCTGAGACGTCGAGCCATACCTGTCTTTCCACCACCTAAGTGGAAGCTTCCTTTCATGTAGTCTCGTTGCACATCAACTGGCAAATCACGCCAGTAACCACCAGGAGGAACCATTGAAAGTACGTCCTGCTTGTAAGCAGGATACTTCTGCCCCTCAGAAGGTGGAACATCACTGCTATACAGCTCACCCTCTTTAAGCGCATCTTTCATGGTCAAAATTCGGTGAAACGGTGATGGCCATTGGAAATCCAAGTCTTGGCTCAAATCTTTGCGAACCGCGACAATTATTAAGCGTTCGCGTTTTTGCGGCACCTTATAAAATACGGCCTTCAGCACACGACATCCAAGAATATCATATCCGATCTCATCGATTATTGACTTAATCGTTTCAAGAGTTTTCCCATCGTCGTGCTTAAGAAGCCCTCTTACATTTTCAGCAACAATAATCTTCGGATTTATTTCTTTAACTGCTCTGGCGAACTCAAAAAACAACGTGCCTCTTGCATCTTCAAAGCCTGCTTTTTTTCCAGCATAAGAGAATGCTTGGCATGGAAAGCCTCCTGATAGAACGTCAATCTCATCGCGTAGGTGCGTAAAATCGATTTTGGAGATGTCGCCTTCCGCCACTTTCCATTCTGGTCTGTTCTTCTTTAAAGTCGCACAGGCATGCTTGTCGAGCTCATTAAGAAGGACTGTGTTAAAGCCAGCTTCTTCAAACCCGAGAGCCAAGCCCCCCGCTCCAGCAAAGAGCTCTACAGATGAATAACTTTTGTGCGGGGTAGTTTGTAGCTCCTCTCCCCAATTACTGCTGAATAACTGTTGAGCTGGCTCAAACGCTTCAATTTGTTCACGCGAATACAGACGATAGTTGTTACCCTCATCACGCTCTGGAATGAGCTTCCCTGATGCTTCCCATCGCCTCAACGTTTCTTTAGAAAGCCCAAGAATATCAGCGACTTGAGCGATGGTGAAGAATTCCTTGTCTTTACCTGATGTTTTCATAACGAGTCCTTAGGTAGCAGTAAACATTGATCATGGTTACTACTATATATATACACAGTAGTTTCGTCAAACGTTGATCATGGTTATTTAAAATATTTTCAATATCGGTAAACGCTGATCGTGCCGAATACTTCAAAAATGAGTATTCGGCCGTCCTGCCTAAGTGCTTGACTAACCAAACGCCGTTGTAAAATATGCTGCGAAAGCGTCTTTATCAGGAATCGTGAAAGTTTCCTCGCCAAATCTCGTTTGCATAAGGTGTTCAATGACAACCGGTAGTGCTTGATAGAACTCTTGTAATGCATGTGGACGTCCCGTTACGAGCTCATAAAAGCTTGCACCGTCAATTGTTCTAACATGCTCATGAGCTGCTACTTTAGCGCCGGTACTTCTATCTGAGGGTGTGAACGAGACATTAAAACGCTCAGGTGTTTTCGGAATTATGGTCACAAAGTAAGCTGTATAGCCATAATATGTACTGGACTTTTTACTCACCTTATCCAATAGAGACTGGTACTCATCGGCTAATCGTCCCCCTGTAAGGGTGTTATGCTTATTCTTAATTTCAGCGATGACTTGATGTTGATCTGATTTCAAATCAACTTCGCCGCCAACGTATAGATCTTCCCATCCGTCAACACTGCCTAATACCTTTTGGTGTAAAGCACCTATGTGATTTGTAAGGGTCTTCTGGCATTGCCGAATCATTTCAGACTCTTTCCAAGTTTCATGGTGAAAGCCTGATATTGCAGCATCAAAGATGGTGGCAAATGGATCTATGACGTTTTTCTCGAAATCTTGTTCAACAGACTGTTTGCGGTTAAGACCTATCGTCAGAATGCTCGCAACGAGCTCTTCAAACTTTTCGTCACTTATATACGCCAAATATGACATGTTATGTTCCTTATGGATTTTCGTCCGTAATTGATGACAAGCTTATCCTATCACAAGGATCTGGGTTTGATTTCAGATCGCGAAAATATGTTATCATTAGGTAAAGAGGTGGCTAATAACACCTTATCGACTGTAAAGATTTGTCGTCACATTTCCACCTATTTTTACTAAACAAGGTTTAAGTGACGTCATTTAGCGTTTTTCGGGGGGGAGGTTGGTTACCGTGGACTCACTGAAACTTTATTCTTATGGCTCGAAAAGCGACTTGTCACACACACACGAGATCTTTACGTTTCCAGGGGCCCTTTACCATTCTAGGTTGGCAGGGAGCAGCTGACTATGTCACGCGCTGCTAAATCCATTAACAGTTGCTTAAGAAGCGGCTTTATCTGGGTTGTCAGCGCGTTTTTGCTTGCTTGTTCGCCACCGCACGAGCCGGTCAACTTGGCCGGCAACAATTGGCTCGGTTATCAACCTTTTTATGTTGCGAAAGAGCTCAACCCTCAAACAGTGAACGAGCTTGAATTTAGTATTCATTCGTTGCCATCCACTTCCAATCTATTACGTTTGATGTCCGAAGGACAACTCGATGGTGGTTTTCTGACTCTAGACGAGGCATTAATCTATCAGCAAGGCACTAACGAGCAATTGTGTGTGGCGATGGTTACCGATGTCTCCCGGGGTGGTGATGGGTTAATTATGCGCCCCGACTGGCGTGAGCAGCCTGAACCATTACGAATCGCGCATGAAGCAACAGCCGTAGGCGGCTATATGTTAAAGCGGGCAAAGCAATTTGAGGTGTTTGAAGGTAAAGCCATACAGCCATCGGTTGCCACGCTAAACATGCACGCCTCACTCTTTGAGTCAGGGGCCGTTGATGGCGTCATAACCTTCCATCCAGTGCTTGGCAGGCTAGAACGAATGCCCAGCGAGGTTATATTCGACAGTTCCATGATTGCGGCCGAAATTGTCGACTTGTTAGTCATTAAAAAGTCAGTATGGGACAGGCATGGCGGCCATATTCGACCCAAATTAATGCAATTATGGCAAACGTCAGTCAGCGAATTTAAAGCGCTAACCCCTGAAGTCACTCGTATTGTTTCAGTTAATACGGGCTTATCACGCCGAGAATTAGTATTAGCGCTGGCGGATCTGGAGCTGGTAGGTGCTACAGACTCTGAAGAGTTTAACTTATCTGAAACGCTGAAATCGGTGCAACAATTTTTATTAGAAACCGGCCACCTGACTAAGCGCCAATCCTTGGATTATTGTGACAAGGGGTGGGCAAACTAATGGCTGAAGCACGAGTTAATTTTTGGCGCAGTTTGTCGACCCGAATTACGCTACTGGTTGTTACGGTCAGTGTCGCGGTCTTTGTTTTTCTGGTTTGGCTAACGCTGTATTACCAGCAGTTAGAAAACCGTAACCTGGCAGAGCGCGAATTAAGAACCCTTAATCTATCCTCGCAGGCTACGCTGAATAGAATTATTCGTTATGACTATCCTGAACTGGCAGAAGAGGTTATTGCTGAGCTTGAAGTGCACCGCCGGGTTAGCCGCGCGTTGATATTTAATGAACAGGGCTCGGTAGTATTCAGTAACCTTAAAAGTGAAGTCGGGCGGCTGATTGAGCATGCACAGTTAGAGTTGCCTGAGGCATTCAGCTCACCAGCGGGTAAATTCTCATTAGTGGTCTATGAACCTGATTTAGACCGGTTTTATTCCAAAACACCCTTGGTTGGGCGTGCGAATCAGACTCAAGAGGTTGCAACCTGGACCTTGCTAATGACGTATGAGTATGACACCAGCCTGAAGGCCGCGATTTATCAGCGCCGCTGGGCGCTTGCGGGTGAATTACTATTGGTGTTTATTCTTGCGTCGCTATTGAGAGTTTACTTGCAACATCGACTGGCGCGACCATTGCAGCTATTACAACAGGGGGTTTTACAACTTCGGTTGACTAATAGCGACGTCGATATTGCGCTAACCGATAACGATGAATTGGGGCAAATGGCGCGCACTATAGAACAAATAGCCCGCGATCGATCGCAATACTTGAGCGATCTAAAGAACCTTAATACCGCCATCGAACAAAGCAACGAGTGTGTCATAATCACTAATATTGAGGGTGAAATCGAGTACGTAAACCGGGCGTTTAGTGACGTCACGGGTTACAGCAAGGACGAGCTTATTGGTCAGAACCCACGCATTTTGCAGTCAGGTGCAACCGCTAAAACAACCTACGAAAGGTTATGGAACAAGCTTAAATTGGGTGAAACATGGCGCGGTGAATTGTTGAATAAACGCAAAGACGGCAGCAATTACGTGGTTTGGGCTACGATTACCCCGGTATTAGACGAAAATAATCTTATTACGCACTTTATTGGTGTCGAGGAAGATATTACTGAGCGTAAGGCTGACGAGGAAAAGCTCCATTTTCTGGCTTACTATGAACCGCTGACATCGCTGCCTAATCGTTTCCATTTAAGTGAACTGATGCAGCAGGTCTTGGCGGCTCATGACGGTAAACATTATGGTGCGTTACTGTTGGTTGATATGGATCGCTTACAGCATATCAATGACGCACGTGGCTATGAGTTTGGTAGTGAACTTATTAAGCGTTTTGCAGAGCGGCTGAAGCACGAACTGAAAGGGCGTGAGCATACGCTGGCGCATTTGGGCGCCGATGCATTTGCGGTGTTATTACCGGAAGATGCCAGTAGCATTCAGGCGGCCAAAAATAAGGCGGAAGCCGTGGGACAGTTGTTATTAGCGACAACAGAGCAGCCGTTTCATGTAATGCGTGAAGAGCTGAAGATATCGGCCAGTATTGGTTGCGTAATTTACCCAGAAACCGATGTGATTATGCACAGCAAAATTGAGGCTGAACGTATCATTCGGTCGGCAGAAACTGCAATGCATCAGGCTAAACACAAAGGCGGCAATAGCTTCCAGTTTTACAAAGCTAAGTTTAGTCAGCAAGTGCAACAGCAGTTCGAGATCGAAAAACAATTACGCCATGCGATTAGTAAAGACGAGCTTGAGTTGCACCTGCAATCACAATGTCTTCACTCCGGTGAAGTTGTAAGTGCTGAAGCTTTGGTGCGTTGGAATCATTCCCGCGACGGCATGATTTCACCAGGGAAATTTATACCCGTAGCCGAGCAGTCAGACCTTATCGTTGACGTTGACCGCTGGATGTTAACGCGGGTTTGCCAACTATTAGCTGATCTGCAAAAACAAGGAAAGCACCTAAGCATCTCAGTCAATATTAGCGCGCGTCACTTTCGTAAGTCGGACTTTGAAGACTGGATTGATGCGTTAATAAAAGAGTATGAAATACCCCGTAAGTCGCTGGTTTTAGAGGTCACCGAAGGTGTTGCGTATTTCGGTGATTCCGAACAGCGATTCCGGAGTTATCCGATCACCTGTTAGCCGTTCTTTTTCATAACCCTCTTTTTACGCTAAGTGATCGGATTGGTCTAGTTTT
>NZ_SNXI01000035.1 GCF_004362895.1 Idiomarina aquatica | reverse complement strand
GCTCACGCCATTGCTCGCGAGTTCGGTATGCTCGGCTCATGATGCTACCACCTTATTGGTTAAACTTGATGGTAGCCTATGGCTTTAAACTATGATTGAATAGGTGTGGTTCGAGTTACGCTTACGTTGGAAACTGTTAAACGTGTAATCCAACGGTTAAACGAGATAATGAATTACGCTGTCATTAAGAACTTAATCACCGGGGTGCTGCATCGAGCAACGCTATCTGATATGGAAGAATTACTGGAAGATAGATTCATTCGCATCCATCGCAGTCATATCGTAAAGCGCGACCAATTGAGGAAGCTTCTGTCGGAGCTAGGCCGATACCAGGAAGTAGAATTAGCTGACGAGACGGTTCTCCCCTTGGGCGGCCACTACAAGCGCCAGCTAATGTTTGATATTGGCTTGTAATGGGTAAGTCCAGGGAATACCAACCCCTGGGCTTATTTTTTGTCTCGATATTTAGTTGTTTTTATTGTGTCTTATGAGAGCTGATACTTTTTAGTAATTTTTGAAATTGAGGGTTTTCCCTTAGTAGCTTTCGGCCTGTACCAATAAGCAACTCAACTTCCTCTTCTGGTAAGCCGAGAGTTGTCGGGACTAAATTGAGGCGATTTCTTAGACGGTCTGATGATACCGATTTCAATTCGATAGATATTAGGTGCGCTTCGACAGGTATTCCTTGTGTTTTTGTTTCATCGACCCACTGCTCTAATTTAAGCTTTATTAAATCGGTTGTTTCATTATTGTACAATTGAAGTTGCGCATCAGTAACCGCGTTTAACGTTTGACGCATTGATGGAGGGGTCGAACTCTTATCCATGCTTGAGTCGACTTTTACTGATGCGTTTACGGCTATGATGGCAAAATGTCGTGGGATTGAATAACTATCCTCTCCATGGATCATGCTAAAGTAATTTACTATACCTCCTGTTAGCTCAACAGGGTCAGTTATAATCCTGAGACCCAAATTGTCCGATACACCTCCGTCTACGAGGTGAACAAAAGGACGTTCTTTTTTATTGGAATAAGAAAGTGCTGCAGAGGCAGTATTCCGAATACTGTGTTTCCCAATGGAAGTTTTACTGGATAAAAAGTTGATGGAATCCTTAATGTCACATGTATCGTAATTCTTCAGTACGATGGGGTCGAATAGTAAAGGCATAGCTGCTGAAGCTGCTACTGCTCTGGCTACGGGGAAGGTAGATAGATCTGAGCATATTAAATTGAAGTAGTCCTGTAGAAAGGAAAATCTAGCACCTTGAGATAAGTCTGTGGCATTGATGGCTATATAGGGCGGACCTTTTTCGAGCATGTCGCCAAATGTATATTCTCCAAATCCTGCATCAGCATATATTCCGACAGTATGATCAGTTATTCCTAAATTTGAAAACCAACGAAGAGGATTTAAAACTGTTGAGATTATTTGCTCCTTTAAATCCCGTGTTAGAAGCTTATCTTTGAAATCATAAAAAATTTTGTCTCGAAACAAACCATAGTAAGCCGCCGTTATGCTGCCGCCCGAAACAGATGAAATAAAATCAACTTCATCTAAAAGTCTTGTCGATTTGCCACCTATAGTGACATTAGTATCTCTTAGTTCTTCTAATACGCCATAAGACAGAGCAGAAGCCCGTGTTCCACCTCCGGAAAAAGCCAAAATAAGAGTTATTCCCTTGGGGTTTCCAGCTCGAGCCGCTGAGAATAATGTACCAGAAGTTAATTCAGTATCATTTTTTCCAGAAATAGGCTCATTTTTAATTTGCCCTATTGTGCTGCAGCCTAAGCTGGTAACAGAAGCTGATAGGATTACGAGAAGTCTAATTTTATAAAAAAGAAGCTTCATTTAAACTATTCGCTCTATGGTTTTGAACCGTTAGTGTTTTTTTGCAAACTGTGCTTTTGAGACTTTAGTTGTAATGAGAATAGCACTGCCGCTATAAGCATTGGTATAAAGAAAGTTCCTAATAACGCCTGGAAAGCGGCCAATAAGCGCAAGCTTTCAGTGGGTTGAAAGTCTCCATAACCTAAAGTGGTCCATGTCACTACTGAAAAGTACAGGGCGTCAACAGGACTAAAAGAGATTTCCTGACCGTATAAAATCCCAGCTCTTTGATAAAGAGTGGCAAACGCAAAAATAGTTACATAGATGGCTAAAAACATCTTGCTAAGTTGGAGCCCAACCTTGTACTCGCGATACTTTTTGAAGATATTCCAAAGTGAAGTGATGAATACTGTAGAGATAAAAAAAATAGTGACCGACATATTTATTTCTGCATCAGAGGCGAATAGTAATGCGGTATAAGCAATGGGAACAAAAACAAAAATAATAACCATCCACGCTATACCTAGATACTTTAGTATTCTATTTAGCATTTTTATGACCTATAGCATTCCAACAAAAAAACCGACTAATATGACCATGGTTCGTACATAAAGTGATTAAGAAAAAATGGCGCTTTACCGAGTAAGCCAACTCACTTTTCAAAGCAACCAATCAATGGGTAACAATGAAAAAAATCCGGCCGAAAACCTTTGAAACCAGGTTGTTCCTGGCTCTGTATCGTATCGGCGATGATGGCTACCGTTTTGCTCAAGCCAGTATAGCGAACCGGATGGAGCTAAGCGCACTTCATAGGCGCTGTAAGGGACTTCTTCGATAAAGACATCTGCCATCGTTGATGCTATTTCGGGGCTCTCAATAACAAAGCCAAGCTCAGTATTGAGCCTTGCTGAGCGAGGGTCAAAGTTAAATGAGCCAACAAAAACACGTTGTCCGTCAACGGCAAACGTTTTTGCATGAAGGCTGCTTGCTGAACTGGAGAAACTTGTTTCGACAGATTCATAGATAGTGGTATCGGTGCCAACAGTACCTGGGCGCATCTCAAATAAGCGTATATCAGCTTCTAAGAGGCGTTTCCTCCACTTTGCGTATCCCGAGTGCACAACGGCAACATCGGTAGCGGCAAAGGAATTTGTTAACACACTAATACTCACCCCGTTTTCCGCAATGCTCTCTAGCGCTTTTACTCCCGACAGGGTTGGTACGAAATAGGGAGAAACCAGTAATAATTGCTTTTTAGGTTGACCAATTATCTTTCGGAGTGCGTGAACAATGAGTTGATCCGGCTCCGCTTTACCTAAGGCTTTAAGCGGGCTATCACTCACTATTTGAGTTTCAGCCCAAATAATTGAATCGCTATCCAATAACTCACTGAGATCGGAGGGTTGATCAATATTAGTTTGATGAATAAATAAAGTGGAGTCTGATGGCGTCGTTGATTGAGAAATAAGTTCATAGGGGTAAGCTGAGTTACTGTTCCAAAAAGCGTCAAAATCGCTGGATACTTTCGCAACTACATCTCCTATCGCAAGAACATCCAGATCAGCAAAAAGAATACCATCAGAGCGGTAAAAATAGTCATCACCGATGTTTCTTCCCCCGACTATCGTAGCTTGATTGTCCACAGTAAGAGACTTGTTGTGCATGCGTCTGTTTGCTCGTGGGAAGTCGGTTATAAACCCTAGTACTCGAGAGCTTCTGGGGAGAAATGGGTTAAATAATCGCACTTCTATACTAGGATGACCGTTTAGCCTTTGTAAGGACTCGTCAATATCCCGGGAGTGAAGATCGTCCAATAACAACCTAACCTTTACACCACGATTAGCAGCTTGGAAAATGGCTTTAGTTAAACGTTGCCCAGACTTATCGTCACGCCAGATATAATATTGAATGTCCAGTACAACTTGTGCATTGTTAATTAATATCAGCCTGGCATCTAAGGACGGCTCTGCTTCGGCTAAAGGCATTATACCGGTACTTTCGGGGGAGTTTCGAAGTATCGGAGATAAGAACTGACCAAGCCGAGTGCTTTGAGTTTTTGAAACTGGCACAGAGTAGCTTGGCGTTCGCTGTTCTAAGTCGGGCAGACTGCTGCAGGCGATACAGCTAGAACAAATAATGACCATTAAAACGATATGGTGTAAGCGCATAATAAAGCCAAGTTTAATTGGCTTTCTCCCTTCTTTGGCCGTCCCAGGCAAGCATTGCCGGAGTTAATAGAAGCGTAATAAACGTCGCAACTAGCAGTCCGCCAACCAGTGCGGTAGATAACTGGATCCAGTATTGTCCCGAAGGTGCTCCCATAAAAATATCACGCTCAAAAAAGTCGACAGTTAAACCCAAGACCATGGGTAACAATCCAACTATCGTTGTCGTTGCGGTGAGAAGCACAGGGTTTAAACGTTGCATTGCTGCTTTCACTGCTGCGTCCATCGGTGATAATCCATCTGAGCGGTACTCGTTATATGCGTCGATTAGAACGATGTTATTATTCACCACAATACCCGCGAGTGCCATAATGCCAATACCACTCATGACCACGGAAAAAGGCTCTTGTCGAACCAGCAGCGCAAGCAGTACGCCAGCTAGAGAAAAGACAATGGCGGATAGCACTAAAGCCCCCTGAAAAAAGCTATTCAACTGTAATAGTAAAACGAAGAGCATTAAGAAAATGGCTAAGGCAAATGCCAATAGTAAAAAGCTCATGGCTTCATTTTGGTCGTCAAGCTCTCCGGTAAAATCAAATTCCACACCTTTGGCAAAATCACTCTGCTTGATTTTTTGTCGCAACGTTTCCGTTGCTTCGACGACGGTAACCCCGGGAACAAGGCCTGATTCTACAGTTTGTACATTGCGCGAATTGACACGAGTTATAATTGTTGGACTTAAACTCGGCGATAACTGGACAAAGTTCTCTATCGGCATCAGACCCCGGCTCGCGGGGATGCGCAAATTGGCTAGGTCGGCCATTGAGCGCTCTTCCCAGGGATAGCGTATACGAATATCAACCTGCTCTGGCGCCGATTCAGGAAGGTAAGTACCAACTAAGACACCGTCGGTCAATAGACGCGCTAAGGTACCTAAGGTCGCGACATCGACGCCATACTCGGCAGCTTTTTCGCGGTCCACATCAATTTTTATCTGTGGCTTAGGGGTCGCCATGTCACTGGATGTATCGATAAATTCATCTGATTCTTTCATCATTTTGAGCAAGTTGTCTACGGCTTCAGGCAATAAGCTCCGATCTTTCGCTGATACTTCTACAGAGACCGGACGAGAAGAGGACGGACCGCTTTGTTGTTTTTCAATCTTTAGCGCTATCCCGGGTAAGTTGTCTGTTTTAGTACGGATGTTTTGTATAATTTTTGTGGCAGAATCACGCTCCTGCCAATCCAGCAAATCAATTTGTAGTGTACCAATAATTTCTGAGTCCAGGTTGGCTTTCAGCCTTTCCTCAACTGACCCGATGGTACGAGAATAAATGCGTTCAATGCCCGCGACCGGCTCAACGGCCTTATCGACGAGCTTAACCAGATTATCAGCTTCACTTACTGATAAATTACCATCGGCTTGAACTTGTATTTGTATACGATCGGCCTCGATGTCAGGGAAAAAGTTTATGCCTTGCCCGAGCTTGCTGTAGAGGAAAAATGAAAGTAATAAGACAAACAGGCTGACCAGCAAAGCAAGTAACGGCTTATCCACCATATAGCTAACCAAAGACTGGAGTTTTGAACCGTTGTCTGCTGCATTTGCTGATTGTGAGGTCACTGATACTTTGCTTTTTACTGAGGAGCCAATTATCGGAACGAAAACCAGTGCCATGAGCAAAGACATGAGCAGTGTTATGATAACAGTGGCGGGCAGATAAAACATAAATTGCCCGGCCATACCTGGCCAAAAGAGCAGTGGTATAAATACGGCGAGGGTGGTCATTGTCGACGCAATAATAGGCCACGCCATGCGTTGGGAAGCTGCCAGATAAGCTTGTAATCGGTCTTGTCCTTGTCGACGATAGCGCTCTGCAAGGTCGACCACGACAATGGCACCATCCACTAACATACCAATAACTAAAATGAGTGCGAACAGGACCACGATGTTCAGTGTAATACCCAGCAATTGCAGCGTTAAAATGCCACCAAGAAATGAGCCTGGAATAGCAAGAGCAACGAGCAGGGAAGCTTTTACACCCAAAGCCACCACGACCGTTAGTATGACCAGAATAATGGCGAGTATGACATTGTTTTCAAGGTCGCCCAGAAATTGCTTAACATCGTCTGCCTGGTTTTGCATATAAGCGACATTAACGGTTGTCGGCCATTCAGTGCGCTGCTGCTCGACCATTTGGGTTACACGATCGACAACGTCAATGACATTAGCGCTACTCAGTTTTTTAATATCGAGTGCTATCGACGGTTGACCATCAATGCGGGCGTAACTGACGGGGTCTTTAAAAGTTCGCCTGACTTCGGCGACATCGCTTACCCGTACGACATTATTGGGCGTAGTTTTTATCGGCATCTCGAGTACATCGACAATGTTCTCAATGGTGCCAGGGATGGCGACGCTAATGCGTCCTGCCCCGGTATCCATTGCACCCGCGGTAACCAGAAGGTTGTTATTACTAATAGCCTGCGACACCTCCGCTAATGAAATGTTGTAAGACTGCATAGCTAATGGTTCAATGATGATCTCTAACAGATCTTCACGATCACCTGACATATCGATTTCGAGTACGCCATTAAGTGTTTCAAGTTTATCTTCTAAATTACGTGCCAGTTGGATTAAGTCCCGTTCGGGAATATTGCCTGAGAGCGCAACCGTTAAAATGGGGAATAAAGACAGATCAACCTCTTGCACCGTGGGCTTCTCAGCATCGGACGGTAAATCTTGTTCTGCTTTTTCAGTTTCGTCCTTTACATCACGTAGTGCTTTTTCATTGTCGAAGCCTGCGGCAAACTCCAGTTGTAACATGGCAAAGCCTTCACCGGCTTGAGCGGTTAAAGTATCTAAACCGTCGATGCTTTGTAATTTTCGCTCAAGCGGCTCGACTAATAAACGTGCGCTGTCTTCCGTTGAAATGCCGGGGTAGCTTACGGTGACGGTGAATACCGGAATGTCAATTTCGGGTGCAGCTTCTTTAGGAATTGTGGCGTAGGCAATGCTGCCCATTATCAACAATACAGCGAGTAACAGTATCGCTGCGCGATTGCGTGAGAAAGCGGCGGCAATAAAGGCTTTCATTATAATTCCTCGCCTTTGTCATAATCAGCAGGTACGGGTTTGGGGGTAACTTTTTGACCGGCAGTCAACGAACTATGGCTAATGATGACTAAACGCGTTTCGTCATCCAGCCCGCTGACCCATAAGGCATTAACGTCTGCCCGCTCCACAGTAACTGGAGAAAAACGTGTTTCGTTATTGTCATTAATGGTTAAAACACCCATGCGGCCAGCCGCATCTATTTTGATTTGGGCCGCAGAAATTTTGTGTGCTTTAACGTTGTTGGTTTCAATAGTGACTTCGGCACTCATACCGGAAGGGATAGGGTCGTTCTGGTTTGGGATGGTTATTTCAACGCGAAATGTCCGGGTCTGCGGATCGGCAATAGGAGCGATAAAGCTGACCTGTCCCTGACGATCAGTACCACCGATAAGTTTGACCGTCGCGGGCATGTTGAGTTTGAGCCTGTGAATTTGACTTTGTTGTACGTTAATAATGGCGATTAACGGATCGTTATCGATAAGCTCTAGTACTTGGTTGCCGGCTGACACATAAGCACCTTGCTCAATAAAGCGTTGATTGATAACGCCGCTGACCGGTGCTGTCAATTCAGTATTTTCAATATCGAAGGTAATACGGCGAAGCTGTGCTCGTGCTGCTTCTAGTTGTGCTTCCAACGCCTGGAGTTGAGACTGGGACGACAAATTTTGTTCGATGAGCTTTTTCGTCGCATTGAAGTCGCTTTGTGCTTTTTTTACTTGAGCTTCTGCCTGAGTGCGTTGAACTTCGCGATCATCAATAGAAAGTTTTGCAATGACATCACCTTGGCTAACCTCAGCACCGCTGTCGGCAATCATTTCGAGCATGCCGTCAGTACGTGCTCGAATATTAAGTTGCTGATTTGGTCTAATTTCGCCGTTTAGTGTCAACTCGCGAGCCACAAGCTGGGCTTGACTATTTCTTACTGCAACTGACGGTAAATTGCTCTTAGTTGCGTTTGTCTTTTCGGTATCGCCTCTGAAGATGAAACCACTGGCTATCCACAAGAAAACCAAGGTTACGATGGCAATAAATACGGCTCTAGAGCTACTGATTCGGCCTTGCTGCTTGTGCAGTGAGCCACATGATGATGAGGTCATTGATGTTGCACCTAAATTATTTAAATGTTTTCGTCAAACGTCAATTTTTCTGACTATTGAGCATGGCTTAGCGTTCGGATTTCAACTCCAACAGCAACTTTTTCACGCTTTCATCGTAGAGTGTATTAAACCTTTCAAGCTCAGTAATTTTCTCCTGAGCTTTAGAATTCTTAATACTTGCTTTGGCTTCCGTTATTATCTTTTTCGCTTCTTCATGCTGTTTTATCTTTAATTCCAGCAGCGAATCATAAGGGTTGGTACGCATTACAAAATAGTTTTGGCGCTTACCAGGCAGCGCTCTGCGTTCGACCAGCTGGAGCATTTCCAAAAAGCGAATATTGGTGCTGACACTTCCTTTACTTATTTCAAGTAAGCTCATGAGATCGGCTGTATTTAGTGGGGCATCAGATATGATAAGAGCCGCAATTATTTGCCCGGCAATGCGAGAAAGACCATAGCCCTGAGTGTGCATGCCCATATCGGTAATAAACTGTAATTCTGCTTCGGTAAGCTTATTCATAGTAAAAACTTGTTAATTTGGATAATTTAAGGCTAAGCTGTTTAGCCTGTTCAGTCAAGACTGAACAGGCTAAACAAACTTTTTCAAGAGATATGAGAGTGATGATTAACCGGTTTTTAGTATTTTCAATTCTTAACCTAACGTTGTTCGTGATACCTATTTGTCATGGTGAGCAACTTAATGCATATGAACTCTGTATTCTAGAGCGAGTAAAGGGCTCGGGTTCTATTGATACTGCTGAAACTATAAAAAAGGAGTGTCGTAAACATGCTGAAAATGAAAAAAAACAGAAGTTATCAAGTGTCGATATTCCAATAAAAGAAAGTGGCGTATTAACTCAGCGTTTAAGAAAAGAACAGCAGACGGAGTTTGAGCCTTATGTTATTACTCCCCATCGCAGAAATTATATTCAACCCATGCTTACTACAAATGACATCAACCACGAGCAATACGCTCAAATTGAAGGTTATGAGAGGAATCTGGAAGATTATGAAGCTAAGTTTCAACTGAGTTTAAAAGTTCCCTTAAGCAAATCTAGTCTGCTATTTGAAGAGGACAAACTATATTTTGGTTTTACCATTCAGTCATGGTGGCAGATCTACTCTGACGGCATATCCAAGCCGTTTCGGGAAACGAACTATATGCCGGAAATAGTGTATGCCATTAAGACCGACTGGGAGCCTTTTAACGCTAATACCGGTGTTATTTTTGGCGCAGAGCATTTGTCAAACGGTCGGAGCCAGTTACTGTCTCGTAGCTGGAATCGCCTGTATACACAGTTCGTGGTTGAAAAAGGGAGCTGGGTATTTTCGCTTAAACCGTGGGTTCGGTTGCAAGAGGACGCTAAAGAAAATCCAATAGCATCACGAGGCGACGATAACCCGAATAGGCCTTGTTGAATAAATAGGGAACTTTCCCGGTTAGCGTTGATCAGATCACCGAACCCACGCTGATACTGGACACTGCAATGAGCAAAGCAAAGT
>NZ_SNXI01000034.1 GCF_004362895.1 Idiomarina aquatica | reverse complement strand
GTGACCCCGTTCTTTAACTGGGTGCACCTATGGAACACCGGTGCCGCATTCAGTCTTTTTGCGAATGGTGGAGGCTGGCAGCGCTACTTTTTTATCGGAATCGCGGTAGTGGTCTCGATTTTTTTGATCAAGCTGATCCTTGAAAATCGTCATAAAGGAGAAGCCATCGCTTACAGTCTTATCCTCGGTGGCGCCATGGGCAACCTGATTGACCGGGTCTTTCGCGGCTATGTTGTGGATTCCTTTGATTTCTATTGGCGAGACTGGCATTGGCCGGCCTTCAACCTGGCTGATATTGCAATTGTCCTCGGTGCCTTACTTTTCGTTTCCAGCAGCTTGTTGGGTAAAAAAGCAAACACCAATGCCGAGCCGGATGGATCTGACTGACACCTACGCCTATACAACACCATGACCGAACTTCCCGACAACATCCTTCACCTGCCGCAATACCAAGTACTGGGCTGCAAATCAACCGACGACGAAATGCACTTCCAGGTGGACGTGCCCGATCCCATCGCCTGCGAGGAATGCGGCGTGCAGGGTGAGTTCGTACGGTTCGGCAAGCGTGACGTTCCCTATCGTGATCTGCCCATCCACGGCAAGCGGGTCACTCTCTGGGTGGTCCGCCGCCGATACACCTGCCGGGCCTGCAAGACAACATTCAGGCCCCAGCTACCGGAGATCGGTGGACGGATTCCGTATGACACTGCGGCTGCATGAGTACGTGGAGAAGGAATCCTTCAACCACCCCTACACCTTTGTGGCGGCACAGACCGGCCTGGACGAGAAGACGGTGCGCGACATCTTCAACGCCCGCGCCGAGTTCCTGGGGCGCTGGCACCGCTTCGAGACGCCCCGCATCCTGGGCATTGACGAGCTATACCTGAACAAGCGCTACCGCTGCATTCTGACCAACATTGAGGAGCGAACCCTGCTCGACCTGCTGGCCACCCGCCGCCAGGACGTGGTGACCAACTACCTGATGAAGCTGAAAGACCGGCAGAAGGTCGAGATCGTCAGCATGGACATGTGGAACCCCTACCGGGCAGCGGTCAAGGCTGTGCTGCCCCAGGCCCGTATCGTGGTCGATAAGTTCCATGTGGTGCGCATGGCCAACGGTGCCCTAGAGAGAGTGCGCAAGGGCCTCAGAAAGGAGCTGAAACCGTCCCAGAGCCGGACTCTCAAGGGAGACCGGAAAATCCTGCTGAAACGCGCTCACGAAGTCTCAGACCGGGAGCGCCTCATCATGGAGACCTGGACAGGCGCGTTCCCGCAACTGCTGGCCGCCTACGAGCACAAGGAGCGCTTCTACGGCATCTGGGACGCCACCACACGGCTCCAGGCAGAAGCCGCCCTGGACGAGTGGATAGCCACCATCCCGAAGGGCCAAAAGGAAGTCTGGAGCGATCTGGTCAGGGCAGTGGGAAACTGGCGCGAAGAGACCATGACCTACTTCGAGACGGACATGCCCGTCACCAACGCTTACACGGAGTCCATCAACCGACTGGCCAAGGACAAGAACCGTGAAGGGCGCGGTTACTCCTTCGAGGTGATGCGGGCACGAATGCTCTACACCACGAAGCACAAGAAGAAGGCACCGACTGCGAAGGTCTCTCCTTTCTACAAGAAAACCATCGGTTACGGACTGCCGGACTTCGCAGAGGAACTCAACTACGGAGTCGATCTATCAACCATCTGAGGGTGGTATCAGATTGATGGGGTGAAGGTGCCCCATCAACCATTAAATCCGTATACCCATAAATTCGTGCTTCTGATCAGAGATGAAAAGCTATACTTGTTGCTTTGGTTAGAGTGAATTAGCTATTTATCAACATTTTTCCATGGGCCGAACGCTATAAAGTAAAGAAGAATGATATTTGCGATAGGGATAACAATCAGAAGACCCAATGGACCAGGGTAGCCAACTCGTTGGCAGATACGCCATGCGGGAACAATAAAAATAGCTCCCACAATCAGCATCCATAGAAAGCCCATACCTGCGAACATTTCGTGATTCATCATTATCTGCTCCTTATTTGACATGCGTTAAAATGACGTTAGACTGAAGTTTATTAAATTGCAAAAAGCAGGGTGCTCGTGCTAATTCGAATTCTGTTATTAATGACAGTGCTATTGGTGTCGATGTCGTTTTCGCAAACGGCAGAAGCTCACGCATGTCATGATAACAGCCAAATGCAGCACAGCATGATGTACGAAGCCGACACAAACGATTGCGAGCATGAGACGCAAAAGCACAACTCGTGCTGTGCTGACATGACCATTCGGCATTGCTCCGGCGGCTCGGTTTTATTTGTCGGACAGTCTTCTTCGGTTAATGCCGCTGCAGTTAACCTCTCTGCCAAAGTCGATGCGCCCATCGACACCTCAATTCGTGCTAAACACGCGTCTAATTTATTCCGTCCCCCAATAATTACCGCTTAATAAGTTACTAGAAATTTAACACACGCTCGGCGTGTTTCCTTAAAACTTATTAATCGGTGAATAATTATGTCTATCAAACGCAATATCGCTGTTTTGGCGATGCTGTTTTCCGTGTCTGTATCTGCAACCGATGTAGAAGAGCAGCAACTAACCGTTCTAAAAGATCCCAACTGCGGTTGCTGTGAAAAGTGGTTACAAGCTTTACCCGATAGCTTTAGTGTGTCCGTACAACATCCGAACAACCTGACCCAACGAAAACGTGACTCCGGTATTAGTGCCGAGGTCCAATCCTGTCATACCGCTATTTCTAGTAATGGCTATGTCTTTGAGGGGCACGTTCCTCCTACATTGGTTTCTCATTATTTAGCTGGGAAAAAGTCAGAAAATGGCATTGGATTAACTGTTCCTGGCATGCCGGTAGGGTCTGTTGGTATGGAAATGGGTACTCGGTTTCAACCGTATACGGTTTATGAAATCAAAGAGGACGGTTCAATTACACCTTATCAGCAGATAGCAAGTTTAGAGCAGCAGCAAGCACTCTCAAATGGAGGGCTTTAGCTATGGGATTTGGCGGCATGAGTATGGTTCAGTTAGGAGTTTTACTGGTTATTGTCATTCTTCTTTTTGGTAGTAAAAAGCTACGAACCCTGGGCTCCGATCTTGGTAGTGCGATTAAAGGGTTTAAATCATCGGTTTCTGATGAGCCGTCTGATAAGGAACAGGACGTTCAACGTTATCAAAATTTAACCTCAAAAGAGGAGCGTCATAATGAGCAATGAGTTTAACAAAGGGCGTCGAAAGTTTATTAAATCTGCATTCACTGTGGCGTCTGCTTTAGCAATCGCCAAAGTAGCCCCAACTTGGGCTGCTCCTCAGGGACGCAGTTTTAAAGATCAGATCCTGACAAACGATGAGATTGATCTGACCATTGCAAAGTCCCCACTGCTCGTGGGAAATAAAGTAGGAGCACCAATAACCATCAATGGCCAAATGCCGGGCCCTTTGATTCGTTTAAAAGAAGGGCAGCGAGCAAAGCTAAATGTGACTAACCGGTTGTCGGAAGACACGTCAATTCACTGGCACGGAATTATATTGCCGGAGAATATGGATGGCGTGCCTGGCGTATCTTTCGAAGGGATAAAGCCAGGACGAACGTTCAAATACCGCTACGATGTCGAGCAAAACGGAACTTATTGGTATCACAGCCATTCCGGTTTGCAGGAGCAATTGGGACACCTGGGGCCGTTAGTGATTGAACCGAAAGACGGAGACATTGGTGCTGATCGAGAACATACCATTATTCTCAGCGACTGGACATTCGAAGATCCGGATACCGTGTTTCGTAACTTGAAAGTTGCGGAGGGGTACTATAACTATCAAAAACGTACGATATTTGAGACCTTCGAGGACGTGCGACAGCAAGGGTTAGAGAAAACCTGGAAGCAACGAGAAATGTGGGGGCAAATGCGAATGAGCCCCCGTGATATTGCGGATGTGACGGGCAGTACTTATACCTACCTGATGAATGGCCGCGATTCACAGATGAACTGGTCAGCATTGTTTAAGCCTGGTGAAAAAGTACGCCTGCGTATCATTAATGGTTCGGCAATGAGTTTCTTCGACGTAAGAATCCCTGGATTGGAGATGACGGTAGTGGCCGCTGACGGGCAGCCTGTGAAGCCAGTGCCAGTTGACGAGTTCCGCATTGGTGTGGCGGAAACCTACGATGTAATTGTCCAGCCTAAGCAAAACAAGCCTTACACTATTTATGCTGAGAGCTTTGATCGAAGTGGTTATGTCAGAGGTACATTAACGCCGGAACTTGGTCTTGAGGCTGAAGTGCCTGAACTACGGCAAGTTCCTGAGCGAGGCATGGCCGCTATGGGCATGGGAGCGATGGCGATGTCCGGTGATATGAAAGGCAATAGCATGAATATGAAGCATATGGGCGGCAATAACAGCCATATGACGCATAAAATGACACACAAAAAAGAGCTCCCGGTCGAAAACATTAAAATCAAACACCGTGAGTCCGGACATGGCGCCGGGGCGGCTATGATTGCTACAAACCCGGTAAGCCGTTTGCATGAACCCGGGATTGGATTGGAAGACGTTGATCATAAAGTCTTAGTGTATACCGACTTGGTCGGCGCGCATGAATGGCCGGATACGCGGGAGCCCGAACGACAGATAGAGCTGCACTTAACGGGTAATATGGAGCGTTACATGTGGTCTTTCGACGGGAAGAAGTTTACCGAAGTGGATGGCCCGGTTCAGTTTCATCATGGAGAACGACTGAGGTTGGTGATGGTAAACGATACGATGATGGACCACCCCATACACCTACACGGTATGTGGATGGAACTTGAAAACGGACAGTATCCACGCCCACGCAAACATACGATTAGCCTGAAGCCGAGCGAAAAAGTGTCGTTATTGATAACGGCAGACGCGCCGGGTAGTTGGGCGTTCCACTGTCACCTGTTGTATCACATGAAAGCGGGTATGTTCCGTGTGGTCAATGTCGCATAAGGAGGACAATTATGTACGGTAAATCATTATTAGTGGGTGCGGCGTTGTTGCCAGGTTTAGCAGTCGCCGGACATGCGAAAGAGGACTGGCCTGAACCCGTCAAAGAATATTACACCGGGCAAGTACTGTTCGATCGGTTGGAGTTAGCGCGAACCAACGAGGAAGAGAACCTAGCCGTCTGGGACATGATGGCTTGGTATGGCGGTGACTATCACCGAGCTGTTTTCAAGAGTGAAGGGGAGAATGTTCAAGACGACGGTGAGCCCACTGACTTGGAAAGTGCCGAACTGCTGTATGGATACTTGGTGTCTCCGTTTTGGTCGTTTCAGGCCGGTATTGGTACGCGAGGTACCTTATCGTCGGACGCGTCTATGGAAAATTATGCTGTCGTGAGTTTTATGGGGTTGGCGCCCTATTGGTTCGAAATGGATAACTCGCTGATGGTGAATGAAGAAGGCGACGTCCAATTTGTTAGCGAAACTGAGTACGAGTGGCAGCTCACACAAACATCGTACTTACAGCCTCGCATTGAGTTTACAGCCAACCTGACAGATTCAGACAAATATGAACGGCAAAGTGGCTTGAGCAACTTGCGTGTGGGGTTGCGTTATCGTCACGAAATCAGTCGTGAGTTTGCACCCTACATTGGTGTTTATTGGAACGGCGCGTTAGGCAACACGGCAGATGAAATGAAACGAATGGGTGAGGACACCACAGAAACAGGCGTGGTCCTTGGGGCCAGAGTTTGGTTTTAATTGATAATAAACAAAGAGGAAACAACATGAAAAACATACTTAAGTTAGCCTTCGGTACCACGTTATTTTTTAGTGCATGGGCCAGCGCTCACGTCGGCCTAACATCCAGTAGCCCGGAGGACGGTGCGACTTTGTCCGAGTCACCAACGGAAATTACGATGAATTTTTCCGGTGATGTTCGTCTGGCTAAAATTATGCTGCACTCAGATGACGGTAAAATGCATCCGCTGGACTTTTCGATGAGCATGACTCCCAAAGCAGCGTACGAAATCGCTGTTAAAAACAATTTGGCGTCAGGTGGTTATACGGTTTATTGGACGGCAATGGGTGGGGACAGTCATAAAATATCGGGTGATTTTAGCTTTGAGGTGAAATGATGACCCTTTGGAGTGTGGCCAGCGTTTTAACGTTGGCCTTTATATTCTGGCTTAACGCGGTGATGACCGCCTCGCCTTATATCGTTTATTTGTCCGGTTTAAAAAAGCAGTCTGAACGAAAGAATAGCCTTGTTGCGTTGCTTCTATTACTGGCAAGCCTTCTGTATTTTTTTCTGAAAGTCGGTAGTTTTGCTGCTGAAGGCTTTGCCGGCATGATTGACACGACCTACATGCAGTTTATATGGACCGGCCCTGTTGGGTTGTTCATCCAACTTCAGATAGCGGTTGCTATTGCTTGGATTGTTTACTCCGTTGTTAAGCTAAAACGTATAAAGTGGGTGCTATATGTTGTCGCCATTGGACTCATGGGATGGAGCTTTTTAAGTATTGGTCACGGCAGTGACGCCGTCTGGTGGGGAAAGCTAGCGCTTTTAACACACTTGTTAGTCGCTTGGGTTTGGTTCGGCAGTCTTAACTCATTGCGAAAGCTGGCAACGTCGGTACCGCTTGCTAAAGCGAAAGCCATTATGGAGCGTTTTGGTGTGCATATGTCTGCAGCGGTTCCAATACTCCTTATTGCGGGCTTGGTTATGTATCGTAGTGCAACAGGGCGATGGATGCCAGAGCTGCCGCTTACGTCGTATGACACGGTACTACTAGCGAAACTTGTGTTTGTGGCGCTGATTCTCCTTGTTGCCGCATTGCATAAATTAAAGTTCGTACCGCAATTAAATGATAACGCGGCCGCCAAGCGACTCAAAAACTCCATAACGGCGGAAATGGTATTGGCTGTCACTATTTTTACCCTGGCCTCTGCGCTAAGCAGCGCGTTTTCCCCTAGTTAATGTAAGGAATAATAAGAATGAAATTATTCATGAGTGTTTTTATGGTTTCGGTGCTGTTTATTTCAGCGCCTAGTAGTGCCGAGGAAGTATCTGAACCGACAGTTGTGCTTGATAGGTTTCGAACGGCTTTGACTGAAGGTGACACGGAAGTCGTTAAAGATGTGCTTTCCAATGATGTGTTTATCTTTGAAGGTGGTGGTGTTGAACGATCCTTGGCCGAGTACAGTGCTCATCACCTTAAGTCAGATATTAAGTTTAGCCAGGCGGTTCCTTCACAGTTGCTTGAAAGGACAGTACAAGAAGCCGATGGCCTTGCTGTGATCACTTCTCGGTATAGCGTTTCCGGGGAGTATAACGGGCGTGAGGTTGATTTAACGATGAATGAAACCGTAACCGTATCAAATACGACTGAGTCTGGCTGGAAAATTATCCGGATCCATTGGTCCAACTGAGTTCAATCACAGGAGCTGATTATGGCAGAACACGATCATGAACACGGACATCAGGATTATCAGAAAAGCAGCCTGAGTCTTTGGGGGGCGGTGTCGCTGGGGACTGGTGTGATGATTGGCGCTGGTATTTTTGCACTGACCGGACAAGTTGCTCAGCTGGCAAGAGAGTGGTTTGTCCTGGCGTTTGTGTGCGGCGGTATCATTGCCGGCTTTAGCGCTTACTCTTACGTTAAGTTGGCGAAAGCCTATCCGTCAGCGGGCGGTATTGCGATGTTCCTCAGTAAAGCTTATGGAAAAGGAAGTGTGACGGCGATATTCGCACTCTTGATGTACTTTTCTATGGTCATTAATGAAAGTCTAGTCGCTCGCACATTTGCGTCCTATACAAGCCAGTTAATTTCTTTTGAAGCGCAGTGGCTTATCCCTTTGTTGGCGGTGGGTTTGCTGGTCTTTGCGTTTTTTATCAATATTTTGAGTAATCAGTTTATTCAAACGTTCTCGTTTTTTATGGCCTTTGTTAAGACTTTAGGGTTGGTCATTTTAGCGGCTGGTGGTTTGTGGGCCTCAGGCATTCAGTTTGAATCGATATCGGCTATTCCAGAAGAAGCTACGGGTGGCGGTATTTTAGCGGGGATTGCTTTAAGCATACTTGCGTACAAAGGGTTTACAACAATAACCAATAGTGGCGGTGAAATTGTTGAGCCTAAGAGAAATGTCGGGCGTGCCATTATTATTTCGCTGATTATCTGCGCGTTAATATACGTTCTGGTCACTCTGGCGGTTGGCTCGAGCCTGTCCATAGATGAGATTGTGAAAGCGAAAGACTATGCGCTTGCTGAAGCAGCCAGACCCGTCTACGGTGAAACTGGACTCTGGGTGACGGTTGCGTTTGCAATTGTAGCAACGGTATCAGGAGTGATTGCCAGCGCGTTTGCCGTTTCAAGAATGTTAGCCATGTTGACCAATATGAAGCTTGTTCCACACAGTCATTTTGGCATGCCAGGTTCCATTCAGAAGCATACGCTGGTTTACACCATTGTTATGGCTATGATCTTAGCGGCATTCTTCGATTTGAGTCGAATTGCGTCACTGGGCGCTATTTTTTATATCGTGATGGACATTGCGATCCACTGGGGCGTATTACGGCATCTAAGGCAAAAGGTGAATGCCAATATTTACATACTTGTCAGCGCAATCACGCTAGACGTCATCGTTTTAGTCGCTTTTATATGGGTGAAATGGACGAGCGATCCGCTGGTGATTTGGGCGTCTCTTATCGGTATGGCATTGATTGCCGCTGGTGAGATTTTGTTTTTACGTAAAAAGCGTTAAGAAAAAGAGCGCATAGCGCTCTTTTTCTAGTTCATTGTAAAAAACATCCAGACAGCCATAGCGACCATCATGAGGTTTTCAGTGAGCGAAATGAAGCCTAACGGCACATTACTGGAGCCACCGACACAGGCACATTTTAGCTCGCGTTTGTCGACATAAACGGCTTTAAACACCGATATAGAGCCTACGATGCCGATGAATAATGCGACGGGTATGGATATGACATGGGCGAATTCGGCTGCCATTAACAGACCCGCCAAGCCTTCGGCATAGGGATAAATACGGCCATAAGGCACCCATTTTTTGGCGAGAAGATCGTAATTGAGAAACATGGTAGAGAACTTCTCTACGTCCTGGAGTTTGAGCAAGGCCAGAACCACCATAGAGAAACTGATGAACCACTCGATGGTTTGTACGGTAAATACGCGACCAAAAGACAACCACGACGTGGCTACAGAGAGGAGTGCCGTCATAGTAAATAATGCAATAACGGGTCGGTAACTGGTTGCGTCAGGGTCAGGAAGAGGCTTTCCAAGAAAGGCTCGAACCTCCTCGTACCCACCGATACGTTTATCACCAATAAACACTTGTGGAGTGGTATCGACGTCGTGCTTTTCCTTGAATTTGTCGGTTTTTTGACGACTCTCTAACAGATTGTCGTCTACTTCGAAGCCATTGGCTTTAAGTAAGTGCCGGGTTTTTAGCCCAAAAGGGCACTGGTGATCAGGCGTTGACATTCTGTAAAGCGTAGCTTTTTGAGTTGACTGACTCATAGCCAAGTTCCTTACGTAAAAGTTATGTATTCATGTACGCATTATAGTCGGCAAAAGATTAAAAGCATCAATAATCAGAAGAGGGTAAAAATTCATTAAAAATGAAAAGTTATTTTTATTTTGAAAAAAATGGACAACTTTTTTTATTGCTTTTCTAGTGACCTTTCCCCTGAAATAACACCATCTTATCGATGAAATTTCAGTTTTAAGCTACCTGTTTTGCAAACTCCACAGGGGGTAAATAATTTAACGA
>NZ_SNXI01000033.1 GCF_004362895.1 Idiomarina aquatica | reverse complement strand
TAAATGCCGCACTCAATATCCGTGATAAAGGTGCTCTGGAATTAAAGGCGGCTGGACAGTCGTTTCTGCTTATGGAAGCTGCGTAAGTCTCGATACTATCGAGCAACGGCTAACGAAATAAGAAGCATCGCCTGATAAGGCGGTGAGTAGTCACTTCAACCTGCCACGGCATGATTAAAGGTGCTTATTATCATGCTTTTCAGCTAAAAGTTGTTTAGCCTCAGCCACTGATAACGTCCGTTTTTGCTGAATATCGCGCTCTGCTAAATTTACCAACTTTAACAGCGCGATAGCTTCGTCCCGCTGCCGAGCGCTGGCTTCTGATTCAATACGGTAGACGGGGTTGCCCCCCTGAGTGACTACTATAGGCTCTTCAACGTTTAGTGACGCCGCATTTTGTTTAATGTAGCTAATGGTTTTTATCTGCATAACCGAACCTCCTCCGTAGTGAACTAAATATAGTCCATTAATAGACTGGCGGCAAGTTGGGTATAAAACCTGGATATAAAAATTTGGGTATAAAAAAAGCGCCCGTTTGGGCGCTTTTTGGTTTGGTGCGCTGCGCGCAGGGTTAAGCCACGTTTATGGTCGGGATGATATTTTCCTTGGCCGCTTTTTCTGCGTCGCGGAAGGCATCCATTTGGTCGAAGTTGAGGTATTTATAAACTTCGCCAGCCATCGAGTTAATGTCTTGTGCGTACTCCAGGTACTCTTCCGGCGTTGGTAAACGGCCGACGATAGCACCGACCGCTGCTAATTCAGCAGAGGTCAGGTAAACGTTCGCACCGTCACCTAAGCGGTTCGGGAAGTTACGAGTCGACGTTGACAATACGGTTGCGCCAGCTTCTACACGAGCCTGGTTACCCATACACAGCGAACAGCCCGGCATTTCGGTACGCACGCCGTTACGCGAATAGATATCGTAATAGCCTTCGGTTTCCAGCTGTGCTTTATCCATCTTAGTTGGTGGTGCAATCCACAAACGCGTGTTCAGCGGGTCAGAGTTCTTCTCTAACAGTTTACCCGCCGCACGGAAGTGACCAATGTTGGTCATGCACGAACCAATGAACACTTCGTCAACTTTGTCGCCGGCAACTTCGCTTAAGAACTTAGCGTCGTCCGGGTCGTTCGGGCAGCAGACGATTGGCTCTTTAATTTCGTCCAAATCGATTTCGATAACTTCTGCGTATTCCGCATCTTTATCGGCACGCGTCAGAGACGGATTCTCAAGCCATTCTTCCATCTTACGAGCACGACGCTCAAGCGTACGCGCATCGCCGTAGCCTTCGTTGATCATCCAACGTAACATAGTGATGTTAGAGCGCAGGTATTCACTAACTGAATCTTCTGACAAGTTGATGGTACAACCCGCTGCAGAGCGCTCTGCTGATGCGTCTGACAGTTCAAACGCCTGCTCAACAGTCAGGTGCTCAAGACCTTCGATTTCCAGGATGCGACCTGAGAACGCGTTTTTCTTACCGCGTTTTTCTACGGTCAATAAGCCGTCTTTAATAGCAAACGCAGGAATTGCGTGAACCAGGTCACGTAGGGTAATACCCGGCTGCATTTTACCTTTAAAACGCACCAGTACTGACTCTGGCATATCCAGCGGCATAACACCGGTTGCAGCTGCGAAGGCAACCAAACCAGAGCCTGCCGGGAACGAAATACCCAGCGGGAAACGTGTATGCGAGTCACCACCAGTACCGACGGTATCCGGCAACAACATACGGTTCAGCCAGCTGTGGATAATACCGTCATTTGGACGCAACGACACACCGCCACGGTTCATAATAAAGTCGGGCAGGGTATGCTGAGTTTCAACGTCAACCGGCTTAGGGTAGGCTGACGTGTGGCAGAAAGACTGCATAACCAAGTCGGCGTTAAAGCCAAGACAAGCCAAGTCCTTCAGTTCGTCACGAGTCATTGGACCGGTGGTGTCCTGCGAGCCCACGGTAGTCATTTTCGGCTCAACGTAAGTGCCGGGACGCACGCCGTCCATACCACAGGCTTTACCCACTAACTTCTGTGCCAGGCTGTAGCCTTTGTCACTGTCTTCTGGCTGCTCTGGGGTCAGGAATAAGTCAGAGTGACCTAAGCCCAGTGATTCACGCGCCTTGGTGGTTAAGCCACGACCAATAATCAGGTTGATACGGCCACCGGCACGCACTTCGTCAAGAATAACGCGTGACGCATAGTCGTACTCGGCGATAACGTCGCCCGCTTCGTTTTCAATTTTGCCTTCGTATGGGTAAATGGTAATGACATCACCCATATTCATTTTTTCGACGTCGGCTTCAAATACCAACGCACCAGCGTCTTTCATGGTGTTGAAGAAGATAGGTGCGACTTTGCCGCCAATACAGATACCGCCCGCACGCTTGTTCGGCGTACCCGGCATGTCTTCACCAATGTTCCACAGGACAGAGTTGGTTGCTGATTTACGCGAAGAGCCAGTACCTACTACGTCGCCTACGAAAGCAACCGGGTGACCTTTTTCTTTCAACTCTTCAATCTGCTTGCCTGCATCAGTGATGCCTTCGCGAGGCATTTTGTACATGGCTTTGGCATGCAGTGGAATGTCAGGACGTGACCAGGCGTCAGGTGCTGGTGACAGGTCGTCGGTGTTGGTTTCGCCGGTAACCTTAAAGACAGTCGCTTTAATTTGGTCTGCCATTTTGTCACGGCTGGTGAACCACTCACCTTCGGCCCATGACTCAACCACTTCTTTAGCCAGCGCATTACCGGCTTTCATTTTCTCTTCAACGTCGTGGAAGGCGTCAAACATTAAGATGGTGTGCTTTAATTCTTCTGCCGCTAAGCGACCTAGATCAGCGCTGTCCAATAACTCAACCAAAGTCACGATGTTGTAACCACCGTGCATATTGCCAAGCAATTTAACCGCGTCTTCTTTGCTGATAACCGGGCTTTGTATTTCGCCTTTTACCAGTGCGCTTAAAAAGCCAGCTTTTACATAAGCAGCTTCATCAACACCTGGTGGTACACGCTCAGACAATAGTTCTACTAAGAATTCTTCTTCACCTGCTGGTGGGTTCTTCAGTAGTTCAACAAGATCGGCTACTTGTTCTGCCGTTAGTGGTTTCGGAGGGATGCCCTCTGCGGCACGCTCTTCCACGTGCTGACGATATTCTTTAAGCACTCGTATTACCTCTCATTTGCTTGCATGGTTTGAATGCCGCGCATTATACGGAAATTAGCGCCAAATTCCCATGTTATGGGGGCATTCACGCAATAAATGCGGTGAATGCCATGTCCCACAGTGATGTCGCCGCGGGACCGAGTGAACGTGAGGCCGATCGAATCAGGTGAACCTCTAAATCGACTTGTTGGACAAAGCCGGGAATCGATATTTCATGCAGCTGACCGCTGGCAAGGTAAGTGCGTACCATATGCTTCGGAATAACTCCCCAACCGAGGCCGGCGAGTAATAATTCCCGTTGCGTCGACACGTCATTGGCCTGAATACGACGTTGGCTTGGTAGCCGCAAAATAGCGTCCATACTGATACCAACGTCAAGGTTTTGCGGTATCAGCATGGGTAGATTCAGTAATTGTTGGCGGGAACGCGGCATACCGCCGGCCGAATTAACCAGCGTGTCCGCAATGACTACGGTTAATTCAAATGGCGCTATGGCAATGGTTTCAAAATCACCATACTGACGAAATAATGGTAACCACGGGCAAATGGCAAGATCGACCTCACCTTGATTAACGCGTCGCAAACTGCGCAATTGAGATTCGCCTTCTATGCGGATCTCTGTTGCTGGATAGTGACGCTGCAGCTCACTAATACTTTTTAACCATAGACTGGCGTCACAAGTGTGGTCATAACACAGCGTGACGTGCGGTTCAGCGCCTTCGCGTAAGCTATCGGTGAGTGTTTGCAGACGTTGGTGCTGGCGCAAAACCTCTTCGGCCTGGCGCAGGTATTGTTGGCCGTGGGCAGTCAGCTTTAGGCGGTAGCCACTGCGATCAAACAACGCGAAGCCAGCTTCTTGCTCGAGCTTCTTGAGCGCCATGCTAATCGCCGACTGGGTTTTATACAGTCGCTGTGCGGCTTGTTGAAGGCTGCCGGTATCCGCGACCGCCTGCATCATTTTTAAATGCGAGATGTTCATAAAAGCTGATTAACTTAACAATATTAATTCAATATTACTGTAGTTAATTTATGGCTAGAATAATAGCTAAATGCTCGATATTAACGACTGAGAAAATCCCATGCGTGCGTTACTAATTTCTGCTTGTTTACTAATTATGCCGTTACTGCTGCTATCCGGCTGTAGCGAGGCGCCTACTGAATCAGTGGCGCAAAAGCCACCGCGACCGGTGAAAATAGCCGTGGTCGAGGATGCGGCGGCAGCGCAATTGCGCGAATTCCCGGCGGTGGTACAAGCGACAGAAGTCGCTCAGTTAACCTTCCGCGTAGCGGGGGAAATTACACAGCTTCCGGTGCGCGCCGGAGCAGACGTTAAACAGGGGCAGCTGATTGCGGCACTCGACCCGAAAGACTATCAATTAGCGGTGGATCAAGCCAAAGCGCAATATGACCTGGCTTCATCACAATACCGACGCAACGAAAAGTTGGTTCAACAAGGGGTAATGTCCGAAGCACAGTTTGATCAAATTGAGTCGCAGCTGGCGGTGGCAAAATCAAATTATGAAACTGCCCGGGCCAACCTCGGCTATACCGAGTTGCGGGCTCCCTTTGATGGCGTGGTGGCGCGTCTGGCGGTGGAAAAATACGAAAATGTTCAGCCACAACAACCGATCGCAACACTGCAAATTGCCGATGCCATTGACGTGGCTATTCAAGTGCCGGAGAACCTATTTGCACGCGTGGCTAAACGATTGGATTACGAGCCATTGGTTGCTTTTGATGCGGCGCCGGAACAACGCTTTTTAGCGCACCTCAAAGAATGGGATTCGCAAGCAGACCCGGCAACCAACACTTATGAGGTGGTTTTTACTCTGCCCAAACCTGCTGAGTTAAATATTTTACCAGGTATGACAGCCACCGTTATGGTGGATTTAAACAAAGTGCTGAGACGCATGCTGGATGGCGTTTTGGTGCCGTCTGCTGCTGTATTTACTGACGCGCAGGGCGGCAGTTATGTTTGGCGGGTCAAGGATGATATGACGGTCGAGCAGGTAGAGGTGAGCACCGGTAACATGACCAATAACGGGTTGCTGATCAGCACGGGCCTGAATGCGGGCGATCGCGTCGTTGCTGCAGGGGTACAACAACTGCAGGCGCAGCAGCAAGTGCGTGAATGGAAGCGCGAGCGGGGGCTGTAATGAATATTGCCCAGTACAGCATGGAGCGCAAAACCAGCAGTTGGCTGCTGCTGTTAATTCTGCTTATTGGCGGGTTAGTTAGTCTAACTCAGCTAGGGCGGTTGGAAGATCCTAAATTTACTATCAAGCAAGCCATGGTTATAACGCAATACCCGGGCGCATCGGCACAGCAAGTGGAAGAAGAAGTCAGTTACCCGCTCGAGAACGCGATTCAGGAACTCAGTTACGTGGATCACGTGCGGTCAATTTCTAAGCCCGGACTGTCGCAAATCACCGTTGAGATGAAGTCGATTTACCGCGCAGATGATTTGGAACAAATATGGGATGAACTGCGGCGTAAAGTGAATGACGCTGCGCGGGCGTTGCCGCCGGGGACCAAAACGCCGATGGTACGCGATGATTTTGCCGATGTTTACGGGGTACTGCTGGCAATAACCGGCGATGGTTACTCCTATCAGGATATCGAGCATTATGCCGACTTTTTAAAACGCGAGTTGGTATTGGTTGATGGCGTAGGCAAAGTGGTCGAAACCGGCCAACAGCAACAACAAGTGGTGGTCGAGGTTTCGCGCGCCAAACTCAGTAACGTGGGTATTCCGCCGGCACGCATCGCTAACTTATTAACGACGCAAAACACAGTAGCCGACGCCGGAAGAGTTACGATCGAAGACGAGGCCTTTCGTATAGCGACCAGTGGCGAGTTCGAATCGGTCGAAGAACTTGCCAGCTTAGTTATTTCCAACCCCGGCGCCGAGCAACGTATTTCTCTTAAAGATGTAGCTGATGTGTATCGCACCGTGGCGGAAATTCCACAGCAAATTGTTCGCTATAATGGCCTGCCGTCGGTGTGGCTGGGATTGTCCTTTGCCGATAACGTGAATGTGGTCGATGTGGGAGAACGGGTTGAATCGCGGCTGGACGAGCTGAATTACGCACAACCCATCGGCATGCAACTGGCGCGTATTTATGATCAACCGCATGCGGTCGAAAACTCAGTTAACAACTTTCTACTGAACCTGGTTGAAGCGGTCGCTATCGTGATTATTGCGTTATTGCTGACAATGGGGTTTCGCAGCGGGTTATTGATTGGTTCGGTGTTGTTGCTGACGGTATTAGGCACCTTCATTTTTATGAATGTGTTTGCAATCAATCTGCAACGGGTATCGCTGGGGGCGCTTATTATTGCGCTGGGTATGCTGGTGGATAATGCCATTGTTATTGCCGATGGTATAGCCGTAGGTATGCGGCGCGGGCAGTCAAAATTGCAAGCCGCGGTGATTACGGTAAAACAGAATCAATGGGCTCTGCTAGGGGGAACTGTTATTGGTATTATTGCGTTTGCGCCCATTGGTTTATCCGCTGATGCGACCGGAGAGTTTGCCGGCAGCTTGTTCTGGGTGCTGTTAATCTCGTTGTTGTTAAGCTGGATTACTGCACTGATACTGATTCCGTTTTTAGCGGACCGACTGTACTCGCAAAAAGACATCAACAGTAACACTGGCGGTGACACCAATAGTGATGTGTATAGTCACCCGGTGTACCAGGCCTATCGTCGGTTTTTGCAGCTTTGCCTGCGTCATAGAGTCTTCACCATGTTATTAATGGCTGCGTTATTGGTGGTATCAGCAGCAGGCTTCAAGCAAGTCAAGCAAGCCTTTTTTCCGCCATCGACCACGCCCATGTTTTATGTCGACTTATGGTATCCGCAGGGCACGGACATACGTACCACAGCACAGGATTCGAGCCGACTTGAGCAGTTTTTGTTGCAGCAACCGCAAGTGGTTTCAGTATCAACTACCGTTGGCCAGGGAGCTCCGCGATTTACCCTGACTTACCTGGTGGAGAAGGCTTACGAGAGTTATGCTCAGTTGATTGTGCGGGCGCAGGATACTGAGGCGATGGAACAACTCATGGCCAAAGTGAGGGAGCAAATTCGTCGTGCTCACCCGCAGGTCGAAGACAAGCTGGTGCGCGTCGAGATAGGTCCGGCAACGCCGGCTAAAATCGAAGCTCGTATCAGCGGAGCCGAGCCTGAGGTGCTGCGCCAGTTAGCGAAGCAGGTTGAAACGATCCTGCGCGATGATCGGGGCGCGATGAATATCCGTCATGACTGGCGCAATAAAACCAAATTATTGCGGCCGCGATTTGATGAATCGGCGGCACGCCGTCTTGGCGTAACCAAGCAAGATGTGAATGATTTACTGCGCACCAATTTTGTTGGCCGTCAGGTGGGGCTTTATCGCGATGGTACAGAGCTGTTACCGATCATCTCGCGGGCACCGGCCAGTGAACGAGTTGATCTGGATAATTGGCAGGAGTTACAAATTTACAGTCCGGTGATGGATCGCTATTTGCCGCTGGCGCAGGTAGTCCGGCGTATTGATGTGGAGTGGGAAAACGCATTGATTATGCGGCGTGACCGCAAACGCACCATCACGATAATGGCGGATCATGATGTGTTGGGCGAAGAAACCGCAACGGCAGTATTTGAGCGTGTCAGACCTAAAATTGAAGCATTGGAACTACCCTTAGGTTATCAACTGGAGTGGGGTGGCCAATACGAGGCTGCTAATAAAGCGCAGTCAGCCTTGTTCAGTTCGTTGCCGCTTGGTTTTCTGGTGATGTTCATTATCACTGTATTGTTGTTTAACTCTGCGCGTCTGGGGCTGGTATTGTGGACCACAGTACCACTATCGATAGTGGGGGTTACCGCAGGACTGTTGATACTGGACAAGCCCTTTGGTTTTATGGCGTTGCTGGGCTTTTTAAGTCTGTCAGGTATGCTTATCAAAAATGGCGTGGTGCTATTAGAGCAGGTCAATGTGGAACTGGCTGAGGGTAAAGCGCCACATCAAGCGTTGGTGGATGCGTCGGTTAGTCGGGTCAGACCGGTGGCGATGGCTGCGGCAACCACTATTTTGGGTATGTTACCGCTGTTATTTGATGACTTTTTTGCCAGCATGGCAACGGTGATTATGTTCGGGCTGGGCTTTGCCACAGTACTAACACTTATCGTGGTACCGGTGATGTACTTACTCATCGCCCCACAACCGCGCTAGGCGTCGCCTCCGGCGACTTGCCGGGCGGCACGTGCTGCGCCGTGCCTTGCTCGGCGCAGCACGCGCTGCCTGGCAAGCGGCCGCAGGCCGCGCCTAGCGCTCGAATTCAACGCCTGGCGTTATTGTTGTTTTATCCAGTCGTTGATGTGGGCTTCCAGGATGTCGAGTGGGACACTGCCGTTTTCCAGTATCGCATCGTGGAATTCGCGGATATCAAAATCAGCGCCCAGTTCGCTTTCAGCTTTTGCGCGCAGCCGCTTGATTGTTAGCTCACCTAGCTTGTAAGACAACGCCTGTGCCGGCCAGGTAATGTAACGATCAATCTCGGTCTTTACATTATGTAGCGACAGCGCGGTATTGCTGGCCATAAAATCAATAGCTCGCTCGCGGCTCCAGCCTTTTGCATGCATACCGGTATCGACCACCAGTCGGGCCGCTCGCCACATTTCATAACTCAAGCGGCCGAAGTTGCTGTATGGGTCCTGGTAAAAGCCGGCTTCGAGGCCAAGGTATTCTGAGTAAAGTCCCCACCCCTCGCCGAACGCTGAAATATAGGTTTGTTGGCGATATTCCGGCACACCTTCAAGCTCACCGGCGATCGCATTCTGCAGGTGATGCCCGGGAACTGCCTCGTGCAGCGTCAGGGCTTCCATCTGGTACATTGGGCGACGATCCAGTGCGTAGGTGTTTACCCAATAGAAACCGGCGCGGTCGTCGCGGTTAGTGCCCGAATAACGACCCGTAGTATATTTAGGTGCAATCTCTTCTGGTACCGGGGCTATGCCGTAGGGCTTACGCGGTAAGGTTTTAAAGAACTTAGGCAGTTCGCCGTCCATTTTCTTGGCAATCCAGGCAGCATACTGCAACAGCTCTTCAGCTGTTTCCGGATAGAATTGCTCGTCTGTACGCAAAAAATTGACGAAGGCATCGAAGTCTCCGTCGAATCCGGTTTGCTCAATAACACGAAGCATTTCGGCCCGGATGCGGGCGACCTCCTGCAGGCCAATATTATGTATCTCGTCGGCGCTCAGGTCAGTGGTGGTGTAATGCTCGATGCGATTTTTATAGAACGCGTTACCTTCCGGTAATTCGCTGGCGCCTACTGATTCACGGGCGTTTGGTAAATACTCACTGACCATAAAGGTAAAGTAGTCGTCATAGGCCGGCATGACTTGTTCATCGATAACCTGGCGCGCTTGCTGTTGTAGCTGCTGCCATGTTTGATCATCTATAAACTTAGGCTGTTGATTGAACGGGTCGTAATAAACACTATCAGACGCGTCCTGTACGATATACGCCAAAATACTTTCTTCGAAGCCGGCCATTGCTGCTTTAGGTTGCGTATAACCTTGCTCAATAGCCTGTCGTAACCATGCGGTTTGTTGTTCCATATAACGGTTTATGGTGCCGAGTTTGGCGACGTAGTCGCGATAATCCTGTTCGCTATTAAACTGCGTGTAGCCGGGCATAAATGCCAACGAGCTGTGGAACGAGCCTTCTGCTGTCAGTGGCATCAGGTGTGCTTTAAAACGATACTCATCGACATGGTTTTTTAACGTATAGTGGATCATTGCATGGTTAATTTTTTGCTGTTTATCCAACTGTGTTGTGTCGATAGTGTTAAGCTGTTCCAGCCATGCTTTATTACGCTGATAACGTTGCTCTAATGCGTCCGCGGACATATCCGGTAGTGCTGTTTTGTGCGGCGCTGACAGCGCTTGCCAAATTTTATCAGCGAGTTCAGTGAACTGTTCAGATTGTGAGCTGGCAACAACCGCGTTATTGTTAGTTGTTGAAGCGGTCGTATTGGCTGGCTGGCTGGCACAACCGGCCAGCGACAACATAGCTAAAGCAATGACAGTCTTGCGCATGATTTTTCCTTGCGAAGCAATAGTAAATAGAGGCATTCTATAATGCCTGCAGTTCATAGCAATGTAAAAGAACCGACCAAAAAACATAAAACGGGGTTAACTTTGCTCAAAGCTCAATCCGGCGTCTGCGCCGAACCTAACCTGCACGGGTTAACGTTATTCTGCAATGTCATGACCGACGATGTTGACGCGGTGCGGGGGAAAATAGCGCGCATACCAGATATCATTAAGGAACTGGATGACCGGTTTTCTGAATCGATGCTGAATGGTTTTATTGCCATTGGCGCTGACTACTGGGATGTGGTTTACCCGGAAAAAAAACCACTGCATTTAAGACGTTTTCCTGATTTGGCACAAGGTGATCGGGATGCGCCGCGACAACCCTTTGACCTGCTTTTGCAAGTTCGTTCAGATCGCTTTGACGCCAATTACCTGGCGGGGCGAACCTTGCTCGAATGGTTGGGTTATGACGTGGAGGTCGTTGAACAATTGCGCACCTTCCGTTACCTGGATGGTCGCGACTTAACCGGATTTATTGATGCACCGGATAATCCGCGGGGCTTACGCAAGCGCAGTGTGGCGTTACTGGACGAGCAGATGGATAGTGAGTTTGCCGGTGGCAGCTATTTGTTTTTGCAAAAATTCCGTCATGATTTGCGTCATTGGGATCACCTCGGCAGTGATAAGCAACAGCAATTGATGGGGCGAGACAAAGTATCGGGCGAGCGTATGTCGGAAGCAGAAATTGAGGGCGTTACCCACGCGATAAAAACGCGGCTGGTTGGCGCAGATGAACAGCCCATCCCGCTATTGCGACAAAACATGCCATGGGGCGATTTACGCGAACAAGGGCTACTGGGGCTGTATTTTAGTAATCAGCCAAAAGCTGTGACTGAGTGGTTAAAAAGTCGTTATTTAGAGGACGAGCAGGGTCATTATGACCCGCTACTGGACTTTACCCAAGCCGTAACCAATGCCAGCTTTTTTGTGCCCTCAACCGACTTTTTAAAACGCTATCGTTATGCGGTGCAACGGGATTTACTAAACGAGACTGTGGATCAAGTATCAGATACGACCGAGTGAGTGGCAAACAATTCTTTGACTTTGGTCAGGGTAAAGTCAATTTCTGAAACCTTTAATGGCGCAATAAAAATGGTGTCATCACCGGCGATGGTTCCCAGTACACCCTCTTTTTTGCCTACTGAGTCAAGTAGACGGGCAATCAATTGTGCAGCACCGGGGCTGGTACGGATAATAACCATAACATCATTATGCTGAATATCCAGAACAAGCTGATTTAATGGTGCTTTGGCTGAGGGGACACTCATTTCAGCGGGCAAACAGTAGACCATCTCCTGTTTTGCGTTGCGGGTTCTGACAGCGCCATGTTTACTTAACATACGCGACACTTTGGATTGGCTGACATTGCTGAATCCCTGCGCTTTTAAGGCATCAACGATTTCAGTTTGAGAGCCATAACGCTCTTCTTTAAGTAAGGCTTTAAACGCGTCCAGTAAATCAGCTTTGGTCATGTTATTGAATCCGCAGGTTAGCGAGTAAATTTGTAATTTTTACCCTATTAGAGTACAGTTTTGCGCCAAATATTGCATAACTATTCTATGCTTATGCAGTATCTTATCAACCAGTTAAATGGAGTCTGAGATGAAAGTAGCCGTATTAGGTGCGGCCGGTGGTATCGGCCAGGCATTGTCATTACTTCTTAAAACTCAATTACCTGCGGGTACAGAGTTATCCTTATATGACGTTGCGCCGGTTGTTCCGGGTGTAGCCGTTGACCTTAGCCACATCCCGACTGACGTTAAAGTCACTGGCTTTGGTAAAGATGATCTCGCGTCAGCTTTAGTCGGTAGCGATATCGTGTTAATCCCAGCCGGTGTGCCACGCAAACCAGGTATGGATCGTTCAGACTTGTTTAATATGAACGCAGGTATCGTCGCTAACCTGGTACAGGGTGTTGCAGACAACTGCCCTGACGCATGTGTCGGTATTATCACTAACCCGGTAAACACGACAGTGCCTATCGCTAAAGAAGTACTGAAAAAGAACGGTTGTTACGATAAGCGTAAACTGTTCGGTGTTACCACATTGGATGTTATCCGTTCAGAAGCATTCGTTGCTGAATTACGTGGCTTAAACCCGGCTAACGTTAATGTACCGGTTATTGGTGGTCATAGCGGCACCACAATTTTGCCATTGTTATCTCAGGTAGAAGGCGTTGAGTTTACTGAACAGGAAATTAAAGATCTGACACACCGTATTCAGAATGCCGGTACTGAGGTTGTCGAAGCAAAAGCTGGCGGCGGTTCAGCGACCTTGTCTATGGGTCAGGCAGCAGCGCGTTTCTGCTTGTCACTGGTGAAAGGTCTGCAAGGTCAGGACACGATTGAGTGTACTTACGTTGAAGGCCCTGGTGATCACGCAACTTTCTTCGCGCAGCCGGTACGTTTGGGTAAAAATGGTGCCGAAGAAGTACTGCCTTACGGCGAAATCAGTGCGTTTGAAAAGCAATGCATGGATGACATGCTGGACGGCCTGAAAGGCGACATCCAACAAGGCGTCGACTTTCTGTAACTTGCGCCTTGGCGCAAGCAAAAAAGCCGCGCTGATGCGTAATGCCGATCAGTTAAGAAATTTTTAGCGATCGGTTGACCGATCCGGCAGAGCCTTCAAAATCCATAGTCAGACTCTCTGGCTATGGATTTTTT
>NZ_SNXI01000032.1 GCF_004362895.1 Idiomarina aquatica | reverse complement strand
AAAAAATCCATAGCCAGACAGTCTGACTATGGATTTTGAAGGCTCTGCCGGATCGGTCAACCGATCGCTAAAAATTCTTTAACTGATCGGCATTAGGCTTTGGCCGGGTTTTTTTATGGCTTTTTGCCCGTTCCGGGCGGCTTTTTATCGCCTGCGGCGATGGCTGTTTGTAACCTGACTTTGGCGGTTACGGCTGTTTGCCGCCTGCGGCGGCGGTAAAACCAAAAACAAGGTTGTTTAGGTTTTAGTATTTATGTTTTCCCGCGCCGCAGGCGCAAAAGGCCGTGCGCAAGCGAAGCGAGCGCATAAACAGCCGTTGCGTAGCAACAAACAGCCGTGCCGCAGGCACAAACGGCCGCCCCGCAGGGGCAAAGCGCCGCGAACGAAGTGAGTGTTGCGCTTCGCGCAGTCTTAGGTATAATACCGCGTCCAATCCTGAGCCCGTAACTCGTGCCAGGGAAAATACAGGGGCGTAGTTCCAACGGCAGAACAGCGGTCTCCAAAACCGACGGTTGGGGGTTCGAATCCCTCCGCCCCTGCCAGATTTTATATCAGTTCGTTGAGCGAAACGGCAGTCGCAATTAGGATTTTAGAATGAGCGCAAATAACGACACGCAAAGCAGTTCCTTAAATAGCGTTAAGTGGATTATAACCATCGCCTTGTTGGTCGTTGCTATCGGCGGCAACCACTATTACACAGAAACAGTTTCTGTATTATACCGCGCTATTGCGGTGGTCATTTTAGTTGGCTTGGCAGGTTTTACTGCAGCAATGACCAGCAAAGGTCGTCAATTTTTAGCGTTTGCTAAAGAGAGCCGCACCGAAGTGCGCAAAGTCGTTTGGCCTTCACGCCAGGAAGCGACTCAGACAACCCTAATCGTGGTTGTTGCGACGGTTATTGTTGCATTAATCTTATGGGGCCTTGACGGTATCTTAGTGCGTGTTGTTGGCTTCCTAACCGGTTTGGAGATTTAATATGAGCGATAATAAACGTTGGTACGTTGTACAAGCTTTTTCCGGTTTTGAGGCGCGCGTCGCTGAATCTCTAAAAGAACACATCAAAATGCACGGCTTGGAAGACAAATTTGGGGAAGTTTTAGTACCTAAAGAAGAAGTTGTCGAAATGAAAGCTGGTGTACGTCGTAAAAGCGAACGTAAATTCTTTCCCGGCTACGTACTGGTCGAGATGGAAATGGACGACGAAACCTGGCACTTAGTAAAAAGTGTCCCTCGAGTATTAGGCTTTATCGGTGGTAAAGCAGAACGTCCTACACCTATTTCTAAGCGTGAAGCTGATGCGATTCTGGACCGTCTGCAAGATTCTCAAGACAAGCCTAAGCCGAAAACGTTATTTGAACCAGGCGAAGTGGTGCGTGTTAATGATGGACCATTTGCTGATTTCAACGGTACAGTCGAAGAAGTCGATTATGAGAAAAGTCGCGTAACGGTATCGGTATCAATTTTTGGTCGCGCAACGCCAGTTGATCTGGAGTTCGGACAGATAGAAAAAGCGTGATCAAAAAATAACCACGCAAGCATTGATCATGGGTGCGAATTATCCTATAATTCGCGTCCTTTTTTAACGGGAAGCCGATTGAGTAATTTGACTCTGACAAATTACGAGGCGCTAAACCCACAACAGAGGTGATAATCATGGCGAAAAAAGTATCAGCCATCATCAAATTACAGGTAGCTGCTGGTTCAGCTAACCCGTCACCGCCAGTTGGTCCAGCATTGGGTCAGCACGGTGTGAACATCATGGAATTCTGTAAAGCGTTCAACGCGCAAACTGATAACCTGGAAAAGGGTGCACCGGTTCCTGTTGAAATCACAGTATTCGAAGACCGTTCATTCACATTCATTACCAAGACACCTCCTGCGTCTTTCTTGTTGAAGAAAGCGGCTGGTATCAAAAGTGGTTCAGGCGAGCCAAACACCAAGAAAGTTGGTACGGTAACTCGCGCGCAATTAGAAGAAATTGCTAAGACAAAAGAACCTGATTTGACTGCTGCCGACATGGACGCAGCTGTACGCACTATCGCCGGCTCTGCTCGTGCGATGGGCTTGAACGTGGAGGGCTAATCAATGGCTAAATTAACAAAACGCGCTCGTATGATCGCAGAGAAAGTTGAAGCCCGTGATTACGATGTGAATGAAGCTATCACTCTGTTAAAAGAGTTAGCAACAGCAAAATTCACAGAAAGTGTTGATGTCGCAGTAAACTTAGGCATCGATGCGCGTAAATCTGACCAAAACGTTCGTGGTGCTACTGTACTGCCAAACGGTACTGGTCGTGACGTTCGCGTCGCTGTATTCACTTCAGGTGACAATGCAGAGAAAGCGAAAGAAGCCGGTGCTGACATCGTTGGTATGGAAGATCTGGCAGAGCAAGTTAAGAAGGGCGAGATGAACTTCGACGTAGTTGTCGCCTCGCCTGATGCAATGCGTGTTGTCGGTCAATTAGGTCAAATCTTAGGTCCACGCGGCCTGATGCCTAACCCGAAAACAGGTACGGTAACTCCTGACGTAGCAACAGCAGTTAAAAATGCTAAAGCAGGTCAGGTTCGCTATCGCAACGACAAAAACGGTATTGTTCACGCAACAATCGGCCGTGTTGATTTCGATAACGACAAATTGAAAGAAAACCTTGAAGCATTGTTAGGCGCGCTTAAAAAAGCGAAGCCTTCATCAGCTAAAGGCGTTTATGTAAAACGCATCAGCTTGTCCACCACAATGGGCGCTGGCGTAAGCATTGACCAGGCAACTGTAGCAGCGGTTTAATTCGCTTCAGTTAGGTTAATGTAATGGTTTATGGGTTGGAGCTGCCGTGGCGTTGTTAATAGCAACAAAGCAAGGCTCCCGTCCAAGACCGTAGGTGTACCGCGAGTATCCCGGAATATTGGGTAGTGGCACTTAATTTCCTACGCAGATGGTGATATCCGACTCAGGCTCTCTGGGTAGAGAATCACCGTGACAACGCGGTGGGTTTTGTCCCACCTAATTGTAACGAGGGACTTCGGTCCCAAATTGAAAACGAGGTGATATCAGTGGCAATTGGTTTAGCCGGAAAGAAAGCCATCGTTAAGGAAGTTAACGAAGTTGCTTCAAATGCGCTAGCCGTCACCGTTGCTGAATATCGAGGCATCGAAGTAGCCGATATGACTGCGTTGCGCAAGAAAGCTCGCGAGCAGGGTATTTTCGTTAAAGTTGTACGAAATACACTGGCAAAACGCGCTTTTGAAGGCACCCAGTTTGAAGACATGGGCGATGCACTTAAAGGACCTCTTGTTTATGGGTTCTCATTGGACGCACCGGGCGCATCAGCTCGTTTGTTCAAAGACTTCTCAAAAGAAAACAAGAACTTGCAAGTGACAGCTCTGTCAATCGGTAATGGCATCATGGGTCCAGAAAAACTGGATGCAGTTGCTTCACTTCCGACTCGTGACGAAGCATTGGCTAAATTGCTCGCCACCTTCAAAGAACCTGTTAGCAAATTCGTTAAGACTGTTAACGAAGTACCTAGCAAGTTCGTTAGAACGTTGGCTGCAATTAAAGACGCTAAATAATACGTTGGTTTTTTAACCATTTTTTGTAATTATCAACCCAGGAGTTTAGAGTAATGGCTCTGACTAAAGACGATATCTTAAACGCGATCGCTGAAATGCCAGTTATGGAACTGGTTGAACTGATCGAAGCAGCTGAAGAAAAATTCGGCGTTGACGCATCTGCGGCAGTAGCAGTAGCTGCTCCAGCAGCTGGCGGCGAAGCAGCAGCTGAAGAGAAAACTGAATTTGACGTAGTACTGAAAGGCGCAGGCAGCAACAAAGTTGCAGCGATCAAAGCAGTACGCGGCGCAACTGGCCTTGGCTTGAAAGAAGCTAAAGCTATGGTTGAGTCTGCTCCAGTAGCAGTCAAAGAAGGCGTAAGCAAAGACGAAGCTGAAGAGCTGAAAAAGCAGCTTGAAGAAGCTGGTGCGGAAGTTGAAGTTAAGTAATTTAACTTTAGCTCTACATCTGGCCTAGCGGCCTTAGGCTGGTGGTTAATTGACCACCAGCCTTTTCGCGCTTTAACGCTTGTATCATTTTTGCCCGTCGTTGGGATACAAGTTAGCGGTAAATAGAACAACGGGAACAACAGATTAACACTCTGTATTTAACCATCGAACCACTCGTTGGTTAGGGTCATCAATCAGCTAGCTGAGGAACCCCATGGCGTACTCCTACTCAGAGAAAAAACGTATTCGTAAGGACTTTGGTAAACGGCCACAAGTGCTGGAAGTGCCTTACTTGCTGTCAATGCAGCTTGATTCATTTAAGAAATTTATTGAAGTTGATCCAGAGGCAAACAATGGTCTGGAAGCAGCTTTTCGTTCGGTTTTTCCGATTGCCAGCTACTCAGGTAATGCGGAACTGCAGTACGTCAGTTACCACATGGGTGAGCCTGCGTTTGACGTTGAAGAATGTCAAATTCGCGGAATTACTTATTCTGCGCCACTGCGTGTGAAGCTGCGTCTGGTTCTGTTTGACAAAGAAGCAGCCGCTGGAACAGTTAAAGACATCAAAGAACAAGAAGTGTACATGGGCGAAATCCCATTAATGACTGAGAACGGAACGTTTGTCATTAATGGTACCGAACGCGTCATCGTGTCACAGCTTCACCGTTCGCCAGGTGTGTTCTTTGATCACGACAAAGGGAAGTCACACTCCTCAGGTAAAGTGTTGTATAACGCGCGCGTTATCCCTTACCGTGGCTCCTGGCTGGATTTTGAATTTGATCCTAAAGACAACGTGTTCGTGCGTATCGATCGTCGCCGTAAACTACCTGCGTCAATCATTTTACGTGCGCTTGAATACAGCACCGAAGAAATCCTCGAGATGTTCTTCGAGACCACGTATTTCGAGATTCTGAAGACCAAAGTAAAAATGCAATTGGTGCCAGAACGCTTGCGTGGTGAAACGGCTAAATTCGATATCAAGTCACCGGATGGTGAAATGATCGTCGAAAAAGGTCGTCGTATTACTGCACGTCATATTCGCCAACTTGAGAAGCTTGAGTTGTCTGAACTTGAAGTGCCGGTTGAATATATGGTCGGCAAAGTGCTAGCCAAGGATTACGCAGATAAAAAGACTGGCGAAATCGTTGCTAACGCGAATGATGAATTAACGCTTGAACTCATTGCTAAATTGAGCGAAGCCGGTATCAAAAAGGTCGAAACATTGTTTGTTAACGACCTTGATCACGGTCCATATATGAGTGAGACCCTGCGTGTTGATGGCACCACCAATCGCTTAGAAGCATTGGTTGAGATTTACCGGATGATGCGTCCGGGTGAGCCGCCAACGCGTGAAGCAGCCGAAGCTTTGTTCGACAATCTTTTCTTCAGTGAAGATCGGTATGACTTGTCGACTGTTGGCCGGATGAAGTTTAACCGACGTTTAGGTCGTGAAGACCTGACCGGTACTAACACCTTGACCAACGACGACATTATCGAAGTAATGAAGAAGCTCATTGAGATCCGTAACGGTCTTGATGAAGTTGACGATATTGATCACTTGGGCAACCGTCGCATCCGCTCTGTCGGCGAGATGGCGGAAAACCAGTTCCGTGTCGGTTTGGTTCGTGTAGAGCGTGCAGTTAAAGAACGTTTATCGCTGGGCGACCTGGATAATACGATGCCGCAGGACCTGATCAACGCTAAACCGATTAGTGCCGCGGTAAAAGAATTCTTTGGCTCGAGCCAATTGTCGCAGTTTATGGACCAAAACAACCCGCTGTCAGAAGTCACGCATAAGCGTCGTATTTCTGCATTAGGTCCGGGTGGTTTGACCCGTGAGCGCGCCGGCTTCGAAGTTCGAGACGTTCACCCGACTCACTATGGTCGTCTGTGTCCAATCGAAACGCCGGAAGGTCCGAACATCGGTTTGATTAACTCGTTGTCGACCTTTGCCCGTACGAACGAATATGGCTTCCTGGAGACGCCGTATCGTCGTATCGAAAATGGCCAGGTAACCGACGACGTTGTTTATTTGTCAGCAATCGAAGAAGGCAACTATGTTATCGCCCAGGCCAACGTTGCGCTGGACGACAACGGCGAACTTGTCGAAGACTTGATTCCTTGCCGCCACAAAAATGAATTCACCCTGGTCAGTAAAGAACAGGTTGAATATATGGATGTTGCACCGCAGCAAATCGTATCGATTGCAGCGAGTATGATCCCGTTCCTTGAGCACGATGACGCCAACCGTGCATTGATGGGTTCAAACATGCAGCGTCAGGCAGTACCAACATTACGCGCTGACAAGCCGTTAGTGGGTACAGGCATTGAACGCACCATCGCGGTTGACTCCGGTGTTTGTGTGGTAGCGAAACGTGGCGGTGTAGTTGATTACGTGGATGCCAGCCGTATCGTTGTAAAAGTCAACGAAGAAGAAATGGTACCTGGCGAAGCCGGTATCGACATCTACAACTTGACTAAGTACACGCGCTCTAACCAAAACACCTGTATTAACCAAAAGCCAACGGTTAATCCGGGCGAACCGGTTACCCGTGGCGATGTACTAGCCGATGGACCGTCTACAGACCTGGGTGAATTAGCCTTGGGTCAAAACATGCGCGTCGCATTTATGCCGTGGAACGGTTATAACTTCGAGGATTCTATCCTTATTTCTGAGCGTGTTGCTCAGGAAGACCGCATGACAACCATCCACATTCAGGAATTGAACTGTGTGGCTCGAGACACCAAGTTGGGCGCTGAAGAAATCACTTCAGATATTCCAAATGTAGGTGAGTCTGCGCTGAGCAAGCTGGATGAAGCGGGTGTTGTATACGTTGGGGCGGAAGTTAACGGTGGCGACATTCTGGTTGGTAAAGTAACGCCTAAAGGTGAAACTCAGTTAACACCAGAAGAGAAACTGTTGCGAGCCATTTTCGGTGAGAAGGCATCAGACGTTAAAGACAGCTCACTGCGCGTGCCTAACGGCGTGAACGGTACTGTTATTGATGTTCAGGTGTTTACTCGTGACGGCGTAGAAAAAGACAAACGTGCGATTGCAATCGAAGAGATGCAACTGGCCAAGGTTAAGAAGGATTTAACCGAAGAGTTCAAGATCCTTGAAGAAGGTATCTACAACCGTGCACGCAACCTGTTACTGGCTAATGGCTTCGATGAAGCTAAATTGGCGAGCATGGACCGTAGCAATTGGTTAACTCAGGGCTTGAGTGACGAAAGTGCACAAGAACAGTTAGAGCAGATTGCAGAGCAATACCAGCAAATCCGGGAAGACTTTGATCAGAAGTTCGAAACTAAGCGCCGTAAAATCACCCAGGGTGATGATCTGGCGCCTGGCGTACTGAAGATTGTTAAGGTTTACCTTGCTGTGAAACGTCGTATTCAGCCTGGCGATAAACTTGCTGGCCGTCACGGTAACAAAGGTGTTATCTCAACCATTATTCCGGTTGAAGATATGCCACACGACGAAGAAGGTAATCCAGTCGACATCGTACTAAACCCGTTGGGTGTACCGTCGCGGATGAACATTGGTCAGGTATTGGAAACGCACCTGGGTATGGCCGCGCGTGGTATCGGTATCAAGATAGATAAGATGCTGAAGCAGCAACAGGCGATGCAAGATTTGCGTGACTTCCTGCAACAAGTCTACGCGCTGGGCGAATGCCGTCAGCAAGTAGATATCAGCGAGTTTAGCGATGACGAAGTGTTGCGTCTTGCACACAACTTGCGTGGCGGTTTGCCGACTGCAACGCCGGTATTTGACGGTGCGGTAGAAGCCGAAATCAAGGAACTGCTGAAACTGGCAGATATCCCTGAGTCGGGCCAGATTACTTTGTATGACGGTCGTACCGGTGACCGCTTTGAGCGTGACGTAACCGTGGGTTACATGTACATGCTTAAGCTTAACCACTTGGTTGACGACAAGATGCACGCCCGTTCTACTGGTTCGTACAGCTTGGTTACTCAGCAGCCACTGGGCGGTAAGGCACAGTTTGGTGGTCAGCGCTTCGGTGAGATGGAAGTCTGGGCATTAGAGGCTTATGGTGCAGCTTACACCTTGCAGGAAATGCTGACGGTGAAATCGGACGACGTCAATGGTCGTACCAAGATGTACAAAAACATCGTCGACAACAACTTGCAGATGGATGCAGGCATCCCTGAGTCGTTCAACGTATTGTTGAAAGAGATTCGCTCACTGGGTATTAATATCGAGCTGGAACAGAGCTAAAACGCTGTTGCGGAATGAATTCGGGGAGTGCTTGCGCTCCCCAGAGGTTTGAACTCCGACAGGAGATAAATCGTGAAAGACTTGCTTAAGTTTTTAAAACCGGCCAATCAGACAGAAGAATTCGATGGTATTCGAATCCAGCTGTCATCGCCTGACATGATCCGTAGTTGGTCATATGGTGAAGTGAAGAAGCCGGAAACAATCAACTACCGTACTTTTAAACCAGAGCGTGACGGTTTGTTCTGTGCACGTATCTTTGGTCCGGTAAAAGATTACGAATGCTTGTGTGGTAAATACAAGCGTTTGAAGCACCGTGGTGTTATCTGTGAGAAGTGTGGCGTTGAAGTGACGCTGACCAAAGTGCGTCGCGAACGCATGGGTCACATCGAATTGGCTAGCCCGGTTGCGCATATCTGGTTCCTTAAATCGTTGCCGTCGCGCATCGGTTTGATGCTGGATATGACGTTGCGTGACATTGAACGCGTACTTTACTTCGAATCTTATGTCGTAACCGAAGGTGGTTTAACGTCATTAGAGCAAGGTCAGATCCTGACCGAAGAAGAGTATCTGGATGCGTTGGAAGAGCACGGCGATGAATTTGATGCGAAGATGGGTGCCGAAGCGGTACTGGATCTGTTGCGTGTTATTGACATCGATGCCGAAGTTCAGCAATTACGCGAAGAATTACCAGAAACGAACTCTGAAACCAAGCGTAAGAAAATTAGTAAACGCCTGAAGCTACTTGAATCTTTCCAAATGTCGGGTAACAAACCTGAGTGGATGATTCTAAAAGTACTACCGGTTTTACCACCGGATCTGCGCCCATTGGTACCATTGGACGGTGGTCGTTTTGCGACCTCGGATCTTAACGATCTGTACCGTCGTGTTATCAACCGTAACAACCGCCTTAAGCGCCTGCTTGACTTAGCAGCACCTGACATCATCGTCCGTAACGAAAAACGGATGTTGCAGGAAGCGGTTGATGCGTTGTTAGACAACGGTCGTCGTGGTCGTGCCATCACCGGTTCTAATAAGCGTCCGCTTAAATCTTTGGCCGATATGATCAAAGGTAAGCAAGGTCGTTTCCGTCAGAACCTGTTGGGTAAACGTGTAGACTACTCAGGCCGTTCGGTTATCACCGTAGGTCCTAAATTGCGTTTGCATCAGTGTGGTTTGCCGAAAAAAATGGCACTGGAACTGTTCAAACCGTTTATCTATGGCAAGCTTGAGCGTCGTGGTTTAGCGACGACAATCAAAGCCGCGAAGAAGATGGTTGAGCGTGAAACCGCTGAGGTTTGGGACGTTCTTGATGAAGTCATCAAAGAGCACCCGGTACTATTGAACCGTGCGCCAACATTGCACCGTTTGGGTATTCAGGCATTTGAACCGGTACTAATCGAAGGTAAAGCGATTCAGCTGCACCCATTGGTTTGTGCTGCTTACAACGCCGACTTCGACGGTGACCAAATGGCGGTTCACTTGCCATTGACGCTGGAAGCCCAGTTAGAAGCTCGCGCACTAATGATGTCGACCAATAACGTGCTGTCACCAGCAAGCGGCGACCCCATCATTGTTCCTTCGCAAGACGTTGTTTTGGGTCTGTATTACATGACCAAAGAAAAAATCAACGCCAAAGGCGAGGGCATGGTATTTAAGAGCCCGTCAGAAGCTGAAAAAGCTTACCGCAATGGGTTGGTTGAGCTTCACAGCCGCGTGAAAGTGCGTATCACTGATACGGTCATTCACGAAGACGGCAATAGTGAAACCCGCACACAGTTACGTGAAACCACCGTCGGTCGTGCGTTGTTGTCGCTAATTATGCCAAAAGGCTTGCCGTTTGAGCTAATCGACCAGCCAATGGGTAAAAAGCCAATTGCGCGTATGCTAAACCTGGCTTACCGTGATTTAGGCCTTAAAGACACCGTTATTTTTGCTGACCAGGTGATGTATACCGGTTTCCACTATGCGATGGTCTCTGGTGCCTCTGTCGGTATTAACGACATGGTCATCCCGGATGCGAAAAAAGAGATTGTTGAAGCCGCGGAAGAAGAAGTTGCCGAGATTCAGGAACAGTTTGAATCTGGTTTGGTAACCGCTGGTGAGAAATACAACAAAGTCATCGATATTTGGTCAACCGCCAACGAGAAAGTCTCGAAAGCGATGATGGAAAACCTCTCTAAAGAAGTCGTCACTAACAAAGATGGCAAAGAAGAGGAACAAGCATCATTTAACTCGATCTTTATGATGGCCGACTCAGGTGCTCGTGGTAGCCCCGCACAGATTCGTCAGTTGGCGGGTATGCGTGGTCTGATGGCCAAGCCAGATGGCTCAATCATCGAAACACCAATTGTCGCAAACTTCCGCGAAGGTTTGAACGTACTTCAGTACTTCATCTCGACGCACGGTGCGCGTAAAGGTTTGGCCGATACGGCACTGAAAACAGCGAACTCAGGTTACCTGACACGTCGTCTGGTTGACGTATCACAAGACGTCGTAATCATGGAAGAAGATTGCGGCACATTCGAAGGCCTGACAATGAAACCGCTAATCGAAGGTGGTGACGTTGTCGAGCCATTGCGCGAACGCGTATTGGGTCGTGTGGTTTGTGAAGACGTAATGAAGCCAGGCTCAGAAGATGTGTTGTTACCGCGTAACACTTTATTGGATGAGAAGAACTGCGACATCCTTGAAGAAAACTCAATTGATGAAGTAAAAGTTCGCTCGGTTATCACCTGTGACACAGACTTCGGTGTTTGTGCGCACTGTTACGGTCGTGACCTGGCTCGTGGCCATATGGTTAACCAAGGCGAAGCAGTTGGTGTTATTGCTGCACAGTCAATCGGTGAGCCAGGTACACAGCTTACCATGCGTACCTTCCACATCGGTGGTGCTGCATCACGGGCAACAGCAGAGAACAGTGTTCAGGTTAAAAACCCGGGTACGATCAAACTGCACAATGCCAAGTGGGTTGTTAACAGCGATAAACAGCACGTTATTACGTCACGTTCTACTGAACTGACGTTAATCGACGAGTTCGGCCGTGAGCGTGAACGTTATAAAGTACCTTACGGTGCAGCCTTGAAAAAAGGCGAAGGCGACTCAGTTGAAGGCGGCGAAACCGTTGCTAACTGGGACCCGCACACGCACCCAATCATTACCGAGGTAGAAGGTCGCATCAAGTTTGTTGACTTGATTGATGGTGTCACCATGACCCGTCAAACCGACGAACTGACCGGTCTATCCAGCGTGGTAGTGTTGGAAACAGGTCAACGTACCAGTGCCGGTAAAGACATGCGTCCGATGGTTAAGTTGGTGGATAATAAAGGTAACGACGTTAATATCGTCGGCACTGATATCCCTGCGCAGTACTTCCTGCCAGGCAACGCCATCATCAACCTGGAAGATAATGCCGAAGTTAAAGTCGGTGATACCCTGGCGCGTATTCCGCAAGAAGGTTCGAAGACCCGCGATATTACCGGTGGTTTGCCACGGGTTGCGGACTTGTTCGAAGCACGTCGTCCGAAAGAGCCGGCGATTCTTGCAGAGAAGACAGGTACTGTGTCGTTTGGTAAAGAAACCAAAGGCAAGCGTCGCCTGATCATCACGCCGACTGACGGTGCTGAACAACACGAAGAGATGATTCCGAAGTGGCGTCAGCTTAACGTGTTTGAAGGTGAACACGTCGAAAAAGGTGAGGTAATCGCCGACGGTCCTGAGGCTCCACATGACATTCTGCGTTTGCGTGGCGTTAGTGCGGTAGCTAACTACATCGTCAACGAAGTACAGGAAGTTTACCGTCTGCAGGGCGTTAAGATTAACGATAAGCATATAGAAACTATCGTTCGTCAGATGCTGCGCAAAGCGCTTATCTTACGTGCCAATGACACCAATCTGCTGGAAGGCGAAATGGTTGAAATGGCCGAAGTACTGGCGGCTAACGCAAAAGCAGAAGCTGAAGGCAAACAACCGGCAAGCTTCGAACGTCAGTTGCTAGGTATTACCAAAGCTTCACTGTCGACCGAGTCGTTTATCTCAGCAGCCTCGTTCCAGGAAACTACACGTGTCCTGACCGAAGCAGCTGTTGGCGGCAAGAAAGACAGTCTGCGTGGACTGAAAGAAAACGTTATCGTAGGTCGTTTGATTCCTGCCGGTACCGGTTACTCTTATCATAAAGAGCGCATGGACCGCCGTATGGAAGAGTTAGCGGTTGAACCGGAAGCGCCTAAGATGACCGCGGAAGAAGCAGAACAGCAATTGACTGATGCCCTAAATGCGGGTGGCCAAAGCGACGATAGTGCAGAATAACGCACGCTCTGCTTAGTCAGCGTACAAAAGCCGGTACTGATTTCAGTGCCGGCTTCTTTTATATAACCTTGACAGGTGAAATTATGACCATTAAAATTCCCGCTCCCGAATTTCGGGATCTGGCGTTTAATGGTCAGAGTTAGCGATTTTTCACGCACATTGTGCGCGCTAAAAAGCGACATCAACTAAACTAGGAGTAATGAATGGCAACAGTTAACCAGCTGGTGCGTAAAGGCCGTCAAAAGCCGGTTGTGAAAAGCAACGTTCCGGCTCTTGAAGCGTGCCCTCAAAAACGCGGTGTATGTACCCGTGTTTACACCACAACCCCGAAAAAGCCAAACTCTGCAATGCGCAAAGTTTGTCGTGTTCGCTTGACCAACGGTTATGAAGTTTCTTCATACATCGGTGGTGAAGGTCACAACCTACAAGAACACTCAGTCGTACTGATCCGTGGCGGTCGTGTAAAAGACTTGCCAGGTGTTCGCTACCACACCGTTCGTGGTGCACTTGACTGTTCAGGTGTTAACGATCGTAAACAAGGCCGTTCTAAGTACGGCGCGAAGCGGCCTAAGTCTTAACGGTTCTCCGTTAGTAAGGCCAAACTTTGTACGTTTTGGGTAATACCCTGAATTAATCGGAGAATATTGAGATGCCAAGAAGACGCGTCATAGGTCAACGTAAAATCCTTCCAGATCCTAAGTTCGGATCGGAGTTGTTGGCTAAGTTTATTAATGTCGTCATGGTTGACGGCAAAAAAGCAGTCGCTGAAAAGATTATCTACGGTGCACTGGACATCCTGGCAGACAAGTCAGGTAAAGATCATTTGGAAATTTTCGACGCTGCGTTAGACAACGTGCGTCCGACAGTCGAGGTTAAATCTCGTCGTGTGGGTGGTTCAACCTACCAAGTTCCAGTTGAAGTTCGTCCGGTACGTCGTAACGCACTGGCTATGCGCTGGTTAGTTGATGCAGCGCGCACCCGTGGTGAAAAATCAATGTCGCAGCGTCTGGCAGCTGAAATGCTAGATGCATCAGAAAACAAAGGGTCAGCTGTGAAGAAACGTGAAGACGTTCACCGCATGGCTGAAGCAAACAAAGCGTTTGCTCACTATCGCTGGTAAATTCACAGTTAACCGAGTAAGGAGTTTATTGTGGCTCGTAAAACTTCCATTGAGCGTTATCGTAACATCGGTATTTGCGCTCACGTAGACGCCGGTAAGACAACCACAACCGAACGTGTGTTGTTCTACACTGGTCTGTCTCACAAACTTGGTGAGGTGCACGATGGTGCAGCTACCATGGACTGGATGGAGCAAGAACAAGAACGTGGTATTACCATTACCTCTGCAGCAACTACATGTTTCTGGCAAGGTATGGATAAGCAGTTCCCAGAACACCGCGTAAACATCATCGACACCCCTGGACACGTTGATTTCACCATCGAAGTAGAACGTTCTCTGCGGGTACTTGATGGCGCTGTTGTCGTTCTTTGTGCTTCTTCTGGTGTTCAGCCGCAAACGGAAACCGTTTGGCGTCAGGCGAATAAATATGAAGTTCCACGCATGGTATTCGTCAACAAGATGGACCGTGCAGGCGCTGACTTCTTGTCTGTTGTTGAACAGATGAAAACTCGCTTGAATGCAGTTGCTGTACCAATGCAATTGCCAGTGGGTTCAGAAGAAAATTTCCGTGGTGTTGTTGACTTGATCAAGATGAAGTTCATCAACTGGAACGACGAAGACATGGGCACCTCTTTCACTTATGAAGAGATCCCTGCTGATATGGTCGACCAGTGTGAAGAATATCACGCTGAATTGGTAGAAGCTGCGGCTGAAGCCAACGAAGAGTTGATGGAAAAATACCTGGAAGAAGGCGAACTGACAGAAGCAGAAATCAAACTAGGTCTTCGGGCGCGTACACTAGCAAACGAAATCTGCCTGGTTGCTGCTGGTTCTGCATTCAAAAACAAAGGCGTTCAAGCGGTACTTGACGCGGTTATTGAATACTTGCCTTCACCAACTGAAGTTAAAGCAATTACTGGTATCTTAGACGATGAGTCTGAAGGTGTTCGTAAGTCTGATGACAACGAACCATTTTCGGCATTGGCGTTTAAAATCGCAACTGACCCGTTCGTTGGTACGCTAACGTTCGTGCGCGTATACTCAGGTGTTCTTAACCAGGGCGACGGTGTCGTCAACCCGGTTAAAAACAAGAAAGAACGCGTGGGCCGTATGGTTCAGATGCACTCTAACAGCCGTGAAGAAATCAAAGAAGTACGCGCGGGTGACATTGCTGCATTGATCGGTCTTAAAGACGTAACTACAGGTGATACGCTGTGTGATCCAAACAACAAGATTATTCTTGAGCGTATGGAATTCCCAGAGCCGGTTATCTCTGTTGCGGTAGAGCCGAAAACTAAAGCTGACCAGGAAAAAATGGGTATTGCTTTAGGTAAGTTGGCTGCAGAAGATCCGTCGTTCCGTGTTAAGACTGACGAAGAATCTGGCCAAACCATTATCTCTGGTATGGGTGAGTTGCACCTGGATATCATCGTTGACCGTATGAAGCGTGAATTCAAAGTTGAATGTAACGTAGGTCAGCCTCAGGTTGCATACCGTGAAGCTATCCGTAAGCCGGTTGAAGTCGAAGGGAAATTCGTACGTCAATCAGGTGGTCGTGGTCAGTTCGGTCACGTTTGGCTTAAATTGGAGCCAATGGTTATCGAAGAAGACGAAGATGGCGAAGACATCACGTACAAATTCGTTAACGAAATTGTTGGTGGTGTGGTACCAAAAGAGTACATCCCGGCTGTTGATAAAGGTATTCAAGAGCAGATGGAACAGGGCGTATTAGCCGGTTACCAAGTACTGGGTGTTAAAGCAACCCTGTATGATGGCTCTTACCATGACGTCGACTCATCAGAAATGGCATTTAAAATCGCCGGTAGCATGGCTTTCAAAAAAGGCGCAATGCAAGCCGATCCGGTATTACTTGAGCCGTTGATGAAAGTTGAAGTTATCACGCCAGAAGAATCTATGGGTGATGTGGTTGGTGACTTAAACCGTCGCCGCGGTCTTATCGAAGGTATGGAAGAAGCGCCAGGTGGCTTGAAAGCTGTCAACGCTGTTGTTCCATTGTCTGAGATGTTTGGTTACGCAACTGACTTGCGTTCACAAACCCAAGGTCGTGCATCATACTCAATGGAATTCTTGAAGTACGGTGAAGCACCAAACAACATCGCTGAAAAAGTGATGGCTGAGCGTAACGCTAAATAAGTAAGGTCTGGTCCGGTTTTTTACGAGACCGGGCTTTTAACTTAAGTTTGAGGAACTATCATGTCTAAAGAAAAATTTGAACGTTCGAAGCCGCACGTAAACGTCGGCACCATTGGTCACGTTGACCACGGTAAAACTACTCTTACTGCTGCTAT
>NZ_SNXI01000031.1 GCF_004362895.1 Idiomarina aquatica | reverse complement strand
TTCGCTGTAACGTTTTTTCATATCGAGATCTCCACTTGACCCATTTTAATGGAAATCTCATCGATTTCATGGTCCTATTTTTGGGGGAGAGGTCAGTTATTCATCGGTTCACCCTCTACCATTTAATCTTCCTCTAATCCAATCGAAGTCACGACTTACCGAAGTCGTAGTAAATTTTGGCATCGCCTTATCAATCGTCTTTAAATTACGTCATATCGTACAATAATAGAACTTCCCGAATCTCACTGTCTATGTATACTAAAAGCTCTAATTTTCAAGGAGGGAAGATTAATGAACCATCAATTTATAAGCAATCAGATCCGTGAACTTAAAGTAGCCCGCTCCACCTGGATTTGGACCTTTAATCGTGCAGGCTCACGCATTCAGGAGATTAATGAGCAGCTACGTCATCTTAACGATGAACTTGAAAACATAAAGCGAAATCGCAGCCAGACTTCTTCATTCTAAAGAGAAGATGTGATCCTTGAGGAAAAAAAATTGCAATATGACAAAGCATTCACCTCTGACTTCCAGTGTAATTAATTATTATTTGAGGAAGGCTAAAACAGTCAAACAGCTCTACGGGGGTTTGAGGAAACTTTCATGGTGACTTTATATAGATGATGGGACATAACGAACCACATTATTCGGAACCTAATGAACTGTTCAGGTATTTTATTTTGCTTAAACGATAAACCCATACCCTTATGAGTAGACTCCATATTCTAGGCGAGTGACCAAGTCCAGCACAGCCACAGCTTCGACGTGACTGCATAACATGTCAATAGGACGTGCATGGCCAAGCCCAGGGACTTTTTTAGTCATCCACTCGACTGCTGCGTTGCGATCGCCCTCAAATAAATCGGTCACGCGGGCAAGTACCTGGATGAGTGTATACAGTCGGTCACTTTCTTTCATTTTGAAGTGACCATCTTTCTTGCGCCGCAGAAAAGTGCTTGGAGCTATACTCAGAGCTTCGAGCATGCTTGCCTGACTTACCCCCATTAGGGACACCATTCTATAAAGCACTTTTACCGGGAGCCCATTGGTTACAAGTTCGCGCAGCTTAGCGTCATCGCTGGGAAGTTCTAGCTTTTCCCAAATAGTTTGACCCGCTGGTAACGGGATGTATTCACGCAACTCCACAACCCCCATCTGAGTAATTAGACACCATACCACTAGAATAGCCCAGTCTAATGTCCAGTGTTCCAGAATAAGCTGCCCTAAAAACCAAAACGAAGTGCCTAGTGTACGTGCTGGATGGCGATTTTAAGCTTTCTGGAAAGATCCACGTTCCGATTTCTCGAAAAGTCTTCAGCTAAAGCTTTAGCTAAAACCCCGGTGTTGCCTAAGATGGTTAGAGACTTTTCAGCTCTTGTTAGTGCGGTATAGAACATGGTTCGATCTAAATTCGGAGCAAAGTCTAACGGCACTATTACATCGCCAAACTGGGATCCCTGACTTTTGTGAATTGTTATTGCATAGGCCAACTTCAACGCATCAATGACCTCAACGGAAATTTCTCTTTCGATCCCATCATCCCATAAGATGCGACCAAAACTGGCGTACTCTGGAGAGTCTTCAGCATCGTTCACCGGCAACATCTTCATAATCTTGTATGCCGCCACGATCTTGCCTACTGACCCGTTCATAATGTTCATGTCATAGAGGTTTTTACAGCACATCACTTTGTCATCGACCCGGAAATCCGTATCCATATATCGATCAAATTCCTCTATGAATATTCGAACCTGCGGGTTGTTATTCGCGGATGCACAAAGTTGGTTCACGCCATCAGCCATTTTATTCGTAGGGCAGATGACTTGCGCAGTGTCATCGGCTTCTTGGTAAAGCTGAGCTGCAAGCTTCTTAATCGCGGTGAAGCCGTTGAGCCTGACATGCTGTACATCGTGGTGTGTAAGATCAGGCATTTGCCCGCATCTCACACTTTGTGCGACTCTGGGTATGTTGGAGTTTTTGCCTTGGCGTCTGACTTCGGTAAGTGTAACTTTTGGCACAAAATCTAAGTCAATTAACTCATGAAATACTAAGCCAAAATCCACCGGTGGCAGTTGGCCAGTATCACCAAGCATAATAATTCTTGCTCGGCTAGGTATTGATTTCAACAATCGATACATACTTGGCAGATCTACCATCGAAGACTCGTCAACAACGATTACCAACTCCATACCTTCGTATTTTTTTGAGTCGAAGACACGAGTAAACCTAGCGATGGTAAAAGACTCATATCCGGTCGCCTCAGTCATGCGCTTAGCAGCTTTGCCGGCCAAGGCGAGTTGGATGGGTATGATGCTCATACTCTGGAATATACGATACAGCACGTCCAATACCGTTGTTTTTCCAACCCCTGCTCCGCCATTGATAATGAAAAATCGGTGTTGATAGGCTTGCATAACGGCCTCCCGTTGCAAAGCTGTCAACCGAAAGCCCTTTTCTAGTTCATAGTCATAAATAATTTCTGAAAGGCTTTCTTCTGTTGTAGAGAGCTGGACAGGAGCCTTAATAAGCTTGGCCAAACGGGTCGCTACAAACGACTCCATAAGGTAAGCGCCATTACTTTGGTAACGATTGTCCTCCAAAAGCACGTAATTTTCACAGTCTCGGTTGCGCTCCAGTGCTTTGGTGACGAGTTCATCTGTCGTGCACGAGTCATTGCCACTATTTTTCAGTAAGCTCCTGAGAGGCTCTGTGAGCTCAAAATGGCTTGCAACAGCGCTACCACCAGCCAGAACTTGATATAACGCCTCCTCGATTGCAGCAGATAGCCTTACGTCGGCATCGATAGCGTGGCTCAACTGGAAAGCCAGCTCATCACATTGAGAAAAGGGTATTCCAAAGGCAAGGAGTCTGTATGGATCTTCCTTAAGTTTATGAATTGTTTCGCTCTGGTAAAACTCAGAAACGCGCAGGGAAGTCGATACTTTAAGTCCCAATGTGTAATTGCAATAACGCATCGCATCAACATTGACATAGGTGCGCCAAGCTTCAACTGCTCTTTGAGCGACTTCAGGGGTCAACTGCTGCTCTAACGCCTTTACATCTCCGTCACTCAGTAAGTCATAGAGTCTCTCACCATAGAACTGCCAAAGTTTTTGAGCTTTGACCGGCCCAATTCCCTTAAATCGTGTACTGCCCCCTAGGAGTTCGACAATCATGTGTCCCTTGGGGCGCAGTATTTCAATTTGATTAGTTGTAACAATTAATCGCTCATGCTTGAGTTGCAGTTGCTTCACGAGCTTAGTTTTAGGGGTAATATCGAGAAGCATTCCGCGTGCAATCGTCGAAACCAAAGCAGTTTGGTCGGGCTCTTCTACCCTTACGACGTAGTGCTGAAGTCGATTTACTTTACGGAGGGTATACTGATCTACTTCCACCCCCATAAAAACTGCACCTCCGTGGCTATGATAAGCATTTCGGGTAACCCGTAATGTCACAGGTGAAGTGAATGTGCCTGTCATCGGGGATAGCGTCCAAATTGGGCTAAATGGTTTTCTCTGATGTCAGCCTGACGAAGCGTAACCTTAGCGTCTTTCAACTCCGCCTTAAGTCCATCAACAGTAGCCGTTAACTCAGCTACCTTGAGTTGCAGATTTCTGATTTCTAAATTTTTTTCCTTAATTTCTTTGTCTGTAGAGGTATAGCGGCTAGTCTGAAGATCATTTGGAGTTCCAGACTTATCCCTGATTTGATATGGAAGTTCCAAGATGATTTTCCGCTGATGCAACTGTTCCGCTTTGCCAAGAACGTAACGCTTTATGTGCTTGTTTTGATATAGGCTGGAGCGAGCTATCTCCAGCTCTCTGGAGACTGCAACTAAGTCGATCGACCCGTTTTCAATGTAATCCAGCCAGGACTCCTCATCGAGTGTCCCCATAAACTCAGCAACTTTTACTAAGTTGGCCTTTCCAGAGGGGTGCATGTTATCCAGATCGAAGTCCGCTAGTTCAACCTCAACATCGAAACTGCCGGTCATTTAAGTTTCCTTCTACGACTTTCAGTCTTCATTGAGTGTGGTACCGGGCTATTAAGTTGCTCGACCGTCAGGTTGGCATTAGTTGCGTTGTACATCCATCGGACGTATTTTTGATCGTACTCTTGCAAGGTCTTTTTCAATCGCGAACATTCAGCCTGGATCTTAGTGAGTTTCGCCTCTAGTTCTTCCACGCGCTTTTCAGATGTAACTTTCGTCTTCGTCGTACTATTAACTTCCTTATAAGCCTCTGCAATTGCGTCCCTTGCAGATAATGCTTGGCGCGTGAAGCCAGTAACTTCCTCCAGTTTGCCCCAAGTTACCTTGCCGTTTTTCGAACGGGATGCCAGAAGGACGATAAGATCGCATATCTCCTTTTCCCGATCTTGAGTTATCCGTGCTTGTTTCGTACTCATATCGCTTTACACTCGTTAGTACCATCAGGGAAGATTTGAACCTTTTCGCCTGGTGCGATGCTTTCATCCTGCTCGATAGCCAAAGCTTTTTCACAGCCCTGCAACAGTTCCTTATGTGATATTAGCCAGTTATTGGCACCGTGATATTCCTCGGCTACAGCATTCTCTGCGGCAAGCACATGTTGGCGTTGTTGATCACGAATTCGAGCTATTTCCTTAATTTCGGAAGGGTTGCCTTTCGTTCGATTATATTCAGAGCACCCTCTCAAGCAGGCGTAGTGCTTACCGCACGGAGAGTCATTGAAGTCATGCTTACAGAGCCCGATAGAAGTTGTCAGCGTAGTCGTTAAGTCCCCGATGGTTTCTAAGGCTTCATCTCGATCAACCAGTGTGAAAAGAATGGTCGCTTCCTTTTGTTGTTCCGCTGAAATTCCTGTCGATGCAATAATTGCATCGGCATGATTCATCACTGTCTGCTCTTTATTCGTGTGGTCGTAGGTCTCGTTATCACCAATGTATTTACGACCAAAATATCGGGCTACCTCAATGTCAGATATGGTCTCGCACAGCTCCAGCATAGTGCTCAGGAAATGCCTAAATTGATGAGATGTCAACCGGACAGGCTTTTCATCATACATTAGGTTATACCTTTCAAAGACGCTTGGCACAGATAGTTCTGGACGACCTGAAAGGTAGTCGGCTAATTGGGTGTGAGTGATAAGCGTGAATTTCCAGAATTCAGTTGCCTTTAAACTATGATGGCGTTGATGCTGAGTAATAAAGAGCATGTCCTCAATCCGCTCTGCCGGAGTATATTGCTTAATTGTTTCCCAGAACGCCGCGACTGACTCACGGGCAAGTGTTGCGGTGTTCTTTTTTAGCTCTGAAGGCTGGAAATGTAATGCATGTCTCTTTATTTCAGGAGTTCCCTTTTTGGGTTTCTTCTTTTCTTGCTTGGTTACCTTAACATTCCATTTCTTTAGGTACGTAATTAAGTTGGATCTGCTTGACCACTCCAATATGCGGAAAGCCTCAGCAACTTCCATTGCATCATCTGCTGGTAATAACGGGAAGAAATCGCATGTCTCGCTACGAAGCTCTCGAATGGTTTTCCTCACTGGCGCTAATTCCTCTAGCGCAGTGTTTAATCCCTTTTTGAGGATTGGCAATAAGCTTTCGGGTATCGTTTTTGAGCGATACCCGCCACCTTTTTTAGCTTTGTAACGAATCTCATGAACTTTAAATATCTCTTGCCTACCAGTTAAAACATTGCGTTCTTCCAGCTCCTTTTCAGAAAGGCAGTCCTTATCAAGAGTTACTACTTCATCAAATCTAAGGCCAGTTGCAAACATGATCTCAGTCATGGCTTGGAAAAGTGCGTCGTCTCCCTTTAAATCGGCATTAGATAAAGTGGCCACAGCAATCAAGCTTTCCTTTTGCGGTAACTTTTTTGCTCTTTCATCAATAGATGCCTGGTCAATTCTTGAATCACTGTTCGTGTGAGTTTCCCCACGCTTCGCGATTTTGCGAAAGGTAATTTTATGCTTCACCAAACCTTTCTGATTTATGAATTTACTAATAGCCTCTAGCTTCTGACCGATGCGATAAAAGGTTGAATCTGCAAGGCGTTCTCTAGCCTCACGCTCTGCTAATTTAAACTCGTGGACTGTTAGCTCCGAAATGCTCTTGTTCGAGGCTGCTAATACATTATCCAGATAACGATAGGCATTTACGACGATCTGTAATGTTCCAACATCCTTACTTGCTTCAATCTGCAAGGACGATACGTGGCATTTAGCCACGTCAGCCAGCCCGGAGTGATGAAATGCAACCATCTCTGAGCGAGGAGTTTTGACGTTGGCTCCCTTCTTATTGTCTCTGTTGAAATAGAGATAGAGCTCGTACCCCGCCTTCCTCGCCTGCGTTTTACATATCCCTTTGACATCCCAGTACACCTGGCTCCAATCCCAACCTTCTTTAGCTTTGAAAGGGGAGTTTTTCTGGTGAAAAGCCACGAGATTGGCAAGGTTAGCATTAGTGTCATCTCCTAACCTTGGAAGTAAAGCAACAGCACTCGTCATATTTCACCCCTTTCCAGCATCTGAACGAATTTGGTTGCCGCTAAAAAGTCTTTATGCTGTAAAATCTCCACTGCGTGACTTTCACCAAACAAGGTATTGGTTTCTTGAACAAGGTGATCTACGACACCTTTATGATCTGCATCTTCAAATGCCTCCAAGGAAGAGCAACCGTAACAACTTAGCGGCGGGTTTAAAGAGCAAGGGGTCGCGCTACCACAGCTTCCAATTAAATGCAGTTTCTGATCTGAAGACGGGGCGAAAATCTGTTGCCCTGCCTGCGACGCATCTTCGGGAGCGACAACTTTCCCTTCAAATGCATCCAACAAATCCGAAGCTTCCGATCGAAGTACGTCATTGAGCTTCCGGGCGATATGATGGGTGTGACGGTAGTAGACTTCTAACTGCTGTAGGTCACTGTGATCCATAAGCTCAGCTACGACTTTGAGCGGAGTTCCTTTCGCTATCAGTTGGGTACAGAATGTCTTTCTCAAACGGCGATTTGTCACCTTAAATTTGAGGCCTAGCGCGATCTCAAATTTCCGCCTTCGTTCCATGTAAATCAAACTTGTCACTCTGGTCTTAGTGGGAATCCTATTTCTTGGAGTCAAAGTGCAAAGCAAGAAATCATCCTCGGTTCTTTTCTTGCCGGAAGCTTCTTCGTAAAGGCTTTTCAGGACTGAAATTAAATTGCTCAAGGAGTGAGTGATGGGGCGTTTTTTGTACTTGTTATTATTCTTGTGGCCGCGCTGCTTAGCACGAGGCAGCAGCAAGTAAGGCTTTCCGTCGTCAGATACGCCCACATGCTTGAATTGAATTTTTATAACTTGAACATCACGAGCTCCTAATACCTGGCCAATTTTCAAACCAACCATTCCTTGCAGTTCAATAATTGAAAGCTGTTCTGGAACTACGTTACCCATTGCATCTTTAAATACTCTCTGCTCACTTATGGTTAGCGGACCTCTATTCGCCATCTCCATAAGGACATCTTTGCCTTTGCCTTCATCCGTACCAAATTTCAATGTATCCAAATAAAGATCGAAAAAATCTTCATCAAAAAATGGAAGCTGTTCTTCTACACACCAGCCGTATATCAGCCTTATAGCTGACTTACTACTGCTACCGATGTCGCTCTCCATTATTTGTCGCACCTGATTTTCTAAACTCTCCGACACAGCTTCCTGACTGGAATTTTCATTAAACTTAAAACGTTTCATCAACTGGTGCTGGACATAAAGGCTTTCGTTAGAATATTTCTTGCAAGCATAGGAAATCCAGGCTTTAAAGTGCTCTCGCAGATACGGGTCGATATGTTCGAAGTTTAAAAGACGCCGTTCCGGTATGAGCTGACACTTATTCAGAGTAAGGTCTAATCGCTGACCGGTCTCAGTGATCGGGTATGGGTCATAGACGATCTCTTCATCGATAGACTCAAAAGAGGCCTTTAACAGCTTGGCTTCGCTAACAGTTACATTGAGGTTCATCATAAGGCGCTTCCTTCGCTAAATATCACATCGGTGACGTCATTATTGCAGTTTCACTGGCTTCAAGCTCTTCATGGTATTTGCTTAGCGTTTCAACGCATTGCTCCATAGTGGCTAATTTTTCGTACTGGTCGCTCATGTTTGAAGTTGGAGTCCATCCGCCAATAGTATTCTTGATCTTCTTTTTTTGAGTATCACTGTAGCCCTCTCGGTACATCATGCGGTCAAGATTTTCGAAGAACGTATGGCGGAGACGGTGAGGCCCAAACTTTTCTAGTCCCGGAATTCGCTTCTTAATAGTCTCAAAAATTCCATTCAGAGCTGATGTCGAAAGTGGGAGGTATGGAAACTTGCTAGCCAATATTAAAAATGGTTTTTGCTTTCTTGCAGCTTGAGGTTGGCTGCGAATAACCTTGTACTCTTCAATTAGTTCTGCCAAATCATTTGATATAGGAATTATCCTGCCGCGAGTCTTTTCATGAGGAATATCAGTGCGGGGGTCCTCATACTTTACGTTCTCCATTGTCCTAATATAGGGTCTTTCCCCAGGAGCGAGTTTAGACGTTCGACAGTTTTCAATAGTAAGTGATAATAATTCACCCTTGCGAATTCCAGTCTCATAAAGGAGTCTAATAATCAGTTTGTTGCGTAAAGCAGTCCGGCTAGTCCAGCCAAAATATTGTGGGTTTGAAAGTCCTTTATAAAGAGTTGCTTGCATTAATGGCGATAAACCTTGAACATCGGATGAAGCTGAGACTCTTCGTTTTCGTCGTTTCAGGCGACTTCTCACCCTCCTAGATAGCACCTCAATGTTTCGAATCATCGGATCGCCAGCACGACGTTTCCCAATGGCGCGACCACTCAAAAAGTCAAAATAGTTGACGCAGGCATCAATTCGCTGGTTGAAATATTCGGGGTCGACAACTTTTGGAACAATGGGCGTTACCACGCTTTGCTTTTCTGAATAACGTTCAAGGTGACGAAGTAAGGAAGTAAATAATTCCCCCCCATTTAGTCCACTTAGGGAGACTTCAGTCTCCAGATCGATACCTAGCTGAGCTGCCCAAGTTTCAATATGTATAATGTGGCGAGTAATATTTTCTTGAGTGCTGTCGGCATGACCACTTAACTCAACGAGTGTGTATCGACATATTTTGTCGATCGGGACGCCTTCGCTGTCGATCACCAGACAGCCAGTTTCGTTGACACCATCCTTTCTCACTTTCCGGATCTGCATGCTGCACCAATCTTTACACTATTGATTTGGTACATTTATAGGTTAGAAAAATTTCCACGTCAATTGAAATTTACAACCATAATTAAAAAAAGCCCTGTAGACACAGAGCTTTATTAATAAATAGCTTTACACTTCAAAGGTTGGCGAACTAGAAGGGTATATCATCGTCAAAATCTGACGAGCTGGGATCAAACGGCGCCGGCTGCTGAGGCTGTTGTTGAGGGCGCTGCTGCGGACTCGGCTGACCACCGCTGGTATTCGGGTTACCTTGTTGAGGCTGCTGCGGTTGCTGGTTCTGCTGCGCTGGCTGTTGGTAGCCCTGGTTAAAGCCTTGGTTGCCACCCTGGTTCATCGGCTGGCCCATGTTTTGATTTTGGTTTTGGCCCATGCCACCGCCGCCACGCGAATCCAGCATTTGCATTTCGTTGATGACGATTTCAGTGGTATAACGGTCTTGCCCGTCCTGACCTTGCCATTTACGCGTCTGCAAGCGGCCTTCGACGTAGACTTTAGAGCCCTTTTTAAGGTATTCACCAGCAATTTCAGCCAGGCGTCGATAGGCGACACAACGGTGCCATTCGGTCTGTTCACGCGGTTCGCCGGTTTGCTTGTCTTTCCAGCTTTCGCTGGTTGCAATGGATAAGTTGGCAATAGCGGTACTATTCTGGGTATAACGAATTTCCGGATCGGCACCTAAGTTACCGATAAGTATTACTTTATTGACACCGCGACTGGCCATGTTGCACTCCTGTTTAATTCCGTAACGTATTGAAAATTATAATTTAGTTTGTTGTTTGATACTGCTGCAAGAGACCTTGCACGGTCTTCTCATCATACTGCTTTTTATCGACTTTTAAATAACTAATTTCGTCATCCGGCGCGTAACGTACTTCCTCGACACCAGTAACCTCGGCAAGCGCCTGATTAAGGCCATTTCGCTGGCTACCGTTAACCGCCTGCAGATTAATCGTGACATTGGTTACCGGCTTAGGATTGGCCATCCATAACGTCGAAAACAGCCACAAGCCTAGTAGTGCCAGCGAAAAGATACCTAACCCCAGCGACTGATAATACTGTAAGACCCAGCCACCAACACTACCGCCAACAAAAGCCCCCAAAAACTGACAGGTTGCGTAAATACCACTGGCACTGCCTTTACTACCAGCCGGCGCGACACGCGTTAACAGTGACGGCAGCGAGGCCTCGAGATAATTAAAACCGGCAAAAAATATCAGTAGTGCCACCGCTAAACTCAGACCCGAGTGGCCAAAGACATCGCCAACAAATACGCCGCTGCATAGCATAATTAATGCTATCCGAAACCAGAACACTTGGTTATCTGTGCGTGAGCTGCGAATAATCATCGGCACCATTACGGCAATAGACAGCACGATAGCCGGCAAATAAAACCAGGCATGAGTCGAGGTCGCAAAACCGGCACTTTCCAGCTGCGTGGGTAAGGTGATAAACCACGCCGTAAGCACTGCATGCAATACAAAGACCCCGATATTGAGTTGCCATAGCTGCGTATGTTTTAGCAATGATTTTAGTTCCGACGCGACCGGCAGTGCGTCACGCCTTGCACTTTGCGTCTGCGCCTTAGGTACGCTGAGCAATAAAATCACAATACCCATCACGCCGGTACCGGCGGTAAACCAAAACAATCCGGATAAACCCAACGCGCCGCCTAACAGCGGCCCTGCCACCATTGCCGTTGCAAAGGCAAGTCCGATACACATGCCAATAACCGCCATGACCTTAGTGCGCTGTTGGTCACGCGATATATCTGCCGCTAATGCCAGAATTGCCGCAGCTACTGCGCCCAGCCCCTGAACTGCCCGACCAATCGCTATACCCACCAGTGTGTCTGCCATAGCAGCTACCACGCTACCAATAATAAACACCAACAAGCCCAAAACGATAACCGGACGGCGCCCGATGCGATCAGACAACATGCCCATTGGAATTTGCAATAGCGCCTGGGTTAACCCGTAGGCCCCCAACGTAAAGCCCATAAGTGCCGCACTGTAATCCGGGTATTCGCGCGCGTAGATCGCCAGCACCGGCATGATCAAAAACAGCCCCAGCATCCGTATTCCAAAGACTGATGCCAGCGCCAGCGCCGCTCTTTTTTCGGTATGATTAAGTGTTTGTTGTGACATGAACCACAGTTACTAAATTCTTCAATGATGACATTGTACCAGAAGCGGTCGGGTGTGCGATAATGATGTCAGAAAGCCAACAGGAAGCGATGAATGGATAGTATAGAAGTACGCGGAGCAAGAACGCACAATTTAAAGAACTTTAACCTTTCTATTCCACGCGACAAGCTGGTTGTGATCACTGGTTTGTCCGGTTCGGGTAAGTCGTCGCTGGCATTTGATACCTTGTACGCTGAAGGTCAACGCCGGTATGTTGAGTCGTTGTCAGCATATGCGCGGCAGTTTCTGTCACTAATGGAAAAGCCCGATGTCGACTCAATTGAAGGGTTATCACCTGCGATCTCGATTGAACAAAAGTCGACGTCACATAATCCCCGTTCAACGGTCGGCACCATTACCGAGATTTACGACTACCTGCGACTATTGTTTGCCCGGGTTGGTGAACCCCGTTGCCCTACTCACGACGTACCATTAGCAGCACAAACCGTGTCGCAGATGGTGGATAACGTGTTGTCAGCTCCGGAAGGTGCCAAACTTATGCTGCTGGCACCAATTATCCAAAACCGTAAGGGCGAACATATTAAGGTACTGGAGAACCTCGCGTTGCAAGGGTTCATTCGCGCCCGTATCGATGGTGAAATTTGCGACTTAAGCGATCCGCCGCCGTTAGAGCTGCAGAAAAAGCACACCATAGAAGTGGTTGTTGACCGCTTTAAAGTACGTGAAGGCCTGGAACAACGCCTGGCGGAGTCATTCGAGACCGCGCTGGAATTAAGCGGCGGTACCGCATTAGTCGCACCGATGGAAGGCGATGACGACGAGATGGTATTTTCGGCTAACTTCGCCTGCCCACATTGTGGTTTTAGTATGCAGGAGCTTGAGCCACGCTTGTTCTCGTTTAACAACCCTGCCGGCGCATGTAATACCTGTGACGGTTTAGGTGTAGAACAGTTTTTTGATCCGGCAAAAGTTATTACCAATGCGGAGCTATCGCTATCGGGCGGCGCGATCCGTGGTTGGGACAAACGTAACTTCTACTACTATCAAATGCTGCAGTCGTTAGCCAAACATTACGATTTTAAGCTGGCAACGGCGTTCCAGGATTTATCCGAACAGCTGCGGCATAAAATACTCTTTGGTAGTGGCCAGGAACAAATCAAATTCACCTATGTTAATGATCGTGGTGACAAGGTGGTGCGCGAACACCCGTTCGAGGGAATTATCCCCAACATGCAGCGCCGCTACCGTGAAACAGAGTCACAAGCAGTTCGCGAAGACTTAGCCAAATACATCGCCATGCAGCCATGCAAAAGCTGCCATGGCACTCGCTTGCGTCCGGAAGCTCGCCACGTCTTTGTAGAAAACACCACGCTGCCCCAGGTTGCCGAGCGCTCCATTGGCGATGCGTTGGAATTTTTCCAATCGCTGAGCCTGGAAGGTCAGCGGGCACAAATTGCAGAAAAGATTTTAAAAGAAATTAACGATCGTCTGCGCTTTCTGGTTAACGTGGGCCTTAACTACCTGAGTCTGTCCCGTAGTGCAGAAACACTGTCAGGTGGTGAAGCCCAGCGTATTCGGCTGGCCAGCCAAATCGGTGCAGGGTTAGTTGGTGTAATGTATGTGTTGGATGAGCCGAGTATTGGCCTGCACCAACGCGATAACGAGCGCTTACTGAATACCCTGACTCATCTGCGCGACCTTGGGAATACGGTAATTGTGGTTGAACACGACGAAGATGCGATTCGTCAGGCCGATCATGTTATCGATATTGGTCCGGGTGCGGGCGTACACGGCGGCGAAATCATTGCTCAGGGTAACGTTGACGACATTATCGCCAGTGAGAACTCACTTACCGGCGATTATTTGTCAGGTAAAAAAGAAATTGAAGTGCCTGCTGAGCGCTTTAAAGTCGATAAGCGTCGATTGACGATAAAAAATGCCACCGGTAATAACCTTAAGGGCGTTGATTTTGAGCTACCCATTGGCGTCATGACCTGTGTTACCGGCGTGTCCGGTTCAGGCAAGTCGACATTAGTAAATGACACACTGTTCCATATTGCCCATCACGAATTAAATAAGGCAACAACCGGCGAGCCAGCGCCTTACCAAAGCGTCGACGGTTTACAGTATTTGGACAAAGTAGTCGACATAGACCAAAGCCCCATCGGCCGTACGCCACGTTCTAATCCGGCGACCTATACCGGTATTTTCACACCAATCCGTGAATTATTTGCCGGCGTGCCTGAGGCGCGTGCCCGCGGTTACAAACCCGGTCGCTTTAGCTTTAACGTGCGCGGCGGGCGCTGCGAAGCCTGTCAGGGCGATGGCGTTATCAAGGTCGAGATGCACTTTTTACCGGATGTTTACGTGCCTTGTGATATTTGTAAGGGCAAACGCTACAACCGCGAGACGCTGGATATTCAGTATAAGGGTAAGAATATTAACGAAGTGCTGGATATGACCATCGAAGAAGCACGGGAATTCTTCGACCCTATCCCTGCTATTGCGCGCAAGCTGCAAACGCTTATGGATGTTGGTTTATCTTACGTTCGACTTGGTCAGTCGGCGACAACACTGTCAGGCGGTGAGGCGCAACGAGTCAAGTTGTCACGTGAGCTGTCTAAGCGGGATACCGGCAAAACATTGTATATACTAGACGAGCCAACTACCGGCCTGCACTTTCATGACATTAAGCAGCTACTGGCGGTGATTCATCGCTTGCGTGACCACGGTAATACGGTGGTTGTTATCGAACACAACCTGGATGTTATTAAAACCGCCGACTGGATTATCGACTTAGGCCCGGAAGGTGGCTCAGGTGGTGGCGAAATCATTGCGCAGGGAACACCAGAGCAAATTTGCGAGGTAGAACGTTCGCACACCGCGCGTTTTTTAAAACCGATGTTATCTAAAACCTAACTGACAGGGACGACGATGTTAGAAGAGCAGTTTAAAGTACGTTTTTATGAAACAGACGCCTTAGGCCACGTTAATAATACGGTAGTGCCCATGTGGATAGAAACGGGTCGCCTGCCGATTTTTGAGTTTTTTGGCGAGATGTCACCAGAAACACAAAGTTTGATCGTCGCGCGGCTTGAAGTTGATTACGCACGGCCTATATTTTTTGGTAGCAATGTAACCGTTAAAACCTACGTTAGCCGCTTGGGTGGTTCATCATTTGATATCTCGACAGAGATTTGGCAAAAAGGCGAGCTGTGTGCGAAAGGCAAAACTATTTTGGTTTATTTTGACTTTAAAGAGCAAAAGTCTATACCGTTAACTGACGGCCTGCGCAGCCGTTTAGTAACTCTCACACATCCGGAGCATCCTCTTGACGCGTGAATTAGTCAGTGGTGGTCAACACATCCATGCACCTGACGACCTTAACCGGTTGTTACAGGACATTTATGACGAGGCCATGACGATAACGTCGGGTAAGGTCGCTGACTATATCCCGGCGCTTGCTGAAGTTAACCCTGACTACTGCGCTTTAACACTGGCAACGCTGGACGGCGAAGTATTTAATGTCGGTGATACCAAAGAACACTTCTCGATTCAGTCCGTGTCTAAGATTTTTGGCCTAATGTTGGCGATGGAGCGACTCGGGGACGACCTCTGGCAACGAGTTAAAATGGAGCCGTCTGGTCAGGCCTTCAACTCTATTGTACAGCTGGAATGGGAACAGGGTATTCCGCGTAATCCAATGATCAATGCCGGGGCGATCCTCGTCAGCGATGTGTTGGTCAGCCATTACTCGGCCAGTAAAAACGCTGTTTTGAGTCTGGTTCGTAGCTTATGCGGTAACGACAAGATCTATGCGGATCACGATGTCCACCTGTCAGAAAAGGAACACGGGCACCGCAATGCAGCACTGGCTCACCTTATGAAAAGTTTCGATAACATCGAGTCTGATGTCGATGAGTTACTGGATCATTATTTTTGGCAGTGTGCGATAACCATGACTGGCGAGAACCTCGCCCGCTCGTTCACTTTTTTGGCAAACGACGGTGTTTGTCCTTTCTCAAAAAAAGAAATCATGTCTAAGCGCGACTCGCAGCGTATTAACGCACTGTTATCGACCAGTGGTATGTACGACCAAAGTGGTGAGTTTGCCTTTACCGTTGGTGTTCCTGCCAAAAGCGGCGTGGGCGGCGGTATTGTTGCGATAGTACCCGACTTCGGCGTGATATCAGCGTGGAGCCCACGCCTGAATGATTATGGTAACAGCGCGCGTGGTATGTTTATGGTGCGCGAACTAGCTAACCGTCTCGGCCTGAGTGTTTACTAGCTAACGTCGGTAAATTTGGAATCGTTGTAAATTAAAGCGGGCAAATAACGTATCAAGACGCCCATCTCTGGCCAAATCCCTTAATAACCGCTGCATCTCGTCCCGACTAATATTTTTGTTAGGCGCGATTAAGACGCTCATCTCGTACTCGTATTCGATCTGCTCAGATACGAATAACTGATCGAGGTAATTTACCGATGCATTGCGCAAGGCACTTAGTAGTTCGTCGTTTAACACCGCGGCATCAATACGGCCTCCCAACAACATACGCACATTAGTAATGCGCGAGTCAGCCAAATAGATATCGTAGCGCTCTGCAACCTCCGCCGAGTCCAATATTTCGCCCGCCATAAGATAATGATAGCCGCGAACACCACCTAGTGTTTTACCTTTTAAGTTGTCAAAAAAGGCCTGGGTACGGCCAGCAACCTTTTTGGTGACCAATCTCTCTCTACCTTTGAGTAACGGCAAAGTAGAAGCGATATCAAGCGCACGCTCTTGCCAACCCCATATGGGAGATTCGAATAGGATCACATCGCAACAACCATTTTCGGAAAGAGCCTGATAACGGCCATTGGGCGGAATAGCCTGAATAACAAACTCGTAGCTACTTTGGGACGTATTTAATAAGTCTACTAACTCAGTAGTTACGTCAGTCTCTAGCGTGTCTGAGAAAAATGGAGGGAAATCATAAGCAGCAACGTACACCGGCTGCTGCGCAGCGGCAGCTCCTGATAGCGCCGAAAGAAATAATGTTGCTGTTAATATAAGTCGTTTCACGGTACATCAATGAATTGCAAAGACGCACCCATAATACTTAAGCCAGCGCGAAGCGCAAGCGTGGGCCTAACGAAAAAACCCGGCCGAAGCCGGGTTTTTGACTAGCTGTAGCTTGCGCCTTCGGCGCAAGATACGTCTTAGTCGATGATCTTAGATACAACACCTGCACCTACAGTACGACCACCTTCACGGATTGCGAAACGCAAACCTTCGTCCATTGCGATTGGAGCAA
>NZ_SNXI01000030.1 GCF_004362895.1 Idiomarina aquatica | reverse complement strand
TATGCTAAATAACTATGTGCATGAGCCGTATACGAGGCCCGTATGTACGGTTCTGTGAGAGGGATGAGGCGGTGACGCCTCACCCTACTCGATATGTCTGTTTGTCCTGCTTAGGAATACCGGCCATTCCTGACCGGCCTCGACGGTTAGCAAACCAAACACCCACTAAAATGGCCAGCATCCCTAAGCCGTGTTGGAACAAAAATACTTCACCGTCAAAAACCCCCAGTAGCATTGCAACAATTGGGATTAGGTAGGTCACTGAACTGGTAAATACCGTATTGGTAAGCTGAACTACGTGGTTAAATATAATTAATGCGCCCGCTGTGCCTATTACACCAAGCACGAGCACGGCAGCCAAGGAAAGCATCGCATTGGGTTGTTGTACTTGCTGAATAAAATCGGTGCCGGTAAATAAATAAATCGTTGCCGGCACACTGGCCATTAACAAACTAACGCCGGTAATCGTTAAAGGACTAAGGTCCGCAATCTTATGCTTTATCAGGTTAAGGTTCATGCCGTAGCAAATGGTAGCGACTAAAATAAGCAGCGCATAAGCATTAAAATGCCAACCGCCGTCAGCACTTGCTGTCATTAAAAGCAGGGTACCCAAAAGGCCAACCATAACGCCGATTATTTGAGTCAGCTTGGCGCGTTGATGGAACAATGTTACGCCGATAATCAAGGTTGCAATGGGTGTTAATGCATTTAGGACGCCGGTTATACCACTGGCTATCTGTGTTTGCGCGATTGCAAACATAAATGCAGGGCCAAGACTTCCTACCAGCCCGACACTGGCAAGCTTAGCCCAATGCTTTGGTGTGATTTTATTCAGTCTCTTTGCTACCAACGGAAGTAACACAAGGCCTGCAGAGGAGATACGTAGTGCACCGACTTCCATTGGACCGAAGGCGATTAGACCTTTTTTAATGAGTAAAAAAGAACTTCCCCAAATTAGCGCAAGTAAACCTAAAAGCAACCAAGCTTGAGCCGGAGCAGAATCATTCGTCTGCGTCATAACCAAACCATTGATTCAATTTAGCCTCGACTTTATCGACACCAAACTTTTTTAGCGAGGAGAACGCTTCAACTTGCACGTCGCCATTAAAAGCGATGGCGGCCTGGCGAGCTTTTAATACGATATTTTTTCTTGCCCCCTGCTTAAGCTTATCCGCTTTAGTGAGTAAGGCTAAAACCGGGATATCGCTGCTAACCGCCCAGTATATAAGCTCCTGATCAGTCTCTTTAAACGGATGGCGTATATCCATAAGCACAACAATACCTTTAAGTGACTCACGTTTTTGTAAGTACTCGGAAAGGGCTTGCTGCCATTGCTCTTTAACAGCCATTGGGACCTTAGCAAAGCCATAGCCGGGTAAGTCTATCAGCCGCTCACCGGTATCCAGTTCAAACACATTAATTAGTTGTGTGCGGCCAGGCGTTTTACTGGTTCGCGCAAGCGACTTTTGCCGTGTTAGTGTATTGAGTGCACTCGACTTGCCGGCATTAGAACGTCCCGCAAACGCGATCTCGATACCGGTATCATCGGGAAGTTTGCGAATATTCGGTGCGCTGGTAATAAATTTTGCGGTTTGATAGTTAATCGCTTTGGATTCCGACACGGTTTGGTTAACTCTTGGTTAGGACTTAGTGTATATTTCAGCCGTCATTATGACGGATCTAAACACTGCCGCCAATGATCAAATCGTGATCGAATGCGTTTTAATCGTTTAATCCACACGAGTTTTGTGTAAAATAGCAATCTATCGAATCGAACGCGATGTATGTCGGCGATCTCCGCCTCCAGAGATACAAGAGAAGCAAACATGAAAAAATTCGCAATCATTTTGGGGTTATTTCTTGGCTCAACCGGTGTTGCCTTGGCACAGCAAGGTGACCCAGAAGCTGGAAAGAATAAGTCACAAGTCTGCGCCGCGTGTCACGGCCCTCAGGGACAGTCGCCAACCGATATGTACCCGCACCTTGCCGGACAGCATGAGAAGTATTTGTTTAAACAGCTGATGGACTTTAAAGCTGCAGCTGAGAGTGGCGGTGAAGAAGGTCGTAATAACGCCATCATGATGGGCCAGGTTGCCAGCCTGTCACAACAAGATATGGCTGATTTGGCGGCGTTCTATGCGTCACAGGATGAACCTAAGGGCGATACGCCTGAAGAACTAATTGCATCCGGAGCTGACTTATACCGCCGTGGTAACCCTGAATCTATGGTTCCATCTTGTGCAGGTTGTCATGGACCAAAAGGTAACGGTATGGGCTTAGCAGCGTTCCCGGACATTTCGGGACAATTCCCAGCCTACATCAAGTCACAATTAGAAATGTTCCGTAGCGGCGACCGTGCTAATGACCCGAACGGCATGATGCGTGGTGTGGCCGAGAAGATGACTGACGAAGAAATTGAACTGATGGCGGAGTATTTGCACGGACTTTACTAAGGCCGAGTTCGATAACGTAAAAAGGCGACAGCGATGTCGCCTTTTTAGTTTCTGTAGTAAAATAGTTTTAACATAACAAAAATAATACTATGTAACTGTTTTGACTACATGAAAACAAAAAGTTATAAAAAAGTTGATTTTTAGACCAATAAAATCATTGATTAAAAAAATCAATCAAGTAGTCTGTACAACGTCTGCAGGGCAATTGCGCTAAATAATAAAAACAAGCTCGCAGATAATAACAACAAGATCGTTTTTAAAACGGCTTAACTCGACACATAAAAATAACAAGAGGTCGAGATTGATTATCGAAAATCAGAACAACAATGAATCGATAATCCAGGGAGTAAAATTGTCACGAGCAATGGAACTCCTACTCAATAAAAACAATAACAAAACTAGGTTACGGAAGACCGCAATAACAACTCGGAAGCAGTGACAACCATTCTCATAGTCGCAGTGCGCTGCCAAATATGAGAAAGACAGGCGATGCGAAAGCATCGCCTTTTTTCTTTCTCATTCAATACTCACTGACTAAACTACTCTCTATACGTTACAATACCCGTTATTGTCAGTTTTAGGAGTGAGTATGACTCGCCAGAAAAAATCCAGAAAGCCGGGTCCGCTAGCGCCCGCCAAGAAACCCAAAGACCATAATGATGGTGTAGTTTCAACGCAGGGAAAGAAAAAAGGCAAAGGCCAAAAGCCGGGACAGCGGCATAACGTATCAACCGCTAAAACTGCGTCTAAAAGCGGAACTGAAGGTCCGAAGACTGACCCTCGTAAAGGTAGTCGTCGCAAAATTCCGTTAGTGAACCCTGTTGAAAAGCCCGAGGTCAAAGCGCTTACCCCGGCAGAAGAACTACATCAGCTTGAGCAAGACCAACGGCTGCAGGCTTTGGTTGAACGGTTTGAGCAGGGCGAGACGTTATCGGAGCAAGAACAAGCTTATCTGGACGAAAAATCCGATCGCTATGAACAATTAGCAGAGCAATTGGGTATTGATCTAGATGACGACGATGAGTGGGACGACGAGGAGTATTAATGTCTGCTACAGCGATTATTGTAATTCTAATTGGTATTGCCATCATTATGGCTTTGGCATTTTACGCAACCAAACTGGTGCGACGGTTAAAATATCAAAACCAGTTACGCGATGCAGCCGTGCAGAAGCGTGTAGACCGAATTGACGAAAGCATTATCACGATAGCGAAAGCTATGCAGCAGGAGCAATGTCCTTTGTCAGAAGGCTGTTTGAGAATCGTTGTATTGCTGGATCACAGACCTGAATCTGTAGAATACGATTACGCTAAAGATTATCCGGCGATGCATGAGATGTATGACAAAATCAAACACATGCCAACACATGAAAACCGTAAGAAGTTTCCGAAAAAGAAAATTCGCGAAATGGATAAAGAGCGTGAAGGCTACGAAGCCAGTATGAAAGACACCATTCAAGCTGATGTCGAGCGCTTGTTAAAGCGGTTTGTTGAGTGACGGGCCAGTACGGCTCAATGAGGGGAGTGTGCCATGGCATTTTTTAGTGGTATCAGGGAAGACATCAACAGCGTTTTCGATCGTGATCCCGCGGCCAGAAATACGTTTGAAGTGCTATTTAATTATCCCGGGCTTCATGCGATTTGGTTTCATCGGTTTAGCCATAAATTGTGGCGCTGGCGTTTATATTGGTTGGCACGCTTTGTGTCGAATATCGCGCGGTGGCTAACAGGCGTTGAAATACATCCGGGCGCCACGATAGGGCGTCGGTTCTTTATTGATCATGGCATGGGCGTCGTTATTGGCGAAACTGCGGAAATTGGGGATGATGTTACGCTTTACCATGGCGTGACCTTGGGTGGAACCAGCTGGAATAAAGGCAAGCGACATCCAACACTAAAAAATGGCGTTGTGATAGGTGCCGGAGCCAAGGTTCTTGGCCCGTTAACCGTCGGCGAGCAAGCGCGTATTGGCTCAAATGCTGTGGTGGTTAGAGATGTTCCGGCTAAAGCGACCATGGTAGGTATTCCCGCGAGAGTTGCAAAATCCGGCGTTGATAAGGAAACCTCTGAGCGCAGAGAGAAAATGGCCAAAGCATATGGCTTTGATGCTTATGCGATAGCCGCAGATAATCCCGATCCGGTTGCCACTGCCATTGGACGCATGCTGGACCATGTGGACGTGCTTGATCAAAAGGTTTCTGACCTATGTAATGCGGTGAACAAGTTAGGTGGTGATGTCTGCGGTGAAATTCCTAAAGTGGATGTGCAGGACGTTGAGTTTTTAGAGGAAACAGCCCGCGCAGCGGAGCGACGCGAGCATTCACAAAAAGCCGAGATCAATTCTTCAGATTAAAGCGCTCGATGAGCTCATAAAGTTGTTTGACGGTGTCCTGGAGTTGTTGGCTTGAGGACTCCGTCTGTTCAGACGTATGCTGAGTCTGCTTCGCTATGTCAGAGATGTGCGTTACCTGCTCGCTAATGTGCTCTGCAACACCACTTTGCTCCTCGACAGCTGATGCCATCTGTGTGGACATATCTGCAATTTGTTCTATCGAACGTGCTATCTCTTGCAATGCCTCATCCGCTTTACGCACTTTTTCTACGCCATCTGCTGCGGTCTGTTCACCCTGTTTTGATACTTCAACGGCATCCTTGGCACGTTCGCGTAACTTAGCTATTACTTGATGAATACTATCGGTAGAGTCTGTCGTACGAGACGCGAGATTACGAACTTCGTCAGCAACGACTGAAAAGCCGCGACCATGCTCGCCTGCACGAGCCGCTTCAATAGCGGCATTCAGTGCTAGTAAATTAGTCTGATCTGCGATCGATGAAATTAGGTCAGCTGCTTCGCCGATGGCGCCAGTGGACTGGTCAAGCGCTTGTACCGTCATTGCAATTTGCTCAACGGCCTGGTGCAGACCTTCTATCACTTCACTTGCTTCGCGAGCTAAGGCAACACTGCGATCCACATTTTCGCGCGCAAAGTCGGCCTGGCTCGCATTTTGTTCTACGGTACCGGCGACTTCTTGAATTGCCGTTGCCATTTCATTCATGGCCGTTGCGGTTTGATCGGTTGCTTCGGTTTGCCGGTCGACCTGGGCATGACTTTCTCTTGCCTGCTTTTGCGTATCTTCCGCAACTTTTAAAATACCACCAACAGCATCTTTTATGCGCGTCAGAGCGGTATAATTTCGGGCTGCTTCGCTGTGTAAGAGCATGGACAACTGTGCTTCACGCCCGTGAGTAGCAAAATAAGTCATGCCGACAAGCTCGGAATCAAATGCTTCAGGGCGACTATCTAAAAGCCGCTGCATCATAGAACTAACATAGCGGCCATATAGTGCAGAAGACAAAGCGGTACCTGCGAGAGTAACCATAGCTGGCGTCAGGCCAGCCAGAGTGCCGACTACCGCGGTTGCGATAAGGCCGGGCACGGCAACGGGAGATAAGTCGCGAGTACTATAGGCGAGGCGTTTAAGCCAGGGTAAAGGCGCCTGACCATTGTTGATGCGCTCATAAATTGCCATGGCTCGCTGTTTACGTTCATCTGTGGTTGGCACACGAACCGACTCAAAACCTCTGGGTTTACCGTTTTCCATAATCGGCGTTACATAAGCGCTTACCCAGTAATGGTCACCATTTTTAGCTCGGTTTTTGACTAAGCCCATCCAAGGCTTGCCGCGCTTGATGGTTTTCCACATATTTTCGAACACGGGCCCCGGCACATCGGGATGACGCAGGATGTTATGCGGCGAGCCAATCAATTCTTCCTGAGAATAGCCGCTAATATCCACGAAATCTTGGTTACAGTGCGTTATAACCCCTTTAAGGTCAGTTGATGATACTAACCGGTAGTGTGCGGGAATTTGTTTTTCTTTTTGTGTAACCGGACCGTTATCTTTCATAGCTACTCGTTAAGGCAATGCCGATATATTTATTTGAATCAATAGTGCTTATTATCGGCTAAAACCTTACAAAGTTTAAGTCTATTAAGCATAAAAAAACGCCGCACTGAAATCAGCGCGGCGTTTTTTAGAATTCTTTATTACGCGTTCTTACATAGGAACAACGTTTTCAGCCTGAGGACCTTTAGGACCTTGTGCTACGGTGAAAGAAACTTGTTGGCCTTCAGCCAAAGTTTTGAAACCGTCAGCTTGGATAGCGCTGAAGTGAACGAATACGTCCGCGCCATTTTCTTGCTCGATGAAACCGAAGCCTTTTGCTTCGTTAAAGAATTTTACTTTACCAGTAGTAGTAGACATGCTGATATTTCCTCGTAGTGCATGTTAAAAATCAATTGCTCAGAAACTTGGGTATTACTTGGACTTACAAAACGAGGTACAGCATAGGAGGACTTCGTACACAAATCTCAAATCAATAGCCGAATTTTCTCAGCCCCCCGAGTATATACCCTGTGCAAAGCGTGTCAATGAAAAGTCAAATTATTTCAACCAGTTTCGACTAATATGCCGAAATGTGTCGGTGCCTGACTTGTGCAACCACTCAAAAGCCGCCATTTCGGAGGTGATAATTTCGACGTTATTGTCGCGCATACGAGTAATCGCAGAGTCTTTATCGTTTGGCCGGCGCGATCCGACACAGTCTGACGGCAAGAAAACCTGGTAGCCTTCCTGTTTCATTTCAATCGCTGTTTGTAACACACAAACATGGGTTTCCATGCCCATTACAACAACTTGTTTTTTGTCGTAGTCACTTAATACATCGCGAAAACTTTGTTCTTGCATCGCACTGAAGTGTGTCTTCTCGACAACCCGAGCGGACTCAATAATTTCCTGCAGCGCAGAAACGGTATAGCCCAGACCCTTTGGATATTGTTCCGTTATTAATACCGGGATATCCAATTGCAGTGCGATCTCTGCTAACCAACGCATACGCGACGTGACATTATCGCGTTGGTGAATCGCTGGTAACAGTTTTTCCTGCGCATCGACAATCAATAAAATGGAATCTTTTGATGAAAGTAACATCGCGACCTCAGCGTTTTTAATCGTATTATCGATACCATACCTAAAATTACCAGTGAGTCTATAAGCGCTTAGTATTAATCACTGGATATTACAGATGGTTAAAAATCCTGCAATTGATTTGCAGTTTAGCGCTCCTGTGGCTACAATTCCGTGCTTTTCAGACCTACGCAAACCGTACAATCTAAAAGGTGCTTCATGGCTTCTGTTCTTATTCTGATGGGCTCACAATCTGATTGGCCGACAATGCAAAAAGCGGCCTTGATGCTGGAAGAGCTTGGTGTTGACTGGGAGGCGAAAGTAGCATCTGCTCACCGTACGCCTGATTTGCTCAAGTTCCACATGGAACAGGCGGAAGCTACTGATACTAAAGTCGTTATCGCAGGCGCTGGCGGCGCCGCGCATTTGCCTGGCATGCTCGCAGCACATACCGCATTACCAGTTCTTGGTGTGCCCGTCTCGAGTAAACAGCTCAAAGGTCTGGACAGCCTATTGTCTATTGTGCAAATGCCGAAAGGAGTAGCGGTGGGTACCCTGGCTATTGGTGATGCCGGCGCTGCTAATGCGGGACTGCTTGCAGCACAGATAATTGGCGCATTTGATCAAAAAGTTCGTGATGCGGTGACTGCGTTCCGCGCTAAACAGCGCGACAAGGTTATGGCTAATGCCGACCTGGAGCTACCTAAATGAATATTTTAATTTTGGGCAATGGCCAACTCGGACAAATGCTCGGCAAAGCGGTAATTCAGCAAGGTCATCAGTGCATCTTATATAGCGATCGACAGCAACAGGTTATGCCATTAGCCAGCGACCAACCATTGCCGATGTCGCTGGAGGAAGCAAAATCGTGGGCTGATGTGGTGACATGGGAACATGAGCACCTGGGTGAAGCGCTGGTCGAGCAGACCCATGATAAATTTTTGATCAAGGCTGAACGATTTAATCAACTGACTGACCGCCGAACGCAAAAGTCATTGTGCGATGAGCTTGGAGTGCCAACATCACCGTGGCAAGCCTATCAGACCACTGATGAACTTAGAGATATTCTATCAAACTGCGATAAAGCGGTAGTCATAAAGTCAGCCCGGGGTGGCTATGACGGCAAAGGTCAGTGGCGCTGGAAGCCCGGACAAGATGCCGAACCAATCATTCAGGAAGCCGGCCAACGTCCCGGAATTGTCGAAGACATGATTCCATTTAGCCACGAGGTATCTGTGGTTGCGGCGCGTGACCACCATGGCGAGCAGCGCGGTTATCCATTAACGCTAAACGTACATAATGATGGCATCCTTGCTTACAGCATGGCCGGCGCACAACAGTTCACCGATGAACTTGAGGCATTAGCACAGCAATACCATCAAAAACTAACCGATCATATCGATTATATTGGTGTATTAGCGATTGAGTTTTTTGTGGTGGGAGAGGGTGAGCAACAACAACTGTTGGTAAACGAGATAGCGCCTCGCGTACACAACTCTGGTCACTGGACCATGAGCGGTGCTAATTGCGACCAATTTAACCTGCATATTCGTTGTATCACCGGACTGCCGCTGCCCGAGTTTTTAGTCGCTCCCACATTAATGATTAACGCCATTGGCGTGGACGGATTGCCTGAAGTGTTATGGGAAGCATCAGCGGCTGACTGCCATTGGTACGGGAAAGCGCCTCGCCCGGGGCGTAAAGTCGGTCATGTTAACTTTATGATTGATACCTTTGAACGAGGAGAAAAGCTCGCCTCACAATGGTGTGACGAGCTGATTAAATTGGCTTAAGCGAAGCGGTCAGCGAGCCAACGCTTCATATCTTCAACCTGCTCGAGACACAGAGAATGTGGCATCGGGTAGGTTTGATAGGTGACCGGGTAACCTCGCTGCGTTAATTCATCAACCGCTTTGCGTCCCAGAGACTCGGGCACGACCGGATCCTGGGTTCCGTGTTGTATCAATAACGGTAACTCGGCATTTGCCTTTGCCGGCTCTATGTCTAAGGCAGTGGCAAAGTAAGTGGAGTGCGCCATCAATCCGCCCAGCGCCTTAGGGTATGTCAACGCCGCTTCGTAACCTACCGCACCGCCCTGCGAAAAGCCCGCGATAATGATCCGCTGACTGTCGATACCCTTGTCTATTTGCTCATCTATTAATGCGTGGACTTCAGCAGCTGATTGCCGTAGTTGCTTGCTATCAATGGTGCGGTCGATGGATATGTCGGTAATGTCGTACCATGCCGGCATTACCATTCCCTGGTTTATAGTGACCGGTAATTGAGGGGCATTGGGAAATAGAAAACGGATGTTGGCACTGTCAAAACGCAAATGCTCAGTCATCGGTACAAAATCGTTTCCCGATGCACCCAGACCATGAAGCCAAATAATAACTGCATCGGCAGTTTGCGACGGCTCATGTTTAATGACATTTAACGGCATAGATACTCCTCTGGTTTGTGTTAGGCCGCTTTATAGCTTCCAAGCCAACGAATTTGATTCAATTTTGCTAGTTGTTCGAGCGCCTGTTTTACGTGGGGTTGTTCAGAATGACCATCAAAGTCTATAAAAAAGTGGTACTGACCAAATTTTCCGCCGGTGGGGCGCGAAACGATAGAGGTCAGGTTGATACCGCGGCTTGCAAATACCGAGAGGCTGTCAACGAGAAGACCAGGATGGTCGTTGTCATCGACTAAAATAACGCTACTTTTCCACTTGATATTAGCCTCGTAGTTAGCGTTAGCTTGTGAAGCGGATAACAAAATAAACCGGGTTTCGTTGTGCTCAATATCGGCTGCCGTCTTATGTAGCACTTTTAGCGACGTAGGACAGTCAATATGCGCGGGAACAATGGCTGCGGCCGGTGATTTACAGCGCAGTAGTTTATGCAAAGAGTCGCTATTGCTGTTAGTGTGAATGACTGGTAGTGACATTGACTGAATGCACTGACGACACTGACCTGCAGCTACAAATTGCGCCCATAAATGCTCAGGTGAGTCATGGTTCGCAACTATTTTAAATGCGACAGGGAGTTTCGTTTCCGCAATAATTTGCAGAGGATGTCTAACCAGATGGTCAACCACCGGAGAGACAAAACCTTCGCTAAGGTTTTCGATAGGAACCAAGCCTAGCGTTCCTGGCGTAACTCGTTCAATGACGCTGAAAAGGTCATCCGCAAGTGAAATACTGCTCGTTAATCCCTTATTTTTAATGAGATCCTGCGCGGCAAGTTCAGAGAACGTGCCGGCAGGGCCTAATGTCACAATATCCATTGTAGCTGAGTTCATTAATCCTTTTTGTACCTTTCAAACCACGCCAGCGCATGCTCGATTTTCGCGATCATATTCGATGGGCGATAGGTTACACCATGTGACGCACCAGGTACACGCACCATTGCAGCATCCACCTTGCGCAGTTTTAACGCCTGGTAAAATTGTTCAGTTTCTGAAATCGGCGTACGGCGGTCATTTTCACCGGTGAATAGCATCACGGGCGTTTTCACGTTACCCACCAGCGATAGTGGTGAACGTTCCCAATAGTGCTCTAGCTCTTCCCATGGCATGCCGGGAAACTGGTTGTGAATTTGCCCCATGGAGCTGTCCGCAGTAAGCACTTTGCTAACCCAGTTAATTACCGGATTTGTCGCTGCAGCGGCGTTAAAACGATCAGTCATGCCAACCGCATAAGCGGTCGCGATACCACCGGCGGAGCCCCCGGCAATGAAGAGGTTGTCTGCGTCAATAAATCCTTTATCGATCAGAGCATCGATGCCGCTCATGTGGTCTGCAAAGTCGTACGGAGATGAGTAGTTTCCATCAAGCAGCATGGCAAACTCTTTACCGTATGATGTGCTACCGCGATGATTGACATATAAAACCACATACCCCTCTGCTGCATAACGCTGGTGTTCCGCCGCAAAGTGAGGGCCGTAAGACAGGTGCGGGCCACCATGGATCTCAAGTAATAGCGGGTACTCTTTGGTGCTATCGAAATTAGGCGGCGTAATGTACCAACCCTGAATTTTTTCGCCGTCATAACGGGACTCAAACTCAATTTCGTTGACTTTACCCAGCTCCCTGTAGGCCAGTAAATCTTCGTTCAGCGCGGTCAGGGACTTGCTGTTTTCGCCATCTTTCTGAAAACCGACATCGGCTGGTCGATAGGCAGTTCCGCGAGTGTACGCGATAGCGCCATTTAAGGAGGCGCTAAAAGATCCCATAGTATAAGGCCGGCTAACGTAGGTACCGCCGACATCATCAACCCGGCGACTTAGCTCATCATCCAGGCTCACTGATGCAATAACGTTTTTACCGCGATCAGCAAATTGAACAGCAATCTGGTCGTCACCGTTCCATTGTGGACTTGCGAAAGACCGGTCGAAATCCGCCTGTAGCTCGCGATTGGAGCGGTCATCCCAATCCATTATCCATAATTGGTTTTTATGGTAGGGAACGGGCTCATTATTGCTGTGTAGATAGACCAGCTGTTCGCCATCGGGTGAAAATTGCGCTGAATGCTCTTCGCCCGGGATATCAGTAATTTGAGTAATAGACTTGTCAGCGAGCGCCACAGCATACAAGTCACTTTCATTAATTTGGTATGCCCAGTTTTCGCTACGGTTACCGGAAAAAACGATGTGCTGATTATCCTGCGTCCAGCTAAGCGGTCCCCGATGACTATATTCACCCTCGGTTAACTGGCGAGCAGAACCTCCGGTTGCCGGTACTACAAAGACCTGGCTGTGGGCAGGGTCTAATACGCCCGCGCCATCACGCTGGTAATAAGCTTCTTCAACGATGATGGCTTTGTCGGCCCAATTAGCACCTTCTGGTCGTGCCGGCATTTTTACCGACTTAGCAAAGTCAGTCGCTGGTGCCTTTACGGACATCATAAAAGCGATGTGCTGATCATCATTCGACCAGCTAAGGCTTGAGGGTGATTCGTGAACATTGGTTACCTTGGCGACTTTTTGCTCGTCAAGCCAGTAAACATGGATCTGATTTTTCTCATTACGGTTTGATGTAAATGCCAGGCGACTACTATCGTTTGACCAACTCAAACCGCTATAACTATGGCCGTCGTCAAAAATCGGTAATGATTCGCCGGTGCGCGTATCGACGACCCACAACGAGCGACGGGTGGAGTCTTTCATATCATCAAAACTATTGCGGATATAGGCGACATAGTTACCGTCAGGAGAAACGCTGACTTGATTGGCGTACTCCAACTGAAATATGTCTTCTGATTTAAATGTATCAGCACTGACTTGAGGTGCAACAACCCCCAAACTTACGGCGATTGCAGAAGCTTTTAGCCACATAATTAATCCCTCGTGTTTAACGTAAAGTTAAGGTTAACGTTACTCAAGCACGTACCTAAGTGCAAAGACTTCCGTTAAACTCGGGGAAAATTGCGGTAAACTCATCGTTAACTGATAAAAAAGAACAGTAAAAATGAATTTCAGAACAACTCGCGCAGAGATCGATGTCGACGCCTTAAGTGCAAATGCCAACTGGGTAAGACAACAAATTGGAACGGGTAAGCTACTCGGTATCGTCAAGGCTGATGGTTACGGCCATGGCGTGGGCGCTGTTTGCGATGTGTTAGCACCCTGTGTTGATGCGTTTGGTGTGGGCTTTACCGATGAGGCCTTAGCGTTGAGAGACGCGCACACGAGTTCGGATAAACCTGTGCTGATTCTGGAAGGCTGTCAGAGTATCGCTGAGCTCGGAGTCGCTGCCGAGAATAATTTCTGGGTCGTAATTCATTCGCTCTATCAATTAGAGCTGTTGGAGCAAGCCAAGCTGGCGCGTCCACTGTGTGTTTGGTTAAAAATTGATACCGGCATGCACCGCCTTGGTTTAGAGCTGGCGGCAGTAGAAAGCTTTTTAGTTCGCCTGCAAAAGTGCAATAACGTCGCAGATACGGTGCTGATGTCGCACTTGGCAAATGCAGATTCAGGTATGCCGCTTAACCATTATCAACGGCAGCAGTTTGAGCAGATAAAACGGCAGCACAGTGGGTTTCAATTTTCTCTGCATAATTCTGCCGCACTACTCAATCCGCAATTACGCGGTGAAATTGGCGAAAACGATTGGGTGAGGGCGGGGTTACTCTTATATGGCGTTAACCCCTCTGCGGTGACCGAAGTTCAATCTGAGTTAAAGCCGGTTATGTCGTTAAAAGCTCCGATAATCGCCATTCATGAGCTTAAAAAAGGCGATTCAGTCGGCTATGGCAGTTCCTGGATAGCAGAAAAACCGTCCCGTATAGCGACTGTCGCTATTGGTTATGCCGATGGTTACCCGCGACAGTGCGGTAATGGCACGCCAACTGCGGTATGCAATAAGATTGCGCCTGTGGTTGGGAGGGTATCGATGGATATGATTACTATCGATATTACCGATATACCGGAGGCCTGCGTCGGTGATGACGTCGAGCTATGGGGGGCGCGAATTGACGTACGCGAAGTCGCCAATTACGCCGATACCATCTCTTGGCACCTTTTAACGGGGACTAGTGTTCGCGTCCCACGCGTTATGATTGATCAATCAAATGACTTAAAGTAAGTCATGACCCTGTCGTAATTCCGCTTTACCGTTTCTATTGATTCCAGCGGAATGTCGGCCTGAAGTTTCCTGACTTGCTCTAAGAACGATGTTTCCAGGTGCTCGTAGCCGATATAACGTTCTTCTAAACCTATGCGTGCAGTGATGGCGGAAACCAGAGACATAACTCGCGAATATTCGTCGATATTTGAAAGTCCGCTGCTGTTAATAGCTTTTTTAACTGCGAGGCGGCGTTGATCAGTCGTGTTGTAGTAGTCGTTTAAGAATTCAGCATTCCAAAAGCTATACTTAAATGGTTTTAACATTAGCTGCTGCATTTCCTCTGGAGTTGGCACCTTTGGTGGGGTAGCGGGAGGGTTATAGACATCGGGCTCGTCAGGAATAGATTGTAACTTGCGAGAGACTTCAAAGACTTTCAAAACGTCCTCGTCGGTTATAACTAAATTTTCCTGCCCCCAACTCAACATGCTGATAAGTAAGAGACCTGCGCCCCAAAAGAAATGTTTCATTGAATAGTTCCAGCGACAAAACCCTCAACATTAGTTGCCAAACTGACCCAAGTCGATGACACTCAGCGTATTAACCCGTCAGCAATTGACGATAAGTGACGATGAAAGGAAATGCTGATGAAAAGATTTAATTTGCTGCTCATGGCGGCCATATCGATTTTTGCCACGGCCTGCCAGCAGGTAATACAACAAGAAGTTAAATCCCCTGACGTCGCCGTGATTAATGCAAATGTCATTACCTTTAATGGCAAAGACGCACGGGTATTGAGTGAGCGTGCCGTCTACATTTTTGGCGATAGAATTACTGATGTGCGACCGATGACAGCGGCCCGCAACCTTCCTGAATCGACTCGAATAATTGATGCGGCTGATGGCTATGTTATCGCTGGTTTTGCTGAAATGCATGGCCACGTACCACCGGCCACTGACTTTGGTAACTTCCCAAGACGCTATGCAGACGACATGCTTTACCTGTATATCGCCAACGGTGTGACGACGGTGCGTGGTATGCTGGGTTACCCACATCAACTGCAGCTAAAATCAGATATTGCACAAGGTAAACGACTAGGCCCCACACTTTATCTGGCCGGCCCCAGCTTTAATGGCAACACAATCGAATCGGTCGAGCAAGCTACGCAACGAGTTATCGAGCAACGTGATCAAGGGTGGGATTTATTGAAAATCCATCCGGGCTTGTCGTTAGCCGAATACCAGGCTCTGGCCAAGACAGCACGCGACAGCGATATGGATTTTGCCGGTCATGTACCAAGTGATGTAGGGCTTGAAAACGCTCTAAAAGAAGGCCAAAGAACCATCGATCACATGGATGGGTATCTCGAATATGTTGATGCATTAAATCAGCCGATTACTAAACAAGAATTAGCAAAACTGGTGGAGTTGACGAAAAAATATGACGTTGGCGTGGTACCGACGCAAGCGTTATGGTCGACACTCATTGGCGCTGAGGACCCACAGGAATTAGCACAATACCCGGAGTTAGCATTGGTGCCTGAAAGCGTTCGTGAGGGCTGGTTAGGCTATTATAAACAGCCTAGTATGGGCTATTTCAATCAAGACCAAGCGAAGGTTCAGCAACAAAACCGTCAGCAATTGCTAAAGGCGCTGCATGATGCTGATGCCAATATTATATTTGGTACCGATGCACCGCAGTTATTCAGTGTGCCGGGCTATTCAATACACCATGAAATTAGAAAAATGGAGCAGGCCGGGATACCGCTTGATGCGATTTATTACTATGCAACGGTGGCCGCAGGTGAGTACTTCAGCGAGCAGGACACGTTCGGGCTAATTAAAGCCGGCCATCGCGCCGATTTTATGCTGCTATCAGAGAATCCATTAGATTCAGCGCAAGCATTAGAAGAGCCGCTAGGGGTTATGATCCGTGGTCAATGGATGTCGCGAGACGATATTGATAAAAAGTTAGCAGAAATTCGCGCGGCCTATAATTAATCAAGGCCGCGCATTATCACCGGTTATTTATTGAGCTGATGTACCCACTCAGTCAATAACCGCACACCGAAACCCGTCGGTCCTGCCGGGTGAATACCGGTAGGGCTGCTGACCATGGCATCAGCGGCCATATCGATATGGATCCAAGGCGTATCACCGGCAAAATGTTTAAGGAAGGCCGCACCTGCCTGCGTTCCCGGAGAGCCAATATTACGGATATCTGCCAGCGGGCTGTCGATAATTCCGGGATAACCGTCTAAAGGTAGTTCCCAAACCTTCTCATCGGTCACTTTTCCGGCTTCGATAATTGCCTGGCGTAAATCGTCTTCGCTTGCAAACATTGCCGCATAGCCTGTGCCCAAAGCGCCAACTTTAGAACCCGTTAGTGTGGCGATATTGGCGATAGCTCGTGGCTTAAATTTATCGTTAGCGTACCAGTTACCGTCACCCAGAATGAGTCGGCCTTCAGCATCGGTATTAGCGATTTCTACTAGGGTCCCGTCACCGGCTTTTACCACATCACCGGGTAGCGTAGCAGTGCCTGAAATTAAGTTATGTGATAACGGCGCAATGGCAACAACATTGACCGGAGCTTGTTGTTTGGCTAACGCCATAACAGCACCGATAACCGCACCAGCACCCGCTTTATCGGTTTGCATACGTAGTATTGAAGAGGAGCTGGTTTTTAAGTTATAGCCACCGGTGTCAAACGTATTGCCCTTACCGACTAATGCGATTGGCGCGTCGTCACTACCTTTATAATGGGCAGCTAAAAGATAAGAGCCATGTTGGCTACCTGCACTGACACTTTCCAGCAAACCCATTCCCATTTCATTGACTTGTTCGGGGGTGACGACGGTAACGTCAATATCTAAGCCCTGCATCGCTTTTTGAGCGAGTTTAACGATAGCCTCGGGATAACCGTCACTGCCAGGCAGTGCTGTTATGTCGCGCGCCACAAAGACGCCTTCAGCAATAGCTCGATAGTCCTCGTAATGTTTCTCAGCAATGTCCGCTGACGCAGTTACAAAATGGTAATTGGTTTGTGGGCGAGCTTCGGCTTCTGATTGATAGCGATCGAAGCGGTAGTTACGTAAATCAATACCATGTGCCACTTGCGCACTAATTTCAGCAGCGATGCCCGGGTTTTTGATTAGACGGGTATCAAAAACAACATCGTCTAACTCCGGCTTTAATGCGGCAGCAATTGATGCGCCCAGGTTTTCAGCTTTAAAGCGTGATAAATCTGCTGGGTTGCCAACACCGGCAAGCAATAAATGGTTAGCTTTAGTGCCGTCAGGCGCAACGAGTGTGGTTAGTTGAGCTGCCGACCCGTCAAATGCTTCGATTTCAGCTGCGCGAGCGACCTGTTTGTTCTGCGCATCAGACCAGCCTTCTACAGCGATGGTGGTATTTTCAGGCACAAACAGAACGCGTGTAGCAGCGTCAGCGTTGTCGTCGGTAAAGCGTGTAGTTGTCGACAGGTAGTCGCTGGCAACAGCAGGTAATGCCAGCGCTGCTGACAAGGCAATACCCGAGAGTGTGCGTTGTATCGTCATCGTATTTTCCTTTAGTAATACACCGTTTAAATAAAAACTACTATAGCGCTGGCAAGCGTATCGACCAAGCAAATAAGGCTAACCGCAAACTTTTAGCGATACTTATCAGGTTTTTTTAACTAACGAGTGGTGGAGCGCTTTGAAAATCGTTTAACGTAAAACCAGATACCGGTGGTGGGCAACAGTATTAATGCGAATCCCGAGAGCAAAACGACAATTAAATAAAAGGATCCGCCAACCGCAGCGACGTGCGTAGGATAAATCATATTAGATACTTGATTACCCAGCGGTGTAGCCCGTTCATCAATTACATTGTTTACAGTGCCCTGTTCGGAGAATTGAATGTAGTTGCGGCCATTGGGGTGCCACTCGGCGTCGTGTTTCGCCCGTATTTGTGGGTTTTCCAGGTAGAGTAAGCGTGCTTCGGCAGCAGGTAATACGTCCGGCACAATGGCAAGCCGTTGTGACCAGTTGTTAAGCGGCTGTCGGGGTAGGCTTTGTTCCTTAACCTGGGGTTGAAAAGGCAAAAGATAAGTTAGCGCTGACTTAACGGGGGCGGCGTACATAACCGCAGTACCGGTAACTAAAACGATAACAACCGGAATGAATAGTAAAGCGCCAACACAACGATGAAATTGCCATAGGGTCTGCATGCCACGTAGAGAGAATGGATTAGCCCAGCGTATGGTCAACGCACGTTTAAAGGAACCGCGCCTGGGCCACCACCGGATAAGACCGGTAAAAACAAGCAGCAAGCTCAACAACCCCAGCACACCTAAAATATCCTTGCCGAGGTCATTAAGCGCCAAATGGTGATGTAATTCGACCAGCCAGCTGACAAAGTCGCCTAAATAAGGACGCTCAAGTAGGAGTTCACCAGTGGCACTATAGTAAAAATGCGATTTGTCAGCGTTGACGACCTCAAACCAGGGCCGGTCGGCGGTTGGCATTAAGGCGTACCCTGACGAGAAGCCGTCAGCAATATGTGCCGCCTCCGTTACTGAAACAGGCTGCTGCAGATCAAGTTGCGGATAGAATAACGTCAGCAGCTCGTTTTTGAATAATAATAACGAGCCACTTATTGCCATCAACAGCATCCACAAGCTGAGCGTTAAGCCCAGCCAGCGGTGCCACTGTGTCAGGTTCGGTTTTACCAACGGTAATTCCAGTTAAAGCTCACTGTGCGACCGCGACCGGCAAAGTTGCGGCTGTCGGGCCCAACGGTCTGCGCATAGTAGGTAAAGTAGAATTCATCCAACAGGTTCTCAACACCGACCGAGAAGTTACCTAAGTCTCGGGTCTCAATAAGTACTGATGCATCGATGGTGTTGTAACCGTCAAAGTTATTAATGGCTTGACCACCGCTGTAAATGTCACGATCAAATAACTTGTTCCATTGTACTTGTGAGCTGATCATGCCACTCCACTGTTGCGACCAGTACAGATTAGCGCGCTTTGGCGCAATATTATTGCCGCCTAGCTGGGTATCGACTGAGCCATCGGCGTTGCTATCGTATTCACCATCCGTATCGGCATAGTTAAGGCCGAAAGCGGTGTCACTGGATAACGCGTACTCAGCACTTAACTCAAACCCGTCAGTTTCGGTTTTTTCGCGCTTAACGCTGTAAATACCATCGGCATCAGCTTGCAAGCGGGCGCCCAGGTCAGATCCGGAACGGAAGTAACTCAAGGAGGCACTAACAGCATTGCCCCGGTATTCAACGCCAACCTCTTCGTTATCAGCAATCACTGGCTGCAGGTTTAAAAAGTTGTTAATGCTCAGCCCCGGAGTAGAAATGCCGCGTAACACACGGCCGACATCAGGCATACTGAAACCTTCTGAGTAGCTTGCGTAAACTCGCCATTGCTCAGTTAATGCGTAAACGGCACCGACATTGGGCAGCAACTCATTAAAACTTGGTTCGCCGCCTTCTACAAAGGTTGAGCCATAGGCAGCTAGCGAGGTAAAGTCATCAACATTGAGTTTGCCATACTCATAACGTAAACCACCGCTTAAGGTTAGGCCATTAGCCTGATAGCGAAGTTGAGCGTAAGGAGCCCAGTTCTTAAACTCTGTTTCGGGAACCCATTTACGGCCCGTCTGAGCAAGTTCCTGGAAGGTCGTATCATTAAGGTAATCAAGACCGGCTGACACAGAGTAGGGCGATTGCTGAATATTGTCCCAGTTTAGGGTGATGCGAGAGCCATATTTGCGCGAGTCGTTGCGGGACTGGTCAAATAAGTTATCGCCGTAAGCGGGATCCTGAAACACGCCATAGGTTCCGCCACCGTATAGCGCCGAAAAGTCTTGCAGGAACAGTTGCCAATTAAGCTCCGCGTTTAAAAAGTTACTATGGTTATAGGTTAGACTTGAGGTGGTAACCTCGTTTTCCGGCGCATCGCCCGGGTACTCACCCTCTACCGATACCGTCGGAATGCCTTCGGCACGGTTGCCGCCGACCGAGTAGTAATCGCCATTACCGGACATATCAAACCGATTAATCATGAACTCCAGCGATTGCTGTTCATCAATGTCGTACCCCAGCTTGGCGAAAACATCGTAGCTTTTCGAATCCATAGTATCGCCCTGAGTGGTGTCTACGCCGATTAGCATGCCGTTGCCATCAACATACATGCCGGTATCGCGATACTGGATACCACCAACAAAGCGCCAGTCGCCAGTTGCGTGGCGGACTAAATAGCCGGCTTGGTAGCTCAACCCCTCAGAAAGCTCGGAATCCGGCGCCATAAAACCGGCATTAAGCTCGTGTGATGTGCCTTGCTCGGCTTGTTTGGTAACGATGTTAATAATACCACCACTGGCGCCCATGCCCTGAATGGCGCTGGCGCCGTGGATAACCTCAACACGCTCAATCATAAAGGGGTCGATGGTCATGGCAGCACGAGACCCGTTACGCAACGGATTTGACTGAGGTACGCCATCGATTAAGTAAAGAGGCTGGCGACCACGCAGCGTTTCACCCGCACTGGTCAACTTCTGCCGAGAGGGGGAGAAAGCAGGAATAAGGTTGCCCAAAATATCAGATAAGGATTGCGACACGGTCAATTGCTGGCGCAGCTCTTCCCCATCGATGACCGAAACGGTTGCCGGAATAGCACTTTGCGGGGTACTGGTGCGCGTTGCGCTAATTTGGATAGTCTCGTCGATATTAATGGTATCGTTTTGTTGAGCAACAGCTCCGCCGGACATCGCGGTTAGCACCGCCAAGGAAAGTGACTTCTTAAACATGAGAATCCTTATCATTTACAAAGTTTGCGCTAATGATAACGATTCGCATTTTTGAGTCAATATTTTCTTTATAGTTTTTTAAGTGACTTTATTGTTTGCTTGATTTCGATGAAGTTTCCGGCGGCTGTGGTAGGCTTAAAAAAAACAATAAGGAAATTCAGTTTATGAAAAGCGTCTCTCAACTATTGCTGGCAAGTGCATTAACGCTGGGCGTTACGGCCTGCTCAGATAAACCTGAAACCGCCCCTGATCTGGAACAAAAAATTCGCGACACCGCGGAGCAATCGTTAAAAGCTTTTAATATTCCCGGTATCGCCGTCGTTGCGGTAAAAGATGGCGAAGTCGTTTTAGCTGAAGGATTTGGTGTGCGCGATATTGAATCTAATGAACCGGTGACTGCGACTACCTTGTTTGGCATCGCATCGCACACCAAAGCCTTTACTGCAGCAGCAATTGCAACCCTGGTCGAGCAGGATAAACTGAGCTGGGACGATAAAGTTATCGATCATATCCCGGAATTTAAACTGGCGGATCCTTACATCACAAGCGAGCTTACCGTGCGAGACTTGCTGAGCCATCGTTCAGGCCTTGGTTTGGGCGCGGGTGATTTAATGATTTGGCCGAACACCAATAAAACCAATGATGAAGTGCTTGCCGGGCTGGCGCATGTTCCTATTAAGCATGGATTTCGTGAGCGTTTTGACTACAACAACTTGATGTTTGTCACTGCCGGAGAGGTGATTTCGCGGGTGTCCGGCATGCCTTACCACCAGTATGTTGAACAGGCCTTGTTGAATAAATAGGGAACTTTCCCGGTTAGCGTTGATCAGATCACCGAACCCACGCTGATACTGGACACTGCAATGAGCAAAGCAAAGT
>NZ_SNXI01000029.1 GCF_004362895.1 Idiomarina aquatica | reverse complement strand
TAAATGCCGCACTCAATATCCGTGATAAAGGTGCTCTGGAATTAAAGGCGGCTGGACAGTCGTTTCTGCTTATGGAAGCTGCGTAAGTCTCGATATTATCGAGCAACGGCTAACGAAATAAGAAGCATCGCCTGATAAGGCGGTGAGTAGTCACTGTTATCGAATATCGTCAACAATGCCGCTGCGGCGGTGCTGATGGGTCCGGGTGGGTATCGCTTCGGCGACTATTGGAAATTAGGACTGCCGTTATCGGTGTTGGTCTGTGCCGTAGCAATGGTGTTAATTACCTGGTTCTGGCCGCTTTACTAGGCCTTATTCTTAAAAGGAACCACACCCGCTAATGTACTGATATGCTCTTGTATGGCCGCTCGTTCCTGGCCACAGAACTGCTCTACGGCCTCATTGAGCGGTGATGGCATAAAGCGGTAAAAACCTTCTCGCAGCACCGGTTCAAAGCCACGGTGGAGTTTATGCTCACCTTGTGCTCCGGCATCAAAATAGGTAAGCCCATGCACTATGCAGTACTCAATTCCCTGGTAATAACAGGCTTCAAAGTGCAGGAATTCAAGCTCTTCAATACAACCCCAGTAGCGTCCGTATAAGGTATCCTTGCTTTTAAAGCATAACGACGCCGCGACTAGCTGCTGTTCCCGATAAGCGGCAAAAACGACAATATTATCAGCCAGGTGCTTACCCCATAGATTGAGCGTTTCCGGCGTTAAATAACCACCATGACCCGAGCGCTTTAAATAGGTTCGCTGGTAAAAACGGGTGAACTGCTGCCAAAATACCTCGTCCAGCTCGTCGCCAGCCAGCGCCTTCATGGTAACGCCTTGTTCAGTTACCTGACGCCGCTCTTTACGAATACTTTTGCGTTTGCGCGACACCAGAACCGCTAAAAAGTCATCGAAACTACGGTAATCACGGTTCTGCCATAAAAACTGAATATCAAATCGCTGCCACCAGCCGTCATTGGCTAACGTTTTGCTTAATTCGGGCGTCACGTACAGGCACTGTAGGTTGCTGACATCGTGTTGTTTAGTCAGTTCGGCTTCGATTAACGGCACGACGTCGCTAGCGCGGTAATCGTCTGCCAGCCCAATGCGTGGCCCCGAGCAGGGAGTAAAAGGAATCGCATTAATTAACTTAGGATAGTACTGAAAACCATAGCGTTCGTAAGCCTCGGCAAATACCCAGTCAAAGAAATACTCGCCATAAGAGTGCGTTTTTTTGAACCATGGCATAGCTGCAACGATCACGTTATCGGTGTCGCGCGCAACCGCATACTGCGGTACCCAGCCACGCTGCGGCCCCAGGCTTCCGCCTTGCTCTAATGCCAGTAAAAAATCATAGCGGGTAAAAGGGTAGTTACGACCAAACAGGTTGTCCCAGTCATCTCGCGAAATAGCGGTGATGGATGAGATTAATTCGATACTTATCAAGGATTTAATAACCCTGAAACACATATATCTTCATCAAGAGTTGGCCAATGGATACCTTGCCCATCACCCAAAAGCTGCCATTTTTCCCGATCGTATTTACTCGCTTTTTGAAGCCTCGGAAACCAAACGATAGGGACAGAAATTTTTCTGCCGTCTGCTAGGTCAACGCTTAAGTTCGACTCAGTCACGCATACATCAATTGCAACAGGATGGCTCTCAACCTTCAAAGTACTCATTCCAAGCCTCCAAGAATATGTTTCTATGCTTAACCACCAACTTGCTTAAGTTGGCTTAACTTTACTACCGATTACAGAAACTCCGCAACCATACATCGACTGTAACGTCTAACGTTGTTAGCCCTTCAGCCCGCTCTCGTCCCGCTTGGCTGCTTCGGTAAAGGTGGGGAGTCATGACTAATAAGTCGCGAATGGTGTCGTTATCGGGTAACGTCACGGTATAGCTGATACGTTGCTCTTGGGTCAGTGACCACCGGCTGTCATTAACTGGTAATTGCTCGGGTTTAGCTTTTACTTCGGGGTAAATAATTTGTTTGAGCTCATTCAGGTGGTTTGATGCAGGGTCCACCATAATAAGGCGTCCGCCGGGCTTTAACACCCGCTCAAATTCAGCTTCTGCGGGAAAGCCAAACAAGCACAGAAGCGTATCGACACTATTGTCCGCCAACGGCATGGCGCTATTAGAGGCCACCATCCAGGTTGCCCGCTTGTCCTGCTTTGCAGCCGCCTGCACCGCCCATTTAGAAATATCCAAGCCCGCCACTTGTAGTGACTGACCTTGCCGTTCGGCTGCCTGAATCAACTGTTGCAGATAGTAACCCTCACCACAGCCGGCATCTAACAACGATGACGCGTCATCGGCCAATGTCAGAGCCGCCACTTGCTCGGCTAGCGGTTGGTAAAAACCTTGCGATAAAAAACGTCGCCGCGCTTGTATCATCGCCTTACTATCACCCGGATCTTTGGAACGCTTTTTTTGCACCGGCAACAGATTCACATATCCCTGTTTGGCAATGTCATAACTATGGCCGCTATTACAGCGCCAGCTCATGTCATGCCGTTGCAACGGCTGTTGGTCAAGCGGACAAATCAAATTGGTAACAGGCTCTATCACGCAACACTCTCTGGGCTGATTAATTAAATGCAGACACCAGTTTACGGACTTTTTTGCCAAAATTCAGGCACAAAAAAAGCAGCCCGTAGGCTGCTCTTCATAATTTCGTTCGCTTAAAGCGACTCCAAGGGCGTTAATCGCAAGGATTACAGCGCTTGAATGTTCTCAGCTTGAGGGCCTTTCGGGCCTTGGGTCACTGAGAAAGAAACGCGTTGGCCTTCAGTTAAGGTTTTGAAACCGTCACTAACAATCGCGCTAAAGTGAGCAAATACGTCTGCGCCACCTTGTTGCTCGATAAAACCAAAACCTTTTGCTTCGTTAAACCACTTAACAACACCGTTTACTGTATTAGACATAATCATATCCTGAAATTTTTAAAACTATAAAAGTACCGGACCGAGACAACCTCGATGCCGATGATCGTGCGGGGTAAAAAATGTGAAACTTAAAACTACAGGACGAGACGATTACTTCTAATAATGTGACGTAGAGGAGTGTTTAACTATCTGTTTCTTATCCAACGCCGCCCACAATACGCCTTATAAATATAAAGTCAAATAATATTTTAAATTAATTTTATAAAACCGGTTTATGTTGGTTTAAACACCTGCGCCAGCATGCAGCGAATGGAGCCACCGCCTAATTCTATGGTGGGAACTGACATTGGCACTAACTTAACCCACTGCGCTAAATGGATTTTTTGTTCTTCGGTCAGCGCCTCGAAAGCTGTGGTTGATAACGCTAATAACTTGCCGTTTTTGGTATCTAATTCCAGCGTATTACCGGCAAACTGCGCGATCTGTGTTTCACTCAGCTCAATTAACGCTTTACCGCTGTGCTGAATCGCAGTAATAACGCGTTGCCGTGCTTTTTCCTCAATCATATCAAGTCCCACCATAACAAATTCGGTACCCACGGCCATGATGACATTGGTGTGGTAAACCGGGGTGCCGGCACTGTTACTGGCATCAAAAACCACAGGCTCGTAACCCAGTCGTTCGCACAGCGAATTAAGCGCGGCTTCGTGCATTCTTTTAGAACGCGCCGCATAAGCCAATTTAGCCTGATGGTTGAAGACAATCGCCCCCGTTCCCTCTAAAAACTGTTCTTTTTGCTCTAAACCAGAGAGATCTAGCGTGGTTGAGTAGTTATAGTGGCCTTGCAGAAACTCAATAATATCCGCGCGCCGCTCTTTGCGACGGTTATTACTAAACATCGGGTATAGCACCAATTCACCCGACGCATGAGTAGTAAACCAATTATTTGGGAATACCGAATCCGGCGTGTGAATCGTTTCATCCTCAAACAAATGCACCGTGACGCCTTGCTGCCGCAGCGTATTGGCCGCCTCAGTCACTTCGTCATAAGCTTTTTGCGCCACATCATTTGCCTGCGACACCGACTGAAAGGTGTTATCAGCTAATGTTTCCGGGTTCGACGTAAAGTGGTGCGGACGCACCATAACAACGGTATCTGACGACTGCTTCATAAGATTTTCGGGCTAATAAGTTTGCGCGCAGTTATAGCAATTTGATGAGTCGGCCGCAACGGGCAAATTTCAGTGAACGAACCAAGCCCAACTTACCGTTAACTTTTCTCGGTTGTTATATAAGCGTTGTGCAGTTCATACATTTTCGGCGCTAAGTCGTCGATAGGCCCTTCCACTTGAACAGCAGGTGCAATTGTTTGAATCGGAAGCTGACTCACACGAGACTCTCCTAAACCAAATTCCTTATGCCACTGGGTCAGCTGTTCAGTCGAATGAATATAAATTACTTTACCTAGCTCCGCCCAACCATGGGCAGCAGAGCACATAGGGCAGTGCTCACCGGAGGTATACATCGTGGTATTTCGGCGCTGCTCTGGTGTCAGGTTTTTAGCCGCCCAACGCGCCAGCTCAATCTCGGGATGGTAGGTTTTATCCACACTGTTCACGCGATTTCGGTCTTCTTTTAGCACATTACCGTTTTCATCGACCAACACCGAGCCAAACGGCGCATCGCCGGCTGCAAGCGCCTCTTCCGCCAGCGCAACGCAACGTAGAAGATGTGGATTAATCACGGTTTTACCTCCTGCTTATCCCAATAACTGCTTACTTAGCATCCCTACAATAAAGCCCAGAACAGCGCCCAGCGAGGGAGTCCAGTGGCGTCGCATCCGCGCCTGAGGCGCGATATCCTGAAATACTAAATAGAGAATGCCGCCGGCCGCAAAGCTCATGATAGTCGCGGTAATCTCTGGCGCATCACGTAGCCAAAAATAGCCAAGCAACGCAGCTAGCGGCCCAAATAATGACACGCCCAATAGCCCAATCAACGCTGTTTTTGCTTTTAACTGTGCAAAGCGTAATTCGCGATACGCGTTGAAGCCCTCGGGCAGGTTCTGAGCGGCAATAAAAACCGCCAGCAAAATGGCGGTATTGGGGCTCGCGGCGAATAGCGCACCTAACGATATTGCCTCGGGTAAAAAATCCAACAACATCGCCATAAATTGGGCGATATTGCCGCCATGTTTAGCAAGGAACGCATCAACAATCGCAAAACTCACCCCGCCTGCTGCGAACATTAATGCGAGCTGCCATTCGTTTAGTTCTTTCATGCCCTCAGGCACCAGCGCAAACGCCACAGCAGCCATTAAAATACCGCCACCAAAAGCCGTAATACCATGCACGAACTCGCGCTTGCCGGTAGTATTCGCAGAACCTTCAACATGAGCAATGACGCCGCCAAGTAACGCCATCAAGCCGGCGCCCCAAGCTAAAAGCAGCATCCAATAAATAGTCATTGCCGTTATACCCCGGTACCAAATAATTGGCTGTATTGCTTACGCGCATAATGATCTGTCATGCCCGATATATAGTCACAGATCACGCGTTTTGGATTGCTGGCTTGGTGGTACTTTTGCAATGTTGACGGTTGTAGTAGTCGTTCCGGCGCATCAGCTAATGCCTCAAACAGCGCCATAATAATTCGCTGGCCTTTGAACTCCATGGCTTTAACCTCGGCGCTACGAATCACATGCTTGAAGACAAAGCTTTTTAGTAGGTCTAGCGTGTGCTCCGCTTCTGCAGGGAGTGCTGCCTGTAAGTCCAGTTGCGGGTGTTCAAACTGCTGCTGCCGCTCAACGGATATCTGCCGCACCAGGTAACCAATCAACTTACTAATAGCATGCTTGCGGTCACGGCTATCCGGCGAGAAGAGTTTGTCGTTATAAAATTCCGCCTCGGTTATCAGAAGACTGTCATCGTGCGCCTTTTGTAACACGTCTTCGCGCCACTGACGTTCTGTTACTAAGCCCAGCGCCAGCGCATCCTCTAAATCATGCACGCCGTAAGAAATGTCGTCGGCTAGTTCCATAATCGAAGTATCGAAGGCTTTGAATTGCGAGCGTCGCTTGCCGTCTGTTTCTAATACGGTGCGGAATTTGTCGCGATCGTGCTGCGAAAACTCTTCTAAAATCCAATGTAGAACGTCTTCTTCGTCATCATGAATCGACTTAGGCGGTTTAAATGCGTTTAGCGGAGTGTCAGTAGTTAAACCCGCTTGTTGTACTTCGCTGTGCAACACTGGATACTTCAAAACACCCAACAAGGTGCGGCGGGTTACGTCCAGACCATGCTGTTCAGAATACTCGCCCAACTTGCTTAAAATGCGTAACGTCTGTCCGTTACCCTCAAAGCCGCCGTGACCCAGCATGTGATAGTTCAGCGCAACCTCGCCACCATGACCGAACGGCGGATGCCCTAAATCATGAGCCAGACAGGTCGCCTCTATTTGAAAAAACGACGGTATCTGCTGCGAAATGTCGTCATTATCAGCATAAGTTCGCTTTAAATGCTCACAAATACCTGAGCCAATCTGAGCAACCTCCATCGAGTGGGTCAGCCGCGTACGATAAAAGTCATTGTCGCCCACACCCAGCACCTGGGTTTTCGACTGCAACCTGCGAAACGCCGAAGAGTGTATGATTCGCGCGCGGTCACGCTGCGCATCACTGTCCGGCGTCGCGGCATTAAACGGTTTGTTTTCACCTGAGCGTCGTTGAAGCATGGTTTTATTCATAGTGGCAATACGTTGAAAATAACTACCTCACAGCAAAACAAATTTTCACTCGTTTGCCCAGTGAAAGATTAGTAAACCCGCTGCTTTTGGTGTTCATAGTTTAGTAACATAGCCGCTTTTGCCACTTCCATGTCGTTTTCCGAAATAGCCTTGCGCTTTTCCTGCTTAAAATACTCCAGCAAATGATACAAATGCCACAAAGACGGATTACCTTCATGCATTGGCAGGGGAAATTTGGCTAATTCTTTGTCGCGAACTTTGCGCAGATACTGGCGACTCATCTTAAGTTGCTCGCCGGCATCGGACAGTCCAACTAAATCCGGCCCTATCTCAACCAAAACCGCTTGAGGAAGTGACTTTTGCACATCGGAAATTGCACTTTTTATAGCTTCTTTTGCGGAAGCTGCTTCACGCATAAAGTTGAGCGCCAGTCGTCCTGGTACACCCACTCCTATAATCGCATCGTCGCAAGCGCCACCATATAGACTGTCGGTAATTTCGTCAGAAGAGATAGTGGCAGACACGACAAATTTTAAGGTGAAATCGTAATCATTCATTGTCGTTACCTCCTGAATAAATGCAGTTGTTCACGACTCGTTTCAGCTGTTTAGCATGAGGCATTTCATTTCTCGGTGTGCTGTTGATAGATGTAATGCAGAACTCACCACACCGACACATTGAGCTATTTTGTTTACACATCATTTGGCCCCAACAGTGCCCTTTTCCTCTGTGCTCAACCCGCCATCCGTTCTTCTCTGCGTAACGTAGCGCTATTTCAATTTCCTTTTTAGGGTGTCTCGGCCTACTCATTGCTCCCCCAACACAAATAAAAATAAACCAACACATCAAGGTTGTCAAACGACAACTCGCATCATATTTAAGCTTTATTATGAGGGATAAAAGAAGGTATCAGGCTCAAGGCTGCAATTCGCTTACATAGATATACGCGCCTACTGCAATACTAACTGGCACATCCCTTGCTGGGTTAACTCATAGCAGTCCAACACCCGATAATTTAGGCAAGTTATTGCCGGTTTTTGCCGCTAACGGACTAGGAGGGGATATGAACGTCAGCACATTACTTAGCACAGCAACGAGCCAGGCAGGTTCGTCACAACAAACCCGTCAGGCCGAGCAACCGCCAGCGCCCGAGGCGAAACAAGCGACACCAGACAATGATGAAACCTTTATCGATAAAGCCTACCGCAGCTTGGTGCTTAACCGCATGGGTGTCGACACCGAACAACTTGAAGAAATAGATCAGAAAATTGAAGAGCTGGAGAGTAAGTCGAGCCTGACCAAAGACGAAAAAGATAAGCTTGAAAGCCTGATGAAAGCCCGTGATCAATTGTTTGAAGAAGCCATGCGCCGTCAGGCTGAGGAAGGTAATTCGAGTCAGCCCTCCGTTACCAGCAATGGCATTCCCACGGAAATCGCCAATAAATATGACCCTCGGGCTATCTCCCCCGATGACATGAGTTTGTTGGCAAAAGACCTCCACGAAGCAGGCGTAATATCATGGGAACAGCGCAGCCGAATGAGCTTTCAGTTCGTGAAAACACACCTCTATAAAACCCATACTCCCGAGTCACAACAAGTCGACCCCAGCGAGCCAATGGACTTTGTAAAAGTTTGGGAAGAACGAGTAAAGGCTAACGAATACTTTAACGTGCCCGCCGATCAAAAAGCCCGAGAACAGGGGATACTGGATGTACTGCGGCGGGTTTAGCTAACTCCTGGACTTTTTGCACAATATGATTGTGCAAAAATGCTATATTGGCTTTAAGCTAAAAGGAGTCAGTACCAATGAGAACGACACAACGCCGCCCAATAACGGTTGGGCAGATGCTCGTCACAGAGTTCCTCGAGCCGATGAACGTTAGTATTCGCGAACTGGCAGAAGCAATGGGCGTTCACCGTAATACGCTTAGCCGAATAGCCCATGACAAAGGAGTTCTGACCGCTCCGATGGCAATTAAACTAGCAGCCGCGTTCGGTAATACACCCGAGTTTTGGTTAAACATTCAGCACGCCGTTGAACTATGGGATGTTAGACACAAAGCCTATGAACAAGAGGCTAAAAACGTTAAGCGCCTGAAACCTCATGATAGCTCTTATCAAAAAGCTTAGTTCGCTCCCCCGAGGCTGACTTACCTCAAAATATTAAACGACTGATAAAGCCTAGTTGGTAATTTGTTCTCGAGCTTCCAAGTCACATTCATAGGCCGTTCACCATGGCTGCTAATAAAAGTCACTGGCCCGCAGGCTTTATAGGCTGATTGCTTGTTTTCTCTAACAAAAAGCTGGAACTGCCAACCATTGGTGTTGCTCTCTATATAGCGACGTCCGGTAGGCGTATTTGGAGAAGCCGTATTCTGTGACTGCCAATGGAACTTCTCTCGACTGATCGCGTAGTCATTGTAGGCAACACCTTCGTGCACTGCGTCAGCTTTATCCAGCGTCACGAACAATAACTCAAGCTTCTTATCTTGAAAACGGAGTACGCCCTCTCGAAATACTCGACGTTCCTGCTCATTCAAAAAACCAACTGCGGTCAAAATTTCACGTATTTGATAAGACGCGTGAAGTTTCAAAGGTGTATCTTCGAGCCCAGGCAAAGGCTCAAAAACATAGTTTGTTTTAGCATCTAATAAACGCGCAAGTTCATTGAGCTCAGTGAGTGCTTCAGGTTCCTGCTTCAAGGCTTCAATAAACTCAACACCGCTACCCACGCGCTCATTCTGGTGATCAATTTGATAAGCCAACATTTGCGCATATTGCTTATCACTAATCGTCCAAGCGTCACTTAAATCTCCACTTGTCGCTTTTTGAATGAGTTGCAGATAATCAGAATCATCAATATGCAGTAGGCTCATAAAGCGCTTGCTTAGGTAGGTTTCCTGTTCCGTCGCATCACCAGCAATCAACTGAGCTGCACGCTTTAAATTGGTCCAGCCGGTGTTATTACCATTTCCACGGTAAACATCCGTCAGTTCCAGCTGCTGTTCACTAATAAACTCTGACAACGAGACGTTATTGTTACCTTTTATTCGAGCGAAGTGATTCAACTCATTGCGCAATTGATCCCAGCGTTGATTGATCGCCTGTTGTAGACTTCCCAGTATCGACTCGCGGGCTTCCTTTTGAAGCTGCAAGTAGCAACCACTCGGTAACTTGCCAAAACCATTATTCACACCGTCGTAAACTTCTTTACGGGTTAATCCTGTTATTGCACTGTACAGCACATCAAAACGAAAACCTGCACGATGTTGGCCGATAAAATCGAGTACTAAACAACTTTCCTTTTCTGGATGTAGGCGCAGACCTCGACCAATTTGTTGCTGAAACAGCGTGACGCTTTGCGTTGGTCTTAATAGCAACAGTGTGTCGACAAAAGGCAAATCAACACCTTCGTTGTATAGGTCGACCGTAACTAGCACGTTAATTTCTTTATTCGCTAATTTTCTCGGCAGAGACACCCGTTCCTCACGTGAGCTTTCCCCATAAATCAATGCCGCTGGAATGTTCGCTTCGTTAAACTTTTTGGTCATAAAACGTGCGTGATCAACGTCGACACAGAAAGCCAGTGCGCGAGATTCTTTTATATTGTTAACGACTTCATCCCAAGCCCTCACCACGTTACGTGCACGAGCATCATTCGCAGAGAGAATGTCATGAAGGTCGCTCCGGCCATCGCCATTTTTCCAATTAACTTTCCGGTAATCCTGGCCGTCGTCACACGCATAGTATTCAAATGGTGCAAGTAGCTGCTGATCAAGCGCATTCCATAGCCGCATTTGCACCGATGGCGAACCATCGGGACGAGCATCAAAATAGGCTAGAATATTTTTATTATCTGCTCGTTCAGGTGTGGCCGTCAGACCCAAAAAATATTTAGGCTCTGCACGTGAAACAACCTCATCAAAACTTTGCGCCGCTATGTGGTGGCATTCATCAACCACCACAACTTGCCAGTGATTTGCCGGGTAACGCTCTAACAACTTTTGCGAACGAACACTTTGCACCGTCGCAAACACATGATCATATTGCTTCGGTTCGTGACGCCCTGTCAGCAAGTCGCCAAAGTTTGCGTCTTTTAGAATCTGTCGATATGTATTCAGCGACTGACTTAAAATTTCTTCGCGATGTGCGATAAAAAGTAGTCGCGGCTGTCCTTTTTCCCGCTCACAAATACGTCGGTAATCAAAGGCTGCCATAACGGTTTTCCCGGTTCCCGTTGCCGCTACCAGTAGATTTTTAAAGCGTCCGTGGGCACGCTCATTATCTAGCTGTTCAAGAATGTCCGCCTGAAACGGTTTGGGTGTTATATCGAAGAAGGTTGTGGTGACATGCTCAGGTAAAGCTTTCCCGCCAGATTCCCTGCTTAGCGCACCTCTCAATGCCGCGACATGTTGACTGTCGTTCGGATCATACGGCTGGAACTCACCGTCTTCCCACAGCGTTTCAAAATGTGCTTTGGCACGTGCATACAGGTTTTGTTGCCCGTGTTCGGTGAACTTAACCGTCCACTCTAAGCCTCCCATTAAAGCGGCACCCGATAAATTCGCACTACCAACATAAGCGCTGCCGAACCCAGTTTTTCGCTCAAACATCCAAGCTTTTGCGTGCAGTCTCGTTCGACGCCCATCTAATGATACGCGCACCTCACAATTCGGGAGTCGGGCTAGCATATCCAACGCATTTTTCTCTGTTGCGCCAATGTAGGTTGTCGTCAGCACTCGAATGGATGTTTTACTATGGCCTTCAGCATCGGCTGCGGTAATTTGCTTAAGCACGTCGTGAATTTTCCGAACACCAGAAACCGTGATAAAACTCACTAAAATATCGACGTGATCGCAGCTAGAGAGCTCTGAAATTAATTCGTTGAGTAACGCAGGCGAGTCTTTACCCGCAGTAAATAGCCACGGCTGCGATAAGCCAATTTGAGGCAAGTCGGGCTGCTCGCCTTGGCGATAAATCGAGCGTAACACTCGTGGTGGTGCAGCGATTTCGTCGATAAGTGCTTCTGCTGTATTCTCTTTTAGCTGCTGTCGAGCGTGCTTGAGTAAATTATTCAATAAGTCGACTTGAGCCAAAAGCTTATCGTTATCTGAAAGCCGTTCACCCTCACCGACAGCTGCTAGTAACTGAGATAACTGCTCGGTTAACGCGTCCACTAATCGTTCATGACTACTTTCAACACTTAGGTTTTCTAGATCAGCAACGAGATTTTCATCCTGCGTTGAAAGCTCTTGTTGAACTGCTGAGGTTTGCAGCAAATCATAGAGGCCTCTGTGCAAGTTAGACACGCTTACCTCCCTGACTGAACAGTTTATTACCCACCAAACTCAACCGCTCTTTAGCCCGCGTAATGCCGGTGTACAGAAGCTCTTTGCTCATTACCGGGCTGTCGTGTTCGGGCAGTATCATGACGGTGTGTTTGAACTCGGAGCCTTGGGATTTGTGCACGGTCATGGCGTACACGGTTTCTATATGAGTGAGACGGCTGGGGAGTATCCAGCGTACGCCATGCTCTTGGTCCGGGAAGGCGACGCGCAGGTGTCCGTGTTCCGGGTCTTTTAGAGCGATGCCAATGTCGCCGTTATTAAGCTTTAGTCCGTAGTCGTTTTTAGTGACCATGACGGGGCGACCTTCATACCAGGTATTGGCGTTTACGCCGAGTATGTCGCCGACTTTTTGATTAACGGCTTTCATGCCCCAGGGTCCTTCGCGCAGGGCGGTTAGGATTTGGAAGTTGCTTAGGTTTTGCAGGGCTTCGTGGGCGATTTCGTTGATGTTGTTGGCATCGGTAGTTGTATCGGCATTGTTCCTGACGTGTAACGTCAGGCTACCCCTGATAAGAGCTTCGAAGGCTGGGTCGTCTAAGCTGCTGACTTCGTACAGGTTAACCGGGTAGTCTTCTTCGGCGGCTTTGGCCTTTTCAATTTCCTGTTGTGTGGCGGCATCATCCTGACGGTTAATGGCGTTGGCCAGGTCGGCAATAGGGCCTTTAAAGCGATAACTTTTGCGGAATTTGACTACGTGTTGCAGGCGCTGCTCACCCTTGTCATCGATAAGCTCTGACGGAAATGTTGGTGTGTCAGCAATGTTTTGAAGCCACTTAGCGGTCTCGCTGTGATAATGCCCTTCGTCGGCGCCGGCGCATAAGTTACCGAGCACGGCACCGGCCTCGACCGATGCCAGTTGGTCTTTGTCGCCAATGAGTACCAACCGCGCGTGTTTCGGTGTTGCTTTCAGCAATGCAGTCATCATTTCTATGTCTATCATTGAGGCTTCGTCGACAATAACTACATCCGTTCGCAACGGGTTTTCTGCATTGTGTTTAAAGGCGCGGGAATTGGGTTTCACACCCAATAGTCGATGCAGCGTTTTCCCTTCGGGCTGAATCGAAAGTAATGCGTCCTTCAGACTGGATAGTTTGTCATTCTGAACCAATTGCTCCAGCTCATTTTCAATAGACTCAGTCAGGCGCGCTGCAGCTTTGCCGGTCGGTGCCGCCAGTGAAACCCGCAGCGGCGGCAAACCGAGCGTTAACGCCTGATGCTGCAATGCCGTCAACAAGCGCACTACGGTATAGGTTTTACCGGTACCAGGCCCCCCCGTAATGACACTAAACCGATTCCGCACGGTATTGGCACAAGCGACACGCTGCCAGTTAATATCGCCATTTTCGGTCGGCGCAAACAGCTTAGCCAGCGTACTCTTTAGTAGCTCGTCGTTAATAACCGGCCGGTCTTGCATGCGCGCCTGAACACTTTGCTCAATAAAGGTTTCGTACTGCCAATAGCGGCGTAAATACAAGGTGTGTTCGCTGAGCACCAACGGCTCGGTTCCATGGCCATTCAGATCGACGCATTGACTGGCTGCCAGTGCGTCGTTCAGGTCTAATCCGTATTGCTTAAAAAGCTCACTTGGTAAGGCGCAGTCCGCGGCATGACGGTTCTCCGGTGGCAAGTTCAGCAGCGTTTCCGGGGCATCCATCAAAGCCTTTAGATCAACTTGCGTATGCCCACGCCCGGCTTGATGCGACACACAGCAGGCGGCGAGTAACACCGCATCGCTGCGCTCTCCCGCTTGCTGTAAAAACTCGACAAACGCCAAATCAATAGAGCGTATCCAGCCAGCATCCCGCCACTGACTCAGAGCTTCGAACAGGGTGTGGGTAGTTACATTGCTCATACTGACTCCTTGTCTTTGACGCTTTCTCCGGCGAATAGGCTGTCCAGCTGCTCTATCAGCTCTTTCGGTGGTCTGTCACAAAATGCGCCGCCAGTTTCGGCTCTGTGCCCGCGTAAAAAGAGATAAACTGCGCCGCCAACGTGGGTGTCGTAATCGTATTCATCGCCCAGCCGAGCTTTTAGCAGGCGGTGCAATGCCAGCGTATAAATAACGTATTGCAGGTCATAACGGCTGTGCAGTATTTTCTCGCGCATGGCCTCCTCGCTGTATGCGTGGTCGTCCTCACCCAGCCAGTTCGACTTGTAGTCCGCAACGTAGTATTTACCCTTATGCTCAAAGACCAAGTCGATAAAGCCCTTTAACATGCCATTAAGTAAGTTAGGTTCCAGCGCAGGGCGCTCGTAACCGGGTAATGTGTGTTGTTGTAACAGGCTATCCAATGTTTGTGCGTTAACACCACTAGCGCCAAACCAAAACTCGGGTTCGGCTTTGTACTGCTGCAACTGGCTCAGGCTAATTTTGTCGCCGTTAGCGTTCAGCGCAAACTCAGTTTGTAGGTACGCATTCAGCCATTGTGCAATGCTCTGCTCATGCTCCTGCCACAAAGGGCTGACACAAAAGCGCTGTACGAGCTCAGTGCGCTCGGAGGCACCGTGAGCGATTACCTCAAAGCCCCGATTCGCCGACTCTTCCAGTAAGTTATGCAAAAAGGTGCCCGGTCCGGCGCCTTTGGGTAAATGGTGAATGCTGTCCGCGCTCGGCTCTGCCGCACTGGCAACTTGCTCGTCCTCGTCTTCTCGCTCATCCAGCAGGTTCATTTCGTCGGGCGACTGCGGTGCCTGTGCGCTTTTCATGACCGCGCCCTCATACTTGAGCGCGCTATAACTAGCCACCCACCAACGTTCGAGTTTTCGGCCAGCCGGCATCGTTTTAGGCGTCAACTTAGGCGTTTGCTGCTCCTGCTCTAGCGCACGAACCAGCGGCTCATCATCTTCCAGGCGCGTAACCTGAGTATGCGCGCTCTGCTGCCAGCGCTCATTAACGACCTTGTAAAGCTCGTCAGACAACGCCTCACCGCCGTTCAACAAGTAAAACAACGGATTATTACGATGCTCGCTCATGGCCTCCAGCGCAATGAAGGTGGCGTACTGTGCACGGGTCACTGCGACGTACATTTTGCGTAAATCTTCTGCGAGAATTTCGTCGCTTAAACGCTGTTTGTTGTCGTCGTCTTTGGACCAGAGCACTTGCAGCTCGCCATTTTCATCGTGATAAACCGCTGGTGGCTTTATGCGGTGGGTCTCCGACTGGGTATAAGCCACAAAGGGCATGAACACCAGCGGGTACTGCAAACCTTTGGACTTATGGATAGTGATAATTTTTATCAGTTCATCGTCACTTTCCAGGCGTAGCTGCTGCTCGTCACTTTGCGTGCGGCTGTTGCTACCAAAGCCGTGGCGTTCATTCACCTGCTCGGCGAAATGGTTCACTAACGCCGGAATACCGTCTAAAACCAGACTTTGTTGTTGCAGTAATTCGGCAATATGAAGCACGTCTGACAGCTGTCGTTCGCCATGAATACGGTCTTCCAGCAACGTCGCTGGTACCTGATGGTCGTGCAACACATTGTGCAACATAGCCAACACGCCCTGGCGCAACCACTGGTCGTGATAATTTAAAAACTGCTCGACACGCGCTTCCCACGCTTGTTCGTTACTGTGAATATGCTCCAGTTCAGCAAACGGCAGTCCTAACAGCCTCGTTGCAAGGGCGCTGCGAATAAGTGAAGGGTCACGTGGCTCCGCACAAGCGCTAACCAGTGCCAGTAAGTCTTTAGCGACACGCTGCGCAAATACCGACTCTCGGTCTGACAAATAAACACTTTTTAGGCCACGATCACTCAGTGCTTTTTTAATGGCATTGGCTTCGCTGAAGTTGTTCACCAGCACCGCAATGTCGCTAGTTTTCACGCGCTGCTCCAGCTCATCGTCTGCGTTGTAATAACCGGCTTGCGGGTCATTCAGTAACGACGCTATTAGGTTGGCATGGTGGTTCGCCGCTGCCCTGAACACGGTATCTTTATTGCGCTTCTCTTCACTCGATACCGACCACAGAAGCGCCGGAGCGGTTTTTACATTGCTGGATAACAAGCAGTGTTTAAAGGTTCGTTTTAGCCCGTTAGCAGCTACACGGTTAAAAGGCAGTTGGTTGTCGTCTTCGGCTTTAAACAAAAAGGCGCCGCGCGGTAGCTCTTCCGCGCGCTCAAACAGCGTATTTACGCTGTCCACCATTGCCTGCGACGAGCGGAAGTTTTTCGCCAGATTATAGTGCCGACCTTCGGTGTCTCGACGTGCTTTTAAATAGGTATAAATATCGGCATTTCGGAAGCTGTATATGGCCTGCTTCGGGTCGCCAATTAGGAAAATGCCAGTGCCTGTGTGCGGCTCTGCCAGATTATAAATGCGGTTGAATATCTCATACTGCACGGGGTCGGTGTCCTGAAACTCGTCCACCATGGCTATAGGATATTGCTTACGAATAGCCGCCGCCAGCGCTTCGCCGCCAGGGCCTTTTAACGCATCGCGTAAGCGCGTGAGCATGTCGTCATGCCCCATTTCTGCACGCTGGTTTTGCAGTTCAGCAAAGCGTTTATTCACCCAAAATGCAGCGTGTTGTTTTACCTTTGCCAGTTCTTGCGTTTGCTGGACTTTGCTTTGTTTTAGGCGCTCCTGCAACTGACCTAATACGTTCCAACTGTCCGGCATGCCGCCCAGTTTGGCCTCAGCAAACTTTTGTAACTCATCTGCGCTGATATTTTTCCAGTTTGCTGCCGTGGCGTCCGGCTCAACCAACTCAGCATCCGCGCACCAGTCGGCAAATTTCTGAAATTGCTTAAGTTTGGTGGCAGTGCCTTTGGCTTGCGATGTCTGATCAATCAATTCGTTGAAAATAGGCGCAACTTCTTGCTTTATCGCGGCTATTCGTTGCTTATGTCCGCTTTCTGCACCGATTAATAAGCTTTGCAAGTCACCCTCAACCGGTGCCTGCCCGCTTTTGCTTAAGCTGTAGGTCAAACCTAACAAGGCTTCAGGCGAGGTAAAGTCTTCCAGCAATTTTTCACTCAATTCGGCATCGGCCGGGTAGATAAAGCGGCGGAAATAATCCTCGGCTGCCTGCAAACGCAGCTCTTCATTATCGGTCTCGACGTCCTGACTAAACAAGCTGCCGCTGGCGAAAGCGTGCTCTTTTAGCATCGACTGACACCAACCATGGATGGTCTTAACCGCCGCTTCGTCCATCGACTGCGACGCTAAATCCAGTAATCGCGCTAAGTGTTTTAAGTTCTGTTCTTTAGCAACGCAGTCGTCACGTAAGTTCGCTAAAAACGGGTCACTTTCGACTGAGACCGGGTCACGAAAATACGCCGCAGCTTCCGCTAAGCGTGCGCGAATGCGATCACTCAGCTCTTCTGTCGCGGCTTTAGTAAAGGTCATTACCAGAATATTCTTGGGTACAAGCGCGCGCTCAAACGCTGTTTCCTGCGTGCCGTGACCAATGACCAAACGCACATAAAGTGCTGCAATGGTGTAGGTTTTACCGGTACCGGCGCTCGCTTCAATCAAGCGGCTGCTGTTCAGCGGAAAGTCGAGCGGGTTCTCCAGAATATGCGTCGTCGATTGGCTCATGACTTATCCTCCGGCACCATGGTTAAACGCAGCGGATCGTAGAGTTCATTAATAAATCGGCGGAAATGAGTCGACATCATAATGGCCTCGTAAGTGTCGGCAACCCGGCCGCAGTAATCACTTTTTGTAACTATGGCCGGTGCATTAAAGCCGCCTTCTTCGTATTTCTGCTGGGCTGACTCGTGTGCCAGCGTTTCATCATTGTCGTTTTTATCCAAGGTGTTTAGCCAGGTTAAGGCAATATCCAGGTGCATGGGTTGTGGTTGCTGCACAGACAATGCCACCAGCTCAAGCAGTTGCTCAAGTTGTTGCAGCGCCAGCTCTGCCGGTATAGCGGCGACCGGCAACTGACAACCCCCTTTGGAAACTATGAGTAAACGGGTGGGTTGCTGCAAATTCAACAGCATTAAGCCGATGTAATACGCACTGATATGTTTCCAGCCACCGTCTTCAACACCGCCCTTTTTAGTATTTTTTGCGATTTTACTCGCTGAAGTTACCACCCACAGCCGCTCGCCCTGCTCATTGGTGTGTAAGCCGGTAATGGTGTCGTCGATAATCAGGCCGTTATGCTCGAAGCCCACTTCAATGGGGAACTCGTTAAACTGGCTGTAACCGGTAATACCCTGCTGATAAGAGCCCAGTATTTTGTCGGCTTGTTCAAGCAACTCCAGTCCATTTTGCTCGGCGATAGCGCCAATACCCAAGGCGCCCTCGCGGTTGATGCGGTTCAGCTCTTTTAACAAAGCCGCTTCCGTGCCTCCTCCTTGCAACAAGGCACGTTTACCACATTCGACCAAACGCGTAATTAGCGTCCAGCTTTGCAGGTTATCCATAACGAAGGCTTCACTGTCATCCAGGTCTTCGCTTTCGCTGCCGAAATAGGTATCGAGATGCCAGTTAAAATAAAGCCGCGCGGGCTCTTCGATAAAACGTTTTATGTCGTTAATGCTGAGGGTGCGTTCGACACTTTCCGGTCTATGCTGAGACGCTGTTGAGTGGTTGTTTTTAGCACCACCTCCATGCGCCAGCGCCCACTCACTGGCGTAAGTGAAATACTTTGACTGTTCCTGGCTAAAATAAGCCGTGTTAAAGGGTTGCAGCTTATGTTCTACAGTCAGGTTTTTAGCGTCAACACCCCAGCCTTGCTGAAGGTGGTCGCGCAGCTGTGCGACTAATACCGACGGTGTGCGCTCACTGTTATCTTTAGCGCTGTACCCGACCCAGCTCAGATAAAAGCAGTCCCGCGCCGACAGCATCGCTTCCAAAAACAGATAACGGTCATCGTCGCGGCGGGAGCGATCGCCCGGGCGGTAACGGTCTGTCATTAAGTCAAAGTCCACCCGAGGTACCGAGCGCGGATAGTCACTTTCGTTCATTCCCAACACACAGACGTATTTAAAAGGAATGGCACGCATGGGCATGAGCGTGGCGAAGTTCACTGCACCGGCTAAAAACCGCTGGTTAAGGTTTTGCTGGTCAACGCGTTCGAGCCACGCATCTTTAAATATCGGTAACCGCAACAATGACTCATTGTCGGCTTCAACACCAATATCCCGTAACTGGTACAGCTCGTCACTAAGCTTGGCTAACAGTAAGTGATCACTATCGTCGTCGGTCTCAAAGAATTGCTGTAACAGCCACTCGCCATGCAGCACCCAGTCCGTCAATGGCTGCGCAGTTTGGGTACGCTGCCACCATGCCTCGAGCGCGCGTACTACATCCGCCAGACAACCAACGAGAGCAGCACTCAGACCCGATACTTCCGGATAGGGCTCAATTTCAGCCCAGGGGGACGAATGGTCTGCTTCAAGCTCGCCAATGGCATAGCCTGCAATCATGCGTTTAAGCGCAAACCACCAGCTGTTTCTTTCCTCCGCCGGAGGCATGTAAAACTGTTCACGCTGTTGACTGTTCAGGCCCCATCGCGCACCGGCCTCTCTGACCCAGCGTTTCAACTGCGGTAGGTCGTCGTCATGAACGTCGAAGCGCTGCTGTACAGCGGGCACCGACAATAAATTGAACAAATCGGTTTGGGTAAAGCGCAGCTGATCCGCCTGCAACAACAATTCCAGCGCTATCATTAACGGTCGCTGATGACGCTCCCCCTGATCTGCAATGGTATAAGGAATGGCACGCGGGTCACGCTCGCAGTCGCGGTGATGATAACGCCCAAAGACGGCGTCGATATAGGGCGCGTAGGTGTTCACATCGGGCAGCATGACCATCACATCGCGCGGTTTTAACTCCGGATCGCGAGCGAACGCGTTCAATAGCTGGTCATGCAGTACTTCGAGCTCTCGCTGAGGACTATGGCAGACATGAAACTGCAACGACTTGTCCGTTTTGGCCGGTGTCGACCAGTGCTCTCGCGTTTCCTGAACCGGCCGCAAGTTTAAAATATCATCCTGTAGCTGAGACAGTAAGTGATCGGTGTCGTGAGGCTCAAACAGCTCAAGTTTTACTGTATTAAAGGCTTCCTGTTTGGCGAGCGTTTCGTCGTATAAATCGAGCAGACGAATATAGTCTCGACCTTGCTTGCCCCAGGACGCCAGCAGCGGGTGCGCGAGCTGATGCAGTTCATCATCATCGGGTTCATCCGGCAGTTCCGGTTTGTGTTTTAAACGGGAAGAGGCTTTTACCGCCTCGCGCAGCGCTTCTTTACCATCAACAATGTCGGCCCAATGAAACTGCGACGGGTTGTGCACACATAACAAAATCTGCGTGTAGCCCTTTATGGCATCCAGCACTTGCAACATTTGTTGCGGCAGTGACGAGATACCAAAAACAACCACGCGAGGAGGTATTCCGGAAGGACGTTGCGACAAGCTTTTCGCAGTATCAATAAAACGCTGGTGCAGCTCAGCACGGTTGTTCCAGTAGTCGTCTATCCCAATATCATTACTGACAGCACGCCAAAGTTCCGGCTGCCACAATTGCTCCGCTTCAAGCGGCTCATTGTTTTCCAAAACGTCATGGCCTTTAACCCAGCTGTCGAGCCAGTCAGCGCGATACACCGCGTATTGATCAAACAAATCGGCTAAACGTCCACTGAGCTGATAGAGCTTGCGCCCATCGTTGTCGTCTGAAGTGTAGTGCTTCAGCGGCGCAAAGTGCGGGTTTTCGGCAATAAGATCGGGTAATAAGCGCATTAAACGCCAGGTCAGCCGCTCTTTATCAAACGGAGAGGTTTTGGGTATGTCATCACCCAGTACGGCACGATAGGCCTGCCACTGAAAGCGCGCGGGCAAGGTCACATCGACCATAGCAGCAATGCCGCTGGCTTGCGCTAAGTTAATTTTAAGCCACTGCGCAATACCATTGCTCTGTACCAGCACCGTTTCCTGCTCCAGCGGCGCCAGCGGATAATTTTGCGTGAACTTAACAGCAACTTCCGTCAGATCTTCCAGACGGTGCCCGTGGGCTACGATAAAACCAGGGGTTAACTCTCTCACGCAGACGACTCCTTGTTCTTTACGCTTATTACATACGTCTTTTTATCAGGTTAACATCCATTTTACCTGAGTCTGCGACAATTTATGTCGCAGTGAGCATTTGATTAACGCGCCAGCAATTTATCTTTTAGACGGCGGTTAGCTTTTCGCAATTTGGATAGTGAAGACGATTTATTGTAACGGCCCTTCTCCACATGACGAATAATACCGACATCATCAACTTCGACCGCTTGGCCGTGGGTACCCAGAAGCCAACGAAATGTGCGATCTTCGTAGGTTTTTACCCATCGTTCTTTTGGCTGCTGATAACAGTCAAGTTGTTCGCAGTAACCGTATTCCCGTGCAATGTCACCGCGGACGATTTGTACTGGCCCGGTGGCTTTTTCGAAAGTATGTTGCTTTACGCAGTCACGGTTGAGGCAGTCTTCGGCCGAAAATTTATCGCCGTGCAGCATTTCGTCTTGCTGACTCAGCAGCGAGGTGCGACTAACGGTGCCGGGAAAAACCAAAATACTGTCTTGCCCCGTCAATGCTTCTTTTAACGAACTGAAAGTTTCAGCTCCAAAGATAAGGTCGCAATCGGTGAACCAAATCCAGTCAGCGCGTGTGTTTTTAGCCGCCATATTCCGACCTATCGCTCGGCGTAAAAGGTCTTCTGTTGGCAGCGCAATAAAGTTCCACTCGATTGTTTCCGACGACCCCGATTCAACGCTGCGTAGTAACGCCACGGTTTCTTTATCTTGGTCAGAATAAAAAACGGTGTGGGTTATCTGTAAATCGGAGGGCGCGTTATCGATCAGCGACTGCAGCTGATAACGCAGCAGGTGCGAGTAGTTCCAGCAATGACTAACAATTTCTATGGTATCGGGTCTACCTGTTGGCTGCTCTAGCGCAGGTTGTGCCGGCACATTGTATATCCAACGCGCGGGAAACAATCCTGATGCTGCAAAGCGCAATAAAAACTCTTGTAACTTAAACCAGTGTTGTCGAACACTCATTAATAAACCTTTTTAATACATCGGCTGAAGCTATGATCCGACTTTCCGCACCGACATCAGGAATAAATCTCCAGATACCGTTTTCCGAGCACCTGTAACACAATCTGCTGTTGTTCGTTGAGACCGGTAATG
>NZ_SNXI01000028.1 GCF_004362895.1 Idiomarina aquatica | reverse complement strand
AAAAAATCCATAGCCAGAGAGTCTGACTATGGATTTTGAAGGCTCTGCCGGATCGGTCAACCGATCGCTAAAAATTTCTTAACTGATCGGCATTACTCGATACTCGAGGCCTTTTTTATTTGAAGTATTACTGTAATAACGAAATATCAGCGACTTTTAAAAATAGTTGTCGCAACTGATGTAATAGATTCAACCGGTTGGTTTTGATTTTTTCGTCCTCGGCATTAACCATGACGTTATCAAAGAATGCATCGATATCGTCTTTTAGCAAGGCCATACGGTTAAGTGCTCCTTCGTAATTGCCGCTCTCAATTTCTGGAGCGCTGGAGGTTTCCGTTTCACTTAGTTTAGCCGCGAGAGTCTTTTCTTCCGCTTCAACAAGCAGACTGTGATTAACCAAACCGTCTAACTCAACTTCACTCTTCGCAAGAATATTGCCCACCCGCTTATTAGCTTCTGCAAGGCTTATGGCGGCGTCGAGACGCTTAAATGCTGTGATGGCCTTTATCCGTGCATCAAAGTCCGCAGGGCGAGACGGTGCGCGTGCAATAACCGCCTGTATTACATCGACGTCTACGCCTTGTTCCTGGTACCAGGGGCGGAACCGACCCATAACAAAATTAAATACGTCATCGACTACGGTTTTATTTGTTAAAAGGCCACCAAACTGCTGTTGTGCTAGTTCAATCATATTTTTGAGATCAAGCGGCAAATTGCCCTCGACTAATATGCGAATAAGACCTAGTGCTGCACGGCGCAGAGCAAAAGGATCTCGGTCGCCCTTAGGGGTCTGTCCAATACCAAAAATACCTACCAAAGTATCAAGTTTATCGGCAAGCGCGACGGCTGCGGCTACATCTGATTGAGGTAAGGTATCCCCCGAAAAACGCGGCCAATAGTGTTGCTCGATTGCATCGGCCACGGAATTGGGTTCGCCATCGTTAAGCGCATAATGCTTACCCATAACACCCTGCGTTTCCGGGAATTCAAGCACCATTTCGGTCACTAAGTCGGCTTTACATAACAAGCCCGCTCTAGCAGCGTCATCAGCTGACGTATTTAATTGTGTTGCTAATTGACCCGCTAAGGCGCTGATGCGTTTTACTTTGTCTTCGACGGTGCCCAGTTGCTTTTGGAAAAGCACCGCAGCAAGTTTAGATAATCTAGATTCGAGGGTTAGCTTTTTATCAGCCTCAAAAAAGAACTGTGCATCCGCCAGGCGGGGGCGAACAACTTTCTCGTTACCGCTAATAATTTGCTGCGGGTCGTTGCTCTCAATATTGGTGATAAAGATAAAAGCAGGCAGGAGATTACCTTGTTTATCCTCCACAGGGAAGTACCGCTGATCATCTTTCATGGTAACTATGAGTGGCTCTTTCGGCACTGATAAGAACTCTCTGTCAAAGCTCGCGTGCAGCGCAACCGGCCACTCAACAAGAGCCGAGACTTCCTCGACTAATTCATCGTCATTAACTACATTGCCACCAAGCTGTTCGGCTAGGCGAGCGACTTCTTTTTGAATAATGCTTATACGGCGCTGCTGATCAGCTATAACATGATGTTGCTCTAATAGAGACTCGTACTCATCGGCTGATTGAAGTTCAAAGCCAGCCGGCGAATGAAAACGATGGCCACTTACATGGCGGCTACTGGCCGTTTCAAGCAGTTCGCCCTCTATCAAGCGCTGTCCGTAGACCATGGTTAGATTGTGTACCGGGCGGATAAATTGCGCGTCACTATCACCCCAACGCATTGGCTTGGGAATAGGCAGCTGCTTTAACGCTGACTCGACAATTCCCGGCAATAATGTTTCGATAGATTGTCCTTTGACTTCGGCTTTGTGTAACAGCCATTCACCCTTGTCCGTTTTCAGTCGTTGTGCTTGTGAAACTTCAATGCCGTTAGAACGAGCCCAACCTTGTGCAGCTTTGGTTGGGTTGCCATCTGCATCAAACGCTACATCAACTGACGGGCCTCGCTTTTCTACCACCTTATCGGCTTGTTGTGCCTGCAATCCCTCTACCGAAACCGCTAAGCGACGCGGTGTGGCCAATGGACGTAAGTTATTGTACTGCAACTCGTTCTGCTGCAGACCCTGCATAATACCTTGCGCAAACGCCTCGCTCAGGTTTTTTAATGCCTTGGGTGGTAACTCTTCAGTGCCAAGTTCAACAATTAGGTTATCCGTGTTCACGAGTTAGCTCCTTCTGGTTGTGATTGGCACATAGGAAAGCCCAACGCTTCTCTGGATTCGTAATAGACACTAGCAACAGCTTTGGCCATAGTACGCACGCGAAGGATATAGCGCTGGCGCTCAGTGACTGAGATGGCATGTCGGGCGTCGAGTAAATTAAATGCATGCGAAGCACGCATTACCTGTTCATAAGCAGGCAGTGCCAAGCGTTTTTCAATAAGCAACTCACACTCTTTCTCGCAATCCTCAAAACGTTGGAATAACACGTCCACATCTGCGTACTCAAAATTGTAGGTCGATTGTTCAACCTCGTTTTGATGAAACACATCGCGATAATAAATCTTACCGCGAGGGCCGTCTGTCCAGACCAAGTCGTAAATACTGTCAACACCCTGGATGTACATGGCTAAACGCTCTAGCCCATAGGTTATTTCGCCGGCGACAGGTTTGCACTCAATACCACCGACTTGTTGGAAGTAGGTAAACTGCGTTACCTCCATTCCATTAAGCCAAACTTCCCAGCCAAGACCCCAGGCGCCGAGTGTCGGCGACTCCCAGTTGTCTTCTACAAAACGAATATCATGGATCAACGTATCAAAACCGAGCATCTCAAGTGAGCCTAGATAGAGTTGTTGAATATCTTTAGGCGAGGGCTTCATGATGACCTGAAATTGGTAGTAATGTTGCAGCCGGTTCGGGTTTTCGCCGTAGCGACCATCAGTAGGACGGCGACACGGTTGAACATAGGCAAAGCTCGCTGGCTCAGGCCCAATGGAACGAATGAACGTCATTGGATGAAAGGTTCCTGCTCCGACTTCCATATCAAGTGGCTGTACCACGGCACAGCCTTGCTGCGCCCAATAATCTTGTAGCGCCAGGATCAATCCCTGAAAGGTTTTAACATCGTATTTAGACATAAGACTTCTCTTATTGCGAGATGGCGGTTGACCATTGACTAAAAAATATGCCTAGATTATACCCTTTGATGCGCCTTGGTTATAGGGGAGCAAATGACAAAACTGACGCAAAAACGATGCCCATGGTGTGAACAAGCGGATGATTATAGGCGATATCACGACGAACAGTGGGGACGACCCGTTACTGATCCGGTTGAGCTGTTCGCTAAACTTTGCCTGGACGGGCAACAAGCCGGCTTAAGCTGGTTGACGATTTTACGAAAGCAAGCTGGTTACGAAGCCGCGTTTTATGGTCTGGATCCGGACAAAATTGTAGAAATGCCGGATAATGAGCGGCAACAATTGTACAGCAACCCTGAAATAATCCGCAGTAAAGCAAAAATCGATGCAATTTTTGTTAATGCTCAAGCTTATATAAAAATGCGTAACCAAGGCCTTAACTTCAGTCACTGGTTATGGCAGTTTATAGGCGGTAAGCCGCAAATTAATGGCTATCGCACGCTAAGCGAGGTGCCGACTGAGTCAGAAGCGTCACAAGCTATGGCAAAGGCGTTGAAACAACAAGGATTTAAGTTTGTTGGCCCGACAATTTGTTATGCTTTTATGCAAGCTGTCGGTATGATGAATGACCACCTGGTGGATTGTCACTGTTATCAACCCGTGTGTGAGCAGATGCGTCAGTTCACCCCATTGGACACTTAAACGGTTAATGGATCGATAATGATAGAAATTACTCTAGCGGATTACTCTAACCCCGCTCACGCGCAAGCAGTTATCGCAATGCTTGATGCCTATGCAAAAGACCCTATGGGTGGCAGTGAAGGTATCAGCGACGAGGTAAAAGAAAACCTCATCAAAGAAATGGACAAGCGTGAACATGTATTTTCGTTGCTTGCCTTTGATGGCGATCAGCCTGTTGGCGTTGCCAACTGTGTTGAAGGGTTTTCAACTTTTGCGGCTAAGCCCTTGATGAATATCCACGATATTGCCGTAATTCCGGAGTATCGCGGTGAGGGCGTTGCACAGAAGTTACTGGAAGAGGTCAAAACACTGGCGCAATTTCGGGGTTGTGTGAAGTTAACGTTAGAAGTTTTGGACAAGAATGACCGCGCCAAAAAAGCCTACGAAAAGTTTGGCTTTAAACCTTACGAGCTAGGCGATGTTGGCCAGGCTGAGTTTTGGGAGATGTACCTTTAGCGAGAACTGCTGAAGTTCGGGTTAGTCGTGTATTTTTTTAACCCAATAACGATAGGGCGTTGTTTCAACGTCCTGCGCGACTAATTCGTGCTCCATAAACTCACAGAAGCCGGGAATATCCCGGGTGGTTGCCGGATCATCCGCAATCACTAACAGGATCTCTCCAATCGACATCTTTCGAATACTTGCACGTACCATCATTACCGGCTCAGGGCATCGCAACCCGAGGGTATCCAGTGACTTATCTTCCTGCATATTCTGACATCACCAATAATCAGTAAAGCACCAACAAAAAACGGCTAAAACGCTATCCAAGCGCTTTAGCCGCTTTCATAACTCGCGATTTATTATAAAACCTAAACGCGCTCAAATACAGTCGCAATACCTTGACCTAAACCAATACACATGGTTGCTAAGCCAAGCTTCGCGTCTTTCTCTTCCATTAAGTTGATTAGCGTCGTTGAGATACGTGCGCCAGAGCAGCCTAATGGGTGGCCTAAAGCGATAGCACCACCGTTCAGGTTCACTTTCTCTTCCATCTTGTCGAACAGTTTTAAGCCTTTAAGTACAGGCAGTGACTGCGCGGCAAAGGCTTCGTTCAGTTCAACCACGTCGATGTCGTCCATGCTGACACCAGCACGTTTCAGCGCTTTTTCTGTGGCTGGTACAGGACCATAGCCCATAATAGAAGGATCGCAGCCTGCAACGGCCATTGAGCGAATCTTAACGCGTGGCGTCAGACCCAGAGCTTTGGCTTTTTCAGCAGACATAACCAGCATAGCAGCTGCACCGTCAGACAAGGCTGACGAGGTACCCGCGGTTACCGTGCCGTTGGCCGGGTCAAACACAGGACGAAGCTGTGACAGGCCTTCTGCGGTAGTTTCCGGACGAATAACTTCGTCTTCTGTCACGCGTACCAGTTCGCCGTCGGCATTATGGCCGTTAATTGGGTAAATCTCTTTGGCAAAACGGCCTTCAACCGTCGCTTCGTGCGCTTTCTTATGTGAGCGCGCGCCGAATTCGTCTTGTTGTTCACGGGTAATACCGAACTTGCGAGATAACAATTCAGCGGTCATACCCATGCTGCCAGAAGCTTTTGCAACAGACTTATTCATGCCCGGGTGAAAATCGATGCCGTGAGTCATTGGTACGTGACCCATGTGCTCAACACCACCGGCCATAAAGATTTCGCCGTCGCCGTTCATGATAGCGCGTGCTGCGTCGTGCAATGCCTGCATGGATGAGCCACACAGACGGTTAACGGTAACACCGGCCACCTTATGAGGAATGCCGGCAATTAACGCTGAGTTACGCGCAATGTTGAAACCTTGCTCGAGGGTTTGCTGCACACAACCCCAGTAGATATCTTCCAGTTCTTCAACATCCACTTCCGGATTACGCTCAAGCAATCCCTTCATCAGCGCAGCTGAGAGGTCTTCGGCACGAGTATGGCGGAAAACACCATTTTTTGAACGCCCCATTGGCGTACGAATACAATCTACAATGACGATGTCTTTCATTTTAATAACCTCCTCAAGCCTTACTTCGCGCTGGTTGTGTCAAAGTAAGATTTACCGGCTTTAGCCATTTCGCGCATGCCATCAGTCACTTGGTATATTTCGCCCAGGTGCGCGTATTTATCTGCCTGTTGAATAAAGTTGTCGATACCAACGGTTTCCAGATAACGGAACGGGCCGCCACGGAATGGAGGGAAGCCCAGGCCGTAAAGCAGTGCTATGTCCGCCTCTGCGGCAGAACCCACGATGTCTTCTTCCAGACAACGAACCACTTCGTTCACCATCGGGATCATGCAGCGAGCAATCACTTCGTCTGCATCAAGCTTTTTGCCTTGCTCACAGCCTAGTAACTCATAAGTCGCCGGATCAGCTTCTTTGGTTGGCTTACCTTTTTTGTCGGTGCCGTATACGTAGAATCCTTTACCATTTTTCTGACCGTAACGCTCAGCAGCTGCCAGTTTGGCAATAGCGCTTGAGGTGTCACGTTTCATGCGGGTAGGGAAACCGTCTTCCATAACGACCGTACAATGATCGGCGGTGTCGATGCCGACAACGTCGCTCAAGTACGCAGGACCCATAGGCCAGCCGAACTGCTTCTCCATAACCTTGTCGATACCAACAAAGTCTACGCCTTCATCAACCATACCGGCAAAGCCTGCGAGGTAAGGGAAGAGTACGCGGTTTACTAAGAACCCAGGGCAGTCATTGACAACGATAGGGGTTTTACCCAGTTTTAGTGCGTAAGCCACAACGGCGTTAACGGTTTCGTCTGAGGTTTTCTCACCACGAATAATCTCAACCAGCGGCATCTTATGTACCGGGTTAAAGAAGTGCATGCCGCAGAATTTCTGGGGGCGCTTCAGGTTCTTCGCCAGCTCTGTAATAGAAATGGTCGAGGTGTTTGACGTTAAAATAGCATCGTCACCGATAACGCCTTCAATTTCAGCCAGCACTGAGCCTTTAACTTTTGGGTTCTCAACAACGGCTTCAACAACAATATCGACGTCTTTAACCGCGTCGTTTAGCAAGGTCGGGGTAATAGACGACAAGACTTTAATCATCTTATCGTTGCTCACTTTACCGCGCTCAACGCCTTTTTTCAGGATCTTGCCAGCTTCTTTCATGCCTAAGTCTAAGGCGTCTTGCTTGATGTCTTTCATCACGGCTGGCACGCCTTTCGACGCAGACTGGTAAGCGATGCCGCCGCCCATAATACCCGCGCCTAAAACACCCGCAGTTTTGATTTCTTTGGTTGCGGCTTTGGCGTATTTCTTCGATTTTCCTTTAACGGCCTGATCGGCCAGGAAGATACCAACTTGTGCCTGGCACGCGTCAGTTTGAGTCAGGTCGAAAAATGCGTTGTTTTCCGCTTTCAATGCGCCTTCACGGTGTTCGCGAGCGCCGTTTTCAATGGCTTCTAACGCCTTGTGCGGTGCCGGGTAGTGTTTACCAGCTTTGGCTGCAATTAAACCTTTAGCGGTAACGAGAGTCATCATTAACTCGGTGTCGTTAGCTTTCAGCGGCTCTAACTTAGGCTGACGTTTCGCTTTCCAGTCTTGTTCGCCGGCAGCGGCTGCTTTGGCCAGATTTAATGCGGCTTCGGTTAATTTTTCCGGTGCAACTACGGCATCAATAGCACCCACTTTTAGTGCATCTTCTGCTTTATTATTTTTACCTGTTGTTATCCATTCGAGTGCGTTGTCCGGACCAATAACGCGTGGTAAACGCATGGTACCGCCAAAGCCCGGGATAAGGCCTAGTTTAACTTCCGGCAGGCCGATAGTTGCTGTGGTGTCGGCTACACGGTAGTCGCATGCTAATAGTGCTTCACAACCACCGCCTAACGCGAAACCTTTAACCGCGCCAACAGTAGGCACTGGCAGGTCTTCGAGTTGGTCAAATACCCGCGATGCTTTAGCCACCCACGAGCGTGTTTTTTCCTGATCAGAGAAAAGAGTCAGGAACTCGGTGATGTCAGCACCAACGATAAACGTTGATTTGCTGCTGGTGACGATGACGCCGCGTAAATCTTTAGTATTTTGTAAAGTTGTCAGTGCTTCACTGAATTCTTCCAATGTTGCTTGGTCGAATTTATTAACCGAGCCTTTCGCGTCGAATTGTAATTCGGCAAAACCGGGTTCAATAAAGTCGACCCGAATGCTTTCACCTTGGTAAATCATGTTGGGTCTCCCACGACATCCATAAATTTAGTGCTATAAAGAGACTGACTCTAAAATAGCTTTAAGTTAAGGTAGAGAGAGTTTGGCGCGAATAAGCCAATTTTTCAACGGTTATTTAAACATGCGTTTGAATTAATGAAAAAGCAGTCGTTTATCATTCGTTACAGTCGCTACATAGCGACTGCCACATTTGCCTTGGCAACAGTCTTATCTGTTAACGCTAAGCCGCAAGCTGTGCCTGACGAGCGTTTGGCAGAACAACGAGAGTTATTTGTTAAGGCTGAATACGCCGCTAAGCGCGGCAGGTTAGCCGAATACCGACAATTGCGGGCTCAACTAACCGATTATCCGCTGTTGCCATATCTTGAATTAGAACGTCTCCAGCAAGTTGGTTATTTAGCTAATGAGAAACGTGTTTTAACGTTTTTGCAGCAGTACGAAGGCACCCCTCTTGATTGGCAGTTGCGACGCCCCTGGCTTGACTATTTGGCAGGGCAAAAAGAAGAGGAACGGTTTATTCGCGACTTTCGTTATCCCGGCACACTAACGCATCGATGTCAGTTAATTAGTGCCGAGCGTAATCAAGGGCTTGAAAATGAACCCTTTATCAAGAAGGTCGATGGCGTTTGGTTACATGGTTTTTCAGTGCCGACAGCGTGTGATGGGATACTAAACGAATGGGCTGAACTAGGTGCCCGAACAACGAAAAAAGTCTGGCAGCGCATTAAACTTGCGGCAGATGGAGGCAACGCCACGTTAATACCTTATTTAACAGGACTTATGCCTGATAATATCCAGTATCTTGGCGAGCTTTTTCACAAAGTCCGGTATTCCCCTGCAGCGATCCATTCTGACAACCGTTGGTTAGGCCGTGATCCAAAACGCGAAGCAGAAATTGCGACTTACGCACTTAAAAAGCTAATTTGGCGAGAAGAGAGCCTGGCGCTTTCTTCCTACGACAAACTCATTAAGCGGTTGCCGTTTAGTGCTGAGCAAAGAGAGACGATTGCAGAAGAGTTTGCCGTAGCACTTAGTTTAAAAGACCACCCTGAGGCTAGGATATGGCATCAACGCGTGCCATTAACCGGGCTTGATGAACGCACCTTACAATGGCGCCTGGCTTCGTACTTGAAAGACCGTGATTTCGCTAGTTTGAGGCAAACCATTTCAAGTTTGCCGGCGGCGATTGGCGGCGGCGCTCAGTGGCGTTATTGGCTTGCCCGTGCAAGTGAAATTACCGGTAATGAACTGGCGGCTAATGAGATCTATACCGAACTGGCAAAAGAACGAAACTATTATGGTTTTATGGCGGCCGCACGTTTAGGTCAGCCGGTTAATTTAGAGCGTGAACCGGTCGATGTTAGTGTGGTGGAGTTAGAATCGGTTAGAAATCATCCCAGTGCACGCCGTGCTTACGAATTTATTCAACTGGAACGGTTTGTTGATGCCAGACGGGAATGGAACCATTTATTAACGCAACTGGATGGTAGCGAGCACAAAGCGGCTGCATTGTTGGCGAGTGAATGGGAGTGGCATGACCAGGCCATTTGGACTCTAGCTCAAATTGGCTATTTTGATGCGGTAAGTATTCGTTTCCCGATGGCTTATGGGGAGCTGTTGTCGTCCGCCTCAGACAAAGTAGGCATCGATCCGTCGTGGGCGATGGCGATTACAAGGCGCGAGAGTGCCTTCAGAGCTGATGCATATTCTAGCGCCGGGGCGCGTGGTTTGATGCAGATTTTGCCGAGTACCGCGCGACGGTTAAAAAATGACAATATTAGCTACAGACAGCTGCATCGCCCGGAAGTGAATGTTGAGCTTGGTACTTATTACTTAAGTCGTTTAAATAACCGCTTTGATAATAATCACCTACTGGCTACGGCATCTTATAATGCGGGCTATTATAAAGTTCTGGATTGGTTACCGGACTCACCGACGCCTGCCGATGAGTGGATTGAACAAATCCCTTATTACGAAACTCGTGATTATGTCAAAGCGGTGATGACGTATCAGCAAATCTATTTCATGCTGCACGAGGGTCAGGGCAATCTTTTTGAACGCCTGGAATCGATGATGATACAGCCGGATTATGACTAAAGATTATCAACGCCCGGTAGCTTGCAGCGTACATGAAATTGAAATAAAAAATAGCCGATTTATTGCCATTATTGCGCCGGCTTTTAGTGCTGGGGACTGTGCTGAGTTGCTGACTCGGGCGCAAATGGAGTGGCCCAAAGCGAGTCATTACTGCACCGCAAGCATCGTTGGTTCGCCAACTAACCAACCGACTCTTGCGTCTAGTGATGATGGGGAGCCTTCCGGCACCGCCGGGCGCCCGATGTTGATGGTGCTGCAGAATGCCGGGCTTGGTGATATTGCTGCGGTGGTAGTTCGCTACTTTGGCGGAACAAAATTGGGTACCGGCGGTTTACAACGCGCTTATAGTCAGTCCGTTGCTGAGGCTCTCGAAACGTTAAAAACAGAACTGGTTGTTTATCGCTGTAACTACCAGCTATCCTATCCGTATGAATTACAGGGCAACATTGAATCGCTGTGGAAGCAGTTTGATATTCGTGTAGTGCAAAGTGATTTTGCGGAGCGAGTAAAGCAAACTGTTGGCGTTATACCTGAACAGCTAGACGCGCTGCAGGCAAAGCTGGATGCGGTATCTCAGGGACAAGTCAAATTAACCTTGGTTGATTAAAAGAACATCGCGCTGGGTTCAAATAAACGCTCGACCTCATCGATATATTTTTTATCCAATAAAAACATGATGACGTGATCATCCGACTGTATGATGGTTTCACTGTGTGCCATCAATACTTCGGTGCCTCTGACAATGGCGCCAATTGTGGTGCCGGGAGGTAACTTCACCTCTTTAATTGCCTTACCGACAACTTTAGACGTTTTTTCGTCACCGTGAGCAATTGCTTCAATTGCTTCAGCTGCACCTTTACGAAGTGAGTAAACGTTAACAATGTCGCCGCGACGAACATGTGTTAATAGGGCAGAAATGGTTGCGCGCTGGGGCGATATGGCAATATCAATCTCACCACCCTGAACAAGGTCAACGTAAGCACTTCGTTGAATCAAGACCATCGTTTTGCGGGCGCCCATGCGTTTAGCCAGCATTGCCGACATGATGTTTGCTTCATCATCGTTGGTAACGGCGATAAAAACATCGATGTCCTCGACATGTTCTTCCTCTAACAGCTTTTGATCGGATGCATCGCCCCTAAATATCAGGGTATGCTCCAATCGTTGAGAGAGCTCTTCGGCACGGGCTTCGTCGCGTTCGATTAACTTGACGCGATGGTCACTTTCCAGTTGCTGTGCTAAGCCGGCACCAATATTACCGCCGCCAACAATCATGATGCGTCGGTACTTGGTTTCCAACTTTTGTAGCTCTTCCATTACCGTGCTGATATGGCGTGTATCAGCAATAAAGAAAACCTCATCATCAGCTTCGATAATGGTCGTGCCGGTAGGGCGAATAGGGTGCCCCTGACGGTAGATAGCCGCGACGCGAGTGTCGATATTGGGTATGTGCTCGCGCAACGTCGAAATCGCGTGACCAACCAGTTTACCGCCATAATAAGCTTTTACTGCCACCAGGCTAGCTCGGCCGTTTGCAAACTCCATTACCTGCAATGCACCGGGGTAGTCGATAAGCTTCTTAATATAATTAGTGACCAGTTGTTCGGGAGAGATGATGTAGTCGACCGGAGCATCATTCTTATGAAACAGCTGGTCTCTGTAACGGATATACTCTTCGGACCGGATGCGTGCAATTTTGGTCGGCGTATTGAATATAGAATAGGCGACCTGGCAGGCAATCATATTAGTTTCGTCGCTGTTTGTTACAGCAATGAGCAGGTCGGCATCGTCAGCTCCTGCTCGTCGAAGCGTATCGGGATGAGCACCATTACCAACGACAACTTGTAAATCATATTTGTCCTGAAGCGCTTCGAGTAAGTCCATGTCAGTATCAACAACGGTTATATCGTTGCGCTCACCCACTAAGTTTTCAGCTAGCGTACCGCCAACCTGACCTACACCCAGGATAATAATTTTCATGGTCGTTTTTTTAGCCTTGCATAAAAGAATCCGTCGCCGCCTTCTGGCTCTGGAAGCTTTTGCAGCATCTCTGCATGTTCATTAATAGGAATTAGACTAGCATCATCGTGGGAAGCTAGAAAGGCGTTAATTTGTTGTTCGTTCTCGCGCGCCAAAACCGAGCATGTGGCGTAAAGTAACTCGCCGCCAGCGGCCAGCGCTTGCCAAACGGTTGTTAGAATGTCTGCCTGCAGCACGACCAATTTATCAATATCGCTTTTACGGCGTAGCCATTTAATGTCCGGATGCCGCCTGATGACGCCGGTTCCTGAGCAGGGCGCATCCAGTAAGATACGATCAAAGGGTTGGCCATCCCACCAGGAGTCAAGGTCACTAACATCGGCACAAATAACCTCAGCCGGTTGGTTTTGGCGTGCTAAATTTTCCGTGACGCGCTGCAACCGTTTTGCATCGACGTCTATGGCGGTTAATGGGGTTTTGAAGGAGTGCGTTTCAAGCAGGTGCAGCGTTTTACCGCCGGGTGCCGCACAACAGTCCAATACACGATGACTATCGTCAGCCTGTAATAACACGCCCGCAAGTTGAGCTGACTTATCCTGCACCGATACCGTACCTTCTTCAAAGCCCGGTAACGAGTTCACCAGGCAAGGCTTTTCTAATCGTATCGCCGAGGCAACCTCATTATCGATGTAACCGTTGATACCTTCTGCCGCTAATGCGTTGCTATAGTCATGAGCATTAGTTTTGGTCAGGTTTACCCGCAGCCACATCGGTGGATGTTGATTGTTGGCTAGCAGAATTTGTTGCCAGTGATCCGGATAATCATGTTTTACTGCATCAACAAACCATCGAGGATGGTTAAACAACTCATCTTCTGGCAACGTTCGTTGATCGGTAGCATCTCTATCAGGTGCCTCACGCAGTAGCTGTCGTAATACACCATTAACAAGACCGGTATGGTTCTTACGCTTTAGTCGCTTTGCTGCTTCGACGGTAGCGCTGACTGCGGCATGATCTTTAGTTCGCAAACAATAAAGTTGGTAAGCGCCCACTAACAACAATGAGTTCAAGATAGCAAGCTTGCCCTTTAGAGGCTGCTTGAGTTTGGCGGCGACGAGTCGGTTAAGTGCTGGTAAAAATCTGAGTACGCCATAGCTGATGGCCTGTGCCAGGCGTTTGTCACTTTCAGCTAACGCAGCAGTTTCAGCCGGGAACGCTGTATTCAGGCTCTCACCATCATTCAAAATTCGGTGCAGTACTCGTGCTGCTGCTGCACGACTATCCGCGCCTGATGCCTTACTGTTTTTGTTGTCCATTAAGCGAGCGTCTTACCCTTACAGAAAATAGTTGCGTAGCCATTAACGAGTGTTGCTGCGGGCTGAGGCTTTTTACCGGGCACTTGAGCTTCAAGGATTCTCAAAGTGCCTTGGCCACAGGCAATATCAAGCCCTTCGTTTGATGCGCTCACGATGGTGCCTGCTGGCGCGTCTGCGGACTGTTTTAATTCCTCTGCAGCCAGTACTTTTACCATCGACTGTCCACCTTTGAACCCTTCAATATCAAACCACGCTGTTGGCCAGGGGAAAAACGCGCGCACGTTACGTGCTAACTGCTCTGCGCTTGCTTGCCAGTCGATGCGGCCCTCTTCCTTACTCAGCTTGCGAGCGTAGGTTGCTTGCGATTCGTCTTGTGGTTTAGCGTTATCGATAAAGGTGGGTAGATCATCGAGTACCGATATGAGCGCCTGCGGTCCGAGTTGTTCAAGTTTAGCGTAGAGCGTTGCAGAAGTTTCTGCTGCGCTGATCTGGCAACTGACTTCATGTAAAACGGGACCAGTATCTAAACCCGCTTCCATTTGCATGATGGCAACACCTGATTGGGTGTCACCAGCCCATATGGCGCGCTGGATCGGCGCTGCGCCACGCCAGCGAGGTAACAGCGAGCCGTGCACGTTGACGCAACCGTAACGAGGAATGTCTAAAATCGCTTGTGGCAATAACAGACCGTAGGCCACGACAACCATGACATCTGCATCAAGCTGCTCTAGCTCGGAGCGGGCATCAGCCGTTTTGAGCGACTCAGGCTGATAGATCGGCAGCTGATGTTCAATGGCGACTTGCTTAACCGCTGACGGCTGCATTTTCTTACCACGCCCGGCAGGCCTGTCCGGCTGAGTATATACACCAACTACGTTATGCTCAGTTTGTAGTAATTGACGTAAATGCTGTGCCGCAAAATCCGGGGTGCCTGCGAAAACAACGCGAAGAGATTGACTCATTATTCGGCATCCGCCGTCATTTTTTGCTGTATTCGTTGTTCTTTTTCGAGTTTCTTGCGGATACGGTTCTGTTTTAAAGGCGATAAATAATCGACAAATAACTTACCGTTCAAATGATCCAGCTCGTGCTGAATACAAATCGCCAATAGGCCTTCTGCGTCGAGGCTGAACTTTTCACCATTGCGATCCAAAGCTTCGACCGTAATGCGTTCTGCGCGTTCTACCTTCGCATACACACCAGGGAAAGACAGGCAACCCTCGTCGTTGGTGAAATGACCCTCAGCTTTTGTAATCTCAGGGTTAATAAACACCAACGGCTCGTTCTGATCTTCGCTACAGTCAGCGACAAATAAGCGCTTATGAACGTCTACCTGAGTGGCGGCCAGGCCGACACCCTGAGACTCATACATGGTCTCAAACATATCGTCTACGGTGGCGCGCAGCGCATCATCAACGGTCGCTACCGGTTCTGCAACCTTGCGCAAACGCTCATCCGGATATTTTAGAACCGTTAACTGAGACATAAAAATACTCCATTGCTTTGACTACCCTTAGTTTAACGCATTTTAGGGGGATAAGGACAGTCCATGAATCAACAGGATGTATGTATATTATTGGGGCTTAATCGTGCAAACCAAGAGATAAGAAAGGCTGCGAGGGAGCTGAAAAGTACCAGCGAGGTAATTGACCGATGGGAGCAATCGCTAAAACCGGTAGACGCAAAGTGGGTTAAGGCTACGTTGGCTTGGCAGGAATCCAGCAATCAGGGAGTGATAGGTTTTTATGATCATGAATATCCTGACCGTTTAAGGCAAATAGATGATCCGCCCTGGCTATTGTTTTATCAGGGACGAGCAGAGCTGATTAACGCTACTGGTATAGCTATCGTAGGTTCACGTAAAGCATCACATAGTGGCTTGCATGCCACCGATTGGTTTGCCGGTGAATGCGCCGAAAACGGCTTGGTGGTGGTCAGTGGGCTTGCTATGGGTATCGATGCGCAAGCGCATAAATCAGCAATCGAAAGTGGACGCACAATTGCTGTGCTAGGCACCGGGATTGATCAAATCTATCCTGCGCGGAACCGACAATTGCATCGACTGATATCCCATCAAGGCGTACTGATTTCTGAATTCCCGCCAGGGATTCAAGCGAGAATGGATCATTTTCCACGACGCAACCGTATTATTAGTGGCATAAGTCATGGTGTGGTGGTGATGGAAGCAGCGCTGCGCAGCGGCTCTATTTCGACTGCGCTTGCTGCAATAAATCAAGGTCGCCATGTCGGAGCGGTTCCCGGACCTTTGTTTGCATCGGAGCATGAGGGCTGCCACTGGTTAATTCGGCAGGGTGCGGAGTTGCTTTACCACCCTCAGCAAGTTGCCGAATGGGTTGGAGTTGATTTTAAACAAGGCCCTGCCAAGACTCAGCCTCAGCCAATCACAGAAAGCTTGGCAAACGATAAATTGTTAGCTAATGTGGGGCTAGAGGTCACTAGTGTCGATAAGTTAATCGAACGTAGTGGTCTTTCTGCAGCCAAAGTAACGGAACAATTATTATTACTCGAATTACAGGGCGCTGTAGCAGCAGTACCGGGTGGTTATATCAGAGTGGGGAGGCGCTAAACTATGTTTGATATCCTCATGTACTTGTTCGAGAACTACATTCACTCGGAACAAGAGGTCGTTGTCGACCATGATGAGCTAACTGATGAGCTTGCCCGGGCAGGTTTTCATCGACAAGAGATCCAAAAAGCACTGGCTTGGCTGGAGCGTTTAGCCGATTTGCAGGACAGTGAGGGAAAATCTTTCTTAACCTCTCAACCGTCGCAGTCGGTTCGGGTTTTTACCGAGCAGGAAGTTTCCCGGCTCGATTGTCAGTGCCGGGGTTTTTTGATTTATCTCGAAAATCTCGGTGTGTTAGACTTTGCAACGCGAGAAATGGTCATCGACCGGGTAATGGAGCTTGAAACTGCAAACTTTAACCTTGATGACCTTAAGTGGGTTGTGTTGATGGTACTGTTTAATCTGCCAGGTCATGAAGCGGCTTACGATCAAATGGAAGGTTTACTATTTGAGGAGCCAGACGGGCCATTGCACTAAACAGGCGTCAGTAATGACGGAGGTAGTCAGGTTTAATGCAGCGTTGTCCGGAATGTGGTAGTGAATTGCAGGTAAAGCATAAAGGGCATAACAGCTTTTTAGCGTGCTCTGCATTTCCTGCCTGCGAGTATACCCAGGGGTTGCGAGACCAAGCCGATATCGAGCCTGAAGGGCTAGGTGTTGATTGCCCTGAGTGTGGACGTGAGCTACAGTTAAAAAGTGGCCGTTATGGCTTGTTCGTCGGCTGTAGTGGTTATCCTGGCTGCGACTTTGTTGCAGAGCCCGACCAAAACTCTTCGCAACAACCGACTGTTGCCTGCCCTGAGTGCCAACGCGAAAGCCGTGACGGCAAACTGATCCAGAAAACCACGCGAACAGGGCGGAGCTTTTACGCTTGCGATAAATACCCACAATGCGAGTTTTCAGTAAACCTCCCGCCAATACAAGCAACCTGTCCGTTATGTCAGTACCCATTGCTGTTGCGTAAAAAACAGCATGGTGTCGAGCGCCACGTATGTGCGCGAAAATCCTGTGATTACAAGTCTGACGCGTTATAATTTTGACTAACCTTTATATGTTGGAGAACTAAGCGTTGACCCCAGATGATATTACTTCGGCGCGAGAAGCGTTGCTCGAGGGCGTAATTGCCTATCCAACGGAAGCTGTTTTTGGTTTGGGCTGTGATCCCACTAACGATACTGCGATTCAAAAAATACTGGATCTAAAACAGCGTCCCGTCGACAAGGGACTGATTTTAATTGCAGCGGATTACAGCCAGCTATTACCTTATGTTGATGATCAGGCCATAGGTCAGGATAAACGCTTTTCGGTGTTCTCTCATTGGCCCGGACCAACAACATTAATTTTGCCCGCGCGCAAATTCGTATCTCATCTACTAACCGGTGGCCGAGAGACCATAGCAGTGCGCGTCACGGCTTTCGAGCCGGCACGGGAACTATGTCGAAAGCTGGGAACGCCGCTAGTCTCAACCAGCGCAAACCCAGCCGGTGAAGAGCCGGCCCGCACAGCCGATGAAGTTCGAGCGTATTTTGGTGATGCACTAAATTGGATTATGGATGCAGATGTCGGCGGGGCTGCTGCGCCGAGTCAAATTATCGATCCCTTGACTAAAAAGGTATTTAGACAGTCATGAATGAACAAAAACTGAAGCCCGTACTCGCTTACCTGATGCACTTGCAAGACCAGATCTGTGAGCGTATCGAAAGTCTAGATGGCGAGGGTCAGTTTCAACAGGACCAATGGCAGCGGGAGCAGGGCGGTGGTGGCCGTTCGCGCGTAATGAAACAGGGCAAAATTTTTGAGCAGGCAGGTATCGGCTTTTCCCATGTTTATGGCGAGCAATTACCCAAAAGTGCGACCGCCCATCGTCCTGAATTAGAGGGCCGAGACTTTAATGCGTGTGGCGTCTCGTTAGTGTTTCATCCCAATAATCCGCATGTGCCAACGGTACATATGAATGTTCGTTTTTTTATTGCTGAGAAACCAGGCGAAGAGCCGGTGTGGTGGTTTGGTGGAGGATTTGACCTGACACCTTTTTATGCTGTTGAAGAAGACGTCATTTATTGGCATCAACATGCGAAAAAGACACTGGATGCCGTCGACGATACCTTGTATTCAAAATATAAAACCTGGTGTGATGATTACTTTTATCTAAAGCATCGCAACGAAGCGCGAGGTGTTGGAGGGGTTTTTTTTGATGACTTAAATGATCGTTCTTTCGATGATGCATTTGCTGTCATTAAAGCAGTTGGTGACGCGTTTTGCGATGGCTATGAACCGATTGTACAAAAACGTAAAGATACTAATTACACAGACCAACAGCGGCAGTTTCAACTATACCGTCGCGGGCGTTATGTTGAATTTAATTTAGTCTGGGACCGCGGAACCCTTTTCGGTTTACAGACCGGAGGCCGAACTGAGTCAATTCTTATGTCGATGCCGCCGATGGTGCGGTGGGAATACGACTGGGCACCAGAGCCAGGTTCTCCGGAAGCTGCGCTTACTGAGTATTTCTTATTACCCAAAGACTGGGCAAACATGAGCCCCGGCCAAGGCGGTTAGTTATGCGTCGTTTTTGCGTCTTCGGCAATCCGATAAGTCATAGTCGCTCGCCGGATATTCACGCTCTGTTTGCAAAGCAATACGGACATGAAATCAGCTATAAAAAGCAGCTTGTTTCCCTGCATGGTTTTGCGCGCACTATCGCAACGGAATTTAATCAGGGATTAGCTGGCGCTAATGTTACCGTGCCGTTTAAACAACAGGCCTGGCAGCAGGCGACAAAATTGACCGAGGAAGCGCGCGTCAGTGGTGCGGTTAATACGTTAATTCCATTACCAGCCGGAGGGCTGTTAGGCGCAAACACGGATGGCGCGGGACTACTCCGCGATATAAGAAGACAGGGCATCGATATTGCTGGCCGTAGAGTTCTTATTTTAGGGGCCGGCGGCGCAACGCGAGGTGTTTTAAAGAATATCCTGGACGCAAACCCCGAGACTGTGTGGATCGCTAATCGTACGGCAATTAAAGCACAGCAACTCGGCGATGGACATGCAAATGTTCGGGCAGTAACAACTTGGCAGACGGTTAGTGGCGTCGATATTGTTATTAATGCAACGAGCGCCTCCCTATCCGGCAAGCTGCCTGATGTACCTACCACCGTGCTTGGTGGCGCGCAGTTTGTGTATGACATGGTTTATGGTCCCGGCAGAACATCGTTTTTAGCCCACACGGCCGCGGTCAGCGAGGCTCAGCTTAGTGATGGCTTAGGCATGCTGGTCGGGCAGGCTGCAGAGAGCTATCGACTGTGGTGGCAGTGTGAGCTTCCTCAAATAGTGCCGGTTATTGAGCATTTAAGGCATTCAATGGATTAACGTCCAATACGATTACATTGACATCATTCTGGATTAAGTGTCGTAACCACTGCTGTTGGTTGAGCCGCAGGGAATCGCCCGGAGCTTTAACTTCAACTAATTTAACCTCGCCCTGCTTATACAACCAGAGATCAGGAAAGCCACTACGATTGTTCTTTACGTCGAACGCAAGGCGCTCGAAAATATTGCACCACACGGGAATAGGTATTCGGTCTAACCAAACAATAACATCGTCAAGCTGCTGCCACTTCCATGGAATAAATGGGTTTGCCAATCCTTGCTTGGTCTGCAATTGGTGTCTAATCCGTGACTTAACGACATTGGGATGCTTTGCCAGCGATGTTAGCCGACGTTGAATCTTGGCCTTACGCTTACGGTAAAAACCGGGTGAATTAAGATCGCGGGGACCGCGCTGAAACGGATGAATAAATGCACCATCGACGTCGGCGAAGATGATATCCCAGAAAATGAGCCCAAATAACGACTGCACAATTATATTCTCAGCGTGAAGGCCACTCCAGCCCTGTGCTACGTAATAGGCGAGCGCGGCCTGTTCGACCTGTCGGGGCTTGAAGTCTAATGCTGCTGCTGCGCTGGGTATAGCGAATTCAGCATTGCCATTATGCTGTTTAAACCAACGTTTGAGTAACTGTGATGCAACGTTGCGTTCTGGCTCATCCCATGGTCGTTCGACCATGTCCAGCAGCAATGAATAGCAAGTATCAGAGTCTAATTTATATAACAGCCTTGCCTGACGTTCGCGACTCGGCGGCCTTTCAGCGTATCGATAAAGCCGTAAAGCTAAGTCAATCTGTCTGGCTCGCTCGCAATCACGGGCTATCCGGTTTATTAATTGGTTAGTTTTGTTTTTCAGACGCTCCGGAACGTCTTTTATCAGAGGGTTATCAATTAAACCTTGCGCCAGTGCAATGACTTCATCGTGGCTACTCAGTTCCCGGTAGTAGCGTCGTATAGATTCTAACTGGCAAAAATAGTGGAACGTCTCCTGATCAGGAAATACCGCGTGCGGACGAATGTGATAGTTCTCGTAGCGAACATGGCCTAGTGCAGCAACAACAAACTCAGAAATTTGCTGGTGGCTATTGCCAAAGAACAGCATCGATAGCTCATTAAAGCAGTCATTTTGTCGCAGCCGAACAAGCTCGCCCGGCAGCGTAGAAACCGCAGTTGAAAGCTCCTCCACCAATGACTTTTTATCGGTTTTAGTTGTTCGTTTTAGATTATAAAAGTTACTGAGTTCAGCTACCGTAAAAATGAGCAAACTGTTTTTATCAGGCTCTTTAACGGATTCAATCCAACCGCGGTTGTTAAGTGTTTTTAATGCAATAGGTATATTAATTTCGCCATACGACAAGCGATCGACCCGGAATAACTCGCCCTTACGCATAAACAGCCGCAACCAAAGACATTGAGCATCTTTGGGTAAGGCAAGGTACTCAGCTAATATCGTGCGCTGCCTAACTGACAATAATTTGTCGTGATAAGTTAGGACCCAGCGCCGGACGACATCAAAATTATGCCAGTAGTAAAAGGGATCGTTGGCGTCAGCTAGTTGCCAATGCATTGAAATACCGAATAAAAAAATGATTGTTTATAAGGAATACGTGAATGTCTTACAAAAAGGTCTAAGAAAATATCACATAGTCCTAGATCACTAAAAAATTTGTGTTAATCTAACTGACCGTTTTGCACTGAAGTCACGTTGTGCATCAAACGGATAAAAAATGTTTCCACACGGGAACATAAAAATAAAAAGATGGGCACAATGGGATGCCTGCTGTATTAAACCCCTTCAAAAACAAGCCTTTGCAGTTGAGCGCGACACGGAAGAAAAATATTTTCTTGCTGTGGAAGAGCTAATTGTCAACAGAGTTATCCACAAGATATACAGTTGCTGTCGCTAGCCTTGCTGGTCGACCTATGGCATCCTTTGCCAACTATGCAAAAGCGATACGACAGGCTCAATTAATGACCAAATCAGTACCCGAAAATCCCTTTGTTCTTGTTGATGGTTCCTCTTATTTATTTCGTGCGTTCCACGCTCCGCCACACCTGACCAACTCTAAAGGTGAACCGACCGGTGCCATATACGGCGTTGTTAACATGTTGCGCAGTTTACTTAAGCGCTATAAGCCAGAAAATATGGCCGTAGTATTTGATGCAAAGGGGAAAACGTTTCGTAGTGATATTTATGCGGAATATAAGGCACACCGGCCACCGATGCCAGATGACCTGCGTAGCCAAATCGAGCCGTTGCACGATATTGTAAGAGCAATGGGATTGCCTCTGTTATGCATAGACGGGGTGGAAGCTGACGATGTTATTGGTACCCTGGCCACGCAGGCAGGCGAGGAAGGGCGCTTTACGCTGATTAGCACCGGCGATAAAGATATGGCGCAGCTGGTCAATGAGCACGTCATGCTGATAAATACCATGACCGATACCTTGCTGGATGAGGCGGGTGTAAAGGAAAAGTTTGGTGTTGAGCCAAACCAAATTATTGATTACCTCGCACTGATGGGTGATAGCTCGGACAACATTCCGGGGTTGCCGAAAGTTGGTGAGAAGACTGCACAAGCTATGCTGCAAGGCATTCCATCGATTGACGCGATTTATGAGGATATTGACGCGGTAACGCAGTTAAGTTTTCGGGGCGCAAAATCAATGCCCGCCAAGTTAACCGAGTTTCGTGATCAACTACTGATGTCACGCGAACTGGCCACGATTAAATGTGATGTGGAGCTAGAGTTTAGCCCGCAACAACTGGCGATTGAGCCTGCTGATAATAAGAAATTAGCCGAGTTATACGGGCAATGTGAATTCCGCCGTTGGTTGGGAGAGTTACATGAAATTGGTGCAGCTACAGACCAGGCACTAGGTATTGAAGCTGGTGAATCTGACGGACCAGAAACCAGCATCTCACATGACGATTATAAAACCCTGTTTACCGAGCAGGAGGTTCGTGACTACCTTGAAACATTGAAACAGGCTGAATACTTTGCATTCGATACGGAGACTACCAGCCTTAAGTACATGGAAGCCGAACTGGTTGGTGTTTCGCTGGCCGTGAAGGCTGGCGAGGGCGTTTATATTCCGGTGGCACATGATTACATGGAAGCACCGGATCAAGTTGACCGTGCGTGGTTGCTGGAGCAGTTAAAACCGCTTCTTGAAGCTGAAACACCACAAAAGGTAGGGCAGAACCTTAAGTACGACGCACATATACTGCGTCGTTATGGTATTCGTCTTGGCGGCATAAAAAACGACACCATGCTGGCTTCCTACGTATTTAACAGTGTCGGTTCGCGACACGATATGGATACCCTGAGCCTGCAATACTTAAATCATAAGCCGGTGAAGTTCGAAGATATTGCCGGCAAAGGCGCGAAGCAGCTGACATTTAATCAAATTGCGTTAGACCAGGCTGCTCCGTATGCAGCAGAAGATGCGGATGTGACACTACGGCTGCATGAGGTGCTCTGGAACAAAGTAAAAGACACTAGCGATGAGCTCATGTCGGTACTTTGTGACATCGAAGTGCCGTTGATACCGGTGCTTACCGACATGGAAGAGTATGGCGTAAAAATTGACGCTGATATGCTGGCGCAGCAGAGCCACGATATCGAGCAGCTTTTAACAGAATATGAACGTAAAGCGTTTGATATCGCTGGTGAGGAGTTCAATCTGGGTTCAACCAAGCAGTTGCAGCAGATTTTATTCGAAAAACTTGAGCTGCCGGTGATAAAGAAAACGCCAAAAGGTGCTCCCTCGACCGCAGAAGATGTGTTACACGAGCTTGCTCATGACTATCCTTTGCCGGACGTGATTCTGCGCCATCGTAGCTTGTCTAAATTAAAATCAACGTACACTGATAAGTTACCGAAAATGATTAATCCCGATACCGGCAGAGTGCATACGTCATATCAGCAAGCGGTTGCTGCAACGGGTCGACTTTCATCTACTGATCCTAACCTGCAGAACATACCGATCCGTACCGAAGAGGGTCGTCGTGTTCGTAAGGCGTTTATCGCGGAAAGCGGTTATAAAGTGGTAGCTATCGATTATAGCCAAATTGAATTGCGGATTATGGCCCACTTATCGCAAGACAAGGCGCTGCTGACCGCGTTCGCAGACGGTAAAGATATTCACCGTGCAACAGCGGCTGAGGTCTTTTCGTGTTCGTTGGACGAGGTTACCGATGAACAACGGCGTCGAGCTAAGGCCGTCAACTTTGGTCTAATCTATGGTATGTCGGCTTTCGGTCTGGCTCGCCAATTAGATATTCCCCGGCACGAAGCGCAACATTATATGGACCGTTATTTTGAGCGCTTCCCAGGGGTGCTCAACTACATGGAAGAGACACGCAAACTGGCGAAAGAACAAGGGTATGTGAAAACACTTTACGGCCGTCGTCTGCCGCTACCTGATATCAAGGCGTCTAATGGTGCCCGGCGCAAAGCTGCGGAGCGTGCTGCAATAAACGCACCTATGCAGGGAACTGCTGCTGACATCATTAAGCGCGCAATGCTTGCGGTTAATGAGTGGATAGCAAAGCAGCAATGCCAGGATGACGTACGAATGCTAATGCAGGTACATGATGAACTCATTTTTGAGATTGCTGAGCAAAAAATTGATACCTATGTGAAAAAACTTAGTGATGTCATGGAACAGGCAGCAAGCCTGGATGTGCCGTTAATTGCAGAGGCCGGTGTAGGTATAAATTGGGACGAAGCACATTAAAAAATTTGCATCATTATGAACTTTTTTTAAGCGACCTAGTCGGAGTAAGTGAGGGCAAGTTATTGGACTGAACAAGCCAGCCCTCAAAAATTGTTCTCCCTGGATTGTAGTTTTCGCCCGACTCATTGAGTCGGGCTTTTTTGTTTGCCCAGCGAAGCTGGCAAACCCGCCAGGTTGTAAGAAGCCTGGATCACCCTGACTGAGGGGAAGATAATCCGAATGGCAAGGGC
>NZ_SNXI01000027.1 GCF_004362895.1 Idiomarina aquatica | reverse complement strand
AAAAAATCCATAGCCAGAGAGTCTGACTATGGATTTTGAAGGCTCTGCCGGATCGGTCAACCGATCGCTAAAAATTTCTTAACTGATCGGCATTAGGCTAAGAGCCGCCTTTTGTTCTCTGTCGCAAAGCACTAATTACGAGTTGCCGTCACCTGTCATTTCCTGAAGACGGTTGCGCAATTCTTCGTCATTCTGAGCTTGTTGAATGATCGAATTGTATTGTTGCGGCGTCAGGCCTGCATCTTCAACAGCAGCAATCATTTCTTCCTGTGCAGATTGTTGAATTGTGCGTGCTTGCTCTTGGTTTTCAGCATTCTGGAATTTTTCACGGTATTTTTGAGTAACGCCTTGTACTTCTTCCATTGCGGCAACAAACTTGACCAGCATTCCTTCTGTTACTTCAACTTGCTGCTGTTGCATCTGCTGCTGCGCCTGGCCTTGAGTTTGACCCTGCTGTTGAGCGATAGCCGCTGTTGAGCCAAAGGCCATTACGGTTGCTAATGCTAATAGTGTCTTTTTCATAATAAGCTCCTAGATTTATTTTCTGGAATTAATTTTGCTCATCTACACTGTAGCGAAGACCATGCCAACTTATTAAGATTTTGAAAAGTAAGAGTTTTAATTATCTCTAGGCATTATGTTTGGTTACTCGACTAAATAAGTGTATCGTTTTGATACACTCTGGGAGTTATTAATGACAAAAAGATACAGTTTTAATCTGTCTAGCCTCCAAAAGCGATTACTTATTTATGTTGTTGTGCCGATGGTCGTGATCTCAGGTCTCGCAATTAGCTTTGGGTTACAGTTAATTGCGGATCAGGAAGAAAAACGATTAAAAGCTGACCTGGAGTTATTGGGGCGCGCAATTAGTTTACCGATAAGTGATGCACTATTAACTAACGACCTCAGGACGGTTAAAGCCAATCTGGATTCTGTTTTTTCTATCGGACGCGTCTATGGTGCATCAGTATACAACGTAAAGGGTCAGCAGGTTGCTGAAGCTGGAATCACCGAAACAGATTTGTCTAACAGTTTTTTGGCACAACAAACGGTTAAAACGGGAGTCACTCAGGATGATTACCGGCGGGTCGAAGGTAAAGACGTATTCTCCCAATTTATGCCAATTATTGATCGAGGAGGTCGCATCATAGGCTTGCTGCAAATTAACCGAAAAGCCAGTGATTTTGATGACCGGTTTGAGCAGCTGAGTCAGGTTGCCTGGCTCAGTTGGGCTGCGTTTGGGGCAATTACTTTTGCGGTATTAATATTTGGGCACTTTAGAGGTGTTGGGCGCCATGTCGTTGAGTTAAAAAATGCGATGCGAAAGGTTGCGGAGGGTGATAGAGCAATTCGAGTTGCGCCCAATGGGCCCAGTGAAATTGCTGAAATAGGTATCGGTTTGAATCGTATGCTGGATAGCATTTCACTGGCAGAACAAGAGCTTGAAAGCCGACGTAAAGAGGAAGAACGTTTACAACAAGCGCTGCGCGAACAGGAAAAAATGGCTGCAATAGGGAGTGTAGCCAGCGGCGTTGCGCACGAGCTTGGCGCACCCTTAACTGTTATTGATGCTCGCGCAAAACGTCTACTTAAGCGGATGCCTGATGAAGATGACCGGCGTCAACTAGAAGCCGTTAGAGGGCAAGTTCAGCGTCTAACGGGTCTGGTTAATCAGCTGCTTGCGTTCTCCAGAACCCCGGTATCAGAAAGGGTTTCAGTAGAAATAAATGAAATACTACAGCGAGCAATAAAAGCCTTGAGCTACGAGCGCGATAGCGATGGTATAAATATAGTAATAGATTCCACTGAACAGGCGAACGTTGCAGTCGACATAAAACGATTTGAACTGGCTTTGGTTAACGTATTACGTAATGCATTGCAAGCCGCAACCAATGAAATCCGCGTAACTGTAGAAGTTAATGAGATGGTGGAGATCAATATACTGGATGACGGAGCCGGTATAGATGAGTCAATAAAAAATGATGCTACGCAACCATTTAAAAGTACCAAGCCACAAGGCAAGGGAACGGGCTTAGGACTTACAATTGTCAGTCATGTAATGAGTGACCATAGTGGTTCAATGAAGCTTGATAACTCGTCTCAGGGTGGTTGTTGTGTGCGTTTGTTGTTGCCTAAGTCTGAGGGAAATAAAAATGAGCAGAGGTAAGGCCCATGTTGCGGTAGTTGAGGACGATCCGGCGCTAAATGAACTGTTAGTGGAAGAGCTTGCGGCGGAAGGTTATCAAGTGAGCCACTTTGGTACGGTAGAGGATTTTCTGCTGGCGAGTCTAGATTGTGATGTCGTGGTCAGTGATATTCGGCTTCCCGGAGCGTCAGGCTTATCTTTGCTAGAGACGGTTCAACAGCAAAGTACGCCCCCGGCAGTATTACTGATTACCGCTTTTGGTACGGTGGATCAAGCTGTGGACGCGTTAAAGCATGGAGCGGCGGATTTCTTAACTAAGCCTTTGGACGTCGAACATTTGCTTTTAAGCGTGCAACGCATTCTTGAACACCGAAACTTAAAGCAACAGCTCAAGCGATTTAAGTCAGAACAGACGGGTCCGGGCGGAATGATTGGTCAGAGTCCGGCCATGCGCAAACTCTACAGTCAAATAGAGCAAATTGCTAAAGTTGACGGCAGTGTGCTTATTTTGGGTGAGAGCGGCACGGGTAAAGAGCTTGTGGCGAACGCTATTCATCAGCTAAGCGATAGATCGGACAAACCTTTTCAGGCAGTAAATTGTGCAGGAATTCCAGCTGAGCTGATGGAAAGTGAGTTTTTTGGTCATGAAGCGGGTTCGTTTACCGGTGCAAAAGGAAAGCGTAACGGTTTATTGAAACAGGCCGACGGTGGCACGTTGTTGTTAGACGAAATTGGTGAAATGCCAATGGCGTTACAGGCTAAACTGCTTCGTGTCCTTCAGGAAGGAACCCTCAGAGCGGTAGGAAGTGACAAAGAGGAGCATGTTAACGTACGAATTCTTGCAGCCACGCATCAGGACTTAGAGAAAAAAGTTGAAAATGGTAGTTTTAGACAAGACTTATTTTATCGGTTAGAGACATTTTCTATCCGAGTTCCGGCATTGAGAGAGCGTGGTGAAGATATCGAACGGTTGGTCAGGCATTTTGCTAATGATATTGACAGCGATGCGCTTGAGCTACTTTATCGATACCCGTTCCCCGGCAATGTTCGGGAGTTGCAAAACGCGATAGAGCGAGCTGTTGCGTTTAGTCAGGATGGTGAAGTCCATGCCGAGAATTTGCCGCAGCGTATCACTGAATTTGAAGCCGAAAATGAAGCTGAATCGGTGACTCCGGCGAGCCGATGGCCAACCCTCAATGAAATGCAGGAAGACTATATTAAAAAGGTGTTGGCGCATGTGCAGGGAAACAAATCAAAAGCTGCCGAAGTTTTAGGTGTTACCCGCCGGACACTCTACCGTTGGCTTGAAGATTCAGGTGATCGGTAAGCGGACTAAATTCGTAAGTTTGATGACACAGAGCGGTAGTAAAGGAGACAGTAGTGAAAATTTTAATGGTACTTACATCGCACGATAAACTCGGCGATACCGACAATAAAACCGGTTTTTGGATAGAGGAATTTGCCGCCCCTTATTACGTATTTACTGATGCTGGCGCTGAAGTCACACTGGCATCACCTAAAGGCGGGCAACCGCCAATTGATCCAAACAGCCAGGGAGAAGATGCGCAAACCGAAGCAACTCATCGTTTTGATAAAGACGATAAGGCGCAGCATAAACTTGCGACAACGTGCAAATTGGATGAAGTACAGGTAGATGATTTTGACGCCATATTTTATCCCGGCGGACACGGACCGTTGTGGGACTTAACCAACGATCAACAGTCGATTCATTTGATTGAACAGTTTTGGAGCAAGGGTAAACCTGTTTCTGCCGTGTGCCATGCGCCAGCGGTACTGCTTAATGCCAAAACCCCATCAGGGGATCCAATTGTTCAGGGCCGTACCGTAACCGGTTTTAGTAACAGCGAAGAGGAAGCGGTAGGTTTAACAAGCGTTGTTCCTTTCTTGTTAGAGGACGAACTTGGTAATAAAGGCGGCCATTATCGAAAAGTTGATGATTGGCAGGCTTACGCTGTGCAGGACGGTATGTTGATTACCGGGCAAAATCCTGCTTCGTCAGAGCAGACAGCAGAGCGACTGCTGGATGTATTAAGAGCAATGGTTTAACCATTGCTCTTAAATCTATTTAACTGACAAAATCTAAAAGCGTCGGGTCCACTTTAACCCGACGCTAACCTGCCGACCTACGGCTGGCTCAAAGGCTCGCCCACTGCCCTGATTAACCACTACGGCACCCACATAGCTTTTATCGCTTATGTTATCGACTAAAAGCCAGCCCTTTAGTTGATGCTCTCCAATTTGCCAGGATTTGCGCAATGCGGCATCAAAAACAGTATAACTGGGAGCTGACACGGTATTTTCATCAGCGGTGAACGTGTTACCTCTATAACGCGCGGATAATTGTAGCTGCCATTGTTGTGCTAAATCGTAATTTAAACGGGCAAAGGCCTGTTGCTCCGCAACGCCGGGAAGCGTATTACCACGAAGCGACCCCGAGTCAAACACAGCGCTAATATCGGTGTAAGACACCCATGCATTAAGACGCTCTGTGATATCCCCTTCCAGCGATAGCTCAAAACCATCGCGTGATGTTTGTGCGGCATTTCGATACGTCGTGCGGCCATCATTTGACTGATCAACAAGAATTTCGTTGTCGCTTTGAATGTCAAAGTATGACAAGCCAAGTCGCCAGCCATCAGCTAATATCGCTTTTAAACCTGCTTCATATTGACTATTGGTTGAAGGGGCTAGGTTTCGATTAAGGCCTGAGCCTTCATTTCTATAAGCCAGCTCTGTTAACGTGGGCGTTTCAAAGCCTTCGCCATAACTGACATAGGCACTGACTTTTTCGGTTGCCTGCCACGTTAGCGCCGCCGCACTCGAGAGTTCATCAAATGTTCTGCTACCGCTGTCATCAGGGTTTTCTGCGGTAATGTAGCTATCAGTAACGCGGTAATCAATATCGTTATAGCGCAACCCACCGTCAAGTTGCCAATTAGGTGCCAACTGCCAGGCTATGCGGCCATATAGACTGCGGCTGTCGATATGATTAAATTCATCACGTCTAAGATCTCCTCGTTCTCCGCTATCGTTGACCAAACCAAAGCGATGATCCTGCTGTCTTTCGTCTATCCAACCAGCACTAACATCAACATGGTTGTTTAGTGACCAGTTAGCAAAAGCATGAAGCCCCTCAAACTGGCGAGACAGGTCAATCACAGCACCTGAACTCGTTGCGTCAGCGCCGGAGAACGGTAAAAACTGGACGATATCGCGATCACCCTGCCATGCTGATACACGATAAGTTGCATTATTGCGCTCAAGCTCCCAACTTAATGAGCCCTGGCGATGATGAATACTTTTTCGGGTATTAAAATCGATAGCGCGTTGCACCGTTTGCTCAGGATCTTCACGCCACGCGGAAGGTGTCAATGCGCTGGGATCCTGCAATAGAGGCGCGTAATTATTATCGTAGCGAACGATAAGGCGCTGAGAATCGGAAATATCTATGTACCAACGAAATGCCTGCTGTTCACGTTCGGCACTGTTATGAGGACGAGGACCATCAGTTTGAAAATCTGAAGCCATTAATTTGAACTGGTGTGTGTCCCCGGCGTACTGCAGATCAGCGGTATAGCGCTGTAGATTATCTGCTGACTGCTGTGTTGCAAAACTAATAGAAGATAGCTGTGGTGCCAGGCTTTGCCATTCAACGACGCCTCCGCCTGAATTGCCATATAACACGGCTAGAGGACCACGCAACACTTCAACACTGTGCGCATCATCCAGCATAATACTACTAGTCTGGGCTTGTCCGTCCGGCATCGATAACGGAATACCATCGATATTAAGTTGTAGACTGCGAACACCGAATGCAGCGCGCGATCCAAAGCCACGAATAACGATGCGCGTATCCTGCGCATAATTGTAGCGGCTGTCAGCCTGTATGCCGGGAATTCCCTCAAGTAAGTCGCCTGCATCAATGTTGAGTGTTGGTAGTTGGCGATCACGTGAAACACGAGTAACTGAGGCAGGCGTTGTTAACCAGGACTGCTGCGTTTGTGTTGCAGTCACGACGACCCGTTCATCGATGTTGTCTGTCGACGACGCCATTTGGGCATGACTGACGGGTATGCAATAAAATGGGGTTGCCAATAACGGCAACCCCAATGGTTTAAAATACTTCATAATAAAATTTAATCTGCAGGAGTTAGTTTTACTAAACGACCATTGTCTTCATCAGTCAGGATATAAAGCATGCCATCAGGCCCTTGTTCGATATCCCGGATACGAAAATCAATGTCACCATCAAACAGCCGTTCTTCATGGATCATACGACCGTCTTGTAAATCCAGACGCGATATCATTTGGCCGCGTAGCGCTGTGACCAACAGATCGCCCTGCCAATGCTTGAAGGGTTCTCCGGTATAAAATATGGAGCCGGCTGTAGCAATTGACGGCAGCCAATAGTAAAACGGCTGCTCCATACCCTCTTTATGAGTGCCGATGCCGATTTCTCCTCCACCGTAATCTTCACCATAAGTAACGGTTGGCCAACCATAGTTCTTACCCGCTTCCGGGATATTAACTTCGTCACCACCCTGAGGGCCATGTTCGATAGTCCATAGTTCACCGGTTTCAGGATGAATATCGGCACCCTGCACGTTGCGGTGGCCATATGACCAAATCTCATCCAGAGCCTTATCGTCATTAACAAATGGATTGTCTTCAGGGATACTACCATCAGGCCAAATGCGCACTATTTTGCCGTGATGATTATCCAATGTTTGGGCATCTTCCATTCGTGAATAGCGGTCGCCCAAGGTGATAAATAGGTGTCCTTCAGGTGAAAAGATTAACCGAGAACCAAAGTGCGCGCCGCTTTCATATTTTGGTGCCTGGCGGAATACGACTTCTCCGTCAATCCATTGGCCGCCGTCAATTTTGCCTCGCATCACGGCAGTGCTATTGCCGTCACCACCTTCGGGGTCAGGCTCAGAGTAGCTAATATAAACCCAACCATTATCCTCAAAATTTGGATCGATATTAACATCAAGCAAGCCACCCTGGCTTCGTGCAACAACCTCAGGTGTGCCTTTTATTTCTTTTCGTTCAGAACCGTCAGCCGAGATATGGTTTAAAATCCCGTCACGTTCGGTAACGAGCAGGCTGCCATCGGGCAAAAAGGTCATCCCCCATGGGTGAGATAGGTTTTCAGTTAAGGTAGTCATTTCTACGGTGTGACGCTCGGTGCTGTATTCATCAGCTAAAGCAGATGCTGAGAATCCAAGCGCAACCGCAGTTAATAGGGCGATCTTCCTGGCTTTCATCAGTTTTCCTCTCGTTCTTCTTTATCAATTGTAGTTAGTATACGGTAAAAATCGGTATTTTGATGACTGCTAACTTGATCTGTTTATTGTTATCAGCATTAATAGAGGTGTTACTTAACGCAAGGAGCTCAACATAATGAAAATAAAAAGTATTGTTAAAGCTATGGTGGGCATTGGTTTAGTCGCTCATTTAACGGCATGCGGTACGTTGCTATACCCCGAACGAAAAGGACAAACGGATGGACGTATTGATCCGGGGGTTGCTGCTATGAATGGCGTGGGCTTATTACTGTTCATTATTCCCGGATTAGTGGCATTTGCTGTTGATTTTCATAACGGCACAATTTATTTACCGGGAACTGCGTCTACTGACGCGAATAGCGAAGATGAACTTGTGGCGATTAAACACGATGGGCCACTTACCTATGAAGAAGCGCAGCGTTTGATTGCTGAACATACAGGCTCTGATGTTGACTTAAGCAAGGCAGAACAGCAGGCATTGCGCGCCATGAATGAGAAAGCGATTGCTGTTCAACTGCAGCAAGCGGCTAAGTAATGACAGAATCAGCATGGTTTAATAGCCAGTCGTTGTTGATATTCGGGCAATGGTTAGCAGCCGCGTTTGTATTGCTAATCATTGTCGCGTTAGTCAGCATTGGCGTTATGTATGTGGTGGATAAAATTCAGGTTCGCCACACCATACGCAGAAACTATCCAGTTGTAGGGCGTTTCCGCTATATATTTGAGCGTATGGGCGAATTCATGCGGCAGTATTTCTTTGCTATGGATCGCGAGGAAATGCCATTTAACAGGGCTCAACGCAGTTGGGTCTATCGCGCGGCAAAAAATGCCGATCGAAATGTGGCGTTCGGTTCGACACGAGACTTAACCCGAACTGGGACGATTATTTTTAGCAACGCGCCCTATCCGCCACTAGCTGAACAATCGGTCAAACCCGAACCTGTTGAAATCGGGCCCTATTGCAATACGCCCTATTATCCCCGTTCATATTTTCATATTTCCGGGATGAGTTATGGGGCTTTATCACCTGTTGCCATAAAAGCGCTCTCTAATGGTGCTGCTAAAGCAGGTTGCTGGCTGAATACCGGCGAGGGGGGCTTATCGCCCTATCATTTGAGTGGCCATTGCGACATTGTTTTTCAGATGGGTACTGCAAAATTTGGCGTACGAACGAAAGACGGCAAACTTGATGAGTCACGCCTTGCTGAACTTGGTCGGCACGATAATGTACGAATGTTTGAGATAAAACTTAGTCAGGGTGCAAAACCCGGCAAAGGCGGAATTTTACCGGGCCTCAAAGTTAATGCCGAAATAGCACAAATTCGTGGTATCGAAGAGGGTAAAGACGCAATTAGCCCTAATCGCCACCTCGAAATTAGCAACAACGAAGAGTTACTGGATTTTATCGCTCGGGTTAGAGATGTCACGGGTAAGCCGACGGGTTTTAAATTTGTTATGGGTGACCCGAGTTGGATTGATGAACTAACAGACGCAATTCTAAATCGTGGTGAACAAGCAGCTCCCGACTTTATAACGCTTGATAGTGCTGATGGTGGCACCGGTGCAGCACCTCAACCGTTAATTGATTACGTTGGTTTAAAGCTTTCGGAGAGTCTGCCCATATTGATAGACAAACTCACAGAAGCGGGATTAAAAGATCGTGTTAAAGTGATTTGCTCGGGCAAGATGATTTCGCCTGCTGATGTAGCCTGGGCCATAGCAATGGGTGCAGACTTTGTCGTTTCGGCACGAGGTTTCATGTTTTCTTTAGGTTGTATTCAGGCCATGCAATGTAATAAAAACACCTGCCCCACAGGAGTTACAACCGACAATCCGAAGCTCCAGAAAGGACTTGATCCAACGGATAAAGCCGAGCGAGTAGCTAATTACCACAAGTATTTAGAGTACGGCGTTAACATTATTGCTCATTCGTGCGGTGTGACCGATCCGCGTCAGCTAAACCGGCGTCATGCGCGAGTGATAAAACCGGACGGCGAAAGCATCAGTCTGGCAGACCGGTACCCGTTGCCGCCGGCGCGTCGGCGTTAACCTTTACGAAAGTGTATTTATTGGTAATAACGCTGCTGCTTCTTCAGCAATTTTGCGAAATGTTTGTCGGCGGCTGGTTGTGGCCCGGTAAACCAATCCGATATCGCGCGCCGCTTCTTGCCCGGAAGGCTTTAGCGGCGTCAAGTCAGTGTGTTCCAAAATGCCTCGGTCAATGGCCATTTGTGACATAAAGGTAGCGCCCTTACGTGCGTTAGCCATTTGTACCAAGCTGTGCATACTGGTAGCAGTAAATGGATTCACTTTTACGGTATCAGTTAACTGACATGCAGAAACAGCATGACCTGTCAGGCAGTGTTCTTTTTCCAGTAAAAAAATACTGCCGTCGGGGAGCATGTCGTAATTAACCGGCTCACCTAATTTATCGGCGATGGATTTATGCGCAACAAGCTTGAAAGGGTCACGACCAAGGATCCATTTTTGGTTGCCCTGAATATCCATAGGTAAAGCCAGCAACAAAATGTCCAAGTCACCGTCGCGAAGCGCATTGAGTAAATTATGCGTTGTATCTTCAGCTAATTGTAATGATAACTTTGGATACTTTTGCTGTATTCGTTCGCTCAAATCGCCAACAACGAACGGGGCTATAGTTGGTATGATCCCGAGCCGAACAGGCCCCTCCAAAATATTGCCGTGCCCCTGAGCATAATGCATAAGCTCTTCAGTTGAGGTGATAATTTTACGCGCCTGCTCGACAATTTCTTCGCCGATAGCTGTAAACAAAAAGGATTTGTGGTCTCGTTCAATTAGTTGACAGCCTAATTGTTCTTCTAAGTTTTGAATGCCACTACTTAATGTAGATTGGCTCACGTTACAGACGGTTGCCGCACGGTTAAAGTTTTGCTGTTGGTGTAGCGCCAGCAAATAGCTGAGATTTTTAAGACTTGGTAGCTTGCCCATGATTTAAACCACTAATTTAATTTACCGATTATCATAATAGTTTTTATTCGTTTTATCCAATAAGTCGTTCGGCGTAATATCCTCCTCGAAACGTTACAGCACACTTTTAATTAACGATTTGTTTGGAGAGAGAAACATGTTAACAGTTGGCGATAAATTACCAGAGTTTAGCGTAGTAGCTGCAAAGCCGGGCTTCAACATGCCTGAAGAAAATGGCGAAAGCGCGTTTGAAACTATCAACAATGAAAGCTTTAGCGGTAAATGGAAAATTATCTTCTTTTACCCAAAGGATTTCACCTTTGTGTGCCCCACCGAGATCGTAGAATTTGCGAAATTAAATGAAGAGTTTGCAGACCGCGATGCAATCGTTATGGGCGGCAGCACTGATAACGAGTTTGTAAAATTAGCATGGCGCCGTGAGCACCCTGACCTAAAAGGTTTGAACCAATACTCGTTTGCCGATAACGGTTCGCTTGTTGATGGTCTTGGCGTGCGTGACAAAGCAGAAAATGTTGCTTTGCGTGCAACTTTCGTTGTCGATCCTCACAACGTTATTCAACACGTTTCAGTGAATAACCTGAACGTTGGTCGTAACCCAACCGAAATCCTGCGTATTTTGGACGGCCTACAGACAGATGAACTTTGTCCATGTAACCGTGCCGTTGGTGGTGACACGCTTTAAAGCGTCAACAAACTATTGAGTGACAAGGTACCCGGACGGTTCTCCCGGGTACCTTTAAAAGTGTAGGAGTAGTTCATGACAATAGCAGACTATAAACAGTTACTTGGCGACCACGGTAAAGATACTAAGCTCAACTTGTCGAGCCTATTTACTAATGTCGATACATCAGGCCTTACTAACGACCAATTTTACGGCACAGCATTATCGCTGGCATACAGTATCGGTGACGCAGAGTTAACTGCAGCAGTTGAAGCAGAAGCTAGCGACAAAGTCGCTGACAATGTCGTAAATGCAGCTAAGTTAGCTGCAACCTTGATGGCAATGAATAACGTTTACTATCGGTTTTTACACTTATCAACCGATAAACAGTTCAGCAAATTACCTGCTGGATTGCGTATGAACGCGATGGCTAACCCCGGCGTCGAGAAAGCGGATTTCGAATTGTACTCGCTGGCAGTGTCGGCGTTGAATGGTTGTGGGCTTTGCATAGACTCTCATGTGAAAACACTGTTACAGCATGATGTTTCGGCACAAGCTGTTCAAACCAGTATTAAGTTGGCGGCGGTACTTAACGCAGCAGCGACTGCGCGCAAACTGTCGTAACCCCCCAGGAGCGCATGGCTCCGATCCCTGTCTAGAGCAGTCGTAAACTGCTCGCAACGCTTTAGCCCGCCTTGTGCGGGCTTTTTTTCTTTCACTTTCAGCTACATGTCCTACAGTTAATAATAAGAATTAACGAGGAGGTACGATGGTTAGTATCAATATCGAACGCTTGAAAGATTCTATCCGGGATTTATCAAAAATTGGCTACAACGATGAAGATCATGGTGTCTATCGTTGGGGCTTCACTGACGCCGACATGAGAGCCAGGCACTGGCTACTGGATTTAGTTAAAAATGAGGGCTTTGATGCGCATATGGACGGCGCCGGAAACGTATTCTTTGGTATTGGAGACTACCATAAGAAGCCAGCGGTATTGACCGGCTCCCATTTAGATACCGTGCCGGCCGGCGGTATATTTGATGGGGCGCTCGGTGTGTTATCCGGTCTGGAAGTTTTGCGCACGCTAAAAGAAAATGACGTAAAGCTTGAGCATCCTGTATGGGTTGTAGCAACGGCAGAAGAAGAAGGCCGATTTGGTGGCATGATGGGCTCTCAGGCAATTACCGGTGTCGTTAACATGGATTGGCTTATGTCTGCACATGATGCAGATAACGTCTATTTAAAAGATGCTATGGCAGAACACGGTCTGGATGTTATGAATGTTTTAGACGCAGCCTGGCCTGCCGAGCGCTTGAAGGCATTTTATGAACTGCACATTGAACAGGGCCCGGTGCTGTTCAATGAAGATATTTGTATTGGCGCGGTAGAGGGGATATCGGGCGTTTTTAAGTGGATAGTGCACTTGAAAGGTAAAGCAGATCATGCCGGTACGGCACCAATGAATATGCGTAGCGATGCGTTTATGGGGTTGGCGGATTTTGCCCATGAAATTGAACGTATTATTGCTGAAGATGGTACTGATAAAACCCGTATTACCGTGGGTAAAGTTGACCTAAAACCTGGCAGTCCACATACCGTTCCCGGTGAGGCTGTTTTTACCATTGTTGGTCGTGATATGAGCAACGATGTGATGCAGGAACTGGCAGATTCATGCCGCAAGGCGTTGTCTGCGATCGCTCGTAAGCACCGCTTAATGTTTGAATATGAACAGGTTAGTTGGCTTAAACCGCAAGCTTGCTCGGATAGTTTGACACAGATCATAGAAAACAAAGCCAAGCAGCGTAAACTATCTTGTTTGAAAATGCCCAGCGGCGCCGGTCACGATACACAGTTTTTAGCACAAATTACGGAAGCGGGATTAATTTTTATTCCATCGGTGAATGGGGTCAGTCATGCCCCCGATGAATGGTCACATTGGCATGATGTTGAGGCCGGCACTAACGTGCTATTGGATTGTATTGTTGAGTCGGCTAGTTAATTAATGCGAATCAACAGTATGTTCGATATACTCGGTGATATATGACCGATATCAAGTGGTAGCTAAATGGAACAGAAAGTAGAGGTTCAGTCAGCGGATAAGGTCAAAATCCAGCGTCCGAAAAACACCCAAAAGAACAACGATTACGCCCCTCGCAGTCGCATCTATGTGCGCGATATTAAAGGCGGGATGGAGTATTTTCGGCGAATATTCGGCTTCATTTTACTGGCTGTTTTTGCTTTGTTGCCGTGGCTCACGTATCAAGGCGAACAAGCAATTCTGCTTGATATCATGGAACAGCGCTTTCGTATTTTTGGGCTAACCCTGTGGCCGCAGGATTTTACTGTTGTTGCTCTATTTGCGATTGTTGCTGCTGTCGCTCTGTTCTTCGTTACCACCATATGGGGTCGAGTATGGTGCGGCTTTATGTGTCCTCAGACCACCTGGACTGCCATTTTTATGTGGTTCGAAAAGAAATTCGAAGGCCCCCGCAATAAACGTATCAAGCTAGACCAACGAAAAATGGATTTCGATAAGCTCTGGCGTAAAACGGGTAAGCAGGTCAGTTGGGTTTTAGTGGCTCTGCTAACCTCGATGATTTTTGTTGGTTACTTTACCGATGTACGCGCTTTGTTTGTGAACTTCTTCACGTTAGAAGCCGGGTTCTGGGCCACCTTCAGTGTGTTGTTCTTTACGTTTTGTACCTATGGCAACGCCGCCTACATGCGCGAAATAATGTGTACTCACATGTGTCCCTATGCGCGTTTTCAGTCGGCAATGTTTGATAAAGACACGTTTACTGTAAGTTATGACGTGAACCGCGGTGAGCCGAGAGGGCCTCGTGCACGTAAATCAGATCCAAAAGAACAAGGTTTGGGCGACTGTATCGATTGCTATATGTGTGTTCAGGTATGCCCTACCGGTATCGATATTCGTAATGGCTTACAGTACGAGTGTATAGATTGCGGCGCCTGCATCGATGCATGTAATGAAGTCATGGATAAAATGAAATATCCACGTGGTTTAATTCGCTTCACTACCGAGCGTAATTTATCAGCCAAGCAAAAGTCTGAGAAAACCAATCCATGGCGCATGAAGAGTATTGGTTATTTCATCTTAATGCTGGCAGTGACAGCAGTATTGGTTCTGGATATAGCGACACGAATACCATTAGAAGTAGACGTTTTGCGCGATCGAAATGCGTTATACCGAGAGAACTTCGACGGCGAAATCGAGAATGTTTACACCTTAAAAATAGTGAATAAATCACAGCAAGATCATACCTATACCGTCACTCTAGAGGGATTTGATACCTATCGTCTGGTGGGTGAAACGACAAAGCAAGTAGAAGCCGGAGAAGTGGGAAGTTTACCGATAACCGTGGCAATTCCTCCGCAATTATTGACAGAGCAAGTAACAGACTTCAGTTTTGTGGTACAGTCCAATGATGATTCAAGCGTTAAGTTAACGCACGAGACACGTTTCATCTACGAGTGAGTTTATGCCACAAAATGATTTCGCTTTTCAGGGGCTTGGTCCCGATACTCTGATCAAAGCGATAGAAACTCTGGGGATATATCCCGATAGTGGTTTGCTGGCGCTGAATAGTTACGAAAATCGCGTTTATCAGTTTAGTGACGATAATCGCAGGCGCTACGTCGTTAAGTTCTACCGACCCGGGCGTTGGTCGATAGAACAAATTGTTGAAGAACATCAATTTACATTAGACCTGCAAGCCGAAGAAATTCCGGCCGTTGCTCCTTTGCAGATTAATGGCCGCACGCTACATGAGTTTGAGGGCTATCACTTTTGCTTGTTTCCCAGTGTGGGCGGACGGGCATTCGAACCCGATGATTTGGACCAGTTAGAACGTTTGGGTAGACAAATTGGTCGCTTACACGCGGTTGCTCAAACTGCGTCTTTTAACTATCGGGAAACCATATCTTATAACGGCTTTGTGACTGACTCTGTAGTCGAATTGCGCCGCAGTGAGTTAATCCCTGACGGTCTGAAAACGGCGTTTTTCGCTATTCTCGAGCCTCTCGCTGAACGTTTAGCGGGAACGCCTCTGGCTAACTTCCCGGTGCAGCGTCTGCATGGCGATTGTCACATCGGTAATATTCTGCAATGGGATGACAAATTAACCTTTGTTGATTTTGACGACTGTCGTATGGGGCCTGCAGTCCAGGACCTTTGGATGATGTTAAATGGATCGCGTGCGGAACAAACGGTGCAACTGGACGCTCTAATCGAAGGATATGAAGAATTCTGCTCTTTTGATAAGGCGCAGTTGTTGTTGATTGAGCCGTTAAGAGGGTTCAGAATTATTCAATATATGGCATGGTTGTCAAAACGCTGGCAAGATAGCGCCTTTCAGCGAGCTTTTCCCTGGTTTGCAGAAGAGCGATACTGGGAAAACCAAGTGTTAGCGTTAAAAGAACAACTAGCGGCGCTGGATGAAGAGCCGTTAAAACTTGGATTCTAATTGACTTAAAAATGAAGGTGTAATTATGAGTAAATGGCTTTTAGGGCTATTAAGCGCGGCATTCATGTTCGTTGGCGCCGTGCAAGCGCAGCAGTTTGAAGAAGGTGTTCATTATGAGGTGGTTGCTGACGAAGCAACCAGTAAACCTGAAATTGTAGAGTTTTTCTCTTTTTATTGTGTGCATTGTTATCGCTTTGAACCTATCGCTAAATCAATAAAGGAAGCTCACCCGGATGCATTTGAAAAAGCACATGTGTCTTTCATTAGCCCACGAGGTGATGTTGGTGAGACAATGACGAAAGCATTTGCTGCAGCGCAGAAACTGGGCGTTGAAGAAAAAATAAGCGATGCAATCTTTGATTATAACTTTAACAAAAATAGTATGTTAACCAGCAAACAGGACATTCGTAACGTGTTCGTGGTTAACGATGTTGCAGGTGACGAATTTGACAAAGCTCTGGCTAGTTTTGCTGTGCGTGCTTCAGCAAGCAAGATGGATCGCCGGGCGACGAATTTGGGCGTTAATGCGACACCAACATTTATTGTAAACGGTAAGTATAAAATGCTACCGCAAGGGTTCCGTGACAGCGAAGACTTTGTTGCTGACTTCACTGCGTTGGCAAGCTACTTGGTTGATAAATAAATTCAAAAAAATTTAATCAGTTAACCCCCAGATATTTGGGGGTTTTTTGTTGCTTTAATATGACTATCGTCATATATATGTGTAAATAATAAACTTGCAGTTTTTAAATAGCTCTGTTAAGGTTCGTAGCACATGGACAGATTGCAGTACATGGACGTACTACTCCCCCGAGCGTTTATCTTCAGTGGTTGGCAACTCTTTATTAAAATACTGGTAGTGTTTTAATCCGAACGAAGGCATCGCGGTGTACAGATGCTCAACAATTGATGACTGAACAGTTTCGTACTTAGTCCATTCGGTTTCTTCCGAAAACGCGTATATTTCCAATGGAATGCCGGCTGGTGTGGGTTGCAGTAACCGGGCCATAAATGTCATGTCTTGACGAATCTTCGGGTGATTCACCAGGTAGTGCTCAGCATACAAGCGAAAGGCTGTTAAGTTACTCACCGGTGTTGCTAACTCATTTTCGTTTAACCAGGCGCGGCTATCAGTATCGAAAAACTCAGAAGCAATGTCGTTAAGCTGCTCTTCGGTAAGGCTTTTGGTGCTATCTAAATCAATCATTATCGAACGCATCATGCGCCGGCCGCCTGAATTTACCATGCCTTGCCAGTTTTTAAATGATTGATGGATCAGAACATAGGTCGGTAGAAAAACCGTTGTCTTATCCCAGTTTTCTACTTTTAGGGTGATAAGACCAACCTCTTTTACCACACCGTCAACATTTGAGTCAGGAACCTGGATCCAGTCATCAATTGCCACCATGCGGTTGGTCGCCAATTGAACTCCGGCGACAAATCCCATTAGTGTATCTTTAAATACCACCATTAAAATAGCTGTCATCGCGCCAAAACCGCTTAAAAGGTACATCGGTGATTTGTCCATGATGATGGCAACGGTGATGATAATGGCCATTAACACCAGCACTAACTTAATTACTTGAATAACGCCGGTAATAGGAACTTCTTTGGCTTTATTAGAGTATTCGTAGGCGATGTGAATGACGTTAGCCAGAGCTGTCAGGATACTGGTTATGATCCAAGTCAGGTAGATAGCAATGGCTGTCTGTAAAGGGCCCTGCCAGGCTTCAAAATTTTCAGTAAATATGACAGGAATAAACGCGTTGATGACCAATATCGGGGCTAAGTTCGCACAGCGCTTAAAAAAACCACTATTTACCAGCGAGTTATACCAACGCTCAGGCGCTTTTTTTAACAGCCGGTGTATTGCGCGGTTTATGACAAGACGTGCAATCGCGTAGGTAATATAGCTGACAACAATAATGATTGCGGCTTTAATGGCTAGTGCTAAATATTCGATAACCGCAGGTTTAAACCCGGTTTTTTCAAGCCACTCTGTGACGAACAACAAATCCATAGTCGTTACCTTCGTTGGTGAGCAAGATCCATTTTTTCGTGTAAGTCTTCAATAATAGCGTCTTTTTCGTGCCAGCGTTGATTAAGCCATTTTTGAAAGTGCGTTTTAAATTCTGGGTCGTTCGCGTAGTCGCCGATCAAATCATCGGTAATAGGCAAGGTGCGGATATGAACGTAAACATTACGCAACTGGCCACTGAGTAAATGCCATACCACTGGACGATCGTCTTTGCCCGGGTATGCAATAGTTATATCGAGAATACCTTCGAATTGATCACCCATTATTTGTAAAGAGAACGCCGTACCGCCAGCCTTAGGAGGCAATAAATAACGGTAGGGACTGTTTTTGTTCTTGTGTTTTTGCGGGGTGAAACGCGTTCCCTCACAAAAGTTAACAACAGTGGTGGGTATATGCTTAAACTTTTTACACGAGCGTTGAGTTGTAACGATATCACGCCCTTTCAAATGCGGCTTTTTAGCAATCATATCTTTGCTATAGCGACGCATAAAAGGCATATCAAGCACCCAGCAACCCCAACCAACAATGGGTATCCACAATAGCTGACGTTTTAGAAAGAAGCGCGGCATCGGCATATTGCGTCGCGCCAGATGCATTAATACAAAAACATCAACCCAGCTGCGGTGATTACCCATAATCATATACCAACCGTTTTTATGCAGGGCTAAGTCGCCTTCGATGTGCCAAGTCATCTTTTGTGTTAATTGAAATAACAAAGACATCGCATAGGCCCAGAGCCGGAATAAGCTATTTGCCAGCGTAGACAGTAGTCGCTGTACCGGGGCAATTGGCAGTAATAATTTAAAAATGCCAATAAAAACAATGCTTGCTCCAATTGCTGCGGTTGTTGTAAGTGCCCATAGAAAATTAATGAGGACACGAAATGGAATGAGTAAGGTCGTCAGCATGCAGTATTCCTGTCTGATAAAACGCGATCGCTACATTTTAATCATAACGAAACAAGAGCTTATTGTCTGTTGCTAAAATGGCCGAGTTCATATACTGTATGCATGTACAGTATTTTGTTGGAGATCATATGCAACCAAAATTAAAGAAACTGGTTGACCAAGGTCTACTCTGGCAAGGTAAGAGTCATTCGAATCAGCACCAATCTTACTTATCCAGTGGGTCAGATAAACTGGATAACGTTCTGGGTGGCGGTTGGCAGTTAAGTGGCCTTCATGAGTTGCAACGACAGTGTCACTTTGTCGAACAAAGACTATTAACTCCTCTTTTAAAACAGGCGTTGGTGCAACAGCAGACAGTATTCTGGATTAATCCTCCGGCGTTGGTCTCGGCATCAGGGCTTGCCTGGCAATTATCACAACAGTCACTTCATGTGGTAATAAAAGCGACAGACCAAGAAGCTGCCTGGGCTTTTGAACAGGTACTACAAACGGGAACCGGCATTGCACTCTTATGGCAACAGCAACAACACATTAATGCCTCAACGGTAAGGCGTTGGTACAAAGCGGTACAAACAGGTAGGCAGGGAGCTTTTGTTTTAACCGATATAGCAAAACAGCCTGAAGCCAAAGCTTACACCAACCGAATACAGCTCCATCAGGCTGCAGCTCGCGTTGATGTGGTTAAGCGCCGCTATGGTTGGCCGGTAATGAATGTTGACCTATGAGTCTGTGGTTATATTGCCATTTCCCACAATTACTACTGGATACGGTGTGTCGTATCCATGCGGCTGCTAATACAGTTCCGTTAGTCTATTATTTGCCCGCTGATATGCCTCGCGAGCGACAAGGTAAAGCGCATAGGGAGCCTATTGTACAATGTAATCAATTGGCTTTAGATGCGGGAGTAGAATTGGGGCAGCCGCAAACGTTGGCGCAAGGCTTGGTTAGTGGGCTTGTGTGCCACCGATATAATGCGGAGAAAGAAGCTCAGGCACTACGTCAGTTGGCAGATGGGCTTTACCAAACAATTGATAAGCAAGTGCTGTTTGCCCCTAAAGGCATTGCCATTGCTGTTGACAGTTTATTACGGCTATATCAGGGGTTAAATCCCCTACTTTGCCATATCAAAGAACAGCTACAGGCGTTTGATTTACGGTTTTATATGAGTTTGGCTTACAGTCCTGAAGCTGCGCGATGTTTGGCTCAGGCAGGATATGAGCAGTTATCGGCTGATAAAAACGCGATCCATGACGCCCTGGCTTGTTTACCAGTTAACACATTAAATTGGTCAGAAAGCCGTGTGGAGAAACTCAACAAGTCGGGTATAAAAACATTACACGACCTTTGGCAGCTTCCTGCGGCTCAAGTTGGTAAGCGCTTTGGACTGGAGCTGGTCGAACAACTACTTACATTAAAAAGTACGCACACGGCGGAATCAGCAGCAGTTACCTTTTATCAGCCCGCGCAAACCTTTTCGTTATCGTTCGATTTAGTAACGGAAATTAGCCACTGGCAAGGATTACTTTTTCCGTTAAAACGTGCTTTACGAGAGCTTGAAACGTTTCTTTATCAACGCCAGAAAGTTACCCGGTTGCTCGATATCAGGCTGCATCATCGCGATAACTCCAGTACCAGGGTTCCATTGAAGCTGGCTGTTGATAGTTGGCGCGCATCTCAATTTCTTCAACTTATTCAGTTACAAGTGGATCGCTATCCTCTACGGCAACCTGTTATAGCGATTAGTCTAACCGTTGAGCATTTATATGAGCTTGACCGAAATAGTGGACAATTACTTAACGATAGTGCGCAGCACAAGGGAGATTTGCATGAGTTATTAGCACGCCTGCAGGCAAAACTGGGTGAAAAAGCGATTTACTCTCCTGCTGTAACGAATGATTTTAGACCATTGTTGAATGAGCAGAAAAAATCAGCTGGTAGTGTCACCAATATACCGACAAAAAATGTGAAACGACCTTTATGGTTATTACCTCAGCCGGAACCGATTGATATAGCTCAATGGCGATTAATTGAAGGGCCGGAGCGGATAAACAGTGGTTGGTGGGATGACAAACCGATGGCTCGGGAGTATTGGATTGCGTCTGACCCGATGCAACGTCTTGGGTGGCTGTTCTTTGAAAAAGAATGGTATCTGCAGGGATGGTTTAGCTAATGCGCTACGCAGAGCTTCATTGCCTAAGTTACTTTAGCTTTCTGCGCTCAGCTGCCGCACCGGGCGAGCTTGTTGATAGAGCCGTTGAACTAGGCTATAGCGCCATTGCACTAACTGATGAGTGCTCGGTAGCCGGAGCCGTGAGAGCTTATCAGGCTGCTAAGCAGCATTCGATAAAACTAATTATCGGTAGCGAATTCAATGTGGACGGATTGGGTAAAATGGTCGTGCTGTGCCCAACTCGCAAGGCATATGCCCAGTTATGCCACAAGATAACGACGTTTCGCCAACGTATGCAAAAAGGCAGTTATGAAGCGAAAACAGAGGATTTTTTAACAGGGTTTGAAGAGTGCTTTTTACTTTGGCTGCCGGCAGAGCCCTGTTCTGGTAGCTATTATGCCAAAGCGATTAATTTAGGTCATCGCTTAAAAAGGCACTGGCACCTCCGCTTGTGGCTACTATACGAGCGACATTATCAGAGTGATGATAAATCCACGTTTAACTTTATTCAGCGCTTAAGTCAGCAACTACATCTTCGTGTTGTGGCTGCCGGTGGCTGTGTGTTGCATGACGTTAACCGACAGCCGTTGTTAGATATTGTTTCCGCGATAGCTGCAGGCAAACCATTATCGTTGTATCCAGAATGTGCGAGCGCTAACGCAGAGCGGCGACTTCGGGACTTAAGTGAATTACAGCGTTGCTACCCACAGCAATGGTTAACTGAAACCGTAACTATTGCCGACCAGTGTCATTTTTCAATGGCAGAGCTACGCTATGAATATCCGGCAGAACTGGTGCCTGCGGGACTTACTGCTAGTCAGTATTTACGGCAATTAACCGAGCGTGGGGCGACCAAGCGTTATCCCGGCGGAGTGCCTGAAAAAGTCGTTGCGCAATATAACAAAGAGCTCGAACTTATCCGCGAGCAGCAGTATGAATACTTTTTCTTGACCATTCATGACCTTGTCTGTTTTGCGCAACAACAGGGGATCTTATATCAAGGCCGAGGCTCTGCTGCCAATTCTGTGGTTTGTTATTGCCTTGAAATTACAGCGGTTAACCCGACACAAATCGACGTCTTGTTCGAACGGTTTATTTCTAAGGAGCGTGATGAACCTCCCGATATTGACGTGGATTTTGAGCACGAACGCCGGGAAGAGATCATTCAATATATTTATCGAAAATACGGTCGAGCAAGAGCCGCATTGGCGGCTACCGTTATTCGTTATCGTTTTCGTAGTGCATTCCGGGATGTCGGAAAGGCGCTGGGCTTTAGTGAACAGCAGCTGCAATATTACCGGCAAAACCTTGATCGCCGAGATAAGGACATTGACTGGAAACAACAGCTTGCTGATCAGCATCCTAAACTTGCCGAAAGTCGCCGGGGACAGCAATTAATTTATTACACAGAACAACTGATAGGCTTTCCTCGTCACTTATCACAGCACGTAGGTGGCTTTGTTATTGCCGCGGGTAAATTGTCAGACTTAGTGCCCATCGAAAACGCCAGTATGCCAGAGCGAACTGTTATTCAGTGGGATAAGGATGATCTGGAAGCGTTAAAGCTGTTGAAGGTTGATGTGCTGGCGCTAGGTATGTTGACGGCGCTTCGAAAAACTATGCAGCTACTGAAAGCGCAAAATATTAGTCTGACGCTGGCGGATATTCCGCAGGAAGATCCGACGGTTTATCAGGCGTTGCAAAAAGCCGATTCAGTGGGTGTATTCCAAATTGAATCGCGTGCGCAAATGAATATGTTGCCTCGCCTAAAACCGTCCACCTTTTACGACTTGGTTATTCAAATAGCGATCGTTCGGCCTGGCCCTATTCAGGGCGACATGGTACATCCGTATTTACGCCGGCGTTCCGGGTTAGAGCCCATAGATTACCCAAGTGACGAGGTAAAGTCGGTTTTGCAGCGAACTTTAGGCGTGCCTATTTTTCAGGAGCAAGCAATTAAGCTTGCTATGGTGGCGGCGGGGTTTAGTGGTGGCGAGGCAGATCAACTACGTCGAGCCATGGCTGCCTGGCGTAGTACAGGTAAACTTAAGCAGTTCGAAGAAAAACTCATTAGCGGGATGCTTAAGCGGGGCTATAACGAAGAGTTTGCCCAGCGGCTATTTCATCAAATCTGTGGTTTTGGTCAGTATGGTTTTCCGGAATCTCATTCAGCAAGCTTTGCTAATCTTGCCTATGCTTCAGCCTGGTTAAAAACACATTATCCTAGTGCTTTTTATACGGGCCTTTTAAATAGTTTGCCAATGGGGTTTTACTCACCTTCTCAATTAATTCAGGACGCAAAACGTCATGGTGTTCGATTTTTACCGTTAGATATCAATAAAAGTGACTGGGACTATCAATGGTTATCAGATCAAGGGAGTGTGATCCGCCTCGGCTTACGTCAAATTAGCGGCTTAAGTAAAGAGCGATTAATTAATGCGTTGCAATGTCGGGACGATGGTTTTAGCCATATTGAGTCACTGCGCCAGGCAGGTTTGTATGAGTCAGATATAGAAGCTTTAGCAAAAGCGGACGCTCTGCAATCTATATCGGGTCATCGTTATCAAGCGAGCTGGGATGCATTGATGATGAGCGATGAGCAGTTACCACTATTTTCTTCGGTACAGGAAACTTACGATAAAACGCCGTTTACGCCAGACGAGCAGGAAGATATACGTTTTGATTATACCAGTACAGGTCTATCACTTAGGCGCCATCCATTGGCGCTTATTCGTAACAACCCCGTATTGGCAAAATGCCTCACCGCCGAGCAGTTATGTCATCAACGCTCGGGAAAACTGGTCGAGGTAATTGGGTTAATTACCTGTCGGCAACGGCCGGGCACTAAGACCGGGGTAACATTTTTTACCTTAGAAGATGAAACCGGAAACATTAATGTGGTTATTTGGGCAAAGACAGCGCGTAAGTTTCGCAAAGCATTTTTAAGTAGCCGTCTGTTAAAGGTCAAAGGCGTATTAGAGAGTCACCAAGGCGTTACGCATGTGGTAGCAGGACACCTTGATGACCAAACCGAGTTACTCAATATAGATAAGCATCACGAACGGCGTTTCCACTGAAGATTTCAGGAAACCGGGTGTACATCCATTAAGTAGTCATTTTTAAGATCGACATAGTTTTGCGCTGATTGACTTAAAAAGCTTTGCTCGCTTTCGTTTAACGGGCGCTTTTTTTGTACCGGGCTACCAACATAAAGAAAGCCACTTTCTAAACGCTTACCCGGAGGAACTAAACTACCTGCACCAATGATGACATCATCTTCCACAATGACATCGTCCATAATCACCGCCGACATGCCGACTAAGATACGGTTTCCCAACTGACACCCGTGTAACATGCAATGGTGTCCAACCGTTACTTCATCGCCAATTATCAGGGGGTGACCATCTGGATTGCCCGGGGAACGCCGGGTGACATGAAGAATGGTACCGTCTTGAATGTTGGTGCGTTGGCCAATGCGTATAAAGTTGACATCGCCCCGTGCAGCAACAAAAGGCCAGATACTACTGTCATCTCCCATCTGGATGTCGCCAACGAGAACGGAACTTGGGTCTACATAAACGCGTTCTTGCAAAACTGGCTGCGTATCATGAAAAGCTCGAATATCTGCCATTGTTACTCCCCTGCCCTCAGAATGATAAATAAGCGTCATTTCCACTAACAACGTTATAACAGATCTTCACTAAAGGTGCCTAACCCAGCTAAAAACGTTCATAAAGACAGCAGGTTGATGCAACTTTATGCAGTTGACAGAAAAAACAATTAAAATTGCAAAAAAGGCCTTGACGGTTGCAGTTAAATCTCTAAAATGCGCTCCACGTTCGAGGCAGGCAACGAAGCCGCCGAAAAC
>NZ_SNXI01000026.1 GCF_004362895.1 Idiomarina aquatica | reverse complement strand
TCGGCAATCCGAACAGTGATTTCGGAAAAAGGCTAAAAGTGATCGGATAAAACCGAAACAGGTGATCGGTTTAAACCGAAATGGGTGATCGGATTGAACCGAAATGAGTGTTCGGATTCATCCGAAACATGCATTCACTTCCATTCCGGCGTATTTACTACGCCAGTTATAAAACGTGCCGCTGGAAATGCCCATGCGACGACAAATTTCGTCAACTTTTGCGCCGGCCTCATGCTCTTTGATGGCCTTGATGATTTGCTCTTCGCTGTAACGTTTTTTCATATCGAGATCTCCACTTGACCCATTTTAATGGAAATCTCATCGATTTCATGGTCCTATTTTTGGGGGAGAGGTCACTAGCTATCTTGAAGAGCTTATTTTAAAAGATTATTGATACATGAGGACAACTTAAAGTTGAATATACAACCTCTATAAGCTTTGCTATTAAAGGGTTTTTTATACAACTTTAATCGTTTTTAGCTTGACTAAAATCCTAAGGTTTCTATTCTGAAGGTTGTATAAACAACTTAGATGGCAGTACGAAGTCTAATCGGAAAGTAAAATAATTATAATTTAATCGAGGTGACAAAATGCAAAAGTTACTTAAGTCTGCTGTCGCTATAGGCGTATCTGCGGCACTCTTTAATACAACAACCGTTTGGGCTCAGTCAGGGCCTGGTGATACTGAAGCCGAAAACGTTGAGAAAATCACGGTGACCGGTTCGCGAATTCAGCGAATCGAAGCCGAAAGTGCTGCTCCTGTTCAGGTTTTTACGGCGGAAGATATTGAAGTATCGGGAATGACCTCGGTAGAAATGATTTTACAGAGAATGTCAGCCTCCGCTGGTTTTGCTGGCAGTCAGAGCAATGCTTATTGGACAGGTAATGGCTATGGTACCGCTCAAGTTAATTTGCGTGGACTGGGCATTAACCGAACACTTGTGCTTCTGAATGGCCGCCGTGTTGTAAATGGTGGGACCGGTGCTAATAGTTCAGTCGACTTAAATATGATACCTGTCGAAATGATCCAACGTATCGAAGTACTGAAAGACGGCGCTTCAGCGATATACGGTGCGGATGCTGTAGCAGGTGTGGTCAACATCATCACTCGTAAAAGTTATGACGGCTTTACTATAGAAGGGCGCTTGGGCTCGACAGATGACGGTGAGGGCCAAGATCGTAAAGTTAACATGATCTTTGGCGCCAGCAGCGACAAAGGTCGCATAATGGCGACTCTAGGCTACCGTTCTTCCGATGAGGTCAATATGGCTGATCAAGCCGGCTGTGCTTTGGGTGAATTAACACCAGGCCAACTGGATTGCTTCGGGAGCTCAAGTACCATTGGGGGTAGAGCAACCATATTGACGGGGCCAAATGCTGGCGAACGGATTAATTTCAGTCAAGATGCGGACGGTAACGGGGACTTTTATGAACCCTACAGCTCTGAAAAACACAACTTTGCATTTTTTCCTTACCTAAATTCGGTTAACCCAATTACAAACTGGAATTTCTCCGCTTTCGGGGATTATCAACTGTCGCCAGATACGACGGTATTTACTGAAGTTTTATACAACAATCGAACATCCGATCAATTAGCGACACCCGGAACATTAAGAGGTATTGAGTTTGATGCCAGCCACCCAACAAACCCAACGGGTGAAACAATTCGACTTGAAGGTCGTCGCTTATTAGAAGGTGGACCAAGAACGTTCTTTCAAGATGTTAATACGTTCAGAACGGTCGTCGGCATGAATGGTGTTATTGGCTCAGGTTGGAACTGGGAAGTTGCTTATAACTATGGCCGTAATACAGCCATTGACGGCATGACCAATATAGTCAACATGCAGCGTCTATCTGCGGGTTTAGATCCGAATACTTGTGGCTCCAACGGCATTCCTTGTATTGACTTGCTGGGGTACGGTGACCTGTCTCAAGAAGCTTTGGACTACATTATGTTTCGGACGACTGACAATGGTGGTAATGAGCAGCGTTCATTGACAGCAAATATTTCCGGAGACTTATTCGAAATGCCTTCTGGATGGGTTCCTGTCGCTTTTGGTGTTGAACACCGTAAAGAGAAAGGTTGGCGAAACCCGGACTCATCAATTGTCGCTGGTATTATGAATACTAACCAAGCAGATCCTATTGAGGGAAGCTATACGGTCGATGAGGTGTATGGTGAAACTTCGTTACCTTTATTAGCTGACTTACCGTTGGTTCAATCTTTAAACTTAGATTTAGCATACCGTTATAGTGACTATGACACCTTTGGTAGTGATGGGAACTACAAAGCGAGTGTTCACTGGCGTGTATCTGATGCGTTGAAAGTGCGTGCGACTCAGTCAACTGCTTTTCGGATCCCGAACATACCTGAACTCTTTGGTGGTGTTGCTGAAGGAAACCTGACAACAACGGATCCGTGTGACGGATGGGATCAAGCCGGTGCTAATCCAACTGTGGCGGCAAATTGCCAAGCAGATGGTGTCCCTGCAGGGTATGAACAATTTGGTGCAACCGTTCTTACCACTGTTGGCGGGAACCCTGATTTAAAACCGGAAGACGCAGATACTTTCACTGCTGGTTTCGTATGGGATATCGGCTCAGCGGACAATTTACAATTGACGGTTGATTACTACGATATTGATATTGAGAATGCTATCCAAAGAATTCCCGGTTCAACGAAGCTGTCTGTCTGCTATAACTCAGAAAATCTATCGCACCCATTTTGCAGTCCGGAGCATTTCACGAGAGATTCTTTAACTGGCGATATTAACTTTTTGTCTGCTCAACCCACCAATGCCGCAACTGAAAATGTGTCGGGTATTGATACGGCTTTGTTTTATAACACCGAGCTGCTGGGTTGGAAAAGTGACTTCAGTTGGAATGTCAGTTACCTAAATGAGTATACATTTGCGCCTTTCGTTGGTGCGGATGAAATTGAATATGCCGGGTACATTACTGGTGGCAGAGGAAGCTATACGCACTGGCGTTCAAACGCTTCGGGAACCTTTATGAAACAGGACTGGCGTGTACATTACTCCGTCCAGTACATTGGACCTGCCGATGACATTAATGCTGCTCCGGGAGATATTGGAGCCCGAGCCCCCAGTGTTTTCTATCATAACGTGCAGGGAACTTATTTCGTAAATTCAAAACTGAGCGTGACTGGCGGTGTTAATAACCTTTTTGACAAAGAACCGCCTTATATTCAAAGTTGGACGGACGCCAATACTGACACTATGACATATGACTTGTTAGGCCGTCAGTTATATCTGAAGGTACGTTACAGCTTTTAAAGACTAGACTGGCTGTCGCTTTTCCCTGGGAGCGGCAGCTTTTTTTTATTAAATTTGAGGTAGGGTATGACTCAAAAGAAACGCTCCAGTAGCTGGCGAGTTTGGCATCGTTGGCTATCTTTGATTTTTGGCCTGCAAATGGTTATTTGGACAATCAGTGGCGCTTACATGGTGTTCTTCGATTTGGATTATATTCATGGTGATCACTTAGTTCAGGATATAAGCCAGCCAATACCGAAAGGTGTTGAAATATCAAGCTTAAATGACCTGTTGAGCCGCTATCCAGAAACACGAAAAACGTCGTTAAAAAGCGTATGGCTGAATCAGAAGTTACAGCCGGTGTATAAAATAGAGAGTAACGAGGGAGCGTTTTTAGTTAATGCGGAGTCGCTGCAGCGTATTGATATAACCGAACAACACATTAAAGAGTTAGCGAATCAATATTACACGAAGGATCCCGACGCTATTGAATCGGTCGTTTACATGACTGATAACCCACCAACAGAAGTGAGTGGTGCTTTGTTACCGATTTGGCAGGTAAATTATGACGATTTCGGTAATACCAGTCTGTATTTATCTGAAACGACCGGGGAGCTTTTGGTAAAGCGACATACGTTTTGGCGGGGGTTTGATATCGCCTGGATGTTACACATAATGGACTACGACGAGCGTGTGGATATCGAGACCTGGTGGTTAAAGGGCTTTATTATCGGTACGTTTATTTTAATGATAACGGGCACTGTCCTGCTTTTTTATACGATTACGTTTAAGAGAAAATCGACTGGGGGTGCTCAATGATAAGGTTTATGCAATGGCTTCATCGTTGGGTGAGTTTGGTTTTAGTGATTCAAGTCGCTTTGTGGCTAGTGAGTGGGTTATTTTTTAGCTTAACCGGACATCACGGAATGTCAGGCCACCAATATATGGTCTCAAAAAACTCTGAACCCCCACTTAAAAAAATAGCGCCTCAAATCGATGTTACTGAAATGCATCAACGATTCCCCTTAGCTCACTCCATTGAACTGGTCAGTGTTGCCGGGGTAGGTCAGTATCAGGTGTCTCTGCCAGATGGACGTTTGCTTTACTTCAACGCAGATACCGGTGAACGGTGGTCTACGGACCAAGCTTTGGCGACTCAGCTAGCGCTGAATAGCTACAATGGACCGGGCCAGGTTGAAAGGGTTGAAAGAGTCAAGGGAAGCGATGAAGTGAATGGCTGGAATGCCTCAGGATTCCGCATTGATATCGAGGATGATCTTAATACCCGAATATATATCGATGAAGCGTCATCCCGGGTTGTGGAACATCGTAATACGCCATGGACAATCGCTGACTGGGCGTTTCGTCTGCACTTTATGGATTACACGGGCGGTCGAAGTTTTAATCATCTATTGATATGGAGTGCTGGATTATTCGCTCTTTGGTTTTCATTATCCGGTTTAATTCTCTTAGGCCGAAATATTACTAACGGTGACTTTAATCCAAAACGTAAGAAAACGTGGCTAGAATATTTTCAGCAGAAAGGGCAACCAATTGCGAGTAATTGTGGCGGAGGCGGTACCTGTGGGTTATGTAAAGTGACACTGCAAGGCAGCAATATACCCAGCCCGAAAGCAGCTGATAAAGCGTTATTGAGCGCCAACGAATTAGAAGCAGGAACGCGCCTATCTTGTCAACACAGAACGTCATCCAATTATGACGTTAAGCTGCATAATGCCGGAGTCGATGATATTGCTTTAACACTTGATTCAAAGCGGCAACTTACTCCATCCATTATGGAGCTTACTTTTGTAAGTTCAGACCCCGTTAGTTATGAAGCCGGGCAATTTATGCAGTTCCGTATTCCACATATAAACGAAATATTGTCACGGCATTACTCGGTTGCTACGCGGCCTCACCCGACTCAGTTTGTATTTAACATAAGGCAGCTGCCATCGCCAAGTGAAGGGATTCCCCCGGGTATCGGCTCAAACTACCTATGTAATCTGGAGGCTGGTGCGCGTGTCGATGCTGTAGGACCATTTGGTGACTTTCAGCTGACGAAACAAAATAGTCACACGCAAGTCTTTATCGGAGGCGGCGCAGGTGTTGCACCGTTAAGATCGTTAATACAAAGTGAATTAGCAGCAGATTCTCCTCGTCGTTGCATATTCTTTTACGGTGCTCGATATGAAAAGGAACTCTGTTATAGAAACGAGTTTGAAAGAGAAGAGCGGTTAACTTATATACCTGTTCTTTCTGAGAGCGCCAAGTCGGATGACTGGACTGGACCAACTGGCTTTGTGCACGAAACCGCAATGAAGTGGTTGGCCGGCAAAAACAAAGAAACATTAGATATTTACGTGTGTGGTCCTCCGCCGATGCTAGAAGCAACGTTAAAGTCTCTTGCTGACTTTGGTATTCCGCGAGAACGCATAAAGTTCGATGACTTTGGTATTTAGACTTTAAAATCGCCTAAGTTAGTCGTAAATCTGGGTGGTGATATAGTAGTCGTATCGCCACCTGGATTGACTACCTCGCAATGAGTACCTCTTTTAATTGATTGATCCTTATCAGCAAAAAGATATATACTTCAAGCATGTTTTTACAGCAGAACTTCGCATGTATCGTTTAATCATTGCTCTATTGCTATTAGCAGTAACAACAATGTCATTTTCACAAACTATCAGTACGGAAGAGGCCTGTATGCACGATTCTACTGAGCAGGTTTGTGATCTTGCTGATTGCGAAGTGTCGCACTCTCTTACCGATAATTGTTGCTCTGATTCAATGATGCGACATTGTTACAGTCCGTCAATTACTGTCGTTTATTCTGAGCAATCGACGGTTCCGCCTGTTGATAAGCTGCTTTTTAACGCAACCTCATTCTTAGATACGAATATTAAAGAAAAACACTCACTCTCGCTTTTCCGCCCCCCAATCCACTCTTAAAAATACGGGATTTCTCGATCCTGGCGCGTCTATCGCTCAGGTAAAAGCACAGCTATAAGCTTTGGTTCGCTCATTGTTGTTACGACGCCGATCGTCGTCCTCGTTACGCTCTGATTCATAGCTTGGTCTGTGTTGAATCTAAAAATTCACAGTTTTTGAGAGTAACAATATGAAACTTTTAAGAAGAATGGCTTATTTAGGTGTTCTGACTGCAGTAGTGCCAAATGTTGTTAGTGCACAAGAGCCACTTTTGAATTTGCAAGAAGCAGTGAGTATCGCTGTACAAGAAGATCCTTGGTTAACGGCAAGTAAGCAAACCCAAGAGGCATTCGCGAGTGAAGCGATAGCCTCTTCCAGTTTGCCTGACCCTAAAATATCATTCACGGCTGCCAGTTTCCCTGTTGACAGTTTTAGTTCAAGACAGGAAGGGATGACCCAGTTAGTCGTCGGTGTTTCACAAGCATTTCCCAGAGGAGACACTTTATCGTTGTCTCGTAAGCAGAAAAACCAATTAGCTCAAAAACAACCGCTTTTGAGAGCGGATCGCATTGCTAAAGTCAAAACAACGGTCACTAAGTTGTGGTTAGATGTCTTTTTCTCTCAGCAAAGTATCCGCTTGATTGAATCGGATAGAGCGCTTTTTGAACAGTTAGTGTCAACCGCTAAGGCGAGTTATACCAGTACCGAGGGAAAAGCACGGCAGCAAGATGTTATTAGAGCCCAACTTGAACTTACACGCCTGGATGATCGGTTGACATTACTGCGACAAAAAGAGGAGCGACTTCAAAGCGAACTGTCGGAATGGATAGGTGTTATAGCGAAATCAAGGTTACCGGATGACCTTCCGAGTCTTACGCTGAAGAAGACATTGCTATCACCTTCGACAATACCGAAACAAGCCTTGTACGAATTGATAAAAGAACACCCGGTTTTGCAAGCGACCGATCAAGACATTTTGGCGTCGGAGACGTCTGTCGAGCTCGCTCAGCAAGGTTATAAACCGCAATGGTCAGCCAATCTGAAATATGGCCATAGAAACGACGATCCAAGCGGCAATGACCGTGCCAACTTGCTGTCAGCCGGGGTTACGTTCGATGTCCCTTTATTTACTGATAACAAACAGGATAAGCAGGTACGCTCAGCAAAGTTTAAAACGGAAGCAAAAAAAACTGAGAAGTTATTGGTTGCCAGGCAGTTAATAGCCAATTTACGCAGTACGTTTTTACAACTGAACCGTTTGAATGAACGTGCTGCCCTATATCACGAAGAGCTACTTCCACAAATGTCCGCCCAGTCTGAAGCCGCATTGACTGCCTACAACAATGATGATGGCGACTTTGCCGAGGCGGTACGGTCACAGATTGCGGAAGTCAACGCAAAAATTGATGCATTAGCAATCGCCATCAACCGCCAAAAATTGATTGCCAAAGCAAACTACTTATTACTTTCAGGAGTGTAAAATGAAAACAGTCACCAAATCTCTTATAAGTTTAGCTGTAGGCTTTGCAGTTGGCGCTGGCGCTATTGGCTATGTAATGCAATCGACTGAAGTGTCTGAGCGTTCATCGGGCAATGCAGAAAAAGAGCCGTTATATTGGGTGGCTCCGATGGATCCCAATTATCGTCGAGACAAACCAGGAAAGTCTCCAATGGGGATGGACCTTATTCCTTACTATGGTGATGATGCAGAAGAGAGTTCACCTGGTACGGTGAGAATTGATCCCGACGTTATTAATAACCTTGGGGTTACAACTGCAACGGTCACCGTTTCGAGACTCAACCTGGATATCGAAACGGTCGGTTATGTTCAGTTTGATGAGAACCGAGTGCTGACAGTAAGTCCCCGTGTTGAAGGCTGGATTGAGAAGCTTTTCGTAAAAGCGGTTGGTAACTCGGTTAAAGCCGGCGAGCCTTTATACAGTATTTACTCTCCTGAAATGGTTAATGCGCAAGAGGAGCTTGTATTGGCCTCGCAAAGAGGTAATCAGGTGCTAATTGATGCCGCTGAAGAACGCTTAAGAGCTCTGCAAGTCTCTGAATCTGAGATTAAGAAGTTAAAAAAAACTCGTAAAATTCAGAAAACAATCACGGTAAAAGCAAAGCAGTCCGGGGTATTGGATAGACTGACTGTGCGTGAAGGTGCGTTTGTAACGCCGAGTATGAATTTAATGACCATTGCTCAACTGGCTAAAATTTGGGTTATTGCAGAAGTCTTTGAGCGGCAATTGAACCAGGTTGAGGTAGGCAATGACGTTCAAATGAACCTTGAGTATGCTCCAGGTAAAGAGTGGCAAGGAAAGGTTGATTATGTCTATCCGTCACTTAACCCTAAAACTCGGACGGGACAAGTTCGAATTCACTTCGACAACCCAGATGGTTTTTTAAAACCGGGCATGTTTGCGAATCTTAACATTAAGGCTGGTTTAGGCGACAAAAACTTAATCATCCCTAAAGAAGCGCTTATCCGAATGGGTGGTTCGAACCGAGTTGTACTGGCACTGGGTGATGGGAAATTTAAATCAGTTAATGTTGACGTTGGGCGGTTAGGGAGCTCGCGAGTTGAAATTTTATCGGGTCTTATGGCAGGTGATGACATCGTTACTTCAGCTCAGTTTTTGATTGATTCTGAGTCCAGTAAATCCTCTGACTTTAAGCGCATGCAACATGACACTGATGCTGATAACGAGAGCCATGGCAGTATGTCAAGTGACGCAGCAGCTCAAGCTGTCTGGGTTGAAGCAACCGTTAAAAATGTTATGCCTCAGCACTCGATGGTTACGCTGGAGCACGGTGAGATTTCTGAATGGGACTGGCCTGCAATGACGATGGACTTCGATGTTGCTTCGGATGTTGAACTTTCTCAGCTTAGCACGGGGTTATCCTTGCATGCGGAAATAACGCAAGTCGGGAAGCAACAGTACCAGCTCACATCGATTCATATTCCTGAGCAAAAACAAGTGACAGAGCAGGAGCATAACCATGATTAAGTCAGTCATTCGATGGTCAGTGAGTAACCGTTTTTTCGTTCTTCTGGCGACATTAATCCTCGTGGGTGTTGGTGCTTTTGCGGTTAAGAATACGCCCGTAGACGCACTGCCGGACTTGTCGGATGTCCAGGTGATCATTAAAACCAGCTATCCGGGTCAAGCGCCGCAGGTGGTAGAAGATCAAGTAACCTATCCATTAACAACCGCTATGCTGTCTGTCCCCGGCGCTAAAACCGTCCGTGGATATTCGTTTTTCGGCGACTCCTATGTGTATGTCATTTTTGACGAAGATACAGACGCTTACTGGGCGCGTTCGCGAGTACTGGAATATTTGTCTCAGGTTGCTCCGACACTGCCTTCTAATGCAAGACCGCAATTAGGCCCTGATGCAACAGGGGTTGGTTGGGTGTATTTGTATGCCTTGGTTGATCGTACGGGTAACCACAATTTGAGTGAGTTACGCAGTATGCAGGATTGGTTTTTAAAGTATGAACTGCAAACGGTCGAGGGGGTTTCGGAAGTTGCCGCCCTCGGCGGGATGGTAAAGCAGTACCAGGTGAAAGTGGATCCGGAGAAGCTGCGCGCATTCGATATTCCTCTTGCTCACATACAAAATGCTATCCAGCGAGGTAATCAGGAAGTGGGGGCGTCGGTGGTTGAAATGGCGGAAGCTGAGTATATGGTCCGGGCCTCAGGCTATATTGATGGTGTGTCAGACTTAGAGAGTATCCCGCTTGGCGTTGATGAAAATGGCACGCCATTATTGCTTAAAGACGTTGCTGATGTGGGTGTGGGCCCCCAAATGAGACGCGGTATCGCCGAACTCAACGGTGAGGGAGAAGCCGTGGGTGGTATTGTGGTAATGCGTTTCGGAGAAAATGCCCAAAAAACGATTGATGGCGTTAAACAAAAGTTGGATGAGTTAAAGTCGGGGCTACCGGAAGGTGTCGATATAGTCACTGTCTATGATCGTTCGGGGCTTATCTCGGATGCCGTGGAAAGTCTCTGGAAAAGTTTAATAGAAGAACTCGCTATTGTCGCGTTTATCTGTGTGATATTTCTCTTCCATGTCCGCTCCTCGCTGGTTGCCGTTATCAGCTTGCCTTTGGGTATTTTAACCGCGTTTATTGTCATGTATTGGCAAGGAATTAACGCGAATATTATGTCACTTGGAGGGATCGCAATCGCTATTGGCGCTATGCTCGATGGTGCCATCGTCATGATTGAAAATATGCATAAGCATATGGAAAAAACGCCACTGACAGCAGAGAACCGCTGGCGGGTGGTTGCCGCCTCTGCTTCAGAGGTGGGCCCTGCTCTTTTCTTTAGCTTGCTCATTATTACCGTCAGCTTTATGCCGGTATTTACCTTAGAAGCCCAGGAAGGGCGGATGTTTTCTCCGCTTGCTTTCACGAAAACTTACGCAATGGCAGCCAGTGCAGCCTTAGCGGTTACCGTTATTCCTGTGTTGATGGGATATTTTATCAGAGGAAAGGTAACACCTGAGGGGAAAAACCCGCTTAACCGGTTATTGATCGCCGGGTATAAACCGCTTTTAAAAGGCATTTTGAAATACCCCAAGACAGCAGTTGTCGGAGCGCTTGTTATCCTGGCCGTTGGTGTCTGGCCGATTGACAAAATTGGTAGTGAATTTATTCCAGATTTGGATGAGGGCGATTTGATGTATATGCCCACTACCTATCCCGGATTATCAATTGGTAAAGCAAGGGAGCTGTTGCAGCAAACCGACAAGCTCATAAAAACAGTACCAGAAGTGAAGACGGTTTTTGGCAAAATTGGCCGAGCGGATACCGCCACTGACCCGGCACCCCTAACGATGATTGAAACCTTTATTCAACTGAAACCGAAAGATCAGTGGCGAGACGGGATGACCACTGAGAAGTTGAAAAAAGAACTGGATGCGCTTGTAAAGTTTCCGGGGCTGACCAATGCGTGGGTATACCCCATTAAAACTCGCATTGATATGTTATCAACAGGTATAAAAACGCCGGTAGGTATAAAAGTTGCCGGAGCCGATCTTAATGAAATTCAGAAGATAGGCCAGCAGCTTGAAACGATACTTGATGATGTCGATGGTACGGCTTCTGTTTATTCAGAGCGAGTGGCTGGTGGACGCTATGTCAAAGTCGACATAAAAAGAGAGCAGGCTGCACGTTATGGCTTGAACATTGAGGATGTTCAGCAGGTTGTTGCCACGGCTATTGGCGGAATGAATGTTTCAGAGACCATTGAAGGACTCGAACGTTACCCGATAAACTTGCGCTACCCTCAAGATTACCGTGATTCGCCGGAAGAATTAAAGCAGTTACCTTTAGTTACGCCCAATGGGCAGCGTATTAGTTTGGCGGATGTAGCTGATGTTTACGTTGAACTCGGACCGCCGGCAATTAAAAGCGAAAACGCAAGACTTAATGGCTGGACCTTTGTCGATATTGAAGGCGTTGATGTCGGCACTTATGTTGAAAAAGCAATGACGGTTGTAGAACAAGAACTCGAGTTGCCAGCAGGGTATTCAGTTACTTGGTCCGGGCAGTACGAATACATGGAAAGAGCCAAGGAAAAGCTAACTTACGTTATTCCGTTAACACTCGCGATTATTATCGTTCTTTTGTACATGAATTTTCGAAATGCTACGGAAATCGCTATCATATTGGGAACCTTACCCCTTGCGTTGGTCGGTTCAATTTGGCTGATGTATCTTTTAGATTATAACTTCTCAGTTGCTGTAGCGGTTGGCTTTATAGCACTAGCGGGGGTTACCGTAGAAATAGGGATATTAATGCTGACTTATCTTAATCAGTCCTATAACGAATACGAACAACGCCAACTAGAGCAAGGTAAAGCTTTGACTAAAGACGGTGTTTCTCGCGCTGTAATGGAAGGGGCTGGGCTTCGTGTTCGTCCTGTCATGATGACGGCTGTTTCTACAATTGCAGGTCTACTGCCTATTATGTTCAGCACAGGAACTGGTGCTGAAGTGGTTAGCCGAATAGCCGCCCCGATGGTTGGAGGAATGATCAGTGCGGTTATTCTAACCTTGCTCGTGTTACCCGCTGTTTACTACTTGTGGCGTGGGCAAAAGGTTAAGCGTGTATAAGACCAATTATTTTAGTTAAGAGACGCACATCATTGATCTTGATCAATGATGTGCGCTAACAAGTATGCTAGGTTAAAATTCGGGATTGGGGACACACATATGGCTCAAACAAAATTTTTAGTTGTGCTTATGCTAGGAATAGTAATTCAACTATCCTTCCCAGCTGCTCCTGTCCATAATACTGCCTCCAGCGCAGAGCACGTAATCAACGTTAATCAGGCAGATGTTGCAAACGAGAGAAAAAGCAACATTCATTGTGATGACGACGAACAACCTGCCAGTAAAACGTGCTGTTATTGTTTAACTGACTCTGCTGATACATGTTTAATGGATGCGGGGTGCAACTCTGCAAGCTCACCTTTAGTATTAATTCCGTTCAATTTGCCAATAAAGTCAATTGGTTACTTGCAGCATCCTCTTTCATATGAAGGGAATGTTAAGCAAATGTCTTTTGATATTTTTTATCCTCCGAAATAGCTCCTGCTGAATTTCAATTAAAACTTTTTTCGAAATTTAATCATGCTAGATAGAGCTCTTAAGTTAAGTGACTTAAGGCTTGTAGGAGAATATATGAACCTATCTAAAATCACCGCTATTTTTGATCAACTTCGGCAAGACGCAGTGGAGGAGACTCTGGTTGGGTGTGGCGTTAGCGGCTTTACATTGTTTCCTGTTCGAGGTCGAGGCTATTACTTCGATAGTTATAACGATGATCACTTAGTTGAGCACGTACAGCTCGAAGTTTATGTGAACAGTGATGACGCGCGTGACGTTGCGTTTTTGGTAGTTGAAGCGGCCCATACCGGGGTATCTAACGAGGGCTTAGTCTGTATCTCGCCAATAGATGAATTGCTTTGGGTTCACGACAAACGAGCAGCGACTGATAAAGAACTCTCGTTACAACGTTAATATCGCGGCAACGTCGACTGAAGCATATTGGTAGTTTTAATAAATAGGACAGTACTGATGTCAACTAACGATCATAGAGCCGGAGTGCGGGAAATTAACTTAGTCAATCGCACGTTAAAGCTAAACACTGAGAGTGTGAAAAAAGTTCGCGAAGCGATTAACGAAATCGATCGCTTGGTTGGTCTTGATAGCGTTGCCTACGACTCTGACCAGAACTTGTTATCGGTCGCTTATGATGCCTCTAAAGTCGATCTGACTATGATAGAGGAAAAGCTCGGAATATTTGGTGTTGAAATAAATAGTGGCTGGTGGACTCACTTGAAAGAGGAATACTACAAATTTATTGATCAAAATATTAAAGATAATGCAGAGCATACACCGTGGAGTTGCCACAGAAGCCCGCCACGTAGCAAAAGCAAACGAAAGTAACAATTAATTATAGGTAAGGAGTAAAAAATGCAAATAGAAACAATCAAAGATGTACTGAGTTGGACCGTTGATTTCCACAAAAACCTGAAGGAGTGTGTGACTCACTGCTCTAAACAAAACCAAGATGAACGAGCTCGGATGATTCTAAGCTACGTGTCGGGTCATGAAGCTAGCTTAGAGCGAATGGTTGAAGGTTTTTTGAATACAGCCAACCTAAATGCATTAGACACTTGGTGTTATGACTATATTGGGAAACATCCCATCGTTGAGCATGGGCACTGCGATTCGCCTTTTAAAGAGTTAGATACCGATCACATTATGGAGAAGGTTGTAAACCATCATGAGCAAGTCATAGAACTGTATGAACACCTATATTCCCGTGTTGATATAGATAGCGCAAAAGAGCTGCTAGAAACGGTAAAGAACGTTGAAGAAAATGAAATTAAACGAATGGTGCAAACTGCGAATCGATTTTCGGATATGTAGTGAGTGACGGTTTTATCGTTGGTACTTTGCGGGAAATAGCTGTTGCTTGGCTCGTTTCCCGTCAATAAGGAGCACTGGTATGGGTGTAAAAACTGAGGATGTTCGTAGTCGTTCCATTGAGGAACTCATTATCGAGGGAGCCGGTTGCGCGAGTTGTGTTGGCAAAATCGAAAATGCATTAAAGTCTGTATCCGGCGTGGAAAATGCTGAGATGAACTTTGCCCAGCGAACGGTCAGTGTGACTGGAACAGCAAATCCGAGCGCTTTAGTGAAAGCAGTAGAGAGGGCGGGGTATAGCGCTAAAGTAGCCACGTCCGAAAGTGACGGTGATGCGTTGGCAGAAAAAGAGCAAGCCGACTGGGCTTATTACAAGCGGCTGATGCGGGAGATGACCGTTGCGCTGTCGTTAGGTGTACCTCTCATGATTTATAGCCTTTTTGTTGGTGAAATGACGGTGACCACTGCCACAGAGCGTGTGACATGGTTAGTCGTAGGTATTCTAACGTTAGGTGTACTTTACTTTTCGGGCAAACACTTCTTCGTCGGTGCCTGGCAATCTTTGAAAAATCATTCCGCTAATATGGATACGCTGATCGCACTTGGTACTGGTACCGCCTGGTTGTATTCCATGGTGGTTGTATTGGTTCCGCACCTGGTTCCGGAAATGGCGCGTCACGTATACTTTGAAGCGACCGCAATGATTATCGGTTTGATCAATTTGGGGCTGGCACTTGAACTGAAAGCTCGTGGGCGCACGTCCGAAGCCATAAAACGTCTCATTGGTTTGCAGGCGAAAACCGCAAGGGTGATTCGTGACGATAAACAATTGGATATCGCTATCGAAGACTTACTCGAGGAGGACGTAGTACGTGTTCGTCCCGGAGAAAAAATCCCTGTTGATGGAAAAGTTATAGAGGGAAGTACCACCGTTGATGAATCTATGCTAACGGGTGAACCCATGCCCGTGGAAAAATCAGTTGGTGATGACGTTGTGGCGGGCACGATAAATAAAAGTGGTTCCTTTTTGTTTCAAGCGACAAGAGTCGGAAAAGATACAGCACTTGCTCAAATTATTAACATGGTGAAACGGGCGCAAAACTCTAAGCCCCCAATCGGTCGTCTTGCCGATATTATTTCAGCTTACTTTGTGCCAGTCGTTATGATTATCGCTGTTATCAGTGCTCTAGCTTGGCTTAACTTTGGGCCTGAGCCGGCACTGGCCTTTGCTGTGGTATCAGCGACCACTGTCTTGATTATTGCTTGCCCTTGCGCATTAGGCCTGGCGACGCCTATGTCGGTAATGGTGGGTGTAGGAAAAGCCGCAGAGGCAGGTGTGCTGATTCGCAATGGCGAAGCATTGCAAACAGCGTCGAAAGTATCGGCTATGATCCTGGATAAAACGGGCACCATTACACTTGGTTCTCCTAAAGTCACCGACGTATTAGTAGCGAGTGAGTACGATGAGCAAACCGTACTGCAACTTGCAGCGACACTTGAGTCTGGCTCTGAACATCCGCTAGCACAGGCGATAGTTGAGTCAGCCAGGGAAAGAGGGATTAAGACAAGTAAGGTCTCGAACTTCAACGCCATCGCTGGTCATGGCGTGGAGGCAGAAGTTGACGGGAAGTCCCTCCTTTTCGGTAATGAAAAGCTGTTGCGTGAACGTCAAGTTGAGCTCGGTAACTTTGTTGAAAAGGCCCAAGGCTTAGCTGCTGAAGCTAAGACGCCTATGTACTTTGCCGTTGATAATGAGTTAGCTGCAATTATTGCAGTTGCCGACCCGATAAAAGACGACTCCGTAGCCGCCATTAAACGTTTGCAAGATAACGGTGTGCGAGTAGTGATGCTTACTGGTGATAATCGCGCGACAGCAGAAGCAGTTGCTGAAAAAGTAGGAATTAAAGAATTTTTCGCTGAAGTTCTGCCGGAAGAAAAATCAAAAAAGGTTCAGGAGCTGCAGATGGAAGGCGAAATCGTTGGCATGACGGGAGATGGTATTAATGATGCGCCAGCACTAGCTATTGCCAATGTAGGCTTCGCGATTGGCACGGGAACGGACGTCGCTATTGAAAGTGCTGATATTACATTGATGCGCGGGTCGTTGCACGGGCTTGCCGATGCGGTCGCGGTGAGCAAGGCCACACTGAGCAACATTAAACAAAACTTATTTGGTGCTTTTATTTACAACGTAGCAGGTATTCCTTTTGCCGCAGGCGTTCTGTATCCATTTTTTGGAATGCTGTTGAGTCCGGTTATTGCAGGTGCAGCAATGGCTTTTTCTTCGCTTACGGTAGTGAGCAACGCTAACCGGTTACGCTTTTTCAAAGCCAAGAAACATTAATGCACCTTTTAACATTGGCGCATTCAGGAGAATAAATATGTTATTTATTAATATTGCTGGTATCGCTCTGATCGCACTGATCGTCTGGTGGTTTTGGCTTTACACGCCCAAGCAGATGAAGCTGGGAGAAGGTGATTGGGTGATTGCCGTCGAAAACGGCACCTACTCGCCTTCGAGAATAAACGTACCTGAAGGTAAGCCGGTTGAACTCAGGTTTCTGCGGAAGGATCAATCGCCTTGCTCTGAAACTCTGCTTATCCCTGACCTGGAAATCAGTGAAACGTTGCCTTTTAACAAATTAAAGCCAATTCAAATACCAGCACTGGAACCCGGAGAGTATGACTTTCATTGCCAGATGCAAATGTATCGGGGAAAGCTAGTTGTCGGTTAAATGGCTTAAAACGTCCAGGTCACAATATGAGCTTTAAAAGTTTCCCGTTAGATTCGATGAAATTCAATTTCATCGAAGGCATTGAAGGATTCGGCAATAAATATCGCCGTTATATGAGGTCTACGTCAGCGTGGGCTCCAAGATTTAACGATAGTGAAACAAAGTAAAATTAATGAGACCAATACAATTTGGTCATAGTCAAGAGGGTAATAAAATGAAAAAAGTACTTTCAGCTTTAACTATCACAGCTTTAATGGCCTCTCCTGTCTTTGCTGATGCACAGCATAAACATGGTGATGATAAAACAGGTTCAATGAGTGGAATGATGCATCATGAAAAAATGACATCAATGAATGAGCACATGCAAGAAATGCGCGAAGCTATGGAAAAAATAAAAAGCGAATCCGATCCCAAGAAACGTAAAAAACTAATGGAAGAACACATGAAGTCAATGCAGAAGGGAATGCAAATGATGAACCATGGGATGGATAAAGGCATGAACAAAGGAGAACATAAAAAGGGAGACAAAGCAGAGCAAATGGGCAAAGAGAATATGATGAATAAAATGAAAATGATGGAGCATAGAATGGATATGATGCAAATGATGATGGAGCAGATGATGGAACATCAGAGTGAAGAAAAAAAGGAAATGTAGTAGAGATTAAGCTCTCCGTTGGAAATGCCGCTACTTGCAGTGTGCAAGTAGCGGTACTTTCGCAGTTTTATGGGGAGTTTGTAGCTTGCTAGTGCTTATTATGCCCTCTAGCATGATGGCTTTAACAGAAGGCATGGTTCACGGAAAACTCTCTGGTTTCGAGTGGCATTTGAGTTTTAGTGGATTTGTTACGGGATTATTCGGGTGGTCCTTGGGAGCTATGATTACTGGCTGGCTAATTGTAACGTTATATAATAAACAAATGAAAACGGCTAAATGAGATTGTTGTCAAACTGGAAGCCTTTAAATCTGTTGCTCTGAAACTTTGCTTATTCCTGATCTGGGGATCAGCGATACTTTACCGACCAATAAGTTAAAGTTGATCGAATTGCCAGTATTAAAGACCGGAGAATACGATTTTCATTGTCAGATGCAAAGGTATCTAGGAAAACTTATTGTCAAATAAGTGAGACAAATAAGAGCTAATATGAATGAAAAAAAAGTGCTTATAACAACTATTATCACTCCTGAACTAGCTTAACCTATCACCAACCAGCAGCTAAACCCGAAATATTGGTAACTGTCCAGTGAAGTTAAGCTAGGTTATCTCACCCAGCGCAGCAAGATAATTGGCTAACATCTTTAGTAAACGTTTGAGCGCATAATTTTAAGCCTTCTACCATCGTAAGGTATGGGAAGAGCTCATCAGCCAACTCATTGACTGTCATTCCTGCTCTTATCGCCATTACAGCAGCTTGAATCAACTCACCAGCTTCTCCTGCGACGACTTGAACACCGAGCAGCCGGCCGCTGCCACTTTCTGCGACAATTTTTATAAACCCTTGGGTATCGAAGTTAACCAATGCCCGTGGGACATTTTCAAGGCCCAACGTGCGGCTTTCGGTGACGTAACCACCAGTTTTAGCATCAGCTTCTGATAAACCCACCGTGGCGACTTGTGGATCAGTAAAGATAACCTCGGGCATGGCACTGAGATCAAGATGCGCATCACCGCCCGTCATGTTAATAGCGGCTCGGCTGCCGCCTGCGGCGGCGACATAGACAAACTTCGGCTGATTCGTACAGTCGCCTGCCGCATATACTCTTGAGTTAGAGGTTTGCATGCGATCGTTAATCGTTATGGCACCGCGCTCGGTTTGTACGGCGATGGTTTCTAAATCGAGGTTTTCCGTATTGGGCGTGCGGCCTGTGGCCACGAGCAGTTGTTCTGCTTTTAATGTTCCGGCATTGGTTTTGAGAATGAAGTGTTGTCCGTCGTAACGCACTTCGCTGGCTTCTGTATGCTCAAGCACATTGATGCCTTCGTGATAAAAAACAGTGGCTATTGCCTCACCAATGGCAGGCTCGTCTTGGGATAACACCCGACTGCGAGCCAAAACAGTAACTTCACTACCGAGACGCGCGAAGGCCTGTGCTAATTCAAGAGCAACGACCGAGGCTCCAATAATAGCGAGGCGCTTAGGAATGTTACTTAGCCCTAATGCGCTTGTCGAAGTAAGGTAAGGGGTTTCAGCTAAGCCGGGGATGGGTGGTTGTGCGGGTCGGGCCCCGGTGCCGATAAAAGCACGGTCAAAGTGAACCGTTTGCTCACCGCCATCGCAAAGTGATACGGAAAGAGTTTCATCGTTTATAAAGCGGGCTTCGCCGTTAATAACGGTAATGGCGGAATTCTCTCTAAGAATACTCTGGTATTTGGATTCACGGAGTTCTTCTACCCGAGCCTGTTGTTGCTCGAGGAGAGCTGATCGATTTACCTTAAGAGTATGGGTACTTAAGCCTTTATCAAAAGGGCTTTCTCGCCGCAGTTGGGCGATATGAGCCGCTCGGATCATGATTTTAGACGGGACACAGCCAATATTGACACAAGTTCCGCCAATAGTACCTCTCTCAATGAGCGTCACTCGGGCACCTCCCTCGGTCGCTTTGAGTGCCGCAGCCATCGCACTGCCGCCGCTACCAATGACAGCAATGTGTAAATTGTTATTACTCATAACGGTTACTCCTTGGTCTTTCAGTTTTACAGCAGCTATAAGGCATTGTGATGTTTCATGACTGATTTTTTGGTGCCGTTGCTTTCAGTGTTGATGGGTATCCTGCATTTGTCGTTGCTTCAGTGAGCTGCTTAACTGACGTTTTTTCGTCGTCGAATGTCACGGTTGCATCCCGCTCTTCAAAACGGACATCGACGGCGCTCACACCTGCAACTTGGCCAAGTGCAGCTTTGACAGTAATTGGGCAGGTGACGCATGTCATACCGGGTACTGATAGCGTAACCGTTTTCTCAACCGCCAATGCGGGCATGCTAAACAGTAAAAATAAAATGGTTGTTATCATTGTTTTTTTCATCGTGTATTGCCTCCTAGTAAAACAAAGGAACAACATAGGGGTAAGCCAATGCTGTTAAAGTAAGCACCGCAACGAGCCAAAACATCACTTTGTAGCTCTTACGAGCATTTGGCGTTGCGCAGGTGTTATCAGGGTTGCAGTCATCAGCACGCCGGTATATTCGACGCCAGGCAAAGAATATGGCAATCAATGCAATGGTAATAAAAATGGGTCGATAAGGCTCAAGTGCTGTGAGGCTCCCAATCCAGGCCCCGGATACACCGAGTGCAAGTAATATGAGGGGACCCAGACAACACGCAGATGCCAGAGTCGCTGCGATCCCTCCCGCGAGAAGAGAGCCCCGACCAGATTTTGAATTTGACATAAGAGTAACTCCTTCGGGCATTTTGCTTTAATGTGTTAATCTTAAACCCGTACCTCACTACGGAAGCAATAGCTATGTTAAAAAAACGCAACGTAATGACAATTGGCACGCTGGCCAAAACAGCCGGCGTGGGCGTGGAAACGGTGCGCTATTATCAGCGCCGAGGGCTAATGAGCGAGCCGGAAAAGCCGTATGGGGGGATCCGACATTACGACGAACAAGCGCTTGCTCGGCTTCATTTTATTCGCGCGTCTCAATGGCTTGGATTTAGTCTGGATGAAATTGGTGAGCTATTAACTCTGCAAGATGGCGCTCATTGCGATGAGGCACGGGAGCTTGGGGAGCAAAAGCTCACCAGTGTTCGTCGAAAGATATCGCACTTACAGCAAATTGAACGAGCGTTGAATGAGCTGGTGCAAAAATGCAGCGCCGGACACGGAGATGTCTATTGTCCACTGATGGCCTCGCTTAATGACGGGGTTGAGGACGCTACCACGGACAAACATAAGGTGCGTTAGTCTGTGTAGTAAAACTTTTGAGCGGAGTTCTTTAACTGAATTGCTTTATAGCTAACGCCAGCCATACACAAGAATCCCCATACCGGTTAGCACAAACGCCGTGCCAATCAGGTCGAAATTGGATAGTGGCGATTTATCGACAATTCGCAGCCAGACTATGGCAGTTAACACGTAAATACCACCATAAGCTGCGTAGACCCGCCCGCTTTCCGCCGGATGAAGTGTTAACAAGTAAGCAAATAAGGCTAAGCTCACTGCCGCCGGAATGAGCAACCAAACCGAATGGCCCTCTTTGAGCCATAGGTAGGGTAAATAGCATCCGACAATTTCAGCAATTGCGGTGGCAATAAATAAGCCCAATGTTTTCATTAAAAATAATGCACTCATTATCAGTTGTCCCTACAGGCTTCATCAGGATCTTCTAGTTCTACCGTTGTATGGCTTAAAGCATAGGGCGCAAGGACGTCATCGATGCGCTGTTTTAAATCGCTACGGGCCTCGATATCAAGGTTTTTAGATAACACCAAATGAACGGTTAATACATGCTCCTCGCCATCTAGTGACCAAAAATGCAGATGGTGTAGGTCAGCAACATGAGGTAGCTCCAGCAAAGTGTCAGCGACTTGTCTGTAGGTTTCTTTGTCCGGAGTTGCTTGTATGAAGAGTTTCAGCGTTGCCCACAGGTTGCGCAGCACATTCACTAAAATAAATAGAGTAAAACCAATCGACAGTAGCGGATCGAGAATTGGACAATCCACAAACAGCAAAACAATACCAACGATAAGTACAGCGACCCAGCCGAGAACATCCTCCAGCAAGTGCCAGTTAATAACGCGTTCGTTTAACGTTTTGCCCTCTGACAATTTGTAAGCAGCAAATCCATTAACTGTAATGCCAACGACGGCTAAAGCAATCATGCCATCAGCGACGGGCATCTGAGGGTTCCAGAGTCTGGGAATTGCTTCCACAAGTACCCAGGCAGAGCCTGCGATTAACACAACGGCATTAATAAATGCACCGGCAAGATTCAGTCTTTTATAACCGTAGGTAAAGTGTTGGTTAGCCTGTTTTTTGCCAAGTTTATTTAGTATCCACGCGAGACCTAACGACAGGCTATCGCCAAGATCATGAACGGCATCAGCTAAAATGGCGGTACTGTTGGTAAGAAAACCACCAATGAACTCAATAATGGTAAAAACAAAGTTAAGCAGGAATGCCCAACCTAATCGGTTGGACGGCATGTCCTTTGAGTGATCATGGTTATGGTGATGTCCCATAATACGTTCCTCTTTTAATAAAAGGGGGCGACAATAACCGCCCCCTTAAATGCTATTGAACCCTAACGGCTCAGATCCTTAATTTTTTGTTTCGAAAACCAAGGATAGAGCACGGGTAAGATAACCAATGTCAGCAGAGTAGCTGATACCAAACCACCAACAATGACGGTAGCCAGTGGGCGTTGAATTTCAGCCCCTGCACCGGTTGCAAACAGCATGGGAATGAGTCCTAACGCTGAGGTTATTGCTGTCATTAATACCGGGCGTAGTCGCGACCACGCGCCATCAAACACGGCATCATTAACCGCATGCCCATCGGTTATTCTCTGGTTAATACTCTCGACCAGAACCACACCGTTTAGTACCGCCACACCAAACAGTGTGATGAAACCCACGGCGCTGGGCACCGATAAGTACTGTCCTGACACATAGAGTGCCACAATACCGCCGATGACTGCCAATGGTACATTCACCAAAATCAACATGGCTTGACCCATGGTGCCGAAAGCAAAATAAAGCAGCAGGGCGATGAGTGCCAGCGATATGGGAACGACAATGGACAAGCGCTCCTGTGCTCGTTGTTGACTTTCGAACTGGCCACCAATGTCGACTGAGTAACCGGTTGGTAAATCCACCTTCTCGTCAATCGCCTTCCTAATATCGGCAACCACGCTACCCATGTCACGACCCTGAACGTTCGATTGAATCACAACGCGACGCTGTACGTCATCACGACGGATTTGCGGTGGTCCTGATTCAATTGCGACGTGGGCGACTTCGCCTAAGGTTACCCAGGCCCCTGAGGGAGTTAACAGGCGTAACGAACGAATAGACTCCGGCGTATCGCGGAATTGCTTGGCCAGCCGCACGTAAATATCATAGCGCTCATTACCGCGAATGATCTGGCCTGCCGAAGCGCCACCCAAGCCATTGTCGACAACGCTCAGTACATCGGTGACATTTAAGCCGTAGCGTGAGAGTTGCTGGCGTTTCGGCGAAACCACGAGTTGTGCTTCACCTTTTATTTGCTCCATCGCTACAGCAACCGCCCCGTCAACTTGCTTGACGGCACCTTCTATTTCCTGGCCTTTACGGGCCAACACGTCAAGCTCGGGTCCAAATAGTTTGATGGCTAGCTGCGATTTTACACCTGAGAGCAGTTCATCAACCCGTGTTGCAATAGGTTGTGAAAAATTAAACAACAAGCCTGGGTGAGCATCTAGTTTTGCCTCCATTTTTTCTTGTAAGGCGTAGCGATCGGATGCCGTTGTCCATTCGGATTGCGGCTTAAGGCCCACATATATCTCGATGTTGCTGATAGGCTCTGGATCACCGCCCACTTCAGCTCGTCCAATGCGGCTGAGTGCGTAGGTGGTTTCCGGGAACGACATCAGGATTTTTTCAAGCTTCGGAGCCACCTCTAAGGCCGTTTCAAGGTTAGAGGAGGGGGCTAATGTCACGCGAATATTAATCGTGCCTTCTTCCAATTCGGGCGCAAATTCTGTGCCGAGACGAGGCACTAACACCAAAGCGCCGACAAACAGCACACCGGCCAGGGTAATAACAGCCTTTTTACTGCGTAACGCCACCGATAATAGTCTTTTATAACCATTATCTAGTGGTTTAAGCAGTTTATTTTCACGAGGCTTAATACCCCGACTGAAAAAGTAACTGGCTAATGCCGGTACAACCATGATGGCCACAAAAACCGCGGAGATAATGGCCAACATAATACTGATAGCCATGGGCTCAAATAATTTAGCTTCAACACCCTGAAAACTAAACAGTGGCATAAAGACCACCAAGATAATCATGGCGGCAAAGAATACCGGTCGTGCCACTTCGTTCGCCGCTTCCTTAACTCGCAGCTTGATACCATGGCTATCGAGTTTGGCTGCCTGAGGATCTGGGTCGCGGTGCTCTGTGCGTTGCTCGGCGTCGTCTTGGTGTTCACTATCCGGACGACTTAAGTGCTTAAAGATGTTTTCAACCATCACCACGGAGCCGTCGACCAGCATACCAATGGCAACAGCAATCCCGCCCAGCGACATCAGGTTAGCTGACATGCCCATCGCGGACATTACCATCAGGGCAATGGCGATAGAAACGGGAATGGACAGTAACACTAAAAAAGTAGCGCGTATGTTGAGCAAAAACAGTGCTAATACTGCGATAATAAAGACAAAGGCAATGAGCAGTGAATACGCGACCGTAGATACGGCTTTTTGTATTAAATCGGCCTGATCATAATACGGCTCAAAGGTGACACCCTCGGGTAATGCTTGCTGAATAAGCGGAATGCGCTTTTTAATACCGTCGATAGTGGCTTTGGTATTCGAGCCCATGCGTTTGAGCACAATACCCGATACCACTTCGCCCAGCTGGTTGACCTCGCCGTCGACTTTACGCGACATTGAGACCGCCCCCTGGCGAATTTCACTACCGATTTCGACGTCGGCAACCTGGCCCAGTGTTACGGAAACGCCGTCAACGGTTTTGAGCGGTATTTGTCGTATTTGTTGCAGGCCTTTTTTACCGCTATCCAACCAACCGGTGCCGCGAATAACCAACTGCTCCTGACCGCGGGGCATATACCAACCACCAACGTTACCGTTATTCTTGTTGACCGCGCCCATTACGTCTTGCTGGGTAAGGTCGTAAGACAACAGCTTAGCGGGATTGAGGTTAACCTGATATTGCTTAACTTCGCCGCCAAAGGACAAGACTTCGGTAATTCCCTCAACGGGCATTAGTAGCAGTTTAACCACATAGTCGTTTAGACTGCGTAACTCCATACTGCTGACACCGGAGCCCGGTTCGGCAAGTAGCAGATACTGATAAACCTGGCCTAGGCCGGAGGAGTTAGGACCCATTTCGGGTGTACCTACGCCTTCGGGTATCAACTCCTTTGCCGCCTGCAGTCGTTCAAACACCAGTTGCCGGGCAAAGTAGATATCGACACTCTCGTCAAACACCACTGTAATGCCCGATAAACCTGTTTTTGAGATTGACCGAACCTCTTTGACGTCGGGCAGAGCATACATCACCGACTCTATCGGATAGGTAATCAGCTGCTCGACTTCGGTCGCTGCTAACCCGGGGGCCTCCGTATTTACCGTTACCTGAACGTTGGTAACATCGGGGAAGGCATCCAGATTAAGTTTGGGAATAACAAAAAATGACGCAATGCTGATGCTGAATAAAGCCAATACCAATAACAGGCGATTAGCGACAGCAAACTGAATAATGCGCTGAAACATACAACCTCCTGTTAGTGGTTATGTGGGTCAAAACCGCCTTTAGCGATTTGAGAGCGAACGAAAAACGCGCCGTTATCGACGTACTCTGTGCCTTCCTTAACGCCTCGAATGACTTTCCACGGACCTTTTTCATCAACCAATTCGACTTTCTTCGGTTCAAACTTTCCGGGTTCGTGCTCAATGAATATCTGCCAGTCACCATCAGATGCCCGCATTAAGGCTGAGTCCTTAACTGCAAGCACCGGTCCATCCGACTTGACTGAGAAATAAACATCCGCAAATAAACCAGGGTGTAATTGGTCCTTTTCGTTATTTACCGCAAGTCGTACCGTTCGGGTGCGGGTTTTATGGTCTATTGTGTGGCCTTCCTGAATGACTTTTGCCGCAAAGCGCTGATTGTCGACACTCACTGTAACAGGATCACCAAACTGCACATTAAGGTCAGCTGAGCCCGGTAGCCGAGCATTCACCCACAAGGTTTCTTCTTGCAGAACTTCAACCAAGTGGTTACCGGCATTGACTGGCTGACCCTGCTTGAAGTTATCGCTAACCACAATCCCGCCAATTTCTGAGGTCAGTTGGTATTCGCCGATAGGGTAGTCAGGTTTACTTAAACGCTTAATATCACTGGCTGACATACCAAATGCTTTGAGTTGCGCTTGCGCTGAGGTAAAGGCGTTTTTCGCTTCAACAAAGCGTTTTTCACCAACCGTTGACTCACCGAGTGACTGCACGCGTTGCCATTCGTTAAGTGTGACCAAATACTGACTTTGCGCCTCCGCCATGGTGGCGCTGAAGAGGGTGGCTAGTGGTTCACCTTTTTCGACGTGGTCGCCAATACTGACAAAACGTTTGAGAACGGTCGAATCGATGCGCGGACTCACGATATAGCTATTAAAGTCGTTAGCAACCACCTCGCCCGGAGCATAAACCGGGTATTCAATAACTTGAGTTTGCAAGGTTCGCGTGGTGATATCCGCCATGGACAGCTGCTTGCTGGATAGCTCCACGCCTGCACTTTCCTTATGTTCACCTTGCTCGTGTTTGCCTTTTTCCTTGTGGGTATCTTCTTTTTCGTCGTGTCCGTGTTCATCCTGCGCCATAACCGAAAAGCTCAGCGCAAGTGCTATTGCTGCGTATAAAGGTTTTACTGACATCGTTTACTCTCCAATCTCTGCGTTTGTTGGCTGGCTTAACGGCGATAACGTCAGCGCTTTACTGAGTTCGCCCGAACGGTACAACCATTCAATGGCGGCCAACCGATATTGTGTTTGCAGCGCTATCCCTGCAAATTGGCTATCGAGCTGCTGTTGCACAGCGGTGAGGTAGTCTGTGGTGGATAGGTCACCGGCGAGCCAGGACTGCTCAATCACCTGCATCGACTCATCCTGCCGAGATTGAAAGTCTTTTTGCCAGCTTTGCCACTGTTTTTTCACAAAACGATAATTGTTAAGAGATGATTTCAGTGCTGCTTGCCATTGTTGCCTTAGTGCAATCAAACGTTTTTCTTCAGCAACAGCTTCGCTATTGGCTGCGCGTACCGCATCGCTGTAGTTATTGCGAATCTGTAGTGGAATGCTGAATGATAAGCCAACTACTGTTTCGTTATCGCTCTCGCCCGCTTCGACGCCTATGGTTGGGTTGGCGGTGGTTAACGAGCGTTTCCAGTCGACATCGGCGCGCTTTAATTGCCATTGCAGGTAAGCGGCTTTTAACGCTGGATGTTGTTGCCAACGAGTCGTTAACGCAGGTTCAACGTTAAATAGCTCCTCATTAATGGAGAGTTGACCGACATCAGACGTTGTTAGCAGAGCGTTTAACTCTGCTTCAGCGGATTGCAGTTGTTGATAAGCCGCTGCCGTTTGTTGCAGTTGCCGACTTAGTGCGAGTACCGTCAGTTGTTCGTCGACGGCACCTAAGTCACCGGCTTTACGTCGTTCGGCAACCAGGCTTATCGCCTGTTTAACGATTTTCTCTTGCTGCTTGGCCAGTGCGTAACGCTGTTTTGCATCCAGCCATTGCACATAGGCATTCAACAGAGTTTTAGCATGCGATGTCGCCGACTGGCGATAAATACTCACTGCCATAGCCGTCATGGCGTCACTCTGACTGGCTCGTGCTTCATTGCGAGTGCTCCAGTCCAGCGTTTGGCTTAGGCCAACAGTGTAATTATTGATGTCACCCTCGCGCTCTAAGCGTGACGATAAGCTAGGGTTGTACAAAGGCTGATTTAATTGCTTGCCCTGTTGGATCAGCGCTTCAGCCTGCTGTTGAGCGGCTTCAACACTGGGGTGTTGCTGCACAGTTTGTTGCCATTGCTCGGGCAACTGTTGTGCATTGGCGTAGCTTGAACTTATTGCCAGACTTACGGCAATAAACAAGCGTTTGCTATGTGTCGAAAACGGACCCATAGATAGACTCCTCAGTCATATTACTGCGTAAAATAATGATTTTTTTGCGCTGCTATAGCAGCTTATTAGACAGTTATGAGGAGATGGGAGGCCGGAACAGTGGTGATGACAGTGGATTAGTGTAGAACTGGGTGTACCCAGGGCGCATTGTTCCCATTCGTGGTAACGCGAGAGTTTTTTCAGTCTTCATGGCATATAAATGAAATGAGCCATGGCAGTGACAGCAGTGATGGCAGTCAAAGCTGATTTCTCCACTTTTAGGGAGATTACGCTTATCGATGTGGGATTCGTCATGCTCAAAATTGAGGTGTTGCTCAGAAGAGGACTGGTGAGATTGATGCACATCAGCAACCGCCTGACTGATTTGAGTCAGAACAGCAACAAGCACCAGTATTAAAAATCCGAGTCTAAGCATCATTATCTTACAGTTCTAAATAAGCAGCTTAACGGTACATTAATTAAAAATAGTTCTCAACTAGTGAACTAGTGGCGATTCATAGTGCATTCAATGTTCCAAATATAAAGTAGATATCAATATAATAGATCCCTTATAAGCTGGCTAAATGTAATTACTAACCAAGTGAGCGTATTCCAACTTTTGAGTGAAGGGGAAACGCAAATCAGGCATATCACTAAAAGCGAAAGTCCGCACAAGGCACTAAGCATTAGACTCTTTATATTTATGTTACCGAAATTGGAGTGGCTGTTCTGCTTCCCCATCAGTAGCCTAACGAAGCTCCGCTGGACAACCTTAAAAAATTGTGTAAGTACGTTGTGTAACCTCCGGAAATTTAGACGTCTCGGTTACAACTAACAGATTCTATTTCATCAATTTTATTAAGAATTGTACACGCAATAACTTTGCTTTGGCCAGTACAACTTGTTCTAATTGAAGTGAGTTGCTTCTCAAGATCTTGCAAAGAAGTAATTTGAGAGCGTATGTGCATTATGTGTTCATCAATCAGGGTATTAACGGCTGAGCAAGGTTGATGTGGATTGTCTTGATAATCTTGTAATCTGCGGGTTTCAGATAATGAAAGGCCTATAGCTCTGCAGCTACATACAAACTTAAGTCTTTTGTAATGTTTTTCAGTGTATACTCGATATCCGTTATAACTACGAGCTGGTAAAGGTAACAAACCCTTTTTTTCATAGAACCTTATTGTCTGGGTTTGAATTCCTAATAAGTCTGCTAGTTGACCAATACGCATAAGAAAATTTCCTATCTAGTTAAGTAATTTCTTGACCTTATAGTAACTTTATAGTTTTTAATTGTGAAACTATATATTTAAGGTAAGTAATACGATGGCTAGTTCCTTTGATACGGTTCGAACAAATGGCGACTCAAAAAATGCCTACGAAGAGTCAGGTAAACGGCTCATCGTTTACTCTGTAGCAAAAATGGATTGCCCATCAGAAGAACGAATGATTCGCTTGGCACTGAATGGGTTTGAGGAAATTCATTCATTATCCTTCGACTTGTCAAACCGTCGGCTGAAGGTATTACATGATGGTGAGACAGCCTTTATTACTTCTAAATTAGAGACTCTAGGTTTGGGTGCCTCGCTTGAAAGAGACACTGCTGCGGACTCCGAGGCAATCAAAGCTGAGGAGTTTTCGGCAAGTTCGGATAAGCAGGAGTCCCGCACCTTGTGTTGGTTGCTCACCATCAATACTCTTCTGTTCTTGGTGGAAATGACTGCCGGACTGCTTTGGCAGTCTGCTGGTTTGATTGGGGAATCTTTAGATAATTTTGCCGATGCGGCGGTGTACGGGCTTGCCCTTTATGCGGTTGGACATAGCGTGAAAATGCAGGTACGTGCCGCGCATCTTGCTGGTGTACT
>NZ_SNXI01000025.1 GCF_004362895.1 Idiomarina aquatica | reverse complement strand
ACACGCCTTGGTATGCCTGTGAGCGAAATGGTGCGCTAACCCCGAGTTGGGGAAAGGGGGAGTTTACCCTCAATAATGATTTGATCAACAAGGCCGACTCGATGAGTTACTCCATTGCAATGGTAGGTGCGGGACACGATGAGCCTCATGCTGCAGTTCGCGTATTTTGGGGGGGCGCTATGGCAATCATGGCTGCCGTTCTACTCTATATGGGGGCGGGCCAGATTAGTGTCTTACAGCAGTTTATCGTAATAACCGCCTTGCCCGTATCGTTGGTTATTTTGCCGACACTCTGGACCGGGCCACAGACCGCAAAAGCAATGTACCGGCAACAGTTTGGTGATAGTGATTAAATGTTCGCCAGGTCGCACTAAATTTGCAGAAAAACTATTGACGAATGCGGCGTAATGGGTAGAATACACGCCGCACTGACGATGCGGGAATAGCTCAGCTGGTAGAGCACAACCTTGCCAAGGTTGGGGTCGCGAGTTCGAATCTCGTTTCCCGCTCCAAGTCAGTAGCAAAAGTTTTAAACGCGGGAATAGCTCAGCTGGTAGAGCACAACCTTGCCAAGGTTGGGGTCGCGAGTTCGAATCTCGTTTCCCGCTCCAAACTTCTCTTAACAGTTAGTACGCATCACTTCCAAGCATTCCTTTTAGATGTGCGACCACACTCCGACCGAGCGCGCTTAAATCGTATCCGCCCTCAAGGGTCGACACAATGCGTCCGTTGCAGTGCTTATCAGCAAGCCGTTTTATCTGCTCAGTTACCCAAAAATAGTCTTCCTCTTTTAGCAAAAACTGAGACATTTCATCTTCAATATGACCATCAAAGCCTGCGGAAATTAAAATAAGCTGAGGTTTGAACGCATCGATTTTCGGGAACCATTTTTCGTATACGGCTTCACGCCATTCATAGTTTTTACAGCCGGGCGGTAAGCCAATACTTAAAATATGTTCGTTGTTATGGTTCTCATCAACAAAAGGATACAGTTGTTGTTGAAAAGACGAACAGAACAAGACGCGCGGCTCGGTTTCGAAAATGTCTTCAGTGCCGTTGCCGTGATGAACATCAAAATCAACAATGGCAACGCGTTCAAGGTCATACTTATCCATAGCGTATTGAGCGGCGATGGCAATATTATTAAAAATGCAAAACCCCATGGCCTGGTTGCGGGTTGCGTGATGTCCCGGCGGCCGAACAGCGCAAAACGCCTGTTGATTAGTATGCTGCATAACGTGGTCTACGGCATTAATATTGGCGCCGACTGCCATCAATGCGGATGCCAGTGTTTCGGGCGTCATTGGCGTATCAGGGTCAAGCCAAATGTGGCCCTCGGTAGGGGCTTTTTCAAATAGCCCGTCGACGTAATCTTTGTCATGCACACGATAAATAGGCGCTAAGTCCGATGCAGTTGCCTGTTCTCTAACCAGCACAAAATCTAATCCTGAGCGAATAATTTGATCGTTAATCGCGTCGATCCGAGCCGGACTCTCCGGATGATGAGGGTCCGGGTTATGCAGGGCACAATCTTTGTGTGTAAACAGCATTATTGACATGACGCTTCCTTTTCATCAACCAGTGATAGCTTAAGTAGCACTTCGCCTGGCTCGTCTGCTGGCTGACGTTTGAAGCCGCCTTTTTCGAAGACATTTAACATAGGCGTGTTGTTAGCCATAACAACTGCCTGCATGCTGGTTAAGCCGCGTGTTTTGGCAATTCGTGCCATCTCTTGGAGCAACATACTGGCCATCCCCTGCCCCTGGTAATGTTCACGGGTAACAAACGCAACTTCACAACTATTTTGCGATTCGATGAAGTAATAGCGGCCAACGGCCATAATTTTTGCTGCAGAGCCTTTTTGTCTAACAATGCATAAGGCCAGATCTTTGGATTGATCAATACTGACCAGGGTACAAGACTTTTCGCGGCTCATTTGTGTTGGAACCGCATTATATCTTAGCTGTAGAGTTTCTTTAGTATGTGAATAGAAAAACTCTTGCAACCGCCTTTCGTCAGAGGGGTAGAGTGGTCGCAAGTCAAACTCTTCGCCTTTAAAATTGATTTTTTTGAAGCCCATAACGCCAAGCTCGGGCACATCAACTGGTGTTTGTTGCTGATAGTGCGGAACCCAGTAATGCTGACGAACCTGTTGTAGCAGTTGTTGCCGAAACTTAGGGTGTGCAACTCGAATCAATTCTAAAGCACGTTCGCGTATACTTTTTCCACGTAGTGATGCAACGCCGAACTCGGTTACCACGTAATGGACATGGCCTCTGGACGTTACGACACCGGCCCCTTCTTTGATGTGGGCCACGATTCGCGAAACTTTACCGTCAGATGTTGTTGAGGGTAGCGCGATAACCGGCTTGCCACCTTTGCTTAGCGAGGCGCCGCGGCTAAAGTCGACCTGACCACCGATGCCACTGTAAAACTGATGACCGATTGAGTCGGAAACAACCTGCCCGGTCAAATCAACCTCGATAGCACTGTTAATCGCTATAAGGTTATCATTACGGGCGACATTGGTTGGTGAGTTAACGTACTCACTGGGATAAAAGCCGACATGTGGGTTCTGATGCACAAAATCGTAGAGCTTTTGTGTACCCATGCAAAAACTGGTTACGATTTTGTTGGGATGAAACGTTTTTTTACGGTTATTAATGACGCCTTTAAGCATTAGCTCCATAATGTCGTCAGTAATTAGCTCACTGTGAACCCCGAGATCCTTATGGTTACTTAAATATCGCAGTGCAGCAGCGCATACCCGTCCAACCCCAATTTGGAGTGTACAACCGTCTCGCACCAGCAATGCTATGTACTGGCCGATACGTTCTATTATTTTACTGTCTTCACTTGCCGGAGGCATTAATTCCGGTAGTGCTTCGTCGTGTTCCCAAAAATAATCAATTTGACGCTTGTGTAAAAATGACTGCCCGTAGGTTACCGGCATCTGCGGGTTAACCTGGGCAATGACAGTATTGGCCGACTTAGCCGCTGCAGACACCACGTCAACCGAAACGCCCATTGAGTGGTAGCCGTATTGATCGGCGGGACTCACCATAATTAAAGCCGCATCAAGTGGTAAAATGCCATTTTCAAAGAGGTTGGGAATGTCAGATATAAAACAGGGCGTGTAATCAGCGCGCCCCTCGTTAACCGCTATTCTGACTGTTTCGCCGCCAATAAAAAACGTATTAACTTTAAACAACTGTTGATGTTCTGGTTTAGCCCATTCGTTGTCAGATAACGTCATTAACTGGACAACCTCAATATCATGCAGGTGTTTGGCGTGCGCCATCAAATCTTTGATTAAGGCGGTGGGCACGCCTGCATGCGAGCCAATAAAAATACGTTGGCCAGACTTTAATATTTTAGACCAATCGAGCTTTGCTTCTGCCATAGTTGCCTCGATGTTTCGCTTAGGCTATTCATTTATCTATACGCCATTTAGAGTACTTGGTAGCCATGTTAAAAATCGGTTACAATTTGTTATAACTTGTAAACGACATTGTGTTTGCGTAGCTAAACGAGAAGAGCCCATGACAACAACAATGAACAGCCGGCTGCGCCAGCCAAGCTTTATAAAATACGCGATTGGGCTCGTTTGTCTTGTTATACTCTGTTTGTCAGCAAGCGGCTATGCCCAAAAAGTCGTAGACATCCCGCCAACCGATGCTGATATAGAAGCCCAGCTAGATAGTTACCTGGGTGACGACAGCATGAGTTCTGCTGAGACGACCACATTTTTAAAAAATGTCGTTGAGCAACTAACCCCCGCCACGCCGTTAATGTCAGTTGTTCGAGCCAAGGCTTATTACGCCTCGCAATTGTTTTATAACGAGGAGTCAAAAAGAGCTTATAGCTTGCTTGATGTGTTAAAACAACAGGTAAATGCGTCCGGCCTGGTCGATGCGCAGGCAGAAGTATTGGCTACCCGTATGGACCTGCTTAACATTGAAGGCAAGCGAGGAGACGCATTTTTACTGGTACCGGAATTAGAACGTTTGCTTAAGCAGACGCTGACTCCACGCGTGCGTTTTTACGGTTATAACTTATTGTCTTCCATTTATGTTGACTGGCGCCGTTACGAAGACGCGTTGAAACATCTACTTGCTGCGCAGACGGCGCTTAATCAGATGGACTCGGCATTGAACCAAGGGCGACGACTTTATTTATTAACCAGTATGGCGGGAATACAAAACTCCTTAGAGCAGTGGAGTGCGGCTATAGAAACCGTTAATAGCGCCGTATCGGAAGCTCAGCAAGCGGGTCATGACGTGCTCGCTTATGACCTTTGGTTTGCTAAATACTATGCGCAAGCGTCATTGGGTGATTACGAAAATGCACTGGACTCTCTTCGCAATGCATACCTGTTGGCGAAAAAGCTTGAGCTTGATTTCCAGAAAGTGATTATTCTTAATAATTTTGGTGATGCCTTCATGAAGTTAGGGCAGTTCGAGGAGGCTGAAAAGCATTTACTTGAGGCGCGGGAAAAAGCAAAAGCACTAGAGTTTAATGAGATGTTGAGCACTATTGACTTTAATTTAGGCTTTATCGCGGTTAAGCAAGGCGATAGCCTCGGTATAAAGCAAATGGAGCAAGCCACCGACGAGTTCCGTGAGGATGAAAACCTTTCCTCTTTCGAGTTAGAGCAACTCCTTGGGGAGTTAGCGAATGCATACGAAACGCTGGGCAACTATCGCATGCAAGCGCAAGTGCTGCAGGAACGATTAACGCTGCGTCAGCAGATTAGCGAACAGTCGCAACAGCAACAAATGGCTGAATTACAGGCGGTCTATAAATCTCGCGACAATGCACAGCAAATTGCATTACTTGAGCAGCAAAACGCGTTAAAGGAACAGATCATCGCCAATACCCGGCAACAGCAGGTGGTATGGACCTTGTTTGGAATTGCCGCGGCAATTAGCTTAATCCTCCTGCTATTGTTATATCGCAAGTCACGGCAGGCTAACCAGCGCTTAAATACAGCGAACGTAAAACTCTCCGACCAGTCATTGCGTGATCCGTTAACCGGGCTACTCAACCGACGGGCGCTGCAGGATGCGATGCTGAAGCGAGACGTAAATGACCAATATCATGAAGGGCTGTTATTACTCGATATCGACCACTTTAAACGAATCAATGATAAATATGGCCATGCAACGGGGGATGCGGTTCTAACTGAAATTAGCCGGCGCTTGCAAAATGTCTGCCGTGATTCCGACATGTTGGTTCGTTGGGGGGGAGAAGAATTCCTCTTTTATGTTCGTCAGGTTGAGCTGAGTAGCCTTAAGCGCTTAGCCTCGAGAATTCTCGAGGCTATCGCAAAGGACCCAATAAAAATGGGCGAAGAGTTAATTCACGTAACAACTACCATTGGCTTCTCTCAATTGCCTTTTGCGGGAGTCAGTGAAGACCAGGTTGACTGGGAGCGGGCACTGCAGATTGCTGACATGGCGCTTTATACCGGTAAAACACAGGGCCGCAACCGTGCTTGTGGCGTTACTGCCCTTCATGTCGACTACCAACAAGCTCGCAAGGCACTTGAACATGATTTAAGCGAAGCAGTGGAACAGAACTGGGTTGAGTTGACGACAATTAAGGGGCCGAACGCGTGAAATTATCACAATTTGGTCCCGGGGCCTTAGTTGCGGCCGCCTTTATTGGCCCCGGTACCGTTATTACGGCGTCGCTAGCCGGTGCCAATTATGGTTACGCTTTACTATGGGCGCTGCTATTTTCTGTCGTTGCGTGCCTGATATTACAGGAAATGGCTCTGCGCATCGGTATCGTTACCCAACAAGGACTTGGCGAGAACATCCGTGCCAATCTAACCAATCCGCTAACCCGGGCTTTTTTTATTGCATTAGTTTTTGCTGCGGTGGTGATTGGTAATAGTGTTTATCAGGGTGGCAACCTATCAGGGGCCAGCATGGGATTGGCCGGATTGTTTGGCGAACTGACGTGGCCAGCAATTGGGCTAACCTCAGGGTGGCCAATCATTGTCGGTGGAACAGCCTTTGCTGTGCTTTGGACTGGGAATGCGCGATTTATAGAAAAAGCATTAATTGGCTTAGTTCTGCTGATGAGCCTCTCATTTATTGGAACCTTTTTTTTAACGCAACCCGATCTCAGCCGTTTTTTTAGTGGATTGCTGCTACCCTCGCTGCCAACCGGCGCGACCTTGACTGTCGTCGCACTTATCGGCACCACCGTCGTGCCCTATAACTTATTTTTGCATGCATCAAGCGTGGCAAAAAAATGGCGTTCTCCGGCACAATTGAAGCAAGCTCAGGCAGATAATTTAGTATCTATTCCATTAGGTGGATTAATTTCTATGGCAGTTCTGGCAACTGCGGCATCGGCATTTTTTGGCTCCCAACAGTCGATTACCAGCGCCGCAGATTTGGCAACATCGCTGGAGCCGTTATTTGGGGTGTGGGCTCAATATCTGATGGCTATCGGGTTGTTTGCTGCAGGTATTTCTTCGGCAAGCACCGCGCCGCTTGCTTCAGCTTATGCGCTCAGTGGCATCATGGGGTGGTCGAAAAACCTTAAAAGCCGTTCATTCCGGCTAACCTGGCTGGCAATACTAGTTATTGGTGTCTTTATTAGTAGCCTGGGGTTAGAGCCGATAAGTGTTATTTGGTTGGCGCAGGTTGCTAATGGGGTGTTGTTGCCGGTTATGGTGGGGTTCATTTGGTGGCTTTGCAACAAACCGTCGTTAGGTCACTATAAGAATCGTGCTTGGCAAAACGTTTTGGCCGGCCTGGTGATGTTAATATCGCTGGGGTTGAGCGCAAAAAGCCTAATTAATGCATTTGCCTAAATAAATCATCTCCTCCCTCAAAATTTCTATTGACAAAATTTATGAATCGCTCTATATCGTCTTTGTCGTTTACAAGCGACAGACTCTTTGTTCGGTTTTAGTCTGTAGGAAGGGCTTGCCATGACCAATTTTACTCGTGAATCTCTGCTGAAGAGACCATTTAATGACTTCCGTAATTACCCTTATGGTTTTTCCCGTTCAGGTGATTTCTCTATTCGAGAGAGTGATGCGCTAACTCAATATGGTGTGCTTATCAGTGCTTTATTGAGTGGTGAATATGCGCCACAGAATCAGGAGGATGATGCCCTGTTAGCGTCTGCCCGCGGCGAACAAGCACCGACGACGGTAGTGGAAAAAGCCTGGGCCAAATATCAAGCGCGTATCCATCGTCCTAAAGTTGCCAGCATGTACGGCAAAGGAAAATTTGCTGATGAAAGCTTTGGCTCCGGCAGTGCAGAAGACAGTGAAGACGACTTGATTGTTGAGGATTAGTCAATGTTTAGCGGTAGTCCACAAAACAGTGGCTACTGCTTTTTTGTTTGGCTTTTCGTTTGGCATCGCTCGCTAATGTCGCAATCTGATGGTGAGAGTTGTATTTACCCGCACTAATAACAACCAATCCGACGGCAAGTGATGCGAGCGGGAAGTGTTTTTGTTCGCCGTCCCGTCCGACCGAATAAATGTAGCCTTTCTGTTGATCTTTATGGTTATAGAACGGCGCTATATCTGCATCAAATTGGGCTACAATGCTATCGCAAATTTGCTCTGCATTACTTGGCTTATTAAAGATAACAACAAAATCATCACCTCCGATATGGCCAATGAAATGCGTATCGTCTGCCGTGTGAGCCCTTAATATTTTAGCCATTAAGCGAATAATTTCATCACCTTGTGCATAACCGTAATTATCATTAAAAGGTTTAAAGTGATTAATATCGAAGTAAGCAATTGCAAAATCATTGCCGCTCTGTAATTGCTGATCAAGTTTTTTGTGTATTGGAACATTACCGGGAAGTAACGTTAAGGGATTGGCGTAACGGGCGTTCTGGATACGTAGTTCAGTAATTTGTTTTAGCAGGTCGCGCACGGAAGCAACACCAAAATACTGTTGGTTCTCAGTCACAATAAACTCACGGAAAACGTCCACCTCATCATCATCGGTAATGATGTTAGATACGGTAGCGAGCGGTGTGTTGAGGTCAACGATCACTGGATTTGCGTCCATTATCCGGGAAACATCCTTGTTGGCATAAAGTGCTCGCCCATAAGATCCTGAAAACAGCTCCATTAGTGATTCTCTGCGGAGCATCCCCAAGGGTTTACCGTTAATAACAATAGGAATGGAGCATAATACTTTGTTCTTATTAAAAAGCTCTAGTGCAACATGGGCCTTATCATTAGGGGATAAGACTTGGGCCGAGCGTGCTAGTGACGCGATTGATGTGACAGTATGCTGATTTGAAAGATTTTTCGTTACTGGCAGTAGAGGTTTTAGCTCCAACCCCTTAGGAGGCGATGCAGAGGGTTTAGCGAACAAGTACCCCTGACACAGGAAGAGTTTCAATCGATGTAGCTCATGAAACTCATCGAGCGTCTCAATGCCCTCTGCGATAACCTTGGCGTTAACTTTTTGCGCAAGCGCAAGAATAGACGCGACAAAGTCGCGTTTGACAGAGTCATTATTTAATTCGCTAATAAAGTAACGGTCAATTTTTACGAAGTCAGGTTTTATCTCTGACCAGAGTTTAAGACCCGAATAACCAGCGCCCAAATCGTCGATAGCGACCATAAAGCCAAGACTACGATAATGGGTAACAGCGGTTTTTAATAACTCAGGCTCATTAATGGGGTAGCGTTCAGATAACTCGATAACGATTCTGTTCGGGTCAATGCCCAACTGTTTTGACAGGCGTAAGGTACTACCATGAGGGTGGTCCTCGTCCTGAAGGACATTCGGGTTAACGTTAAGAAATAACTTAGCGTTAGTGTCGAGTTTTAAGAATGCCCGAATTGCGGCGGCTCTACAGGCGAGCTCAAGTTCAGACAGCATGTCCAGTTGTTGTGCTACGGCAAACAGAGCATCCGGAAACTCAAGCGGATGCCCGGCGGGGCCACGAATGAGTGCTTCATATCCAATAATTAGTTGGCCGGCGGTATCTATGATTGGCTGAAAAACCGGATACAGTAACTCCGACTCAAGAAGTTCGGTCAGGTGTTGTAGAGAACTCATAAGCCTAAAAGCGGAAAACGATAAAGGCGCTATTTTATGTGAATTACGTGACAGCGAGATGACAATAAAAAAGCCCGGCGGTTGGCCGGGCTTGCAGGGGAGGTTATTGTTCGCGCTTGATGGCGCGGTGGGCAATATCCGTTCGGTAATACGCGTTAGCCCAATGGATTTGATCAACCAGCTGATACGCGTGTTGTTGGGCTTCGGTAACATTATTACCAAGCGCGGTACAACAGAGTACGCGACCGCCGTTGGTTATGACGTTAGCGTCTTTAACCGCAGTACCGGCATGAAACACTTTGCTGTCATCGGTTGCGGCGGGAATACCCTGGATAACATCGCCCTTACGATAGCTGTCGGGATAACCACCGGCTGCCATTACCACACCGACAGCGGCGCGAGGATCAAAGGCAACGGGGGTCTGTTTAAGTTCACCGGCAATGGCCAGTTCGCATAATTCGACGAAGTCCGACTGTAAGCGCATCATGATGGGCTGTGTTTCGGGGTCACCAAAGCGACAGTTGTATTCAAGCACCTTGGCGCTGCCGTCCGGTGCTATCATCAGGCCAGCGTACAAGAATCCCGTGTAAGGGTGACCTTCTTCAGCCATGCCATCGACCGTCGGCTTAATAACATGTTGCATGACCCAGTCATGCACCTTTGGTGAAACAACCGGCGCGGGTGAGTAAGCCCCCATACCACCGGTATTGGGCCCTGTATCGCCGTTATCACGAGCTTTATGGTCTTGGCTTGAGGCAAACGCAATGGCGTTTTTGCCGTCGGCCATGACAATAAAAGAGGCTTCCTCGCCTACCAGAAACTCCTCGATAACGACTCGGTGTCCGGCTTCGCCAAAACGGTTACCCGCTAGCATGTCATCAATGGCTGCATCTGCTTGTTCAAGTGTTTCGGCAATGATTACTCCCTTGCCAGCGGCTAGGCCATCGGCCTTAATGACGATGGGTAACGCATTATCGCGCACATATTGCTTGGCTGCGTCGACATCAGTAAAGTTTTGGTAGGCAGCGGTTGGAATATTATGGCGCTGTAAGAAATCCTTACTAAAAGCTTTAGACCCTTCAAGTTGAGCGGCAGCCGCTGTTGGTCCAAATATCGCAAGACCGGCTTGCTGGAAACGGTCAACAATGCCTTTAACCAATGGCGCCTCGGGGCCAACAATGGTTAGCTCGATGCGCTGTTCGCTGGCAAAAGCAAGCAACCCATCGATGTCTTCTGCTGCGATATCCAGATTGGTTAACTGAGGCTCCGTTGTGGTTCCGGCATTACCCGGCGCCACATACACGTGTTCAACTTTGGGTGACTGCGCCGCTTTCCATGCTAGAGCATGTTCACGGCCACCACCGCCGACAACCAAAACTTTCATGCGTATCCTTATTGTACTGGTTTTCTAAACTTCAGGGTAAAGCGGTCACTCTCACCAATCGCCTTGTAAATGTCGGCATCGTCGCCGTCTTCGACATTAAGCGTTGGCGGCAGATTCCAAACCCCATTAGGGTGATCTGCTGTATCCTTCGGGTTCGCGTTAATTTCGCTACTTTCAACGAACTCAAAACCGGCTTGTTCAGCAAGGTCTATAACCCAGCTTTCTTTGATGTAGCCACTATTTGCCATTGCCTCATTGTTGGCACCTTCCGGTAGTCTGTGATCAACGACCCCCAAAACGCCATCAGGCACTAACGCCTGATGAAATTGACGAAACGCGCTTAACACCGCCTCTTCGCCACCATTCATATACCAATTATGTAGGTTACGGAAGGTCAGTACCCGATCTGCACTGTTAGGAGGCGCAATATCGGTATCAAGCGGCGTGAGCGGAGCGAATTGGGTCAACTCAACATTACCAAATACGGCCTCACTGGTTAGCCGTTCTTTAAAATTATTGAGTGACCGTTGGTAATAATCACTTTCTGTATTTTCGGGGAAGTGAGCAGCGTAAAAAGTGCCCTCATCGGCAAGGTAGGGGGCCAGAATTTCACTGTAATAACCGCCGCCCGGCCAAATTTCTACTACCGTCATTGAGGGTTCAAGGCCGAAAAACTCGAGCGTTTCCTGCGGATGACGAAATTCATCGCGTTGCACATAGGCCGGCGTGCGATCGGCATGGTTAACAGCGTCGCTCAAGGTGATAGAAGCGCCTTGTTCAGTGCTTGCAGGAGCTGATGATTGCGGGCCTGAGTCACAGGCAGACAACGCCAGAAGCGATGTCATCGATAATGCGATTGCAGAGTATTTCATAAAAGCTGCCTCTTTATTTTTAATAAGTGTTGGTAAAGATTAGCCCCGATCAAGCGGGGCGGCAAATAACATCACTTATCATTACGCATTAATGACGGAAATGGCGCATTCCTGTAAACACCATGGCGATGCCATGTTCATCTGCAGCGGCAATGATCTCGTCGTCACGGATAGAGCCGCCGGGTTGAATAATGGCCTTAATACCTGCCTCTGCCGCAGCATCAATACCGTCGCGGAAAGGAAAGAATGCATCGGATGCCATCACTGAGCCTTCGACCTGAAGCCCTTCATCGGCTGCTTTGATGCCGGCAATTTTGGCACTATAAACACGGCTCATCTGGCCCGCACCAACCCCTATCGTCATACCGTCTTTGGCATAGACTATGGCATTAGACTTAACAAACTTTGCGACTTTCCAGCAAAACTTAAGATCAGCTAATTGCGCTTCCGTTGGCTGCGCTTTGCTGACCACCTTAAGTGCTTCAGTATCAAAGTCCTCGGTGTCAGCCTGTTGTACCAGTAAGCCGCCGTTAACACGCTTGTAGTCCCACTGTTCTTGCTGAGCAGACCATTCTCCGGCCTCTAGCAACCTTACGTTTTTCTTTTCGGCAACGACGCGAATAGCCGCATCAGTAACGGTTGGTGCGATAATAACTTCGACAAACTGTTGCTCGATGATAGCTTTTGCGGTCGCTTCGTCTAATTCGCGGTTAAAGGCGATAATACCGCCAAAAGCTGATGTCGGGTCGGTTTTAAACGCACGCTGATAAGCCGCTTCAATAGTGTCGTCAATGGCAACCCCACACGGGTTGGCATGCTTAACGATGACACAGGCAGGCTGGGTGAAGCTTTTAACACATTCCAGCGCCGCATCGGTATCAGCAATATTATTAAAGGACAGCGCTTTCCCTTGTAGCTGCTTCGCGCTTGATACAGTTCCTGATGGTGCATCGGCTTCGGTGTAGAATGCCGCTTTTTGATGACTGTTTTCGCCATAGCGCAGGCTTTGTTTGTGATTAACCTGAAGGTTATACGTGCTTGGAAAGTCGGCTTCGCCAGTTAGCTTACCACCCAAGTAATTAGCAATCATGCCATCGTATTGTGCGGTATGTTCAAAGGCTGCCACGGCCAATTTAAAACGGCTTTCTGCTGACACTGCGTTACCGTTTTCTGCCATTTCATCCAGTACCCGCTGGTAATCATCACTATTAACAACGATGGTCACATCTTTATGATTTTTAGCGGCAGCGCGAACCATAGTAGGCCCACCGATATCAATGTTTTCGATAGCATCTGCTAAGGTGCAATCTGGTGCTGCAACGGTTTTCTTAAAGGGGTAAAGGTTGACCACCACTAAATCGATAGCAGCAATGTCCTGCTCTTGCATCACCGCGCTATCGATGTCGCGGCGTCCAAGGATGCCGCCGTGAATTTTTGGATGTAGTGTTTTGACACGACCGCCCATGATTTCAACTTGACCCGTGTGCTCCGACACATCTTTTACTGCGATATCGTTTTCGCGTAACAATTTTGCGGTGCCGCCTGTTGATAGAATTTCAACACCTTTTGCTGCTAACTGAGTGGCAAATTCGACTATGCCGGTTTTATCAGAAACACTGATTAACGCACGCTTAATGGATTGGGTTTGCATCACGTTGCCTTTAACTTTACTAACTATGGATAATATCAAGAGTATAAAAAAAAGAGCGCCAGAAGGCGCTCTTTAAGAGAAATTTAGTTCATGCCGTATTTTTTTAACTTCTTGCGAAGGGTACCACGGTTAATACCCAGCATGGTTGCAGCGCGGGTTTGATTGCCGCGAGTGTAAGTCATCACTTCCTCAAGCAAAGGGGCTTCAACTTCTGATAAAACTAACTCGTAAAGCTCTTCAGGATCCTGGCCGTCTAGCTGGCGTAAAAAGCTGTTTAGCGCTTGCTTCACCGAATCACGAAGTGGTTTCGGTTGTGAGTTATTACCAATCGTTGTTAATGGTGATGTGTTCTCACGGTTAGGGTTTTGATCAAACATAGTGCGCTTATCTCTTCTCTACAGTGACAAAATAGTGTTCGAGTGAATCAAGTTGCTCGTTAGGCGACTCGATCCGGTTAAACTGTTGACGCATCTCGCGTCCGCCGGTTCGTTCGTTTAGGTACCAACCGACGTGCTTACGCGCAATGCGGACACCCTGGTATTCGCCATAGAACTGGTGAAGTCGACGCACGTGGCTTATTACCGTGGTCGCGACTTCATCATTACTCGGTTGTGGACAATGTGTTCCATGTCGCAAGTAATGTTCAATTTCGCGGAATAACCAAGGATTACCTTGAGCGCCTCGGCCAATCATAATGGCATCGGCGCCGGTGTAATCTAATACCTGCCTGGCTTGTTCCGGCCGCCGGATATCTCCGTTGGCGACAACCGGTATGGAAACCGCCTGCTTAATTGCTTTAATTGTGTCGTATTCGGCTTCGCCTTTGTACATGCACGCGCGAGTGCGCCCATGGATAGCTAATGACTGAATACCACTACGTTCTGCAATACGGGCTATTTCAATACCGTTTTTGTGCGCCGGTTCCCAGCCTGTTCGAGTTTTTAATGTTACCGGCACGTCAACTGCGTTAACAACGGCGACAAGAATTTCCTCGACTAGATCCGGGTGCTGCATGAGCGCAGAACCTGCCAATTTTTTGTTTACCTTTTTCGCTGGGCATCCCATATTAATATCAATGATCTGGGCTCCCATAGCGACGTTTACGCGCGCAGCTTCCGCCATCAGTTGTGGCTCAGAGCCAGCAATCTGCACAGCCCGAATACCTAATTCGCCGGAATGATCCATCCGTTGTCGCGACTTATCGGTATTCCAGACTTTCGGATTGCTCGACAGCATTTCCGATACTGTAAGTCCGGCACCCAGTTCATGGCACAACTGCCTGAATGGCTGGTCGGTAACGCCCGCCATAGGTGCAAGTATTACATTGTTGTTTAATTGGTATTGACCAATCCGCATCGGTTAAAAACTACGCAGCGAAAGGGTGGAGAATTTTATGGAATTTAGCCGATAAAGAAAAGGCTAAAAAGTATGCAATTTTAGCCTTTTTTTGAGTTTTTACTATTGACAAAAATGCTGGTTGGCGAGCTAAACAGCTTAATAGCCCGTCTACTGTGTTCGTTTACCCGACAGCATTACCCAGTCACCTTCGACGACAATAGGGTCAAACGTGATGCCAGGCGTATAAGCAGCCATTACGTCCTCAGCCTGGCGTTTTAAAATACCGGACAGTACCAGAGATCCGCCAAGGTCAACGTAGTTCAGTATGGTGCCGGCAAGTTCCCGTAATGGCCCCGCAAGAACATTAGCCATAACCAGGTCGGCTTTGGCTGTGGGCTGCTCTGTTGGTAGATAGACATCAAATTTGCCGGCGACACCGTTACGTTCAGCGTTTTCCTGCGTTGCGATTAGCGCCTGGCGATCGATATCAATACCAATCGCATGCCGAGCGCCTAATTTAAGCGCAGCAATACCCAGAATGCCAGAGCCGCAGCCAAAGTCGACAACCTCGTTATGCGAGTGGCCGTGCTGATCTAGCCAACGCAAACACATAGCTGTTGTCGGGTGAGTTCCGGTGCCAAATGCCATGCCAGGGTCTAGCAGAATATTAACCGCATCGGGTTCAGGGATGTCACGCCATGTAGGACAAATCCATAACCGTTCGCCAAACCGAATGGGATGGAAATTATCCATCCACTCGCGCTCCCAGTCTTTGTCTTCCAGGCCGTCGACTTTATATTGCAATGGTGCTGGCAGTACCTTTGCTTTTTCGAGGTTAGCGATAACTGGTTTTAAATCAACCTCGGCATCGAATAAACCGGTAACTAAGGTATGTTGCCACATCAGCACTTCGCCCAGCGGAGGCTCGAAAATAGGGTTATCAGCGCCATCCCGATAAGTAACTGCCTGAGCGCCATTAGCCATTAGCATATCGCCCACCTGCGGGGCGTGATCTTCGGTACTTGAGAGTGTTAACTGGATCCAGGGCACTGTTTAGTGCCCTCCGATACCGAGTTTTTTCTCAAGGTAGTGAATGTTGGTACCACCATGCTGAAAGTTTTCGTCCGCCATGATGTCCTTTTGCAGAGGAACGTTAGTCTTAATATTCTCGATGATCAGTTCACTGAGTGCGTTGCGCATACGGGCAATAGCGATGTCACGATTTTCGCCGTATGTAATTAGCTTACCGATCATGGAATCATAGTTAGGCGGCACTTTGTAGTCTGCATAGACGTGCGAATCCCAGCGCACACCAAACCCACCGGGTGAATGAAAGCGCGTGATGGTGCCAGGCGACGGGACAAAGGTAGCGGGATCTTCGGCGTTGATCCGACACTCAACCGCGTGGCCGCGAATAACAACATCTTCCTGATTAAACGAAAGCTGGCGTCCGGCCGCTATGCGGAGTTGTTCTTTGATGAGGTCGATACCAGTCACCATCTCGGTAACCGGGTGCTCTACCTGAATACGGGTGTTCATTTCGATAAAATAAAACTCGCCGTTTTCGTATAAAAACTCAAACGTACCGGCACCGCGATAACCAATCTCTATACACGCTTTGGCACACCGCTCGCCAATGAACTTACGCATTTCAGGCGTGATGCCCGGAGCAGGCGCCTCTTCAACAACTTTTTGATGCTTACGTTGCATCGAACAGTCACGCTCGCCTAAATGAACTGCGTTACCCTGACCATCAGCCAAAACCTGAACTTCGACGTGTCGCGGGTTCTCGAGGAACTTCTCCATGTACACGACCGGGTTGCCAAAGGCAGCACGCGCTTCATTTTGTGTCATTGTAATTGCACTGAGTAGCTCGCTTTCCTGCCGAACTACGCGCATACCACGACCACCGCCGCCCCCGGCTGCTTTAATTATAATCGGGTAGCCAATGCGTTTTGCGAGCTTTATGTTGCGCTCGTCATCATCATCAAGTGGGCCATCAGAGCCTGGTACACAGGGTACGCCGGCTTGTTTCATGGCCTTAATGGCAGACACTTTGTCACCCATTAAACGGATAACATCGGCAGTGGGGCCGACAAAGATAAAGCCGGATTTTTCAACTTGCTCGGCAAAGTCGGCATTTTCAGCTAAAAAGCCGTAACCCGGATGAATAGCTGCTGCGTCGGTAATTTCGGCCGCACTAATAATGCGTGGGATATTTAAATAGCTTTCATTTGCTGGTGCTTTACCGATACAAATCGATTCGTCGGCCAGTAGAACGTGTTTTAGATTCCGGTCAACGGTCGAGTGAATGGCGACCGTTTTGATACCCAGTTCCTTACACGCCCGCAGAATTCTGAGGGCGATTTCACCGCGGTTTGCGATAACCACTTTATCTAACATGATAAATTCCTGGTTGTATTCGTTGCTTAGTGGTTTAACAGACTTATTCGATAACAAATAGCGGCTGGTCAAATTCAACCGGCTCTTCGTTTTCCACTAAGATTTGCTTAATTACACCACTTTTGTCGGCTTCGATTTGATTCATCATTTTCATCGCTTCGACGATGCATAAGGTTTCGCCCGCGTTAACTTTAGAGCCTACGGTAACGAAAGGCCCGGCATCGGGTGATGGAGCTTCATAAAAGGTACCGACCATCGGCGAGCGAACGATATGACCTGTAGGCTCTTCTTTCGCAGGTGCTGTATTTTCAGCGCCTGGGGCTGCAGCTGGTTGTGAGGCTGGCGCTGGTGCTTGTTGCGGTTGCGGTGCATATTGCATTGGAGCAGGTTGTGCGCTGTAGCGATTAATACGCACTGCTTCTTCACCTTCGGTGATTTCTAGCTCGGCGATGCCAGACTCTTCGACTAGCTCGATCAATTTTTTAATTTTACGAATGTCCATGATAACCGTGTGCCTCAGTTAAAGTTTTAATTGTTTGATAATTGCAAGCAGTGCCATCGAGTAACCAAACGGCCCAAAACCACTTAAGGTTCCGGCCGCAATATCGGCTAAATACGAGTGGTGGCGAAATTGCTCGCGCTGATAAATATTAGATATATGTACTTCGTAGAATGGGATAGCAACAGCTGATAGCGCGTCACGCAGTGCGATACTGGTATGCGAATAACCAGCCGCATTAACGATCATGTGGTCAACTGAACCACGCGCCTGTTGTACCTGATCAATAAGTTCGGACTCGCTATTAGACTGCTTGAAAATAAGCTGAACCGCATGCGCGGATGCGAGTTTTATTAAATCTGCTTCAATGTCTGCCAAGCTCGTATGCCCATATATATCCGGCTCACGCGTACCTAACAAGTTAATGTTCGGTCCGTTCAAAACGAGTACATTTGCTTTTTGCGAGTTACTAGATTGCATTTGGCTGCCAAATGTTGCGAACGTGTCGATATCATTAACTTTGTTCGAAATATCGACAGATTACAATAAAAAAGTTTTATCTTTTGGCATTATAGAACAATAAGCGGTAATTGCAGTAAAATACTGGTCTTATCACCGCTTTTAGGCGCAACTTCAGTTATTGGCCAGACTTCATTCGCTTTACATGGTTGATAAATGCTTCGGCATCTTTAAACCCTGTGATACGCCAATCGGTAACTTCCTCACCATTAGGAGAGAAAAACATTACCGTCGGCAGGCCTAGCACGCGATACTCAGATAATAGTTGTTGGTCACTACCATCATTTGCAGTGACATCCGCCTGTAGCAACAGCATTGACTGAAGTTCTGCCCTTACTCGCTCGTCTGCAAAGGTGTACTGCTCGAACTCTTTGCAGGCGACACACCAATCGGCGTAAAGATCGACCATGACCCATTGCTGTTGTTGCGCGGCCGTTTCAACTTTACTCTCAAGTTCCGCCAGCGTGGCTACCTGAGTAAACAGCGCGTGCGCTTGTTGAGCGCGCTCGCGTTTTTCATACTGCCACTGAGCGCCGAATACGATTGTCGCAACCAATAACAGAAAAAGTATGATTTTTGCGCCGGGACGGGTAAGTGTTTTTAGGTGTTGCCCCATAAACACCGCGAGTGACGCGAAGTAGGTTAGCCACAGCCAGAAGGTTTGCTCAGTAGACAATAAACGCTCTATGAGTACGACCACGACGGCAAGTAGCAACCAACCAAATGCGTGTTTTATCATGTCCATCCAGGCACCGGCTTTGGGTAATAACTTACCACCCGAGACACCAAATATAATTAACGGCACGCCCATCCCGAGACTTAGCGCATATAGAATAGCGGCACCGGAAACAACGTCGCCGGACTGTGCAATGTATAGGAGAGCGCCTGACAGCGGGGCCGTTGTACAAGGTGAGGCGACTAACCCTGAAATAACGCCAATGGTAAAGACACCACCGACACGGCCACCTTTTTGCTGACCGCTGAGCGCCTGTAATTTGCTTTGCAGTGATGACGGTAACTGCAACGTGAATAAGCCCAGCATGCTCAGGGCGAAAAGCCCAAATGCAATACTGAGTACAATTAATACCGCAGGGTGCTGAAAATAAGCCTGGTATTGCATTCCCGCAAGCGCGACGACAAGCCCGAGCAGTGAATAGGTAATAGCCATGCCCTGAACATAAACAAACGAGAGCCACAGGGCGTTTTTGAATGTTCTGGGCTTATCGCCAATCACAACACTGGATAGAATTGGATACATCGGAAACACACAAGGTGTAAAAGCTAAGCCGATGCCGAGGATAAAGAACACCAACAAAGAAACGCCAAGGGTCTGGGTTTCCAGGCCGAATAAGCCGGAGTTACTGGTGTTGTCGGTAGTGACATTTGTTTGCTCACTTGGTGTCGCTGCTGTTGTTGCGGGTTGTGTTTTGCTAACCAAATTAATGCGTGTAGGAGGATAACATAAGCCAGCATCTGCACAGCCCTGGTACTGTAACTCTACCCCTTGCTCTGCTATTGTTGCATCAAGCTTTACGTTAAACTCAAGGTAGCCGCGAAAAATCTGTGTTTCACCAAAAAATTCATCAACGTGAGTTTCGGAAGCAGGAAAGTTAATGGGCTGTTTGAGAGCTTCTGCTGGTGTGACCTTAAACTGATGTTTGTAGAGGTAGTAGCCGGGCTCAATATTAAAACTAACGGTTATACCTTCATCGTCTTTACGGACTTCGGGGGTGAAGGCTTGTTCAACCGGCAGAAATTCAGGTTCAGAGCTGAACGGATTATTTGATTGCGAAAAACCGGATTGCGCCAAGGCTACAGAGCTAACAGCCAGCAGGAGTAAACAACTAAAAAATCTAACCACCCGGTACTTCATTTTGTCTGCGCCTCAATCCAGTTAAGGTATTCCGGTAAGCCATCATCAATTTCAAAGCTGATCAGTTCCGGTGAGTCATAGCTATGCGCCTTTTGAACTGCCTGCTTGAGCGAAGCAACTTTGAGTTTGGACGTTTTTATAATTAACAACACTTCATTGTCTTCATGCACATGACCCTGCCACTCGTAAACCGATTGAATTGCAGGAACGATATTGACGCACGCCGCCAGCTTTTCTTTGACTAAGCTATGTGCCAGTTGTTTTGCCTCGCCTATATCGCTGCAGGTGCATAAAAGCATACGTGTCGCATTAGCCATAAAATACCTCGTTACCGACTGACCGGACGCTAAAAATAACACAAAAAAACAAAAAATTTTTTTCATCCTACCCTTGATAACACAATTTCTTACCCCATTTATTGAGCACACACATTTTTTAACGCCCTTAAAGGGTATTAACCACACACAACATAGGTTGAGGAGTTATCACCAATGAAACTTCGTCCTTTACACGATCGAGTCATTATTAAACGCATCGAAGTCGAAGCAAAGTCTGCAGGCGGCATTGTTTTGACGGGTTCTGCGGCAGAAAAATCAACCCGCGGTGAAGTCGTTGCCGTAGGTAATGGCCGTATTTTAGATAACGGTGAAGTGCGTGCGCTGGAAGTGAAAGCCGGCGATAAGGTTCTGTTCAACGAAGGTTACGGTGTTAAAACCGAAAAAATCGACGGTGAAGAGTTTCTGATTATGAGCGAAAGCGACATTTTGGCAATCGAAGAATAAGCCAAAAACTAACGCATAAATCGTTAAACCGTATTTAAGAGGAAAGCAAACATGGCAGCTAAAGAAGTTAAATTTGGTAACACAGCGCGTCAAAAAATGCTGAAAGGCGTCAACGTATTGGCCGACGCTGTAAAAGTAACCTTAGGTCCTAAAGGCCGTAACGTTGTTTTAGATAAGTCATTCGGTGCACCGAACATCACTAAAGATGGTGTGTCAGTTGCAAAAGAAATCGAGCTTGAAGACAAGTTCGAGAACATGGGCGCACAAATGGTCAAAGAAGTTGCGTCTAAAGCGAATGACGAAGCCGGTGACGGTACAACGACAGCGACCGTATTAGCACAATCTATTGTTAACGAAGGCCTGAAAGCCGTTGCGGCGGGCATGAACCCAATGGATTTAAAACGCGGTATCGATAAAGCAGTTATCGCTGCCGTTGAAGAGCTGAAGAAAATCTCTCAACCATGCGCTGACAGCAAAGCGATTGCACAGGTAGGTACTATTTCTGCTAATTCAGACCATACTATCGGTCAAATTATCGCTGAAGCGATGGACAAAGTGGGTCAGGAAGGCGTTATCACCGTTGAAGAAGGTCAGGCACTGACTGACGAACTTGATGTTGTTGAAGGTATGCAGTTCGACCGTGGTTATCTGTCTCCTTACTTCATCAACAATCAGGAAAGCGGTTCAGTTGAACTGGATAACCCGTTCATCCTGTTGGTTGACAAGAAAATCTCTAACATCCGCGAATTACTGCCGGTATTAGAAGGCGTTTCTAAAGCAGGCAAACCATTACTAATCATCGCTGAAGATGTTGAAGGCGAAGCGTTGGCTACCTTGGTGGTAAACAACATGCGTGGCATCGTAAAAGTTGCTGCGGTTAAAGCACCTGGCTTTGGTGACCGTCGTAAAGCAATGTTGCAGGACATCGCTGTGTTGACTGGCGGTACGGTTGTCTCTGAAGAAATCGGTATGGAATTGGAAAAAACTCAGCTGGAAGATCTGGGTACTGCGAAACGCGTTGTTATCACCAAAGACAACACGACCGTTGTTGACGGTAATGGCGACGACGCAGCCATCGAAGGCCGCGTAACGCAAATCAAGCAGCAGATGGAAGATACGACGTCTGACTATGATCGCGAAAAACTGCAAGAGCGTCTGGCTAAGTTAGCTGGCGGCGTTGCGGTAATCAAAGTGGGCGCGGCGACTGAAGTCGAAATGAAAGAGAAAAAAGCTCGCGTAGAAGACGCGTTACACGCAACTCGCGCTGCGGTTGAAGAAGGCGTTGTACCTGGTGGTGGTGTTGCACTGGTTCGTGCAGCAAGCAAACTGGGCGAATTACGTGGCGACAATGAAGAGCAAAACGTAGGTATTCGCCTAGCATTGCGTGCAATGGAATCGCCATTGCGTCAAATCGCGACTAACGCCGGTGCCGAAGCTTCAGTTGTTGCTAACAATGTGCGTGACGGCGAAGGTAACTTTGGTTACAACGCAGGTAACGACACGTACGGCGATATGCTGGAAATGGGTATTCTTGACCCAACTAAGGTTACTCGCTCAGCGCTGCAGTTTGCTGCATCCGTTGGTGCATTGATGATCACCACCGAAGCGATGATCGCTGACATCCCGCAAGATGATAATGCCGGCGGTATGCCTGGCGGCGACATGGGTGGCATGGGCGGAATGGGCGGCATGATGTAAGCTGCTGTTTCCAGCCTTTGTTTATTAAAAAAGCGCCTGCGGGCGCTTTTTTTGTATATCTATGCATTGAGGTTTTGAATTTTTCTGCTAAACGTTTGTCATAGTGATTAAGTAATTTCGCCAGGAGGTGATTATGCGCACACTATCAATGACAGCATTAGCGTTAGTTTCGGCAATGTTATTTACACCGGCTCATGCAGGTGAGGCTAAAGTTAACTTTGAGAAAGTTGATGACTATACCGATTTTGAGCCGGCGAACGGTTTGGAAGAGCGCTATCAAAAACGCTTGATGGAAGAGTTAACCGGTTACTTCAATGAACTGTCTGCTGACTTGCCCGACGGGCAAACGTTAGCTGTAACGGTAACTGACATCGACTTAACAGGTCGTCTCGAGCCAACATTTGGCGAATCGACATCTAACTTTATCCGCGTGGTACGTTCGATCGACTTTCCAACGATGGATTTCAATTACTCTTTAACAGATAGTAACGGTAGTGTAATTAAACAAGAGGACGTCGAGTTAAAAGACATGAGTTTTGACTTTGACACGATGGCGACTAAACGGTCGCGTTCTGACGACTTGTACTACGAGAAAAAAATGCTCAAAGACTGGTTTAGAAAAACCTTCTCTGAGCAAGTCGCATCTAGCCAGCCTGCCGAATCTGCTTAAGTCGGGCTAGGGTTTCGGTTAGCAGTTGTAGCTGCTGCACGATTTTTTGCAGCAGCTCCTCATCCTCTTTATTCTGTTGCCACTGTTCAACGTTTTCGGTTACCTCTTTTAGGTAAGGTTGAAACCGATTGCTGCTGGTTACAAAATGAGTATTATCTGCGAAGACATCTTGAAACTTCGCTTTACCCTGTTGTCGCAGGTCATCCAGGTAAGTGTCAGCGTCAACAGTCTGGCGATAAAGAACCTGTAAGTGTTGTTGCAGTTTTTCCTCAACAGAAATCATGGTATCGGTCATATTTTCCTTGCCTTAATCTATTTAAATCTACCGTCGGGCATGATTGCAGTCTTGCTGTTTTCTCCGCCCACTTCGCGCACGAGTTTAGGCACTAAAAAACCGGGTAGACGCGCATTCATACCTAACCAAAGTTGCTGGGCCGTATCGTCACTCACTTCAAAATGAGCCGCGCCCGAGACTTTATCAAGTTGATGCAGATAATAGGGTAACACATCGCAATCGAACAGACTCTCGCTCAGTTCGGTCAGTGAGTCGACATTGTCGTTAACGCCTTTTAACAGAACACTTTGGTTGAATAAGTGAATACCCGCCTTATACAACGAAGCCAGCCGGTGCTTCAGCTCAGCTGAAATTTCGTTAGCGTGATTAGCATGCAGTACCAGGCTGGTTTTTAGTCGGGTATTCGCCAAAATCCCCACTAATGTTTCCGTGATCCGGGTCGGAATAACAATGGGTAATCGAGAGTGGATACGTAGCCGCTTTAGTTGGGTGACATTACTCAGTGCATCAATAATCCGTGTAAGAGTTTTGTCACTGGCCATCAGCGGATCACCTCCGCTTAGAATAACTTCGTTAATCTGGGGGTTACGAGTCAAGTAATCTATAGTTTGACTCAGTTCCTGTTGGCTAAAGCGAATCTCTTGATATGGGAAGTGACGACGAAAACAATAACGACAGTTAACCGCACAGCCCCCTTTTAGAATGATTAAAATACGCGACTGATATTTGTGCAGCAGGCCCTGGTTTTTGTCTACGGCGACGTTATCACCTTGCTCTAACAGTGGGTCAGCAGTATAACCGGGAGTATCGTCAAACTCTTGTTTAAGCGGCAATACCTGCCGTAGCAATGGGTCGTTGGCGTCGCCGGGTTTAATCAGTCGTGCAAATGGGCGCGGCACAAGCAGCGGGAAAAGTTCTCGTGCGCGAGAATCCTCAAAAAACTGTGAAGCATCCAAACCGACGTATTCGAGCAGATCATTGGGATTGCGAAATGCTTGTTGTAACTCAAGCCGCCAGTCGGGTCGAGTTAGCAGTGTTGCTTGTTGGTTCAAATCAGCCTCGACTATTTGTTTCGTCAGATGATTATTTTACCTGAAAAATTTTGCTGTTTGTTTTATTATTGCCGGCATCTGGAATGATTTGACGATTAGCTCATATAGGAAAAGATTATGGCAAATTACAGCACCAACGAGTTTAAAGGTGGCTTAAAAATAATGCAGGATGGCGAGCCATGCAGCATTGTCGAAAACGAAATGGTAAAGCCGGGCAAAGGTCAGGCCTTTAACCGAGTCAAGATTCGTAAATTAATCAGTGGCAAGGTTGTCGAGAAAACGTTCAAGTCGGGTGAGTCGGTCGAAGGGGCTGATGTTATCGAACTGGAACTAGCCTACTTATATAATGACGGCGAATTCTGGCACTTTATGAACAACGAAACCTTTGAGCAAGTTGCAGCCGACGCTAAAGCTGTTAGCGATGCAGAAAAGTGGTTGGTTGAACAAGATGTTTGTACTCTTACTTTATGGGAAGGCAACCCTATCAATGTTCAGCCGCCAAATTTTGTTGAGTTGGAAGTGACTGAAACTGACCCCGGCCTTAAAGGTGATACCGCGGGTACCGGTGGTAAACCGGCGACGTTGAGCACGGGTGCTGTGGTACGAGTGCCATTATTTGTTCAGATAGGCGAAGTCATAAAAGTCGATACACGCTCTGGTGAGTATGTATCGCGCGTACAAAAGTAACGACTGACATAGATAATGGACTGGCGATCTGAGGCATCTTTGCAAACGCTCCAGCAGCGAGCTGAATTGATGCGTCAGATCCGTCAGTTTTTTTATCAACGCAATGTCCTGGAGGTTGATACCCCCTTACTAGCCCGCCATGGCGTTACCGACCCCCACTTAGAAAACCTGACAACCGCACTGACTGCGGGTCCTGATGGACAACCGCTGAAACTTAGCTTACAAACATCGCCGGAATACGCCATGAAAAGGTTGCTGGCACAATATAGAACCAGTATTTTTCAACTATCGCACGTGTTCCGGGACGATGAAATCGGACGTCAGCACAACCCAGAATTCAGTTTAGTTGAGTGGTATCGTGTTGGTTTTAATCTTGTCGAGCTCATTGCTGAAGTCAGCGAACTAATACAGTATGTTACCGATGCGCCGCCAATTATAGCGCACACCTACCAAGAGATATTTGTGCAGTGCACAGGCTGGGACCCACTGCAGGGCGAGGGAATATCCGCCATACATCGCCACTTAAAAACACGCACAGATACGCGCGACTGGATGGAAAAAGAAACGGATCCGGATACTATATTACAGGTTGCATTTAATCTGCTTGTCGAGCCTGAACTGCCATCAGACACCCCCGTTGCTATCACGCACTTTCCTCGTTCGCAAGCTGCGTTGGCGCGTGTTTGTCCCGAAGACGAACGTGTATCACTGAGGTTCGAAATCTACTACCATGGAATAGAATTAGCGAATGGATACGATGAGCTGACCGATACCGATGAGCAAAATCGGCGGTTTGTGGAGGATAACGCTAAACGCAGGCAATTGCAGCGAGCAGAGAGAACCGCTGACGAATATTTGCTTGCTGCGCTTAGACACGGCATGCCACCTTGCTCTGGCGTTGCGCTTGGATTTGACCGCTTATTGATGATTGCTCTGAATAAAGACCAGATCTCCAGCGTGGTGCCTTTCTCTATCGCTAACTGCTGAAGACAGTTTGATAAAAACTTAATCGATCCCCTTGGCATCTGATAGCGTATGTTATAATATAACAGCACGGTAGTCAGGGGGGCGAATATGACCTTATCAAAACAAAAGCGATTGGACAGAGCTGGAATGTGGATCACCACATTGTGCGCGATCCATTGCCTTTTATTGCCGCTGATACTCCCCCTGTTGGCTCTGGCTGGTTTAGCGTTTATTGGCGAAGACCTGCTAGAAAATAGCATTTTAGGGCTTAGCGTAGCGGTGGGCTTATGGTCCCTGATTGGTGGCGCACGTAAGCACGGTGAATGGCGCCTGCTGGTACCATTACTAGCTGGCGCGCTGATATACTCTCAGCGCGACATCTTAGGGCACCTGGGCGAGCCTTTTATTATCCTGCTTGGCGCGAGCCTCATTATTTACGCACACTGGAGTAATCTGCGACGCTCCCGTAAGGTAAACGCTGTAGTTCCTGTGGCTGTTCCTGAAACAAATTAAGCATCAACGCAAGGCTAGCTTAATTTCTCCAATATAACGCCAGATTCAATGTGGTCAGTGTATGGGAACTGGTCAAATATAGCGGCCGACGTCACCTTAAACTCTTTACCCAGCGCTTTGATGTTGTCGATTAGCGTATCAGGGTTGCATGAGATGTAAATGATACGAGAATATTGACGGACAAGCTGTATGGCTAGTTCATCCAGACCGGCGCGCGGCGGATCAACGAGTACTGTTTTACAGTTAAAAGAGCTTAAGTTGGCTTCCTCAGCGCGTCTTGAAGACAACGTCCCCTGCATTGCCTGGCTGAACTCTTCGGCTGACATTCTAACCACAGTCACGTTGTTAATGTTATTGAGCTCGGCACCGCGTCGTGCGGCATTGACCGAACCCTTGCTGATTTCGGTTGCAAGTACTCGATTAAATTGTTTGGCAAGCGGTAGGGTGAAGTTGCCATTGCCACAGTAAAGTTCTAACAGGTCGTGATTCGTGTTACCGGCATGGCGGCTTGCCCATTCGATCATTTTTTCGTTAATACCGGCATTGGGCTGGGTAAAACTATTTTCTGTTTGAATAGACTGATAGGTTTTGCCATTCACCCTAACTTGCTCAGTAACGTACTCTTCCCCAAAAACAACTTTTTGTTTGCGGGCTCTGCCAATTAAATGTAATACATCCGCATATTGCTGGAGGTGTTGATGCAATTCCGCAGCAGCAGCTTTCCATTCCTCGTCAAGAGCACGGTGGTAGAGTACTGATACAATGGCCTGTTGTGTTGTGGTGGTTAAAAAATCAACCTGAAATAACTTCTGCCGCAGTAAGGGGTTATCGATGACATAGTTTCTAACGGCCTGCATCAGCTTATTAATAAGTCGACTACCCGGCAAAAACTCATCTTTTCTGACTTTTTCCCGAGTTTCCGGATTAAACATAATATAGTAGAGGTCATCGCCTTCATGCCAAAGCCGGAACTCTGCGCGCATGCGATAGTGCTTAGGCTCAGATTTAACTACATCGAAGTCGCTTACACCGATTTCCTCAAAGCGCTGGGCAGAAGTTTCGATCTTTTGTTCAAGCTGCTTCTCGTAATCGATCAACTCGATGTTCTGATATGTCATCTGTAATACCTTTGTAAAGATTGGTTACATTCAGTAATAATTTGTGGCAAATTTTTAAATGCCAACGAGACGTTATTCTCTCATGTTGTGTTGGCCCTGAAAATTCCAAATATAAAAACACAGGGTTAATCATGAAATTATCGCTAAAAAAATCATTAGTATTTGTGGCAACAGCATCGGTCCTATCTGCTGGAGCGCAAGCTGCTGTAGATAAAGAACGCGTTATTGTAGCTTTTAAACCAGGTAATAAGGCATCGGTACAGCAGGCGATTCAAAAGGCCGGCGGTGAGACCAAGGTCGATTTACCGAACCACCATGCCATGGCAATTACTGTGCCCGCTAATGCTCTAAAGGGTTTAAAAAACAATCCAAATATTGAATATGTGGAACCCGACGTGAAACGTAAATTGTTAGCCTCAGAGTTCGAGCCAGGCCAACCATATGGTATTGCGCAGGTTCAAGCCGACTTATTGTCAGATGCGGCCGCGGGTAATAGAAAGGTTTGTATTATCGACTCTGGTTATGACTTAGGTCATCCTGACCTACAAAGCGCGGGTGTTGATGGTAGCTACAATAGTGGTACCGGTAATTGGTATACCGACGAAAATGGTCATGGAACGCACGTTGCAGGAACAATTGCAGCACTAGCGAATGGTACTGGCGTTGTAGGCGTGCTGCCGAATGGCAATATAAACCTTCACATAGTAAAAGTATTTAATGCGGATGGCTGGGGCTATTCATCTTCGTTGATTGCTGCGGCTGATGAATGTGCGGCGGCAGGCTCTAATGTCATTAATATGTCATTAGGTGGAGATCGCGGTAGTAAAACTGAAGAACGGGCGTTTGCACAATTTAATGACCAAGGAATATTAAGTATTGCTGCTGCGGGTAATGCAGGCAATACCCGTCATTCTTACCCTGCATCATATGACGCTGTTGTATCGGTTGCTGCAATAGATTCAAACAAACAGGTTGCGTCATTTTCACAACAAACTAATCAAGTTGAACTTTCCGGACCGGGTGTCGCCGTACTATCTTCTGTTCCTCGGGGCATGGGTGAACGTTCAGAAGCCGTGGTTGCAGAAGTGAGCTTCGAAAATCTTGCTATGGAAGGATCTGCTAAAGGCACTGCGACAGGTTCATTAGCTGACTGCGGTATCGGTGACCAGGTTTGTGCTGATGCAAACGGTAGCGTATGTCTCATCGAGCGGGGAGCGATTAGTTTTGCTGAAAAAGTACAAGCTTGTGAAGCCGGTGGTGGAATTGGCACCATCATTTACAACAATGAAGCGGGTGTTTTGAGCGGCACGCTGGGCGATGTCGTTACCAGTATTCCGTCTGTTGGGGTGAGCGCTTCTGCTGGTGCGCAAATGTTGAATCAGCTGGGGTCGACGGCAACCGTTGCTGTTGAAAGTAGCGATTGGGCATTTTTTGACGGAACGTCGATGGCAACACCGCATGTTGTTGGAGTAAGTGCATTAGTGTGGAGTCATTTCGCAGACTGTAGTAATACGGACATCCGCAGTGCGCTATCGGCTACAGCCGAGGACCTTGGTGATACTGGTCGTGATAATGCATATGGACATGGTTTAGTCCAAGCCAAACTTGCCTATGACTATCTAGCGACCAACGGATGCGCAGGAAGCAGTGGCTCAGGTGGAGATACAGGTGGTTCTGGTGATGACGATACCAAGCCTGGTAACGGTAAAGGTAATGGAAAGAACAAATAATCAGGTGAAGTCCGCTATTTAGTCATAAAAACCCCTGTTCTATAACAGGGGTTTTTATTTTAACGCCCTATAAAGGCTCTATAGTTGTTAATATTGATCACATTTGAATGGTATTTAAACGGTTGGCGTAGAAAACAATTAAAATTGCAAAAAAGGCCTTGACGGTTGCAGTTAAATCTCTAAAATGCGCTCCACGTTCGAGGCAGGCAACGAAGCCGCCGAAAACAGAGGTTTTCTAAAACATCTTTTTTAAAAAAAGTATTGACGGAAAACTTCAGGTGTGTAGAATACGCACCTCTCGCAGCGAGGCTGCTGAGAAACGCTCTTTAACAACTATATCAAGCCAAGCAAACTGTGTGGGCACTTGCAGAAGTTAAGCAAAACGAACTATGTATTGCAACTTTTGAATGAGTGTTCAGCAAGGTTTCGAAAGAAGCCAAGCAAAAACGCGTAATTCATTGAGTTGATTGAACTACTTTTAAT
>NZ_SNXI01000024.1 GCF_004362895.1 Idiomarina aquatica | reverse complement strand
ATAGCAGCAGTAAGAGTAGTTTTACCGTGGTCAACGTGACCAATGGTGCCGACGTTTACGTGCGGCTTCGAACGTTCAAATTTTTCTTTAGACATTGCAGCCTCTCTAACAAAATTCTTTCGGTGATTACCTTTTACCGTATACCGTATACCGTTGGTTTGTTAGATGGGCCAAATAGGAATGGTGCTGATAGGCGGATTCGAACCGCCGACCTCACCCTTACCAAGGGTGCGCTCTACCAACTGAGCTATATCAGCACGGATTGTAGCTTGGAGCGGGTGGCGGGAATCGAACCCGCGTCATCAGCTTGGAAGGCTGAGGTAATAGCCACTATACGACACCCGCTGAAACTATTTGGGCCACCTCAAAAACCAAGAATTGCGTGGTGGAGGGGGCAGGATTCGAACCTGCGAAGGCTGAGCCGTCAGATTTACAGTCTGATCCCTTTGGCCACTCGGGAACCCCTCCCAAATGCAATTTGAATTGGTGCCGGCAGAGAGAGTCGAACTCCCGACCTACTGATTACAAGTCAGTTGCTCTACCAGCTGAGCTATGCCGGCACCCCGGTTAGGTGGAGCGCATTCTATGGTACTAAATTTGATAGTGCAATAGCTTTGCGCAAAAAAATTGATATTTTGTGTTTGGTTGGTCAGTTTTTGACTTGTTCGTTTAAAATCCCAGCACTTTGTCGCTCCGCGACGGCCTTTTGTTGCTACGCAACGGCTGTTTGTAACCTGCCTCCGGCGGTTACGGCTTTTTGCCGCCTAAGGCGGCGGTAAAAAAACACAAAAAAGCAATTAGGTATGTTTTTCCCGCGCGAAGCGCAAACAGCAGTGCGCCAGCGAAGCGAGCGCACAAACAGCCGTGCCGGAGGCATAAACAGCCGTTGCGCAGCAACCAAAGGCCGCCTGCAAGGCAAGCGGCCAACGCCGGCGGCGTTAATCGAACGGGTGCCGCAATACGATAGTCTCAGCACGATCAGGGCCCGTTGATATAATATCAACAGGCACTCCGGTCAATGCCTCGATGCGGGCAATATAAGCCAACGCCTCTGGTGGTAATTCACTGTGCTGTGTTAAACCGACTGTGCTTTGCTGCCAGCCCTTCATTGTCTCGTAAACAGGCTCAACCACGTCATAGTCTTCTGCGGCCATCGGCGGATACTCACTGATGCTGCCATCAGATTTCTTGTAGCCGATGCATATTTTCAACTCGTCGAGGCCATCAAGTACGTCTAACTTAGTTAAACAGAAGCCACTGATTGAGTTAATTTGTACCGCGCGGCGCATTGCTACGGCATCTAACCAGCCGGTGCGACGTTTACGCCCGGTCGTAGCACCAAACTCATGGCCTTTTACACCCAGGTGTTCACCGACATCGCAATCCAGCTCAGTAGGGAAAGGGCCACTACCGACGCGTGTCGTGTAGGCTTTTACAATGCCCAACACGTAATCAAGATATCGCGGTCCAAAGCCTGCTCCGGTGGCCACGCCTCCTGCGGTAGTGTTGGACGAGGTTACATACGGATAGGTGCCGTGATCGATATCCAGCAAAGTGCCTTGTGCACCTTCAAACATGATTTTGTCGCCATTTTTGCGAGCTACATCCAATAGCGCGGGAGCGTCGGCTACCATCGGTTTAAGTACTTTGGCAAACTCGCGGCACTGAGCTAGTACGTCATCAAATTTTATCGCGTCAGTTTTATAGTATTGGGTTAATGCGAAGTTATGGTACTCAACCAATTCCTTCAGCTTTGTTTCAAAGCGCTCTGCATTAAACAAGTCACCCACACGCAGACCTCGGCGTGCTACTTTGTCTTCGTATGCGGGACCAATACCACGGCCGGTAGTGCCAATGGCTTCTTTGCCAAGCGCTTTTTCACGCGCCTGATCAAGGGCAATATGAAACGGCAGGATTAATGGGCAGGCTTCGCTGATACGAAGACGCTCCTTCACCGGAACATCGCGCGCTTCCAGCATCGCCATTTCTTCCATCAGGGCTTCCGGTGACAACACCACACCGTTACCGATGATGCATTGCACGTTTGAGCGCAAAATACCGGAAGGAATTAAATGTAAAACCGTTTTTTCACCGTCAATTACCAATGTATGGCCCGCGTTATGGCCGCCTTGATAACGAACGACAAGCGTTGCCTTATCGGTTAACAGATCAACGATTTTACCTTTACCTTCGTCACCCCATTGGGTGCCGAGAATTGCGACGTTCTGACTCATGTTTGCCCCGCGTAAAAAAAAAGCGCGGCAATTCTAACCTTTTGCGGCGCTTTTGTACACGGACATTAAAAAAGCCCCTGTCGATTTTTTAATCACCGACAGAGGCTTTGCTAAGTTATACAACCTGCCAACCGATTAATCTTCGATTTGGCCTTGCATGTCTTGCAAGTACTTGAAGAAGTCACTCTTACCATCAAGTACTAACACGTCGCTGCCCGAACTGAATGACTCAGTATACGCTTCCATACTACGAATGAACGAGAAGAACTCGGCATCCTGTGAGTATGCATCGGCGTATATTTTTGCTGCCTGCGCATCACCTTCACCACGCAACTCACGCGATTGACGCTGGGCATCTGCCAACATTACGGTAACTCGTGCATCGACGTCGGCGCGAATAAATTCAGCTTGTTCACGACCTTCGGAGCGATGCTCAGTTGCTACGGCCTGACGCTCTGCTCGCATACGCTGATAAATTGACTGACTCACTTCGTTCGGCAAGTTAATTTGCATAACCCGCACATCGAGTACTTCAACACCCAGGTCACTGGCACTTTGGGCGCCTTTTATTAGTGCTTCGCGCATCAACTCATCACGCTCACCCGAGACAATATCGGAAATCGTGCGGCTACCAAACTCACTGCGTAAGCCACTGTTGATACGACGTGTAAGCAAGGCTTCGGCCTGTAAGATATTACCGCCGTTGGTGCTCAGGTAGAAAGTAGAAAAGTCGTTAATACGCCACATCACATAGGTATCAACAATCAAATCTTTCTTCTCACTGGTCACAAAACGATCCGGGTCGCCATCAAGCGTTTGCAAACGTGCATCTAAACGTTTAACCGTTTCGATAAACGGGATCTTAAAGTGCAAACCAGGTTCGAAAACCATAGCTTCACCGGTTTCGACATTGCGCTCAACCTTACCAAACTGGATTAAGATTGCGCGTTCGCCTTCTTTAACCACGTAAATAGATGACAGGCCGAGCGCAACCAGAACGACAACGATAATTGCGATTAAATTTTTCATTATTCTCGACCTCCACTACGGCTGCTCGAACGCACCGGGCTCGAATTATTCGAGTTACTGCTGTTTGAGCCACTCGACATATCGGTTGGTACCCTCGCTGGCGAGAACGATGTCACATTACGCCCCTGCTTTTCCAAAATCTTATCCAGCGGCAAGTACATCATGTTATTGCTGCCTTCAACATCCACCAATACTTTTGGTGTTTTGCTGTACAAGTCTTGCAACGTATCCAGGTAGATACGCTCGCGTGTCACTTCCGGCGCTGCATTATACTCAGGCAATAATTCATTAAAGCGCGCGACTTCACCCTGTGCTTCAAGAATAATCTGCTCTTTATAAGCTTGCGCTTCTTGCAACATACGACGAACTTGACCACGCGCCAGTGGTTCCACTTCACGCGCATAGGCTTCAGCTTCGCGGATGAAGCGCTCTTCATCCTCTTGTGCGGCAATGGCATCGTCAAACGCGTCTTTTACTGCTTCCGGCGGACGCGCAGGCAGTAAGTTGATGTCAACGATTTGCAGACCCATCGTATAGGGTTGCACCGTTGACTCCAGTAATTCGAGTGTACGCGCACGCACGTCTTCACGACCACGGGTCAAAACTTCATCCATAGTCGTGTGACCGACAACATAACGTAACGCACTGTCTGTTGCCTTTGACAGCACTGAGTCTGCATTTACCACGTTGAATAAATAACTGCGTGGATCAACAACGCGATACTGTACGTCAAGCTGTACCACAACCACGTTCTCGTCCTGGGTTAACATAAAACCTTCAGTACTGTCTGAGCGGATATTGTTAACGTCCACATGCTCAACGGTATCAATAAATACCGGGCGCCAGTGCAGGCCTGACTCAACCAATGTGTGGAAATTACCAAACCGCAGTACGACACCACGATCAGCTTCTTTAACGGTATAGAAACCTGCAATAAACCAAACAATGACAGCAATAATGGCAATCAGCCCGACACCTTTTGCCGGAATGCCAGAACTACCGCCTGAACCACCACGTTTGTTACCACCGCCAAAGCCAAACTTGGCAAACAGTTTACGTAGTGCCTCATCGAGATCGGGGGGACCCTGATCTTTACCCCCCTGGTTTTTCCATGGGTCGCGGTCATTGTTGCCGCCATTACCCGGTTGGTTCCAAGCCATGGACTACTCCACTTTAGTTTTAAATCTCTAGTTTAAAATGTAGCGTTCTAAAAAGTTAGCAACGCTACAGTGTAAATTAACTCGTGCTCTGTACAAACTGCTGCAGTTGATGATCAAATTGTTTTTGCAGTTTTTGCCAGTCAACTGCCGACATTCTAACCGCTAGGTTGAACTGTCCGCTATCATCTACCTGCTCTTCGGCAACACTGTTAAGACTGTACAATGTACCACGAAGTTTACCCATTGAGGGCGGTATTTTCAGCTGCAAGTTGACCATCTGTCGCCCCAGCCGCTCATGCAGGGCGTCATAAATCAGTGAAAGACCGATACCCTGCTGCGCCGAAACCCAGACACGGATTGGATTTCCCTCATCGTCACGATCGATTTTTGCGTCAACATCGTCGAGTTTATCAATTTTGTTGCAAATCATTAACTGCGGCACATCACCAGCGTCAATTTCCTCTAACACCTCGGTGACCTGATCGACGTTATCTTGATAGTGCTCGTCGGCTATATCCACCACATGTAACAGTAAAGTTGCGTCTTGAGTCTCTTGCAACGTCGCTTTAAAAGCGGCCACTAAATCATGCGGCAAATGGCGAATAAAACCTACGGTATCAGCCAAAATTACGGTACCGACTTCGTCAACCTCAATTTTACGTAAGGTTGGGTCCAGTGTCGCAAATAACTGGTCTGCCGCATAAACGTCTGCGGTACTCAGTTGATTAAACAGTGTCGACTTACCTGCGTTAGTATAGCCAACTAAACTAACCGTTGGTATTTCCGCTCTCTTCCGGGCTCGGCGCCCCTGCTCGCGCTGCTTTTGTACTTTCTCCAGGCGCTTCAGGATGTTTTTAATGCGCCCGCGAATCAAACGACGGTCAGTTTCAAGCTGTGTTTCGCCGGGGCCACGCAAGCCGATACCACCTTTTTGACGCTCAAGGTGGGTCCAGCCTCGTACAAGCCGCGTCGAGATGTGTCGCAACTGCGCCAGCTCTACTTGCAACTTACCTTCGTGAGTACGAGCCCGTTGCGCAAAAATATCCAGAATCAACCCGGTACGGTCTAATACGCGACACTGACAAATTTTTTCGAGGTTCCGTTCCTGAGTTGGCGATAGGGCATGATTAAATATAACAATGCTGGCCTGTCGTTCTTTAACCAGCTCTGCTATTTCTTCTGCCTTACCACTACCGACAAAGTACTTTGGATTTGGTGAACTGCGGCTAGCAGTGACTACACCGAGTGTTTTAACACCAGCGGAGTCAGCAAGTAATTGTAATTCCGAGAGGTCTTCACGGTCGACTTCGGCGGGTAAGTCCATGTGGACCAGTACAGCGTAATCGCCACCTTCATATCTGTCGAACAAGTTTTAATGACCTCCTATAGGATTTATTCTGGTGCGTCAGCGAGATCTTGCGGATTCTGCTGTGGCAAATAGTTCTGCGGTATTCGCGCAGGCACGACGGTTGAAATCGCGTGCTTATATACCATCTGACTGACCGTGTTCTTCAGTAAAACAACAAACTGATCGAATGATTCAATTTGGCCTTGCAGCTTGATACCGTTTACCAGGTAAATTGACACTGGTATACGCTCACGACGTAAAGCGTTCAAAAATGGGTCTTGTAAAGTTTGCCCCTTCGCCATGCTGGATTCCTTATTCTCGTTATTTATATCCACGGTAAAAATTTATCGTAATACAAGTAACTACGATAGTTATCTACCCTAGACCAGTCATTATTTTTTGCAACATAATTTGGATCTTCGCATGCAAAAAACCGAACGATTATTCTTTACGTTGCGCTGCCCTCATTTGATCTATGGGCTTTGATTAAAATTTCAATCGTATTGCGAAAATCTTTTTGCCGGCAGTGACAACGCCTGTTGCACCTGTTCGCTCAATTGCCCGGCATCAGTTTCGAACCACTGCACGCCCTGCCAGTTACGTAACCAGGTTAGTTGGCGTTTAGCTAGCTGCCGAGTTGCAATAATGCCACGTTCACGCATCGTCTGGTAATCATAGTCGCCGGCGATATACGCCCACATTTGGCGGTAGCCAACACACCGAATAGAAGGTAAGTCCGGATGTAAATCGCCCCGTTCATATAAAGCACGCACTTCCTCTTCAAAAGGTTGTGCCAGCATTTGGTCAAAACGTTGCTCGATGCGCTGATGTAAAACGTCGCGTTGCTTTGGTGCTATTGCAAATTGATAAACCGGGTAACTGAGTTGACCACGACGTGACTGTGTCAGTTCCGTTAATGTTTTGCCGCTGATCCTAAAAACCTCTAACGCACGCAATGTGCGTTGTGGATCATTTTCGTGAATACGGGCAGCACTAACGGGATCTATGTTGCTCAATTGTGCATGCAGCGCGGCCAAGCCGTGTTGTTGTAGCTCGTCCGTCAATTGCTGGCGAACCTGCTGGTCCGACTCAGGCAGCACTGACATCCCCTCCAGCAAGGCTTTAAAATAAAGCATGGTGCCGCCCACTAGTAGCGGCACTTTGTCACGTGCCAATATATCTTCGATACATTGCCGGGCATCGTGCTGAAATTCAGCAGCTGAATAACTCTCGGCAGGGTCTCGAATGTCAATTAAGTGATGTGGTACCTGCGCTTGCTCTTGCTGACTTGGCTTGGCGGTACCAATATCCATACCTTTATAAATTAGTGCGGAATCCACAGACACAATCTCGCAGGGTAGCTGTTGAGCTAGCTCTAACGCCAGCGCTGTTTTTCCTGCGGCAGTGGGGCCATAAAGGCAAATGACGAAGGGCGGTTTATTCATTAGCGGGTGATTCACTTTCAGTTTGCGGCGGCTTTACATTATAGCGCATTGCGTTATCTTCCTGCAGTTGCTGTTGCCACTGCTGCAACCAGTGCTCTGCCTGCACTAAGGAGTAATCACTATTGAGTGCTTTAGTAGCAAGCCAACCAGCCACTTCGGTCCAGCTATCGTGCTGAAGTACCTGTCGAATAAGACCCATCGCGTGATGGGCAACATTACCCTGACGCAACATCGACGGCATGGTATCTATTACTAATCGCGACCCGTTAACCCTAAAGTTCATCCCACATTGGTTCAAGCGCGGACTTTGTTGCATTAACTCAGCCGGACTTATAGCAAACTGTTTTAAGTCGCAGCTGACTTCAACTAACAGTGGTTGCCCCGCTAAGCCATGCTGTAGTTGACTTTCTAATTGCTTACCCATGATCGAACGCTGTACCGCGCACAAGTCAAGCCAGGCTACGCTTTCCTCTCTACGCATCAACAGCCATTTTTGTTGCACCACAGTCAAGGCGCGCCAGCTGATATTTTTACCAGGCAGACTTTGTGTATTAACTGCATTAGGCAGAATACTCGCACCGGCCCGATAGCCCGTCATCGACTCATTCAACTGAGGTGTCGACTGACTGTAACTATGGCTCTTATGTCCCTGAGTTTGGCTCGGTGTCGCCGGCTCATCAACCGTCGGTGCTTCAGCAAGCTGTGGTGTGCTAGTCTCTTGCTCCGCTAGTGCATGCTGCTGTCGCAATGCATCGGTCACTGCTTGTAAAATAAAGTCATGCACCTGGCGTTGTTGGTGAAAACGCACCTCGTGTTTGGCCGGATGAACATTAACGTCAACCTGTTGTGACGGCAGCCAAAAATACAGCACATAAGTCGGCACTCGCTCTGGCAGTAAATAGCGCTCATAGGCTTGCCGGATAGCATGGTTTAATAATTTGTCACGCATCATGCGACCATTAACAAAGCAATACTGAATGTCAGCCTGGTGACGACACGCTTGTGCTGGAGCGATCCAACCAGTCACGCTATAGGGCGCTGCTTCACGTTCGATGTAAAGAGCCTGCTCAGCAAATTGTTCACCACATACTTTAGCCACCCGACGCCTTTGCTGCGCTTCGCTCAGGTCACGTAAACGCGGGTAATGGCGAACCCTTTTACCTTGATGATTAAGGGTCACGGCAACATCAAAACGACTCAAGGCGATACGTTTTACCGTCTCGTCAATATGGGCAAATTCAGTCTTCTCGGTACGCAGGAATTTACGCCGCGCCGGCGTATTAAAAAATATATCCTGAATATCGATGCTGGTGCCATCGGGGTGAGCTGCGGGCTCAATTCTGACGCCCATATCGCGCCCTTCCGTCCAAGCTTGCCAGGCTTCGCTTTGTGACGCTGGTTTAGACGTTAATCGTAACCGCGAAACTGAACTTATACTGGCAAGCGCCTCACCTCTGAATCCTAAACTTTGTATTGCTTCCAGATCATCCAGGGTTGCGATTTTGCTGGTTGCATGACGCGTCAGCGCTAGCGCCAGTTCATCTTTTGCGATACCACAACCGTTGTCACGGATACGAATGCGTTTGATACCGCCGTTCTCGATGTCAATACTTAGTTCATCAGCACCCGCATCAAGTGCATTTTCTACCAACTCTTTAACCACTGACGCAGGGCGTTCAACCACTTCTCCGGCAGCAATCTGGTTTGCTAATTCTATGGGTAATTGGCGAATAGGCATTAGCGCGGTATCGTCAGTTTTTGACCAATGCGTAACATCGAACTGGTTAAGTTATTTTCGCGCTTGATGGCATTTACTGTGGTGCCATAACGTTCAGCCAGCACAGATAAAGAGTCACCAGACTTAACAACGTACTCAATACTCTCCTGATTAGCCAACAGCGTATTATCCAACGGATTATTAATAAAATACTGCCGCACGCCATTATAAATCGCTCGTGCTAGTTTTTGCTGATGCCCGTTGCTGTTTAAAAGCCTTTCCTCGTCAGGGTTTGAGATAAAACCTGTCTCGACTAAAATTGACGGTTTGTCGGGAGATTTCAGTACCGCAAAACTGGCTGCTTGCGGTTCAGTCTTGTGCATTTTGGTAATGCGAGACATCTCGCTGATGATATGCCGCGACGCTGAATATGCGCCAGCGATAGAGCTATCCATCGACATATCTAGCAGGGTTTGTGCTAAAAAGGGCTCATGCCCGGTGTCTCGAATAATACTCTCGGCACCACCGAGTAACGCAGACTTACGCTCAGTTCCCTCCAGCCAACGACCCACTTCTGAGTCGGCACGGCGCTTTGACAAAACCCATACCGAGCCGCCGCGGGGTTGTGGCGTTCGAAACGCATCGGCATGAATAGAAACAAAAAAATCAGCTTTCGCTTGCCATGCCTTTTGTGGCCGCTCATTCAAATCGACATAATAGTCGCCGGAGCGTATTAAATAAGCCTGCATTCCGGGGTCATCATTAATCATGCTGGCCAGTGCTCGGGCTATTTTAAGCACTACATTTTTCTCGTATGTACCACGAGGCCCAATCGACCCGGGGTCATCACCGCCGTGACCGGCATCAATCGCTATGGTGACTTTGCGGTCTTTTAGTTCAGCTATCGATTTAGCCGGCCCGCTGCGTTCCACTGACTTACCTGGTAAGTCGACAACTAAGCGATCCGGATAGGACTCATTTGCCGGAAGCGTGAATATTTGTGGGTCACTTTTTTCTGCAAGCTCGATGACAATACGGGTATCACCCGCTTTTTTGGGGGAGCTGGTGCGCACTAGATTAACCAATAAAGACGCGTCCCCCAGTTCGCTGAGATTCGCATTAAGAGCGGTATTGTTAAAGTCTATAACCAGCCGTAACGGATCACTCCCATACAACGTAAAGTAGCTATAGTCGGCTTGCTGACCTAAGTCGAAAACAATTCGGGTTTTATCGGGAGACGGCCATGCCCGCACGCTTTCAATACTATTTTGCGCAGCCGCTACCGTCGACGTCAGCCATAGCAAACCGCCGGTGAGTATCGCTAGCCACCTACTTGACCCCGATGTATTCATAATGATTTTATTAGCGCCTGTGCTGTTGTTGTTTTTGCTTTTAATTCGATCATTCTACCCTCATCCTGATAGCTTAATGTTATATCAAGATCGGCCGCGGGCAACCAACCCTCGCCTCGTTCAGGCCACTCTATTAAGTTCAGGGTATCCGCGGCAAAGTAATCTCTGATTCCCATATATTCAAGTTCTTCCGGGTCGGCAAGTCGATACAAATCAAAGTGATGAATGCGCCAGCCCTTCAATTGGTATGGTTCAACTAAGGTATAAGTGGGGCTTTTGACCGCTCCCTGATGACCGAGGGCCGTGATAATGCCACGGCAAAATGCTGTTTTGCCGGCACCGAGTTCGCCGTGTAAATAAATCACCAACGGCGTGGATAGTTTAGCAGCCAGGCGTGTCGCCATCGCCAGGGTTGCTGATTCGTTCTCTAAAAACTCGCTGCGCACGCTCAACGCTGTTTGATTTTCTGTCATTTTTACTGCTCATTCACTCAATAGGTAAACCATTTACCAGGCGTCGTATCGGCACCAATAAATCCGAAGCTAAGGTGCCTCGCTCGCCGCTTTTTGCACAATGTTCGCCTGCTACGGCATGCCAGAAAGATGCCGCGATCAATGCTTGCGCCGGCGCTAGCTGTTGCCCCAGCAAGCCACCGATTAACCCTGCCAGACAATCCCCCATGCCCCCACTAGCAAGTGCTGGACTGCCTCGACCGATGACAAAATTACCACGATCAGAGGCAATCAGGCTACCCGCACCTTTCAGCAGCGCCTGGCCACCAAAGCGCTGGCGCAATAATTTGACCGCAGCAAAACGATCCTGTTCCACTTCATTGCCAGAACACTGTAATAGCCGAGCTGCCTCACCGGGGTGCGGCGTTATAATAAACCGATCTGACTTATCAGGCTGTTTTGCCATTAAATTAAGTCCATCAGCGTCAATCACAGTAATGCGTGCCGTTTTTTTCATCACCTGGTTGAACAATTGCAATGACCAGTCGGTTTGCCCCAACCCCGGCCCCAGCACAATAATCGATGCTTGCTCCAGTAACGGCTCAAGTTCTTCAGCGTGCTGTATTCCATGCACCATGGCCTCGGGTTGCGCGACAGCAATAATCGGTGCCGATTGTGGGTGACAGGCAACGGATACCTTACCCGCACCACTGCGAAGCGCAGCCTGCATAGCTAACGTTGCTGCACCCGACATACCAGCATTACCACCGATAACCAATACATGACCAAAGTCGCCTTTATGGGCATCTCTTCGCCTTGCTCCTAGCCATGGATAGTAAACATCCTTATCAAGTAGCTGCCATGATGACGCATTCGCCTGGCTAAAGGCGTCCGCAACGCCTAAATCAGCTAATATGATATCACCACAAAGTGCGGGACCTTTTGCGCTATATAAACCGCGTTTCCTGGCCACCATGGTTACGGTATTAGTCGCCATTATTGTGGCCCCCAGCTGCTTGCCTGTATCGGCGTCTAAGCCGGACGGCACATCCACCGCAAGCACCGGCAACTGGCTTTGGTTAACGCATTGAACCCAACGCTCCAACTTCCCTTCCAACGGTCTGTTTAAGCCAATACCAAAAACAGCATCGACGATCAGATCGAATCTATCTGCAGTAAAGTCATCAAATTCCTGCTCAGTTCCACCTAGTTCACGCCATGCCTGGCGCGCATGCTCAGCATCATTATCGTCGCTATGTTGCAGCGACTTACCCGGGTTCAGGGCGTATACGGTCACTCGGTAACCCTGTTGCGATGCCAGCCGCGCTATTACATAACCATCCCCGCCGTTGTTTCCCTCGCCACAGAATACTGCAACGCTGGCACCACTCGGTACCATTTGCTGGAGCTGTTCAAACACAGCTCGTCCTGCCGCGGCCATCAGCGCCCTCATGCTCAGGCCTGATTTTTCGGCGGCTTGTTGTTCGCCGCTACGAACCTGTTCTGCACGATACAAACTTTGTGATAAGCTTTTTTTATTCGATTCTTCAGTAGATTCTGACATCATCGCCTCAACTCGGGTTTTTATCATGCCGGACACACCATTAAGCGAGCCACAATTACAACAGCTAGCCAGCGATATTAAGCGCTGGGGGCATGAACTTGGCTTTCAAAAAGTTGGCATCGCCGACCTTGATCTCAGCCGTCATGAAGCTAGCTTACAAGAGTGGTTAGATAAAGGCTATCACGGCGAAATGGGTTTTATGGAACGTCATGGCATGTTGCGTGCGCGCCCCGCTGAACTGCACCCAGGCTCTGTCCGCGCAATATCAGTGCGAATGAACTACTTACCGGTTGAAGCCGGTTTTGCAAAAACGCTAAATGATTCCAATAAAGCATTTATTTCACGTTATGCGCTCGGCCGTGACTATCATAAGTTACTGCGGAAGCGGCTTAAACAGCTCGGCGATAAAATAAAAGCCCAGTTTGACGACACTGACTTTCGCCCGTTCGTGGATTCGGCCCCGATAATGGAGCGACCTTTAGCAGAAAAGGCCGGCTTAGGCTGGACCGGTAAACACACGTTGATACTGGACCGGGACAGTGGCTCCTGGTTTTTCCTTGGCGAACTACTGATAAACCTGCCATTGCCCGTCGATCAGCCGGTCGAAGAGGGCTGTGGCAGTTGTACCGCCTGTATGACGATTTGTCCAACTCAGGCCATTGTTGGCCCTTACGAACTTGATGCACGGCGCTGTATTTCCTATTTAACTATCGAACTGCGAGGCTCTATACCGGAAGAATTGCGCCCACTGATGGGTAACCGCATTTACGGCTGCGACGACTGTCAGCTTATCTGTCCGTGGAACCGTTACGCGCAGTTAACCGACGAGGCGGATTTTAATCCCCGCCAGTACCTGCATAGCCCTCAATTACTTGCGTTATGGCAGTGGGATGAGGAAACCTTTAAAACCCGTTTAGAAGGGTCACCCATTCGCCGTATCGGTTTTGAATGTTGGTTGCGCAACCTTGCCGTCGCGCTGGGTAATGCAGATGCAGATGCGGACATCATTGCAGCACTCGAGTGGCGCAGTGGTGAGGTTTCTGACATGGTGCAGGAGCATATAGATTGGGCATTAGAACGGCATCGTTCCGGAGCCGCCAAAGTCACCCAACAACTTAAACGCCTGGTGCGCGTGGTCGAAAAAGGCCTGCCCCGGGATGCCTAGCATTGCTGCATTGAGTTACTCGGGTTTAAACACCCCGATGACCTGATCGAATTCGCGTTCACTGCCGCCACCCTGTGATTTAGGCTCACTAAACCGATGCTTACAAGCAACGCATTCTACCTGCTCGATATCATTTTCAAAAAACAACATCAGCGTATCCATGTCGCCACACTTAGGGCAGGTTGCCCCGGCTATAAAACGCTTTTTCTGTTTGGCCACAATCACTCCTGTGCCTGACAACGGCTAAAATGGTAGACTTTAACTATTGTAACTTAACGGCAGGCAGCGATAAACAGACCATGATCACAGCCGAAAAACTTGCCCTACTACGCGGCGGACAAACATTATTTGATGACAGTAGCTTCCAGGTTTTCCCTCAACACCGGGTCGGACTGGTGGGTAAGAACGGCTGTGGTAAGTCGTCACTGTTCTCGTTATGCCGCAACGAATTACAAGCAGACGAAGGGCAGCTCAACATTCCCGCCAAATGGCGCATTGCCAGCGTTGCGCAGGATACGCCGGCATTAGAGCAAAGCGCGTTAAACTATGTCATTGACGGCGATAAGCCCTACCGCCAACTGCAGTCGGAGCTTGACCAGGCTGAATCAGCAAACGACGGCCATCGCATAGCAGAAATCCACGACCAGCTTGCCGCTATTGGTTCATTTGATATTGAAGCGCGCGCCAGCGCTATGCTGGCCGGACTCGGGTTTGAGCAGTCACAACTGGGGAATCCGGTAAAATCATTTTCCGGCGGTTGGCGTATGCGCCTGAACCTTGCCCAGGCGCTGATGGCTCGTGCCGATTTATTGTTGCTCGATGAGCCAACAAACCACCTGGATGTTGATGCGATTTTTTGGCTGGAGGATTACCTGAGGCAGTTTGACGGCACCCTGATTTTAATTTCTCACGATCGTGATTTTCTGGATTCGGTTTGTACCGATATTTTGCATATCGAACACCAACGGATCACGCAGTATCGCGGCAATTACAGTCAGTTTGAAGCGCAGCGCGCCGAGCAAATTGCGCAACAACAGAGCCAATACGAAAAAGCCCAGGTTATGCGTGAACACCTGCAAAAGTACGTCGACCGTTTTCGCTATAAGGCAAGTAAAGCGAAGCAGGCACAAAGCCGGTTAAAGGCCATTGAAAAATTACCGACTCAGGCTCCGCTGCGCGCCCAGGCTGATATTCGGTTTAGTTTTTTAACCCCACCGCAACTGCCTAATCCGCTAATGACGTTGCGTGACACGCGCGCGGGGTACGGCGATACCACCATACTCCGGCACATTAAGCTGAACCTGGTGCCCGGAACGCGGTTAGGGCTGTTGGGCCGCAATGGCGCGGGTAAATCAACCTTAATTAAATTATTGGCAGGTGAGTTGCCACCGTTAGATGGCGAACGCACGGTATCCCCCGGATTGCGCATCGGTTATTTTGCTCAGCATCAATTGGAAACTCTCGATTTACAGGCTTCTGCCCTGCTACACCTGCAACGACTGGATCCACAAGCCAGCGAACAGACATTAAGGGATTTTCTGGGCAGTTTCGGATTTTCGGGCGATCAGGCAACACGTTCGGTTGAACCAATGTCTGGTGGCGAGAAAGCCCGCCTGGCACTAGCAATTATTATTTATCAAAAGCCGAATCTACTGCTACTGGATGAGCCGACCAACCATTTAGACCTGAGCTTACGCGACACGCTGGTTGACGCGCTGCAGGAGTACGAGGGCGCACTCATTGTCGTCGCGCACGATAGACACTTGCTACGTACCACGGTTGATGAGTTTTGTTTAGTTGCCAATGGCGAGGTTAATCCGTTTGACGGTGATTTGGATGATTACCACCGTTGGTTGCAAGATCAGGCTGCCGCGCAGCGCAGTGAAGCCAAGCAAACTGATAACAGCGATGATAAAAAACGCGACCGCAAAGAGCAGAAACGCCTTGAAGCTGCATTCCGTCAGCAAGTTGCACCGCTCAAAAAGCGTATTCAACAACGCGAAACCGAAATCAGTAAGCTCGAACAACAGCTGTCCGACCTGCACGATCAACTCAGTGACAGTTCACTGTACGACGATAGCAACAAAGACAAACTACAGCAGCTACTGGCAACTCAAACTGAATTAAAACAGTCGCTTGAACTAGCTGAGAGCGATTGGATGGAAGCCGAAGAGGAACTCAGCCAGCACCAGCAAGAATTTGAGCAGGCGAATAACGCATGAATATCGCTAACTTCATTCCACCATTGGGATTAAGCAACCCTCATTTGCAAACGCTCTGGCCCCGTGCGGTTTTGCCTAAGCGGTCCTGGTCAGGTGATTGGCAAATGTTCGAGTTAGCAGACGGAGACTTCGTCGACTTGTGCTGGCGAAAGCGTCCCGAAAAGGGGTCGAAACGGCCTCTACTGGTGATTTTCCACGGGCTGGAGGGTTCTGTTGACTCTCCCTATGTATGGCAGACCATGGAGCAGGCACATGCTTTAGGTTGGACTACCGTGGTAATGCATTTTCGCGGTTGCGGAATCAATGGTATTAATCGACTACCGCGCGCTTATCATTCCGGCGACACCACGGATGCAACCGAATTTTTAACCTGGCTACAGCAGACCTACCCGGACGCGCCGTTATATCTGGCTGGCTTTAGTCTTGGTGGTAACATACTCGCACAATTATTAACAACCGCAGCAGGCAAAGCCGCCAAGGCCGCTGCTATCGCCTGTGCGCCGCTTGATCTGCACTCATGTTCTGAGCGAATCGACCAAGGCTTCTCGCGGCTTTACAGACGTTACCTGCTGACACCGTTAAAGCAAAAGTTTGAGCAAAAACGTGAGCAAGGCATCCTCGACGAGCAACATCCTCTGGCCACGTTGGATGTTAAGCCCATGCGTAGCTTTTTTGAGTTTGACGATAAAGTGACCGCGCCATTACACGGTTTTACTGGTGTAGACGATTACTATCAGCGCGCCAGCGGTAAACAATTTTTAGCCGATATTAGCGTACCAACACTTATTATTCATGCTGAGGACGATCCCTTTATGGGAGCTGCTGTGGTGCCTCAGAAAACCCAACTATCTAGCGCCATTCGCTATGAATTGAGTCCGCACGGCGGCCACATGGGCTTTATCCAACGCCGCAGTAAACAATGGCATAGCTGGTTACCGGGGCGGCTGTTAAAGCACCTGGCAAGCTATCAAAGCAACGTACAGTGTTACGATGACCACAAAGGAGCGTGTTGATGAGAATTCCCTGGCAAGAGCTCGATGCAGAAACGCTGAACAATTTGTTAGAGTCAGTTGTGCTGCGCGAAGGCACCGACTATGGCGAGCAAGAACTCAGCTTTAATGCAAAAGTTGAACAGCTGCGCGAAAGACTTAAACGTGGCGACGCCGTTATCGTTTATTCCGAGCTACATGAAAGCGTTGATATTGTCGCACCAGACCAGGTAAGTGCTAGCGAAAGCGCGGCGGACGAGCAATAAAGACTTGCTCCCAGTTAACGCGGGGATCGCCTAACACCATAAAGTTAGGGTTTAGCAAGCTCACGGTTTTATTGTAAGTGATGGGTTCGAAGTTTTCGTTTACTAACGAACCGCCCGCTTCACTGACAATAACTTCAGCGGCGGCAGTGTCCCACTCCCCGGTCGGCCCTAAGCGCAAGAAGCAGTCGGCTTTACCCTCGGCGATAAAGCACGCTTTAAGTGAGCAGCTACCGGCTGGCAGTGGTTGTAATTCGCGCTGTGTTTGAATTCGTTTTAACACCGGACCACGGGCCTGACGGCGACTGATGGCAATAACAATGGGGTCATTTTGCGGGTCACTCATGGCCCTGACGCGAATTGGTTCGCTGCCGCTAGCCGTTGTTTTGGATGCGCCCTCGCCCTTTCGGGCTGCATACAGACTATTACCGGCCGGCCAGAAAATCACCCCCAGAGTCGGCTGATTGTGTTCAACTAAAGCAATGTTGACAGCAAAATCACCGGATCGTGATATAAACTCCTGCGTGCCATCGATAGGATCAATTAGAAAATAACGCTGCCATTGACGGCGTTGTTGAAAGTTTTCGTGTTCGCTCTCTTCCGACAGTACCGGGATGTCAGGAAACTCCTGACGTAGCCGTTCAATAATGAGTTCACTGGCGGCAATGTCGGCGCTGGTTACCGGCGACTCGTCCGGCTTTTCATAAGTTGAGTAGTCGCGGCGTTCATAAAGCCGCATGATTTGCTCTCCCGCTTCGCGGGCAATACTGGCAACAATATCCAGCATGGTTTTAACGTCCTTTGTTTCGCAACATCAACAGCAGCGCCGTTAAGCTTCGGGCTTCGCTAAAGTCCGGTTGCTCCAGCAACGCATCAACGTCGTCAAGCTTCCAGGTCACTTTTTCTAATGGCTCTGGCTCATCGCCGGGTAGCTCTTCCGGGTACAACTGCTCGGCTACAAACAAAGTCATTTTCGCCTGAAAAAACTGCGGCGCCATGGTCACTTCGGTTAACCGGGTTAGGGTGTGGCAACCATAACCAATTTCTTCTTTTAGCTCCCGTTGTGCTGCCTCTTCAGGGGTTTCACCAGGATCAATTAAGCCTTTTGGAAAGCCCAGCTGATACTCATGTAGACCCGCTGCGTACTCACGCACCAAAATCATGGTATCGGCATCGATAAACGGCACCACCATCACCGCTCCACGTCCACTTCCCTGCATGCGCTCGAACTGACGTTGCTCACCATTGCTAAAGCGTAAATCAACCGCTTCGATCTTTAACAAACGACTTTGTGCAACAACTTTTCGCGCCAATACTTTGGGAATTTGTCGAGAAGCCATAACCCTTTACTACCTTTAAGAAAGTCTGCCTCTACTATAACGCGTCAGCGCTCAGAAACCAGCACCAATTGGAGGAGGGTTAGACAAAAGTCGAGCCATGAATGACGTTGCCAGCCAGCAATGCTAATCTATAGGCAACTAGTTTTTACAGAGTCTGGAGAATCGTAGTGGTTAAAAACGCGGGTAAAAAACCATCGACTGAAACCAATTTTGACGCCGTGGTTATTGGCACCGGGCCCGGTGGCGAGGGCGCCGCGATGCAGCTGGCAAAAAGTGGCAAAAAAGTTGCGGTGGTAGAGCGCCATCAGTCCATCGGCGGTGGTTGCACACACTGGGGTACGATTCCCTCCAAAGCATTACGTCATGCGGTTAGCCGCTTAATTGAGTACAACAATAACCCGCTGTTTACCGGCACTGGCTGGCAAAGTGGCATGACTTTTTCGCAGATCCTGCATTATGCCTCGGGCGTCATACGTAAACAGGTGAAATTGCGCAGTTCTTTCTACCAGCGTAATAATGTCACCGTTATCCATGGCGCAGCCTCGTTTGTTGATGCCAACCGCATCAAGGTAACTAAAAACGATGGTTCGTTTGACTATCTCAATGTTAAACAGGTTGTTATCGCCACTGGATCACGTCCCTACCGCCCCAAAGACATCGACTTTGGACATGCACGTATCTACGATTCAGACACCGTGTTGTCGTTAGACAAAGACCCGCGCAATATTCTAATTTATGGTGCCGGTGTTATCGGCAGTGAATATGCCAGCATTTTCCGTGGCATGGGCGTTAAAGTCGACTTAATTAACCAACGCGACCGCTTACTGTCTTTTCTCGACGCAGAAATTTCGGACGCACTCAGTTATCACTTGCGGAACAACGGCGTGGTTATTCGTCATAACGAGGAATACGAGAGTATTACCGGTCACGATGACGGTGTTACCTTAAAAACTAAGTCAGGCAAAGTCATGAAGGCCGACTGCCTGCTATTTGCTAACGGACGCTCGGGTAATATTGAAGCCTTAAACGTGGACGCGGTAGGTCTTAAGCCAAATTACCGTGGGCAACTGGAAGTTGACGAAAATTACCAAACACAAGTCGACAATATCTATGCCGTTGGCGACATTATTGGCTATCCCAGTTTAGCCAGTGCGGCCTACGATCAAGGCCGGATTTGTGCCACCGCCATGCTCAACGGTAGTGCCGATGAATCGCTTATTAGCGATATCCCAACGGGTATTTATACCATCCCGGAAATCAGCTCAGTAGGTAAAACCGAAGAAGAGTTAACGGCCGCTAAAGTACCTTATGAAGTTGGCCGGGCTCAATTTAAACACCTGGCTCGTGCGCAGATTTCCGGCAATAACGTGGGTTGCCTAAAACTACTATTCCACCGCGAAACGCGCGAATTACTGGGACTTCATTGCTTTGGTGAGCGGGCTTCAGAGATTGTCCACATTGGTCAGGCGATCATGGAACAAAAAGGCGAAGGCAATACGATTGATTACTTCGTCAATACAACCTTTAATTATCCGACCATGGCCGAAGCCTACCGTGTGGCAGCGCTGAACGGCATAAACCGGCTTTAACGAAGCGGTAGTTCGACGGTAACGCGCAAACCAGCGTTAGCCATGTTTTGCATATTAATACGGCCATCATGACGATCAACGATACGTTTAATGATGGCCAGGCCAAGACCTGAACCAACGCCGCCACGCGCTTTATCGCCTTGGGTAAAAGGCTGAAACAGCTGTTGTTGCTGCTCTTCAGGAATACCCGGCCCATCATCAGTAACCGAAAACCAAACCCGGCGCTGCTTTTTATTGTAGCCCGAGGCAAGCCAGACATTTTGCTTGCCATAGCGCTCGGCGTTTTCAAGTAAGTTGATAAGCACTCGTTTAATCGACAGAGGTCGTAAACTTAACCGTGGGCAGTCACCCAGAGCTAAATGAAACTTTTTCTGCCAGGAGTCCGGTACATTGGCTACCGTTTGCTCCAGTAACTCGTTCAACGATTCCTTGCTGGCGTTTTCCTGCTGATCCAGACGTACGTAATCAATAAACTGGTCGATGATATCGTTCATATCATCAATATCTTCGGCAATGCCCTGTGCCAAATAATCTTCGGACTCAGGCATCATTTCGGCAGCAAGCCGAATACGCGTCAACGGCGTTCTTAAATCATGAGAAACGCCGGCCATTAATAAGTTACGATCGTTTTCGAGCTCGTGAATACCACGCGACATCTGGTTAAAAGCCCGCGTTACCGCGACAATTTCACTGGCGCCTTTTTCGGGTAGTTGGGGCGGAAATTCTCCGCGACCAACCAGACGAGCCGACTCTTCAAGCGCTTTAAGCGGCCGGTTAAGCCAATTGGCAAATAGGATACCGCCGAATACACTCAACAAACCAATGACCAATAAATAAACCACCAATGGTGAGAACTGCCCGGAGCTAAGACTATTTAACGGCACTCGAATCCAATAGTCCGGCGCCTGTGGCGGTTTAACCCAGACAAAAAATTGTTCGCCCTGAGCAATCCGAACCTGCGCCTCACCATCCAGTTCTTGCGACATGATTTCAGATAAGTAACCGTAGTAGGTGGTAAGCTGAAGGCCTTCTTCCAACGCTTTTTCATTGTCAAAAACACGAATTCCGGTCGCGTCATAAAAGGCAATGGCCAGCGATTGATCGTTTTGACGTTCAGCCAAACTGCTTTCACGGATAAACATGGTTTTTATCTGCTTTGCCACCAGTTGTGTAATTTGTTCAACTGACGGTTTAACCACATAGTTACTTACCATCAGGTACGAAACGACCTGATTAAGTAACAGCACCAGTGCTAATAATCCCACGGTGCGGGCAAATGCAGATTTAGGAAATAGGGTCATCTAATTTTTTAATTTACCATCAGGTACAAATACATAACCTAATCCCCATACCGTCTGAATGTAGCGCGGCTTAGCCGGATCAACCTCTAACATACGACGTAAGCGTGATACCTGCACGTCAATTGAACGCTCTAGTGCACTGTAGTCGCGCCCTCGCGCCAGGTTCATGAGTTTATCGCGCGACAACGGTTCGCGGGCATGTGTTACCAACGCTTTAAGCACGGCAAATTCACCACTGGTCAGCGGCATCGGCTCATCACCATCAAACATCTCGCGTGTGCCAAGGTTAAGACGATAAGTGCCAAAGGTCACCTCTTCATCCTCGTGACTCGGCGCACCCGGCGCCTCCGTGCCGCGACGCCGTAATACAGCCCGGATGCGCGCCAGTAATTCACGCGGATTAAAGGGTTTTGCCAAATAGTCATCAGCGCCCAGCTCCAGGCCAATAATGCGGTCAACTTCGTCGCCTTTAGCGGTCAGCATAATCACCGGGATATTATTGTTGTTTTGACGCAATCGCTTACAAATAGACAGGCCGTCTTCACCCGGCAACATCAAATCCAGTACCATCAAGTGAAAGTTCTCTCGCGTCAGCAGGCGATCCATTTGTTCAGCATCCTGGGCTACGCGTACCTGAAAACTTTGTTCCTGCAGGTAGCGTTCAAGCAGGCTACGCAGGCGGGCGTCATCGTCTACTACCAAAACCTTTAGGGTTTCTTGTGTCATGGTGTTATCTCGGTCGTGGTATTTTTAATTAATAACATACACCGCTGGTGTGCAATTAAGAAGCCCTTGAGTGTTAACAAATGTTTCTTGTTAAGGCTTATAAATCAGTCCAGTAGCGTGTCATTTTTACGTACAGAAAGGAGGCTGTCCAGGTAATTAGCACGAGTCCGGTCAGGCTCTCAATACCGGTCAGAAAACGCAGTTCTCCGTGCGGGAAAATGTCACCGAAGCCAACCGTAGTATAGACCGTATAAGAAAAATACAAACTATCCAGATAGCTTCCGTCGAACGCACCATGAAGGGAGCCAAAATATGGGGAATGATGCATCCAATAATAAGCAAGTGCGAAGATCGCCACCTCGATACTATGAGCAACCAGACTTAACAGCACAGCCAGACCAATCCGGAACTGCGCCAGCACTTTAAACTTTTGAAAAAATATACCAATTTGTCGCAGCGCTTCATAATGAAACGCCACGACAATCAGCACCACCAGGGTGTTGGCTAAAAACGAGGTAATCACGTACGTTTACTGTCTGCTAAGTAGTCATATAGGCCGTAATACAATAGCGGAACAACCAGCACGGTCAATAACGTTGAAGCAAGCAGCCCGAAGATCAGCGAAATCGCCAGCCCGTTAAAGATCGGATCAGCAAGAATAAAGTAAGCACCGATCATCGCTGATACTGCTGTTAGTGCTATCGGTTTTAACCTTACCGCCCCCGCCAGCACAACAGCATCTTCCAACGAATAGCCCTCGTCGATCAATTGGCGAATAAACACCACTAGCAAGATGGAGTTGCGCACGATGATCCCCGCCAGGGCAATCATGCCGATCATTGAAGTCGCTGTGAACTCTTTACCAATCAGCCAGTGACCGGGTAAGATACCAACCAACGTCAGTGGTATTGGCGACATGATAATCAGCGGCATCAGGTAAGACCGGAACTGCGCTACCAGCAGCACGAAAATCATGAATATACCTACGCTGTAAGCAATACCCATATCGCGGAAGGTTTCGTAGGTGATTTGCCATTCACCATCCCATTTTATCGCCACCGGGCCATTAGCCGAGGGCTGGTTAATATAAAATTGCTCAGGTGGGTTATCCAATTCATCAATCAAAGATACCAACTCAAACATGCCGTAAATGGGCGAGTCGGTTTCGCCTGCCATGTTCGCTTCAACATAGGTTACCGGATTGAGGTCTTTGTGATAGCGACTGCGTGGCCACTGATCTGTTTGAATCGAGGCGAAGGTCGACAGTGGGATCATGGCGCCGGTTTGTGCCCGTACCTGCAACGACAAAATACGCTGTTGCTGAGCTTTATCGCCATCATCTAATTGCACCAATATCGGCACCGCATACTTAGCCGTATCCTTATGCAAATAGCCGGCAGGTTGCGCATTGATGAGTAGACTCAGTGCCTGAGTAACCTGTGACTGCGAGATACCCAATTGCGCTGCACGCTGCCTGTCAACGGTTAAGAACCACCGCCCAACGTTGTCGGTTATTGTGGAGTCCTCATCGACCAGCCCGTTAACCTCAGCCATCTTGGCTAAAATGGTTTCAGCCAATTCGATTTGCTGTCGACCGTTGCCGCCATGAATTTCAGCAACGATGGGGGCTAATACCGGCGGTCCCGGCGGCACTTCTACCACCTTAATTGATGCATCAAAAGGCTCCGCAATAGCGACTAAGTCGGCGCGAATAGCGCGGGCAATTTCATGAGAGGAACGCTCGCGTTGCTCTTTTGACTTGAGGTTAACCTGGATATCACCTTGGTTTGGCATACTGCGTAAATAGTACTGCCGTACCAGCCCATTAAAATTAATTGGCGATGCAGTACCTGCGTAGGCCTGCCAGTTTTCAACCTCATCCACAGAGGTCAAATAGTTACCTAACGCCACTTGTAGGCGCTGAGTTTCTTCCATTGCCGTGTCATCAGGCATATCCACCACAATTTGCAGTTCGGACTTATTGTCAAACGGGAGCATTTTAAGGATTACCCCTTTATAAACGGGTAATAGCATTACCAAAATAAGTAACGCAAACACTCCCGCTCCAAACAGCGCCCGGCGGCCGCGATGATTGTCACCCAGTAGCGGGCGCAATAGCTTTTCGAATACCGCTTTTAGTTTTTCGGATGTTCCTGCCGCAGAGTCACTATCGTCGCTGCTATCTTTGCCGCGCTCACGGTTCAATAAACGCAGCGCCAGCCATGGCGCGACGATAAAGGCCATTAGCTGCGAAAATACCATACCTGCCGACGCATTAATGGGAATGGGACTCATATAAGGGCCCATCAAGCCACTGACAAATGCCATAGGGATCAAGGCCGCCATGATAGTTAAAGTCGCCATAATGGTCGGTGACCCCACTTCATCGACAGCCTTGGGAATTGTTTCCAACAAGGGCTTAGTCGAATTACGTACCCGTCGATGTATATTTTCGGTAATGACAATACCGTCATCGACTAAAATCCCAATGGAGAAAATTAATGCAAACAGCGACACACGGTTTAGCGTAAAACCCCATGCCCAGCTGAACACCAGGGTAAATAGCAAGGTCACCAGAACCGCAGCACCAACAATCAAAGCCTGACGCCAGCCCATGGTTAACAACACTAGTATAATGACCGAAATTGTTGCCGAAATAAGATCCGAAACAAGTTGTTCAAACTTGTCCGTGGCCGTCTTACCATAATCACGGGTGACCGATATCTCGATATCTGCTGGTAACAGTTCGTTTTCCAGCTCAGCAAGTCGTTGCCGCACGGCTTGCGTAATATCAATAGCGTTTTGGCCGGGCTTTTTAGCAATAGCGATAGTCACTGCAGGGTGAATAGCATTGTCATTATCCAGCCCGCCCATTAGCACCGTTTGGTTGGGGGCACTACCGCTATCTTGCGCTGATGCGACATCGCCCAAATATATTGGTCGACCGCCAGAAGTTCCTATCACCAGCGATTCCACTTGCTCTACTGACTGCAAAAAATCACCTGCCTGAAACGGAACCGCCAGACCATTACGTGTTATACGCGCTTCCGGAGCTGCATTATTTGCCGCATCGATGGCCTGCTTAATATCAACGACAGTTAAGCCATACCCGCTGAGCTTGCTACTATCAATTCTGACATTGACGTGTTGACGAGCCGCACCGTGTGTTTTTATATCGCGGGTACCGGGAATTTGTTTTAAGGCGATTTCTAAACGATGCGCTAACGCCGTTAACTGCTCCGCACTCTTAACATTATCTCGGTCATAAAGAGTGAGCGTCATGATCGGCACATCATCGATGCTACGCGGTTTTACCAGCGGCTGAGAAACGCCTAAACCTTGCGGAAACCAATCCGCATTCGATTGAATTTTATTGTAGAGTCGAACCAGAGCTTCCTGACGGGGAACGCCGACATTGAACTGCACAGTCAATACGGCCTGCCCGGCACGTGAGACCGAATAAACATGCTCAATTTCTGACATCTCACTGAGAATTTGTTCGCCAGGAATAGCGATAAGCTGCTCTACTTCTTTTGCCGAAGCACCAGGAAAACCAACCAGAACGTCGGCCATGGTTACGTCGATTTGCGGTTCCTCTTCTTTCGGCGTGACCAGAACAGCAACAATACCCAGCACAATACCTAATAGACAGATTAGTGGGGTCAGTTCAGAGCGCTGGAAAACGGCCGCGATAATACCTGACGGCCCGAGTTTATGAACGCCATTACTCATCGAGCATAGCCTCCGCTGACGCTAGTATGTTCTCGCCTGTGACCAGCCCGGCTAAAATTTCGACCTGATCGTCATGCGCTTGCCCAACCTTTACCTGTCGTAATTGAGGTTTGCCGTCTGTCACGACATAGACCGCCCGTAGCTCGCCACGAACTAACACCGCAGCGGATGGAACCAGCAATGCATCACGCTCCCCCACTGACACATTGACTTTTACTAACGTGCCGGGAAACAAGCCGCCTTCCGGATCAGTTAAATTCAGACGTAATCTGAAAGTATGTGACTGGGCGTCAGCATAGGGATAAAAAATCATTGAACCAATGCTAAGTTCACGGCCGTCATCGGTGACAATCTCGGCATCGCGTTGGTTTCTGACGTATTGTGCGTATTGCTGTGGTAATTCAGTCACTACGCGTAAATGTTCAAGCGATAAACCAGACATCAACGGCTGGCCCGGTTGCACCGATTCGCCGAGCTCGACAAAGCGTTCGGTAACAATACCTGCGTACGGCGCCCGGACCTGGGTATAGCTCAGTTGTTTTTGGGCTTCTTCCAACGCTGCCTTAGTCTCTGCCAGCCTTGCTTTTGCTGTTTCTAATTGCGTCTGTGCATCATCACGCTCAGACTCAGAGGCAACATTTTGTTGATAAAGCTCCTGAATACGGCGGTAGCGGCGTTCCGCATCATCTAAAGTCGACTGCGCGCTCTCCATATTGGCCGTAGCTCGATTTAGCCTAGCGCGCTGCTCGGTATCATCCAGACGGATAATCAGTTGATCAGCAGCGACAGGATCATCAACATCAACAGGCAACTCGATAATGGTGCCTGAAGTCTGCGCCGAAACGGTACTCTGATTAATTGCCTCGACTCGACCTTCCAAACTAACTGTGTCAGTTATGGTCTGTTTTTGTACCGTTATCTGTTGTTGCGCATAAGCCGTTTTTGAGCCTACGACGCTTAGCATCATTGCGGCGATGAATCCCGCTAACATCGAAGTCTTAGATTTCACCCGATAGCCCTTCTGCTTAGATTCTGCATCAGCAAAACATTATACTTTAAATTAAATTGATAATATCACTGCTTTAACCAGTGTTCCAGCGGTTCCGGGTGACCCAGCAGAAAACCCTGATATCGGGTGCACCCCATTTCCCTGAGGCGCTCTAATTGCGACGGCTCTTCAACGCCCTCTGCTAATACCTGCAGTCCCAAACTCTTAGCCAGCGCCACAATCGTTGCGATGATGGCCTCATCGTTCCGGTCAGATAATAAATCACGTACAAAAGACTGGTCGATTTTTAGCTGTTTTAGCGGTAAACGTTTTAAATAGCTGAGCGCGGAGTAGCCCGTGCCAAAATCGTCCAATGACAGGGACAGTCCCAGATGGGTTAATTCGTCCATTACTGCAGCGACCCTGTCAGCGTCGCTAATTAGCATCGACTCAGTTAACTCCAGCTCGAGATATTTTGCTGCGGGATTTTGCTCCACTAAACGCTCAAACTGCTGATAAAAGCCGGCGTCGTTAAACTGGCTGGCACTAATATTTATGGCTATTGAGCAACCTGAATAATTGGGATGCGAATGTAAACGTTCAATCGCAGCAACCGCCTTCGCCAATACCACCTGATGTAGCTGCGGCATTAAGCCTGAGGTTTCTGCTACCGGAATAAATTCGCCCGGCGATACCGGCCCCAACTGTGGATCATACCAACGCAGCAAGGCCTCGAAGCCCACGCATGTTAACGCGTCATCTTGCTCGTTACGGGTAAACTGCGGCTGCAAGTACACCGTCAGACGATCGTGTGCCACAGCAGCTCTCAACCCTGACTCGATTTGCTGGCGACGGTTAAAGTCCTGTTGCAGCTGGCTGCTATAAAACTGTACCGACCCCGGACCCACCAACTTAGCCTGAGTCATGGCTAAATCAACGGCTTTTAATAAGTGTTCAGCGGTTTCGGCCTCGTCAAAAAAGCTGACGGCGAAACACAAGGTTATCAGTTGCTGCTTATCCGCCAGGGTATAGCGAGTGGACAGCTCTTGCTGAAGTTGTTGCAACCTCGTCTGAACCAAAGCCTGCGCGCTGACGGAGTCATTCGGCAAGTCATCAAATAGAATATAAAATTCGTCAGATGCGAGGCGTCCACCAAGCTCGCTAGACCCAACTAACGCTTCGATACGACTGGCGATCTGACGCAACAACTCATCGCCCTGTTCATGGCCCAGTGCGTCATTAATCGTTTTAAATTTATCGACATCAATCAATAGTAACGCACTGTTACGCTCTGAGTTTTTATAGTGGTGCATTACTTTTTCCAGCAACATACGACGATTCGCTAAGCCTGTTAACATGTCATAAAAAGCCAGTTGCTCGATCTGTTGTTTTAGTTCTTCGTATTCAGACACATCCGTTGAAATACCGCACAGACCGACAATTTTACCGTCACTGTTTTTTAACGGGACCTTGACTGACCAATAGGCGCGGGTCTTATTTTCGCCGGGAATCTGGTTAAGTTCGTGGCGAGCAAGGCGCCGACCGGTTTGCAGCACCTCTTTGTCGTTGTCTGTGATTTGTTGCGCGGTTTTTAAGTCAAACAGATCATAGTCTGTAACGCCTACTACGTCCTCAGCATCCCGCTTAAACATATCCGCGACCCGGTCATTAACGTACTGGTAGGTTAAGTCGATACCTTTTATAAAAATGTAGGCATCAACACTACCGAGAATCGTCTCCAGCTTTTTCTCGCTGTCCTGAAGCTCGCGCGTGCGCCGATTAACGGCCCGTTTTAACAACCTGACAAAAATCAGACTGATGATCAGGACAGCGCACAACGCGATAACCAGCCACCATAGCCACGTCGGCAATCGCGATTCGCTAGACTGCGCGCTCCAACGCTCAATAATGGCATAGTAAACAGAAGCCGGATCGGCTTTTAGTGCAGTTAAGGACTCGTCAATAGCCGTCAGCAAACTCTGGTTGGCATCCTTGCCGATAGCATAATAGAGTTCATTGGGCAAAAACATTATGGGGGTGATAGCAGCCTCAGCTTCGGCGACTTTCTGGTTGCCAAAAAACTGATTGGTTGCCACCGCGTCAACATAGTTGCGTTGCAGTGCATCAAAACCATCGTCAAAACTGGCTACGGGCAAAAAATCCACGTTAAGATTAAAGCGTTGCGCCAGGTTGCGCAGGTAATCCTGTTGCACTGAGTCGCTCAACACGGCAACTCGCTTACCATTTAAGTCCAATAGGCTGGCTATTTGCTGCTGGCGGTCAGCGTAGATTTGCGACCAGCTAAGTAATGCGGGTTCCTGGTGAAACCGAAAACGCTGGCTACGTAAATCGGTTTTCGCAACATCGGGCAACAAATCAATCTCGCCCTCGTCCAGCCATTGCAGGCACTGCTGCCATTGGCAAGCCTTAAGCACCAGCCGCCAGTTATGCTGTTGAGCAATTTCAAGCAGCAAATCGCCATGAATCCCGGTTAATTCGCCATCATCGAGCAGTAATTTAGGCGGGTTATTGTAAAACCCCCACCGTAATCACCTGTTGCTGAGCCACCACCGGTATCGCGCAAAACAGAAAAAAGGCAAAGGCAATAAGCGAAAGCCGTTGATTTAGCACGTTTTTGTGATCCCTGTTGTTTAATTAATATCCGCAAAGATCACTATAGCGGGTCGAGGGGCTGAATGCTAAATTTCTGTGCCGGCGCAGTATGGGAAGTGTCGACCTAATTTGAGTTTAAGCAATTAAGGTTTCGATTAAGCCGTTTTTTTGTAGTGCAAACGATACAGAATAGCCAACATCAGGCAGATAATTGCGGGAATCAGCAGGGCCTGAAACTGTAATTGAGTAAACATATAGGCGCCAGAAGTTCCGCCACTGATAAAGCCGGCAATAATAAGCCCAAACAATATCGCTTTTCTTTTATCAAAGACTTCACCACGCATTATTGCGCCAAACATGATGCCTAAGTCAGTAAATATACCGGTCAGGTGCGTGGTTCGTACAATGGCGCCACTGTACGTCGTTGCCAGCGCATTCTGCATCCCACAAGCTAACGACGCGGTGTAATGCCCATAAATAGACCCTTCGGACAACAAGTAAAAAGATGCTAATATTAACAGTGACTCTATCGCCAGCGCCGTATCGTAATGCCGGCCCAGCTTTAATCGTGTGCCGTGAAGCAAAAAACCAGAAAGGCCTGCACCAACAAAAAACGAGAACAGCACTCCCGCTAAATGCAAAATATCCCCGAATGAGTTGGTCAACATGCTGGTACCAAACAAAGTTGCAGTGCCTGAAACATGAGACACCGCCTGATGTTCAAAACCGAGCAAACCAATGGCGTTGATGCACCCGGCAACAAATGCCAGTACAAACGCACCATACTCAATCCATTTAGGTAGCTTAGATATCAATGTTTTTTATTTTCTCACGAAGAGTTTTAGGGGCTTTCATGCTTGCTAACTAAAACCGTAAGCTTGGTGTCACCAACCTCAACAGATGCTTCCTTGTCATAAAACACGGTTAACGACGGGTTCATAGTGGCGCTGCCAACATTCATTGCAGTTTGGACTTTAACCGTATCTCCGGATTTTGAAGACACAGTGAGCTCATAACGAAAGTCATCACCTATCGTCATATACGCCTTTTTATCGGCTTCAACGATCATCACGGGTGATTTAACAAGTTCGCCGTTTCGGTAAATCGAGCTAGAAAACTGAAACGTTTCTGCAGCCAGTGATGGCAACGATGCAAGTATGCCCAGTGCAGCAACGCTTGCTTTAAAATTGATGTTCATATTCGGCTCCTTTTTATTGTTTTAAATCCATTATGTGAGCTAACACGCCACCACTTTATTTCTCCCATTACGCTTCCCCTCATACAATCTATTATCCGCGCGGGTAATGAGTGTGTCGAGGTCATCTTCTGTCGAGGCAACCGCAACGCCTATGGTGACGCTCAGTTTCAGGTCTTTAAATTCATCGCCCAAACGGAGTGTTTCTACGTTTTGTTTTAATCGTTCGGCTACGGCCGTGGCATCATCAGGGCTAGTGTGTGGTAAGCCAACGACAAACTCTTCTCCACCAAAACGGCCAATAATGTCGGTTGGCCGAAGTGAGTGCTGACAAAATTCTACTATTTTAGTCAATATCACGTCACCTTGAGTATGACCCCAGGTATCGTTAATTTTTTTGAAGTGATCGACATCGATCATGAACAAACAAAATGGCGTGTCATCTAGACGAGCGCGCTGCAGCAATGCTTCAGCTCGTTTCATAAAATGGCTGCGGCTGTCGACACCCGTTAGCGCATCATGTTCGGCGACCATACGTAGTTGCGCCTCTAATGATTTACGGTGCTTTATTTCCTGTAGTAATTCACGATTTTGGTCTCGTTCATCATTAAGCAAGGCATGTTGTTGACGCTGCAAACGCTCCAGGCGGCGGAGAGACGAGTAACCGACAATATTGGCCATCGCGATTAATAATCCAATGCGAACAGCGCCTTCTGCAGTCACTCCGGCATAGATCATTGCTGCGGCTAAAAAGGTAATACTGACAAACGCACTGGCCAGCGCCGCTACCGTCAATAAGTTAGGAATCAGTAAGTAGAACGCGACTATCGCGATGGCAATAGAAGTAACCTGAGTAGAAAGGCTCTCGGGGCGCAACGGCACAATAAGAATAATACCGATGGCAAAAATCCAGAGCGGAAGTGCGTGTAACCAGGCTTTTTCAGCATAACCCCCTGTTTTGCCAATAATAAAAGCTAACGTCAAACACGAGCTCACCACCACAATGCGCATCGTCAGCAATAGATAGTATTCATGAGTGAGTCCGAGCAGGTTATAGTCGGTAATGCCGAACATAGCGAAAATAACGGACGCCAGAATTAACGCCAACCGAGCATCCGAGCGAACGTTTGACTCTATAGAGCGCCGGTAACTTAATTCCTTTTGGCGGTCACTAAACTGACCCGTCAGCCAATGTATGTCGTTTTGTTTTTGTTGTTGTGACAAATGCTTTCCCTGTTAAAACTATGTTGATTATTAACCAACCGCCCTGATTTTGACCTTTTCTTCGTCACTTTGCAGTAATTTTTTTGTGCGAAGTACATACTCAGTTTCGTGACTGCTCCCCGCCCTAACGGGCGAGGCTTCCAAATTCTCAGGCAGCAACCGGCGCGTGGCCGGATTTACGCAAGCCTCCATTGGCAGGAACC
>NZ_SNXI01000023.1 GCF_004362895.1 Idiomarina aquatica | reverse complement strand
GCCCTTGCCATTCGGATTATCTTCCCCTCAGTCAGGGTGATCCAGGCTTCTTACAACCTGGCGGGTTTGCCAGCTTCGCTGGGCAAACAAAAAAGGGCCGCAAGGCCCTTTTCTTATTCTACAGTGACTGACTTAGCCAGGTTTCTAGGCTGGTCAACATCTGTGCCTTTAATAATGGCGACATAGTAAGACAATAGCTGCAACGGAATGGTATAGACGATTGGTGCAACGATCTCATCGCAATGACATACATTAAGCACGTTTAACGTGTCATCGCTCTTAAAGCGCGCATTTTTATCGGCAAAAACATACATCAAGCCGCCACGGGCACGAACTTCTTCGACGTTTGATTTAAGTTTTTCTAACAGCTCGTTATTAGGCGCTACTACAATCACCGGCATCTCTTCGTCAATTAATGCCAACGGCCCGTGCTTCAACTCCCCGGCAGCATAGGCTTCGGCATGTATATAAGAAATTTCCTTCAGCTTCAGTGCGCCTTCCATAGCAATCGGATACTGATTACCCCGGCCAAGGAACAGGCTGTGGTTTTTGTTCGCAAAGTCAGGTGCTAAGGCTTCAATTTCGTCAGCCAGCGCCACCGCTTCCTCCAGTTTTGCAGGAAGCGCCTGAAGCGCTTTAACAATCGCCGCTTGTTGCTGTTCTGCCATGCCACGATGTTTACCCAGCGCCACGGTTAACATTAGCAAACCGGTTAATTGCGTAGTAAAGGCCTTGGTCGATGCCACACCAATTTCAGCACCTGCGCGAGTCATAAATGCCAGGTCGGACTCACGTACCATCGACGACGTTGCGACATTGCAAATGGTCAAACTGCCAGTGTAACCCAGCTCTTTGGACAAACGCAGCGCGGCAAGGGTATCTGCGGTTTCGCCACTTTGCGAAATCGTCACTAACAGGCTGTTCGGGTGAACGTAGGATTTGCGATAGCGGAACTCAGAGGCTATTTCAACGCTACAAGAGACATTGGCCAACGCTTCTAACCAATAGCGCGCGACCATACCTGCGTGGTAACTGGTACCGCAGGCAATAATTTGCACATGCTCGACAGTTTTAAATAATTCGCTGGCGCCTTTACCAAAGGCATCATCAAGTACTGTTGAATCGGACAAGCGGCCTTCAAGCGCATTACGCACAGCAATAGGCTGCTCGTGGATTTCTTTCAACATGAAGTGACGATAATGTCCTTTTCCGCCGGCATCATAGGTACTATCAGACTCAACGACCTCACGCTCGACCGGCTGATCAGCCTCGTCAAAAACGGTCACACTGGTGCGAGTAATATCAGCGACATCACCTTCTTCTAAGTAAATAAACTTACGTGTTACCGGCAATAACGCCAGCTGATCTGACGCAACAAAGTTCTCACCAATACCCAGACCGATTACCAGCGGGCTACCAGAGCGGGCAACAACAAGACGCTCAGGATCTTTTGTATCCATCACGACGGTGCCATAAGCACCTTCCAGTTGACGTACGGCAGCTTTTACTGCCGCCAATAAATCCGGATTTTGTTTACGTTCGTGGTGAATTAAGTGAGCAATTACTTCGGTATCCGTCTGGCTATTAAAAACATAACCCAAACTTTGTAATTGCTCTCGGAGGCTTTCATGATTTTCTATAATACCGTTATGGACGACGGCTATTTCTCCCTCAGACAGATGAGGATGAGCGTTCGCCTCAGTAACGCCGCCATGTGTCGCCCAGCGGGTGTGTGCGATACCAATGGTTCCATCCAGTGGTTGCTGCTCCATAGCATCAGCGAGTTCCTGGACTTTACCGGTACGGCGGGTGCTTTGTAATTGATTATCCGCATCGATAACCGCAACACCGGCTGAATCATAACCACGGTACTCTAGCCGCTTAAGCCCTTCCAACAAGATACCACTTACGCGACGCTCTGAGGTCGCTCCTACAATACCGCACATAGATTAACTTCCTTTTTTCTGAGGGCGTTGCCAGCCACTGATGTTTCGTTGTTTGCCGCGTGCTACAGCAAGTTCTTCATTTGCTACTTCCCGGGTAATTACCGATCCTGCACCCACTGTGGCCTGTTTTCCAATTTTTACCGGCGCAACTAATGAGCTGTTTGAACCGATAAATGCGCCATCGCCAATTTCTGTCGTTGATTTATTCACACCATCATAATTGCAAGTAATGGTTCCGGCGCCGATATTAGCGTATTCGCCTACCTGTGTGTCACCCAAATAAGTTAAATGACTGGCTTTAGAGCCCTTACCCAGACGGCTTTTTTTCATTTCGACAAAATTTCCAACCTGCGCTTCGTCAGCTAATTCAGCGCCCGGCCGTAAACGGGCAAAAGGACCAACCTTACAATTGGAAGCTACTTTAGCACCTTCAATATGACTATTAGCGCGGACAACGGTTCCATCACCTATCTCGGCATCTTTAATGACACAATTAGGTTCAACAACAACACCATTACCCAACCTAACTTCGCCCTCGAATACAACGTTAACGTCGATAACCACGTCCGAGCCGACATTAAGCGAACCACGGCAATCAAAGCGCGCAGGATCAATGAGGGTTGCGCCGGCCGCCATGACTTGCTCGGCTAAACGCCATTGATAAGCTCGCTCTAATGTAGCCAGCTGTTGACGATTATTGGCGCCTTCGACTTCGCCCGTATCATCCGGCTGCGCAGAGGCAATTTGGACGCCTTGTTCTGCTGCCATAGCAACAACATCGGTTAAATAATATTCTTTCTGTGCGTTGTCGTTACTTAAATCCTGCAGCCACTGCTTCAATTTAGCACCATCGGCGGCCATGATGCCTGTATTAACTTCGTTAATGCGCAACTGGTCCAGTGTCGCATCTTTTTGTTCGACAATACCCTGAATAAGTTCATCTTCGTCACGAATGATGCGGCCGTATCCCATAGGATTATTCAGATACATCGTCAATAAACCTAACTCCTTGTCAGCTGACGCGTCGAGCAAACGTTGTGCAGTTTCTGCTGTCAATAAAGGCACATCCCCATAAAGCACTAAAACATTTTCATCGTCTTGAATAAACGTAATAACCTGTTGTACGGCATGGCCTGTTCCAAGTTGTTCCGCTTGTTCAACCCAATTTAGATCGTCACCGACGATTTGGCTTTTCAACTGGTCGCCGCCATGACCATAAATCAAGTCGATGGCCGCTGGGTTTAGCGCTCTTGCGCAGTCGATAACGTGCTGCACCATGGGCTTTTTAGCAACCTGATGCAAGACTTTTGGCAGGTCCGAACGCATCCGTGTTCCTTTACCTGCAGCCAAAATAACGACGCGGAGTTTCATGGGGATATGTCCTTATTATCTAACTTCGTTAAATACGATTGATGTCTATAGTTTACAGACAAAAAAGGCCCTGTTGTAGTCACAACAAGGCCTTTTAAACTTTATTACAAACTTAACGTCTAAGTTTGCGAATAACTTCAAGTTGAGCCATAGCCCGAGATAGTTCAGCAATAGCCTCTGCGTAAGTAACGTCGTGACTTTGGTCGGCAATAGCTTCTTCAGCGCGCTTACGCGCTGCTTCTGCTGCCTGCTCGTCCAATTCGTCGCCGCGTACCGCAACATCCGCCAGAACGATAACCTCACCTGGCTGAACTTCTAATACACCACCGGCAACGTACATGAGCTCTTCATCACCCGCTTCACTAACAAAACGCACCATACCTGGCTTAATTTTTGTCAGCAGTGGCGCGTGACCCGGGTAAATACCCAGCTCACCTTCGCTACCAGAAACCTGAACTGTTTGTACTGCACCAGAGAATAATTTCTCTTCAGCACTGACAACGCTCAAGTTTAATGTTTGTGTTGCCATTCAAACCTCCCGGTCGGTTACAGGTTTTTGGCTTTTTCTACCGCTTCTTCGATGGTACCAACCATGTAGAAAGCTTGCTCTGGCATATCGTCATACTCGCCGTCCAAGATGCCTTTAAAGCCGGCAATGGTATCTTTCAACGATACATATTTACCTGGCGCACCAGTAAATACTTCAGCAACGAAGAATGGCTGCGACAAGAAGCGTTGAATCTTACGCGCACGAGATACTGACAACTTGTCTTCTTCAGACAGTTCGTCCATACCCAAAATCGCGATGATGTCTTTCAGTTCTTTATAACGCTGAAGTACTTCCTGAACACCCATTGCCGTATCGTAGTGCTCATCACCAATAACCTGTGGGTCCAACTGACGTGAGGTTGAATCCAACGGGTCAACCGCAGGGTAGATACCCAACGACGCGATGTCACGGTTCAATACAACAGTCGCATCCAAGTGAGCGAAGGTTGTTGCAGGAGATGGATCCGTTAAGTCATCCGCAGGTACGTAAACGGCCTGAACTGACGTGATTGAACCCGTCTTAGTTGAGGTGATACGTTCCTGAAGAACACCCATTTCTTCAGCAAGTGTAGGCTGATAACCAACCGCTGAAGGCATACGACCTAACAGTGCTGATACCTCAGTACCTGCCAGTGTGTAACGGTAGATGTTATCGACGAAGAATAGTACGTCGCGACCTTCGTCACGGAATTTCTCTGCGATAGTCAAACCAGTCAGAGCAACACGTAAACGGTTACCCGGTGGCTCGTTCATCTGACCATAAACCAGGGATACTTTATCCAGAACGTTTGAATCGTTCATCTCGTGATAGAAGTCGTTACCTTCACGAGTACGCTCACCAACACCCGCGAATACTGAGTAGCCGCTGTGCTCGATAGCGATGTTACGAATAAGCTCCATCATGTTAACGGTTTTACCAACACCAGCACCACCAAACAGACCAACTTTACCACCTTTAGCAAACGGGCAAATCAAGTCGATGACTTTGATACCGGTTTCTAATAGCTCGTTGGTGTTCGATTGATCTTCATAGCTTGGCGCGGCACGGTGAATAGACATTTTCTCTTCTTCACCAATTGGGCCCGCTTCATCGATTGGATTACCCAACACATCCATAATACGGCCGAGGGTTTTCTTACCCACTGGCACCATAATTGGCTCACCTGAGTTTTTCGCGGTGATACCACGACGCAAACCGTCAGTTGTACCCATTGCGATGGCTCGGACAATTCCGCCGCCCAGCTGTTGCTGAACTTCCAGAACTAATCCTTCCAAACCACCTTCGGTCACTTTCAGTGCGTCGTATACTTTTGGTACAGCGTCTTGTGGAAATTCTAAATCCACAACGGCGCCGATAATTTGTACGACCTTACCTTGACTCATGACGTTTCCTCTAACTCTTCAATTCTGTTTACCGTTGCCGCGTTATACCGCTTCGGCGCCGGACACGATTTCCGAAATTTCTTGCGTAATTGCTGCCTGACGCGCCTTGTTATACTGCAACTGCAGCTGGTCAATAATATCTTCGGCGTTGTCAGTTGCGGCTTTCATCGCAATCATCCGAGCGGCTTGCTCGCTAGCGAAGTTATCTACCACCCCTTGGTACACCTGCATTTCTACAAAGCGACGAATAAGGGTGTCTAGAATACTTTCTGGATTCGGCTCATACAGATAGTCCCAGCTACCTGTTTGTACTTCTTCTTCCGAACCTGCTTGCGGCAATGGCAACAATTGATGAATGGTCGGCTCTTGGGTCATCGTGTTCACAAATTTGTTAAACACAACATACAAGCGGTCGATTTTGCCTTCTTCGAAAGCATCCAGCATAACCTGGATAGAACCGGTGATTTCATTCAGTTCGGGTTTATCACCCATACCTGAAAACTGCGCTTTTAGTGGTCCAAAACGCTTAAAGAAACCAGTTGCTTTACTGCCTATAGCAGCAAAATCCGCTTCAACATCTTGCTCTTTCCATTCGTTTGCGTGCTTAACGACTTTCTTGAACTCATTACCGTTCAAGCCGCCGCACAAACCACGGTCGGTAGAAACAATGATGTAACCCACACGTTTAACCTGACGTTCTTCCATAAATGGATGACGATATTCAAGGTTACCGCGCGCCACATGACCAATCACCTTGCGAATGGTGTCCGCATAGGGGCGACTTGCCTCCATACGTTCCTGCGCCTTTTTCATCTTAGACGCAGCGACCATTTCCATAGCACTGGTGATCTTCTGAGTATTACCGATACTCGAGATCTGAGTTTTTATCTCTTTACCGCTGGCCATGACGATTCTCCTGTTAACTCAACGACAAATGGCCGCTTGCGCGGCCAACTGCGATTACCATGATTGCGTTTGCTTGAATTTCTCAAGCGCGGCTTTCAATTGCGCATCGATGTCGTCGTTATAGTTGCCAGTTTTATCAATCTCAGCCATTAGCTCAGCGTATTCGCTTGCCATGAAAGACTGTAGCGACTCTTCAAAATCCATGATTTTGTCGATTGCGACATCTTTCAAAAAGCCTTTTTCAACGGCGTAAATTGATACAGCCATTTGAGACACGCTCATAGGCTTGTACTGTTTCTGTTTCATCAGTTCGGTTACACGCTGACCGTGCTCTAACTGTGAACGAGTCGACTCATCAAGGTCAGATGCGAACTGCGCGAACGCCGCCAACTCACGATACTGAGCCAGGGCAAGACGGATACCGCCACCCAATTTCTTGATTATTTTCGTTTGTGCTGAACCACCAACTCGAGAAACCGAGACACCGGCGTTAACAGCAGGACGAATACCTGAGTTAAACAAGTCAGTTTCCAGGAAGATCTGACCATCGGTGATTGAGATAACGTTAGTCGGTACGAACGCCGATACGTCACCTGCCTGAGTTTCAATGATAGGTAGGGCAGTTAAAGAACCGGTCTGGCCTTTCACTTTACCGTCAGTGAATTTTTCTACGTAGTCAGCGTTAACACGCGCAGCACGCTCAAGTAGACGTGAGTGAAGGTAGAAAACGTCACCAGGGAATGCTTCACGACCTGGCGGACGACGCAATAACAGTGAAATTTGACGGTATGCAACAGCCTGCTTAGACAGGTCATCGTAAACAATCAAAGCGTCTTCACCGCGGTCACGGAAGTATTCACCCATAGTACAGCCAGAGTAAGCTGCCAAATATTGCAATGCTGCAGATTCAGAAGCAGAAGCAGCAACTACAATGGTGTTTTCCAATGCGCCGTGCTCTTCCAGCTTACGTACAACAGCAGAGATGGTTGAGTTTTTCTGACCAATAGCAACGTAAACACACTTAATACCAGAATCTTTCTGGTTAATGATAGCGTCAACAGCTAATGCAGTTTTACCCGTTTGACGGTCACCGATGATCAGCTCACGCTGGCCACGACCTACCGGAATCATCGAGTCAATTGACTTGTAGCCTGTTTGTACTGGCTGATCAACTGATTGACGTTCGATAACGCCTGGTGCGATTTTCTCAACCGGTTCATAGCCGTCAGCTTCAATTGGACCTTTACCATCAATTGGTTGACCCAGTGTGTTAACCACACGGCCTAACAGCTTTTCGCCAACCGGAACTTCTAAGATACGACCGGTAGATTTGACCTTGGTGCCTTCCTGCAAATCTGCATAAGGGCCCATAACAACCGCACCGACTGAATCTCGTTCAAGGTTCAATGCGATAGCGTAACTATTACCAGGTAGCTCAATCATTTCACCTTGCAGACAATCTGCAAGGCCGTGAACGCGAATGATACCGTCTTGTACAGACATGATGGTACCTTCGTTGCGAGCTTCGCTGGTGACTTCGAACTTCTCAATTCGCTGTTTGATCAGTTCTGCGATTTCATTTGAATTCAATTGCATGCTCAAGTCCCCAATTAGGATTGCAGTGCGTAAGCAAGTCTATCTAACTTGCCGCGCAAGGTGCCATCTATAACAACGTCACCTGCTTCAATAACCAGTCCACCAATGATGGACTTATCGACACTGCAGTTCAGCTTAATTTTGCGTTGCAGACGCTGTTCCAATGCTTTACTCAGTTCGGTTTGTTGCGCTTTTAACAACTTAACCGCAGAAGTCACGTCAACTTCGACTTCCTTTTCGTATTCCGCACGGAACGTCTGATAGAGCTCACTGACTGCTGATAGGGCAGGTAAACGTTCGTTTTCTGCCAACACTTTGACAAAGTTCTTTGCATTGTCGTCGAGCTCATCGCCACAAACGCCAATAAAAACTTCGGCTGTCTTACCAACAGTAGCGGAGCTGCTCAAAAATGATGCCACCGTCTCGTCTTTTGCTACCACTGCAGCAAATTCGAGCATATCGGCCCACTTATCGAGCGCTCCCTGTTCTAAAGCAAAATCAAAAGCTGCTTTTGCGTAAGGGCGAGCGACCGTAGTCAGTTCTGACATAAGCTCTAACCCCTTAATTAAAGTTCAGCGACCAGTTTTTCAACGATGTCACTGTGAGCGTCTTTATCAATTTCACGCTCGATGATTTTCTGTGCCCCGGTAACGGCTAACACAGCGACTTGCTTACGCAATTCTTCGCGTGCACGGTTACGCTCAGAGGCGACTTCTTCATGACCAGCAGCAACGATTTTCTCGCGCTCTTCATGGCCTCGTTGAGTTTCTTCCTCAACGATTTTAGCGCCACGTTTTTTCGCCTGTTCAATGATTTCAGCCGCTTGCTGTTTCGCTTCTTTGAGCTGCTCAGCAATTTCTTCCTGGGCTTTTTCTAAATCTTTTTGAGCGCGTTCGCCCGCATTTAGACCGTCAGCAATTTTCTTCTGACGTTCTTCGATAGCATTTATGATCGGTGGCCACACGAATTTCATGCAGAACCACACGAACACGATGAACGCGATCGTTTGTCCAATTAGAGTTGCGTTGATATTCACAACGGACCTCCTTTATCTGGTGACCGTCGAATCGCGCTTAGCCTGCAACCTGAGTTAAGAACGGGTTTGCAAAAGTGAACAGTAATGCAACTGCTACACCGATCATCGCGATAGCATCGATAAGACCCGCTACGATGAACATTTTAACTTGCAGCTGAGGCGCCAATTCAGGTTGACGAGCAGCAGCTTCCAGGAATTTACCACCCAGCATACCAAAGCCAAGTGCTGTACCTAGTGCAGCCAAACCGATCATGATTGATACAGCGATAGCAGTAAAAGCAACTACAGTTTCCATTGATTTCTCCAGTTTTTCAGTAGATTTAAAGTTAAAACAAAAACTTAGTGTTCAGATGATGCCATGCTTAAGTAAACAATGGTCAACATCATAAAGATAAATGCTTGCAACGTAATAACCAGAATGTGGAACACAGCCCATGCAAAGTGTGCAGGTAGCTGGAACAATCCAATCATTGCAATCAGAATAAAGATCAATTCACCGGCATATAAGTTACCGAACAAACGTAGCGCCAATGACGCCGGTTTTGCCAGTAGAGTAATGCTTTCCAGGACAAAGTTAACCGGCATTAATGCCCAGTGGTTAAACGGTGTCAGCGTCATTTCTTTCGCGAAACCCTTAACGCCTTTATACTTGATTGAGTAAATAATAATTAGTGCGAAAACGCTTAAACTCAATGCAAAGGTGGTATTAAGATCCGTTGTTGGCACAACTTTCATATAAACATCGTGCGGATCATCAACAAAGCCTAACCAGTAGCCGCCATACATTGCTGCAGTAGGCAACCAGTCAACCGGAATCAAATCCATGAGGTTCATCAGGAAAATCCAGACGAAGATAGTTAAGGCCAAAGGTGCTATGAGTTTATCTTTACCGTGAAAGGATTCTTTGACGCTGTTATCGACAAACTCGACAATCATTTCGACAAAGCATTGCCATTTACCAGGTACCCCTGCCGAGGATTTTTTAGCTACTCTGCGGAAGCTCCACAGAAACAGCACACCCAGTAACACGGACCAGAAGATAGTATCGACATTTACCGCCCAGAATCCTTCACCAACCGTCCAGTTTTGGAGGTGATGCTGAATATACTGAGTCGGAGTTTGCTCTCCACTTACCATGTTGTTTCCCAGTTACGTTGATTTTAAAAATAAAATTGGCGCAACCCATTGTGAAATAACAGCGAAAACAAAACCGCTCATTAACCACAACGGATTAAAATCTGTCAGTAGAAAAAGTAGGCTTATTAACACCGCCGTTAGCATCAATTTGACGCCTTCTCCTACAAAAAAACTTTTAACAACTTTCTGGTTTGCCCGGGCGCCCGCATGCATAAATGCGATTAAGCCAAACAGGGCATTAGGAATAATTGCGGCTAAACCGCCCGCGATAACGGGCCACGCATTATTCCATTGTGTGCTCAATGCGACCATAATTGTCAGCAGAGCAACGACGACGAGTTGGTACAGCACGGTTTTAAAAGCGAGTTGTCTACCCACCCGACCTAAGGACTGAACCACACGCGATACCTTTAGTTTTCAAGCGTCGTTAATTGGTGGCCTTTTAAACAGCCACTATGAAACTCGCGCTAGTATAAAGATCTGCCCGTTAATTGCAAACAAATTTGGCTACAGCCGTTATTTTTCATGCCATTTAACAAAAGTTCTACAATTATGACAGGGACTTAGCTAACCCGGTTATTTGATGTGAGAAAGGATGCCGTCTAACTCATCCAAACTAGTGTAATTGATAACGACTTTACCCTTGCCTTTACGACCGTGATTTATTGCAACTTTAGCACCGAGTTTTTCACCCAACTGTGTTTGTAATCTTTCGATGTCTGGGTCGGTTTGCGGTTGTTCAGGTTCTTTTGGTGGTTCTAATGTTTTGCGAACCAATTTTTCGGATTCGCGAACGGTCAGATCTTTAGCAACAATTTGTTGGGCTACATCGGTTTGTTGTTCACCTTGCAATGCCAGCAACAATTTAGCATGGCCCAAATCGATATCACCGCGTTCAAGTAGTGTTTTTACGCCGCTTTCGAGGTTATTCAGCCGTAATAAATTAGTTACTGTGGTGCGTGATTTACCAACCGCCTGAGCGACATCCTGGTGGGTCATCTGAAATTCATCGAGCAGACGCTGCAATGCCGTTGCTTCTTCCATGGCATTAAGGTCTTCGCGTTGAATATTCTCAATTAAAGCAATAGCGACAGCTGCTTCATCGGCAACGTCTTTTATCAAGCATGGGACCAGTTCAAGTTTTGCCAGTTGCGCTGCTCGCCAGCGACGTTCACCAGCAATTATTTCGAATTCGTCGTCAGCAACAGGTCTTACAACAATTGGCTGAATTATTCCCTGCGCCTTCACCGATGCAGCTAGGTCTTCCAACGCTTCGGGTGACATATCTTTACGCGGCTGATAACGACCCGGCTTCAATTGCTCAATAGGTAATTTTTGTAACTCACCTTTTTCAGCAATGGCTAAGGTAGGCTCCACAGTTTGCTCTGTTTGTTTTTGCTGACTTGCGGTGTTGCTGGTGAGCAGCGCATCGAGTCCGCGACCGAGTCCTCGTTTTTTAGCCGACATAAGTTACTTTCTTCCCTTTATTATTAATCAACTTCTGCGTTTGCACGCTGTTCCGAGCGACGAATTAATTCACCAGCAAGCGATAGGTAAGCTTTTGCACCTGTCGACGATTTATCATAGTACATCGCCGGTGCACCAAAAGACGGAGCCTCTGCCAACCGCACATTTCTCGGTATAACAGTACGATAAACCTTGTCTCCGAAATGCTGTTTTAGCTGTTCAGATACGTCATTAGCGAGCCTGTTTCGCGGATCATACATGGTACGCAATATGCCTTCGATAGATAACCCTGGATTAACAACGTCTGCCAATTGACGAATGGTTTCCATCAGCGCAGTCAATCCCTCAAGCGCGTAATATTCGCACTGCATAGGTACTAACACAGAATCAGCTGCTGCCATCGCATTTACCGTCAGTAAGTTTAATGACGGCGGACAATCGATAAAAATAAAATCATAATCGTCTTGCACGGCTTTTAGTGAGTTACGCAACCGCACCTCGCGGGCAAAAAATTCCATCAATTTGATTTCGGCAGCGGTCACATCAGAATTTGCTGCTATCAGATGATATTTGCCGTTGGTATCCGTTTCTACGACGTCCTTTACCGGTTTCTCATCAACGAGTAATTCATAGACGGTATTTTCTACATCGTATTTGTCGACACCACTGCCCATGGTCGCATTACCCTGAGGATCCAAGTCAATGAGTAATACTTTGCGTCGCGTCGCGGCCATTGAAGCGGCGAGATTAACTGCAGTCGTTGTTTTACCAACACCGCCTTTTTGATTTGCTATCGCAATGGTAGTTGCCACGGGTGTTTAACCTCTTATCATTATCGCTTTATAACTGCGTGTTTTGGCGAGCGCAGTGCGCTACTGGGCTGAGATAACGACGATATGACGGTCACCGTCAACACCAGGAACATTTAACGAACTAATTTGTTCAATCTTATACTGCTCAGATAATTCGTCCAGTTCTTGCTGTGGGTATTGTCCCTTAAGCGCAAGATATTTACCGTTATTTTTAGGTAAATGTTTGCACCAGGTCAGCATATCATCAAGTGAGGCAAAGGCTCTACTTAATACACCATCAAAGCTATTATTTTGCTCGGTATAGTCCTCAACGCGGCTTTGAACTGCCTGCACGTTTTTAATGCCCAGCTGATGACATACCTGACGAATAAAACGAATACGTTTGCCAAGACTATCGAGCAAAACAAAAGATTTATCAGGATTGGCAATAGCGAGAGGTAGTCCCGGTAAACCAGGGCCGGTACCAACATCGATAAACCGGTCTCCGGTTAAAAACGGGCTAATGATCAGACTGTCGACAATGTGCCGGCTAACCATTTGCTTTGGATCGCGGACACTGGTTAGATTATACGCTTTATTCCATTTATCCAGTTGCTCGACTAGCTGAACCAACTGATCCAGCTGGTTTTCGTCAAGCATCAGCAATGGTTCAATCTTTGTCTGACTGAGTAATGACTTCAGTGATTCTTTCAACATGTCGTTTAGGCGCTCTTACGCAACAATCCTTGTTTTTTTAAATGCACCAACAACATAGAAATTGCTGCAGGTGTAATCCCAGAGATGCGCGAGGCTTTTCCTACAGTTTCTGGTTGATGTTGATTCAATTTAGCGATCACTTCGTTAGATAACCCCTTGATCGAGGCGTAATCAAAGCTTGTCGGCAATAATGTATTTTCGTGTCGTTGCTGTTTAGCAATTTCATCTTGTTGGCGTGTTATGTAACCCGCGTATTTTGTCTGAATTTCGACTTGTTCTGCTGCTGCCGGGTCATTTAAGCCTGGTGCAAAAAATGGCGTCTTGACCAAGTCAGTATAATGAATTTCCGGACGACGCAATAATTCTTCACCATTAACCTCTTTGGTTATCGGACTTTTCACTAATTGATTGATGGAATCGACCGCTTCATGATCCTTGTGAACCCATGTTTCTCGCAAGCGTTGTTTTTCTTGCTCGATAGATTCTACTTTGGTGTTAAACGATGCCCAGCGTTCATCATCGACAAGTCCAAGTTCGCGACCTTTTTCAGTTAATCGCATATCAGCATTGTCTTCGCGTAGTAACAAACGATACTCAGCCCGCGATGTGAACATGCGGTAAGGCTCTTGCGTACCGAGTGTTGAAAGATCATCGATCAAAACACCGGTATAAGCTTCATCGCGACGCGGAGCCCAGCTTTCTTTTCCTTGAGCACGGAGTGATGCATTAAGGCCCGCTATCAACCCTTGAGCTCCCGCTTCTTCGTAACCGGTTGTGCCATTAATTTGACCCGCAAAAAACAGCCCTTCAATAACCTTGGTTTCAAGTGATTGTTTAAGATCGCGGGGATCGAAATAGTCGTACTCGATCGCATAACCCGGACGTGTGATAACCGCATTTTCAAAGCCATGAATGGATCGAACCAATTGCTCCTGAACGTCATAAGGCAAACTGGTGGAAATGCCATTAGGGTAAAGCTCAAACGTATCAAGCCCCTCAGGCTCAACAAAAATTTGATGAGACTGCTTATCAGCAAACCGTACAATCTTGTCTTCAATTGAAGGACAGTAACGCGGTCCGACTCCCTCAATGACACCTGAGTACATGGGCGAACGATCAAGCCCGGAGCGAATAATGTCGTGTGTCTTTTCGTTGGTATGGGTTATGTAGCATGATATCTGACGCGGATGATCAGCGCGTGAACCCATATACGAAAAAACCGGCGTTGGCTTGTCACCCGGTTGCTCCTGCATGACTGAAAAATCTACTGAGCTGCTGGCTATACGCGGTGGCGTGCCTGTTTTCAATCGTTCTACACGCAACGGTAACGCTCTTAAACGTTTAGCTAACGCATTTGCCGGAGGATCACCGGCACGTCCGCCTTGATAGTTATCTAAGCCGATATGAATTTGACCACCCAGGAAGGTACCTACCGTTAACACCACGTTTTTGGCGTGAAATCGTAAACCCATTTGAGTAACAACGCCGCAAACGCGATCATTCTCAACGATCAGATCATCACACCCCTGTTGAAACAAGGTTAAATTTGGTTGTGTTTCCAATGCATAGCGGATCGCTTGTTTATACAGCTGCCTATCTGCTTGAGCTCGAGTTGCTCTAACTGCAGGGCCCTTAGACGAGTTGAGTGTTCTAAATTGAATGCCTGCACGATCAGCTGCTTTTGCCATGATACCGCCAAGGGCATCAATTTCCTTAACCAGGTGTCCTTTGCCGATCCCGCCAATTGCCGGATTACAGGACATTTGTCCGAGTGTATCTATATTGTGGGTTAATAGTAGGGTGCGACTACCCATCCTTGCAGAGGCAAGTGCTGCCTCAGTACCCGCATGGCCTCCACCGACAACGATGACATCAAATTGTTGACTTGAGGTGTGTGACATTCAGTAAAGCCTTTGTGGTTAAGGGAATCAAAAGAGCCGGTTATTTTAACGCGAATTGACCTGGATCGAAAAGGTTAATTTTTGTGCAAACAGTTTTTTTACGAATTCTGTAAAGATCTAAATAAGATCAGTATTTGATCTTTATAGATCTTTTATTATTACTTCTTTTAGTTAGCCAAAATCTGTGAATAGATCGCTAAGACCCTTATTTTAAAAGATGTTCGTTAAGATCACTAGCTGTTAATAAGATCCCTTAAGCCCGGATCATAGATCGTGGATAACTAGGGTGTTTATGCACAGCCTTAGTTATCCCCAGGGATATACCCAATTCGATGACAGCCCTTATGTGATCTTATACAGGATCCAATCACATGCTGATTTATTTGTGTATAAGACAGTGGATATAAATGATGATCGGCAGTGAATGCATGATTTTTAATGATCATGATTGTGTACAGGATCGCAATGCACTAATCCATCCGCCATACCATTGTTCAAATGCTGCTTCTGGATCATCTTCGAGCATATCGATTTCTAAACGCGTATATATTCGTTCAGCACCGAGTTGTTGTAATCGTTGATCAATGTCGCGCCCGGCAGAGCAGTAAGTGTCATAGCAGGATTCACCAATGGCGATAACGGCGTACGGAAACGGCTTAACTGCGTCGACATCTGTTAGCTGAGCATAAAAGTCGAGCATCGAATCACCGTAATCGCCGGCACCGTGACTTGCTAAAAAAATTAGCCACGGCTGCGTCTGGTCTAGCGTGTCAAAACTTGGCTCGTAATGCATTGCGATATCGATATCAAGTCGTGCTTTGATCAAATCGGCAGCGTGATCTGCCAGATGTTCTGTGTTACCGGAAGTGGTACCGACTAAAATTTGAAGTTGTGTCATTTTCAATAATCTGTTTTATGCTTAAATAGGTAAGTATAGAGTTAATAGTTTACAGGAGTTTAAGTATGATTCGTTTGTTAGTTTCGGCTGTTTTAAGTACAGCATTATTATTACCTTCCGTTAGCGTAGCGCAGGGTATAGATAGCCCCAAACAGACATCAGATAACATCTGGGTTATGGGGGTTCCTGATAAAGAAGATATCGCAACCTTTGCCGAAAGTGGTGGTGATGTCGTCATAAGTTTATTGTCGGTTGAAGAAATGTCGGGTAGCGAAGAAACAACATGGACGAGCCAGCAGGGGCTCGCGTTTTTTCATGTTCCGGTAAACGGCGCTACAGGTGTTACTTTTGAGAATGCTCGAGCACTAGATCGTCTTTTACTAACCCATGCTGACAAAAATATTATGGTGCACTGTGCCTCCTCAAACCGCGTTGGCGCGTTGTTTGCGCTCCGTGCGGCTTGGCTCGATGGGCTAAGCACCGAGCAAGCGCTTGAAGTGGGTCGCCAACACGGCATGACATCACTTGAAGATAAAGTATCAAAGATGCTCGCTAAGTAGTTTAGGGAGTTTTTCCGGCGTGAAAATTTCGATCCAGTAACCATCGGGATCTTTGATAAACGCGATACCCTTCATGTTGCCGTCTTGTGGGCGCTTTTGAAACTCTACGCGATGTTGTTCAAAACGCTTGCAGGCGGCTTCCAGGTCAGGCACAGCAAAACCAATGTGGCCAAAACCCTTAGGTTCGCTATTGCCACTGTGAAAGTCGACATCCTCTTTATCTTCGTCGCCCCAGTTATGGGTCAATTCCAGCATTGCCGGACGTGAGAACGTCTGTGTGATGCGTTCGTCGTGATCTGTTGACCATTGTTGTCGTTGTTCAGGTGACAACGCGGCCATAAAGTATAATGTGAACTTCATTTCCGGAAAATCGAGTCGTTTTACCAGCGTCATACCCATGACTTCACTGTAAAATTTCAAAGAGCGCTGCGGATCTTTAATGCGCATCATGGTTTGATTAAAAACAAAATCATGTGTTTGAGGATCGTGGTTTTCTGCTAACCCTTTTGCTTGATCAAAATGTCTGCTCATAAGTAATCCTGCTAAGTATTTGTGATATCTTTTACGCGTAAATAACAGGATTGGGTTTTACTAAGGGTGTTTCAAGTGAGCCGATGGACGGTGTACTTAATGCAGTGTGCTGATAACAGCCTTTATTGCGGCGTTACTACCGATATCGAACGGCGCTTGCGGCAGCATAACGGTGAACTAAAAGGCGGCGCCAGATATACTCAGACGCGGCGGCCGGTCAGGGTAGTTTATCAGGAGGATGGCTATGACAGAGCATCGGCAGCCAAACGAGAATATGTGATAAAAAAACTTAGCTCAGCGGCTAAAAAAGCGCTTTTCCGCAGTTCCAACACACCTCGAAATTAGAGAAGTTTTGCTCTTTACAATGGGGACAGTAGATCGCTTGTTGCTCGCTATTCTCGTAGTTATCAAGTAATTTTCGCGCCTCTGTATACTGCTGGCTGGAAACTTTAAGTGCAGTCTCTATGGCATCGGCGGGTAGTTCTCCAACACCACCAATCATCGAATTTTCATTCATGCTAACGTTAATATTTTCGCTTTCGAGCATGCCCTTCAATAATTGTGCCTCAATAGGATTTGCGGCGTAATAAACGATTTGCCATTCATCACTCATGTTGGGATACCTGATGTTGTACACGCAATAAATATTGCGCGCTGGTGACTTGCGCAGTAGTGCCTAGTTTGTCAGCCATTTGATAAAGCTTAAAGAGGCGATGATAAAGCCGTGCCTTATAACGCTGTAGTTGTTGCGTCGAAACAGTGCGTGAGGTTAGTTCTTTTAAGTCGCTTTCTAATGCACCAATTAGTTGTTTTTGTCGACTTAGAAGATTGGTTGGGAAAACCAGTCGATAACTCACTAATGACAATATAGGCGCAGCAATAACTGCTATAGCAATAGAAATTGCCTGTAATGGTTCAAACTGATAATGCAGTACCGGCTGCATTAATAATAAGAAAACTAACGTGAAATCCATGCTGCCATTAGTGGTTTTGTTGTGCGATAAGGGAATTCCTACCAATAACATGATCGGCATAATACTAACCAACATAGTTAATATTGAATCCATATGAGGCCAGACGAAGGCTTGCATCATCAATGCAAGTGAGGCGCCTGCCGATTGCCCTAAAAATACGTAAACCATCGTTTTAGCGGGATTTTCTGCGGTTGAAAAGAGTGTAAGCATTACTGAGGCGCCGAGTAGCAAATAAGCTATCTGAAACCATTCAGTATAGGCCCAGGCCATACTGATTAATGTCATTACAGAGACGGTTCGTATTGCGGCCTGGCGAGCTCCGCGCCAGTCCCGGTGTAAAAGAATTGATAGCAGAGGTACTGATTGAGCCGCCTTGCCACTATCCCTAAATTGTAATCGTTGCAGCGATGCATCGACGAATTCTTTAAAATATGGCAGTACCGAGGCATGTTCGAATGTTTGCAAAGCTTTCTTTAGGCTATTAATAATTTCCAGCGAATTGTTTTTTATTAACGCATTAGATAAAGAATGTAAGTGTTCACTTATTACTGCTGATTTGATAATTCCTTTAGTCTCGAGCTGTGCGAATAGACCAAGCTGCGCGTTTAATACACGACGGATCGTTTTGGCTGACTGATGAGCGGCCGGTGAGCCGGAACCGTGGTCGACTAATTGTGCTTCCAGGTGGGCTAATTTTGATAACCGGTCATGGCTATTCAGTGCTTTTAGCGAGCCACTATTATATGCATCTGCCAGCAACTTTAAGTTTTCTGCTGACTGCCTGCGAAATTGGTTTACAAGTGATTGCTCGGCTCGTTTATAGGTAAATAACCAGCCAACGAATAGTGCGGTCAGTACGCCAACAAATACTGTCAGTAGACGGTCAATACCCAAGGGGAGGAGCGCGTCCGGTGTGCGTGTTAACAACGCAACCATCGATGCCGAGTAGCCGGCTAAAATGGCACCGTAGGAAATTAAGCCGTGTAATAAGTTTCCGGTGTAAACACATAAACCAACCCAAAGCGTAAGGCCGGTGGCTAATAAAATAATGCTATCGCCAGCGGTAACCACGAGGATCATGCCGACGACGGTACCCAAAAGCGTACCCAGTGTACGGTAAGCGGCCTTTTCTAGTAGTAGCCCCCGGGTTGGTTGCGATACTGCCCATACGGTCATTGCTGACCATTGAGGATGTTCCAGCCCTAATGCCCAGGCGATAATAAGTGAGAGGCAGGCTGCGATGCCGGTGCGTAAACCGAACCGGTATCGCGTGTAATCAAAACCTAACTGTGCAAATCTAGCCTTTACTGCTGTCATCTATTAACACCGCTATAGCACCATCGCCGGTAATGTTACAGGCGGTGCCAAAGCTATCTTGTGCCATATACAGGGCAATCATTAGCGCAATTGCGGTCTCACCAAAACCGAGCATCGACCCCAGCAGGCCAACGGCTGACATTACCGCTCCGCCTGGAACACCCGGAGCTGCCAGCATCACAACACCTAACATCATGATAAAGGGTAACACCGTAAAGAAAGATGGAATTGCCAAAGCGTTGTGTAAGACCATGACAGCGACCGTACAGCTGACGATGGTAATAGTGGAACCTGCCAGGTGAACCGTAGCGCATAACGGCACTGAAAAATTTGCGACATTATCGTCAACGTTATTATTTTTAACACTGCGCAAGGTGACAGGAATAGTTGCGGCACTGGACATGGTACCAAGAGCGGTAAAGTATGCCGGTAGCATGTTTTTGATGAGTTTTAGCGGTGATTGCTGGCTTTTGATACCAGCCATAATAAACATGGTGGTAATGTAGACCCAATGCAATACGACCGCCATCACCAGAATAATACCGAAGGTCTTCAGTGTTTCAAAAACCGTACCGGCTACCGCCATTTCGGTAAATACGCCCGCAATATAAACAGGCAGCAAGGGAATTATCACTTTCCCTAACAGTAACTCGATAATATCGCGACCTTGGTCAGACAGTGATTTAAGCTGTTGTGCCTTTGTACTTGCGATTCCCAAACCAAATATGAACGCTAAAGCGAGGGCTGACATAACACTCATCAGTGGGGGGATATCCAGCGTGATAAAAGGCTCTAACGTAGCACTGGCTGACTCATTAACTGATTGGGCATCTGCGCTGAGCATAGGAACGACAATGCTGGCGACGAAAAAGGCGATGATACCGGCAGTAATTGTTGATAGGTAAGCAACCCCCAGTGTTTTACTCAATAGGCGTCCCGAATTACTGGGTAAGCTGGCGATACCGCTGGTAATGAAGAATAAAATCAATAACGGAATGGTAAAAAATAAAAGCTGACCAAATAGGCCTTTGAAGGTTAGCAATAATCGGCTTACCCAGTCAGGTGCAAATAAACCAATACAAATACCCGCAATAATGCCGGCAATAAGCTTGATGATCAGCTTCATGAAAAAAATCCTTTTGAAAAAGTGGCGGATAACGGCGTTAACCGTTACTTTCCGATACAGAATGAATAAAATACTTTAAAAACATAAGTTTATGAAACTCTTGGAGCACCATTGGAGTGCTGAAATTTGCGAAAAAAAATGTAAATATTGGCAAATTTCCTCTACATCGGCTCCTGACGACCCATTTTAAACTGGGATAAGTGGGAAACTGGGAGCCTTTTATACAATTTTATCTCTATGAAATCAGTGCCTTGAAATTGCTCGATAGTCCCTTTCTGTCAGACAAAATTATAGTAACATCGTTTTCTAAACGGATCCGTTCTCATTTTGAACGGACTTGACGCACAACATCGCTGTGCATAAAATGAGTAAAAAGTGATCAGGTACTTATGGCGGTTAAATTCAGGGATACGTGGCTGGAGGTTTTTTACGAACAAGACCAAAGTCATAAGAAAATACCCAGTACTATTGAAAGCGCCCTCTTTAGAAAGATTCAGATTCTGGATGCCGCAACGCAGGAGTCAGACTTGAGGATTCCACCGGGTAATCGTTTTGAACATTTGCAAGGAAACCTTTCTGGATGGTGTTCTATTCGGGTTAACAAGCAGTATCGCCTGATTTTTCGCTGGGAAGATGGCATCGCCCAAGATACATATCTAGACCCGCATGTTTACAAGGGCTAGAGGAGGTTATGGTAATGAGGAACACAAAACGTCGTCCAGTGACCGTTGGCGAAATGCTAGTCACCGAGTTTCTGGAGCCGATGAACATAGAAATCAGTGAACTTGCCGAAGCAATGGGTGTGCACAGAAATACACTCAGTCGGATTGCGCATGACAAAGGCACGCTGACAGCACCCATGGCAATCAAACTCGCAGCGGCTTTGGGGAATACGCCGGAGTTCTGGCTGAATATTCAGCACGCGGTTGAGTTATGGGATGTTCGTCATCGTGCCTATGAACAAGAAGCTAAGAACGTGAGACGCGTAAAGCCCCACGAGTTACCTCTGAAGCAGGCCTGAAGCACATTTCGTTTCAGCCATGTTTCCCCTTTCTTTGGAAAGTTTATAGTAGCCGGGTTTGCGGCTCGGATTGGGCAAACTGGTATCCCATCGCCTTGTAACCTTTCTCGCGCTTTCGGAACATGCGTTCAAGCATTGGCAGGCTGTTGTCCAGGTAGTCGTAGACAGTAACTTCCTGCTTACCGTCGGCATCCCGGTGAATCCTGCCAGCATACTGCGACAGTGTTCCTTTCCAGGCGATGGGCAGAGCCAGAAACAAAGTGTCCAGCCGAGGCAAGTCAAAACCTTCACCAATGTATTTCCCGGTTGCAACAATAACTTGAGCTTCGTGCAACTGCGATTCGGCAGCCCGGCGTTCCTTGACGCGCATCCCGCCGCGCAAAACAACCGACGATATAGACTCAGCTTCCAACAATGTTGCCATCGTCTCAGCATGCTCTCTTCGTTCAGTCAGCAAAAGACAGTTGGCCTCGTTTTGAACGCAGCGTACGACATCCCGAACTATATCCTGATTCCGGGCAGTGCTATGGGAAAGCCAACGGTAGACGGATGCTATGTGTGGTCGTTCACCGTTATTCTGAAAGATGTCCGTCGGTGGCGTTTCATGACGTTCTCGAACGATGACACGCTGGACAAACTTAGACCCATGTTCAGCCCTGACTTTGTGACGAACGGGTCCTGCGACCATAAACATGATTTTTTGGTGGCCATATTCCCTGTTCGTGCAACAATGCCTGAAGATCATCAAAACAGCCTCTCGGTACCGAGATATAGCCTTGCTCAATCCGGGCACATGATATGTAACGAGGGATGCCATGAGTTGAAAATCGAAGTGCCTGGGTTTTGAAAAATACTGGATTGGCAAAGCTCGCCATGCGCTTTATTCGTGCCGCCAGTGTCCCGGGTATGTCTGACAACTTCATATAAATGTGATTGGCCAAGGTAAGCGTGATGCTCTCGGGACATCCTGAAATTATCCCTGTATCTACCGGTAAAGCTTGTTCCCACGGCAACGCAACTTCTGCTATCGCATCGGAATCAGGCTCATTTCCAACCATATCTCGAAGCTGAGCCAGCGAAACGGTCTTTTGCTGACTAAGTAGCGCCCACTGATCCGGATACGGGGTTAGCTTATCGTCGACGAATACAGTACATCCACGACTTCGCGCCTCATGCTGAAGCGGAAGGGCAATCAAATTGCCAAATCCACCATCGGGCATCGTATCCTGGTTGGGGAATAGCCGGTCATAAGAATCGAAGGACAGGCCCGGGTGGCGTTCCATGGCTTTGTCCAGCAGCTTGAACCCCAAAGCCCTCGCGGACCAGGCTGGAACGGCGTCCGAAAAGAAGACCCATAGGTGGGCACCCGCACCGGACCGGGAGATCTCTACAAGATAAGGGACACCTTCATCACGACAAGCCTGGGCCAGCGCACGAACATCTGCTCTCCAGTCCTCCTTATCAAAATCTACAGCCAGCAGATAACAGGAACTGTCCGGCAACAATGGGTATAACCCTGCTACATGCTTGCCGGACAGGTGGTCATACACTGCACGGAAATCCAGAGGCTTGAACTTTTTGTGAGGGCACTCGCCGCACTTGATCCGGGGTTTCTGACAGATGCCCTGTACCCACTCATTTGCACAGGCGACAGCATAACCGGAACGTCCATTCGAGCTACTTTCCCAGCGAACCGCATAGACATCCTGTCGGCCGTGAAAGAGCCCCCGGAATAACTCAGCTTTTTGATTGGGAGTCAATTGCATTGATGTGGGTGATTGTGCAGCTCGCTGAAGCTCGTTCCTCCGGGAAAGTAAGGCTAGTTTTTCCTTCTCAAGCTCAGATAACCTCAATGCAATGGCCGCAAGCTCTTCTTCTACTTGGATAAATGCCTCCCAACGCTAAATCAGTCAACCACAATAATCTTTCTTTGAATATTTGACTGATCCTATCAGATATAGATTCCTAATCAGTAAAAAAAATGACCGCGTTTTCTTACCAGTAAACAGCCGAGTCAATAAGAATGGCCCCGCGACCTTGGTTCCGGGTCATCCAGAATAGCACCTGCCACCGCCGTCAGAGTAATTTCGACGACGCTGTCAATATGTAACCTCTGCTGATCAAAAGTGCCATTTTCTTTTATAGCCAAAGATATGCCTGCCCCGCCAACTTTTCGCCACGTCCGGTTTTTAACTTTGTTCTTTTAGTGCAAACCATTGATTTAAAAGGATTGTTTTTGTTTTTCCTCTTAAATATTCTCAACCTCATGAGAATATTTAATAAATGCAGGAGGACATAATGAAAAGATTAGCACCCTTAACTACGGCAATATTGGCCGCTGCCCTGGCTGGCTGCGCGGCCACCCCACGAGCTTACAATCAGGAAGAGTCTCGGGCTTTAAACCTGGCGAGAGCCGGTGGCATCTACGATATGGGCTTGCGTGATTCTGGGGATGGCACTCGCTCCTACAGTAAAGGCATGTTGGTGCCATTACTGGATCTCGCCAGCCTGGCGACTTCATTCGATGCACCGCTTCGACATCTCTCGGGTAGCCAAACGTTTCTGTTCAACGCTACTGACATCATGATGACACCGGATAATCCGTCGGCGAGACCAAGCCTGATAGGATGGATGCCTGCGTCGATGGCCACTTCGGAGGCTCAGGCATATGAGCAGTATGTGGATCTGGTGGATCAGGCCATCCGGCTAGCTGCCAATGATATGGTGCATGTTTCGGGTGAATCCGAACACTCATTTCGTTTCAATCCGATCACCCATTTCGGTTTTATCCGATCACTTTTAGCCTTTTTCCGAAATCGCTGTTCGGATTACCGTAATCGGTGATCGGAATACCGAAATACCGTTCTTTTTCTAACTAAATCAACTGGTAAGCTGTGAGCGTCGCTAGTAGCACACATTGACCATAATATTTTTCTCAAGGTGGGTCAATTTTGCTGACCACTCAACCGGTCAAGATAATTGTCGCTAGTGCGTGAACTCGATATTCCAAGGCAACAGGTGGTTGATGTCATCGTCGCTTTTGATGAGCGGCCATTGCTCAAACAGGCTCATCAGGTAATCAATCGGTTGTAAGTCATTAGCTTTGGCGGTTTCGACTAGGCTGTAGAGCACGGCACTGGCATCGGCGCCGCCATGGGTGTTGGCGAACAACCAAGCTTTGCGGCCAATCACGAACGGCTTGATGGCGCGCTCGGCGCGGTTGTTGTCGATGTTGATGCGCCCGTCGGTTAAGTACACCTGCAGTTTTGACCACTGGTTGAGCGTGTATTGAACGGCCTTACCAAGCACGCTGGTCGGTGGTACTTGGGTGAGCTGATTATCGAGCCACATTTTAAAGTTGCTCATCACCACTGTCGATTTAGTTTGTCGTGCGTGCAGGCGCTCTTGCGCTGACTTATCGACCATCAGGCGCTCAACCCGGTATAACTTTTGGATGAAAGCGATTGCGGCATCCGCCTTACCGGTTTTCTTTTTGCCTTGCACGGTTTTAGCGTCCACGAACTTACGCCGGGCATGCGCCCAACAGCCAGCGAGTGTGGCTTCGGTTTGCTCATAGCCTTGATAACCGTCCACCTGCAAGGGCCCGCGATAACCTTTTAAAAAGTCTTTCGGGTGTACGCCGCCACGACCATCCTGGTAGTCATAGAGCGCGATGTTCGGTGGTGAAGTGCTGTCAGGCGGCGGTTTATCACCGCCACAACCATACACCCACATGTAGGATTTACTTTTTTCCGATTCGATAACCTTTAAGGTCGTTTGTGAATCACATCCTTGTGATTCACCCCTTACGGGGCCAGCAGAGCTGTCCAAAACTGTTCCTACAGTTTTGTCGTCTGCCCATAATACGGGCTGTTGCAGCAGAAGGTCATGCATCCGCTGGTACAGCGGCTCCAGCTTTTGACTCACAGCAACCAACCAGCGGCTCATGGTCTGGGACTGATATCGGCACCGAACTGCTTGAACATGGCTTCCTGGCGATACAGCGGCAAGCCATACTGGAACTTCGCCGTGATGATTTGCCCTAATAAACTCGGTGTAGAAATACTTTTGGGGAGCATGCTTGGTGCTACTGGCGCTTGTTTGATGTTACTTTCCGTGCCTTGCTGCTCACAAGTACGGCAACTGTACTTCGGGCGTACGTGGCGGATGACTTGTACCTTCGCTGGAATGAAGTCGAGCTTCTCGCTGACATCCTCACCCATGCGATGCATGTCGGTGCCACAGCATTCACAGGTTTTCTCATCATCGCTGATGTCGTGGATAACTTCTTTGCGTGGTAACGACGCATCTAATCGGGCGCGGCGGCCAACTTTACGGGTGTAGGCAATGTGTTGCTCAGCAGCAACCTCTTCCTCATCAGGCTGGAGGATATCTTCTATTTCGTTGAACAGGTCGCCCTGACCTGGCAGGCCTTCTGAGCTGGCTGCAAAACGCTTTTTAAGTTCAAGCTGCCATTTTTCAAACAAATGATAGAAGTCATGCTTCCAGCGCTCACTTTCTTGCTGCAAGCGAGCCGTCTCAGCTTGCTGCTCGAGCAGCATTGCTTTGAGGGCCTCAATGTCGTCTGGAAGTGCGCTTGCATTGGTCTTTTTCATGCGGCTATTATACCGCATAAATCGGCGCTAAACCGCTACAGATAAAGGCTTTCTTAGACCGATTGGTGATCGATAAATAGCTGTTATGCTTGATCCCTATATGGCTAAAAGTGATCAGGTTATCGCACTAAAATGCAGGGGCTGATGGCCTTTCATCAGCGTAATATCAAGGCCATCTAAGAGCCATGCCCACTGCTGTTCAGTGAGCGTGATAGTGCTGCCTGGCATCTTACGCGGCCACTTGAATTTGGCCTTTTCAAGGCGCTTGTACCACAGGCAAAAGCCTGTTTTGTCCCAGTACAGAACTTTCAGTTTATCGCGCTGGCGATTGCAAAAGATAAACAGCGCACCACTGAACGGCGAGAGCGCCATCTCGCTCTCAACAATAGCACTGAGGCCATTGATGCTTTTACGAAAATCAACCGGCGCTTTGTGTAAATAGATGGCCGGTGGCTCAACGAACATCTTCATGCGCTGAGTTCTTTGACCAACTGTGCGACCCAGCGTGGTGAGACCGACAGCGGCAACACCAGCTCAGTTCGACCAAGGCGAAGTTGCAATGTCTGCTGCGTTGCTGGTGATTGTGACACCGCCAACGCAAAGCCAGCGTGGTTATCTTCAGCGTCGCGCTGCAGCTCTAATCGGCGCTGACTAAAATACGCCGGGTTAATGCCTCGTGGCTCGCAGAAATCTTTTTGGCTGAGGTTGCTTTGTTCAAATTCAGCTATCAGCGCTCGCCATTGCTCGCGTCCGATGTACTCGACTCATAAGCTACCACCTTCTTAATGAAACTTGGTGGTAGCTTATGACTTCAAATTATGGCTGAATAGGTGTGGTTTCAGAGACGCTTACGTTTAAAAGAATTCAATTTTGACGGTCGCTCGGGTCTTGATCAGTATTTACTATTCAATTATGAATAATTCTATGTGATTATCTGAATCTAGGAATTATACTTAAAACTTTTCATCCTATGAGAAAAATAAAGTCAAAGTTTCCAGTATTCTGGTTGTTGATCATCATGCTGTCACTCAATGCATGTGCGCTTCCAGCTCGTTCCGATCCAGAATCATCAAATGCGTTACCTTCCCATAAAGCGGCAGAAACAGCTCTGGGACGCCAACTTGCCGAACGGATCCAAGGTCATCCTTGTTGTAGCGGTATTTATCCGTTAGTGAACCCCACTGCGGCCTTTGCGGCACGCGGGTTACTGGCCGATGCGGCGGAGCGAAAATTGGATATTCAGTATTATATTTGGCAAAAAGATACGACAGGGTTATTACTATTTAATACGGTTTATTCAGCCGCCGAACGGGGAGTGCGAGTTCGACTGTTGTTAGATGATTTTGGAGTTAGCGGACTTGACGACGAACTAGCTGCACTTGATATCCATCCTAATATAGAAGTACGGTTGTTTAATCCGTTTATAATTCGAAACCCAAAATTAATTGGCTTTGTGACTCAATTCCCACAAGCAAATAGACGAATGCATAACAAATCTTTCACGGTGGATGACCAAGTCACAATAATTGGTGGACGCAACATTGGTGATGAATATTTTGGTGCCGCTCAAGAAATGTTATTTAGCGATTTAGATGTAATTGCTGTGGGAGCTATTGTTAACAAAGTTTCAACTGATTTTGACCGTTACTGGGTAAGTGATTCTGTCTATCCTGTAAGCCTTATCTTGCCGAGCCCAGAGGGAATACAACAGCAAGAGATAATGGAAGGCATTACCTCTGCCCCACAACGAGATGGGGTCTACACCTATATAGAGGCACTACGACAATCTGACGTCGTAAGGAATATGCTTGAGGGAACACTTCCACTAGAGTGGGCAGAAAGTAGGATGATTAGTGATGATCCAGCGAAAGGTTTAGGACAAGCTGAACAGGATGCGTTATTAGTATCTCAAATGTCAGAGATACTCGGTAATCCCGGTACTAATTTAGAGCTTGTTTCACCCTATTTTGTGCCAACCGAGGCTGGTACAGAAGCTTTTGTTAAGTTAGCTGAGCAAGGTGTAAATATTCGTATTCTGACAAATTCTATGGAAGCAACTGACGTAGCAGCGGTTCACGCAGGTATAGTAAACGTAGAAAAGATTTACTGAATGCTGGAATTAAACTGTATGAAATGCGAGCCTCATCAAGCGAATCAACGCGCGAAGAAAGCTCATATGGTCCATTTGGTAGTTCTGACTTAAGTCTTTCATGCAAAAACTTTTTCCGTCGATAACAAGCGAGTTTTCGTTGGGTCATTCAATTTTGATCCTCGTTCAGCGAACTTAAATACCGAATTAGGATTTATTATTGATAGCCCACTGCTTGCTCGTCAGATGGCCAGTTTGTTCGACGAAAAAGTACCCCAAGAAGCCTATGAGGTACAGCTAGATGACAATAACGAGTTAATTTGGCTAGAGCAGCACAAAATGGTGTGATTAAACATCACCGCGAGCCTGGCATCACGGCTTGGCAACGCGGCATAGTTTGGTTTTTATCAATATTGCCAATTGAATGGATGTTGTAAGCTAAAATTTCCACGTTAGACCAATAAGTGAGCTTACTTCACTATCATCATCCAACATGGGGCTATCGGCTATTTCATCAGAAAAATGCTTGTAACGCGAAGATACGAAAATACTAGCAGCCTCTGAAAACTGCCAAGTCAACGTTAACCCCAAAAATGGATTTGTGCTAGATCCGGGCGAATACTCGGTCAGCGTTGTGCGTGCCGCTTCTTCATCAGAAATACCAAAATAGTAATCATTAAAATCTCCACTATGCCATTCAATACCAGCAGTGGGTGTTAATGAAATCGTACTGTTTTCAAATAGGAATGGGTAGCTATAATTCACCTCAGCATACTGACCATGATGTCGTCCTGTTATCTCGGTTCCCACTCGTGCAGTCAGTAAACCCGCTGCTAAGTTATAACGCGCAGAAAAACCCGCAAGAGCAGTGAAATTACGCCGATCAAGTTTGCGCATCTGCACATCATCGGAATCATCCGGATCATATTCAGCGGGAGCGGCGCTTATAAAAGCCGCCAAACGAAGTGGCTTATCTGGTGTTAATCGATAGCCTAACGATGGGCCACGGACAAAGAACCGCTCACCCTCATAATTAATAAGCGGAAACGCTGTCGTTTTAGAGTCTACGCCTCGGTAAGCTGATAATGACGTAACACCGCCTATACCAACTGACCAAGCATTACGACTGTCTTCTGTTTGCTGCAGGTTTTGCACTTGTGATCGAGCTTGTGCGTATGCAGTGGGGGGAATCACCAACGCTGTAAATATTGTAGCCGCAAGTACTGAAACTTGTGTCTGTATTTTCATGACTCACCTCCTTCTTGATTTGTCAAAGTAGATGGTTGTGGATCTTGCCAACCTCCACCCATCGCTTTAAATAAATTAGCCGAAGCCAACAAGCGTTGAGCATATGCTTCACTCAAAGTTAATTTTGCTTGTAGCAGTTCCCGTCGAGAGTTGAGTAACTCAAAAATCCCGATCGCACCGGCATCATATTGAAACTCTGCCATTTCAACGGCTTGACCAATTGCTTTTACTTGGTTTTGTATAGCTTCAACACGTTTTTGAGCATAACGATGCATTGACAGTGCATCTCGGGTATCACGGAAAGCACTGGTCACCGCCATCTGATATTCAATTTCCGCCTGAGCTTTTAATGCTTCGGCATTTTCAACATTGGCTCGCCCTCGACCAAAATCCAAAATGGGACCCGCCAAATTACCGCCAATACTCCAGCTTTGAGCGGCCCCCTCAAATAAGTCGCTCGTTTGTAACGCAGAGCTACCAATTAGACCGGACAAATTTAAGCTAGGCCAACGACTCGCTTGCGCAGCACCAACTTGGGCATTAGCAGCGATAAGGTAGGATTCTGCAGCTCGCACGTCTGGACGTCGCTGTAGCAGCTCAGATGGCATCAAGCGAGGTAATGCATCAGGCAATTTCAAATCCGTTAATTTTGTGTCGCCAAAGTCAAACACTTGCGTTAGCTCTTGCGCGCTAAACCCAACCAGTATAGCCAGTGCGCTACGAGTGGTTTCTGCGGCTTCTTGCAAGTCTGGCAGTATTGCTCGCGCACTGGCGGCCGCGGCACGTGCTTGGCGAACGCCCAACGCATCTTCCGCTCCGCTGCGGTAACGGAGTTCAATTACGTGCAGACTTTCCAAATAAGAGGCTAATGTTTCCTCAGCTAACGCTTGCTGCTGTTCCAGTGAACGGAGATTAAAATAGGTCGAAACAACTTCACCAATGATACTCAAGCGCACCGCTTCTAAACCATATACAGACTCATCGAGTTGCGCATTGGCGGCTTCTCGTTCTCGTCGTAAACGCCCCCATAAGTCAATTTCATAACTTAAGGTTCCAGCCACAGTGAATTCATTTCGCGGCGCACCGCCACCAATCTCAATAGGTAGAATAGCTCTAGGCTGTTGCTGTCGGGTAGCTTCAGCTTGTCCGCCCAACGATGGCCAAAATTCTGCATCACTTAAACCGAGTTGAGCACGCGCTTGTTCGATACGTTGCAACTGTAGCTGCAACTCAAGATTTTCATCCAATGCGTGCTCCACTAGAGCGTTCAGAGTTGGATCATTGAACTGTGTCCACCAATCTTGCCAATTTTTTGCTAAACGGTTTGATTGCTCCACTTGTTCGGGCCAATCATCCTCCACCGCTATTTGTTGATGCTGATAGTTCGGTCCCATCGTACAGGCCGAAAGCGCCAAGGCAATTACTGCCGCCACTAGTGTTTTATGCATTTCGCCCTTCTCCTTTGCGGTCTTTGCGCCAATCAGATAAATCCTCAAATAGTTTGTAACCCAATGGAACGAATATCAGTGCCAGCGAGCTCGCAGCAATCATACCGCCGACTACCACAGTTCCAATTTCTTGACGACTAGCGGCTCCCGCACCACTTGCAAATACAAGGGGTAAAGTGCCGATAATAAAGGTCAAAGCTGTCATCAAAATAGCGCGAAAACGTTGTCGAGCTGCTGCAGTTGCAGCCTCTAGGGAGCTCATGCCTTCCTTACGGTTTTGTGCGGCAAACTCCACAATTAGGATGGCATTCTTCGCCGCAAGGCCAATCAATACCAGCAGACCAACTTGGAAATAAATATCGTTTGGAAATCCTCGTAAAATTGACGATAAAGCCGCACCCAGAACTGCGAATGGAACGGCAACTGCTACCGCTAGCGGTAATGTGATACGCTCGTATTGAGCCACTAGGATCAAAAACACCACGAATAAGCCCAAGCCAAACGCAGATCCCGCAGCTCCGGCGGCTTCATCTAACTGAAAGGCTTCACCAGTCCAGCCCAACTGTATGTCGGTATCTGCTGAAAACTCAGCAACGATGGCTTCCATTGCTTCTTTTGCCTGACCTGAAGTGTAACCCGGTGCAGGGTCGGCCATAACTCGGGCAGCACTATAGATGTTAAAACGGTCAACAATATCTGCACCGCTAGTGCGCTCAACACTAAGCAGTGAGCTCAGCGGTAGCATTGCACCATTGTTGGAACGCACAAAGACGTTAGTCAAATTTTCAGGACTTGTACGATATTGGCCCTTTGCTTGTATATTGACCTGCCATAGCCTTCCTTGATATGTAAAGTCATTGACGTATAGAGCACCAACTGTTGCCTGTAGCGTAGAAAAAATAGCATCTAAACTTACTTCTGCGGCATATGCTTTTTCTCGGTCAACGGCAATACGATATCGAGGAATACTTGTGTCTAATGTCGTTCGCCCATTAATTAGTTCTGGCCTTTCATTGACCGCAGCCATTATTTCTTGTGCTACTTTCTCCATTTCGGTCGTAGTCATATCCTCGCGAATCTGCAGATAACCTTCCACACCACCCGTTAATGACAATCCTTGAATCGGCGGTGGCACGAAAGACATGACATTGGCCTCCTGAATAGTCCCGCCCACGCCCATGATTTTTCTAACAAGCGACGAGGCGTCTTGACCTACTTCAGTTCGCTCCGACCAATCTGCTAGGTTTACAAAGCCAGCCAAAGCATTTGTACGCAGTGAACCGGCAATAATGTCGTAGCCCGCGAAACTAAGAAAGTCATCAACTTCATCTAATGCAAGAATTTGTTCAGATAAGTTATCTCGTACCGCTTCACTACGTGGTAAAGATGAAACTGCAGGCAAGTGTGCAACCGCCATAGCGACGCCTTGGTCCTCCTGAGGAACTAGTCCAGAAGGCATTCGTGTCATCAGGAAAATAGCGGCAAAACAGCTTATTAAAAACAAACCAATACCGATCTGCCAGCGGTGTAGTAACCATGACACCAATCCCACAAAACCATTGGTTAACCGATCAAACCCTGAATTAAACCATCGAAAGGGTTTAGCCACCTCTCGTTTTTCGCCGTCTAATAAAAGTGCACACATTGCAGGGGTGAGCGTCAATGCGACCACTCCAGATACCACCACTGAAACTGCAATGGTTACGGCAAACTGACGATATAATTCACCGCTTAACCCACCTAAAAAAGCGACCGGTGCGAACACCGCGACTAACACTAATGTTGACGAGACCACGGCACCAGAAACTTGCTGCATCGTTTCAACCGCAGCATCTCGAGCCTTCATGGACTTTTCCATGATAAGTCGCTCAACGTTTTCCATTACAATAATTGCGTTATCAACCACGATACCAATGGCTAAGACCAAACCAAACAAGGTCAGCATGTTGATTGAAAAACCGAGTGCTTGCATACCCGCAAAAGTACCAATTAATGACACAGGTATAGCTGCAACCGGAATTAAGGTTGCGCGGAAACGTTGTAAAAATAAATAGGTAACTAACACCACCAAAATTACCGCAATGATTAAGGTGGCAACAACCTCTTGCACGGAAATTTCAATAAATTCGGTGGTGTCGTAGGGAACATAATAATCTATTCCATCGGGAAAACGGCTTCTAATATCTTCTAAAGCTTCACGAACTAAAGTCGCCGTATCCAACGCATTGGCACCTGGCTGTAAAAATATTCCCATAGGGACGGCATCTTGACCATTATAAGTGGCCGAAAAATCATAACTTTGCGACCCAAGTTCGACTTCAGCCACATCACCTAGCCTTAATATGTTCCCCTGTGAATCCGATCGTAAAATAATTTTCCTGAACTCTTCCGGACTACTTAGCTGTTCAGTTGTGGTCGCACTAAAGGTGAAAGCTTGGCCCTCAGGCGATGGCTCTGCACCAAAGCGTCCGGCAGCATATTGAGAGTTTTGAGCGGTAATTGCGCTAGCAATATCAGCTGGATTCAATTCATATTCAGCAAGTTTCGCTGGGTTAACCCAAATTCGCATGGAGTAATCATCGGCGCCAAATAAAGAAGCATCACCGACTCCTTCAACTCGCGACAATTCATCAAGTACATTAATTAACGCATAGTTACTTAAGTCCAATGTTCGGCCTTGTTGATCAAATCATTATTGAGGGTAAACTCCCCCTTTCCCCAACTCGGGGTTAGCGCACCATTTCGCTCACAGGCATACCAAGGCGTGT
>NZ_SNXI01000022.1 GCF_004362895.1 Idiomarina aquatica | reverse complement strand
CTGGCTCCATTCCGAACCCAGCAGTGAAACATACCAGCGCCGATGGTAGTGTGGGGCTTCCCCATGTGAGAGTAGGACACCGCCAGACTTCAAATTAGAGAAGGCCCCAAGCTAACGCTTGGGGCTTTTTTTTTACCTCCACCGTCACGCGGCTGCGCCGCTAAGCCGGTGGTTATTTACGATATGAGTAAACTTCAAATACCTCCTATAATCCTTCCCTGACTTCAACTATCCTTAAAATTCTCGTAGCCTCACTCTTTACTTTTCTTATTAATCGAATGTTTAATCCAATTAATACCAATTTTATTTCTAAATAATAAGACTATAGTTACGTGTATTGATAAGGAGAAATCATGCTTAACAACACCAACAAACAGTACGGTAACGTAAGCGTCTCGTTTCACTGGCTGTCTGCGATTTTAGTGGTTGGTATGTTTATTCTGGGCTGGTGGATGTTAACACTAACTTATTATGACGAGTGGTATCGACTAGGCCCTTGGTGGCACAAATCAATTGGTATCGCACTTTTTGTGTTAACCGTGTTGCGGTTATTTTGGAAGCAAGTAAATCCGTCACCTGCCATCGAAGGAACGCCGCTTGAGCAAAAAGGCGCAAAGCTAGGGCATGGAGTGCTATACACCCTGCTATTTGTTGTCATGATTAGCGGTTATCTGATCTCAACAGCCGATGGAAGCAGTATTAGTGTATTTGATTGGTTTGATGTGCCTGGTTATCCATTAGGTATCGAGAATCAAGAAGATATAGCGGGCATTGTTCATTGGTACGCGGCACTAACACTCATGATCCTGGCGGCGGGACACGCGTTAATGGCGGTTAAGCCCCATGTCATTAACAAAGACAATACACTCAGGAAAATGTTTTACAAAACTTAGAGAGGTAAGTTATGAAAAAAACAATTATCGCTGCGGCAATTGCCAGCACCGCCTTATTTGCAGGAACCGCGCAGGCAGAAGAGTATAAAATTGACATCGAAGGTCAACACGCCTTTATTCAATTCAAGATTAATCACTTGGGTTATAGCTGGTTGCTGGGACGTTTTAACGAGTTCGATGGTTCGTTCAATTATGACGAAAACGCACCTGAGGACGCATCCATCAACGTGACGATTGAGACCGCAAGTATCGATACAAATCATGCCGAGCGAGATAAACACTTGCGCAGTGATGACTTTCTGAATGTATCGGAATTTCCTACAGCACGTTTTGAAAGTACGCGTTATGTACCCGATGAAGATGATGCTGAGGAAGGCACCATGTATGGTAACTTCACCTTAAATAGCGTGACTAAAGAGATTGCTATTGATGTAGAACATGTTGGCGCCGGTGAAGACCCATGGGGCGGTTTCCGTCGCGGCTTTGAAGGTGAAGTTGACCTGACCTTAGCTGATTACAATATTGACTACAACCTTGGTCCGGCCGCCAGAGAAGTAGAATTATACTTCTCTATTGAGGGCGTCCGTCAGTAGAAACTCGGTTTAAACTGCTGCCAAAGCCTTCTTATAGGCATTGGCAGCCAGTTGACTATCACCCAGAGATCGGTAAATGTCCCCCAGCAACTGATAGTCTGACGCGGTTGCATCTTTATCAACGAGCTTTTTAAGCGCACGTTGAGCCAGTGAATAGTCTTTACTATCATAGGCAAGCATTGCGAGCGCTCGGATATAGCCACTATGTTGCGCGTTACGCTTTAATGCTTCTTGCACAAACTCAACGAGTTTCGGGTAATTCGCACACAAAACATCAGAGTTAGTGGCTTCTTCAATGGATACATCTCCCCGTTTAAGTCCTTTATAAATTACTTTTGCACAAGCTTGCTTGTCTCCAACTTGTTTTAACGCAGCTGCATAAGCTAAACGTATCGTAGAATCTGCTCGACTCGATTTATCCAGAGCCCGCCAATAATTGTATAGCGCGTCAGCGCTGACTTTCCGTTCAACAAGGAACTGTCGCCGAAAAGCCTCAAATTTAATCTCATTGATTGCAGTTTCGGAAAGCTCAGTGTTGGACTTTAGTGCCGGTAATACATCAATCAGGCGTTGCCACAGCTCATTGGCTTTAAACAAATCAATAGCCAGCAACCACGGATACGCACTGCTCGGCTTCTGGTTTAATACAGCTTCCAATAAACTCAGCGCCTTAGTCGGGTGACTTGTTTTGATCGAGTCGATGTATTTTAATGTTAAGGCCTGATCGGCTTGTTCGAATTCTTTACCCGCTTGTGAGCGCCAAAACTCCGCTTTACCCAGTTCCCCCTGTTGTTGCGCTGAATAACTAGCCAGGGCAGCAAAGGCTGGTTCTTTGTTGCGTTTGTAGGCTTTCTCAAAACATTGCAAGGCAGTTAAGTAATTGAGATCCAGCAGTGCTAATTGACCTTCTTTAAACGCCCGGCTTGCTTTAGCATTTCGACGTTTGCCAAACCAGCGACCACCGCTTTTTCCACGTCTTAAAACAAAACGGATTAAACTAACAACTAAGCTGACGACAACAACCGTTGTTACCGTAATAATAAACAGTGCAATAACCGAGGTCTCTACCGACCAGCCCGCGAACTGGAGCAGCACATAGCCTGCATTACCTGACGAAACAGGCCCGAGAATTGCGCCTGCAACAAGTAGTATAAAGACAACAATTAGCCACTTCATTGCAGGCCCCCCTGGCTAACTGTTTGGCTCAGTGCATCTAGTGACTCAAGAGTTGTCACTTGCGCGGCGCCAACTTGACCATTACGTAAATCTCTTAACCGGGAAATTACGTCCTTGGTAGCCTCAGTTTCGCCTTTCAACTCTGATATTAGTGGAATAGCGTTATCAATGTATCTTCGCCATAACGTGCTATTGTTTTTGATGGCTGCGTTCTGGGCCATGGTTAATAATAAGTCCAAACGCATGGTCATGGCATCGCGCTGTGTAGCCGTTAACAACGGTTCTGCATCTGTTGTCGATGGCTGAATACGAATAAACGTATTAAGGAAGTCGTCCCAATTAGCGCGTAAATTATTACGCCAGTCACTGGCATCAGATGATACCTGCCCGGCTTGGTTTTGATTGGTTAGTTGACGATCTTCGACGCGGTTGGGTAAGTCAGCAATTCGTTGATGCAATCCGGATAGAGACAGGGCAAGCTGGTCACTTTGATTATTTACAACATTTTCGACACGTGCAATATCAGCTGCCAGTAAGCGACGAATCTGCATTGCACTACCCGTTTCAATACCGGCAAGTTGCGTATCAGCGATTTGCAGTAGCTTTAATGCCGCAGCATCATCTTCACTGCCCCATAGTAAACGTGCCGCAGAACTTACGGTTTGTTTGGCTTCAAACAAACGCCATTGAGTTATTTGCTGCGCTTGTTGTTGCGGCAACTGGCGCGTTAGCTGGTTCAGTTCTCTGCGCTGCTCGCTCAGTTCCGTTTCCAGCTGGTTTATTTTACGCTCAAACGTAGTAGCCAGTTGCGAGTCATCATTTGACTCCACATCGGTACTAAGTTGCTCAAGCTGCTGTCGTAACGCATTTACATTTTGCTCTAATGCATTAATCGTATTATCGGTTTCAGAGACTGTTTTGCTATCGACTTGAGGCTCTGTCTTGACCTGACTGGATTGAGATAAGTCCAGGTCGAGTTGTTGGTAAGGTTTTTCAACAATAATCCACGCGACTGTAGCAATAATTATGACCAGTACCAGATACCAAAAAATACGCTTTAATGAACTGCCTTTTTTAGGCTTTGGTTTCTTTTTCTGCCCGTCATCAACGTTTGACTCATTAACCGACTCTTCGGCTTCCGGGGTTTTCGTTTCCGGCGTTTTATTATCGTTAGTCATAATTACTTCCATTGTTAATCAATGCATTAATCATAGCGTTTTCAGATGCACTTTGCGTAATTGTTATGTTATCTGCTTTACAGAAGGGCAGTAGAGCCGCAAGCCGTTCACTGGGTACAATCCAGTGACATCGTTCGAGCCAAGACAACGCATCATGATCCAGTTCGGATATAAAAAATGCGAGTTGTTCAGCACTGCTTATCGCTATGGTATCAATGTGCTGTTTCCAATCTTGCACAATCGCCGTGTCTTTTAAAGGCTTTTTGGTGCGTTGGTAAACCATCACGTCGGTGATGTTAGCGCCTCTTGCCGTGAGGGTGTCCGCTAATAAAGTCCTGCCGCCAATCCCTTTGACGATAAACCATTGTTGATTAGTTAGCTGTTGTAATTCAGGCAGTTTAAGTAATGCTTCTGAGGAATGAACAAAGGTAGGGCATTCACAGGGTTTATTAAATTGTTCGGACGCTAGACAAGCAGTGGACGGCCCAACAGCATACATCGCAACCTTATCAGGCAATTGTAACCGCTGCGCTTTGGCAAACATGACGGCATTTTTGCTTACCCAAATTATTGCATCAGCCGTTGTCAGGTCAGTTATTGACGACGCCACCTCTGTTATCTGAATAAAGCTATGTTGCGTGTAAGATACCCCTGCTAATTCAAGCGCAGCAGTTAGTTTTTCACGGCTTCGTGGCGGCTGAAGTAGTAATAATTTATTCATCCGCTTGCCGATAGACTGCGTCTAGAATCTCGCCGGCACCTTGTGCGAGCAATTTTTCGGCAAGTTGTATGCCGAGCACCTCGGCATCATGCACAGACCCTCTTACCTCATCGCGGATAACGTTAACGCCTTCGGGATCACCGACGAGGCCGCGTAAAAACAAGGACTCTCCGTCTAACTCAGCGAAAGCACCAATAGGCACCTGACACCCACCCTGTAGGCGTCGATTCATCGCTCGCTCGGCAGTTACCCGGAACCGCGTTTGCTGACACTGTAACGGCTCAAGTAGCGCTTTGGTTTGCTCATCATCGCTTCTAACTTCGATACCAAGAGCGCCTTGCCCGTTGGCAGGTAATGACTGTTCTACCGGAATAAACGAGGTGATGCGCTCGCCTAGTTCTAAGCGGATTAATCCTGATGCCGCCAAAATAATTGCGTCGAATTGCCCCTCGTCGAGCTTTCTGAGGCGCGTTTGAACATTACCCCGTAAGTCGTGAATTTGTAGATGGGGAAACGCTTCTTTTACCTGACAACGACGGCGCAAGCTACAGGTTCCTACAACAGCGCCATGAGGCAGTTCGTTAAGGTTTTTGTAGTTGTTAGAAACAAATGCGTCGCGTGGATCCTCGCCCTCGCAGACGGTATGTAATTCGAGTCCTGGCGGGAACTCGACCGGTAAGTCTTTCATCGAGTGCACAGCCAAGTCGGCACGGCCGTCTAGCATTGCTGCTTCAAGTTCTTTTACAAAAAGACCTTTGCCACCAATTTTTGCAAGTGGGGTGTCCAGAATAACGTCGCCGCGAGTCGACATCGGTACAAGCTCTATCGTTAACTCCGGATAGAGCTGCTGTAGGCGAGCTTGTATATGTTCAGCCTGCCACATGGCTAACTTACTTTTCCGTGTCGCAATTCTGACAGTTTTACTCATATCCTTCCCCTACAGCATAATGACTTTTGTTACGTGCAGTGCGATGATACGCACTACTTGTATTTAAACATGATTAGTAGTTTAGCGATGATTAAACAAATTGTAATCAATTCAATGCGCGCCATTTTAACATGTATGTTGCTATTTGTAGTTGCCGGATGCGGGCAAAAAGGTCCGTTACAGCCGCAACCTATGCCTGAACAGAATCAACCAACAGAGCAGCCACAGACTGAGCCGGTGGCAGGTGCAAGAAGCGAATGAACTATATTGACTTTAAACAGGGCCAGCTACACGTAGAGCAAGTGCCTGCGAGTCAGTTGGCAGAGCAGTACGGAACTCCGTTATACGTTTACTCAAAAAGCCAGATAATTAAAAACTGGCAATTATTTAAACAGCATTGGCCAAAACCACATAGGCTTTGCTACGCAGTAAAAGCTAATAGCAATTTAGCGATCCTGCAGTTACTAGCTGAACAGGGCGCGGGTTTTGATATTGTCTCGGCTGGTGAGTTAAAGCGTGTTTTAAAAGCGGGAGGTGATCCTGCGAGCGTTGTATTTTCGGGCGTAGCTAAATCAGAAGACGAACTAAGATTTGCTTTACAGCAGGGCATCGGCTGCATCAATGTGGAATCGGCGGCGGAATTGGAACGTATCCAGCAGGTTGCTGCAGAGCTGTCACAAAGCGCTCCTGTGTCATTGCGCGTTAACCCTGATGTTGACGCCAAAACACACCCCTACATTGCGACCGGAATGAAGGCGAATAAATTTGGTATTGCTATGGCTGATGCGATGCCGATATTTAAACGTGCGGCAGCGCTACCGAACATTAATCTGTTGGGCGCTGATTGCCATATTGGTTCTCAAATCATGAGCTCCGAGCCATTTCTTGATGCAGCGAAGAGAATGTTCAAGTTGGTGGAAGAACTTGCTTCTGAGGGGATTAAGCTGTCACACCTTGACCTTGGCGGTGGTTTTGGAATCAGTTACGAAGAAACAGATCGGCTTGATCTGGAAAATTATTTAAAGGGTGTACTCGAATTAGCAAACAACTACCCTGAACTGACACTAATGTTGGAGCCGGGGCGTGCAATTGTCGCTGACGCAGGTATTTTAATAACCCGGGTCGAGTACATAAAAGCAACGGATGACAAACGATTTGCCTTAATTGATGCGGGTATGAACGACTTATTGCGACCATCGTTATACCAAGCCTGGCATGATATCGTTGCAGTACAAGAAACCCAGAACGCACGCGGTCAACTAGTTGATGTGGTTGGTCCCGTATGTGAAACCGGTTGTTTTCTGGGGCATGCACGACATTTAACGGTTAAATCAGGAGATTTACTGGCTGTTAAACATGCCGGCGCTTATGGTTTTACCATGAGTTCTAACTACAATACACGCGCAAAACCAGCGGAAGTATTAATTGATCAGGGCTCGAGTTATATTATCAGAGAGCGCGAAACCTTCGATGACATGGTCCGCGGCGAAAGATTACTAAAAAGGACGTAGACGGCAGATGTTATTGCAGTTCTCTAAAATGCACGGCCTGGGTAACGACTTTGTCGTGGTCGATAACGTAACGCAGAATCTTTACGTTAACCCTGAACAAATCAGACAGTGGGCCAATCGGCACACGGGTATCGGCTTTGATCAATTGCTATTAGTCGAACCGCCTTACGACCCCGACCTGGACTTTCATTACCGAATTTTTAACGCTGATGGCAGCGAGGTTTCGCAGTGCGGTAATGGTGCCCGCTGCTTTGCTAAATTCGTTCGCTTAAAAGGTTTGACCAATAAAAATCACCTAAAAGTGAGCACTAAAGCGGGTAAACTTGTTCTTCACATGGAAAAAGACGGTCAAGTTACCGTCGAAATGGGCGCCCCTCAATTTGAGCCGGCCAGTGTGCCTTTTAAAGCACAAAAAGTTGAGCAAACCTATGTTTTGAGAGCTAACGAAGAAACTGTTTTGTGTGGCGTGCTCGGCCTGGGCAATCCCCATTGCGTTATCATTGTAGATGAAGTGGATAGCGCGCCTGTTGAACGATTGGGTTCTATTATAGGCCAACACGAACGCTTCCCAGAAGGCGTCAATGTGGGTTTTATGCAAGTGATTAACCGCGACCACGTAAAATTACGGGTGTTTGAGCGTGGTGTCGGCGAAACCCAGGCTTGCGGCAGCGGTGCCTGCGCTGCTGCTGTGATTGGAATGCAGCAAGAAAAACTCAATGGGCAGGTAAAAGTGGAGTTACCCGGCGGACCATTGACTATCCGATGGCAACAAGGGCAACCGGTGAAAATGACAGGCCCTGCAGAACTTATTTTTGATGGACAAATGGTGTTATGAGTACAGAATTGGATAACCTTGACGGGCAACGGATTGATGACACGTTAATTCGCGAATATTTAACCGAGAATCCGGATTTCTTTATCCGTAATGATGATTTGCTCGCTCAGCTGCAGTTTCGCCATGAGGAAAAAGGCGCAGTGTCGCTGGTAGAGAGACAGCAGCAGAAACTACGTGATCAGGTCAAAGCATTACAAGAAGAAATTACCGAGTTATTAGTTAACGCCAGGCGTAATGAGGAAATTTTTAACGCCTACAGCGAGCTCTACGTTAAGTTATTGCGCTGCAAGAGTGTTGAGCAAGTGCTTGACGAACTGCAGGTGACATTTGAACAACAATTAAAAATGCCGGCGTTGTCGTTAAAGTTCTTCAATAATACCAATGAGCTGACTGAGCAATACCGTTTTACATCAGAAACTCACAAGCAACTGTTAAGTAAACGCTTTAGCGAGGGGCCTATTTATTTAGGTCGACTGACTGAGCAAGAACATAATTTATTGTTTGAAGACGAAAGCGTCGCTTCTGTCGCGCTGTTACTGTTAGGTGATAGTGGAGAAATTGGGATGCTGGCCGTTGGAAGCTCGAAACCCGGTCACTTTGAACCAGCGATGGACAAGCTGCTGATAAATCAGTTGCAAGCACTATTAACCGCGTTGTTGCCTACGCTATTAGCTAATGATGACGCTGGTTGAATGGCAAAGTTGCTGGCTTGATCACTTGCGTGGTGAACGCGGTCTGGCTGAGCTTACCTTAAAGAGTTATCAGCGGCTCATTTTACTCGATATTACCTATCTTGCAGATCAGGGCGTTAGTAAGCCACAACAACTGACAACAGCGCTGTTAGAGCGCTGTTTGGTTAACTGGCGTCGTGAGGGTCTTGGAGAGAGAAGCATTGCTCTGAAATTATCTGCCTGGCGCACTTTCTGTGATTTTTTACTGCATTCCGGCGCCTTACAGGACAACCCGGCACTTAATGTAAAAGCGCCGAAAATACCTAAAAGACTGCCTAAAAACCTCGATGTTGACAGCATCTCTCACTTGCTTGATTTACCCAAATCAGATGAGCTGGCAATCCGAGATGCTGCGATTATGGAGCTACTCTATTCGAGTGGCTTACGCTTGGCTGAACTGGTGAGCTTGGATCGAGACTCAATTGATCTGCGCATTGGTCAATTACGCGTCGTCGGAAAAGGAAGTAAAACGCGAATTGTACCTGTCGGACGTCATGCTATTGGCGCGATAAAGGAATGGCTAAAAGTTCGTGCCAACTGGCTGGGAGCTAAACCCGAGCTGGCACTTTTTATTAGCAAACGATTATCGAGAATAAGCCCGCGTACCGTGCAGCAGCGACTAAATTTTTGGGGGCAGCAGCAAGGTATTATTGGCGATCTTCACCCGCATAAATTGCGCCACTCCTTTGCCTCTCATATGCTCGAGGCCAGCGGAGACTTGCGTGCTGTGCAGGAATTACTGGGCCATGCTAATCTGTCGACCACTCAAATATATACGCATCTTGATTTTAAACGCTTAGCTGAGGTGTACGACAGTGCACACCCAAGGGCAAATCGAACGGTAAAAAAATGACACTGAAGTTTCATCGCCGAATCGCAGGCGTTAAAGTTATTAGCTTCGATCTTGACGATACATTGTACGATAATGTTCCTATAATGCGTGAAGCTGAAACTAAAGTGCAAGATTATATAGCGCTGAACTATCCACAAACTCGTGACTGGGATCTCGAGCACTGGCGACAGCGACGGATTGAGCTGATGCAAGCTGATGCGCGCTTGTCCTCCGATATGACGGCGTTGCGTTTAGCAACGTTACAACAAGGCTTCTCAGAGGCCGGGGTCGAAGGTGCTTATAGGGCTGCCGAAAAAGTGATGGAGCAATTCCATCATCACCGTAGCAATTTCCGGGTGCCCGACGCGGCGCATTCAGTTCTGACTGAGCTAAAGCAACATTTTAAGCTTTGCGCGATTAGTAATGGCAACGTTAATTGCCAACGTATTGGTATTGCTAATTACTTTGATATTGTTATTCAGCCCGAAGCTGAACTAAAAGGTAAGCCCTATCCGGACATGTTTAGCAAGGCGTTAAATTACTACCAAATTTCACCCGCGCAAATGCTTCACATAGGTGATCATCCTATTTCTGATATTCTCGGGGCTCATCGAGCGGGCTGCCACAGTGGGTGGTTTACCGGCGGGCTTGGCGGGTCACATCAGCTCACTGTTGTACCGAGTTTCAGCTTTGATGATCTCAGCCAACTATGCAACCTCTGTGAGCTAGCTTAAACACTGGTTGCACATACAGTATCTGACGATTACACTTGCAACGAATATAATCAGTAGTTACCCGCAAGGAGCCAACATGAGCGATAGCCACCCATTGATTGCAGGACTTAACGATAAGCAACGTCAGGCGGTCAGTGCCGAAGATGGCCATATGCTGGTGTTAGCTGGTGCCGGGAGTGGTAAAACTCGCGTATTAGTGCATCGAATAGCGTGGTTGATTCAACAGTGCCACTACTCGCCCTTTAGCATTCTTGCCGTGACATTTACTAATAAGGCCGCATCCGAAATGCGCGGCCGCGTGGAGCAGTTGCTGGGCAGCTCAGTACGGAACATGTGGATTGGTACCTTTCACGGTTTAGCCCACCGCCTGCTGCGGGCGCATTATATGGATGTTGGCTTACCGCAAAACTTCCAAATACTCGACAGTGATGATCAACAGCGCTTGATTAAGCGGTTGATCAAATCAATGAACTTAGATGATAAGCGTTGGCCTGCAAAGCAGGCGCAGTGGTATATCAATGGTAAAAAAGATGAAGGTTTGCGTGCTCATCATATAGAAACCTATGACCCTAATGAGCAAACCTTAAAATCAATTTACGAAGCCTATCAGGAAAGTTGTGATCGCGCGGGATTAGTTGATTTTGCTGAATTACTACTGCGTGCACATGAGTTACTTCGTAATAACACGTCAGTTCGGGAGCACTATCAACGCCGGTTTCGTCATATTCTGGTGGACGAGTTTCAGGATACCAACTCGATTCAGTACGCGTGGATCCGGTTGTTATCGGGGGCGCAGAATTACGTCACCATAGTTGGTGATGATGACCAGTCTATTTATGGTTGGCGCGGTGCACGAGTGGAAAACATTCAACAGTTCATGGATGACTACCCCGCGGTCACTACCATTCGTTTAGAGCAGAATTACCGCTCTACCGGGACTATTCTTCGTGCAGCGAATGCCGTTATTGCTAATAATGCCGAGCGGCTGGGTAAGGATTTATGGACTGATGGCAACGATGGTGAACCGGTCAGCTTGTACGCCGCATTCAACGAGATGGATGAGGCGCGTTATATTGTTGGTCGTATCGAAGAGTGGCGTGATCAAGGCAATGCATTACAGGATGTGGCACTGCTTTATCGCAGCAATGCGCAGTCGCGGGTGCTTGAGGAAGCGTTACTGCACGCGCGAATGCCCTACCGTATTTACGGTGGACTACGTTTCTTCGAGCGTCAGGAGATTAAAGATGCATTGGCCTACTTAAGAATATTAGCCAATCGTGATGACGATGCTGCGTTGGAGCGTGTTATAAATACCCCAACTCGAGGGATAGGCAATCGCACGCTCGATATGGTGCGGCAAACAGCGCGCGAAAATCAGCAGTCATTATGGCAAGCAGCTAATGCGATGGTATCGCAAAAGTCGTTGGCGGGAAGAGCACGAAATGCTGTTGCGGCGTTTATTGAATTTGTAGAAAACTTAGACAACGAAACAGAAGAATTTACCCTTGGGCGGCTTAGCGATGAGGTGATCCGTCGTTCAGGGCTGCTGGCCATGTATGAAGCTGAAAAAGGCGAAAAAGCAGAAACGCGCGTCGAGAACTTAAAGGAGTTGGTGAACGCCTGCCAAAACTTTAATCTGGATGAAAACGAAGAACAGATGAGTCCGCTCAATGCTTTTCTCGCCCATGCCGCATTAGAGGCAGGCGAAGAACAAGCGGATGAGTACCAGGATGCTGTGCAGTTGATGACGCTGCATAGTGCTAAAGGCCTTGAGTTCCCATTAGTATTTATGACCGGGGTAGAGGAAGGTGTATTCCCGTCGCAACAGTCTATGGATGAGCCCGGACGCTTAGAGGAAGAGCGCCGCTTGTGTTACGTGGGTATGACCCGGGCAATGCAAAAGCTAGTGCTTACTTACGCTGAGCAAAGAAGAATATACGGGCAAGAGTTTTTTCATAAGGTAAGTCGTTTTGTTGCTGAGATACCCGCCGATACATTACATGAAGTGCGCTTACAGACTCAGGTACAAAAACCTTCAAGCTATAGCCGATTTAATAATGCAGCGAGTCACGAAGCGTTCGAGCAAACCGGATATCAGCTGGGGCAGCGGGTTAGACACCCTAAATTTGGTGATGGAACGGTTCTTAATTATGAAGGTACGGGACCCCAAAGCCGAATCCAAATTAACTTTGACCAAGTTGGTAGTAAATGGCTGGTAGTTTCTTATGCCCGGCTGGAACCTTGTTAATTTAACTAAATACAAATTGAACAGAATTTGCCATTCCGCACTATAACTATAGACACACTGATCAATGGAGGTGTTTATGAAACGCAGTGCAAATGCAGTATGGAAAGGCAGCATAAAAGAAGGTTCAGGTGTTGTCTCGACTCAAAGTGGGATTTTAGATGATACGCAGTACTCGTTTAAGAGCCGCTTTGAAGATGGCCAGGGCACCAACCCCGAGGAGTTGATTGGTGCGGCACATGCAGGCTGTTATGCCATGGCGTTTTCGCTGATGCTGGGAGAGGCTGGATACGAGCCCAATAGCATTGACGCAAAAGCAGAGGTATCACTAGTCGAAGCGGATGGCGGCTTCAAAATCGACGCTATCGCACTCACGGTTAAAGCCGACATCGACGGAATAGACAGTGAAGAGTTCCAAAAAATTGCCAACCAGGCAAAAGACGGATGCCCGGTTAGCAAGGTTCTTAATGCCGATATTTCGTTGGATGCCAGCCTGAGTTAACTTAGCGGCTCCTGAACAATTGTTCTACGATTTCGCTGGCGCTGTATAACAGAATCGATCGTGTACAGTGCCAGTGCACTCCAAATGATAACAAAGGTTATCAGCTTGCTTTCCTCGAGCGGCTCTCCATAAGCTAATACTGCTAGCAAAAACATAAGGCTGGGAGCAATGTACTGGAAAAAGCCCAGGGTTGAGTAACGAATGCGTTGTGCGGCCGCAGTAAAGCATAATAATGGGATGGTTGTTACCAGGCCGGCTGCTACCAGTAGCGCATTAAGCTGCCAGGCGTTGGCAGTAAGATCAGAGGCCGATGAGTCTGCAAAAAACACCAGATAACTTAGCATTATTGGCGTCAGGATAGCGGTCTCCAGCCATAAGCCACTAATGGAGTCTACCGGTAGACGTTTTCGTATCGCACCATAAGTTGCAAAGCTCGATGCTAAAGCCAGGGCAACCCACGGGACAGCGCCAAAGGTAATCACTTGAATAGCAACCCCGGTTACTGCCAGTGCAATAGCGACTAGTTGTAGTCGGCGCATTTTCTCGCCAAAAAACGCCATACCAATAGCGACGTTTAACAGCGGATTAATATAATACCCCAAACTGGCATCTAACAGGTGGTCAGTATTTATCGCCCAAATAAATAAAAACCAGTTACCGCCCAATAAAAAGGTGGCGATAGTCAGGCGGATAATAAGCTTGGGGCTGCGCACAATGGGTAAAATCCGATCCATACGTCGCATCGCGATGATAAGAATAAGCACCAATACGAAAGCCCAGATAATTCGATGGGCTAAAATTTCGAAGGCAGGAACCTGCTTTACCAACTTAAAATATATCGGGGCAATCCCCCAGAAGGTGTAGGCGGCAAGTGCGAATAGCACTCCTTGCTTTGCCCGAACAGCATCATCGGTCATCAGTATCCCTTAAACACTTCGAATTTAAATATCACCCCACGAGGTAAGTCCCGGTGCCGAATGCAATGTGGGTGCCGTCTTGATTATGTAATTCCATACGAGCCACTGCGACTTTGTTACCTGAACGTATAATAGTGGCACTTGCGATAAATTCGTCGCCTCGTCCAGGGCGCAGGTAATCAACCCGAAGATCAATAGTACCACAGCGAGTCAGACGCTCCATCAACTGTGCTTCGGATGGGTTATCCAGCCGCGCGACCATGCCGGCGATGGCAACTAAGCCACCGGCTGTGTCCAGCGCGGTTGATGTTACGCCACCATGTAATATGCGTTGGGGCACATTGCCCATTAAATCTTCGCGCCATTTAAACCGAACCTCTCCCCGTTCAGGTGTAAATTCGGTTATTTCAAAGCCTAGCATGCGTTGAAATGGCACCCGGTCGTTCATAAAGTCGGAAACTTTTGTCAGTATTGATTGTGTATCCATTTTTATCATGGTGATCAGAGAATAGGACGCTTACAATAGAGCCATGAGGTTTCGCAAGTCAATACTCGCCGGTTTAAGGTGCTCATGGTAGCAGAAAATTACGACGTTGATGAAAAATCGCCGCACGATCAAGCGGTAGTTAAGCAACTTAAGCAACAATTACAAAAAGTGTTTGGTTATTCCAGCTTCCGCGAGGGTCAGCTGGACGTGATGATGTCCGCTTTGCATGGTCGTGATTCGCTGGTGCTGATGCCAACGGGAGCCGGTAAGTCACTGTGTTATCAGTTACCTGCGATAAGCAGCGACGGCCTAACCGTCGTTATTTCGCCGCTATTGTCGCTGATGCAGGATCAAGTCGAAGCCATGTTGGCTATGGGTATTCCGGCGGCGACGTTACACTCCGGGTTAAGCTCGGAAGCCAGTATGCAAACCCTGCAGCAGTTGCAGCAACAACAAATAAAAATTCTTTATGTGAGTCCGGAACGAGCGTTGCAACCGAGCTTTATTGAACGCTTGCAAGGCTATTCATTATCTTTTATTGCCATTGACGAAGCTCACTGCATAAGCCAATGGGGTCATGACTTCAGGCCGGAATATGGGCAGCTCGGCCAATTGAGGCAGTACCTGCCTAATGTACCTTTTATGGCGTTAACGGCAACAGCTGACGCCGCGACACAGCACGATATTTTAGAGCGACTGCAATTACATAACCCGCATTGCCATCGTAGTTCTTTCGACCGCCCTAATATTCGTTATGTGGTACAAGAAAAGTACAAACCGTTAAAGCAAGTAAAAGATTACGTAAAGAAGCAAAAAGGTGCTGCAGGTATCATTTATTGCGGCTCTCGCAAAAAAACTGAGGAAATTGCAGAAAGCCTGCAGCAGTCAGGGATAAAAGCAGCTCCTTATCATGCGCGACTTGAGCATCAACTGAAAGAATCTACGTTGCGTCAGTTTTTGCGCGATGACATTGATGTTGTAGTCGCGACCATCGCGTTTGGTATGGGCATCAATAAACCTAACATTCGGTACGTTGTGCATTTTGACATACCTCGCAGTATTGAGTCCTATTATCAGGAAACGGGACGCGCGGGGCGCGACGGTTTGCCTGCCGAAGCCGTCATGCTGTTTGACCCGAGGGATGCGCAATGGATTCAGCGTATGATAGACGAACAGGATAACGAACATCGGCGGTTGGTAGAAAAACAAAAATTTTCAGCAATGCAAGCCATGGCAGAGGCACAAACCTGCCGACGGTTGGTGTTACTTAATTATTTTAACGAATTCACCGATAAAGAATGTGGTAACTGTGACTTATGTCTTGATCCGCCGAAGCGCTTTGACGCGCTGGAAGACGCACAAAAAGCCCTGAGTTGTGTCTACCGCGTGGGGCAACAATTTGGCATCGGTCACATTGTCGAAGTGTTGAGGGGCTCTAAAAACCAGCGAGTGCTAGACTTGAAGCACGATCAACTTAGCACCTATGGGATCGGAAAGGACGAAACCCATGAATATTGGTTTTCGGTATTACGACAACTGATTCATCGTGGTTTTATTGTGCAGGACATTCGACGCTTTGCGGCATTACAGTTGACCGAAGCGGCACGAGCCGTGTTGAGAGGTGAAGTTACCATTGAATTGGCCAAGCCGCGGATTAATCTGACTGCAACACGCAACAGCATTACTGACCGTGGTGACTATAATAAGATATTGTTTAGGCGACTAAGAAAACTTCGCAAGGATATTGCCGACCGGGATTCAGTCCCTCCATTCGTGGTTTTCAGTGATGCCAGCTTAGTCGAGATGTGTATTGAGTACCCAACGTCCAGTGCCGATATGTTGACTATAACAGGTGTCGGACAAGTTAAACTGGAACGCTACGGCGCAGATTTTATTGCGGCAATACAGGCATTTTTAAACGGAGCAAGCGAGCGACAGTTATTCAATGGCTGACACTACAATTGTATTAAATCATCTGCCCAACGATGAAGCGGAGTTAGACGACTGGGCTAGCGAAATAGTTAACGCTATCGGTGCGAGCGTGCGCGAGACAGAAGTTGCCGCCGATCAATATTGCTGGCGCCTGTCCATCAATCATCAGCACTGGTTGCTAAATTACTCAGCAATTTGTGAGTCAGCCTGGCTACAGCCACTCGAAAGTAGTACGGCTGAAGTTGTCGAGAAACTGCGCTGTAAGGGTTATCTCGGATGATGGGGCGGGTTATTCTGCTGTTGATGCTGTCAGCGCTAAACGCCGTTATCAGTGGTGCATATGCGCAAAGCGACTCGGTATTAACCGTTTCGGCACAAACCGAACGGGTAAAACTTAATGAGCAGCTCACCTTTCGGGTAACACACGACAATTTTTCGATTAAGCGGTTAGGGCTCGACAACCGTGAACGGTGGCAAGACTTTAATGCACTGCGCTCGCATCAAAGCGGCGCGGATAAGCCAGTTGTATGGGGGGCATTACGGGTTTACAACCGGAGCCGGTCGGTACAGCGTTATATTATCGACTTTGGTGATGCGTATATCGAAAATGCGAGTGCTTACGTCCTGGATGGCCGGGGCCGTATTCTGGATTCGTCGTCTGTCAGCTTTGATGAGCCGCTGTTAAACCGAGCCTATATTCACGATCAAATTATGTTGCCGCTTGATCTGCCGGCTAGTCAGACAGCCTGGATTGTGATTGCAGCAAAGCAGTGGCCGCAACAACTTAATACCATCTCGCTGTGGGCGCCTCAGGCTTTGCAGTTGCATACTCAACAAAAGCAAACGGCATTGGGTGTTAACGCGGGCGTACTGTTATTGCTGGCGGTAGCTGCATTTAGCTTGGCCCGGGGTTCTCGACGCTTACTGCAAATCAGCTTGGGGGTTGCCACCACCGGGTTTATCTTGGTGATGTTGCTGCATAGTGGAATCTGGATAACCTATTTTTCGCCATACACTCCCGAGGTAGCTGCTTACCTTGTGCCTTACGCTAAGCAATGGTTGTTACTTTCCCTGGTTTGGCTGGTTCGTGAAGGCATAAAACGCGACTTAAAAACAACACGCTGGTTGCCACTCATTAACTTCCTGTTGGGGTTTGAGTTGTTGGTGTTGGTCGCACAACCCTGGTGGTCGGCTTTGCACAGTGACGCGTGGCTCTCGGTCCAGGCGTCGGTGTGGTTAGTCATTGCAACCTTCATCTGCGCCAGGGCTGTAAAATTAACGACTGATCGCATAACCCGTTGGTTCGTGTTGTTATTAATTCCCTTGTCGTTTATTGCCTGGCTATTAGTTTTACCTCGTGTTAATACGATTTGGCAGGGGCTATCCGGTATCGTGTTATACAGTATATTAACTGCCAACGTGCTGGCGCTAATATTGGCACAACTGGATAAAACGCTGGCTCGACTCGAACGCCGCATCAATAGCCTGAAGGCAATGAAGAACTTTTACCGAGATGGTTACTGGCGTTTTTTGGCGCGCAGCAATGAGGGCTGGTTTGAGCTAAACGAAAAACAACAATGGCGCCGCGTTAGCCGCCAGTTTTTGAAGATTATGGGAATCAACCACGCCGACGTTTTACGCAGGCACTGGTCAACTGTCGATACCTTATTTGGCGAGCAGGCAAAAACCTGGAATGACAAAAACCGAACTGAGAGCTGGGAACATTTAACTTCGGTAGAGCGACTGGATGGAAAAACCATTTGGCTACAGATTGAAATTTTTAACGATGGCCGCGGACGGATTCTAGAAGTAACCCAGCAAGTCGAAGCCGAGATGCATCTAAACTTTTTAGTAAAACATGATGCGTTAACCGGGCTGTTAAATGAACGCGAATTTCATCGGCTGTTACAGCGCCAGATAGAGCGACAAAAGCCACTTGCTTTGATTACGTTAAAAATTGGCGGGCTACAAGTGGTAAAGGACCAAAGCGATCCTGCAACGCGTGACCAGGCCCTGTTACAGCTAGTATTAAGCTTGCGTGAAAAACTGCCGTCCGGCACTCGGGTTGCTCGCGTTGATGAATATAAACTCGGTATCTTTTTAAACGATACCGAACAAGCGGGTTTTACCTTGGGCTACCAGTTGGTTCAGGTGTGCCGGGAGTTTCGATTTACCACCAGTCACCGTGTTTTCCAATTGAGTGCGCATGCAGGGGTGGCTGTTGCCACGCCAAGTACAATTAATGTCAGTAGTCTTTTACACCGTGTTGAGGATGCGTTAAAGCTTGCAGAGCAAAGCGGCGAATTCAGCGTGCACAGCGCGACAGACGATGATCAGCGCCGCTTGCAAGGTCAGGTGGAAAGGAACTGGGAGCAGCGACTGCGTCAGGCGTTGGTGAATGAAGAATGGTTGTTGTTCCAGCAGCCTATGGTTAGCGGCAATCGAGCCCATGACAAACATTGTTTCGAGATACTGTTGCGGTTGCCGGAATCGAACAATACTGACCCTGATGAAGCATTAGCGCCACAGCAATTTTTAACTGCGGCATTGAAAGCAGGCATAATGGGTAAAGCCGATCGCTGGTTATTGCGCCACGTAGTAGACACTTTTTCGGAAAATCCGTTTGCTGCAACACGGCTTTGGCGCTGCCACATTAATCTCTCTATTCAAAGCCTTGAAGATGATGAGTTAATTAATTTTATCGCACAAGAAATCGAGCAATCGAACTTACGGCCTGAGCAGTTGGCCTTTGAAATTGCCGAGCCAGTGGTGTCAGATAATTTTGAGCGAGCCTATCGATTATTTAAGCAACTCCGCGAGTTGGGCTGTATTACGGTAATCGATCAGTTCGGTACCGGGTTTAACTCGTTTAGGCTGTTACGGCAAATGCCGCTGACACAGATAAAGATTAATCGTTTTTGGGTGCAGAATATGTTGCTCGATGCGGTCGAGGCAGAGCTGGTTATGTCGTGTATCCGTTTAGCCAGAGCCGCGGGTGTAGAAGTCAGTGCTGTCGGCGTAGAAAATGACGATACACGTACCGCACTATTAAACGAAAAAGTTGACTATATTCAGGGCTATGTCTGTGGGCGCCCTGTTCGTTGGAATTTTAGTGGGGCGTAGCGCCTGGCAATAAAAAAGAGGCGGAAGCCCGCCTCTTAATCGCTTAGGTTAAATATCCAGGGAGGTCAATTTAACGTTTATTCAGCTGCCTTGGTTGTCCGGTTTTCCAAAAGCTCTTTAGGCGACGCGCCAATGCTGATGCGCTTTGGCTTCATTGCCTCTGGAATGCGCTTAATCAGACCAACGGTCAAAAGCCCATTTTTAAGAGCCGCACCGGTTATTTCAATGTGCTCGGCCAAGCTAAACTTACGTTCAAACGCGCGATTTGCGATACCACGGTGCAGGAATTCACGCTGCTCGCCTTCTTCAGGCTTTTTACCGGATACCCGTAACACACCATTTTCAACCTCAATCTCAAGATCCGATTCCTCAAAGCCTGCAACCGCTAGCGTAATTGCATATTGGTTTTCTGCAATAAGCTCAATGTTGTAGGGCGGGTAACCGGTTGCGCCAGTGTCAGAACGAAGTGCCGCATCAAGTAACGACGCCATACGGTCAAACCCAACGCTGCTGCGATAAAGAGGACTTAAATCTATAGTAGCCATAGTCATTCTCCTAAGAAGCAATAACTGATAAATTTTAAAAGTTGGCACAGCGTGTGCCGTTTGGGGCAGACTCTCTAAGAGACGCCAGCCTTACTTCTCTATCTGTGGCTGTTTGATTTACTTTTCAAGTGAGCGGTTAAAAATTTTACCGGTTACTATCGACTTGTTTACGAACAGGGTTACACTAAATGCAACAATGAAAAGCAGGGACTGCCAGACATGCCTGAATCATCTGAACAGCCAACGGCATGGCAATGGGTGCCGGAAAGTCAGTTTGAAGTTCCCCCAACGCCAACCACGATTGCTATTAAGCGCTGGTGGCTATCGCTGCAGGCTAAACTACAATCAGCAGATGATGAGGAGGCTGAAGCTCCGCAATCTTCCGATGCTGTTAACGTGAATATGCAAAAAGGTCTTGTGGCCTTAGATAAGCGTTTATCTGCCTGGTTAGACGATACCGATGACAGTAGCATTAAGTGGATTATTTGCCCTCCCCATGCCGGTGTAGACGTTATCGCCCGGGATTTTTGTCAGCAACATAGTTTACAAGTGCTTTCCCCTCCGCCACGTGATGAATTGACATTGGACGCACTAGACTTGACGCTTGGTGAAGAAAATTCGACAACAGGTTGGTATATACCTGAACTGGCGCACGGCTTTATTCGTCAATCTAAAGGACTGCGTTGGGTACGCCATTTTTTTGCCAAAGCCATGAGCGGAGAGTTGGGTAAGGGCGTTGTAATTTGTGATAGCTGGGCATGGAGCTTTTTACAAACGCTTTGGCCAACCGGCCATCTTGATACGCTGACATTACAGGCCTTCAGCGCACAGCAGTTGACGCAGTTAGGGTTCGAAAAAGAACAGGAACACCTTCAGCACTTGGCATCGTTATCGCGTGGCAATCTGGGTATCGTCAGTGCCTATGCAGAACGCCGGTTTCGACGTCAGGCAAGCCACCCCGGCGCACAGCAGTCTCGGTTCGAAATGCCGTCTATGCCAGCAGAGGCTACTGATTACACGGCATTTGTATTGCACATGCTGTTAATTCATCAAGGCTTAAGCTTGCGTCAGTTGCGCCAGGTTCTGCCGATTATTTCGCCGTCGCAATTAGATGTCGAGCTTTATAGTTTAAGGTCTAGCGGGCTTGTTGCGTTAACCGACGAGGTTTGGCGCGTTACCGCCATTGGCTACCCAACCGTTCGACAGGCATTAAAGTCGCGCGGTTTATGGCTTGATCGCTTTTAGCAAACGTGTGAGAACGCAATGGATACAGAATCAGTAAAAAATGTCGCAGGTTTGTTTAAGGAAATTACCGCAACGACCTTAATCGAAATTGCTGTTATTGCCGTGCTGGCGTGGTTAGCTGTTTGGTTATCACAACGGGTTATACCCTGGCTTGCTAACCATTTACACGGCAAGCGACGTCTCTACACGCTGGCTTTGGTACCCATGCTGCGTATCGCTATTCTGGTCATCGCACTATTGCTCATTGTTCCACTAATCATCGAACCGACGTTGCAGAACATGGTGGCGGTGATGGGAGCCGCGGGTTTAGCGATAGGCTTTGCCCTTAAGGATTATGTTAGCAGCCTAATTGCCGGCATTGTCGCAATACACGAGATGCCCTATCGCCCGGGTGACTGGGTAGAAGTTGACGGGGTGTACGGTGAGGTCAAACATATTGGGATGCGAACCGTGGAGCTGGTAACCAATGATGATACGGTTATTTGGGTACCGCACCTAAAGCTTTGGGATAATTTAATTCATAACGCCAATAATGGCGGCCCCAGTTTAATGTGCGTGGCCGAGTTTTATATTCGCCCGCAGCATGATGCTTTTATTATTCGTGACGCGCTGGAAGACATTGCGCTAACCAGTCCTTTTTTACAATTGGCTAAGCCCGTAACAGTGACATTGAATGAAGAGCCATGGGGTACACGTTATCGATTAAAAGCGTACCCCATCGACCCTCGTCAGCAGTTTCAGTTTGTCACCGATCTGACGGCGCGCGGGAAACAGCGTTTATTGGAGCTTGGCGTGACGTTTTCTGAAGTGGAAACCACGCAAGCTCATTAATCAATGACTTCTTCAGCTAGGAAGCCACCTGACTGATGGCGCCAGAGCTTAGCGTATAAGCCATTCTGAGCGAGTAACTGGTCATGGCTACCCTGCTCGATTATCTGTCCTTTGTCCATCACCACCAGACGATCCATCGCGGCAATGGTTGATAGCCGATGTGCGATCGCAATAACCGTTTTACCCTGCATCAGATGATATAAATTGTCCTGAATGGCGTTTTCTACCTCAGAGTCCAGTGCTGAGGTGGCTTCGTCCAGAATCAGGATAGGCGCATCCTTAAGCATGACCCGCGCAATGGCAATGCGTTGACGCTGGCCACCGGATAATTTTACACCTCTTTCACCAACATGAGCGTCCAGTCCTGTGCGTCCCTTGCTATCCGAAAGCTCGGCAATAAACTCTTCGCAGTGCGCCCTCTTGATGGCTTGCTGTAACTCTGCTTCAGTTGCATCGGGTCGGCCATAAAGGATGTTATCTCTGACCGAGCGGTGCAATAACGAGGTATCTTGCGTGACCATACCAATTTGGGCGCGCAAGCTATCCTGTTGTACGTCGCTGATGACTTGGTCATCAATTCGGATGGCGCCCGTTTCAACGTCATAAAAGCGCAGTATAAGGTTAACTAAAGTTGATTTTCCGGCACCCGAACGGCCCACAATACCAACCTTTTCTCCCGGTTGTAGCTGTAAGTTAAAGTCGTCCATCACGCCGCTGCCTTTACCGTAGTGGAAGCCAACGTGATCAAATTGAATTTCGCCGCTGTCGACCTCAAGCGGTTTAGCGTTAGGCTTATCAGTAATTCGTTGAGGCACCGACAATGAACCGATGCCATCTTGTACGGTACCGATGCTCTCGAACAGCGTCGACATTTGCCACATGACCATCTGCGACATACCGAATAAGCGCAGCACCAAACCAATAACGACAGCAACGGCACCCAGACTGACTAGATCGCCGCGCCAAAGCCATATAGCAGTGGCAGCCGAACTAAACAGTAAAGCGCAGTTGATAAAGTATAAAAAACCATAAAGCTTAGTAACCAGGCGCATTTGCTCATGCACAGTCCGCAAAAACTTGTCCATGCCCTCTTTCGCAAAGGAAGCCTCGCGTTGCGAGTGCGAGAAGAGCTTAACTGTTTGAATGTTGGTATAGGAATCGACGATCCGTCCGGTCATTACAGACCGTGCATCGGCTTGTCGTGCCGAAACCTTGCCTAGCCGGGGAACAAAATAGCGTAGTAATACTGCGTATAACACCAGCCATGATGCGAGCGGTAGCATCATGCGCCAGTCAGCACTGCCAATAATGACAAACATCCCTAAAAAGTAGACCACCACGTAGTTCACTATTTCGATAAACGTCATAATGCATTGCCGAACGGCAAGCGAGGTCTGCATAAGCTTAGTAGCAACGCGTCCGGCAAACTCGTCCTGGTAATAGGCCATCGACTGCTTCATTAGATAACGGTGGCCGAGCCAGCGAATACGCATGGGAAAGTTGCCCAGCAAGGTTTGATGGGTTAACAGCGAGTGAAACCAAACCAGTAGCGGCAGTCCGACTAATACCAGAATACCCATGCCCACTAACGGCCAGAATTGATCCTCAAAGAAGGTCTCCCGGTTTTGTTGGGCCAACCAGTCTACGATTTGCCCTAAAAAACCAAACAGCCAGACTTCTGCAATGGCAATACAGGCCATCAGCACAGCTGTCATGGCAATATACGGTGTTGCGCCACGGGTAAAATGCCAACAAAAAGCAAAAAAGCTCCGCGGCGGCTGTGTTGGTTCCTCCGCCGGGAATGGATTCAAACGTCGTTCAAACCAGGAAAACATCATTTATTTCCTTTACTTGCTGTTAACTTGATGGCTTATCTAATTACCTAAATATTGTGCGACCGAGTCACGCCAATTTTGGGTCTGTATGGCTTGCAGTAATTCGCGGTTCACCGGTTCGCGTAGTTTACTGCCTTGCGGCATGACAAAGCCATAATCTTGTGGCAATACCCGTTCTGGCAAAAGGCGTAGATTATTCAGCGACTGGGTTCGCATGGAGTAACGTAAAATAGGCTCGTCATAAATCACTGCGTCGAGCTCGCCGTTATTAAGTTTTGCCAATGCGTTATCTAAATTAGTAAAGCCTTGGTAGCCAATATTTTGTTGCTCCAACCAGCTTGCGGTAGCTGAATTAGCCAATGTAGCGACGCGTGAACTTGGCAGGTCGGCAACACTCGATACTTTAGACTGAAATTGCGACACCGTTAACGACGATGCAATAGATGCAGTAAAGCTTGAAATGATAATCACGCAGGTAAACATCCATATAAGGCTGACAACACGCCCGCCAAGACTACGCGGCGATTTATCACCGTAACCGACGGTGGTCATCGTCACTGCAGCCCACCAAAAACCAGAACCCAGACCCTGCAATGGTTTATCAGAGAACTCATCCGGGTTTTTACGTCGCTCAAACAGCCAGACCAGTGCGCCTGCAATAAAAAGCACGCCGCCTAACACAACAACAACTTTTAAAAACTCTATCGATACAAATCGTTTGGTAACCGCCCACCAGGTTGCTGTGTTATTGGCAGGTACTGCAATGGCCAAGCCACCATTATGGAACGGCTGGGAAAAGTCCAGGCGCGACTCGCGCTCCGCAGTGATAGTAAGAGCGCCAATGCCAATGTCATAGTTACCCTGTTCAATTTCACGTAACAATGCATCCAGCGGCATGGGGTGCAACTCGTATGGCCGATTCATATCGGCTGCTATGTCTTGCCATAATTTTATAGCGAGCCCCTGATATTCGCCTTGCTTATCGATAACGAAGGGTGCGTTAACGCGTACCGCAACTTTTAATGGTTGATCGTTAACTTGTTGCGCAAGCGCGCTGTTGATAAAAACTGAGGCTAGCAAGCAGTTAATGAGAAAAACCAAGCGATAGTGCATTGCGTACTCCCTGTTACAGCGGTAATTTGATTGTTATCAAAACTATAGTATCAGCTTTAACGAAAAAGCGTTGACTTGAAGTGGTGCTGAATAGAGAATGAGAATAGTTATTATTAAGGAGTCTTTATGAAAAAGTTCTGGATTAGTGTTTTAACGGCAGCGCTATTGTCGGCCACGCCGTTGGTTTCAACTTCAGCTTTGGCTGATGACGACGAGCGTCAATATCAGCACTTTAAACCTGAGCCGGCAGAAAATCTTCAGCAGGCGATCATGAACCTGAGCAAATATAACGCCATGTTAGAAGAAATCGTAAACGGTGACTTGAGTGCCGAGGATATGGCCAAAGTACATGAACTGACGTACACCCTCGAAGTTGCGCTGGCGCGATTAAGTAAAGAGCTGGACGTGGCTACTAACTCGCTGGAGGAAGTGCATCTAGGCTCAGAGCAAATGAATCAGCAGCGGGTTAAAGGGTTCGGTAAAGATTACCTAAAAACCCTTAACCACCTGTTAGGTGAGCATATGGAGCATCACAGCAGCCATCATTCAAAAGATTAATCATTTAGGCTGTTGATGAATGCTTTAAAGTGTCGCAACCAAAAATCCTGTGGTTGCGACATTGCATTGCGGCCTACCGGTATTTCGCAAATGCTGTGATTATCATCGCCAGAGCGCGGTAACGGTAATATGATGACCCCTTGCTCCCTCACATAGTCGGCAATTTTACGCGCCAATTGGTTGGGTGACAGTGGAAACCTTAAGTGAAACATGGCGGCCTTAGGAGGTTGCGGTGTAACCTGAACATCCTGAAATGGTGCGATCATTTTTCCCAACTCATGAGCATAACTCACCGCCTCGGGCATTATAGGTAAGTTTTCTTTTAGGCCTAAACGTGCGGCGAGCACTTCAGGGTAAAGCGATATCGGGTTGCCGCCAGCGCGGCGCGCCCAAATTCTAGCCTCATCAATTAACGGTTTGTTTGCCAATAACATCGCGCCGCTAATACCGCCTAAATCCTTGTAAAAGCTGACATAAACCGAATCAAACAAGGCACAAATCTCGGCAAGGCTGCGGTTGTAGTAGGCACCCACTTGCCATAATCGGGCGCCGTCGAGGTGGCAAGCAATGCCCTGCGATTTTGCCCAGGCAATCTGTTCATCAAGTACTTCCCAGTCAGTAAGTTCACCGCCAATCTCACGCATCGGCAGCTCAAAAACGAGAGCAGCTGTATCGCTGTCGCATTGTGCCTTTAATTCGGCTAGCGAAAATGGCACCGATGGCGCACCAACTTGTTGTACTTTTAAGCCCCACAACTTCTCAATCCCGCGGTGTTCGTGCAGTAATAAATGCGAGCTTGGGTGCATAGCGATGCTAAATTTGTTGCGCTTTAAGCTATGCAATTTCAGAGCGACAGGTTGGGCTAACGTTCCGGTGGGTAAAAAGAGCCCATTTTGTTTTCCCAGCAACTGCGCGACATCTTGCTCGAAAGCTTCGATTACACCACTCCGGCCGTAAGTATCGGGCTTGTCTCCTGCATCGATACTGGCTGCTAGCTGTTTAAGCTGCTCAGCCATGGAGTGCTGCGGGTGCCGCAGCAATGAGTAATTCGCTTGTTCACAGGCATGCAAATACTGGTCGCGAAGCTGGGCATCAATCATGAGTGGTTTCACCATTTATTAAGCTATTTCATATGTACTTTGCCGCCGATCATTTTGTAAGCTGGAGCACCACGAATCATGGTTTCGCGGGCAAACTCCTGACCACAGCCCGGACAGTGGCAGGGTCGATTTGTATGATCTTCGACAATACGTTCTATAAAGCATTTGACCAACGCACCTTTACCACCCTTACGATATTTGAAAATAGGCGTTTTACACTGCAAACAGGATATCTGTACGGTGCGTTTGGGACCTTTTTTGTTCGGCTTTGCCATAACGAGAAAAGTCCTTAAACAATAAATTGATTAAAATTTGTTCTTTGCTATTCCAATCAGTGTACCAAGCGCGCTATAGTTTTTCTTCCCCTGCAGGAAAACTGCATGACAAGAATAAAAATTAAAAGGCCGAAACATGAAACACTCAATTGTCGCACTTGCATTAGCGGGTATTCTGGCTGGTTGTGGTCAGCCGGCAGACACCCAGTCACAAAACCAACAAGCAGCTGCTGAGCAACCGGTAACACAAGCCGAGCAGTCAGAGACGCAGCGTCTTAATGCGTGGTTTGAAGAAAAGTACCAGCAACAACTACAACAAAGCCCCATGCAAATGACCTTTTTGGGTCGTAAAGACCGCTATGGCGAAATTGACGACATGAGTATCGAAGCCGAGCAAGAGCAGCTTGCCTGGCTAAAAGGCACGGTCGATGAGTTAAAATCCAGCTTCGATTATGACAAGCTCAGTAACGAGGCAAAAACGTCGTACGATGTTTGGGTCTATCAGTACGAGCAAGCTAAGCGTAATGCTGAGTTCCGTCAGTACGATTATGTATTTGATCAAATGCGTGGCGCGCATACCTTCATGCCGCAGTTTTTACTTAACTTCCACCGCGTCGATACAAAAGCCGACATGGACGCCTACATTAGTCGTTTGGGTGAGGGCGCACGAGCGCTGGAACAGTTATTGGTAAGGGCAGAAAAGCAGGTTGAACAGGGGATCCGTGCCCCGCGCTTTGCCTACGAGTTAATTATTGAAGAATCGGAAAAGGTTATCACGGGTGCGCCGTTCATGGAGGGTGAGGACTCTGCGTTTATGGCGGATGCCAATAAAAAAATTGATGGCCTGTTGGCGCAAGAGTTAATTGATCAGCAAACAGCAGAGGCACTTCGGACGGAAGCCGCTGACGTCCTGTATAAACGCGTGATGCCGGTGTATGAGCAAATAATCGGCTTTTTTGAAAGTGATATCGAGAATACTCCGGAAGTAGCGACCGGTATGCATCGGTTTGATGGCGGTATCGAGTTCTACAATGCGATGTTGAAGAACTACACTACCACCGATATGACTGCCGACGAAATCCACCAACTGGGCCTGACTGAAGTAGAGCGTCTTAACAATGAGATGCTGAAAATCAAGGATCAAGTTGGGTTTGATGGTGATTTGCAGGAGTTCTTTACTTTTATTCGTACCGATGAACAGTTTTTCTACCCAGATACCGACGAAGGCGCACAGATGTATATCGAGGACTCTAAAAAGTACCTCGCTTTTATTAACGAGCGCCTGCCAGACTATTTCGGCATCCTGCCAAAAGCCGATTTGGTCGTAAAACGGGTTGAATCATTCCGCGAACAAGATGGTGCCGCGCAGCATTATTATCCGGGCACGCCGGATGGTTCGCGCCCGGGTATTTACTATGCACATCTGTCAGACATGACCGCGATGCCAAAAAATGAAATGGAAGCTATCGCCTATCATGAAGGGAACCCAGGTCACCACATGCAAATTTCTATTGCACAAGAGCTTGATTCGGTTCCTGAGTTTCGTACCCAAGCCGGATTCACCGTTTACAGCGAAGGCTGGGGGCTTTATTCCGAGCAATTGGCTAAGGAAATGGGCGCTTACCAGAACCCCTATTCTGATTTTGGTCGTCTGATCACTGAAATTTGGCGTGCTGTTAGGCTAGTTGTTGATACCGGTATGCATGCGAAAGGCTGGACCGAAGAGGATGCGGTAAAATATTTTGAAGAATATACGCCGATTGCCGAAGGCGCAGTGCGATCAGAGGTACGTCGTTACCTGGTCATGCCGGGGCAAGCGACAGCCTACAAAATTGGTATGATAAAGATTCTGGAGTTACGGGAAAAAGCCAAACAGGCATTGGGCGATAAGTTCGATATTCGAGGGTTCCACGACACCGTATTAGGCGGTGGCGCTTTACCATTGCATATATTGGAGCGCCGGGTCGACCAGTGGATTGCCTCACAGCAGGCCTAATTCGATTGCTTTGAGCACGGCGCGGGTGCGATCGCGCACCTCGAGCTTTGCCATTAGCGACGACACCTGATTTTTGACCGTGCCCGTGGATTTAAAAAGGGACTCAGCAATCTCCTGATTACTGAGTCCCGCGGCTACCAGCCTAAGAACAGCCAACTCTTTATCAGTCAATGGCTCGACTAAGTCTGTTGTTGGTGTTTGTGGCCGGACAGATTGCAGTCCTTTAATGATACGTTCAGTGACGACCGGTTGGATCCATGATTCGCCGCGATAAAGGGCTTCGATAGCATCGACCAGTGTCTCGAGTGAAACGTCTTTGAGCAAATAGCCTTTGGCACCCGCTTGAATTGCCGCTATCACTGAAGCATGATCATCAAATGTCGTCAGCATTAGCACCGCAACTGAAGGGAATTCTTTACTGAGTTGCGAGACCGCCTCAATACCATCCATCTCCGGCATGCGAATATCCATTAACACTACGTCAGGCCGATACTGACTAACGGCCGCAATCGCCGAATTGCCATTTTCAGCTTCTGCAATCACAGCGACACGTTCACTCATCTCGAGCAAGCTTTTAAGTCCCTGCCTGACTAGCGTTTGGTCATCAACCAACAGGATATTAATCATTTGAGGACTCAGCCCTGAACTCAGCGTTTATGCCAAATGCTGGTGGCGCTAAAAACTGTAGTGTTCCACCCGCCAAACTAACGCGTTCGGTTAATCCTTTGATACCGTTACGCTCGGTAATGTCATGGTTAATTTTGCCGTTATCGGTAATCACGACGTTAATAAAATGCCCGTCCGTGGTTACCGTCGCTTGATACTGATCGCCCGTAGAGTGTCGCATAAAATTAGTAAGCGACTCCTGGATTAACGCCAGTATCGCTTCGGCGACATAAATATTGTTGATGTTAAGGGGAGTAGGATAATCCAGCTTAACGGTTTTGGATGGTATCTTAACGTCCAAGGCCGCAATTGCCGGCGCAATATCCATGACGTCAGATTCGCGTATTTCAGACACAGCCTCCCGAACATCGGCTAACAGCAACTGCGCAATGCTGCGACTTTTTTCGATCAAAGATTGTACTTCGCCAGCCGACTTACGTTCCGCAACCTGCAGGTTGATGGTGAGTGCCGTTAAGTGATGGCCGAGAAGATCATGGATATTGCGTGCAATTCTTGTTCGCTCGGTTTGTTTGCCAGCTTCGGTTAATAAAGCTTGTGTAGCCCTTAGTTCGCGATTAATTCGTTGTTCATTTTCGCGTGCCCTAGCTTCGCGCAGCTGTGTGCCCATCATGGTCATCGAAAAGATGATGAAGGTCCAGAATAGGACAGCAGAAAGCCAGGCGAAATTATCCTGCCAATAAAACTGATAAACCAAAAAGTGCGGTAGCGCAATGATAGGTGACGCGGCTATCGCTTTGTTTAGCGGCATAAAATAGGGTAACTGAGCGGCCCATAACACCATCAGTATGGCGACGAAGTTGTAGGGAACTAAGAAGTACAAACCGACGATCGTAATAAACTGTATGGCTACCAGTATGACGCGTAGCTTCGGTTCATTTGGTAACGGTGCCTCACGTGTTGCCCAATGAAAGCACAGGTAAAATATGACGAAGCACGCAGCAGTGATCACCCAATACTCACTAAAAAACGGTGAGGCCGGTCGTTCAGCCAGGAAGTAGAGGCAGGCCACGCTTAGCAACGCCCACGTCAGCAGAGCAACCCAACGATCCACTCCGTAGTTGTTTTCTGCAAGTTTTTTTAATAAAGGTATTTTCATTAGCCTAGTATGCCACCGTCGTCGGTGTCGGCAATAGGCCAAAAGTCACGCGTGTCAAAGTGACTTTTGGCACCTGTTATCCCACTTTCTTGTCGCTAGCATTAAGTGACTTGCTAAGGAGAATACTGATGCTGACACTTCATTCCATTTTACTTTATTTACATATCAGCGCAGGCGTCGTTGCCATGTTGCTATTCTGGATCCCCATTACTACGCGAAAAGGCGGATTGAATCACCGGCGTTTTGGTAAAGCCTATGTCGCTACCATGTATACCGTCTCGATCTCGGCAATTGTGATGTGTGTCATGGTGCTATCAGCTCCGGAGTTATTCAAAGCAGCTTGGTATGAGAGAAGTACCGACCCGGTCCAGCTTACTCGCAATATTAACGGGTTCTGGACACTCTTATTGGTGCTATCCCTGCTCACCTATAATGCGGTTAATCAGGCCATGCTAGCCTTGAAGACAAAACGTGATCGCGGCATAGCCCGTCAGTTGCATCACGTCATTGCGCCGGTGGCGCTTCTGGGTAGCTCCTTGGTGTTATTTGCTTTTACTCTTAATGGCATCGGTAATAGCGTATTGGGTTACGTGTTTTCAGTATTCGGTGTCATCAGCGCTGTGCAAGTTATGCATTATGCCTTTGCTAAACAGGTAGCAACCAACCGCTGGTTACTAGAACACCTAAGTTCGATGTGCGGTTCAGGCATTGCTGTTTATACGGCGTTCTTCGCATTTGGTGCACGCCATGTTCTGGCTGAGCTGGGGCAGTGGCAATTAGTATTTTGGATAGCACCGGGTATTTTAGGTGGCATCGCTATCCACTTTTGGACACGAAAATACGCAAAACAGGCGTCTAAAGTTACAGTCTAGGCAGGCCTAATAAAAGCGGATGCAGTTACGGCCGTCATCTTTAGCCTGGTAAAGACCCATATCGGCATTGTTCAAAAGCTGTTGTATGGTGCCGGCTACCTCGGCGTCGGCTTTGGGAACCTCGAAGTAGCCGCCGATACTGACCGTCAGATAGGGGTCAGTATCTGAACGCTCATGAGTGATATCGAGGTTTTCTACCGCATCGAGAATTTCGTTGGCTTTGCGCAGGGCTTGCCAGGCTGAGTCTGTGGACATGATTACGGCAAATTCTTCACCGCCGTAGCGTGCTACAAAGTCTGTGCTGCGCTGCATAATAGTCGCTAGCGCATCGGCAACTTGTTTTAGGGCCTCATCACCCTTTAAGTGGCCGTAGGCATCGTTAAATGATTTGAAATGATCAATATCGATAAGTAAAACGGCAATACCGGTGCGTTGCCGTTTTGCCCTTTTTACTTCTTTCTCTAACGCTTCATCCAGGGCGCGTCTATTGGCGATGCCGGTAAGTCCGTCAATCGTTGCGAGTGCCTGTAGTTTGCTGTTGGCTTCTTCAAGTTGGCGCTGCGTTTCTATGAGCTTTTGATAGGTTTGCTCGCGCTCGAGCGTATTGGCAATCATATTAGCGACCAGGCTTAAGTGACGGATGTCCTCTTCTGACCATTGGTAAGTGTCGTGCACCATGTCGCAACCAACAAAACCGAGCAGTTTGTTATTTGCGACAAGGCCTATACAAATAACCGACTTAATCGACTCTCGCTGAAATTCAGCTTTTTCATTTTCAGCATTAGCCGGCAACTGACCGACGTCGTTAGTAATAAACTGATGCGACCTTCGCATCTGCTCAAAAAAATAGGGAAGGTCACCTGAGGTTACCCCCTGGAGATCATCAATGTGAGCAGACTGCCCATCCCGAACCCACTCGTGAGTGTTACTCATGCTGCTGATGTCTTCAGAAAACTCAAACACGTAGCAACGGTCTGCATCGACATAAGCACCAAATGCAGCAATAGCTTCGGCAATACATGTCTGCGTCTCAGCATGCTCACTGTTGATTAAGCGAGTCGAAAGCTGAGATAGAAGCTGATCAAATGATGTATTAGGTTGCCGTGGTGTCACATGGGTACTTTATAGTTATCATTATTGGTTATTATTTAAGCACATATGATTATTGTCGTAAATAAAATCAGAATTTTTATAACTTCAGCTCAAAATAATCAGTTAGTTTAGTCAGCTGAGCATCGTTACCAATGGCTTCTTGTTTGTTGAGTTGCCAAAGCGAGCCCTCGCGACTATCGGGCCAGTTTATTAAGGCTGGGTTATCGCCAACGCGTCGCAGCGATGTGTTATTCAGACGAGCCATTACATACCACCACAGATCGTCCGCATAGGGCGCCAATTGCTGTGCGAGATCGATGTCAGTCACTGTAGGTTCTAAGCTACCCGGGGGGAAAATCACGCCACCACCACTAGTAAAAAACAGGTCATTAGAGGGGCCACGATGTTCCGTTTTCGGTTCCCATTTTCGATACGGCTTAGGCGTACCGTTGGCATATCGAGTGACACGATGAGCGCGCCAAAAAAGAATTTCCTGTTGTTTTGGCTGTAGTTCGTTTACCAGGGTTTCAAGCCAGTTTGGACGGTAGTAAATATCGTCGTCGGCGGTGACGTGATATGCATCAGGATAGTTACTTAACGCAGGTATTAACTTTTTATAAGAGCGCGTGTCGTGCGCCAATGAATGAAGCTTGAGGCCATGCTGTGTAAGCTCTTTAACGCTTTCCGGTAGTTGAGCGATATCGTCTTTATAGAGCCACAAATTAACCTGGTCGGCGCGCATGTTTTGCATTAACAATGACTTAAGTGTTAGGTGCAGATGTTTGTAGCGCTTCGGAAAAGAGGTCAAGTTTATCATTAGCGGTTGTGACAACCGATGTGGGTTTGTTACGTATTCGCTTGACCAAGTTTGCTCTACGATCGAGGGCGCTCGCTTTTTTAAAGCCTTACCTTGCAGGGATTTTAATTTTCGTAACCATCGATAGCGTAAATATTGCGAAAAAGACACCTTTAGACCCTATGTTGGTTAAAGTTTCAGCGTTCATTTAACTGGCATAATACGTTATCCTAGCAACCTATCATACCGTTATTCCGCACCAATATTCGGATTTAGAACTGTCCAATAAATGAGCGATTGATCGCCAATTTACCGATTACCTCTTGACGCCGATCCCCGAT
>NZ_SNXI01000021.1 GCF_004362895.1 Idiomarina aquatica | reverse complement strand
GGCATTATCCTCGTGCAATAAAAAGGCGACCGCAACGTTATCCGATGCGGTCGCCTTATAAAGCCGCTAGCCATTAGCTTAACTGACAAGCATTACTCGAGTATCGAGGCTTTTTTTATTCCCGGTCATCTAATTTTATTAGACATCCAGATTAGCTACTTTTAACGCGTTACTCTCAATGAATGCTCGACGTGGCTCAACATCGTCACCCATTAAGGTAGTAAACAGTTGGTCAGCGCCAATCGCATCTTCAATGGTTACTTGCAACATACGGCGTGTTTCAGGATCCATAGTTGTTTCCCAAAGTTGTTCAGGGTTCATCTCTCCTAACCCTTTATAACGCTGCACGTACAAACCGCGCTTTGATTCGCCAATCAGCCATTCGACAGCTTCAACAAAGTGATCAATCGGCTGCTTCTTGTCGCCACGTGTTACGTAACCACCTTCTTCTATTAGCGAGTCAATCTCCCACCCTACCGTTACTATCTGTTCATAATCTTTAGACATGAGAAATTCGTAACTTAAAGGGTATTCCGTATCAACACCGTGTTGGCGAATGTTAGTCGACGGAAGCCACATGTTGCGCTCAGCGTCTTCTTTTAGACTGATAGTGTAAGTTGCTGAATCAACTTCTCGCGCCGTTAGATCTTCGTTCAGTGCTTTCACCCAATTTTCCATAAAGCTTTTATCTTTTAAACGCTCGTCCGTTAGTTGTTCAGCATAGAAAAGACGTTGAAGAAACTTCTCAGGGATTCTGCGACTAAGACGCTTAATTGTTTCTTGAGCTAATTGATAGCCATTGACTAAGTATTCTAGGCGTTCACCGGCAATACCCGGTGCGTCGGCATTCACATGCAACGAAGCGTTGTCCAATGCGAGACTAGTTAAATAGCGAATTAAGGCAGGATCGTCCTTTATGTAGGTTTCCTGCTTGCCTTTTTTAACCTTATAAAGCGGTGGCTGTGCAATATAAATATAGCCGCGCTCAATAATTTCTGGCATTTGGCGATAGAAAAACGTTAGCAATAGTGTCCGAATGTGAGAGCCATCTACGTCGGCATCCGTCATGATAATAATTCGGTGGTAACGCGTTTTATCGGGGTCGTATTCATCACGGCCGATACCACAACCCATTGCGGTAATTAATGTTCCGACCTCTTGCGAAGACAGCATCTTGTCAAACCGAGCCTTTTCTACGTTAAGGATTTTACCTTTTAGTGGCAAAATGGCTTGGTTCTTTCTGTTACGTCCTTGCTTTGCTGAACCGCCCGCAGAGTCACCCTCCACAATATAAAGTTCAGATAGTGCAGGGTCTTTTTCCTGGCAATCTGCCAATTTCCCCGGTAAGCCGGCGATGTCCAGAGCGCCTTTGCGGCGTGTCATTTCGCGCGCTTTACGGGCTGCTTCTCGCGCGCGAGCCGCATCAATAATCTTATTAACGATCAGTTTTGCGTCTTGTGGACGTTCGAGCAAAAAATCTGATAAACGTTCGTTCATCGCCTGCTCTACTGCAGTTTTAACTTCTGATGACACCAGTTTATCTTTGGTCTGTGAAGAAAATTTAGGATCCGGTACTTTAACTGAAATTACAGCAGTTAGACCTTCACGAGCATCATCACCCGTCGCACTAGTTTTAGCTTTTTTGGCAAAGCCTTCTTTTTCCATAAAGCTATTTAAAGTACGTGTCAACGCAGCTCTGAAGCCGGCTAAGTGGGTTCCGCCATCCCGTTGTGGAATATTGTTAGTGTAACAGTAAATATTTTCCTGGAATGAATCGTTCCATTGCATACTCACTTCAACGGCAATACCGTCGTCTCTTTCGAGCGAAAAATGAAATGCCTCTGGGTGAATCGGCGTTTTTGCTTTATTCAAATAATTAACAAAAGCAGCGATGCCACCCTCGTATTTAAATAAATCTTCACGCTCATCTCTCTCATCACGTAATCTGATAGCGACACCCGAATTCAGAAATGATAATTCGCGTAGGCGTTTTGCCAGAATATCGTAATGGAATAACGTATCAGTGAAAATCTCATTGCTAGGCCAGAAACGAAGTTCGGTTCCTGTTGCCTCTGTATCTCCAACCTGTTGTACATCAGACTCTGGCTCACCTAGATGGTAAGTCTGCTCGTAGATATGCCCCTGACGTCGGATGGTTAGCGTCAGTTTATCAGATAAGGCGTTAACAACTGAAACCCCAACACCATGGAGACCACCGGAAACTTTATAGGAGTTATCATCGAACTTACCACCGGCATGCAATACCGTCATGATGACCTGAGCTGCAGATACCCCCTCTTCCTCGTGGATATCTACGGGAATTCCCCGTCCGTCATCTCGTACTGACACAGAGCCGTCCGAGTGAATGGTAACCAGAATTTCAGAACAATGCCCAGCCAACGCTTCGTCTATCGAGTTATCCACCACCTCAAAAACCATATGGTGAAGACCCGTTCCATCATCAGTATCCCCGATGTACATGCCTGGACGTTTACGCACCGCATCAAGCCCTTTTAAGACCTTAATACTGGATGATCCGTAGTTATTCTCTTCCATAGTTATTTCTCAATATGACGTTTTAGAATTCCCTGTTCCACGTGGAACATTTCGGGTCGTTCTTTGAAATTTTCGGTAAGATTATTAATGCTCACCGTACTTAAAAAAACTTGTGATCCACTATTCTCTAGTACTGCGCAAAATTTCTTTTGATTTTCTCGGTCAAGCTCTGAGGTTAAATCATCTACAATTATTATACACGACTTACCTGTGGTCTCTCGCAGAAGTTGTGCTTGGCTCAATTTTAAACTTGCGACGAGGACTTTCATCTGTCCTCTCGATAGGTATTCTCGTGCGGAAACACCATCCGCAGTTATGGTTAGATCCGCTTTATGAGGCCCCACTGTCGTATGGCCATATTTTAGGTCACTATCAAGAGCACTAGTAAGTGCTTCTTCAAAAGTCTTATTCTGATCCCAACCAAGCTTTAGCGAAACGTCCAGTGTAACATTTGGTAAGAATAATTTCGTCGTATCGAGGAAATATTTACGTAGGTTTGATAGGTACTGTTTTCTGAGCAAAGTGATTTTTTCACCGTACTTGCTAAGTTGGTCAAGCCAAAACTTGTCTTGTGAAAGACTGTAATTACTACGGTTCCGTTTTAATAGTTTGTTTCGGTGTTGAAGTACTTTATTGTAATTCGACCAAACTTCAAAAAAAGAATGTTCCACGTGGAACACACCCCAATCAATTAATTGACGCCTTCCACTCGGCCCACCATAAACTACGTCTACCGACTCGGGAGTAAACAACTGGACTGGGAAATAACTCGCAAGTTCAGATAGCTTGGTGTTGCCTCCACCATTAATACGGATTTGGTTATCACCGCCCTGGTAGCGAGCCATTCCAAATTTATTCAAGGCATCACCAGAGTCCGATTTTGCCTCAATAAACAACGTAAACTTTTCCGCTTGCGAATTAATTAGGGGACGGAATCCTCCAGGCCGAAAACTACGCCCGAAGCCAAACAAATATAATGCTTCCAATAAACTCGTTTTACCGGAGCCATTATCGCCAAAAATAATATTTACGTTGTTATGGGGAGAGAATTCAACCCGTTTAAAATTACGAAAATCCTCCCCCATAAAACGAACAACCCGCATTATTGAGTTACAACCTCATTGGCATAACAACATAACAGCAGGAGTCATCATGATTTGGCTCGATCAACGCACTGCTATTGGAGTCTGCTAGAGTAAAACGAATTTCGTTATCGTCCACGTTATTTAAAACATCCAGAAGATAACTCACGTTGAACCCTATCTCTAACTCCTCACCCTGGTAATCAACTTCAATAACTTCCTCAGCCTGTTCCTGTTCAGGGTTAGTCGCAGTAATACATAACTCGCCCGAAGCTAGATTTAAGCGCACGCCCCGGAATTTCTCATTAGACAGAATAGACGCGCGTCCGAACGCTTGCCGCAGCAAATCACGATCAGCAACCACGATTTTATCGCCACCGCTAGGGAGTACACGTCGGTAATCAGGGAAGCGACCATCTACCAATTTACTGGTAAACACAATCGTTTCATTTTCAATTCGAATATGATTGTTGCCAATAGCCACCGACACCTCGGCTTCCTCTTCGCCCAGCAGACGCAGGAGTTCAACTACACCTTTACGTGGAACAATCACCTGTTTTTGCGCCAAGCCAGGTTGCTCTACTGCGCAGCTACTCATCGCTAAACGATGCCCGTCAGTTGCTACCGAGCGAAGCATGCCATTATCTGTTTCAAATAACATGCCATTGAGGTAATAGCGAACATCTTGATTCGCCATCGAGAAGTGGGTTTTTTCCATCAGTCGTTTTAATACGACTTGGTCGCTAACGAAATTTATATCGCTAGTCCAGTCGTCGATATTGGGAAAGTCATCAGCGGGAAGTGTGCTAAGTTTGAATTTCGATCGCCCCGAGCGAACGAACGCTTTATCTTCCTCTGCAGAAAACTCAATGTTCGAGTCTTCCGGCAAGCTCCTAACGATATCGACAAGCTTTTTTGCGGGCACAGTAACCGCACCATCGCCACCAGCGCCATTTACAGCAACCGAAGAAACTAACTCTACCTCGAGATCGGTGCCCGTTAATCGTAGACGATCGCCTTCGATTTGTAACAGTAAATTCGAAAGAATAGGTAAAGTATGGCGACGCTCTACTGCTCCACTTACTACCTGCAACGGTTTTAAAAACGCATCCCGACTTACGTTAAATTTCATTGTTCTTCCCCTGGCTATCCCGGTTCGCACTACGACGACAAGGTGCGAATAAGGTTTCTATAGTCTTCTTTTATATCGTGTTGTTCGTCTTTCAATTTCTGAATTTGCCTACATGCGTGCAAAACCGTTGTGTGATCGCGACCGCCAAATGCATCGCCAATCTCCGGTAAGCTATGGTTGGTCAACTCTTTTGCTAACGCCATAGCTAACTGCCTCGGCCGGGCAACACTGCGACTGCGCCTTTTAGATAGAATATCTGCCAACTTGATATTGTAATACTCGGCCACGGTTTTTTGGATATTATCTATCGTAACGAGCTTTTCCTGCGCTGCAATAAGATCGCGTAACGCCTCTCTGACAAAATCTATCGTAATAGCACGTCCTGTTAAAGACACATTTGCCACCACTCGGTTCAGCGCCCCTTCAAGTTCGCGTACATTCGAGCGCAGGCGTTTGGCGATGAAAAAAGCAACTTCATGTGGCATATGCAAACCGCGCTCTTCCGCCTTACGCATAAGAATCGCTACACGTGTTTCAAGTTCGGGTGGTTCAATAGCTATAGTCAATCCCCAGCCAAAACGAGACTTTAATCTGTCTTCCACCCCATCGATCTCTTTAGGGTAAAGATCGCTTGTCATAATGATCTGCTGGTTGCCTTCGAGTAAGGCGTTAAAGGTGTGGAAAAACTCCTCTTGAGAGCCTTTCTTATTCGCAAAGAAGTGAATATCATCAATAAGTAACGCATCGACAGAGCGATAATAGCGTTTAAACTCATTGGTCGAACTATTACGAATTGAGTTAACCATGTCCTGAACAAAACGCTCAGCGCGGATATAAAAGACCTTTGCACCCTTCTTGTGTGCCATAATCCCGTTGCCAACGGCATGTAACAAATGGGTTTTACCCAGACCTGTACCACCATACACAAATAGTGGGTTATAAACGCCACCTGGGTTTTCAGCGACTTGAATGGCTGCTGCACGAGCTAATTGATTCGACTTACCCTCTACGAAATTATCAAAGGTGTATTCCGGGTGAATATTACTTTCAAACACTTCATTTTCATCGGGTGCCAGCTGACCAAAGGTAGGGCCTGTTCGTCTGGGCGCTTGTCGCGAACGAGCTGGAGCCGTCTTGGATTCGCTACTACTGCTTACATTACCAACCTTTATAATGACCTTTGGCGCTTTATTATCCGTCAATTCATTGAGGATCGTGTTGATCGTCTTTAAGTACTTATCACGGACCCAATCCACTGAGTAAATATTCGGCGCGTATAAGCTTAGTGTGTCGCTTGACTGTTCTGCCTGAATCGGGCGAATCCATGTGTTGAACTGCTGCAAGGGTAGATCAGATTGCAGTCGTTCTGAACACTGCTGCCAAAGCGAATTATTCACACTAACATCTCCATCTTCTTTATAATTATTCGTTACAATGATTGTACTTCAGCGCGTTTTATCACGCCACCTATAAACGATAAATAACGGATAAATTTAACGCTTTAGTCATGAGCATAATTGTGAGTAACCCATACTATTATCCACATAAACCATAGTTATGGACTATTAAAATGTGGATTAAAAAACACAAAATATAATCACACCGAGGCCATTCACTTGTTGACTACTGCCAAAAAGATCGGTAAGATCCGCGCTCTAAAATTTTAGCTTTGACCGATGGAATAACTGTTATGAAAAGAACTTTTCAACCCAGCGTATTAAAACGCAAGCGTAGTCACGGTTTCCGTGCTCGCATGGCAACAAAGAACGGCCGTAAAGTCATTGCACGTCGTCGTGCACGTGGTCGTAAAGTACTGAGTGCATAATAACACTCTCGCTTATGGAAGGGAGTTGCGCCTGCTAACTCCCTCTCAGTTTCAAACTGTTTTCTCAAATCCCCCTGTAAAAGCAGTCACAGCGCATATTACAATGCTTGCAACCCCGAATACGCTTGATAATCCCAGAATTGGCGTAACGGTCAGTAAAAAACGCGCTAAAACAGCGGTGCAGCGTAATCGCATTAAACGCAGAGTTCGCGAAACCTTTCGCTTAAAGCAACACAAAATCCCTAATTTCGACATTGTGGTTATTGCCAAACAAGGTATCGTAGACCTCGACAATACCGAACTCAATGACACGTTGAACTATTTATGGCGAAAACTGGCAAAGCGCTGCAAGCAATACCAATCGCAGTAATCAAGATCTACCAGTGGGTTATTTCTCCACTATTAGGTCCACGCTGTCGTTTTTACCCGAGTTGTTCACATTATGCCTGTGAGGCGATAGAGAAACACGGTACAATTAAGGGCGTTGGATTGGCGGCTAAGCGCATAGCTCGCTGCCACCCGGGTAGCGAGGGCGGATTTGATCCGGTTCCCGAACCTACCCGTGACAACAAAGACGCTTTTCATTCACAAGAACAGTAGCAACTTAGAGACGAAATCACTATGAATTCGCCACGATCGATACTTTTTATTGCTTTTTTAGTGGTGTCCTTTTTCCTGTTTCAGACCTGGATGGTCGATACAGCGCCGGGAACTCAGGCACCAAGCAACACGACAAGCACGTCAACAACGAGTAATAGCGACTCCACAGTACCAGAACCTCAAGGTAGTGTGCCCGGTGATTCATCAGTTCCTGATGGTGATAGTCCGGTTGCTAAGACAAATACCGGTCAGCTAGTCGAAGTTAAAACCGACGTTCTTGATATTGTTATTGACGCTAAAGGCGGCGATATCGTCTCGGCAAAATTGCTTGAATTTGCTCAATCACTGGATTCAGAGCAACGTTTTCAATTACTGCAGCGAGAGCCAGGTAACCTTTATATCGCTCAATCTGGTCTGATTGGTCCCGATGGTATTGACTCAAGTGGCGGCCGGGCTGAATTCTCTGTCGAGAAAACTGAATATGTGATGGAAAACGGAACCTTAGAAGTTCCCCTAACCTATCAAAAAGCAGATGGCACGGTTGTTAAAAAGATATTTTCGTTCAAACAAGGCCAGTATGACGTTGGCGTGCGTTACGAAATTTTAAACAACGCCAACGAGGCACAACAACTACAATTTTACGGTCAACTGCAGCAAACAATGACAGCAGGCGAAGGCGGTAGCATGATCATGCCGACATACTTTGGTGCTGCCTACTCACACGATGACGATAAGTTCGAAAAATACGATTTTGAGGACATGCAAGACCAACGTCTCAATGTTTCGACTCAGACTGGTTGGGTTAGTATGCTCGAGCATTATTTTGTATCTGCATGGATTCCGACGCAGCAGCAGGATAACCGCTTATTCTCCCGTGTAGCCGATAACTCGCAAGCTATCATTGGTGTCATCTACCCAATGGAACAAATCAATGCCGGAGAAACGGCAGTGATTGAATCAACCATTTATCTTGGCCCTAAAGATCAAGACTCAATGGCCGCTTTGGTCGAGAATCTTGATTTAACGGTTGATTATGGTTTCTTGTGGTGGCTGGCGCAGCCCATTTTCAAACTGCTTCAATTCTTGCAAAGCCTTGTCTTGAACTGGGGTCTGGCGATTATCCTAACGACCGTTGTGGTAAAAGCAGCGTTATTCCCTCTGACCAAGGCACAATATGTGTCAATGGCAAAAATGCGGATGCTGCAGCCTAAAATGACGGCAATGCGCGAGCGTTATGGTTCTGACCGTCAGAAAATGTCTCAGGCAATGATGAAGCTCTACAAAGAGGAAAAAGTTAATCCTCTGGGTGGTTGCCTACCGATGTTGTTACAACTTCCCATATTCCTGGCGTTATACTGGGTATTACTGGAAAGTGTGGAACTGCGTCACTCAGAATTCGTATTCTGGATTCAGGATCTGTCAACTAAAGACCCGTACTACATCTTACCTATCCTAATGGGTGCCAGCATGTTCCTGATGCAAAAACTGCAGCCGACACCGACTGCGGATCCAATGCAACAGAAACTGTTCCAGTACATGCCGGTTATCTTTACAGTATTTTTCCTGTGGTTCCCATCAGGGCTGGTACTATACTGGTTGGTTAGTAACTTGATTACCATTGCGCAGATGTTAATTATTTACAAAGGCCTCGAGAAAAAAGGCATTAACGTTCGCGGTAAGTAATCGCTATGCACGATAATGACTTTACCCACGACACCATTGTTGCCCAGGCTACCCCGCCTGGGCGCGGTGGTGTTGGTATTGTTCGGGTCAGCGGTAAAGCCTGCAAAAACGTTGCAGAAATATTGCTTGGCCAATGTCCTAAACCTCGCAAGGCGGAATACCTGCCATTTTATAATAGCGCCGGTGAATTACTTGACGAAGGTATCGCTATTTACTTCCCGGGTCCTAATTCCTTTACCGGTGAAGATGTCTTAGAACTTCAGGGGCATGGTGGTCCAATTTTGATTGATATGATCATCAAAGCCATTCTGGAAATTCCCGACATACGCCCTGCCCGCCCTGGCGAGTTCAGCGAACGAGCATTTCTTAACGACAAGTTAGATTTGACTCAAGCGGAAGCAATCGCAGACCTTATCGATACCAACTCTGAACAAGCGGCTAAAGCGGCACTACAAAGTTTAAAAGGCGAGTTCTCACATAAAATCGACCAACTCGTCGACGCTGTTATCCACTTGCGAATGTACGTTGAGGCCGCTATTGATTTTCCTGACGAAGAAATCGACTTTCTTTCGGATGGTAAAGTTGCCGGCGACTTAACCGACATCATCGAACAATTGTTCCATATAGAACAACAGGCTCGCCAAGGCACTTTAATGCGCGAAGGTATGCGTATTGTCATCGCAGGCCGACCCAATGCGGGTAAGTCCAGCTTACTCAACGCGTTAGCCGGACGCGAATCAGCAATCGTCACAGAAATTGCAGGAACGACGCGCGACGTATTACGCGAACATATCCAAATCGATGGTATGCCACTGCATATTATCGACACCGCCGGGCTACGTGAATCTCCCGACCAAGTGGAACAGATCGGTATCGAGCGGGCCTGGGAAGAAATACGCCAAGCCGACCGTGTATTGTTTATGGTTGATAGCCAGGAGACCAATGCTGTCCATCCTGATGATATTTGGCCCGAGTTTTTCGCTCAATTACCCGAAGATATGCCATATACCGTTGTTCGAAATAAGGTCGACTTGACTAAAGAGTCGACAGGCATGGATGAGCATAACGGCATCCCGGTTGTTCATTTATCGGCGAAAACAGGTCATGGCATTGAATTACTGCGCGAGCACCTTAAGCACTGCGTTGGTTATTCGACAAGCGCAGAAGGTAGTTTTATGGCACGGCGTCGTCATTTAGACGCGTTAGCAAAAGCTAAAGACCATTTATTACAAGGCCAGGAACAATTAGAAATGAGTTTAGCTGGAGAGTTATTGGCAGAAGAACTTCGCTTAGCTCAGCAACACCTAAACGAAATAACCGGTGAATTCACGTCTGATGATTTACTCGGTCAAATTTTCGGGTCATTCTGTATCGGGAAGTGAAACGGCCAAAAAGATCGAAAAGCATCCAACCAAATACAAATAACCCATTGTTTTATAAAGAAATTCATTCTATTTCTTTGCAGGCAATTTGATCCGTTTTGCCCCCTCTTGCTCCGTGTGTGCTCCGAGTATAAGTTTTCGGAGCACTCGGAGCACAAAAGGAGCAAAACATGAAAATCACTATCCAGAAACGCGAACCAGATAAGAACGGCCACCGTGCCTTGCGACTGGTCTACTATCACGGTTCTAAGACGGGTCAGGACGGTTCTCGGGCGCAGAAGCGCTCATATGAACCCCTGAACCTGTTCCTCTACGACAAACCCCGCCTTCCGGCGGAGCGTGAGCACAACAAGACCGTGAATCAGAAGGCTGAGGCCATCCGGGCAAAGCGGCTGTTGGAAATCGAGTCGTCACGACATGGATTGGATGATCGGACCAAGCTGTCTGCCAGCTTCTTCGATTACTTCGACCAGTTGACCGACGAGAAGGCTTCCGGAAGCAAATCCAACCATTCGATCTGGATCTCCACCCGTCATCACCTGCACCGTTACCATGGCTTGTCTGAACTTACCTTTGAGCAAGTCGATAAACGATTTCTGGAGGGGTTCCGGCATTACCTTCAGCATGAAGCCACTACCAAATCGGGTACCAAACTGGCCAAGAACACGACCAGCAGTTACTTCAACAAGGTTCGGGCAGCGCTCAACCAGGCCTATCGGGACGGCATTGTCCGCGACAACCCGGTTCAACAGGTTAAGTCCATCAAGCCGGAAAACACGAAACGGACTTACCTGACCTTGGAAGAGGTCCGGGCTCTGACCAAAGCCGAGTGCCGGTATGACGTGCTGCGGCGGGCTTTCCTGTTTTCCTGCACTACTGGCCTTCGCTGGTCAGATATCCACAAGCTGGTCTGGGGTGAGATAGAGGAATTCGCTGATGACCACTACCGCATCATTTTTCGGCAGAAGAAGCTGGTGAACGCCGGGAACTCACTGCAATACCTGGATCTTCCAGACTCAGCGGTGAGATTGTTGAACCTGGAGAATCGCGGTAAGCCAGGTGATAGGGTATTCAAGGGTCTGAAGTATGACTCCTACACCAACGTTGCATTAGCGCAGTGGGTCATGCGGGCAGGAATCACCAAGAATGTCACTTTCCATGCCGGACGGCACACCTTTGCGGTCAATCAGCTGGCCAGGGGTGTGGATATCTACTCGTTGTCCCGGCTTCTGGGCCACAGCGAGCTCAGAACCACGGAGATCTACGCGGACATACTCGAAACTCGCCGTACAGAGGCCATGAGGAGTTTTCCTGACATATTTGAGGATACACTGGACGAGGTTGGGGAATGTGCAGCCTAAGTGACGAGAGGGGCTTTCACAGCCCCTCTTTACACCTGCCCCACATCAAACACTCCGCCGTCCTGGTCTTCGGTGGCTCACCAGGTGCTGAGCAGCCGACTGTTCAATCTCTTCCGCCGTCGCGATCCGATTGGACTGGAGCCATTTCAGGATATCTGCACGGCGAAAGAAAATCCGGTGACCATTTGGCTTGAAATGAGGAATCTTCTTTTGGGAGGTTAGCTGGTACAGGGTGCTTTTCTTCAGCCCCGTGTATTCCGCACAGTCTTCAAGACTCATGATCTCCTTGTCGGCCTCCGGGGCCTTGCTGCCATTAATGTGGTCCAAAATGATTTTTTTGAGGACCATCATGTCCTGCAATACTCGCTGTAACATTTCTTTTTCTGTCATCGCTCTACCCCTACGCCGCCATAACCAAAGTGGGAAAACTGGGAAATTGGGAACACCACGTCAGTCCTCATGTTCAATCCTCTCCAGTTCTTCAAGTTGCCGTCTAACTTGGTCAGGCCTGAGCGCGAAAAACCGCTGAAAATCTCCGTTGACCCTGGTTTTGTAGGTCCCCCGGGAGCGCTCATTACTCACCAAGCAGTCACGCTGTAACAGCACCTCCACTTCCCTCATGTAATGGGTCGGCAGCCCGAGCCGCTTCAGGAAGTGCGATTTATAGATCAACCACAACTCGCGCCCCTCGTGTGAGCGTCGAAAACCAGCTCCCCCCTGGCCACTCGCTTGTTCAATATCACTGAGACTGCGCTCCCAGACTTTCATTGCCCGCTCCAGCGCTTTGAGAAGCCGGAATTCCTCAGAGTTTCTGGAGTGGCCTCTATTATCCAGCCAAGCCTTCAGAGTTCTGTGGACTGCCGATAGAGACTCCTCTTCGGACCATGGGAGGATGAAATTTCTGCTTCCGAGGCAAAGTGCTGCACCAATCAAGGCAAAACGCCGGATGACACGTTGCACCTGGGATGCCATCTGATCGTTTGCCCAAGCACCGCTCAGACGACCAACCTCATGATTTAGATACTGACTTAGCTCAGTGTGACGTTCGGTCAGCAATGACACCCACTCCCGAATGACAGTGCCGTGGTAGCGCTGACAAGATGATTTCAGCTCGTCCACAAACTGTTGCGGATGATTGTGGCCATGTAGTTCCTCGAACGCACCGTAGGTGCCAAACACCGGGAGCTCCACCAGACGAATCTGCTGGCCTGCGCGCAACGGTTTACCTATCTGCTGAAGCAGCTCTGCAATCCAGACTTCGCCGCTACTCAACACCAACGTTCGCCAGTGCGAAGTTGCGGCCAGCTCGCCCGAAACGTTTGCGCGTAGTTTCCCTGAGCCGTTCATGATCTGATATATCGCCGTATCGATGTCTTCCGGACGAGCCATGCCGATCTCATCTAAAGGCAACAACATGTCGTTGTGCTCTGATGAGACTGCCGCTAACCCGTTACTGGTTGAGATCCAACTGCGAACATAGCGGTTTCCCCCATACACGCTAGCCGCCAACTGCAACAAGGTGGTCTTTCCGGTCGACGATGCTCCAACCAGATGGATGGCGCCATTTTCCATACCAGCAGACGCAATCAGTGGCCCAGCCAGTGCCGTTCCAATGCTGAATATCGCAAGTGGGTTGCCTCGGCATAGCTGACCGACATAAGTCTGCCAGTCGCTGAGACTGCCGGCCTCCTCTAAAGTTGGAGAACCTGATAACTGGCCTACAAAATGGTGCGGCTCGTCAGCAGAGCCGATCGTCCAGTTACTGGTAGCAAATACTCCACCGTGCCAGCCCGTTCGATTAACCACCGTCGCCGGTTCGGCCAGAGCCATCTGTTCCAACAGATAGTGTTGAAGTCGGTTCCAGCTTGCCTGCCCTGGTGTTAATGGATAACCGCTATCAACCAACATATCTCGCACCTGTCGGGCATTATCGCTGTTGAGGTCTCGGTCATAGACGACCTCGCGTAGCTTCACACCATCGAAATTCTGCCATTCCAGCAACGCTCCATGCCCGTGACGTTTGTCAGTTAATCTGGTGCGAGCCATCACCTGAATCCAGCCACCGATACGTTGCCAGTGGTCACCTGACAATCCATAGAGCCCATCTTCTTGAACTTTATATTACATCAGCTCCACCCTCTCACAGCTTGTCCAGCCAGGCTTTTACGTCCTGGTAGCGAAAGCGAACAGCCCTGCCATTAGGGTTCGGCTTCACAGGTGCCGGGAACCGACCTTGTTTTACATAGCGGCGGAGCGTTGCCTGCGATGTTTTCAGAACAGTGCAGACCTCCTCATAGGTCAGCAGACGCTCAGTCGTGGTGTTTGATTGTTTCTTCATGGCTACTCCAGTTGGGTTGTGAATCGTTCGGAGCAATCATCGGAAATATTCGTCTTAGGGGAGAACCGCGGAATTGCCCAAAAAGGGCGCAAAGGAGAGGTCGGCTAATAAGCCATTGATTATTAATAGATAAAAATCACAAGAAACCAGAAAAAGAACGTCATAATCGCAAAATTAGGGCTTACATGAGTGGATTTTGTGCATTTAATGATCAAGTTAGCTGCATGACTTTCACATGTGAAAGTCATTTTCCGGTCTCAGAATCATATTTTGATTCACTGATGACTGTACGAATTCGAATCACACATTTTTCTTTGAGAAAGGCCTTTGTGAGGCCGTTTCGAGCTGGGCTGAATAGCACCAGGTGCTCGCTAACCCAAATAGCCTCATGAAGGCCCTTTCAGAGGCCCATTCACGCCATATCAGTAAACGTCGAGTCTGGAAAACATCAACAAGTGCTCAGCGAGTCTTTTTCGAGGCGCTTAGGACGCACCAGCCGAAGACGCACTTGCAGGGAGGTTACTAGACTGAAAGCCCATCGTTTCCATCTGATTTGGAAAACTCACGCCCTGGGATTCCGACGACAATTTATCCAGATTAATAGCGTATGTGCTGCTCATATCTCCAAGAGGCTACATATTAGAGCGCATGGAATGAGCTCAAAGTTATCCAAATCAGATAGGTATGTGTAGCGATTGGAAAGTCCTCCAGGAGAGTCCCCGACCGCTGTTGGAGAACTCTCACTCATTGTCATCATCCAGCCACTACTTTCCGCCCCAGTTGCCGGGGCGCTGTTCCCACTGCTCAATCAGCATCGTTCCCCATCTGCTTTTCGAACGCCTGTCGAATGAGCCCCATTACATAGGCCAGCTCAGATTCCTCACTTAACCCTACTTCCACATCGCCATTTCCCCAACGTCCGAGGTTGGTCACGTCACGAGCCATCCCTTTCGGATCGCTCAACTCGTGAAACGGCATATTCAGAGACAGTCGCAAACGGGTCTTTTGCGGGACCACATCGACAAAGTTCGTCTCGGCTTTGAACGCTATATAGAGCTTGAGGACTTCTTCAGTGACGCTCGGGTCGAGCGCCAGGACTTCCTTTCGGAGCTGCTCAAATAGAGCGCGCATTGGGGTCCCGTTTGCTAGTTGAGGGTGATCCTCAACGTTGTAGGCTTCTGGTTTGACGGCCACGTTGCGGTAGGTATCGAGGATCTCGTCCGGCAATACCGGAGCCGCCCAAACCCGCACCGCTTCCTGGGCCAGCTTGGCGGCCCGATTCTTAATTGAGTCCTCATTCCATGCTTCTACAGCTCCCAGGCCCTCGTTGAGCCGTAGAGGGCTTTGTTTGAATCCGCCCTGCATATCGCGCTTCTCGATGAAAGCTCGGTCGCTGTACTCTGAGTTGTAGCCCGTAAGAGTCAGGTTACCCAGCGTATGCAGCCAGGTTTCATGCACACGCTTCCATTCCGGACCTAGCTCATCCTTCCATCTAACAGACAGATTCTCATTCTGCGGCATGATGTGTTCAATCGTGTATTCGTCGACCGGAACCCGTTCCTTGCGCTCGAAATTCTCCAGGCGGCGTAACCAGTAACTCCGACTGCGGAAATTATAGAGATCGCGTACTGCCAGTTCCCTTTTGAACTCTTCGTCATTCGGAAAACGCCGGTATGACTTCAAACCGAGCAGGTGAGCCTTGACGCTCTCCAGGTAACGGTTCTTCTGCAATGATTTGTGAAAGGTCGCAAAGGTCTTGTTCAGCGAGTTTGTGGGGATGGCACAAACGGCACGACGGAACACATAAGCCTCGATCAGCCGAATAGCGCTATGAAAGTCATCTCGGGACAGATTGTCCTGTTGGTAATCATGGTAAAGTTCCAGTAGAAACGGATATGCCACGTCGACTTTTAGCTCCCGCAGGTCCTTAAATGCCATTCCGAGCTGTTTATCTGTTTCTTTCCCCAATGCCATTGCACAAAAATACCGGGCGAAAGCATGTATTTCAGCGACCAATGAATCGACACCAGCACTCGCCACTTCGGCACGACGTGAATGCTGTTTGAAAGCCTCGTATACCTCATCTAACCGTGGAATTTCCCCGGTTTTAACCGTGAGGTAGTGGCGCATGAAGCTGTCAAAATAAACGCCATAGCCTTCTTGTCCGAATTCCACCTCCATCGGACGCCAGTGGTCGCGATAGAGTCGAGTTTGATGCTCCGGCTCCAGTCCCATCAGCACATAGTTCCGGATCAGGTCAGCTTGGCTCAGAGCTTTACCCGTGGAATTCATGCTCTCAAAAATGAGTTGAGGATTATCCTGATCTCGGCTCAGCGCAATATCAACGATAATGAGCTTTGAAAGGCCTCGGCAGAGGGTTTCCAGCTCCCCGTTAAGCCGATCAATTTGGCTGTTGAAGAATTCGAAGTTTTCCTGGATTCGAAGAGAACCGTCATCAGGTAATGGCTTTTGCGTGACCAACGCCAGCAGGCTCTCTTTGTCCGTCTGGGTCAATAGCAGTTTGTATGCTCTCTCGCCGTCTTCCAACGGGTTAAGCAGGTAGTAATTGCGCAGCTTCTTAGCCGAAAACCCCTCCAGAGGCTCTGTGTTCCCAAGGTATCGAGATAGCGCCTCAAGAATCAGCATGGTGGTAGTCAGTCGCTGTTGCCCATCAATGACCAGCAATGGTGATTGACTGGACACCTGATAAAGCCCCTTCTCGATGTAGACCACCGAGCCAATGAAATGTGCTGATATACCATCGTTGGTACCGGCTCGCATAATGTCGTCCCACAGTTGGCGACATTGCTGTTCCGACCAGGAGTACGTTCTCTGGTAGATCGGAATGACAAATTGTGGCGACTTCTTCAGGAAGTCGAGCAACTTGGCTTCTGTAGCTTTCATAACGGACGTTATCCCTTTTTGTTCTGTTACTGCGATTCAACGCTGGTTTTGACCTGGTTATACACAGCCCGCATCAGGTACTGAGAAGCGATATTACGGAAGGACTCGTCGTTCATCAGGCGTATGAAGATGTCTTCGTTGCCGTCCATGCGCTCTACAAACAAGTTCTCAAGCTGCTTGTTAAATACCGGTTCGAAGTTCTCCAGGCTGTTGGCCATAACGGCCTGGCGAAGCTGCTCGTTGGCAACGGCGGTTTCCTTCACCTGATCGAAGAACAGCTGGTCCGCCGGGGTAAACTCTGTACCAAATCGCTCATTGAGCTTGTCGACCAGTGTCGATAACTGCACCTCTTCCTCTGCCTGGCCGGTACCGACCTCGGTCGGGCCATAGAGGGCTTCCGGCTCGCCTACTTTCAGGTCGATGGCGCCTTCACTGATTTTCTGAAGCCGGTAGTACTTCAGCTCTACCTCGTCATCAACCTGCACTGTGCGCGTATCAGCGGTGTAAGGCAGCTTGGTGAGCAGGAAGCGGGAATAGGTGTACAGCTTCTCGTGGTCCGAGTCCTGATAAGGAATAATCTGGGCAACGAAACCGTACAGGTTACGGAAGCTGACCAATTGCCCCTTGAACAGGGCTTGGTCTTCCTCGCTCAATTTCTTGAAACGCTCGACAGCCAGGTCAATCAGACTGTTCAGCTTCTTGTGTTCGCCGCCCGTCGGGTTCAGTCGGTTACGGAACCAGATCTCGCACCACGCGCTCACCTCACCCTCCGTAAAAATCTGCCAGGTGGACAGGGTGTGGGCCAGGTTATTGAGCTGCTGAGGGTCGGTATCCTCTTCCTTGGTGGTCACCTCGTAATAGGGTTTGAACGCCTTGTAGATTTCATCCGGCTCATTCACGAAGTCCAGGACAAAGGTATCTGTCTTGCCCCTGGCCGTTCGGTTAAGCCGTGACAGCGTTTGCACCGCCTGAATGCCTGAGAGCTTCTTATCCACATACATGCTGTGAAGTAGTGGCTGGTCAAAGCCGGTTTGGTATTTTTCAGCAACCAGCAACACCTGGTATTCCTCGGTGTTGAATTTATCCGGTAGCTCAGACTCTTTGATGCCCTCGTTCATACCGACTTCGGTAAATGTCTTGTCAGCATATTCCTTGAGAGCGATTTCTCCCGAGAAGGCTACAAGGGACTTCACATCCGTATAGCCTTTAGATTTGATGTACTTGTCGAAGCCCAGCTTGTAGCGCACCGCATGTTCACGAGAGCTGGTCACTACCATGGCCTTTGCCCGGCCACCGATCTTGTGGCGGGTATGGGTGCGAAAGTGCTCAACGATCACCTCAACCTTCTGCGCTATCTCATAGTCGTGGAAGGAAACAAAGCGAGCCAACGCCCGCGCTGCCTTGCGGCGCGGCACTTCAGGGTCATCCTCCACCTTCTGGATCAGCTTGTAATAACGCTTGTAGCAGGTGTAGTGGGCCAAAACGTCATGGATAAAACCCTCTTCAATGGCCTGCCGCATACTGTAGTGATGGAACGGAGCTTCGCCGTTTCGTCCCGGCTCGTTGAACACGGCCATGGTCTTGAACTTGGGGGTAGCTGTGAACGCAAAAAAGCTCAGGTTAGGCTGTTTAGCACGTTTGAGCTGCTCACGGATGAGCTCCTTTTTAGCCTCTTCGCTAAGGTTCTCGTCCTCCATATCCAGCAACTGCTCAGCAATGGCTGATTCGATGCCATCCTTGTTCAGGATCTTCCGCAGCTCCATAGCCGTTTCGCCACTCTGCGAGCTGTGCGCCTCATCCACAATCACCGCAAAGCGTTTGCCTTCCGTCGAAATTGAAATGCCTTTGCCTTTCTGCTCCAGCGTGCGGATGGCCTGACTGATGAAGGGGAATTTCTGGATCGTCGAGATGATGATCGGCACGCCGTCAGCCAGCGCCTTGGCCAGTTGCTGAGTATTCTCGTCGATCTTCTGGACGACGCCCAACTTGTGCTCGAACTGGAAGATGGTGTTCTGCAATTGCTGGTCGAGTACCCGGCGGTCAGTAATCACCACCACGGAATGGAATACCTTCTCGTTGTTAGCATCGTGCAGACTGGACAAACGATGAGCCAACCAGGCAATGGAGTTGGATTTACCGGAACCCGCAGAGTGCTGTACCAGATAGTTATGGCCGGGGCCCTTGGCTTTTGCGTGCTGGGTCAGAGACCTTACGGCATCCAGCTGGTGGTACCGTGGGAAGATCAATGTTTCCTTGCGGTGCCGCTTGATTCCCTTTTCGGTCACGACTGTTTTCTCTTCCACCTGAAGGTGCAGAAAACGGGCGAGGATATCCATCAGGCTGTCCCGCTCCAGCACCTCTTCCCAGAGGTAGGCGATACGGACATCACCTTCCATCGGCGGGTTGCCAGCGCCGTGATTAAACCCCCGGTTGAAAGGCAGGAAAAAGGTATCCTTACCCTCCAGGTGGGTCGTCATAAACGCTTGCTCGGTATCTACTGCAAAATGCACCAGGCAGCGATTCTTGAAGGCGAACAGCGGGTCTTTGGGGTTTCGTTCGAAACGGTACTGGGACTTGGCATTTTCAACGGTCCACCCGGTCGCCGACATGGCATTTTTCAGCTCCAATGTGGCAACTGGGAGGCCGTTCACAGCCAGTACCATGTCCGGAATTGCACCGGTCTTTGTATGTACCTGACGAACCACGGTCAGCCTGTTCGCGGCGTAGCGTTCAGCCGCGCCGGTATCAATACTGGTATTGGGAGCAAAATAAGCCAGCTTCACCGACTTGCCGACGCACTTGAAGCCCTCGCGCAGCACGGTCAGGGCGCCTTTTGCGGCCAGTTCCTTGGTGAGCGCATCCAAGAGCATGCTGTCGGCCTTGCTCGAATCCAGGTTGTTCAACCGCTCCCAGATCTTGGGTTGTGTCTTCTGCACAAAGCTCACGACATCCGCCGGGAACAAGGCGGTTTCAGCATCGAAACTGGTGGGATCTCCCTTCTGATAACCACCCTGGGTGATCAGCGCCTGCTCTATGGCGTTCTCAAAGTCGATTTCTTTGTGCATGTTGTTGTCCTGTTACTCTTGTTCTGGCTACATGGCAGCTTTAACTTATCCTTCCTCTAAGTTAAAGATAACCAAATTACTTTAACTTAAAAACAGCTTAAGGTAAGGATCGAATACATAGCTTCGCCAGCGCTGTTGCCCTGTCATCTCGACCAAAATACCTTTTTCCATCAATGCCTTAATAAGCGCGTTAGCCGTGGGGGTGGTGATATCCAAGGCAGTTTCAAGCTGCTTTGCGTTCACGATTGGCTGACGGTACAGCACATTCAACGCTTCGCGAGCTAGTGGGGCGCGTTTTCCCAAACCCAACACGTCCTGCTCCACCTTCGCACGCAGAGCCAGGATCTCCCGGAACAGATCGCGTCCACGAGTCGCCGTCTCCGCCACACCATTGAGGAAGAACCGTAGCCAATGGATGACATTGTTATTGGTCCGTACCTGCATCAACGCGTCGTAGTAGCTGGCACGATTGCGCTCAAAAAAGTCCGACAGATACAGCGACGGCTTATTCAGCAATCCATGGCTGACGAGGTAGAGCGGAATGAGCAACCGGCCGATACGGCCATTACCATCCAGGAACGGGTGGATAGTTTCAAACTGGTAGTGGCTCAGGCCTATTCGGATCAAGTGCGGTACCTGAATCTGATCGTTGTGCCAAAACAACTCAAGGTCCCCCATCATGGCTACGACACCATCATGGTGAGGCGGGATGAAACTTGCGTCAGCGAGGCTGGAACCGCCGATCCAGTTCTGACTACTGCGGAACTCCCCGGGTAACTTATGCTCACCGCGCACGCCTTGCATTAAAAGTTCGTGGGTGTGCTTGAGCAAGCGGTTGGACAGCGGAGTGTTGGCCAACTGGGAAATAGCTGAGTTCACCGCCTCGATGTAATTGCGAACCTCCTGCCAGTCATCGCGTTTTTCTGGAGAAATCTGCTCGGCTGGTAGCAGCGCTTCATCAATGGCGGTCTGTGTACCCTCAATACGGCTGGAGCTTTGTGCTTCCTTGACCACGTGCATCTGAATAAACAGGTCGATATCCGGCACAATCAGCGAAAACGCATTCAGCTCGCCGAGAGCTCTGTTGGCTTTCTCCAGCAGCACGTTGATAGAAGCATCTTCCCACACCCAATCATGGTTAATGGGTTCCGGCTCGAAGCTCTTGTACTGATAGCGCTGTTGCCAATGGCCTGCTTTAAAGTCTTCCAACTTCATGAATTGGCCTCCCAAACCATTTTGCTGACCTCAGCAAAATGGTCGCCGGTCCAAATCAAAATCGGGTTGAAGACCATGACGAGGGAATGCTCGCAATGGTGGAGACAAGGTTCAGCCATGGGCAACCTCCTTTTGCTCAGTGGTAGCGGGTATGCAGAAGTCCCGCACGTCGATTTTTCCAGTGACGGCGTTGGTGATCAGGGCAGAGCGGTATTCCTGAAGCTTGGTGATTGCGGCCGTAACCGTGCTCACCATTTTGTCAATTCTTGAAGAAATTCTGCCCACCTCACTAACAATTTCGTCTTGCTCCACACGCGGAGGTACCGGCAAAACCATATTTTTCAAAAGATCTGTGCGTAACACTTTCGTACCGTGTGCGGATTCTTCGACAATACTGAGCACCAAGCTCTGTATACCTCGCAAGAGGACCGCTAGATATTCGGGGTTCATCGTTGTTTCCAGAACTTTCATATCCTGGTTTACAGTTACGGGTACTTCATTCACGGCTACAGGGAAGGTGTGCGCAAGAATCATACCCCTGACAACAATAAGAACTTTACCTGGCGGGTAAAGACGAAGCGTTGTTTCGTTGAGCGCGTCTTCAGTAAGCGTGTCGATTGAGCTTGATAGCCGCTCACTTTTCATATCCTTTGGGCTGACCCATGGAATGTCACCTCCCCAATATCTTGGTTCGGATGTTCTTGGAGTAAGCCCCCCGCTCATGGTCATAAGAAATCTAAGTCGCTTCGTTTCCCAGTGCCGCGGAATCTCACCGAGCCAGGCGACGTCAGATTTTTTCATGGGAACAGCATCATTAAGGCCTTTGGTAACGGCCTGACTAATTAAAGAGCCACGCTGCTCAGCCAACTTGTCCAAAAGAGACTGCTTTTTGGCAATCAGTGCATCAATCTGAGCAGTTTTGTGATCAAGGAAGCGAGCAATAGCTATTTGTTCTTCTAATGGTGGAACAGGCAAAGGCAGAATGGACTGGTAGGCTTCACTTAGCGAAGGTACAGCCCCGGGATTTACGTGTTCCCCAAAATCAATTGTGGACAACCAATAGAAAGCCCATTCTGGAATCACTTTTTCTGCGTCGACAACATAGGCAGTCATATTGTTGTCAATGCAGCATGATGCTGTAGTCATGCGCCGGCGATTTAGCAAAAGCGCTGCACCAATCTTTGCATAAACAATTGCTCCCTTCGGAACAATAGTTGCCCGCAATACTTGTGCTGTGTCTTTGCTAACGGTGTGCGGTGAGGCAAGTAAAGTCCGACCATTTTCAGAAAGCCGCAGGTCTCCAACTTTGTAGAAGTAGAGCTCCTCATCTTGCATATTTTGGTATTCGTGTGGAAAGCCGGCTCCGCCGAATAAACGGCCGACTTCTTTGAGGCGCCGCACACACCAGCTCTTGGGCAAGTCTCCAATCCAAGGATATTTTGTTGCTTGATGTTCAAGGTATTTTGGGTAGCTAACCATCAAACTACCTCCGCCAACATACCAAGAATTTCTTTTTCCAACTGACTAATCTCACCAGCGATTTCTTCCAATGGGCGTGGTGGCTCATACACATAGAAATGTCGGTTCAGCGGAATCTCGTAACCAACCTTGGTTTTGCTGTGGTCAATCCAGGCGTCGGGCACATGCGGCAACACCTCAGCGGCCAAATAGGCCTCGCAATGGTCCTTTACCAACGCAAGCAGCTTGTCATGACCGGTTTCGTTGTCGTATTTCAGCGGTAAGGGCAGGCTGATATCGGCGGGCAGAGCCACGTGCTCAGTATCGCGCAACTCCGGATCTGGCTCTGGATTGCCCTTCTTGCCACGGCAAATGTCGGCTTGTGGGTCTCGTTCTGACAGCGCGGCCAGTATTGCCTTCTTGACTGGAGCTCCCACCTTGAGATCGGCTTTTTTCAAAGCTTTATTCAACAAGGCTTCGAATTCATCCCGGTTCCGGTACAAGGTGTCGCCATCCAGTTCTTCGAGCAGGTCCTTGATGGCAGCTTGAGTCTGTTTGCCAGCCTCAATTTCCGCCTGATAGGCCGCTTGGTCCTTACGCTTTTTACTGGTAGCCAGGTTGGCAAAGGCCCGCTGCTCGTCGAGTCGAGCAATTCTCTGAGAGCTGGCCTGGAAATTCAGCCGTAGAGGGCGTTCCACTGTTATTTTCAGATAGCCAAACTCGTGGTTATCAAAGATCTTGCTGACGGTACGGGTTTCGGTTCCGGTCGGTCTTGATGATCCTTTGGTATGTACCGGCGCTACGGAGGTCGCCTCATGCTGATGTTCGGCGTAGAGGCGAACCAGTTCGCGGATATGCTCCTCAGCCAGCTCATTTCGCTTGTTACCCAGGCTTTTGTCCATCTTTTTGTAATGGCGGGTGCCGTCGATTAGCTGCACTTTGCCACGGCGGTGTTCGGGCTTGCGATTACTGACAATCCAGACGTAGGTGTAGATGCCGGTGTTGTAGAACATCTGGTCCGGCAGGGCCACGATGGCATCGAGCAGGTCGTTTTCGATAATCCAGCGTCGAATATTGCTCTCACCACTACCGGCATCACCGGTGAATAACGGGGAGCCGTTGAAAACCACGGCAATCTTCGAGCCGTCACCACCTTCATTAATGCCATCCACCAGTTTCGGCGGGTTGTGCATCTTGGAAATCATGTGTTGCAGGAACAGTAGCGAGCCATCATTGATTCGGGGCAGACCGGCACCGAAGCGCCCGGAAAAGCCCTGGTCGCCGTACTCCTCACGAACGAAATCTTCTTCCGGCTTCCATTCAACCCCAAAAGGCGGGTTAGAAAGCATGTAGTGGAATTTCTTCTCCTGGTGGCCATCGTGAGGTACGAAGCCGTTGTTTTTGTTCTTGGCGTCTTTCACGCCCAGCGTGTCCCCATAGATGAGGTTGTCGATGGGTTCGTCTTTGATCAGAAGGTCTGAGCAACAAATGGCGTAGGATTCCGGATTGTACTCCTGGCCGAACAGCTCGATGTGGGCATCGGGGTTCAATCCTTCATGGGTACCGTCACCGCAAATGTACTTTTCAGCTTCCGAGAGCATGCCACCGGTACCTGCTGTGGGGTCGTAGATACTCCGGTAAATGCCTGGGGCGAAGATGCCTTCTTCATCGGTAAACAACAACTGCACCATCAGCCGGATGACTTCACGGGGAGTAAAGTGGTCCCCGGCCTCTTCGTTGGCCTGTTCATTGAACTTTCTGACCAGCTCTTCGAACAGATAGCCCATCTGTAGGTTGCTGAGGGTCTTGGGTGAGAGGTCAATTTCGTTGCTACAGAACTCTTTGAGAATCAGGAAAAGGCGGTTGGCCTCATCCAGCTTGGCGATTTCCGCCTCGAAATCGAACTTATCAAAGATGTCCCGAGCGCGGGGTGAGAAACCCTGGATGTAGGCAATCATGTTGCCCGCAATGTTCGGCGGATCAGCCAGTAGCTTATCGAAGGTGAAGCCGCTGGTATTGAACAGTTCCTGTTTGCGGCCACTGGTGGCAATGCGTGAAAGCGCTTTTTCCAGTGCAGGGCCGGTTATGCCACGGGCTTCCAGGCGTTCCTTCTCAGCCAGTACCTTTTTCTGGTTTTCCGCCAATACCAGGTCAAAACGACGCAGGACGATCATTGGCAGCATTACCCGCCGGTACTGGGGTGGCCGATAGGGGCCTCGTAGTTTGTTAGCTATGTTCCAGATGAAGCCGACAAGGTTTTGATGATGGTTTTGTTGCATGCTGTTCTCGCTATTTAATAGTTACCGCTGCCTTGCCATGCGTGTCGACATAGCCAGGTGCCAGGACAGCGTTAGCGCAGTGTTCAAGAATGTTGTGGTTACGCAGCCACAGGTGATATTCCTGCTCTGGCAACCGATGATCGGGGCTACAGTCCACGTTCCAATGGCGTAGCAGGTAGCCAGCGCGAGCGGCACGGATGCTGAGCTGTCGAACCGGCTGGTTGTTCTGCCGGGACATATTAAAATCCAGCGCAATAGCCTCCGGGTGGCTGTGACACGGGTGCGGGATGAGCTCTAAGGTCAGTTGCTCGTTCCATTCGGAATCCGACGTTTGATGCTCATGCTCTGCGATATCCGCTTTATCGATGGACTTTTCACAGATATGGGCGCTGGTGATGCGATTGCACACAAAATCTCGGAATGCACCACGTTTTCGGCAGTAGCCGCGCATGTGCCAACGCTGGCCGTTGTTGACGATGCTGTGCGGCACAACCACACGCTCGCTAGCGCCTGAACTGAGGGACTGGTAGGTCATCCGCACAGCCTGTTGTTGGCTTATTGCCCGGCTCACTGTCGCCAGCACATCCTGTGGTGGCGCGATCAGATCTGGTGCATCCTCACAGAAACCAGACTGGCCAGGAGTCACCGATAGCCCGTCGCCAAAGCCGTGAGCCAGGGTTTTCAAGGCGGCATGGGGCTCATGGTGGAACAGAGGCTGATAGTTGTCGGTACGGTAGTAGCGCTTGTTTTCGTGACGGAGGATCAGGTTCTCGTGGGCTAGCTCACGGTAGAGAGTGAAGTCCCGGGTGCTGGAGGCGACTGCGGTGCCGAAGTGCGCCATTAGCTCACTTCGGCCCACTGAGCCGTGGTATTGCAGGCAAAAATCAATGAACGCCAAGCGCTCGCGCTGGGCGTGTGAGTGATTTTCGAGCTTTAAGGCGGCGTTTCCCGGCACGTTCGCACCTTTTTTGACTAAATATGATTAGCCACCTTATTACACAAACCGATATCATGCAATCATTTTGATTTGTCCTATAGAACTTTCACATGTGAAAGTTTTGGCTCCTTTCCAGATGGAAAAATGGGTGCATAAAGCCCGCCGGAAGGGGACGGGCCTGAATGGTTTTTTGTTTAGGATTCTGGGGGCTGAAGGCCATCGAAGTGCGCCTCCAAACTGTCCAACTGCTTCAGGTTTGCTCTGACGAGACGGCGCATGTGAGTGAGGCTTGCATTCATGATACGCACTATCTCAAAACCGGATTCGGTCTCCTCAATGATGGGCCTTTCCCAGTCGTGAGCGCGGTTAAATGCGGGTTTTGAGTACCGGTGTTTCAGGGCTCGGCGGATGTGTTCACTGAAAACCGCATGCCCCTTACCGTTTTTCACTCTTACAAAGGTGTTGTAATACCAATGCATTTCCAAGCTACCGTGCAGCATTCTCACCCGGCAGCCGTGATGGCCAGGGTAGCCTCTCGTTTCCTTGGTTCGATGGGCCTCATTATGTGCCCAAAAATGGTCTGACAGTCGCTGAGCGAGATAGCGTAGGCGCGCTCGCTCCATATCCAGGCTTTTGGATAGCGATTGCAGATACTGTCTGCATTGATCAAGCGCCATTCGGCGCCCCTGGTGATGGTCAAACTCCCCGGCGCGTGCCACCTCATGCCACTTATCGGTGATTTCCTGAATGGTTTTGGGTTTGCTCATTAGCATTCTCCTGTTGGTTGATATTCGAGAGAAATGCTACTGGCAGTAGAGACAAACCCACGGGTCTGTAATTTGCCAATTTGGGCAAAAGTAGCCGTTTACCCCAGATTATCTGGAATTTTTATCGACCTGGCGGCGTGCTTTAAACTTCCGGTTGAGAAATGCTTCCAGCTTCTCAGCATTCAGGTATGTGATGCCGCAGATCGCCAAGATAACGGCGACAAAGCCGAGGAAAGCAATGAGTGTGACGGACATATCGATCATGTGAGTTCTCCTGTTTTCGTTCTTTGATTGCAAATTGCAGCCTATGCTGCATCTGACTGCCTTTGTTCCTTTGCGACAGAGGCAATCAGATGGCGCGAACAACCCAGGATGTCCTGGATTTCACTATAGCTATGGCCGGTGCACAGTAAACTGGCGATGTGTTGTCGCCTCTTCAGATCAGGTTGGCGCCCCTGATACTTACCCTCGCTGCGGGCCTTGTTGATACCCTGGTTCTGGCGTCGACGCCTATCCTCGTAATCTTTGCGGGCCACCGCTGCCAACATGTCGAGCATCATGCTGTTGACAGCCTGCAAGATAGAGTCGGTAAAGCCGGTATCGTCTTTTTTGTCCAGTGCCAACCAACTCGTTGGCAGCTCGGGCGAGACAATCGCCAACCGCTTGGCTGCCAGCTTCTGTTTGAGCGTATCCCAGTCCTGCTGTTTAAGGCGTGCAAGCCGGTCTATCTGTTCTACCAGCACAATGTCACCTTCACCAGATTCGGCAATCAGTCGCATCAGTTCGGGGCGATGCAATGTGGCACCGGAGACGTTCTCGTTATAAAAGGCAGCAATGCGCTGACCGTGTTGCTCGGCAAACTGGATTAGCGATGCTTTGGCCCGCTCGGCATTTTGTTCCTGGGTAGATGCTCTCAAATAGGCGCGTATAAACATTAATGCCTCCTCGGTCTGTTATAAGTGGTTCCGTTTGGCCGGTCTGTTTTAAATGGTTCCTTTTCATGTTGAGCGGCCTGAATAGTTGGTTCCCCTGATGTGTACCCAAAAGGAACCACCTCAAGAGTCGAAAAACTCCCCGAACGGATCATCCTCTCGGAGGATCGGATTGACTCTGAAGTCATCGAACGGATCGCCAGTGCCGTCTTGACTCCTGGTGCCCGAGGTTGTCGTGCTGCTTGGACCGTTTTCTTCCCTACCACCGCCTCGACTAAACGACGCCATCTTTTTATCGAATTCAGGAAACGTCATTTGCCCATCGGGTCCCTTGGCGAAAACCGTCTTGTAAGCATCGACTGCGGCCAGTGCGAAGCTTATGAACAGTGCGACCACCCAGAGCACGAACAATAGATACCATGCGTATAGCGCTGCATCGGCACCCCTAAAGGTGAGCTCCACAACGCCGATCCCGGCGAGCCCCACTGCTACTATTTTTGTTACCCTCACCATGGTTTCAGTCCCCGATAGCTCTTTACTTCAAAGCTATCAGAACCTGAGAAAATGCAAGTTTTGACCGGCGTCAGGCCGCTCTGGCTCGCCCGGCCAGCCATGGCAGTTTCACTTTGTCGTAGACATCGTTCGTCATCGTCTTCAAATCTCCCGCGTCCAGGCGTGGAACCAGCCACGCACTGCCTTGGTATCGAACTCTGGGGTAGCTGGATGGCTGGAATACACCGTGAGGGAGGTCGTCCTCATCGCCCAGCCAATGCCTGAGCCGCAGATCAATACACCAGCCCTGTTCGAGCTCGATCCAGCAATGGGGAGCGGTGGCCATTCGGCTCAGTCGGTCCTCTGCGTATCCAATACGACATTGATGGAAGATGCCTTGCTCACTCAGAGCATTGCTGATCACAGAGGTCATGCAGTTGCTATCGATTTTGGCGTCTTCAAGCGGCAACAGCACGAACTCAAGTTCATCATGCCAGTCACTCATGATCTGGCTCCTTGAACATCAGTCGCTGGCCCTGCTCGTAAAGCTGCGGGTACGGCAGCGGTTCGCCATCCTGGACGACAGTGCCGGGAGGAAAATACATCACCATCCAGGATGGTAAGGCACCACTGACCGTGCGGTAGAACTCGTCGTCAGGGAGGCTGAGTTGTTATCGTTCGCATTAAACTTAGCTCTGATCTGCCATAACCAGAGGTATGTGAGGAGTGAAAAAGACTTTAGAAAAGCAGTTTACGGTAAACAACCTTACAATTTAATAGAACGTAACTCCCAATTAGAAGGTATTACTCCAAGTTAAACCGAAAAAATCGAGGCCATCATTAGGACTATCAATGTCTGCATTTGAATAGTGCACGTATGCCAGCGTTAATCGTGCATTTGAATAAGCCGAATACTGCCAACTTAACCCAATGCGGTCTTCAAACTGAAAACGCGTGGATAAACGTCGGTCGCCCAAGCGCGTGCCATCCAGATAACTGCCGCCAATACCGGCTTCCACATACAGCGGACGAGGCCCATCGGTAAGCTGCCATGCCAACACTGGGCTAATCGTCAACGCAAAAACATTATCTGAACGGTCATTGGAGTTTTGCCAATTGTTTAACGCACCTTCAATATGCAGCTTTGGATCTCCCAACCACGTCCAATCCTCCAATATTGACAGCCGGATATCAGTAACCCGGTACCCAACGCGTGCACCACGCAACTGATCCGTTGAGTACGAACCCGCCATATGCCACTCGTCCGCCTGTGCTGATGCTGAATTCATCAACCCCAAAAAACCAAAGACCATAGCCACAATTAATGCCAAAAATCCTTTGCTCATGCACCCTCCACTTTGCCTACAATCCGGCAGAGCATTCCAAACCAGAAATGAAATTATATATACATACGTGAATGTATGTAAATAGATCGGCAGCAACTACAACACGGTCTTCAACTCAAAATTGCCTGTGGGACTCCGTTTGACTCTTTGAAAGAAGCCAAAACGAGAGAATATAATAGCTTCTTGTCTAACTACCTATCAGAAGGTAGAATAATCATCAAATGGTTATTAATCAATAAAGGTGTTCAAATGAAAATTTATGAAACCACAGGGTTTCCGAACCCACTTCGCGTTCGCATCGCCCTTGCGGAAAAAGGTGCCACCAACAAAGTGATATTTGTCCCAGTAGATGTAATGGGTGGTGAACACAGAACCAGTGCTTTCAAGGCAAAAAACCCTGATGCCACCGTACCATTATTAGAGCTGGACGATGGCACCTGCATTGCGCATTGTAATGCTATAACCGAATACTTGGACGGTATCTTTGACGGACCATCCCTTACAGGCACGTCATCTAAAGAGCGTGCAGTTATCGCGATGATGAATATTCGTGCTGAATCCGGATTGATGAATGCGGTGGGCGCGTATTTTCACCACGCAACTCAGGGCCTAGGGCCCGATCTTGAGACATGGCAATGTCCTGACTGGGGTAGTAAGCAGAAAGAGGTCGCCCAGTTGACCATGACCTATCTCGACGGAGTACTCACAGAAAGTGACTTTGTCGCAGGTAATCGTTTCACGGTAGCGGATATCACAGCTTATGCTGGACTAGCATTTGCGGAGTTTGCCAAGGTTGAAATTCCCGAGAACCTACGCGCTCTTAGGGCCTGGCGTGACCGGGTAGCGGCCCGACCGTCGATTAATGGCTGATATTTGTATCTTATGGCTTGTCAGACAAATTAACAAAAGGACACAGCATGGAAATAAATGCAGATTTCACAAAATCCGTAGTTATTGATACCGACCAGCTGCTATGGCGTCCTTCGCCAGTGAAGGGGGTCGAGCGTAGAATGTTGGATCGCATCGGTGACGAGGTGGCTCGTGCCACCAGTATTGTGCGTTATGCGCCAGGCAGCCAGTTCTCTGCGCATACTCACGATGGTGGCGAGGAATTCATCGTACTTGACGGGGTGTTTCAGGACGAGCACGGGGATTATCCCACGGGAACCTATGTGCGGAATCCTCCGACGACATCTCATGTGCCCGGCTCTGCCGAGGGCTGTACAATTTTTGTCAAGCTCTGGCAGTTCGATCCTGAGGATCGAAATCAATTCAAAAAAAACATGGAAGCGGAACTGAATGCGTCAGTGGAGGGGGTTGCCACCTCGCTCCTACATGAGGACGGGCGAGAAGCGGTGACATTCCACAAGCTTGACTCCGGCGCTACTTTGAATTCTAACGCAGTCGGCGGGATTGAGATGCTAATACTGGACGGCGAAGTCATGATAAACGATGATATATTGAGTAAGAATGCTTGGCTGCGCCTACCCGAGGGAGAAGCGTTGTCAGCAAAAGCTGGGGGCCTTGGGGCGAAAATCTGGATGAAGACTGGGCACCTTCGGTTTGTCAGGGCCCCCGAGGTGTAATTGACCGGGGCCTAAACACTAACTACATCAACCATTAGATATTTATGAACCGTGATACAAGAACAACCCTGCTTGACATCGCAGAGTACAACGCTCGGTCAAGGAGCTTTGATGGGTTTAGCTATGCCGATCTTGCTGTAGCCGTTGGCATTAGAAAGGCTTCCATTCATTATCATTTTCCGACTAAGGCGGATCTATCCGATCATCTGATCGCTCGGTATCACACCAGTTTGAAAGAACGCCTAGCTGAAATAGAGAACGACCATCTTAGCGCTGACGAACGTCTGATGGCTCTCATCAGATTATACCGAGAGGCACTGAATGGAGGCCAAACTGTCTGCCTTTGCGTTGCGTTTTCAATATGCCGAGAACGCATTTCCGAAAAGGTTGTGATACGGGTTGGTGCGGTTCGAGCAATGCTGCTGAAATGGATTAAAAGCAATTTTGAACTGGGTCTGAAAGACAGGTCCATTTCGCTCATTACTGCTCCCGAAGAAGAAGCCTGTGCGACATTAGCAATGTTGGAAGGAGCTCACCTAGCGGCTCGCACAGCACAAGACACGGCGCCGTTTGATGCTGCAATACAAATGTTGCTGGGTAGATGCCGACAAAGTGCTCGGAAAGAATAATTGATTGACATCTGAGTTCTAATGAAAAGACCCGACAATAAGTCGGGACATTAACCTGTTATAAAGAGGTGTAACATGACCACTGATAAAATACCGAACTTCGAACAAAATCATATACGCTACAGAGCTCTCGGAAACTCCGGATTGATGGTCTCTGAACTCTGTCTTGGAACCATGACCTTTGGTGGTGACGAAGATATTTGGGGTCTAATTGGGCAACTGCGGCAGGAGCAAGCTGACGAGCTTGTAAGAATAGCCCTGCAGGCCGGCATCAACTTCATCGATACGGCTAACATTTATGGTCTCGGCGCTAGTGAGCTTATCGTCGGGCAATCCTTGAAAAACCTCGGTGTTCGCCGAGAGGATGTCGTTTTGGCGACCAAGGTGCTCGGCCCTATGGGCGAGGGGCCCAATGCCCGTGGAGCGTCCCGTGGCCACATCATGAACGAGTGCAAGGCAAGCCTAAGTCGTTTGCAAACTGACTATATCGACTTATACCAGATCCATGGCTTTGATCCGGCCACTCCAATCGAAGAAACGCTGGAGGCACTCAACACCCTGGTACAACAGGGGTATGTGCGTTATGTAGGCTTGTCCAACTGGGCCGCTTGGCAGGTCATGAAGGCCATCGGTATTAGCCAGGCCCGAAATCTGTGCCCAGTGACTTCGCTGCAGGCCTACTATACCCTAGTTGGCCGCGAGCTGGAGCGGGAAGTTATCCCCATGCTATCGTCGGAAAAGGTAGGGTTGATGGTGTGGAGTCCACTAGCCGGTGGTTATCTTTCCGGCAAATACGAGGGTCCTGACGTGTCCGAGGAGAACCGTCGTGCCAAATTCGATTTTCCTCCAGTTAACCGTGAACGGGGCAGAGACATTATAAAAGTAATGCGTGAGGTGGCCGACGGAAAGCAGATTGACGGAGAACCGGTCAGTGTGGCTCAAATTGCACTAGCCTGGTTACTTCACCAAGAGTCTGTCTCCAGTATTATCGTTGGTGCCAAGCGACCAGAGCAGCTGAAAGCCAATATCCGGGCAGCACAGATCCGATTCTCTGATGACGAGCGTAAAGCTCTGGACGAGGTGAGTCGTATACCGGAGGAGTACCCGGGCTGGATGATGGAAATGATGGCCGGGTACCGAAATTCTTCTAAGTTCTGAATTCGATGGTGATCCTCTGCACACAATTCTCTGCGCCCTAGCGGCGCAGCCGTTCAATGATGAAATCGTTAGCGACTAGAATTCGCTGTGTTCAGGACTGAAGCCCTTATGAGTCATGAAGTTCTTCTTGTTCGGCGGCGATTGTCGGGAGTAACAACTGAACTTGACCGCTAGCGATCGGTTTGCTTTCTTCGCCCTGCCAACAGGTCACGCTAACTAAGCTGGACCGCCTGCCTTGCCGAACAATTTCTGCGCGCGCGAAAGTCGATCGGGCCTTAGCGGAACGAAGATAGTTTATGTGGCTGTCGATGATACGTGGGCAACGTTTTTCTGTATCCCGGCTTTGAGCAGCCACCCGCGCGGTGAGCTCAATCAGGGCTCCAACTACACCGCCATGGAGGGCTGGTAGCATGAAGTTGCCAATCAGCGTTTCATTACACGGCAAGTAAACCAATACAACTGCATCACCGCACTGTACCTGAAGTCCAAGGTGCTGTGCGTAGGGAATACGCTCCAACAGAGCTTTCCAGTCAGCACATTTCTCCCTACTTTCTGCAGCGCGCGATCTTTGTTGTGCCAAATCATCTGTCTTACTCATACGCTGTTCTTCTTTAATCCATCTGAGTGGAATTGCTGTCCATGAGTGTTTCTCATGAAGGTGGCCTTTGCCGTAGCTAACAACTCGCTATCAGCCTCGCAGAAAATATCGCAATCAATGAACGCGATCTGGTCTGTTAAATGACGACAGGTAGCCACAGCCAACAGGGACAGGCCGCCATTGGCAGGACGCAAATAATCCATGCGCAGATCCAGCGTAGCAATGGGCATCAACTCCCTTACCCGTGCAATTACGGCCAAGCCTCCGGCGGAGTCTGCCAGCGAATAAAGTATGCTGGTGCAGATTTCTTTTGTATCTTCTTGCGCGAACATCCATGACTGCGGAGTTATACGCAGACGGACTTGCCCTCGGTCTACCGAAATAACCTGTATGCCAAGATCCCTAACGTGAGGAACCTGTTCGGTGAACTGACACGCCTTCGTCACAGCGTCGCTACACCGACTTTCTTCAAGCTCGTTCATCAGATCTTCTGTCCAGCCCGACATACATTTCCCGCAGCTACACAAGCTATGGGAGCTTGTGGATATTCATAAATCATTGTCAAGGCCTTCTTTTGTGGATAACGTTGTTTCAAGATTTTGGTTGATTAACCGACTAAAAGTCAACACTTTGTTAAGCTAAAGGAAATGGTATCGGTCTACTCGCTCAACACCATTGCAACGAGCCTGTTGATAGCTGCTCTAATGGTCTTTAAACAAGCATGTTCAGGAGGTGTTTAATCCTGTGTTTATAGACAGATTGCCCCTGCAAGCGAGCAGTAAAATGGAGCGAGCCCTCGATCAGTCAGCACAGCCAACCCAGCGCGAACGCGGTCGCTATTAAGACAGCGACAACTCATAGCCTATCGGCGCTTGCCAAACGCTGAGATATATTTGGAAGTCTAATTTGTGACGTAAGCTCGATAAAAATACCTACTAAAAACTTTTATTGACATTCGATATTGGCTATTTATAATTATGGACTGACTGGTCAGTCCATATCAAAGGGAGGCATAAATTGGATAGGCTCGAAAAGAAAAAACGCACACATAAAACGGTTGAAGAACGCCAATCCGAGATTCTGAGGGCAGCCTCACAAATTTTTTCGCAGCACGGCTACAAGTTGACTGACATACAAACAATTGCAGAAACAGCCGGTGTTGGTAAAGGCACGGTATATCGCTGCTTCTCAAGTAAGGAAACGTTATTCAGAGCCACTATTGATCATCATTTAAATGCACTGGCTCAACATGGAGAATGGGCACTAGATAGTGCCGACGACCCACTGGAAAAAGTAAAAGCAGTAATGCTGGCGTATCTCCATTTTTTTGAAGATAACCCAGAAGTTATTGAACTGTTTGCTCAAGAGCGGGCTGAATTCCGAGACCAAGCGGAATCTGCGTACTTAAGTCTTATGAAAAAGAATCACGAAAAGTGGTTGGAGTTGTTTCACGAAGTAGCGGATCGCTATGAATGCAGGAACATTGAAGTAGAGGAGCTAATGAATATTTGCTCATACATGATGCACGGAGCGGCAATGATGCCCAAGCCATTACCGCAACAGCGATCTGTTGAACAAAGGGTTGCAACTCTATTTCAAGTATATACACAAGGCATCTTGCTGCATCCACTGAATGACATCGTGGTTCGATAAGCATAATGAGAAAATGGAGTACATAAATGAAAGCATTACTTACACAACGGAGCTTAGCATGGCCAGCCACTGTACTGCTTTGTTTAAGCTTATTAACCGCATGTAGCGGAGAGCCAGGTGAGCAGAATAAAGAACGGCCGCCGGTTCCGGTAACCATAACTACCGTTAAAGCTGAAAACATTAAACATTTCGGTCACTTTGCTGCACGTTTGCGTGGGGCGCGTGAAGTGGACGTTCGTGCCCAAGTTTCCGGTATTCTGATGGAACGCCGATTTATTGAAGGAGATGCAGTTGAGCAAGGGCAAGCTCTATTCCAGATCGACCCTGAACCCTATCAAATTCTGGTGGATTCCGCACGCGCAGACCTAGTCGATGCTACCGCAGCGAATAAACAAGCACAAAGCGAATGGCAACGCATTCAAGAACTTTACGATCAAGACGCAACCAGTCGTCGCGAATATGAGCAAGCCGAAAGTAATAGTAAGGCTGCCGCTGCGCGGGTTACGCAAGCACAGTCATCCTTGGCCGACGCAGAACGCAATTTGCGCTATACGCAAGTCAAAGCACCAGTAGCTGGAATGTCAGGTATTGAATCACTATCTGAGGGTAATTTAGTCGATGAAGGGACGATTTTAACTCGCATTACACAAGTCGATCCGATAGACGCTCATTTCTCATTACCGGAAGCGGATGCGACAACCCGCCGCTGGCGGATGCATCAAGCCCCAGAAATCGATGCTTACCAAAAAGCTTGGCTCATAATGCCAGATGGACGCGAATACGAGCAATCAGGCAAAATTAATTTTGTAGCAAACCGAGTTAACGAAGAATCGGCAAGTGTTGTCATGCGCGCTGAATTTATTAACCCAGATAATTTGTTAATGCCTGGTCAGTTAGTTCGTGTTCGGGTGCTATTAGAACATTACGACGAAGCATTTTTAATTGATCCTGCCTCAGTCAGTCAGGGTCCTGACGGGCCATTCGTGTATATTATCAATGATGCCAAGGCAGATCAGCGACAGGTTGAGTTAGGCCCGGAAATTGATGGCCAACAAGTGATTACTAATGGATTGCATGAAGGTGAGCAACTTGTAATAAACGGACATGTAGCTCTGTCGGACGGGGCAACTGTTGACCCAACTAATGCAGATGAGCAGGAGTAATCTATGTTTAGATTTTTTATTGACCGTCCGCTTTTTTCCTCAGTGATTTCCATCTTTATTGTACTAATTGGCATCGTAGCGCTGCGGGCGTTACCGATTGAACAATACCCGAATGTTGTGCCGCCACAAGTAGTCGTAAGTGCTACTTATCCGGGAGCTAGCGCAGATGTAATTGCTGAGTCTGTAGCAGCGCCGTTGGAGCAAGAGATAAACGGTGTTGATGACATGATTTACATGGAATCAACCAGTACCGATTCAGGCATGCTCCAAATAACGGTTTCGTTTGCCATGGGCACCGACCCCGATCAAGCAGAAATCAATATTAACAATAGAGTGCAAGCGGCTATTTCGACGCTACCGCAAATTGTTCGCGATTTGGGTGTGCAAGTGCAATCTCAGTCCACCAATATTTTGATGGTTCCAGTCCTTTTTTCTCCTGATGCCAGTAAGGGAACATTGGGGCCTTGTTGAATAAATAGGGAACTTTCCCGGTTAGCGTTGATCAGATCACCGAACCCACGCTGATACTGGACACTGCAATGAGCAAAGCAAAGT
>NZ_SNXI01000020.1 GCF_004362895.1 Idiomarina aquatica | reverse complement strand
GTGACCCCGTTCTTTAACTGGGTGCACCTATGGAACACCGGTGCCGCATTCAGTCTTTTTGCGAATGGTGGAGGCTGGCAGCGCTACTTTTTTATTGGGGTTGCTCTGCTAATGTCTGTGGCTTTAACGAGGTTGATCTTTAATAAAGTAAGTAAACGGGATGGCATTAGCTACGGGCTGATTCTTGGGGGGGCGGTTGGGAACCTCATTGACCGACTGTTTCGTGGCTATGTTGTCGACTCCCTTCATCTAGGTTGGCAAACGTGGCAATTGCCAGTTTTTAATATTGCCGATATTGCAATTACCCTAGGAGTTATCCTATTACTGTTAAGCAACTTGCAGGTCTCAATGATACCGAATCTACCGGGTTCTAAGTAAATAGTAAGTATAATAATTAATATGGCCGAGCTTATTTTGGATGGATTAGGAATTTATATTGAGTGGGGTAATTGAATGAAAATATCTTGGTTTTTAATACTGACTGTGCTCATTCATAGCTCTTTTGCCTGTGCTCCTGTGGCTGGTACTTTCAGTCAGTCTTCAATAAAGAGTGCAGGAGTTGCGTATGACTTAGTCTTAGAAATTGAGCGTGAAAATCAAGACTTAAATAAATCAATATATGATAGTAAACAACAAACACAACCTCATATTAGTTGCATTACTGGTTATAACCTCTTAATTTCAGCCGTGCCTGTTATTTTGGCACCCAACTCAAACTCGGTAGGTTTTGACCAAAGCCTGACTCACCAACCCCCTGTACCTCCACCAAACGCGTAACCGTTAACTTAGACTTTTTAAAACCTATAAGTTAATGGAGAAGCAACATGAAGTATTTATACTTCGTGGCAGCCTTTTGCTTAGGTGCGCTAGTGCCTGTGGCGACGGCTGCGACGACAGATTTAAAGCTGAAAGAAGCGTTACAAAAAACGATCAAGAATAACCCTGAGTTACTGGAGTATGATTATAAAATACGAGCTGCAGGAGCACTGATAGAGCAGGCTGAGTTTTCAGCGAACCCAAGGGTATCTGCGGAAATAGAAAACTTTGCCGGCTCAGGACGGCTAGAAGGTATCAGTAACTCACAATTGACCGTATCCTTTTCTCAGCTCATAGAGTTAGGGGACAAACGGCAGTTACGAGTTAAAGCTGCAACCGAAAAAGAGAAAGCTCAGCGAGCAGAGTTTGAGTATCGTCAAATTGAGGTTTTGGCAGAAACCACACAGCGTTTCTATGACATTTTAAAACTTCAGCAAGTCGCGCATACCAGCGAGCGTCAAATTCAGCGAACTGAGCGACTGATAAAAGTGGCACAGGAGCGTGTAGAAGCTGGCGCGGTGCCTAAATCCGAGGTTATTCGCATTAAATTACAGTTAGAGCGCCAATACGCTTTCTCTGACGAGTTGAACGGTAAACTGAAAAAGCAACAAGCTGAACTGGCTTCAATGTGGGCAGGCGAGCTCAATTTTACGCGCGTCTCTGGAGACTTTACTTTTCCGCTAAGCCTCCCGGAAAAAGCCAACGTGTTATCGGCTGTTAATCGGGCGCCGGAGTATTTGCGTTTACTGGACTCTGAGCAACTTCTACAAGCGCAAGCCAGAGCGTTAGCAGCGGACTCAAAGTCGGATATTACCGTTGGTGTCGGGGCTCGCTACAATAATGAGTTCGATGATGTAGGTTTAATCGTCCAGGCATCGATGCCATTGCAGTTCACTGACCCTAACGTCGGTCGCATAAAACAAAGCCGATTACTGCATCAGTCTATCCTGGCGCAGCAAAAACAGGTTCGGCAGCAACTAAAATCACTGGCTTTATCGCTAGTGCACAGTTTGCAAACTCACCAAAGTTATCTGCAAAAGATAAATCAGCGACTGATGCCATTATCTGAGCAATTACTTGAAAAAACTCAACAGGGTTACGCACGCGGAACGCACTCTTTGTTGCAAGTGTTAGACGCGCAAACAGAGTTAGCAAAAATCGAGTATGAAAAAATCTCCCGTCAACATGCGATTTACAGCGACATCATCGAATTAGAGCGCATGACCGGACAGCCGTTTTTAGGAGTACAACAATGAAACTCAACACATTGATTACAATTATCTGCATTGCCAGTTTTTCACTGCCCGTATTGGCTTATGAGAAAAAACACGAAGAGCATGAAGCACCCCATACCAATTTAAGTGATGCAGCAATAGAAAACGCGAAATTAACGTTGGCAACAGCGAGCGCTCAAAGCATTCGAGTAAAGCAAACAATTTTCGGTGTAATAGCCCCCAATAATAACAATATTGTGCATATCGGAGCGAAGTACAAAGGTATTGTTACGTCACTAAAGGCCAATATCGGCGATGCCATAAAAGCCGGGCAAACTCTGGCTGTTGTTGAGAATGTTACGACAGGCACGGCATTTGAAGTCATCAGCCCAATTAGCGGAGAGGTAACTGCACGTTTTACCAATGTTGGTGAAGTGGTTGAGCAAAAGCCATTATTTGAAGTCCTGGATCCATCATCGGTCTGGGTAGAGCTTTCAGCGTTCCCGGAGAACATTGAGTCGTTAGAAGAAGAGCAAACGACCTATGTGTACGACTTGCATCATCATAAAACCGTCGAAGGAACTGTGTCTTATATCTCGCCACAAATGACTGGCGGACATATTGCACGCGCACTTATCGAGTTGCCCAATCAGTCGGGGCATTGGCGACCGGGAATGCACGTAAAAGCGGATGTCGTTACAGACAGCTTTAACGCGAGCTTGGCGATAAACAATGATGCTGTTCAACGTTTAGAAGATAACCCCGTTGTTTTTATTAAAGAGGGTAATCGTTTCGAAGCCAGGGAAGTTGAGTTAGGCCGAACTGACGGTGAATACACCGAGGTGTTATCGGGTATTGAGAATGGCGAAAGTTATGTCGTTGAAAACAGCTACTTGATAAAGGCTGACATTCTAAAACAAGGCGCAGGCCACAGCCATTAGGGAGAGTAAACAATGATAGATGCACTCATTCGCTTTGCTGTTGATCGTCGATGGCTGGTGCTTGCCGCAACCTTGTTAGTAGCAGCTGCGGGCGTTTATAGCACATTAAAGCTACCCATCGATGCTGTGCCGGATATTACCAATGTTCAGGTACAGATAAATTCAGAAGCGCCAGGCTATTCGCCATTAGAAACCGAACAACGTATTTCTTATCCGGTGGAAACCGCGATGGCAGGTTTACCAAAGCTGGACTACACCCGCTCGATCTCACGCTATGGGTTGTCGCAAGTTACCGTGGTGTTTGAAGAGGGCACCGATATTTACTGGGCTAGACAGCAAATCAGTGAGCGATTGCAAAAGGTAAGGGGAGAAGTACCCGACGGTATCGAGCCGACGATGGGGCCAATAGCCTCCGGCCTTGGTGAAATTGTTAATTATGTAGTACGCGCGAAAGAGGGGGCTACCAATGCCGATGGCGAGGCGTATACGCCCGAGCAGTTGCGTACCATCCAGGATTGGATCATTAAGCCGCAACTGGTCAAGGTGCCCGGTGTTACCGAGATTAATAGTGTGGGGGGTTATGAAAAGCAATACCAGGTGGCTCCCATCCCCGGTCGTATGCTGGCCTATAAAGTGACCATGCAGGACCTTTTGGCAGCATTGGATCTTAACAATAGAAACGCTGGTGCCGGTTATATCGAGAAAAATGGTGAGCAATGGTTGGTGCGTTCGCCTGGACAGCTTAAGACACTTGACGATATTCGTGATGTGGTCGTGACAAAACGTGATGATGCACCGGTGCGCGTGAGTGACGTGGCTGAGGTCAAACTGGGAGAACAATTACGCACTGGCGCTTCAACCTCGGGCGAGAGCGAGGTGGTATTGGGCACGGCCATGATGCTTATTGGCGAAAACAGTCGCATCGTTGCACAGAATGTCGCCAATAAAATTGAGGAGGTGCAACGAAGCTTGCCAGACGGGGTGGTGATTGAAACGGTGTATAACCGTACTTCTCTCGTTGATAAAACTATTGCAACGGTCGAGAAAAACCTGTTTGAAGGTGCGGTGCTGGTTATTGTGGTGCTTTTCATTCTGCTTGGAAATGTCCGTGCAGCACTGATTACGGCGTGCGTTATTCCCTTGAGTATGCTGTTTGCGGTAAGCGGCATGGTCGCCAACAAGGTGTCTGGTAATTTAATGAGCCTGGGCGCAATTGATTTTGGTATTATCGTCGATGGTGCGGTCATTGTGGTTGAAAACGCTTTGCGACGGCTTGGAATTGCACAGCAACGCTTAGGCCGGGTACTTACCACTAAAGAGCGCTTAATTGAAGTAACCCATAGTACTCGTGAGGTATTTAACCCTGCGGTATTTGGTGTGCTTATCATTATGCTGGTGTACTTGCCCATATTTGCGTTAAGTGGTGTTGAAGGCAAAATGTTTCATCCCATGGCGTTTACTGTCGTAGCCGCGCTTTTAGGGGCTCTGATTTTCAGCGTTACCTTTGTACCCGCTGCTATTGCAATATTTGTCCGTGGCAATATTAAGCACGGTGAAAACCGAATAATGCGAGCCGCCCGCAAAGTGTATCAGCCGGTTTTACGGCAAACACTGAAGCTTCCAGTTGTCATTATTTTGCTTGGCTTTGGGCTGTTTGCGGTATCAATGTTTCAGGCGAGTCGCATGGGAACTGAGTTTTTGCCACAGCTTGATGAAGGCGATATTGCCATGCAAGCCTTGCGCATTCCGGGGACTGGCTTGCAGCAGTCTATAGCAATGCAAAAAGATGTCGAGTCTGTGGTGTCACGCTTTGACGAAGTTAAACTGGTATTCTCAAAAATTGGTACCCCGGATGTTGCGACCGACCCTATGCCACCGAGCGTCGCTGATACCATTATTATTTTAAAGGAGCGTGAGGACTGGCTAAACCCAGAAAAAACCAAAGAGCAACTGGTTGCTGAAATACGAACTGCTGTGCAAGAGCTTCCCGGTAATAAGTACGAGTTCACTCAACCGATTGAAATGCGGTTTAACGAACTTATTGCAGGCGTTCGAGCTGACTTGGGGGTTCGTATTTATGGCGATGACTTGCAAACGCTTAAACGGTTAGGCGACTCAGCCGCGGTAGTCATTCGCACCGTTGATGGCGCTGCTGATGTTCGGGTTGAACAAATGACCGGTTTATCGACACTCTCAGTGATACCTAAGCGTGATCATTTAGCGTTATTAGGCCTAACAGTGGCTGATGTGCAACGGGCAGTTCAAGCAGCGGTTGGCGGCGTTCAGTCAGGGATTATTTACGAGGGGGATAAACGCTTCAAACTCATGGTACGTCTCGACAAAGAATGGCGTAAGAGTATTGAGCAGCTTAAATCACTGCCGATAGACGTCTCAGCTAGTAACCCAGAGCTAAGCTATGTGCCGTTAGGCGAGGTCGCCGAATTAAGCTTGAATAGCGGACCAAACCAAATCAATCGGGAAAGCAGCAAACGCAATGTTATTGTGAGTGCGAATGTTGAAGATCGTGATTTGGGCTCTTTTGTGGCAGATGTTCAGGATGCGCTAACGACTGACGTTGATTTGCCAGCAGGTTATTGGGTTAACTACGACGGTACCTTTGAACAGCTGCAATCAGCTTCCCAACGGTTGAGTTTGGTTGTGCCATTAGCGCTGCTATTAATTATTGGCCTGCTATACAGTGCGTTTAATTCGCTGAGCAGTGCACTCGTCATATTCACAGGCGTTCCCTTAGGGCTGACCGGCGGGATATTCGCATTAGCGCTGCGTGATATGCCGCTATCAATTTCCGCTGCAGTCGGCTTCATTGCACTGTCGGGCGTGGCGGTTTTGAACGGCGTGGTCATGCTGACATTCATACGGCAACTGCTGCGCGACGGACTGCCGTTGAAAGATGCGGTGTTTGAAGGCGCGCAACAACGGTTAAGACCTGTACTGATGACTGCTCTTGTAGCTAGCCTGGGCTTTGTCCCTATGGCATTTAATACCGGTGTCGGCGCTGAGGTACAGCGACCACTGGCTACTGTGGTAATCGGCGGCATTGTCTCGTCGACATTATTGACTTTGGTGGTGCTGCCAGCGTTGTACTACACAGTGCAGCGCTTTAAGAGACCCCGTGTAGAATAAGTTGAAAATTTAAGCACGCTCTTTATTGGGCGTGCTTGTTAATTTTTACATTGGTAGAGATTTGATTGGCACGCATCGGATACGTGCAAAAAAACCGCATAAAGTGCAGGGCTTTTTCTGAATAGTGGTGCGGAGGCGGAATCGAACCACCGACACGAGGATTTTCAAATAGGCAAGTAGCCGCACTTATAATAGTCAAATAGACGCTGTCAAAACCGGTATTTGGTCGACACACCCGTCGTCTGTGTGTTAGGACCGCGCCAGGTGGGGAAGTCGACTTTATGCCATCAGGTCGCGTCGGATCGTCACTACTTGACGTTTGACGACCATGCCATCCTAACAGCTGCTCAACAAGACCCAACCGGCTTTATTCAAAGCCTGCCAGAACAGGTAACGCTTGATGAAATTCAAAGGGTGCCGGAATTGATACTGGCGATAAAAGCTGAAGTCGATCGCAACCGACAACCAGGGAGGTTTCTTCTCACTGGCTCTGCGAACCTATTGCTACTACCTAAGGTGAAAGAGTCGCTAGCAGGCCGTGTGGAGATCTTACATTTACACCCACTGGCCGAATTAGAGAAAGAGCAAAACAAGCCCGCCTTTTTAGAGGCATTGTTCAGTGGCAAACTCAAGCCCAGAATCACTCAAGCTCAGCAGGAACTCTTGGGGTAGCAGAGCGTGTATGTCAGGGCGGTTACCCAGAACCGTTAACTCGCTCTGCTTCACGAGCACGGCAATGGTACCGGCAATACCTGCAAACTATTATTCAGAACGATGTGAAAGACATTGCCAATATACGCGACGAGGACGAGCTACTGCGCTTAGCCGAATTGCTAGCTTTACGTACAGGTAATTTACTTAATACCAGCAGCATCGCAACTGATCTTAAAATGCGTCGCGAAACGGCTGAAAAATACATTAGTATATTGGAGCATTTGTTCTTGGTTTATCGCTTACCTGCATGGCATAGCAATCAAGCCAAACGGTTGGTAAAAGCCCCCAAACTGCATTTAATTGATAGTGGCTTGGCCGCCTTTATGAATAATTTAAAACCTGCCGAATGGCATGATTATTCTTCCGACTTTGGCCCATTGCTGGAAAGCTTTACCATTCAACAAATTCGCACTCAAGCGGAATGGTTAGAGGAGCCTATTCGACTCAGCCATTACCGAGATAAAGACAAGATCGAAGTCGACTTGGTGCTTGAACAAGGCCGCGATATTTATGGCATTGAAGTAAAAAAAGCAGCCAGCATTCAAGCCAAAGATGGTGAAGGACTAAAACGGTTGGCTGCGCAAGCCGGTAAAAGCTTTAAAGGGGGCGTATTGCTCTATTGCGGCAATAACGCACTGCCACTAAAGACTGAAAACTGCATCGCGGCTCCAATGACGTGGCTTTGGCAAAACGATTTTTTATGAGGGTAGAGGTAATGCCAAGTTACTGAACTGTGTGACTAAGTGTGTTACATCCGATGTTCAGAAACTAAAAAAGCCCCGCACAAAGTGCAGGGCTTTTTCTGAATAGTGGTGCCCGGAGGCGGAATCGAACCACCGACACGAGGATTTTCAATCCTCTGCTCTACCGACTGAGCTATCCGGGCGACGAGGCGTATTAAACGTTTTTTTGCGTTCCGAGTCAACCGCTTTTCTAAGGTTTTTTACTGTTTGCTCAGTAAATCACCACTTTGCGGTTAATCGACGCTCAAATAGGTACTACCTGCCAAACATTTCTCGTAAAAGTTGGTCCAGCGCACGCCTTCGCGCGGTGCCAGGCTGCCTTTACGAACTTGGCGATCAATTTGTTTCTTTATCGTTTTAGCCATCGATTCGGTGTTGTATTGCATGGTTGTCAGCACTTTTTCTGCCGATGTGCCCGGAACAACTTCTTCGATGTAGAAGTCTCCCGGTTCGTCGTCATGGCAATAGACGTGTACTTCGGTTAAGCGGCCGAATAAATTGTGCATATCCCCCATCACGTCCTGATAGGCGCCGGTCAAAAACATACCCACATGATAGTCTTCGCCTTTGCGCAGCGCGTGCATAGGAATATTATCGCTAATTTCGGTGCCTTCAATGTATTTGCTGAGCTTGCCGTCGCTGTCACAGGTAATGTCGGCAATAGAACAACGCACCTCGGGTTGCTCGTCCAGTCGTGAAATCGGCACGATAGGTAGCACCTGCCCAATGGCCCAGGTATCCGCCGCTGATTGGAATATCGAGAAGTTACACAGGTACTGGCTGGCGAGCATGTCCTCCAGCTCTTCCAGCTCCTGAATAAATTGATTCTCTTCGTCCAGCGACTGGTGGATTTCGGTCAAAATGCGCCAGTACATGGTATCCAGTTTAGCCATTTCCGGTAATGACAAAATGCCCAGTTTAAATGCCTCATAGGCGTTTTGCTTATAACCGGCGGCGTCATTGTAGCGCTCCTGCGGATGGTACTGATCGCCCGACTGATAAAGCTCGCGCATGTTTTTGACCAAAATGTGCTCGTCATCGCTGGCACTGACATCAAACTCGGTACCGGCGGGCTTAATTTCACCGACGATGTTGGTTACCACACAGCTATGGTGTGCTGTCATGGCACGACCGCTTTCGCTGACAATATTCGGGTGTGCGACTTTCTCTAAATCACAAATTTGCTTAACGCCCCATACCACGTCGGCAACATATTCTTCGGTCGAGTAGTTACGTGACGAATCGGTGGTAGAACTAGTGCCGTCATAATCGATGCCCAGGCCGCCGCCAATATCAAGGTATTCCAGCGGCACGCCTTCTTGTACTAACTTAGCGTACAGACGCGCACCTTCGGTTACCGCCTCTTTGATTTTACGAATATCAGAGAGCTGGCTACCGATATGAAAATGCAGTAGCTTCGCGCAATGCAGCATGTCTTCGTCACGCAGGCGCTGCACAACGTTAAGAATTTCGGCAATACTTAAGCCAAATTTTGCCCGATCGCCACTCGAACCTGCCCACTTACCGGAGCTACGCACCATCATCTTCGATCGCAAGCCGATCATTGGCTCTACGCCCAGCTTCTTAGCCAGCGGAATGAGCATTTCCAGCTCCGAGTATTTCTCGATAACGATGATTATTTTGCGACGCAATTGACGTCCTAACAATGCCAGTGTCAGGTAATCTTTGTCTTTGTAACCATTTAAAATGGTCAGTGCGTTGGGGTTATCGTTGTACGCCAAAACAGCCATCAATTCCGGCTTGGAGCCGGCTTCGAGGCCATAGTCGTAGGGTTCGCCGGCGTCCATGATCTCTTCGACCACTTCGCGCATTTGGTTAACTTTGATCGGGAACACGCCGCAGTACTTGCCATGGTAGTCTGCATCGCTAATGACCTGGGCAAAGGTCTCGTTAATAATCTCCACTTGTGAGCGCAGAATATCGTGAAAACGAATAACTGCCGGAAACTCTATCCCCTCGGCTTTTATTTCGTCGACCACGTCATTCATATCAATGGTGATATCGGGGTAGCGGTGGTTAGGCGCAATTTTAATGTTACCGTTGTCGCCGATCGAAAAATAACCAGCGCCCCAACGGTTAACCCCGTAAAGTTCTTCAGCGTGTTCGATTGTCCAATCTGACATTAAGCCTTTGCTCCTGACTGCTCTAGCGTCAATAAAATTTCGCGTACGATTTTAGCGGCAAACACATCGGAATTACCGGTGGGATCAATTTTGGGCGATAGCTCGACCACGTCCGCGCCAACGAAGTTCTTATCACGCAGTATTTTCATCAAACTAACAAACGAGTGGAAGTCTTCACCGCCGGGCTCGGGTGTTCCCGTGCCGGGCAAAAATGACGGGTCAAAATAATCTAAGTCGAGCGTTAAATAGATCGGTCGCTCGCAGGCGATTGCGCGCACGCTGTCTAAAAACTCCTGCCGTGACTGACGGATGGTGCCGTGTTGCTTCATCCATTGATATTCGTCGCGGGTGCCTGAGCGAATGCCATACTGAATTAATTGATGGTCGTCACCAAAATGGTCGTAGGCGCGGCGAATAATCGACGCATGCGAATAATGATAGCCTAAAAAGCCGTCGCGCAGGTCGGCATGCGCATCCAGGTGCAGTAACACGAGATCAGGGAATTCATTTAAATGCTTAACGATAGGCGCATACGAAATCGAGTGCTCGCCGCCCAGGGTTAAAATTTTGGTTTTTGTGCCGTTAAGCGCCAACGGTTCAAAAATCGCATTAAAATCGCCAACGGCATGGTGCCACTGTGCTTCAACGTCTTCATCGAAGCCGAGGCGCAGGTTGCCAAGGTCAAAAAATTCATAGTCTTCCAGGTCGGCGTCTAAATAGGGCGAGTAAGATTCTATGTCTTCAGAGACGGCGCGCAGGCCATCGGGACCTTCTTTGGTGCCTTTACGAAAGCAGGCAGTTCCATCAAAGCCGAAGCCGATGATATGGGTATTGCCCGGGCGAATTGTAAACGAACGTTCGGCGCCAAAAAATGGTCGACTGGGATCGTTAGTCGGAACCGGTAATGGGATCTGAGACATATACTCACTCACCTCAAAGTTATTACTGTACTGCCTTATGGCGCTCTTTTTTGACCGGGTTAAACAGTTTTGTCTGAATATCGATCAATTCCTGGCTTAATTGCTTGCGTTGCATCCAGGTATCCTGCAACGGTGTTGTGCATAATTCATTGCGCGATATACCGGCCATTACGCCAGTTTCGCCGCTACGGATTAACTCCACCGCGTGTACGCCCAGCCGAGTGGCCAGGATACGATCCATGGCAGTGGGGCGACCGCCCCGTTGTACGTGACCTAGCAGGCAAGGACGGCAAGGGAAGTTTAACCGATCTTCTAATTGCTCTGCCAGACGTACAGCACCGCCGGGCCATTGATTTTCGCATAGCACCATGACGTAACTTGAATCACCGCGAACCCGGTGCACGCCCTCGATGTGCTTAACCAAAGCGTCGACGGTCAATGGTTTATCTTTTTGCAGTTCCGGCAGGATCATACGTTCCGAGCCACAAGCCATGGCGCTGCTGATGCCTATGTAACCGGCGTTACGGCCCATAACCTCTACGATAAAGACGCGGTCCATGGCCTCGGCGGTGTCACGGATCTTATCCAGCGCATCCATCGCGGTTTCTACGGCGGTGTCGTAGCCGATGGTATTGTCGGTGCCATACAAGTCGTTATCAATAGTGCCGGGGACGCCAATAATAGGGCCTTGCCAAAATTTAGCAAGATGATCGGCACCGCGAAATGAACCGTCGCCACCAATAACGATAAAGCCGTCAATTTGATGCGCATCAAGGTTCTCAGCCGCTTCACGGCCGCCATCGTCGGTTTTAAAACGCTCGCTACGGGCACTTTTAATGATGGTGCCCGAATATTGCAAGATATGCTCCACGCTCTCGCGGCCTAATTTAATGTAGTCGTTGGTCAGCACTCCCTCGTAACCATGGCGAAAACCAACCACTTCAATTCCATAATTTTCGGCTGTTAATACCACGGCGCGAACAGCGGCATTCATGCCAGGTGCGTCACCACCACTGGTGATAACGGCAATACGATTAATAGCGTCAGAAGATGACACGATCTCTACTCCTTGATACTGTCTTAGTGATAGCTTACCTATAGAGCCATGGCATACCAAGAGGAAATTTGATGTCGACTGAAGTTACTCGCTTTGATTATCAGCAAATGCTGCAATGGGCCGACGACTGCTTGCAACAATCGGGCGCTTCGGGTGAGATTGCACGCAATGTCGCTTTTTATTTATTAGAGGGTGATTTACTGGGCTATTCCACTCATGGGTTGATTCGGTTGCTGAATAATTGTCAGTGGCTGCAACGCGGTGACAGCTTAAGCAAGGGCCAGCCACTGACGTTAAGCGAGCGCGCCGCGGTAGCGCATTGGGACGCACAGCATTTGCCCGGGCCTTACGTGGTGCCGCAGGCAATAGAAGCCGCGGTGACTATGGCCAAAAATGCCGGCACGGGTACTATTGTGATACGTCGCAGTCAGCACATTGCGGCATTAGCGTCTTATTTAAGTCTGGCGACAGAGCAGGGCATGGTTGTCAGTTTGATGTGTTCGACTCCCGGACAGCGGGCCGTCGCACCGTTTGGCAGTAAACAAGCGGTGTTTTCGCCCAATCCGTTTGCGGTGGGCGTGCCGAGTTCTACGACACCGCTGTTATTAGATATGAGTTTTTCGATGACGGCTGCGGGCAAAGTTCGCCAGGCAAAGGCTAATGGCGAGAAGCTACCCTACCAAGCGTTGGTGACAGCGGATGGCGAATGGACTGACGATCCGGCCACGTTTTTTGCCGAACCTGCTAGTGCTATTGCGCCGTTGGGTGGCGAAAAATTAGGTTATAAAGGCTATGGGCTGACGCTTTACAGCGAGATCTTAACGATGGCGCTGAGTCAGTATGGTCGTCGGCAGGGCAGCGATGACGGTGATGCCAACTCGGTTTGGGTGCAGGTTATTGACCCCAGTGCTTTTGGTGAGCAAAAAGCCTTTATTGAGCAGGTAGACGATTTGATTAACGATTGTCGCGGGGCGGCGCCGATCAGCGCGCAACAACCGGTGCGTATTCCTGGTGAACGTGGCTTAGGATTAAAACAACAGCAATTAAAATCAGGGCTTGAATATAGCGACGCAACCTTAAAAGTATTGCGCCGCTGCAGCGAATTTACCGGTGTGGCAATGCCGGGGTCAAAAGCCTAAGGCTGTAGACGCTGTATTTGCCAACTACCGCCGACCGGCTTATAGATAAATCGGTCGTGCAGACGGTTGCGGCCGCCTTGCCAAAACTCGAATAAGCTGGGCTTAATCAAATAACCACCCCAGTGTTGCGGACGCGGCACTGGCTGGTCTTTGTATTGCTCCATCAATTGCTCAAACTGCTGGTCTAAGCTGTCGCGTGAGTCGATCGGTTGGCTTTGTTGCGACACCAGCGCGCCAATTTGGCTGCTTTTAGGGCGAGAGTGAAAATAACGATCGTTTTGCTCGTCCGATAAGGGTTCGACATGACCCTGAATATGCACCTGGCGCTCTAGCGGTAACCACGAAAAATGTGCCGAAATATGCGGGTTTAACGCCAGATCACGGCTTTTGTTAGAGTTTTTATTGGTGTAAAAACGCAAGCCATTCTCGTCGTGGCCTTTTAACAGCACCACGCGTTGGCTGGCGCAGCCGCCACCATCAACGGTTGCGATGGTCATTGCCGTGGGATCAGCGCTAAGCTCCGCCTCAATGGCCTGTTGCAGCCATAACTCGAATTGCTGGTGAGGGTTCTGCTTTAGTTGTTCCTGCAGCAATTGACCCAGTCCATAATCACGACGAATCTGTTCAAGATCCATGGTGTACCTCTTAGTAGCAGTTAGCGTTTATCAGGATAACGCTGACGAATTTTCTCAATAGCGTCCAGGTTGTCCAGCATTAGCCCGACCAGTTCGGGGTCAAAAAATTTACCGCTGTGCTGCAATAAATAATCCGCAGCCGATTCCATACACTGTGCTTCGCGGTAACTTCGGTCCGTGCGAATGGCGTCGTATTGGCTGGTAATGGCCAGAATACGTGCATTAATATTAATATCTTGTCCGCGTTTTTGCGACGGAAAGCCAGTGCCATCCCAGCGCTCATGAATATCCTGGGCAACCTGTGCAGCTATATGGGCAATCTCAGTGTCCGTCTGGCTAAGATAATCGTGGCCCTTAATCACTTTTTGCATGATCTCTTCGTAATCATGAATAGTCAGCGCATCGGCTCGCTGAGCTAACTCCATTTGAACCGATACTTTGCCGATATCATAGACAGAAGATGCCAGCTTTAACTTCTCTGCATCATCAATGGTGGCGCCGGTTAATATCGCCAACTGACCAGCCATTTCGGCTGACCGTTTAACGTGATGACTAATATGCTCAACCGAGTGTTTGTCGATGGCTTCACCGACGGAGTACAGCAACTCGCGTTGCTGTGCGCGTTCGATATCACGGCTGTGTAAATTATCGATAGCGATGGAGCTATTATTAACAAATAGGCCGAGCAGGTTTTGATCTAACTCAGAGAGTTCGCGAACACCTTTAATAAACAGCAGGTACTGACGCTCACCTTTGGTTTTGTAAAGCCCGTAATAGTTATTGTGGTGAATGCGAAACTCGACATGGTTGCTACTGTCCTGCAATTGTTGCACTAAGTGCCAGTCTATATCTTCTTCCACCGACTGGCCGATGGCGCGCTCGTAGTCACCGGTACCGCCAATTATTTCGAACAGGCTGCCACTTTCAGTTGCTGCCGTCAGGCCTTCTGTTTTGCTACTCTCGGCACGGCAATACATGGCGTCATCGGAGTGCGTGATTAAGGCAACCAGTTGTTCAAGAATGCCCTGACATAAGCCATGCATTGACTGCGCACTGAATACTTCGGCGGAGGCATTAATGACTTTTTCTAAACCACGTTTATTGCGTTCTATCGCATTTAAATCCCGAAACGCGCGCAGGCAGGAGTACATCAGGGTGACCAGCTTGCGGTAAGTTAGCTCGGTTTTCTCTTTGTAATCATCAATATCGTAGCGCGCAATGACATCTTCTTCAGGCGCTTGTCCGGGCTGCCCGGTGCGTAGCACGATGCGGATCAATTTGTTTTTTAAATCCTGGCGGATCCAGCGTGCCACTTCGAGTCCGGCGTGATCGGTTTCCATCACCACGTCGAGCAGGGTCATGGCAATATCATCGCGGTCACGCAAAAAAGCCTTGGCTTCGCTACCGGAGTAGACCGAGTTAAATTGCAGCCGGCGACCGTCCAGTTTAAAGTCGCTCAGCGCCATTTTAGTGATAGTGTGAATTTCCTCATCGTCATCGACGATGAGGATTTGAAAGGGCTCTTCGTCTTCCGTGACCTCAACTTCTGGTTCGTCTTCAGAAAACAGAAAGTCGTCATTCATGGCTGTTTATCTCCGTCAGCGTTTATCACATCGTTATTTAGTGTAGACGTTGTTGCCACCAATATACGTCTGTTCGACCTCTATTTTCCACAAATCGCTGCTATCAATAGCAAAAGGGTCGCGGTCGACAATAATAAAGTCAGCCCATTTACCGGGCTCTAACGAACCTAAATCCTGCTCTTGCCATGCCGCATAGGCTGCATCGATAGTAAAGGCACGTAATGCTTGCTCGGTTGACATGGCCTCTTCCGAATACCAGCCGCCCTGGGGCTGATTTTGACGATCCTGGCGTGTGACTGCGGCGTGCAAACCATAAAACGGATTGGCAAGTTCGACCGGGAAGTCGGAGCCTGCCGCAATCATGGTGCCCTGGTCCAGCAGTGTTTGCCAGGCATAAGCGCCTTGCATACGGTCTTTGCCGAGCCGGTCTTCTGCCATATTTTTGTCACTGGTAGCATGGGTCGGCTGCATCGAGGCAATGATATTGAGCTCTTTAAAGCGCTTTAGGTCGTCCGGGTGCACAACTTGTGAGTGTTCGATACGGTTACGCAAGTTTCTGCCGCCAATACTGGCAAATTTGTCTTCAAATGCATCCAGTGCTATCCGGTTAGCCCGGTCACCAATGGCATGCGTATTGATCTGAAAGCCGTGCGGAATAATTAGCTCATAAAGGGCGTCGATATTTTCCGGCGAGGTAACCAGTAAACCATGATTGTCATGATCATCACTATAGGGTTCGATCAGTGCTGCACCACGACTGCCCAATGCCCCGTCGGCATAGATTTTTACGCTGCGAATGGTCAATTTGTCGTCGTTGGTGGTAAACGGACCTTCGGCCAGTAGCTGTGGTAACTGTGGTTCTGTTGCCGCTATCATGGCGTAAATACGCAACGGCAGTTGGCCCTGGTGTTGTAAGCCTTTGTATATAGAGAGGTCGGTCGCGGGTACTCCTGCATCGTGCACACTGGTAATGCCGAGAGCAAGCAGGTGGTCGAAAGCCAGCTTAAATGCTTGCCGTTTATCTTCTGCACTGGGTTCAGGAATAATGTTTTCCACTAATCCCATGGCGTTGTCGATTAATATCCCGGTTGGATTGCCTTGTGCATCTTTGACGATTTCACCGCCGTCAGGCGCTACCGTGCCAGCGTCAATACCGGCCATTTGCAATGCTTTTTGGTTAGCCCAGCCGGCATGACCGTCAACTCGGGTAAGATAAACGGGGCGGTCATTGACGACTTCGTCAAGTTGACTGGCGTTGGGGAATTCACGACTTGGCCATTGCTCCTGGTTCCATCCGCGTCCGGTAATCCAGGATAAATTCGGCTGCTGTTTAGCGTAGTCGCCGACCAGGCCGACTGCATCATTAACCGAATCAGCATCGCGCAAATCGACCTGCAACAAACTCATCCCTAAGCCCAGCACGTGACCGTGGGCATCAGTCAACCCCGGCAATACGGTTTTGCCGTTTAGGTCGACTTGCTCAAAATCAGGGTATTTGTCGGCTAGCTCGTGGCCTCCCATCGCTAATACCCGGCCATTCTGTACAACCAGTGTATTAAACTGAGTTAGCACCGCATCTTGACCGGCCGGACTGGTAAGCGTGTAGCCATTGGCATCGGTATAAACCGTTTGTGCCAGGACTGACGTACTAGAGAAAGATAACAACGCACCGATAAACGCAAACGCTGTAACTTTTGACGGTATTAGTTTTGTTAGCATACGAACCTCTGCATGATAGTTTTGCAGTCACTATAAAACGGATAAGCCTAAATTAATATCCAGAGATGTTATTACAAGTTGTTATTTTTTTTAACGTTTACAGTGAATTTGTTCGATTTATTGGTCTTGATACTTGCTCAAAAAGCGAATTAAGGTATGCTAAAAGTTAGACTGGCTGTCGCAAGATTTGGGAATTCAACATGAAAATATTGATCATTGACTCGTCGTTTTTTATGCGTGCGGGACTTATACAAGTATTAACGAATTATGCGACGCAACCGTCAATTTTTGAGGCGGATTCATTTAGTGTTGCAGAAACCTATCTTAATGCCGACGAATTTAATCTGATTTTTATCGAGATGGATCTGCCAGACGAAGAAATTCGACCGGCGTTACAACGTTTGAAACGGCTTGCTCCGCGTGCTCATTTGGTACTTTTTACCAAGGCTCGTGCGATGAGTGATGTGCGCCAGGTGATGTCAGCCGGCATTCGCAGCTTTTTACCAAAGGACTCCAGCGCTGAGCAGGCAAAACTGGCAGTTAAGAGCTTGTTAAACGGTGACCGCTATCTTCCCGATGATCCATCGCTTAACGAACCGCGTCAGCGCACCAGTGGTGCTGAAACGTTTTTGTCACCCCGCCAGCTGGAGATTATGCAGTTGTTGGCTCAGGGGTTGTCGAACAAGGAAATCGCCAATATTTTGGGTATTACCGAGGGCACTATTCGTGTGCATCTGTCGGCGATCTTTAAAGCGATTAAAGTGTCTAACCGCACCGAAGCAACGCTTTGGTATTTGTTACGGCAAAAGAAGTTGGTTGATTAAATCGGCCTGATGGGTAAGCCATGAGTCTGGAAAAATTATTTGAACAGCTTGAGTCGACCCAGCACGCACCTACCGAAAAGTGGGACCCACCCTACTGCGGCGAAATACCTCTGCGCATAAAAGCCAACGGTGACTGGGAGTACCAAGGCAGTAAAATTAACCGTCAACGCTTGGTCAATTTGTTCGCCTCGGTACTAACACGAGAAAACGAAGACTATTTTTTAGTAACGCCGGTCGAAAAGGTAAAAATTCAGGTTGATGATGCTCCTTTTATTGTTACTGAATGGCAGCAGGTCGAATCGTCTGGTGAAAAGGCAATTCAGGTTGTCACAAACATCGGGGAGCGATATATTCTTTGTGAGCGAACCCCGTTAAAAATTTATGACGACGTTCCATATGTTTGCCTGCCCAGAGGTATGACCGCAAAAGTTCATCGAAATGTGTACTATCAATGGGCACAACAAGCTGAGTTAACGGCTGACAATCAATTTGTTATTAGCAGTGCGGGCCAGCTGTTTTCGCTTGGTCAGGCCTAATAGAGTAGGAAAACGCGGTCAGGTATGATGAACAGCCCTCAAGTCATATATTTATGCGAACAGAATAATGAACGGCGTCAGCGATTTGAGACCGTGTTAACCTTTATTGGTGAGCGAGTTACAGTGCTGCCGGCGATTGACGAACTGGCTGATCACGATGACGTGCTTTGTGTTATTGCCGGTTCAGGGGTAAATGACTTAAGCGAGCATGCCAAAAGCAAGCCGGCTATTCCTTTTATCGCCGCTGCAGAGAGCCATCAGCCAGCCCTTAATCGCGCTAATGTTATTGGTCCCATCGATGCTAATGTTGATTATCAGGAATTGTCACGCTGGTTGCATTATTGTCACTCTTACCACCGTAACCTTGCCGAACGTCATGGCTCGCAGAATCATAAAACCGGCAAACTGGAGTCACTGCTAATAGGCCAGGGCAGTGCAATTCAGAGTATTCGCAAGATGATTGCACAGGTCGCCAGTAGCGACGCCAATGTTTTGGTTTTGGGTGAGTCCGGCACCGGTAAAGAAGTGGTAGCGCGCGGAATTCATAGTCTCTCTAACCGTAAAGATGGTCCTTTTGTGCCGGTAAACTGTGGCGCAATACCAGGGGATTTACTCGAAAGCGAGCTCTTTGGACACGAAAAAGGCGCGTTTACCGGCGCAATTGGCACTCGTAAAGGGCGATTTGAGTTAGCTCAGGGCGGCACATTATTCCTCGACGAAATTGGCGACATGCCGTTAGCCATGCAGGTAAAATTACTGCGCGTTTTGCAGGAACGCACCTTTGAGCGTGTTGGTGGCGCAAAAAGTATTAAAGCCGACGTACGCGTTGTTGCTGCAACCCATCGCCAACTTGAGTCGATGATTAACGAAGGCAAATTCCGCGAAGACTTATTCTATCGGTTAAATGTATTCCCCATTGATGTACCGGCATTGCGTGAGCGCCAGGAAGACGTGCCGTTATTGTTGCAAGAGCTAACCGCGCGCTTTAAAAAAGAGCGCGGAGTCGGTGTGCGGTTTACCGGTAAAGCATTGGAGTCGTTGTCATTGCATCGCTGGCCCGGTAACGTTCGTGAGCTGAGTAATTTAATTGAACGGTTAACCATCATGCATCCCGATCAATTAGTGGATGTCAGTGACCTGCCGCCAAAGTATCAACATATTGACCACCCTCGGGTAGAGCCTGAGTATCCTGACGAACTGCTTGAGCGCGAGGCGCTTAACTCCATTTTTGCTGACGACGAGGACGAGCCCGACGCGGATACTGCGGCTATTAACTCCGAGTTACCAGATGACGGCGTTAACCTAAAAGACATGCTGAGTGAGCTGGAAACAGCCATGATAAAGCAGGCGCTGGATAAAGCCGATGGTGTGGTCGCAAAAGCAGCTGAATTATTAGGTATGCGGCGGACAACGCTGGTCGAGAAAATGAAAAAATACCAAATAAAGTAACCTCATGTTACAGGTAGCCGAAAAATTGACACCCCTGCCTTTAAATATTTACAAAATAACCCATTGAAATGAAACAAAAAAATATAGGCACAGTCTTTGCATAGTCTCTAGCATAGTTGCGCAGGCAAACAGAGAGAGAACTATGCAGGATCACCGAATGCTGATCGATGCGATGCCCAATGGCGTTATTTTGGTCGATAGTGCGGGAACCGTAGAACATTGTAACCATAATGCGATCGTGTTAGTGGACGCGCCACTGGTGGGGCGTTTATGGCGTGATTGTGTTGCTGAGTACTTCAAACCTCAGGCCGATGACTGGCACGAAGTGTCGTTGCACAATAGTCGTCGCGTTAAAGTCGATATTTCGGCTATTCCTGATCAGTCAGGGCAGTTAGTGGTGTTGACTGACTTGACTGAAACGCGTCGCCTACAACAAAAAATTAGCCATCTACAACGCTTGTCATCGATGGGGCGAATGGTTGCTTCTCTGGCGCATCAAATCAGAACACCGCTTTCTGCAGCCTTACTTTATGCCCAAAACCTGGCAACCCCGAACCTTGACCACAACCGCCAGCAGCGCTTTTCGGATAAGCTACTATCCCGACTTAAATCACTTGAACAGCAAGTCAATGACATGCTGTTGTTTGCAAAAAGCGGTGACCAGCAAGTTCTGGAACCGTTGTCATCGGCAACCTTAATCGACTCAGTTGTGCAGTCGGTCAGTCCCTACGCGCAAGCAAAAAAGGTTAGGTTAAGCGTGCAAAACAACGCTGACGACGCGATCTTAAAAGGCAACTTAACCGCGCTTAGTGGAGCGATTCAGAATCTGTTAACCAATGCGATTGATGTCACGGATAAAGGCCAGGTGGTAACGGTGTCAACCGATTACAGCGCCAATGATTGGTGCTGTACGGTAAGCGATACCGGCTCCGGCATTCCTGCAGAAATCCAGTCGCAGTTATTCACGCCTTTTGTTACCAGCAAGCCAAACGGTACCGGACTCGGTCTGGCGGTGGTTAATACCGTAGTAAAAGCCCACCAGGGCCAGTTGAATTGGCAAACCGAGGCTGGCCAGGGAACCGAGTTCAGTATTCGTCTGCCGATTGAAGTCGTTCAATCTAAGCCACAGGAGATTTGTTATGGTTGATGCCCGTGTTTTGATTGTCGAGGATGATGCAGCACTGCGAGAGGCTATCGTTGATACGCTGGAATTGGCAGATTATTGCTGTATAGAAGCAGAGTCAGGTGAAGATGCGCTGGTACAACTAAAATCGGCGCCGATAGATTTGATTATCAGCGACGTACAAATGCCGGGCATTGATGGCCTGCAGTTACTGCGTAGTTTGCGCAATCAAAACTATGATACGCCGGTGATCATGATGACTGCCTTCGCTAAAGTCGATGATGCCGTTATCGCAATGCGCGAGGGTGCGATTGATTACCTGAGTAAACCGTTTTCTACTGAAAAGCTGCTGCAACTGGTGCAACGACATTTGCCTTTGCAGGAACACGAAGTCAGCAATGTAGTTGCTGAAGATCCCAGTAGTTTAGCCTTGTTAGAAATGGCCAAAAAAGTGGCGGGGACTGACGCGACAGTCATGATTACCGGGCCCAGCGGTACCGGCAAAGAGGTGTTGGCGCGTTATATTCATGAACAGTCAGCACGGCAAGCCGCGCCTTTTGTTGCGATTAATTGCGCTGCAATCCCGGAAAACATGCTGGAATCACTTCTGTTTGGTTACGAAAAAGGCGCATTTACCGGAGCTAGTCAGGCGACGCCGGGTAAATTCGAACTGGCGCAGGGCGGCACCTTGTTGCTGGACGAAATTACAGAAATGGATATTAACCTGCAGGCCAAGTTATTGCGGGTACTGCAAGAACGGCAGGTAGAGCGCCTGGGGGCGCGCAAAGCGATCAATCTGGATGTTCGGGTTATCGCGACCTCTAACCGTGATTTGCAGCAAGCGGTAAAAGCAGGCCAGTTCCGTGAAGATTTGATGTATCGGCTGAATGTTTTCCCGCTGCAGTGGAAAGCTCTGGCTGAGCGCCCTGGCGACATCGTGCCAATTGCTAATGCGTTATTACAACGCCACAAACAACGGTTGGGAATTAAGCAGCCGGTACATTACGGCCGCGCGGCAGAAAATGCACTGATGAGCTATAGCTGGCCGGGTAATATTCGTGAACTGGAAAACGTCATCCAGCGCGCGTTGGTATTACAGAACGGTGGAGAAATTCAGCCTGCTGACCTGATGTTAGAGCTGGAGCAACAGTCGGTATTTCCCGAGCAAGTTGAATCAGTCGAGCCTGCAGTGGCCGCTGAGAGCGCTGAAGGACTGGGCGAATCGATGTTTTATCGTGAATACCAGATCATAAAAAAGGCATTGCAAAAGCACCAGGGTAAGCGCAAGCCGGTGGCTGATGAATTGGGCATTTCGCCAAGAACACTGCGCTACAAGTTAGCCAAAATTCGTGAAAATGGGCTGGCTATTTAGTCCTCTGTAAACTTCCTTAGATTAACTAATTTAGTTGGCATCAACTTTGCATTAATACCGTTAGAAGAACCATCTGTGGAATTTTTGACGGAGAATATTATGAAAGTCGATGCCAACGCAGCCTACCAACAATGGCAAGCTTTATCGGGCGTAAATGCAAGCCAGGATAAGGCAGCAAACGTCAACGCTTTGCCGGGTAACAACGCCCAAGCCGACTTTTCTAACATGCTTAAAAATGCCATTGATAACGTCAATGAACTACAGCAAACGTCCGGGGACTTAAAAACTCGGATGGAGTTGGGTGATCCCAATGTAACGCTCGAGCAAACCATGATCGCCAGTCAAAAATCCAGCATTGCGTTTGAAGCAACTGTTCAGGTACGGAACAAAGTTGTGGAAGCGTATAAAGAAATCATGTCAATGCCGGTTTAACCGAGCGACTAAGGGAGTTAAATCGTGGCTGAATCTACAGACCTGATGGTAACCGAAACAAACATCAACAATGCTAACGACGGTGCAAAAAGCAACGACAAAAAATCGGGCTTTATGGACATGGTTGGTAATTTTGACATGTTGCGCCAAGTGGTGGTGGTGCTGGCCCTCGCAATTTGTGTTGCTATTGCCGTATTTATCATGCTGTGGGCGCAAGAATCGACTTACCGTCCGCTGGGTAAGCTGCAAACCGAACAGTTGGTCAGCACGCTGGACTATCTTGACGCAAACGGTATCGAATATCAGGTATCAGGTAACACAGTTTCAGTGCCCGAAGAAAAGTACGACCAAATAAAGCTACAGTTAACTCGTGCTGGCGTGGACTATGGGCAAACCGAAAGCAATGGCTCGGAAATCCTAATGAGCGAGCCTGGTTTTGGTGTAAGCCAGCGACTAGAGCGTGAACGCCTGATACATTCACGCGAAGTGCAGCTAGCGCGTGCGATTGAAGAAATGAAGTCGGTTTCAGCTGCGCGTGTTTTGTTAGCTGTGCCCAAAGAAAATGTATTTGCCCGCCGCGAGAAGCAACCCAAAGCCTCTGTTATGCTAAATGTGCGTGGTAGCCAATCAATGAGCGAAGAAGAAGTTGCTTCGATCGTTGATATGGTGGCGTCCTCTGTAACCGGCCTGCAAACTGAGCATGTAACAGTTACCGATCAAAATGGGCGTCTACTTAATTCCGGCTCTCAAAGCGCATTGGCAGCCCAAAGCAGCCGAGAGTATCAATTAGAACTAAAACGCGAACAAGAACTGCGCCAGAAAATTGACAGCATTCTGATCCCTGTACTGGGGTATGATAATTACACGGCTCAGGTTGATGTCAGTATGGACTTTACCCGTAAAGAGACAACTCAACGTCAATATAACCCGGATATGCCAGCCATTCGCAGTGAAATGACGGTAGAAAACCGTTCGTCTGGCAGCGCTATTGGTGGTATCCCAGGCGCATTAAGTAACCAGCCGCCAATGGAATCCGATATTCCTGAAGAGGCGACCGGTGGCGCAAGTAGTAGAGACAGCAATGGCAGTATGCACCGTGAAGCGACTCGCAATTATGAATTAGACAATACAGTAAGCTACACCCAAAGCCAGACCGGGGTTATCGATCGTTTAAGCGTATCGGTTGCGGTTAATCACAGTAATGCGCAGAATGCGGAAGGGGAGTCAGTTCAGGAACCTCGCTCAGCTGCGGAATTGGATAACATTCGACGGTTGCTGCAGGGCGGTCTTGGTTTTAGTTTGTCGCGCGGCGATACGTTGGAAGTCGTTTCAGTACCTTTTGCGCAACTACCGGACTTGGCCGAAGGTGAGCAAGCACTTTGGGAGCAACCATGGTTCTGGCGTGCTTTCCGCCTGGTTATGGGGGCATTGGTGATCATCGTGCTGATTATGGCGGTGGTTCGTCCTATGCTTAAGAAGTTAATGAACCCTACTCAGGAATTCGAGGACGACGCGCATGCCTTGCTTGATGAAGACGAGCACATGGGCGATGAGACCATTGATTTGCTATCCTCACAATTTGATGAAAACTCGGTGGGCTTTGGCCCTGACGGTAGCTTACAGCTGCCAGACTTACACAAAGATGAAGACTTGCTGAAAGCCGTGCGTGCATTGGTTGCAAACGAGCCGGAACTGTCTTCTCAAGTTGTTAAGGCGTGGTTAAATGAAGATGCCTAGTACAGATTTACAAACTAAAAAGCGCGAATCAAACTTCGATGTTGATACGTTGGAAGGGGTAGAAAAAGCCGCTATTTTGCTGCTGAGCCTCTCCGAAGAAGACGCTGCACAAATCCTGAAGCACTTAGAGCCAAAACAGGTTCAAAAAGTGGGGATGGCAATGTCCAGTTTGCAGGATTTTAACCAAGACAAGGTTAACGCGGTTCATAATCTGTTCCTGGAAGAAATCCAGAAATTCACCAACATCGGCTTCAAGAGCGAAGAGTTTGTGCGCAAAGCTCTTACCTCTGCGCTGGGTGAAGACAAAGCAGGCAATCTCATTGAACAGATTGTTATGGGTGGCGGTTCGAAAGGCCTTGATTCACTTAAATGGATGGACTCTAAGCAGGTCGCAACGATTATTCGTAATGAGCACCCGCAAATACAAACTATTGTCATGTCATATTTGGACGCTGATCAGAGTGCCGAAATTATGTCGCAGTTCCCGGAAAAAGTGCGTCTTGATCTTATGATGCGTATCGCCAACCTGGAAGAAGTCCAGCCGGCGGCATTGCAGGAACTGAACGAGATCATGGAGAAACAGTTTGCTGGTCAGGCGGGTGCGCAGGCAGCGAAGATGGGCGGCCTGAAAGCTGCCGCAGATATCATGAACTATCTGGATACCAATATCGAAGGTCAGTTGATGGATGCCATCCGCGAGCAAGACGAAGAAATGAGTCAGCAAATTCAGGATCTGATGTTCGTCTTCGAAAACTTAGTCGAAGTGGACGACAGGGGTATCCAGAGCTTGCTGCGTGAAGTCGAAGGCGATGTTTTACAAAAAGCACTGAAAGGTGCAGATGACAATGTTAAAGAAAAAATCTTTAAAAATATGTCCAAACGCGCAGGCGAAATGCTTAAAGATGATTTAGAAGCGATGGGTCCTGTACGCATAAGTGACGTAGAAGCAGCGCAAAAAGACATTCTTGCTGTTGCACGTCGTCTTGCCGACGCCGGTGAAATTATGCTCGGTGGCGGCGGTAGTGACGAATTCTTGTAAACAAGACCTATAACTGAGGTAACGAAACACTATGAGTGACGGTCAGGGCTCGACAGAAAAGTGGCAGTTTCCGGATATTACCTCGGAGGAGTTTCTGCAAGGCGAGAAGACTAACGCGCTGAATAAGCCCAGACGTTGGCAATACGAGCCGCCGGAAGCTGATGAAGAAGAGCAGGAATTGCAACCGCTGACGGCAGAAGAGCTTGAAGAAATTCGTGCTGCTGCTCGCGAAGAGGGCTTTAAAGAAGGTTATAACCAGGGCCACGCAGAAGGTAAAGAGGCTGGCCACGAAGAAGGTATTAAATCAGGTCAGGAAGAGGGCTTTGGCAAAGGCTTCGAACAAGGTTTGGCTGACGGCAAAGCAAAAATGGAAACGCAGGCAGTTGCATTGAATAATGTGCTCGACAGCCTGAGCTATCCGGATCGTAAACTGACGACTGATGTACAAAATGAATTGATCGAGATGGTGATGGAGCTTACCCGCGCAATTTGTCTAGATGCGCCCTATCACCAGCCCGAAATTGTGCAACAAGCCGTTCGCGAGGCGCTCGAAGTGTTGCCGGTGACCGATCAAAAGGTTGTTATTCATTTAAACTCTGATGATCTTGAGCTAATCCAGCAGTTGTATTCCGAGGACGATCTTAAACAACATGGCTGGTTATTGAGTAAAGATGATTTACTTGAGCGTGGTGGGTGTCGTGTTACAACCGAAAGCTCTACGGTAGACCATACCTTGGCAAGCCGCATTAACAGTGTGTTCGAGAAGCTAAAAGGCTAACCATGTCTGAACCCATCATTGCAGGATTAAAAAAAGCACGTAAACGTATCCACAAACCGCAGGTGTTGGTCTCCGGCTACTTAACGCGTGTGGTCGGGCTGATGTTCGAAGCTGTTGGTGTGCGTGCTCCCATTGGCTCCAGTTGTTCGGTCGAGTCAGCCAATGGTGATATCGAAGCAGAAGTGGTTGGTTTCGAGAACAATATCAGCTATTTGATGCCGACTCAGGATGCTGACGGTGTAGTACCGGGCGCAAGAGTAAAACCGCGGTCGGCTAAAACAGCTATTCCCTTTGGCATGGAGTTATTGGGGCGCGTTATTGATGCCCGGGGTAACCCATTGGATGATCGTGGTCCGATCCATGCTGATCAACAACAACGCTATCGAAGTCAACGAGTTAACCCCTTAAACAGACGTCCTGTTAAACAACCATTGGATGTGGGGGTTACCGCAATCAATGCTTGCTTGACGGTTGGACAAGGACAGCGGATGGGATTATTTGCCGGTAGTGGTGTGGGTAAAAGTGTGTTGTTAGGGATGATGACAAGGGGTACCGATGCAGACGTTATTGTCGTCGGCCTGATTGGTGAGCGGGGCCGCGAGGTCAAAGAATTTATTCAGGAAATTCTTGGCGAAGAGGGTTTGGAGAAGTCAGTGGTCGTTGCCGCGCCCGCTGATCAGTCACCGTTAATTCGCTTACGTGGCTGCGAAACAGCAGCAGAAATAGCCGAGTATTTTCGTGACCAGGGTCTTAACGTGTTGCTGTTAATGGATTCGTTAACACGCTATGCCATGGCACAGCGTGAGATAGCATTGGCAGTTGGCGAGCCACCGGCAACTAAGGGTTACCCACCTTCAGTATTCGCCAAATTACCGGCGCTGGTTGAGCGGGCTGGTAACGGGGGCGACGGACAAGGCTCAGTTACCGCCTTTTATACGGTGTTAACCGAGGGTGATGATCTTCAGGATCCTATTGCGGACTCGTCGCGGGCTATTTTGGATGGTCACATTGTGTTAAGTCGTGAACTTGCTGACTCGGGTCATTATCCGGCCATTGATATTGAGGCCTCGATTAGTCGGGTTATGCCGCAAGTGGTATCCGATGAGCATATGAAGCAAGCAGTTCAGGTTAGAAAATGGTACTCCAACTTCCGTCGCAACCGCGACCTCATTGCGATTGGCGCTTACAGTGAGGGCTCAGATCCTGCTATTGATCAGGCCATTGCGATGCAACCACGAGTCGAAAAATTTTTGCAGCAACCGATGCGGCAGGTGGTTAGCTATGACGAAAGCTTGCTGTTACTGCAACAAGTGATTAACCCGCAGCAACGTTAACAGGAATTACCATGGCTGATTTGAAGCAAATGCACATGTTGCTGGAACTGGAACAACGTCGTGAAGACGAAGCCGCTGGTAACTATGCGCAGGTACAGCAACAGGTTAATGACGAAAAAATGCGTTTGGAAGGGTTGTCACAATATCGGCTGGACTACTTGACCCAACTGCAACAGCGGGGTAACCAAGGCATTGTTTCGCAGCAATTCGGACAGTACCACGCTTTTGTTGGCAAGCTTGATGAGGGTGTTGAGCAACTCCATCACTCGGTCATCAGGCTGCAAAAGGTAGCCGACCAGCGTAAGCAACAATGGTTAGCACAACGCCGTAAAAAAGAGTCGATCCAACACTTGATTACCGAACAGCAAAAACGTGAAGCTACGGCTAGAGCAAGAAAAGAGCAAAAAAATCTGGATGACTTTTCCAGTCAGCGTTTTATCCGTGAAGCAAAAAGACGAGCACGGAAGTTAAGTTCACCGTAAATGATGGAATAGTTGGCACAGCAATTGCTTGCTTTAAACCACTGAGTCATCATTTAACCTTGTAAAAAGAGACGGCGTCATGCAACAACTGTTATCACTTAATGGACAATCAGAACTCTTTACTAAGCTTGCTGATGAAGTCTCGCTTTCATCGGGGCAATCGGCAGCTAAAGAAGGCTCGACAGAATTTTCACGTGCCCTGTTAGCAGGGCTGGACGCCGTTCAAAAGGAAATTGCTGCGACTACGACCAAGGCAAAAGGTGAGCAAAGCGAACAGCGTATGCAAAGAATTGCCCTTGATGACGAGGTGGTTGGTGAGCCTGTTGAAAGCCCTATGCTGGAGATGCTTGAAGAAATGCGGGCATTGTTGCAGCCAGGCAAAACAGAAGCTGATGCAGAGAGCGACGCTGAGCTTGAATCAATCACGGTGGCGGATGGCTCAACCGATATCGAGCTGATGCCCGGTACTAACACTGAAAATGAATCAGACAGCGATGCGGCTATCAGCAAACTATCGGATATTATCGCTAAGTTAGGTACCAATAAATTAACGGACGAACAGCGGCAAAACCTTGCCGAGGAGCTCAGTAACGGCTTATCAGAAAGCGAGAAAGAAGCTTTAATGGCCTTAGACACTGACGCGCTTACTGCAGCATCAGACGAACAGTACGCGTTGCTGCAAAAACTGCAGAGTGTCAGCGAATTGGCGGAGTTGGCTATACAGTCAACACAGCAAAAACAAGCGGATACCGCTATCGCACCGTTAGACAACGAGGCGCAGCAGTGGCTGCGTGATCAATTACAGCAGCTGCAACAGACTGCGCAGTCGCAAAACAATCAGGTTAGTGATGAGGGTGAGTCCGGCAATATATTGCAGTTACTGCAACAAAAAGTGAGCGCTGCTAAAGAGCTGGATCAACAGCAAAAACAACAGTTACAACAATGGTTAACTGCGGCGGAAACTAAGTTAGCGGTAGCCGCGGAAGGTCAGCAACAAGCGTCACAAGAGCTCAAATCATTACAGTGGGTACAGGATTTACAAAAACTGCTGGCCGATGGCCAACGCGAAACGACTAGTCGTGCGCGTGTAGCTGAGGCAGCTGCGCTCAGTGAGCAGCGCCAGGTTACAGATAGACAGGCCAATGCTGAACGATTTGCGGAGGCGTTGTCACGGCAGGAGAAAAGTAGTGATGGTCAACGTCGACCGATCCTGAGTGCAACAGAAATCGAAACGACGGAGCAGAAAGTGGCTAACGCTGCTACTGACGCGGACGGTAAAACAAAGCCACGCGACGAACTAAGCGGACTGGCTGAGTTGGGTAGTAAAGTTAAGCCATCAGCGACGCAGCAAGATGGCGCGAGTGTGGCTCAGCTGTTGGAAGGGGCAACCAAAGCTGCGCCGGTAACCGCATCGGACACAGCGACCAGTTTTAGTGAAAACCTTATTAACCAACAAACAGCGTCGGTGTCTACGCAAAGCGGAACGGTAAAAGCATCTGAGCTATCATCAACACTACAAAGTACGATGCAGGCCGTGCAGAAACCGTTAGATCCGCAGCAGTCGGAAGCTTCACAGAAATTGCAGGAACGTATTAACATCATGTTGAGCAAGAATATTCAACGTGCTGATATTCGCCTGGATCCGCCTGAGTTAGGTCAACTGAACGTGCGCATTAATATGAACGCGGAACAAGCCACCGTGCAGTTTCAGGTGCAATCAGCGCAGGCACGTGATGCAGTAGAACAAGCCCTGCCACGGTTAAGAGAAATGCTGGAACAACAGGGCGTTGCGTTGGCTGACACCGATGTTCAGGAGCAGCAACAGCAAATGGCGGGCGACGCTGAACAGCAGCAAGGTGGCGGTAGTCGTTCAGAAGCATCGGTTGAACAGCCCGGTGAACACGAGATTTTATTAAACGAAGGACGACCACTGGCAGCCGGTGGTGTGGATTTCTATGTTTAAGCACTGCAATGACGGTTACAATCGCGATATAGTGTGACGATATCAACAACCATTAACCGTATTGTGTATGGTTGCATAGAGGAAAACTTATGGCAGACGAAAACGAAGAACAGCAGGAACAGCAAGCCGACGGTGGCGCTAAAAAGAAAAAGCTGCTGTTGTTTGGTGGCCTGGGTGCGGGCGTAATCATCATTATTGCCGTTGTTGTGTGGCTGTTTACCGGTGACGGGTATACTACCGCAAAAGCGACTGACAGTAGCAATAGTAGCAACGTGGTAGAGGCTGATACAAGCGAGGCGCCTCAGGTTGGAAACGCATTATATGTAGGCATGCCCCGGCCGTTTGTTTTTATTGTACCGGGTGACGCCCGCGAGCGTACGGTGCAGATAAAAGTACAGTTAATGGTGCGAGGCGAAGACAACGAAGAATTGACTAAACGCCATATTCCTTTAATCGAAGGCACCCTGCACCAGGTATTTAGCTCGTCTACAGCTGAAGAGCTAAAAACTGCTAATGGCAAAGAGAAATTACGCGAACTTGCTTTAAGGGAGTTGCAATCGGCATTAACCAAAGTGGCCGGTAAAGGACTCGTAGAGCAAGTGTTATTCACCAGCATGGTCATGCAATAACAGAGCGAATTAGATTGTGAGCGATTTATTATCACAAGACGAAATTGATGCGCTACTGCACGGCGTTGATGACGTAGAGGAAGAGGATACGGAATCCTCCGCGAGCGCCTCTGAGGCGCTCGACTACGACTTCTCGTCACAGGACCGTATTGTGCGTGGGCGCATGCCGACGCTGGAAATTGTCAATGAGCGTTTTGCACGACACATGCGCGTTAGTTTATTTAACATGATGCGCCGCACCGCCGAGGTGTCGATAAACGGCGTTCAAATGCTGAAGTTTGGCGAATACGTGCATACGCTTTTTGTACCAACCAGTTTAAATATGGTGCGTTTCAGACCGCTAAAAGGTACAGCTTTGATTACCATGGAAGCCCGCCTGGTTTTTATTTTGGTGGATAACTTTTTTGGTGGCGACGGGCGTTATCACGCAAAAATCGAAGGGCGTGAATTTACGCCGACGGAGCGTCGTATTATTCAGATGCTACTCAAGCTCATATTTGAAGATTATAAAGAAGCTTGGGCGCCGGTGATGGATGTTGGCTTTGAGTATCTTGACTCAGAAGTTAACCCGGCTATGGCAAACATCGTGTCGCCGACTGAGGTGATCGTCATTAGTTCGTTCCATATCGAGCTTGACGGCGGTGGCGGTGATTTTCATATTGCGCTGCCATACTCGATGCTGGAGCCGATTAGAGAGTTGCTGGACGCCGGTGTGCAGTCGGATAAAGAAGACACCGACATGCGCTGGAGTAAAGCGTTGCGGGATGAAATTATGGATGTGCCGGTAGAAATGATTGCTAAGCTGGCCAATCTTGATTTGTCGCTGCGCGAGGTTATGGACTTGCAAGCCGGTGATATTATTCCTTTAGAAGTACCGGATAATTTAACCGTATTGATCGAAGATTTGCCGACGTTCCATGCCAAGCTGGGTCGCTCGCGCGAGAATGTCGCGCTGAAAATTACCGACAAAATTAAACGTCCGGAAACGGTTAAATCAGATATCCATATGTTAACTCGCGGTGGACGTCGTATTGGCGGCGATGCAGAGCTACGCCAGCTAGAAGAAGACATTGACCTGTAAATTGTATTTGTAACAGCTTGCGCTGATGAATGAGGTTACCAAATGAGTAATGATGATAAAGATATGGACGACTGGGAAGCAGCAATGGCTGAGCAGGCCGCTGCCGAAGACGGTGAGTCAGAAGGTGAGTCAAAAAGCCAAGGCGCAAGTCACTCGGGTATGGAAGGCGTGCAGACAGCCGAGCTTGAAGAGTTAAATGAAGACACCGATGTCAGTGATGACGACAAGCGCAAACTTGATGCGATACTGGATATTCCGGTCACCATTTCGATGGAAGTTGGCCGCAGCCAGATAAGCATTCGTAACTTGTTGCAGCTGAATCAGGGCTCGGTGGTTGAGCTTGAACGTGTTGCCGGTGAACCGTTGGACGTGTTAGTTAATGGAACGCTGATAGCGCATGGCGAAGTGGTCGTTGTTAATGATAAATTTGGGATTCGCTTAACTGATGTTATTAGCCAAATCGAGCGTATACGCAAGCTGCGTTAGCGCGGTGCTGGGGCTGCTCAGCTTTAGTGCGGCCGCGCAGCAGACCGAAACAAGTTCGCCAATTGGCGGAGCCGACATAGGCGCCATGTTATTGGCGCTTATTGTCGTTTTAGCGGTTATCGTTGGCTTGGCAATGATCGCGAAACGGTTTAACTTAAGAATACAAAGCAATGCCGACATGAAAGTGCTAAGCGCAATGTCGCTGGGTACCAAAGAGCGTTTAATGATTGTCGAAGTTGCGGGCAAAAAGCTGTTATTGGGAGTTACTGCAGAACGCATTGAGTGTTTGAAGGAGCTTCCTGACTCGGTCGAATTAAAAGGACAACAAAAACCATGAACCGGGGACTTATACTGCTGTTAGTTGGCTTATTGCTGTTGGTTCCTGATAGCGCCTTTGCAATTCAGGATATTAGTGCAGTTACGGTAAAGACCAACCCTGATGGCTCCGAGGAGTACTCGGTAACACTGCAAATCCTTGCCATCATGACGGCGCTGACCTTTATCCCGGCGATGGTCATCATGATGACCTCGTTTACCCGGATTATCGTGGTGCTAGCGATACTGAGGCAGGCGATTGGTTTGCAGCAATCACCGTCAAACCAGATCTTAATCGGTATTTCGTTGTTTTTGACCTTTTTTATCATGAGCCCGGTGTTAAACGAGATAAATGATAAGGCTTTGCAGCCCTATCTTGATGAGCAAGTGACCTCAATGGAAGCGCTGGATAGAGCTAAGGCGCCGGTGAAAGCGTTTATGCTGTCGCAAACTCGTTTGACCGATTTAGAAACCTTTATCGATATCTCCGGCGAAGAGAACATTGCTGAACCTGATGATGTTCCGATGTCAATTTTGATTCCGTCATTTATCACCTCCGAGCTGAAAACGGCGTTCCAGATAGGGTTTATGATTTTTATTCCCTTTTTAATTATCGACTTGGTAGTGGCTAGTGTGTTGATGGCGATGGGTATGATGATGCTATCACCCATGATTGTCTCATTACCCTTTAAATTAATGCTGTTTGTACTGGTTGATGGCTGGAGTTTAACCATGAGCACCCTCGCGGGTAGCTTTGGGGTTTAGGAGGGCTTATGAGTCCTGAAGTGTTCCTGGATGTATTTTCTGAAGCGCTAAAAGTCATTGTCATAATGGTTGCTTTTATCATTGTGCCGGGCTTGTTAGTAGGCTTGGTGGTAGCCGTATTCCAGGCCGCCACATCAATTAACGAACAAACTTTAAGTTTTTTGCCACGCTTGCTGGTTACGCTTGCTGTGATTGGTCTGGGCGGGCACTTTTTAACCGAGATGGTAATGGATTTTACCATCGAAATGTATAACCGAATTCCTGAAGTTGTTGGCTAATGGATCTGGTAACCGCAACGGTTATTGGCTGGCTGGAACAACACCTATGGCCGCTAACCCGCGTCTCTTCAATGCTGATGAGTATGGCGCTGTTTTCCGGCACGTTGATCAATCCACGCATTAAAACCTTGTTGTCGCTCGCTATTATTTTTGCCGTAGCGCCGGCGTTGCCCGAGATCAATACGCCCTACGAGATGATGTCAGTGGGCGGCTTTGTGGTGACTGCACAGCAAATAGTGATTGGCGTGGGCCTGGGTTTACTGTCGGTTATATTCCTGCAAACCTTTGTCTTAGGTGGTCAAATTATCGCCATGCAAATTGGTTTGGGTTTTGCCTCAATGGTCGATCCTTCTAACGGCCAACAAGTTCCCGTGGTGGCGCAGTTCTTCCTGATGTTAGCAAGTTTAATATTTTTAGCCCTGGACGGCCATTTACTGATGATTCAGATGGTTGTGGCTAGTTTTGATTCCGTTCCAGTCGGTTTTAGTGGCTTAGATGCTGATGCTTTTAAAATGATCGCCGACTGGGGCAGTTACATGTTTTCCACGGCATTAACCGCCATGTTATCGGGAATAATCGCGCTACTGTTAATCAACCTGAGTTTTGGTGTAATGACGCGTGCGGCACCGCAACTGAATATTTTTGCCATTGGCTTCCCCATTACTATGGTTAGTGGGCTGGTGGTTATGTGGCTAACTCTGGGCGGCTTTATTTATCATTTCGAAAATCAGTGGGCTCGGGTCGTACAGACCATGTGTGAACTGATTGGCAGCCAGTGCTAAGGGGGTAGGCAGTGGCTGAAACGGATCAGGAACGCACAGAAGACCCCACAGAGAAACGAAAACAGCAGGCCCGCGAAAAGGGCCAGGTAGCCCGTTCTAAAGAAATGGGAACGGCGTTTGTTTTAGTGAGCGCAGCGGTTGCCTTTATGTGGTTTGGCGGCGCTTTATTTGATGGCCTGCGCTCGGTATTTCAACAATTTTTTGTACTGGATAGAGCGCAGGCGTTTGATACCAGCAAGATGTTTGAGGCGTTTGCTATCGCATTTGGCGAAATTATTTGGCCGGTGCTGATTATTTTTGCGTTCATTACGGTTTTTACATTTTTCGGCAATAGCTGGTTGGGTGGGATTAATTTTGCCTGGAAGGCGATGGCACCTAAATTTTCGCGCATGAATCCGCTAAATGGTTTTAAGCGCATGTTTGGTGTGCAGGCGTTGGTGGAGCTGGTAAAAGGTATCGCCAAGTTTTTGGTAGTTGCCGTTAGCGCCTTTTTATTGCTGGCCTGGCAGCACGATAACATTTTACAAATATCCATGGGTCAGATGCCCAATATGATGGCGAATGCGTTGGATATCTTGCTATGGATGTTTTTGCTGATGTGCTGCTCAATCTTTTTGATTGTGGTTATTGATGCACCATTTCAGCTCTGGAAGCATCAAAAAGACTTAAAAATGACCAAGCAAGAGGTCAAGGACGAACATAAAGACAGCGAGGGTAGCCCCGAAGTCAAAGGCCGTATCCGTCGTTTACAAATGGAAATGGCCAATCGCCGCATGATGCAGGAAGTGCCAAAAGCCGATGTTGTCGTTACCAACCCGACCCATTATGCGGTAGCCATTAAATATGACGATAAAGGCGGAAAAGCCCCGGTACTGTTGGCTAAGGGAACCGACGAAACGGCGGCGAAAATCCGTGAAATTGCATTAGAATATGATATTCCGCTGGTGCAATCACCCGCGCTGGCGCGCTCTGTTTACCACACCACAGAACTCGAGCAGGAAATTCCGCAAGGGCTGTTTGTGGCTGTAGCGCAGGTGCTTGCCTATGTTTACCAGTTAAAAATGCACCGCAAAGGTAAAGCTAAGCGGCCCAATAAACCGGCTTCTGACTTACCCATACCTGATGACCTGAAATATTAGTTGTTGCTGTAAACTTGCCTGCTGTTTGCGCAACTTAAGCAGCTGCTATATTATTCGCCTCCATTATTTTACTGAATTAGCGGAAAGTCGTTATGTCGCAGCTGTCGATTTGTTTAGCACAATTAGATTTTACGGTGGGTGCCATCGACGGCAATACAGCCGTCATTTTAAAAACCATACGCGAACAAAGTGCTGCGCACGATATTATTGTTTTTCCTGAGTTGGCTATAACTGGCTATCCACCGGAAGACTTACTATTGCGCGAAGATCATCAGCGCGCTGTCGACAACGCAGTGGAACAAATCAGCGCGGCGGCTTCCGACTGTGTGGTCATGGTCGGTCATCCCAGCCGGGTGGGTGAGCAACTGTTTAATTCGCTGTCGGTGTTGCACCGCGGCGAGTGTCTGCAGCGCTACCATAAACAGCGTTTACCCAATAACGGCGTTTTTGACGAGCAACGTTATTTTGTGCCGGGGCATAAATCGGAAGTGTTCGAGTGGCAGGGAAAACGAATTGGTTTAATGATCTGCGAAGATTTATGGCACCCGCAGCCGCTTCAACAACTGTTGGACGACGAGGTTGATGCGATCTTGTCGGTGAACGCGTCACCCTACCAAATTGATAAGCACCAACAGCGGCTTGGTGTTTTGCGACAGCGCGTTGCTGAAATTGGTAAACCAATCATTTACCTTAACAACTGCGGCGCCCAGGATGAGTTAATTTTTGATGGCCATTCGCTGGTGCTCAGTGCGGCCGGAGAATTGGTTGCCGAACTACCTCATTGTAAACCGGCAGTTGCGACTGTTTTGCTGGCTGATGAGCCTGTTTGCACGGATTTTAAACCACGCCCGGCAGCGACAGAAGAACTGCAAACCGATATGAGTGAAGTTTATGATGCGCTGGTGCTCGCGCTGCGTGACTATGTTAATAAAAACGGTTTTAACAACGTGATTCTGGGTTTATCAGGAGGCATTGATTCGGCATTAACCCTGGCTCTTGCAGTTGACGCACTTGGCGCGGAAAGAGTGCAGGCGGTGATGATGCCGTTTAAATATACCTCAAGTATGAGCCTTGAAGATGCTGAGCAGCAGGCAACCGATGCGGGCGTGCGCTATGACGTGGTACCGATTGAACCCATGTTTGATGCCTTTATGGGCCAGTTGCAACCGTTTTTTGAGAACACGGCGACTGATACGACAGAAGAGAACTTGCAGTCACGTTGTCGCGGCGTGTTGTTAATGGCGTTGTCGAACAAGTCCGGTGCGCTGGTGCTGACTACCGGTAATAAAAGTGAAGTCGCTGTCGGCTATGCCACGCTTTACGGTGATATGTGTGGCGGCTTTGCGCCAATCAAAGATGTGCCTAAACAATTGGTGTTCGAGCTGGCTAAGTTCCGCAATAGCCGTTCGCCGGCGATTCCGGAACGGGTTATTACGCGTCCCCCTTCAGCGGAATTGGCGCCTGATCAAGTAGACACCGATTCATTGCCGGACTATAGCGATTTAGATCGCATTCTGGCATTGTATGTAGAGCAGGACTGGTCATTGCCAGAAATTGTTGCAGCAGGTTTTGCTGAGGCGGACGTACGGCGGGTGGTTAAACTGGTCGATCTTAACGAGTATAAACGCCGTCAATCAGCTGTTGGACCTAAAATCACTTCGCGCAACTTCGGTAAAGATCGACGGTACCCAATAACCAGTCATTATCGCCACGAAATTCAGCGTCAATTGTAGACGGGAGCTGTTAAATGAAAAAAGTTGAAGCCATTATAAAGCCCTTCAAACTGGATGATGTACGCGAAGCGTTGTCGGAAGTTGGTATTGCGGGTATGACAGTTTCTGAAGTAAAAGGTTTTGGTCGCCAGAAGGGACACACTGAACTATACCGTGGTGCGGAATACATGGTGGACTTCCTGCCCAAGGTAAAACTTGAAGTGGTGGTCGCTGACGATGACGTTGAGCGGTGTATTGAAGCCATCATGGAAACAGCGCAAACTGGCAAAATTGGCGATGGAAAGATTTTTATTTCGGATATAGAGCGTGTTATCCGGATCCGCACTGGCGAGGAAAACGAGCAGGCGGTATAAATAGCGGTCGTGCCTTGGCACGACCGCCCTGTCATTAATCGATCAGGTTGTTATTGGGGTAATTAGCCCGCAACACGGCAAGCGCATCAGCTTTTAATTCTTCTAAACCTAATTGTTCGTAGCTTTCAACCATAACCGCCAGCGCATTCTCGGCTTCCGGGGTATCACTAAAATGCTCTACCACATAACGGCCGCGGTTGGCGGCGGCTAAGTAGGCCTGACGTTCCATATAATATTGTGCAACAGCCAGCTCTTTTTTGGCCAGGCGACTTTTCAAACCTATCATCCGTTGCTTGGCGTCCGCAGCGTATTTGCTATCGGGGAATTTGCGCAGGAGTTCGGCAAAGTCTTTAAAGGCTTCCTTAGCCATGGTCGAATCACGATCGGAACGATCAATGCCGGCTAGCTCGTGAATGGCATTATATTCTGCACGTTGGTTGACCAGACCACGCATGTACAATGCATAGTCAACGTCTTTGTGGTTGGGGTTCAAACTAATAAACCGGTCAATAGCCGCCAACGCTTCGTCAGTGTTATCAAGTTTGTAGTGCACATAGATTAGATCTAATTGCACCTGATCAGCGAAAGGCCCAAATGGATACCGAGAGTTCAGTGTACTCAGTTGTTCCTGAGCCAGGTTGAGGTTACCCATCTCGAGTTGTTCTTGCGCTTGCTCATACATTAACTCTACCTGCGAATATTTTAAATCTTCGCTGGATTGCTCTGAATTACTTGAACAGCCTGCTAATGATAGACTTAACAGTGCAGACGCTAAAAAAATACGACCTTTCATAAAACCTCAAAATGTTACATTACAGTGCATTTGACCGCTTGAGCGGTTACACTAGCACAGAATTTACTTGTTAGGCATTCTAACGCAGCACAAAGGGCTTTCACAGCAAAAACCAAATTTATGAGCGAAACCATTCAACTTGAAGCCATCGTCCCGGAAAAACTTGCTGGAAAACGATTAGACCAGGCACTTGCTGAGTTGTTCCCGGACTATTCACGTTCGCGAATGAAAAGCTGGATTACAGCTGGACAGGTATCTGTTGATGCCGAGATAGTGACTAAACCGCGTGAAAAACTCGAACTCGGGGCATTGGTGGCAATTGACGCCGAACTTGAATCAGAAGAACGTCATCAGGCGCAACCTATTGAATTGTCGATTGTCTATGAAGACGATGACATTATCGTTATTAATAAACCCGCTGGACTCGTTGTTCACCCCGGTGCGGGTGCGCCCGATAGCACGTTGCTCAATGGTTTATTGCATCACTACCCGAAAATCGACCAAGTACCGCGAGCCGGCATTATTCACCGCCTCGATAAAGATACAACAGGCTTGATGGTTGTGGCTAAAACAGTGCCTGCTCAGACTCAGCTTGTTGATATGATGCAAAAGCGTGAAATCCGTCGTGAATACGAAGCTATTTGTAACGGCGTTATGACCGCAGGTGGTATGGTGGACGAGCCGATTGGTCGTCACCCGACCAAGCGTACACACATGGCCGTGGTCGCCAGCGGTAAACCGGCCGTTACCCATTATCGTGTAATGGAACGGTTGCGTGCCCACACGCTGTTGCGGCTAAGGTTAGAAACGGGCCGAACTCATCAAATTCGCGTGCATATGGCGCATATCCGCCATCCGCTTGTTGGTGATTTGACTTATGGCGGACGTCCAAGGCCGCCAAAACAAGCGTCTGACGAGTTTCTAGCTGCGCTGCGAGGCTTTAGTCGTCAGGCGCTGCATGCCGCGCAGCTGTCGTTGCACCACCCGGTAAACGGTGAGTGGATGACCTTTGAGGCGCCACGACCCAAAGATTTTGAACTGTTGCTGGATGCCATGCGTGATGATGCCCGGCTCCATAATAACGCCTGATTGGTTATTGCCCGATAACGTCGGGGTGGCGATTACCACCCGGGCGTGGGGTAATTTAGCCGCACACGTTGGTGATGATCCGGCGCAGGTGTTATTGCGTCGGCGTCGATTGCACCGACAGTTGCAGCTCCCGGTTGCGATAAATTTTTTAACTCAGCAACACACCGCTACGGTAAGCAAATATCCAAAAATCCACAGACCCAGCGACGGCGTTTACGCTAATCGAATCGCTAGTTGTGCCGTGTTGACCGCTGATTGCCTGCCCTTATTGATATGCTCAGAGGACGGCCTGCAGATTGCTGCTGTGCATGCCGGCTGAAGAGGACTGGCCGCAGGCATTCTGACTCATGCGATACGACAGTTCAGTGCGCCACCGGAAAGTTTACGCTTGTTTATTGGTCCGGCGATATGCCAACGATGCTTTGAAGTTGGTGCTGATGTAGTTAACGCGTTTAGTGCGTCGGGCAAGGTTGCAGCCGATCATTTTACGGAAGGAGCTGCTGCAGACGATGGTTCGCCGCGGTGGCTATGTGACTTAGCGGGACTAGCACAACAACAAGCGCAACTGGCTGGTATTAATCACGTACAGCAAAGCGGTCAATGCACCGCCTGTTCGGCTGATCTGTTCTATTCCCACCGAAAATGTAAAGACAAAGGACGGTTTGCGTCAATTATTTGGCGAAAACGTTAACTGTTGACTTGAAATAGTTTAAAAAGTACCCACATTTCTGTTAACGCAACAGATTTTAAGGAAGTACTTATGCGACACGATAAATTCACTAGCAAATTTCAGATGGCAATTGCGGATGCGCAATCGTTGGCCGTTGGTCGTGATCATCAGTTTATTGAACCTGTGCATTTGATGCAGGCAATGTTGGATCAGGATGGTGGTGCTGTACGCCCCCTGTTTACCATGATCGGCGCAGATATCCCGCAATTCCGCTCGAGTCTGGCAAAAGCGCTGGATACATTACCGCAAGTCGAAGGGACCAGCGGTGACGTACAGATCTCACAAAGCACCGTGCGGCTGCTAAACCTATGTGATAAATACGCACAAAAACGCAACGATAGTTATATTTCTTCAGAGTTGTTTTTGTTAGCAGCGACCGAAGACAAAGGGGCGCTGGGCGAGCTTTTCAAAAAACAGGGCATCACGCAACAAAAGCTGGAAAAAGCGATTAATGATGTGCGCGATGGTCAAAGTGTTGATGACCCTAATGCTGAAGAGAAGCGTCAGGCGCTCGACAAATATACCATCGACCTGACTGAACGCGCAGAGCAGGGCAAACTTGATCCGGTCATTGGCCGTGACGAAGAGATTCGCCGGACGATTCAGGTGTTACAACGTCGTACCAAAAACAACCCGGTGCTGATTGGTGATCCCGGCGTCGGTAAAACTGCCATCGTTGAAGGACTGGCGCAACGTATTATCAATGGTGAAGTACCTGAGGGACTTAAACACAAACGTGTCTTATCGCTGGACTTAGGTGCGCTGCTGGCCGGCGCAAAATATCGCGGTGAATTCGAAGAACGATTAAAAGCGGTGTTAACTGAGCTATCCAAAGAAGAAGGCCGTATCATTCTGTTCATCGATGAACTACATACTATGGTTGGTGCGGGCAAAGCAGACGGTGCGATGGATGCAGGAAACATGCTTAAGCCTGCGCTCGCTCGCGGTGAGCTTCATTGTGTTGGCGCTACCACACTGGATGAATACCGCCAGTACATCGAAAAGGACGCTGCACTTGAACGTCGCTTCCAAAAGGTTTTGGTGGATGAGCCTACGGTAGAAGACACCATCGCTATTTTGCGTGGTTTGAAAGAACGTTACGAAATTCATCATTCGGTGGAGATTACTGACCCGGCTATCGTCGCGGCGGCGTCTTTGTCGCACCGTTATATTAGCGATCGTAAACTGCCGGACAAGGCTATTGACTTGATTGACGAAGCGGCCTCAAGTATCCGCATGCAAATTGACTCTAAGCCGGAAGAGCTGGATCGACTGGAGCGCCGCATTATCCAGTTAAAACTGGAGCGTCAGGCGTTGCAGAAGGAAAAAGACGACGCCTCTAAGAAACGGTTAGATACCTTGCATGAGGAGCTGGACGAGCTAGAGCGTAAATACCAAGAGCTGGAAGAAGTCTGGAACTCAGAAAAAGCTGCTGTGCAGGGAACTCAACATATTAAGGCGCAATTGGATCAGGCTCGAACTGATATTGATATTGCCCGTCGCGCTGGCGATCTTAATCGTATGTCGGAACTCCAGTACGGTCGTATTCCTGAATTAGAGCGGCAGCTGGATCTTGCGTTGCAGGCGGAAATGCAGGACATGAGTCTGCTGAAAAACCGTGTCAGTGACGAGGAAATTGCTGACGTACTGTCGCGCTGGACTGGCATTCCGGTAAGTAAGATGCTGGAAGGCGAACGCGAGAAACTGGTCAAAATGGAAGAGAATCTACACAAACGTGTAGTAGGCCAGAACGAAGCTGTGGATGCAGTAGCTAATGCGATTCGACGCTCTCGCGCAGGCTTAGGCGATCCGAATCGGCCGATTGGCTCATTCTTGTTCCTTGGGCCAACAGGGGTTGGTAAGACTGAGCTTTCTAAAGCCCTGGCAAACTTCTTGTTCGACACGGATGATGCCATGGTACGCATTGATATGTCGGAGTTCATGGAGAAACACTCGGTATCACGATTAGTCGGCGCACCTCCGGGTTACGTTGGTTATGAAGAGGGCGGCTATTTGACCGAAGCGGTGCGGCGTAAACCGTACTCGGTTATTTTGCTGGACGAGGTCGAAAAGGCGCACCCGGATGTTTTCAATATTCTGTTACAGGTATTAGATGACGGACGCTTAACTGACGGCCAGGGTCGCACGGTCGACTTTAAAAATACGGTTATTATTATGACATCTAACCTGGGCTCGGATTTGATTCAGGAGCACGCGAAGGATAATAGTTACGAGCAAATGAAGGCGATGGTGATGGACGTGCTGGCGCATCACTTCCGGCCTGAGTTCATTAACCGGGTCGATGAGACTGTGGTGTTCCACCCACTCGGACAAAGCGAAATCCGCTCCATTGCTCAGGCACAGTTACAGTTATTATATAAACGACTGGAAGAGCGTGATTATGCTATTGAACTGTCAGAAGAAGCGCTTGACCATCTGGCGAAAACTGGTTTTGACCCTGTGTTCGGGGCGCGACCACTTAAACGAGCGATACAGCACGAGCTTGAAAATCCGTTGGCACAGAAAATTCTGGCTGGTGATTTGAAACCTGGGCAGACCATCCATGTGTCGATGCAAGGTGACCAATTAGTCATAGCGTAAATGCTGCTAAACTGTTACTAACAAACCCGCACTTGTTGCGGGTTTTCTTTTATCAGGCAATTTTCAAGCGCGCTGTTTTCCAACTGAATGACTGTGCTAGACTTATTCTGGTAAGCACTATTATCTATTCAACACGAAGGACACCTCTGCATGGCTACAGACAGTAATAAACGCCGCGGTATTTATTTATTGCCAAACTTATTTACCACCGCAGGCTTGTTTTCGGGCTTTTATGCGATCGTAGCGTCTATGAATGAACGTTATATCGAGGCTGCCGTCGCCATTTTTATTGCGATGGTATTTGATGGTGTCGACGGCCGGGTTGCTCGTATGACCAACACCGAAAGTGATTTTGGTGCTGAATATGACAGCATGGCGGATATTGTTTCCTTTGGTATGGCACCGGCGCTGGTTATGTATAACTACGCCCTGGCTGATTTGGGTAAATTGGGCTGGTTAGCTGCGTTTATCTTTGTTGCCGGTGGCGCATTAAGGCTAGCTCGGTTTAATACTAACCTGGGTAGTGCAGATAAGCGTTACTTTCAGGGACTGGCTATTCCAAGTGCTGCGGCAGTTGTTGCCGGATTGGTATGGGTAGGGACTGAGTACGGCATTGACGGTGCCGATATTGGTAGCTTTGCTGCCTTAGTCACTATTGCGGCCGGCTTATTGATGGTAACTAACTTTCGTTACCATTCTTTTAAAGATGTCGATTGGAAAGGCCGCGTGTCGTTTGTCGTTATACTGGTTATCGTACTGGCCTTTGTTATTGTGGCGACCCAACCGTCGTTGGTATTGTTTGCCATCTTCTTCCTGTATGCGTTGTCCGGGCCGGTATTAACGATTAAAAATGTGAAGCGGTTAAAGCTGGAACATGTGGTCGGCGACAACGATGCCGATGATGCTGACTTTGATGCCAAAGAGGAAAAGCGGGAAGAAAACCAGCAAAGCGATGAAAAAAGCAGCAAAAACGACTGACTTGGTTAGTAACTGACCAGTTAGTTGTTTTTTATTAAAAAGATCTTGCAAGGGCAAATAAGATCGCTATAATTCGCCGCCGTTGTCAGGGAGAAAAGGCAAGCGCCAAACGCTGACAACGGCGTTATCAAAAAGCTGAAAAAAGCACTTGACGATAACGAAAAGGGATGTAAAATACGCCTCCCTGCTTCGGAAAGAAGCAACGCTCTTTAACAATATATCAAGCCAAGCAAACTGTGTGGGCACTTGCAGAAGTTAAGCAAAACGAAATATGTATTGCAACTTTTGAATGAGTGTTCAGCAAGGTTTCGAAAGAAGCCAAGCAAAAACGCGTAATTCATTGAGTTGATTGAACTACTTTTAAT
>NZ_SNXI01000019.1 GCF_004362895.1 Idiomarina aquatica | reverse complement strand
ACACGCCTTGGTATGCCTGTGAGCGAAATGGTGCGCTAACCCCGAGTTGGGGAAAGGGGGAGTTTACCCTCAATAATGATTTGATCAACAAGGCCTGCTGTAGCTTACAAAATCTCTAGTTGCATGAGCGCCCAGACTACCTTCAGTGAAAGGCTCACTGACGTAAAATGCTGAATAATTTCCGTTTCGATATGCCATTTCTGATCCTAACCTTATAATTTTCGTTATTGGTGCTAATTGTTAAAGCCCATTGTTGGACGATTTAATATCGAGCAAGTTAATAGTGTCCATTTTCTTCGGATGAATAATAATAGTTAGTTTTGCTGGATATTTGAATCGCATTTCACTAATCCTGAATGTCCAAAGCATGATCTTAAGCAAGTCTTCATCACTGATATTTTTGTGCTCCTTAATCCGCGTTATCCCTGATCCGAAAATCGGGACCGAAACGCTTTTTTGTGCATAGATTCTATTTACCTTGTCCCAGAATTTAATAAGAAAGCCGAGATACTCCGGCATCGTCAACCGAGCTCGGTTTTTATCATCAAATTTCGAAAAAGCTGTTAAAAGATACTCACCATATACACAAATTGATCCAATTTCGAAGCGCGTCTTTTTTCCGCTCTTTCTCTCCGGATTTTTGCCAACAACATCTTCATCTTCGAAAGGATATTTTTCGATATAACGATCAAGATCAACAACTGAGGTGTCAAGATGGCTCTTAATGAATATGCCATTCAGTGAGTTGCCAGATATAATTTTTTCATCCACTTGCGTATCTAAATACTCATTAAATGCTATGACTTTAAAATCAGGCTGTTCAAATATATCCCCTTGTTTAATTATGACATCACTTCCCTCGATTTTAGTGTGAATCTGCTGCAAGTTATTAGATCTAACCCACAGAGCCACGTAAACCAATAAAAGCAATATTAAAAATATGCCACCCACTGCGAGCTTGCAACCTTTAGGTATCTCAACAAAAATAAATGTAAGGGACGCCACTACACTTATTACAGAGACAACTTCAAGAAATTGCCTGAAAATTCTCTTATCCAGAAAGCTTACCTTTGCCAAAGATTTTCTCCCTTAATTTGCCAACTTGATCTTGACTGATACCATTTACACCTAACATTTTTATATTTTGTGTGCGCATTTAAAAACTCGCACAATTGACAGTTTTTGTTTCTTAACTTACTGATCAAGCAGGCATTCCTGACTTGAGAGGTTCCGAGTTAGCAAAGCCGATTTGAGCATGCTCAGTTACAGTCTACCTCGCACAATATCTAATCTTTATTTTTTGTTATGTGATTGACAGTAAACGACTTAAATACACAACACAACAACACGCGCAATATTCGAAGTGAGTTTGCCTTGTATCGCTAGCAACACCCATACTTACTGATAACGGTAAAGCTAGCCACTAGTTGGAATAGGCTGAAAATCAGAAGGTCCGCTGCTCGCTCTTTGCAGACGGTGACAAACGCTTGCTAAAGGGCCTGAGCCTCAGAGCTTACCTCGACTTACGAGGTAAACTAGAGCTACTTGAAGTACCAGTAGCCGCAGTAAATCCAGCCACCCGGTGGAAATAAGAAATTGAGCAGGATTGCATAAAAGCCTACTAAAGGGAGGTTATTCGCTTTTTTCCGTGCAAATCTTATTGTGAAAAATATGACTATTACTGCCAAAACAAAAAGGATTTGTCCCCAGACAGTCGCTCTAATATCCATTTGAAACTTCCTCAGTTGAACTACTACACCATAGGTTAATAGTTATACCTAGTGGGGCAGCCTACCTTACTAAGTTAGTACTTGCCACTGCCCGTTCCTCGCTCAGAGCGGGCCTAACCTTTCGAGCCACTCATCAAATTCGTTTCCTACGTAAATCCCAAGGACCTTCTCATTTTCGTCTAGAACAAAATAAGTCGGAAAGCCGAGCTGACCTAGCGCTTGTAAAAGCGCAGACTCAACGAACTCGCCTTCATAAACAACGAAAGGATAAGAAATATTGCTAGCGGTCATGTGATCTTTAAAACCGTCAGTATTATTCGTGCCCACCAATCCAATAACAGTAATATCGTGGTCAGAGTCGTTATTTAATGCGTTCATTTTAGGGATAGCCTTACGACAAAAACCGCAGCCTTCGCTGTAAATCTGGACAATGGTCCATTTAGCTGACTGGTCTCTCGCTCCAAGAGTTAACCCTTGTCGGGTTTGCTTATCAACGTCCCATATTTTACCTAATTTCGGCGCGGTAATGGTTAACTGTGCAAGTGCTTGTTTAATGCCTTTATTGTTTTTGGCCTTCGCCTGTAAATATTGCTCTAATTCCAAACGATTGGCCTCATTGTTGGCTTTATATAACCGCACAATGACATCGCCGTCAGTAAAAGAGGTGGACTCAAACAGCGACATTGCTATTCCCTGCTCCTCAGCGAAGCCGACACTATTAAGTTTAGGCTGCAAAAAATGCGATTTACCTGAGGCATCGATAACAACAACTAAAAACTCGGAAATCAAACGATTGTTGTCATCGCTCATTGAATAAGGCGCAGCTATGGCTCCGGTTAATCGGTTGTCGTGCGCCCGAATACTAACCGGCGGAAAAATAGTTAAAGCCGAATGAAAAGGCAGCTGTGTTTTGTACTCTGTCCAGAGTAACCAATCTTTGGCGTCTATCCTGTCAGCCACCGCCGAAAAAGTGCTGACAAGTAACACGATTAACACAATAACCCGCATGAAATTCCCTTTATACTCATCTCTTATCTTTACATCATGTTTAATAATAAAATATTAAGCATGGACTTCACGGTTTTTCCAGAACAATTAACAGCTGTTTCGCTTTCGTCATGACACGTTTTATCGGCACGCGTTCAAGAGTAATCGCCGGCCAACAAAGCACTGAACCAGCGCGCTATAGTGCTATCGGACAGCGTTTCAATACGCTTGATTAAATCTTCTGTTTCGGTCACATCGTGCACCATATACCAATAAATGAGTTCAGCAAAAGCTTCTTTCCCGAGCTTTTCCTGTAACTTCATTAAAGCGATAGGACCGAGTCCGTAATTAACTTTATGCGTTGCTCTGCGATTAGTATCCGGCCGCCAGACAAACGCTTCACCCTCAGAGCGCTGATTCCATTGTTTCACGATTTTTTGGAATTCTTCTTCGCCATAAATACGCTCGACCTCTTTAGCTGAAATGTATTCGGCAAACGATTCAATCATCCAGTAGTCGTGTGACATCGCGCTGGCGAAGTCGGTCCAGTTGTGTGCGATTTCATGGCATAAATATTGATGTGTATGAACTTTTGTGCCCAAATTTTGGGAATTTAACGAAATGTGATTGCCTCTGGCGAAGCTAGGTCCTGGACGTTTAAGAAGAATAACTTGAGCAGAGTTTAGCGGTGCATGACTCCCGAACCGCTGATTCATTCTTTGGAGGCATTGTAGCCCCGCGCTCAAGACGAATTCTGCGTTCTCGGCGTTGCTTTCGTCGTGGACAACCGTAAAGCCTCCGTTAGATATGCTGTTGGGATTTTTTTCTGCATAGAGCGATACGTCGATTGTCGGGCTTGTGCTTTGAACACTATGCTTGCTCCTGTCACTGCTCACCTGCCCAGGGGCAAAAACTGTCCAATCTTCACTGAGTTCGATATTGACGGTACCTCTGATTGGAGTCGAAAAATCACTAAAAACAGGATACCAGGCCGAGTCAATGCTGAGGTGAACTTGGGAGGGGGTAATGAAATTACCATGTTGTGCGTCGTTATCGATGGCCCCGGAGTACTCGATTGTTACCCATTCATTCGTCGTCTTATCCGTTGAGCTGAATTTGACGATCACTTCATTCCAAATTGGCACCTTGTTGGATTGCTTCACAGCATAGCTCTCTACCCCTGTCCCTGATACAGACGTCACCGCAAATTTCTGATTTAAAAATAAGGCAACAGAACCATCAGCCAAATACTGTTGTGGTACTTCCAGTGTAGTTATAGCGCTTAATGCCGAGTCTTCCGGTAACAAGGTTAGCTGTGTACGGTACTCTACCGTATCCGTTGCTAATGCCGCACAAATGAACAAGCATGACATTATAGCGATTAATAGCTGTCGCATTATAGTACCTCAATGTCCCTATTGATTCGTTGGTCAACATATCATCACCCGAGCCAATGTCCAGCAACGAAAGTGTTGCTAAATATTTTCAATCTAAAACTACGTCTAAATTTTTCGTGTCTTTACTATCTGAGGGATGAGCTCAGGAGGCTTACAAAAGGAGAGCTGAGAAGACAGTAAAAGTTTTCCACTTATCCGACGCTTTAAGAGCTTCTAACTCAACGCCTTACACCATAAACCATTCGGCAAGCCGCGATATCAGAGCTATCGCTCATGGGGGTTAAGGTAACGATATCAACGTCGCCTAACTTATCAGAACGGGTTTCATTCGAAATACGATAATAAAAATTGATGTAAGGCTGCTTACTATATAACCGCAGATACGGCATATCCGGAACTTCCCAACGCCCGACTAGTTGATTATCTTTACTTTCGTATATAAATGTCTTGTCTCTTTTCAACGTCAGCGAGGGCTCGCTGGGACAGCTTTCACTATGGTACTGGTGAGCATAGTTTTGGTCCGATGCCGCCAAAGACTTAATTCCGGGAGGCAATAAATACAATCCAACACTATTTTGTTTATATAAATGATTGCCCTGTTTTAAGGGAATAACGGTAACCGATGAATACCCCTCTTGCTCGAGTGTTTTTAACACGGTATCCAGCGTTTTTTCAGCTGACAAAAGCGGGCTATACATTAGTGTTGAGGCGTTTACATTGTTCGGAAATGGGATATCCACCACTTCTACGCTAAAGCCTTGTTCTGAAAGCATCGTCCGGACAGGTTTAATATCTGTTTCGGTCAGATAACGTTCATTAAGGTAAATGCTGGGGGCGCTGGAACAAGCGCTTAAAAGTAGTGTGATTAGCAGAAAAATCCATTTAACTGACATAGGCAAACGCCCGCAGTAGTTCATCGGGGATATCAATGGACAGATCCAGTATCTCTTTGCTGTGTGGATGTTGAAAACGAATCTGAGTTGCTGCTAACAATAACCGGTCACAACCAAACTGATCACGGAAAAAACGATTATGCCGCCCTTCCCCATGGCGGCTGTCACCAATAATCGGATGCCGAATGTGCGACATATGGCGCCTTAATTGGTGTTTGCGGCCGGTTTTTGGCTTGAGTTCGACTAACGAATAGCGGCTGGTATCGTGTTTTTTGCTAACCTTAAAGGGTAATTCGATTCGTTTCAGACATCGATACTCGGTCACCGCCTGCTGTGCTTCCTTATCGCCGCGGGCATCTTTGTCAGCAATCTTATCCAGCTCTTCTTTTAGTGGATAATCAATAATGCCGCCATCATCAACATAGCCCCGAACTACCGCATGGTAAGTTTTCTCGACACTGCGTTCGGCCCATTGCTCGTTAACTAAGCGTGCGGTATCGCTATCTAATGCGAACACCAGCAGGCCTGAGGTTGGCCGATCTAAACGATGCAGCGGATACACGTGTTGGCCGAGTTGATCGCGTAGCAACTGCATGGCAAAAACTTTGGCGTCGCTCGCCAAACGGCTGCGGTGAACTAACAAGCCTGAGGGTTTATCAATAACGACAAGATGTTGGTCTTGGTAAATTATGGGTAATAACGATTCCGACACTAAACGTCATCCTGCAACGGGTCGGTACCACTGAGCAGCACATCGAACTCACGTATCAGCTCAATCAGTTGCTCGTGTTGCTCAAGCTCGTTACGGAACGTATGCGCCGCCATCGGGCTTACTGCAATTGATGAGGGGAGCGGCTGTTGGCCATCAATCAGCGCCCACATTCTGGGGATAAGCACAAATTGTAGCCACTGATGAAACTCCAGGGTATCCGTGGCGAAGGGTTGCTGGCTTTCCAGCGCCTGCACGGGAGGCTGATGCGACTGCCATAACCCCAAACCGTTAAGTTCTCGTTCTATTCTGTCCAGCAAACGAGCTGCCCGTTGATACTGCTCCATCGGAGACTCCGTTACCACATTGTTCTACAAAACCGATATAATGAGCGCAATAGTGAGTTAAACCTACATAAAATTCAAGTTTTTGGAGTTGTTGTGACGCAATCAATCAGTACGATCGGCGAATTTTTGCAGGCTGGCCAGGCAGATTATCAGGTCTATGATATGGGGCGTTGTCTGCGTGAGCTCGACCCGGAGGCCTTTGACAGTATCGAGCGCCAGCAGCAACCCTATCCGTATCCGATAAGGAAGCAAGCGCAACTTGCCGTTTTATTTAAGCATCGCCAACAACCGGATAATGATTATTTGTGGTTTATTCAGTTACCGCTGGACGAACGCGGGTTACTGAGCGTCGGCGCAAGAGACCATTATCTGGAGTTTGTTGTGAGTGCCTTGGGTCATGAAATTACCGGCAGCTTAACTAATGAGCAGGAAGAGCAATTAAAACAGAACCCCTACCTGTTTACCCCGACTGAGACACAACGCGCGGCACTACATGCACGCATCGCCGTCAACCGGCGGGCAGCCCCCAGTATTTACTTTGACGATGCGGAGGCTTTTCTTAGCGGACAACAAAATGACTGGAAAAATATTGGCATGCAGGGACTGCATGATTGCGCAGCACGATTACAGCAACTGCCACAATTAACCGCAACTATTGCCGAATGCTTTGACCAATACCCCGCACCTGTAAGAAACCAGCTAGCAGCTGCACTTGAGCATCAGGATGTGCCGGCGAAATTACGGGATGCGCTGGTGGCGATGATGGATGATGAGCGATCAACCGATCCAGCCGTCAAACGCGATGCCCTGCGTGCGCTTGCTTCCTGCGCCGAGCATGGCAGCGTTAAGAAACTCATACGACAGCTTGTGCCAAAGGCTGATGCAGATTTATTGACTATTATGTCGGCGCGGTTGTGGCCGGCATTGGCCGAACACGATACGCTAGCGCAGTATATTCACCAGATCGCGTTGCTGGATTCCGTATTGTTTGATGCGTTGTTCCAGGATGTTATCAGCCTGCCGCAATTGCGGCCGCTGGTGCTGAGTTTATTAGCACAAGGTCAGTTAAGCGATGACAGTTCGCAAGCGTTAAATCGCTTAAAACAAAACGTGCAGAGTTAATCTATGACGCTACTCGATGTAATTATCCTACTGGGGTTACTCTTGCTGGGCTGGATATTTTGGCAACACCGGCAGCAGTCAGAGAGTGCCTACCGCCATGCTGCCTATTATTGTAAGCAGCAAGGGTTACAGTTATTAGATGTTCGCCGCGATACAACTCGCTGGTCATTCAAGGGCCGCCAGCCGGGTTGGCGGGCTATTTTTAAAATGGGATTTAGCAGTGATGGCGAAACCCGCTACGAAGGTGACCTGGAGTTGCATAACCAGCAATTAATTGGCGTTGAATTGCCACCTTTCAGGATGCCCGACAGTACACCGATGCATTAGCAGTTAGCGCGGTGTCAGTCTCGCGAGTGAAAAAGAATTTCGCCGGGCAGTTCGGCAACTTCTATTTTTGCTAACGGCTGATAGCCGCGTTTAACAAAAAACTCGCGATAGTCCTCGCGTGTAACGTAAACACCGATACCCTGCGATTCATTGTCCTCATGTAACAGCGTATCTGCCGCTTTAACTAACAACTGACCTAATCCATGGTGTTGATATTGCGGCGATACTGCAATGAACGCCAGCATATGGTAAGGAACATCAGGCATCGCCTGCTGAATACGCCGTTCTTTTTCCAGCACCTGCCGGGTACTTAAAAAACCAGCTGTCATTAGCATCGAGATACGCCAGTGCCAAAAACGATCAGGACCAAAACTGGCCCCGGGGCGGGTTAGGCAGGCGACACCCAACAAGGTGTCGCCGTCCTTAATACCCACGATTGGCTGACCGCTTTCCCAAAAAGAGGTCAAATCTTCACGGATAGCGGCACGCAAACGTTTATCATAATCAGGCTTTTCTGCCCGAAATATTCGTTTGAATAGTTCGTCATCATGATAGGTTTGATACAAGAGTGACGCAGCAGCTTTAAGGTCTTCTGCAACCAAATAAACCAATTCACCGGTGATATTTTGTTCTGCAACGTCTGTCATTCGTACTCTCTTGTATTTTTTAGTTATTTAACCCTCAAGCTAGCGAGATTTTTTGACCTTGTCGAGTGCCAATTCGCCGGTTCCCGTCAATTTATCATCGATGAAAACGATCGGTGTACACTCATCACGTGTCGTCATGCCATCTGCGTGCGTGCGGTGAGTTCTGTCAGTGATAGTGAAATTCGCAATTATTTAGCCAAATTTACTGGTGTGCACGCCGCTAAAAAGTCATCCAGTTCCGCATAAAGTACTTCGTGTTGTGGCTTACCAATCCATTCCAGTCCAATGGCTCCAGTGGCATTATCAATCGACAATAAAAGGTCGTCGACCTCATCAACCAGGCCAATAAATACCGTTTCCGGCTGCTTTAGTTTGCGCTTCATCAAGATATGACCGGTAATATTCTGCAGCAGCCGTTCGGCATCTTCCGGTCCCTGTGCCTGCAATAACGATACACCATGCTGTTCATCATTATGCGTTACGGAAACGGCCAAATCGCCACTGAACCAGCGCCCATAAAAACTTTTTACGTGTTCGTGAAAGGTCAGTTCGAGCGCAGCTTCTAATGGTGAGAAATCCAATGGCGGTTGCTGTTTGACCGGTTGCCACTCAACCACGTCATCGTCTATTACATTTACATAAATGGGGCTTTGCCATTCGCTCACATACTCCGCATGCAACGGGCTGACCTCGTTGACATAACGCTCGATTAATCGATCCAGGGCCGTGCTCATCTGGTACTCACCTATAAATAGCTTTAAACTACGCGCATTGTATGTGTGGAGTCAGTAAATGCCAAACGATAACCCGTTACAACACTTGAATTTAGGTCAGTCAACCGACTATCCGAGCGCCTACGATGCGGCACAGTTGCGAGCCGTGCCGCGCGCGCTTAATCGACAAACCATCGGTATTAATGACAACAACCTGCCCTTCGTGGGCGATGATTTTTGGACCGGCTACGAGTTGTCCTGGTTAAATAACAACGGGTTGCCGCAAGTTGCCGTTGGCTATTTTACAGTTCCCGCTAACAGTCCGAACCTGGTCGAATCTAAATCGTTCAAGCTTTATTTAAATAGTTTTAACGAATCGCGGTTTGCTGACTGGCAGCAGGTTGAAAAACTGATGCGGGAAGATTTAAGTCAATGTGCCGGTGCCCCGGTGGAGGTGGAGTTAAAACCCATTTCAGCCGTTACTCACGCCACTATCGATGATTTACCCGGTGACCTGATCGATGAGCAAGACATTACCATTACGGCTTATAATTACGATCCCGGACTACTACAGATAACGGGTAACGACCCGACTGAACAACACTTTAAAAGCCATTTACTCAAGTCCAACTGCCTCATCACCAATCAGCCCGATTGGGGTTCAGTCTACATACATGGAGTTGGCCCCGGGTTAGATACCGCCTCTTTGCTGCGCTATCTGATTAGCTTCCGGCGCCACAATGAATTCCACGAACAATGTGTAGAGCGTATTTTTCAGGACTTAACTCGACTCGGTTTTCAAAAGCTCAGCGTTTATGCGCGTTATACGCGGCGGGGAGGACTGGATATTAACCCATTCCGTTCAAACTTTGAAAAGGCGCCAGCCGTCGGGCGACTGGCGCGTCAATAACTAGGTAATCACCAGGTAATCACTAGCCCGTTATGCGTTAGGGTGAGCAATGCCCAACCATTGCAAAAAGCGCGCCTGTTGCTTCGCAGATGGTTCAGCTACCGGCGTGATTTTTGCGCCGGTATGTTGTTCTTCACCAATCACCAGCGTAGCCGTGTGTAATTCATCCCGGCGGAAATAGGTAACTTCAACTTCGCTACCGATTTCGTACTCTGCTAATGCTTCGTCAAAACGACCACCGGCGGCGCGGAAGCCGTCATATGCAACGATGACATCGCCGGGGGTAAAACCTGCATCCCAGGCCGGGCTATTACGCTCGACACGAGTTAACTCGATACCCGTAGCCGCAGCATTACCGCTCCAGCCAACCCATGCCTGTTGCTCATCGGCCGAAGCAAATGTCAGTTCAAGCCCGACTGTTTGCAACATATCGGCAAAAGGCAAATCGCCAATGGGTTGCTCAATGTTCTCTTGCCACCAGGATTGCCATGAATTACCGGTCAAATCGTTCAGAATTTGCAGTACGTCGTCGGCGGTAAAGCCAACCTCATCAGCGTCGAAGCGCTGATAAAGCTCGTTGTGTACGTCACGGTAGCTGACTTCGCCGGCAGTGGCTTCTATCAATGCCATATCAAGCAACCAGGAAACCATGGCGCCTTCCGAATAAATATTAACCGAGAAGTTCTGCGCGCGATCACCGTACTGATCACTCCAGGCTTCAAAAGACGCCTCAGCAACCGACATCACCTCGTTGCCCGGCTTGCGGTAATGGCGTTCAACATCGGTTGCCAGACGCTCAAAGTACTCGTCCGGTTCCATGATGTCAGCCGCTAACAACAAATGATCCTGAAAATAGCTAGTCGAGCCTTCTGCCAGCCAAAACAGATCGGTGTAATTCTCTTTTTGGTAGTCATACGGCACCAACGGACTTGGGCGATAGGCTTTTACGTTCCAGGTGTGCACAAATTCGTGCGATGCGGTCGACATAAATGACAGATAGTCATCGCGCTCGCCGTAGCGATAACGCGGGCGCTGAATAATGGTTGAGTTGCGATGTTCGGTGGCGCCGCCGGCTCCGGTTGTCAGGTGCACCATAAATACATAGCGCTCGTAGGGGTAACCCTCCCAAATTTCAGGGCCGGTGGTTACCAATGCTTTTAAATCTTCCACCGTCTGTTCGTGATCAAGGTTTCCTTCGCCCCAAATCACCAGTTCGTAGTCACGACCATCGACTTCGAATTTATACAGGTCGTTAATCCCTGTCTCGATGGGGCTATCCACTAAGATATCCCAGTTATCGGCAACAAAACGATGTTCATCGGTGCTGTCCATGCCCGAGACGCTACGCCAGTTATCGAGTACGTCTAATTCGACCGATACCGGCTGCTGGCGATACTCATCCGCATACATAAATACTGCCGATGCGTCCAGATACGCATGTGAGTCGTCGATATGACGTGCGCGACGGCCCAGCAAATCGGCATAAATTTGGTAATCAACCACAATTTCATCGTCACGAGCCGATTCAGGCAGTTCGATCCGCCAGGTACTTTTGTCAACCTTATGCCAGTTTAGCGTGTCGCCATCGTCAGTTTGCACACGAAAGTCGCGTACACCATTGGCTAAATTTAAAATCCGATAATAGCCGGTGCGCCAGGCTGGCATTTTGACATCTAAGTAAGCTTTGTCGGTAGCCGGGAAGTTAATGCGAACGTCACCGGTGTGATGGGTAGGCTCTGTCAGGTCGATAAAGTAATCAACGTCAGCGGCAGTAGCAGGCAATGCCGTTAAAATGGCACTGGCAATAAGCGTTTGTTTTAACACCGTTATGGATCCTCTAGTATTTTTTATATAGCTGTGACAAGGTGAATTTAAGGCTAACATAAATTTTAATCTGTCGGCGTTGGATAAGACTAATGCCTTAAATCAATAGGTTAGTGACATTTCATCGTTCAGTCATGGCCTATACTGTGCCAAATAACGTATACTAGGCATTGTTATCTGTTGTACTGCTCAGTCAAAAAAGTAAGGCCTGACTTTGAATAACTCCTATACGAATGAAGAAAAAATCGATCAGTTAAGTAAGCGCCTGCAACAAAACGCGCAGTCGCGAAAACAACTGGAAGACACCTACAATCATGACTATCAGGTGCTGTCAGACTTAATCGTTAAGCTGACACACGCCTGCTCAGGCCAGGACCACGAGTTAGACAACAAACTGGTTAAATTGCGGGGGCTACTACAACGCAACGCCGGTATGGCTGAGTTAGAATCTGCTATAGAAGATGCACACCAAATCATTCAGCGCCATACGGTGACGGTTCAACGCCAGCTCAAGCAAACCAATCAGCAGGCAAACGAAACCTTAGATTATCTGCGCCAACAAAAGCTTCCAAAGTCATTACGAACGGAATTAGCCAAGCTGGAAGAGCAGATGGACTCGCCGAGTATAGCGGTCAGTCATTACATTCCTATTTTGCTTGGGTTACTTAACCTGTTTACAGAGTCCGCCGCAGAAATTGTCGGCTATGCCTCAGACGACGAACAAAAGCCCCCCACCAAAGCCCTGCTTGAATTACTGGCGCAGGTAGAATTTGATGGCGCAACCGGTCAATTAGTCCAACGAATTAAGGTGCAACTGGCCAAGCCGCTGACCACGGCACAGTTTACTGAACTCACGCTGCAGTTAATCAAACAGATTTTTAAAACCATTAACGATGAACGACAATCGGCCCAAAGCTTTCTGTTAGAGCTGAATCAAACGCTGGGGCTGGTTCAGGGGGCGTTACAAAACACGCTTGAGATGCGCGGCGAGTTCGACGTTAAATCAGGTGAACTCAATCAACAGCTGCAATCCAATATGAAGCAGTTGAATGACTCGGTCCAGTCGGCTACACAACTGGCTGAATTAAAAACACAAGTCAGTGAACACATGCGTTCCATTAATCAGGCGCTGCAGCAAAAGTTCAGCCTGGAGCAGGATGAGCGCCGAAATTTTGAGCAGCAGTACGCAAAAGCCGCCGGACGCATGAAACATCTGGAGCGCCAAATTGAGCAATATAAACGCCAGCTGGCCGAGCAAAAGTTCAAAAGTTTACAAGATGCGTTAACAAAACTCCCCAACCGCGCAGCATTCGAAGAACGATTGGAGGTGGAATTTGAACGCTGGACGCGCTATAAAGAACCCCTGTGTATCGCGGTCGCGGATATTGACCACTTTAAACGCATTAATGATAATTTTGGCCACATAGCCGGCGATAAAACACTACAGGTGCTCGCCAGCATGTTGCGCAAGTCAGTTAAATCATCTGACTTTGTCTGTCGTTATGGCGGCGAAGAGTTTGTTATTATTTTCCCGCAGACACAACTAAAGGACGCAGTACAACGACTGGAAGCAGCCCGTGAGAAAATTAGTCATATCCCGTTTAAATTTAAAAACGACGATATACGCATCACGGTATCCATAGGCGTTGCACAATTTTTGCAAAGCAGTGACACGGTAGTGACTGTTTTTGAAGCAGCCGATAAGGCACTATATGAAGCCAAGCGGCGCGGTCGGGATCAAATTCTAACAGCGTAAATAAAAGACGTTGCGACTGCGCCCTGGTTAAACAGGAGTAAGTCATAAGCATGAGAGCAAGCATTTCTCCGCAGGGCAGCATGTCCCTGCTATCACAACTCGAAATCGAACGATTAAAAGAATCTTCTAATAGTCAATTATATAAGTTATTCCGTAATTGTTGCCTGGCGGTATTGAACGCCGGCAGCCATACCGACAGCAGTGCTGATATATACGATGCCTACAAAGATTTTCAGGTTAATATCATCCGTAAAGAACGGGGCATTAAACTTGAACTGATTGAGCCCCCCGAAGAGGCGTTTGTTGACGGTGAAGTTATTGCCGGTATTCGTGAATTACTTGAATCGGTATTGCGCGATATCCTCTTTACTGGTGAACGCTACTCAGAAGCAGAACTACAGGCCGCAGACAGCGCGACCTTAACGCACGTGGTGTTTGACATTCTGCGCAACGCTCGCACCCTCAAACCGATGCAAGAACCGAGCATGGTTGTTTGCTGGGGTGGTCATTCCATTAACGAGGTGGAATACAAATACACCAAGCAAGTGGGTTACCATCTGGGCTTGCGTGGACTGAACATTTGTACTGGTTGTGGCCCCGGCGCCATGAAAGGCCCTATGAAAGGCGCCACCATCGGGCATGCGAAACAACGTATCAGCGATGGTCGCTATTTGGGACTGACTGAGCCGGGCATCATCGCGGCCGAGCCACCGAACCCGATCGTTAACGAATTAGTTATTTTGCCGGATATCGAAAAGCGTCTGGAAGCCTTTGTGCGCTCAGCACACGGCATTGTAATTTTCCCGGGTGGCGCAGGTACCGCAGAAGAACTGCTCTATCTGTTGGGTATTTTGATGCATCCTGATAACAAGCGCCAAAGCCTGCCGGTCATTTTAACCGGTCCTGAATCATCACGTGCTTACTTTGATGCACTGGATGAGTTTATTGGCGCCACTATCGGTGACGAAGCCAAAGATCTGTACCGCATTATCATTGACGACCCTGCTGCAGTCGCTCAGCACATGCACGCGGGTATGGCTGCTGTTAAGCAGTATCGTCGTGACTCAGGCGATGCCTATTACTTTAACTGGACGCTTAAAATTGACGAAGAATTTCAGCGTCCGTTTGCACCGACACATGAGAACGTTGCGTCATTGAATTTACACCCCGACCAGCCCAAAGAACGTCTTGCTGCCGATTTGCGCCGCGCGTTTTCAGCGATTGTCGCGGGTAATGTTAAAGACGAAGGTATTCGCCAGATCCGTAAACACGGTGTGTTTACCATCAATGGCGAGCGCTCACTGATGAAGCGTCTGGACGAATTACTGCGTGCCTTTGTTGAGCAAGGTCGAATGAAGTTACCCGGCTCGGTTTATCACCCGTGTTATAAAGTTGTGACCGAGTAACTAAGGCCTGATCACATGCGTAAAATCGTATTACTCATTGCAGGCGGCATTTTCGCTTATCTTGCGGTGGTGGGCCTGGTACTGTTTTTTTACCAGGCTGACCCCGCTGATATGAAGTGGCAAGAGCGCGAAACCTACAATGCGAAGCAAATCGGTCAACTCGAGTTTGGTATGAGTAAAGACGATGTTATTCGCATGCTGGGGTCACCGGATATTAACGAAGCTAAAGAGACCTCAAACGGTGCTCATCAGGTTTTGTTTTACCGCACGCATCACGTTACCTCAGACGGCATTACCACCAAGGATGAATGCACCCCACTGCTATTCCGTGATAACGAATTAGTAGGCTGGGGAAATGACGCCTATCAGGACTATCAGGAACTGCAATGAGTCGTTCACAGGCACTGATTGAAAGCGCAGTATCAGCGTTCCAATCAGCAACGCCGGCTACGATTTATCAATGGGTACAACAACTGGATAGCGAATATAGCCGCCATCGCTATCCAGAGCTATTGGTGTATCACCTGCCCGATTATCAGCTAGATAAAAGCAGTGCCCGCGCAATAGTTGCCGCCGTCGATGCCATGAAACTAGCCATTCAATTACAGCTTCATACCCACTCCCGACGGGTGCTGGCAGCTGCTGTGATTTGTCGCGCGCTAAACGACTCATTGTCTAAATGGCAGGATCTTGGCTTAAAACAGCCGCTATGGTGCGCTGCATTTAAATCTCAGCAAGTAAACAGTACCAGCGATAGTTATTATTTTTGTCAGTGGGTATTGTGCCTGGCTGATGCCCGACTGGAAGCTGACGTTGAAGGGATCAGCCAACTGTTAACCGGCCCATACCGCTTCCGCTATTGGTTGTTCGCCAGGCAATTAAACAGCCCGCCGACAATGGCTACAGGCGCGCTGCTGGAAAATACCACCAGTGGACAGCAACGCTATCTGCTTACAACTGAAGCAGACGGCTGGCTTACCTTTGATGCGCAACGCCAAAAGCTAACGCGCATCACCGCGAATGAATGCCAAAACTGGCAGTTGGCAGACATCAACCCAAATAATGACATACTGAAACAACTCGACTATATCCGTGCCCTGAACCAGAACCTTCCGAGTGTTAGCTTTAAAGCCCCGAAACCGCTGCTATCGGCGATAAAACGTTATACTAGCGGTAGCGGCGCTCTGGCGCCGGTTATCCGGCACATTCAGCAACGCCCGCTGCTGGCAGAGAGTATTCGGATGGCTGCAGCTCAGGAAAATCTTCAGGCTAATGACCCCTGGCGCATGGACCTTAAACATTTGTACTTATGGTTGGGCGGCACCAAAGCCTCAGTCGTATTAGCAACGGCATCCCTGCAACAGCAGTTTATGCAACAGCGGGTACCTCTGCAGCAGTCATTAATGCAGCGGCTCAATTTACTGACTGAGCTTCTGTCGGCACTCAGTCGCGCAAATAAAACACCGCTGCCAACACCGGCACCACTGCTGACGTTGCTCACCGCCGCCGATTTATTTCGTGAACCCAGCCTATTGCGAGCATCACACTGGCCCGACGTAAAGCAAATAAATAGTTTAACTAAACACAGTTGGCTTGGTCTGAACGATAACACTAAAACCACCGTTGGCGAGCAGCGTCTGGCGCGTCAGCTCATCGCCCGCTGGCAATTAGAAAAACAATTACATATGTTGGTAGATGGCAACAGTGACCATCCGCTGGTTGCCTTAATGGGAATCTGCAATCTACTGGTGTTGCGGGTATTCCATCCAAATGCCGCTTTTAGCAACCAGACCAAACAACAATTCTCGGATGCCATGACGCGGCTAAAACTGGATAGCAGCTCAGTCGATCGCGCGTTGGCGGAAGCCACCGCTAAAAGTTTGCCTTATTGCCCGTTGACCGAGTTATCCGCGTCTCGTTAACTTATTTACCAAAAGTATAGTTATAATCAATTTCAGTGATAGTAGTTAACTGGTCTGCAACAGCCTTCAGTGCTAGACTTTGCCGCAGAAAAAGGCCGTAAAAAAACCTCCCGCTGTTGTAATGCAGTAACACGGATATAGGAACCATTATGAGTACAAAAATTACCGTTATTCCCGGCGACGGCATCGGTCCGGACATCGTCGATTCAGCGATTAAAATTCTGACCAAAGTCGGCTGTGACTTCGATTACGAATTTGTCGACGCCGGCCTGACCGCGTTAGAAAAAACCGGTGAACTATTGCCACAAAACACCCTCGACGCGATAAAACGCAATGGCATTACCCTTAAAGGTCCCCTAACAACACCAGTGGTTGAAGGTTTTACCTCGATTAACGTGAGCCTGCGCAAGCAGTTTGGTTTGTATGCCAACCTGCGTCCGGTCAAATCCTTTAAAGGTACGCAAGCGCGCTACGACAATATCGATATTATTACCGTTCGCGAAAATACCGAGGGCATGTACTCAGGATTAGGGCAGAAAGTATCAGAAGACGGCTCAGAAGCCGAGGCAATGAGTAAAATCACCCGCCAGGGTGCTGAGCGCATTGTTCGTTTTGCTTACGAACTAGCCCAACGCGAAGGCCGTAAAAAAGTCACCGCAGTACACAAGGCTAATATTCTTAAATCAACCTCCGGCCTATTCCTGAAAGTCGCACGCGAAATTGCCGAAGAATATCCGGATATCGAATCAGCCGAAATGATCGTCGACGCCGCCTGCATGCGTCTGGTCATGAACCCGGAAGACTTCGACGTTATTGTCACCACTAACTTGTTCGGCGATATCGTGTCTGACTTGTGCGCAGGCTTAGTTGGCGGTTTAGGCATGGCTCCGGGAGCAAATATCGGCAAAGACTGTGCGATCTTCGAAGCCGTTCACGGTTCAGCCCCGGATATCGCCGGCAAAAACCTGGCCAACCCAAGCTCCGTCATCCTGGCATCAGTACAAATGCTGGAATACCTGGGTATGTCAGAGCAAGCCGACAAAATTGTCAAAGCACTAGCTGACGTCATCGAATCCGGCGACCGCACCACGCGCGACCTGGGTGGCAGTCACGGTACCACCGACTTTACTGACGCGGTTATTGAGCGGCTATAGCGCTCGAAACCCGGGGGACAGCAGCGTCGCTGAAGGCAGCGGTTAGGTCTTTAGCGATGCAAGCGGTGGTTACTAAGCGAGGGACGCCGTAAACCCATCCCTGGGTGCTTGTCTGCAGCCATCCCTGGCTGCAGACACCCCCGCTTAGCAATCCACCGCCTACATCACTAGACCTAACCGCTGACTCCACCGACGCTGCCGCTTATGGTTTTCAAGCGCATGCTATATTTAGGATTTAGGCAACCAACGTAAGTGAACCGTGATTTCCTCGCGATCGTGGTACAAATGTTTGGCCTGTATCTCGAAGGGCTTGGTTCCGTGCGTTTGTAGTTGCTCGGTAATTTGTGCCAGGTACTCTTTAACCGCGGCGTAGCGTTGGCGCATTGGAAGTTTCAGGTTAAAAATTGCTTCCTGACAATCGCCTTCCAGTAACCAGCTTGTCATTAGCTCGCCAACTCGTGCGGGTTTCTCGACCATATCGCAGACTAACCAATTGATATTTTTGCGCTTAGGCCGGAATTTGAAGCCATCCTCTTTGATGTGTTGAACCTGCCCGGTTTCCATCAGGGAATCCGCCATGGGGCCATTATCGACGGCTTGAACCATCATGTCACGGCGCACTAATTGATAAGTCCAGCCACCGGGAGCGGCGCCTAAGTCCACGGCTTTCATACCGGCTTGAATGCGCTTGTCGCGTTCGTGTTCGGGGACAAAAACCTGAAATGCTTCATCGAGTTTTAAGGTTGAACGACTCGGCCCGTCTTTGGGCATTTTTAAGCGCAGGATACCACCAACATGTGGGGTTTGATTATAACTGTATGAATAACCCGTTAATGCGTGTGCCGAGTTAACAAACATCACGTGCAGTAAGGGGCGTTTAGCCAGTGGCTTGTTACTTAGCAATTCGGCTTTGCGCAGCGTTTGGCGTAGCGGTACCGAGAATTTTCGACAAAACTTAGAGAGTTGATTGGCTTCGTTGGTGTCCGGTGTTTCGACCCGTAAATCGCCGGCCAGGGCAAAGCTCTCCTGGTGTGGTAACAACGCCTCTAATACCGCACTGGCGCGATCTTCGACGCCGGCGAGTTTGATTGCGCTCAACAGTACAAACATTTCGCGGGCAAATACCAGCTCTTTTAATGCCAGTTTGCGGGCAATGTGATCAGCTTCTTCGGCTTGACAGTGATAGGTTACGTAAGCCTGATCAGGCTGGGTCTGACAATAGCCGTAAATACCCAGCTCGGTTGCTTTATCCTGTATTTCTGCCGCACAGTCGCTTTCAAAACCTGCCCGACACAATAAAATAATGCCACTCATTTAACTCACTGCTCCTAATTTTACTGCGCCGACTAGCAAAGCGAGCCAACCTAAAATAAACAACACCCCACCGATAGGGGTTATGGGGCCAAACCATTTAATACCGGTCAGTGCTAATGCATAAAGGCTGCCGCTAAATAATACAACCCCGGCCAGCCACAGGTAACCGCTGGCAACTAACCATGGCGAGCTGGTTTGTTTTAACCATAACGCCAGCGCGATAAGAGCCAGCGCATGGTAAGATTGATAGGTTACGCCCGTTTCAAACGCATTAAATAAGTTCTCGGGTAGTCTGCCGCGCAGTCCGTGGGCGGCAAATGCGCCCAGCATAACGCCTGTCGCGCCTAACAACGCAGCAATAATCAAAAATAATTGGCTCATGCAATAAATCCTCGTATGGCATCGGCGGCTTGTTGCCAGATAAGCGGTGTCTGGGCCGATTTTGCTTTAGTGGCTGCAAAGCCATGGTCGGCGCCTTCCAACCACTGCAGCTGCCAGTTTGCCGGTAAATTAAAGGGTTGTTGCCGCAATGGTTTACTAAAGGGGTCACGCGTACCTTGCAAAATTAGCCCCGGAGCCTGCGCCATGGATAGTTCCTCTAGGCGCGAATTTTGCGGCTTTGATGGCGGATTAAAAGGAAAGCCCAGTGCCACCAATGCGTGCGGTTTATGCTGTTCGGCCAAGCGTAACATAACCCGACTGCCTAACGATTTACCCATCAATACCAGCGGCTTATTGTCTTGCTGCAAGGTGTTAAGCAGCTCGGCAATCGCATCGACCAATACCGGCATTTTATTTGGCGGGCGCGGTTTGCCTGTTTCGCGAACTTTTTGCCAGTAAGGGAAGTCCGGGCGCACCACTTCGTAACCTGCGGCAACGCAGTTATCCGCAAAGTAATTCATAAATGCGGTATCGGGCCCGCCGCCGGAGCCATGCAAAAAAACGATCCGTTGCCGACCAGCTAAATTTTGCTGCTGGTAGTGTACCTGCTGACTTAAACTCATTCGCTAAACTCTTGCTCTTCTTTTTCTACTAAGTCCAGTATCCACTGCCGGAAGGTCGCGATTTTACCCACTTCTGCCTGATTGTCACGACATACCAAATAAAAGGCTTTATTACGCTGCAGGGCTTGCGGAAAAACTCTGACTAAATGGCCGCTGTCAATTTCGGGCTTGGCCAGCACATTGTTAGCCAATGCAATCCCCTGCCCGTGCACTGCGGCTTGCAAAGCCAGGCTGGAGTGACTAAAAACCGGACCATTATCACCGCGGTACTGATCAATACCGACCATTTCGAACCAGTCTTTCCAGGCATTACGGGTTTCGTCATGCAATAAGGGCTGCTTCAGGAGGTCTTCGGGCTGCTCAATACCTGCGCGTTCGATCAACAGCGGCGAGCAAACGGGCCACAAATATTCTTTGTGTAAGCGGTAACTTTTAACATGTGGCCAGCGCCCATCGCCGTAGTAAATAGCAACGTCGACGTCATCAGTCAGTGAGCCGGTGATTTCGTCAACTGCCTTAATGCGGATATCCATATCAGGGTGTTCTTCGCGGAAACTACTGAGTCGCGGTACAAACCATAAGATGGCAAAGCTGGGCGGTACCGAAACGGTCAGAGCGCCACGCTCAGAAACTAAGCGAAGTTTATCGGTCGCCTGTACTAATTGCTCAAAAATATCCCGTAACTGCAGGTAATAGGCCTGCCCTTCTTCGGTCAACAACAACGAGCGGTTACGGCGGATAAAAAGTTTGAGCTGTAAAAAATCCTCCAGCGCTTTGACCTGATGACTGACAGCCGCCTGAGTCACAAACAGTTCTTCCGCCGCTTTAGTAAAGCTTAAATGGCGGGCAGCGACTTCAAACGATTTTAGCGCGTTTAATGGCGGTAACTTACGCATGGTTAGTTATTATCCTCATCGTTTTTAACCGCATGTGCATAAAAAAAGCGCCTCTGTCATGGTGCCACTAGTGAATGCGGACACTATAACAGAGACGCCTTTTAATGGCATCGCTTACACAAATCGTGCTTACAAGCGCACACCGCCGTCGATTTCGACCACACGACCACTAAAGAAGTCGTTTTCGATAATATAACGCGCGCTGTGAGCGATTTCGTTAGGTTGACCCCAACGTTTTAGCGGCACCATAGATAACGCTCGTTCAACCGCTTCGGGTTTCATTTGGGCGGTCATCGGTGTTTCGATAAAGCCCGGTGCAATGGCGCCACAACGGATGCCATAACGGCCGAGTTCACGTGCCCAGGTTACTGTCATCGCTACCACACCGGCTTTAGTTGCGGCATAGTTGGTCTGGCCGATGTTACCGGCACGAGCAACGCTGGAAATGTTAATGATGACGCCTTTTTTGCCGGCTTTTACCATTTGTGCAGCTGCTTCACGACCACACAAGAAGGTACCGGTTAAGTTGACATCCAGCACTGACTGGAACTGCTGCAATGGCATTTTTTGCTTCAATTCGCCGTCTTTAAATTTAATTAACAGACCGTCGCGAAGCAAGCCAGCGTTGTTAACCAGTACATCGATACCATCAAATTCCTGCTGAATTTGCTCAAATACCGTTTCTACTGACTCTTCATCGGTAATATCAACTTCGTAACCAACAACTTTAGCGGCGCCGAGCTTTTCGCATTGTTCCTGCGCATCACCTAATACGTCACCGTTAATGTCGATAAGAGCGAGCTTGGCGCCCTGCTTAGCAAAGTCTTCCGCCATGGCAAGGCCAAGCCCCTGTGCTCCACCGGTGATGACGATCACACTGTTTTTAACTTGCATAGATAAATCCCCTGTTGACTACTTTTTTGGCGCTGGCTGAACGTAATTGAAAATACTGGAAAAGTCCTGGCGGCCATGACCCTGCTGTGACCAGCTATGGTAGAGGTTACGCGTTAACGCGCCCATCGGCGTTGCAGCACCGACTTTTAGCGCAGTTTGCTGCGCTAAGCCAAGATCCTTGGCCATCAAGTCAACCAGGAAACCGCCCTGATAGTCATTACTCGATGGCACGTTCTCCATAACACCGGGACAAGGATTATAAACTTCCAGCGTCCAGTTACGTCCCGAGCTTTGTAGCATAATTTCTGACAAAACTTTTGGGTCCAGACCATTGGCTTTACCCAACTGCAGGGCTTCTGAGGTCCCTACCATGAGTACGGATAACAGCATGTTGTTACAGATCTTAGCAATCTGTCCGGCACCAACATCGCCGGCCCGGAATACGTTTTTACCCATGTCGTTCAGCACTACACGAGCACGGTCAACATTGCTTTCTGTGCCGCCACAAATAAACGTCAGGGTACCGGCCTTAGCACCACCAACACCGCCGGAAACCGGTGCATCGATAAAGGCAATGCCGGCTTTTTCCAGCTCACCGCCAACAAACATGGCGGCTTCTGACGAGATAGTACTGCAATCAATCACCAACTGGTCTTTGGTTAAATAATTAACCAAGCCATCATCACCAAGGTAAACACCTTCTACGTGATGGTCAGCCGGTAACATCGACACCACAAACTCAACGCCGTTAATTGCGTCCTTCGCACTGTTAAATGCTTTTGCGCCAGCTTCTTCCACTGCTTTTAGGGCGGCTTCAGACAAATCAAAGGCATTAACCTGATGTCCGGCTTTTGCCAGGTTGGCCGCCATCGGCCCACCCATATTACCTAATCCAATAAACGCTACGGTTGCCATGTTCGGCACTCCTTTTTTAAACTGTTGCTTTACTCAGATTCAAGCACGTGTTCGAGTTTAGCCAACGGATGTGTGCGATCGCCCCAGGGCGGCATAAAAAAGGCATCAACATCCTCTGCATCAACGTCAGCGACTGATGCATGTTGCCACTGTGGGTTCTTGTCTTTGTCGATTAACAACGCCCGGATACCCTCGGCAAAATCGCCCCGAACAGCGCAGTTACATGACAAGGTCAACTCTAACCGGAAGCAATCCGGTAAAGACAAGTCACGCCCCTGTTGTAACTGATTCCAGACAATGTGAGCTGTCATTGGACAGCCATTGGCCAAATTTTTGCGCGCGCGGCTCAACCATTTATCGTCGGTGGTGTCCGCTGTAATTGCTGCGACCACCTCGGTTACGTCGTTAGCCGCAGTCAGCGACTTAATGTGCGCATGCATTGGTTCAACCTGCGGGGCCGGCATGTCCGTCGCATCATCAGCGGCCATCTGGTTGAGCAGGTCGGTTACCTTTTGTTTATTCAAGGCTCCTGTGTCACCCCACGGCAATTGTTGCAGGTTTTCCAGCAATGCTTGCTTATGGCTGTGCCCCAGATAATGGTCGGCAAGGTTTAAAAACAGCGCGTCGTTGGCATTCATGGTGGCGCCGGTCATACCTAAAAATAACCCACAACCCTGCGGCATGCGGTTAAGAAAGTAAGTCGCTCCAACGTCCGGATACAAACCAATGGTCACTTCCGGCATCGCCAGTAAAGAGCGATCGGTAACCACGCGGTGGCTGGCACCATTCATCAGCCCCATACCACCGCCCATAACAATCCCGTCGGCCCAACAAATTAGCGGTTTAGGGAAGGTTTGGATGGCATAATCCAGTTGATATTCCTGGGTGAAAAAGTTCTCAACTTCGCTGACTAACTTACCCGGCTCGGCCTGCATGGCTTTATACATCGCGACGATGTCACCACCGGCACAGAACGCTTTTTCGCCGGCGCCCTGTAACCAAACACAGGCGACACGATCATCGTCAGCCCATTGTTTTAACTGGGGCAACAATTTCTCGGCCATTGCCAGGCTCAGCGCATTAAGTGACTTTTCGGCATTTAATGTGGCAACGCCGATGACTTTCTCACCGGCGTTGATTTCTTCGATCAATACCACGTCTTGCATGGAAACTCCTTACAAAATTTCGCGGTCGATGTCGGCTAATAAACGACGTCCAATGATTAGACGCATCACCTCGTTAGTGCCCTCGAGAATTTGATGTACACGCACGTCACGCACATGGCGTTCTAACGGATATTCTTTGATGTAACCGTAGCCGCCGTGCAATTGCAGTGCTTCGTTACACACCTTAAAGCCAACATCGGTAGCAAACTGTTTGGCCATCGCACAGTAGGTGGTTTTATCGGCATCATTATTATCAACTTTTGATGCTGCCAGACGCACCATTTGACGTGCAGCCACCAGTTCAGTCGCCATGTCGGCTAACTTAAACTGCAGCGCCTGAAATGCCGCCAACGGCTTACCAAATTGGGTGCGTTCCTGCATGTACGCTTTAGCGGTGTTTAATGCCGCCTGCGCCGTACCAACAGAACAAACGGCAATGTTAATACGTCCACCGTCCAGTCCCATCATGGCAAATTTAAAGCCTTCACCTTCGCTGCCCAGCAAGTTTTTTGCCGGAATACGGACATCTTCGAAAGTGACCAAACGTGTTGGCTGGGCGTTCCAGCCCATTTTCGCTTCTTTTTTGCCGTAGCTGATACCCTCAGCATCAGCAGGTACCACAAACGCTGAAATACCTTTGGGGCCGTCTTCACCGGTACGTGCCATCACCACTAACACATCGGTTGAGCCGGCACCGGAGATAAACATTTTAGAGCCGTTGATGACGTACTCGTCGCCGTCTTTTTTGGCACTGGTTCGCAGGCTGGCAGCATCAGAGCCTGAACCCGGCTCGGTCAAACAATAAGAACCGAGTTTTTCGCCTGTTACCAATTCCGGTACCCACTGCTCCACAACCTCTGACTGACCAAACGAGCCAATCATCCAGCTGACCATGTTATGAATGGTCATCATCGCCGTGGTCGCGGTGCACCCACCGGCCAGCTGTTCAAATATCAGCGCCGCATCCAGTCGGCTCATGCCAAAACCACCGGCGTCTTCCGGGGTGTACATACCCATAAAGCCCATTTCACCGGCTTTTTTAAACACCTCTATGGGAAAGTGAGACTCCTCGTCCCACTGTGCTGCATAGGGTGCCAGCTCTTTATCGGCAAATGCCTTTGCCGTATCGACAAAGGCTTGTTGGTCTTCGGTTAACTCAAAATTCATCGCAATACCCCGTTTACTTCAGGTGGATCGACATGTTTGGACCGGTGGCTTCGATATCGCTTTCGAACCAGCGCGCGGTGACTGTTTTAGTCTCGGTGTAAAAACGCACAGCTTGTTTACCGTAAGCATGTAAATCGCCAAAGAATGAACGCTTCCAGCCAGTAAACGAGAAGAACGGCAGTGGCACCGGAATCGGAATGTTGATACCCACCTGACCCACTTCGACTTCGTGCTGATATTTGCGCGCAGCGGCACCGCTTGCGGTAAAGATCGAGGTGCCGTTACCGTATGGATTGTTATTAACCATCTCCAGTGCGTCTTCCAGCGTATCAACTTCGGTAATGCTCAGTACCGGGCCGAATACTTCGGTCTTATAAATATTCATATCCGGAGTCACACCCGAGAATACGGTCGGTCCAACCCAGTTACCCTTAGGTAAGCCTTCAACTTCGTAGTTACGCCCATCAACCAGTAGCTTGGCGCCTTCTTGTTCGCCTTCGGTAATGATTTTTTCGATGCGCTCTTTGGCTTGCGGACTAATGACCGGACCATAGGCCGCGTTTTCATCGTTCCAGGCGCCCGGGCGAACCTTCGCAATCGCTTCTGCCACTTCCGGAATCCACTCTTTCGCTGAGCCCACAAAGACCGCAACCGAAATCGCCATGCAACGTTGACCGGCAGCGCCTACAGACGAGCCCACCAGGTTATTAATTACTTGCTGTTTATTCGCATCCGGCATAATGACACAGTGATTTTTAGCGCCGGCAAAGGCCTGTACCCGTTTGCCATTTTCGGTGCCGCGACGATAAATATACTCAGCAACCGGGACCGAACCGACAAATGACAGTGCGCGAATTTCCGGATGGTCGAGAATAAAGTCAACCTGATCTTTACCACCATGCAAGACTTGCAGCACGCCTTTAGGCGCTCCTGCTTGTTCAAATAACTCAACCAGACGGGTTGGCGTTAACGGGTCTTGCTCAGACGGCTTAAGAATAAAGGTATTACCTGCCGCAATCGCGACCGGGAACATCCACAACGGGATCATTGCCGGGAAGTTAAACGGCGTAATGCCGGCGCAAATGCCCAGCGGTTGTGTGTAGCTGTATGAATCGATAGAACGCGCGACGTTTTCAACCGTCTCGCCCATCATCAGCGAAGGGATGTTAGCCGCATGCTCAACGACTTCGATACCGCGCCATACATCACCCTTGGCATCTTCAAAGGTTTTGCCTGTTTCCTGCGCCAGGATTTCGGCAATTTCGTCATGGTGCTCTTTTAACAGTGCCTGATAACGCATCATTACCCGCGCTCGCTCAGATACCGCAACTTCCTTCCAGGTCTTGAAGGCTTCACGGGCACTGGCAACCGCTGCTTCCATCTCGCTTTGTGTTGCGCAAGGTGCTTCAGCAATAACTTCCTGAGTTGCCGGGTTCGTTACCGGAATCCACTGTTCAGACTTCGACGCGACAAATTCACCGTCGATATACAGAGGCACTTTCTTAGACATAATTCACCTTCTTGTTGTGTTATCTTATCGCCCATTGACACGTCGTCGGACGATTTAAATTTAATTTGGTGAGCCACGCATGACTCTTCTCATACTGATCACTTTACTCTGGGCCGCCAGTTTTTCTTTGATTGGCGTCTATCTGGCCGGCCAGGTTGACGGCTATTTTGTCGTTCTGGTGCGTATGGCACTGGCACTGCTCACCATTTTGCCATTTTTCCGCTGGCGCAGTTTACGCTCGCAGCCCGCACAACTGGCCAAGTTAGCCGCTATTGGCGCAATACAAATTGGCACCATGTACCTATTTTTGTACCACGCGTTTATCTATTTGAGCGTCACCGAGGTGTTGTTGTTCACTATCTTCACCCCGCTTTACATCACACTCATCGACGAACTCATTTTAAATCGCCGCCACCTGCCGTTGCTTTGGTGGCTGGCCGCTGCGATTTCTGTTATTGGCGCAGCCGTTATTCGTTATCAACCATTGTCGGACGATTTTGTCACCGGCTTTTTATTAATTCAGGCCGCCAACGCCTGCTTTGCTTTAGGCCAGGTTGCTTATAAACGTTTACCAACTGGCCCGGCACTTGCCCAAACACAACAATTTGCGGCGTTTTTCTTTGGCGCCACTGTAGTTGCTGCCATCGGTTTTGCGTTATTCGGCAACGCCCAACTAATGCCTTCGTCTACCCTGCAATGGGGCATCCTGCTATGGCTTGGCGTTGTCGCCTCCGGGCTGGGTTACCTGGGCTGGAACATTGCCAGCAAACAAGTTAATACCGGCCAACTTGCTACCATGAATAACGCCCTAATCCCGGCGGGCATACTCGTCAACGTGCTATTTTGGCAACAAACCACCGATTACAGTCGCCTGCTAATCGGTGGTGCTGTCATTATTTTTGCCGTCTGGCTCGCCGGACGAGTTAATCAGCTACGTGCCGCTTAAAGCATCTCGACCGCGAGTGCCACGGCTTCGCCACCACCAATACACAGCGAGGTAATACCGCGCTTTTGACCGGTTTGTTTAAGCGCATGTAGCAGTGTTACCAGTAAACGTGCGCCGCTGGCACCGATAGGGTGACCCAAGGCACAGGCGCCACCGTGGACGTTAACTTTACTGGCATCCAGTTTCATCTCGTTAATCGCCAACATCGTGACCATGGCAAAGGCTTCGTTAATTTCCCATAGATCAACGTCGTCTTTGTGCCAGTCCAGCTTGCTGAGCAGACTGTTCATCGCGCCAATCGGCGCAACGGTAAATTCTGCCGGCGCCTGCGAGTGCGTAGCATGACCCATTACGCGAGCCAATGGGGTCAGACCTTTGGCTTTCGCCTCGCTTTCGCGCATCAATATTAATGCCGCGGCACCGTCAGAAATGGAACTTGAATTAGCCGCGGTAATAGTGCCGTCCTTTTTAAACGCAGGTCTAAGTTGAGGAATTTTGTCCATCCGCGCTTTGCCCGGTTGCTCGTCGGTGTCTACCGTCACATCACCTTTGCGGGTGCTATATGTCACCGGTGTGATTTCGCCGTTAAACAGACCGTCTTTGATGGCTTTTTGAGCCTTGGTCAAGGAGTTAATGGCAAAATCATCCATTGCTTCACGGTTAAGACCGTAGTCATCAGCGGTGGTTTGCGCATAACAGCCCATTGCCTGATGCTCGTAGGCATCTTCCAGCCCATCAAGCATCATATGGTCCAGCACCTGGCCATGACCCATACGATAGCCGCTGCGCCCTTTTGGCAACATGTACGGCGCGTTAGACATGCTTTCCATGCCTCCGGCAACGACAACATCTGCCGAACCCGCTTTAATTAAGTCGTGCGCGAGCATCGCTGCCTTAAGACCAGAGCCACACACTTTATTAATGGTGGTAGCGCCTGTCGAGCGCGGCAGACCCGCGTAAAGCATTGCCTGGCGCGCGGGTGCCTGACCCAAGCCTGCGGGCAGTACATTACCCATAATGACTTCCGAAACATCTTCGGCTGACAACCCGCTGTTGTTCAATGCGGCTTTAATAGCGGTAGCACCCAGGTTGGGCGCACTAACTTCACTTAAACTGCCCTGAAAACCGCCCATCGGCGTGCGGTTAGCGGCCACGATGACAATAGCGTCGCTCGACATTCTTCCTCCAAATACGGCTGATTTGCACTTTACGTTAACGTAAACTTCCTCTAAGCTTAGATCTTAGGACATCCAAAAAGCAAGTCTGATGAGCAATAAAATAACTTATACGATCGGCGAATTGGCAAAACAATTTGACATTACCACCCGCAGCATTCGCTTTTACGAAGACGAAGGCTTGCTCTCGCCCAAGCGGCAGGGGCAGCATCGCATCTATACCAACAAAGACAGAGTTCGTTTAAAGCTGGTATTGCGCGGTAAACGACTGGGCTTTTCATTAGCCGAGACGCGACGCTTATTCGAGCTTTACGACGCCGACAATAGTTCGGCCGCTCAACTGCAAAAAGTTTTGGAACTTATCGCAGAGAAAAAACACTCGCTGCGACAGCAAATGGAAGATATCAACGTATTGCTGACGGAACTGACCGGCCTGGAACAACGCTGTCAGGATGAACTGGAAAACATCAAACCGTCGGTAAAAGAAGTTTAATTTCAGGAGTCTTTATGATCAGTCAGTACACCACCTTCAATTTTGGTCTGGGTGAAACCGCCGATATGCTGCGTGAGCAGGTTAATGCCTTTGCACGCGCCGAAATAGCGCCGCGCGCAGCGGAAATCGACGAAAAAAATGAGTTCCCCGGCGATTTGTGGCGCAAATTGGGTGACATGGGGCTGTTAGGGCTAACGGTCGATGAACAATACGGTGGTTCAGGTATGGGTTACCTGGAACACGTTATCGCGATGGAAGAAATCAGCCGCGCATCTGCATCGGTTGGTTTAAGCTATGGTGCACACTCTAACTTGTGTGTAAACCAAATTGCCCGTAACGGCAACGACGAGCAAAAACAAAAATACTTACCTAAACTCTGTACCGGTGAACACGTCGGTGCGTTGGCAATGAGTGAGCCAAACGCTGGCTCTGACGTCGTCAGCATGAAGCTTAAAGCCGAGAAAAAAGGCGACAAGTTCGTCTTGAACGGCAACAAAATGTGGATTACCAATGGCCCGGATGCTGACGTTTTTGTTATTTACGCAAAAACCGACCCAGAGAAAAATTCACGCGGTATCACCGCATTTATCGTAGAAAAAGGTACCCCCGGCTTCTCGCAAGCGCAGAAACTGGATAAATTAGGTATGCGCGGTTCTAATACCTGTGAATTGGTATTCGAAGATGCTGAAGTACCGGCTGAGAATATCCTTGGTGAATATAATGGCGGTGTCGAAGTTCTTATGAGCGGTCTGGATTATGAACGTGCCGTACTTGCGGCAGGTCCGTTAGGTATCATGCAAGCCTGTCTGGATACCGTGGTGCCGTATGTACATGACCGTACACAATTTGGTAAAGCGATTGGCGAATTCCAGCTAGTGCAAGGCAAGGTGGCGGACATGTATACCCGCACCAATGCCGCGCGCGCTTACGTTTATGCCGTTGCACAGTCATGTGACCGCGGCGAAACCACGCGTAAAGATGCCGCCGGTGCTATTCTGTACTCAGCCGAATTAGCAACCCAGTTAGCGCTGGATGCCATTCAGCTGTTGGGTGGTAATGGTTACATTAACGAGTATCCAACCGGGCGCCTGCTGCGTGATGCAAAACTCTATGAAATTGGTGCCGGTACATCCGAAATCCGTCGCATGCTGATTGGTCGCGAGCTATTCAGCGAATCCAAATAAGGAGCAACCGTGGCGATTTTAACCAGTAAAGTTAATACCCGCGACGAGCAGTTCAAAACCAATCACACGGCCATGCAAGGTGTGGTCGATGACCTGCAACAAAAAGTCGCGCAAATCAAACAAGGTGGTGGCCCCAAATATCAGGAACGCCACCTGTCACGGGGTAAGTTACTGCCCCGTGACCGTATCAACAAGTTGCTTGATGCCGGCTCGCCGTTTTTAGAAATTGGCCAATTCGCTGCCTGGGACTGCTACGATGATTATGTTCCGTCAGCTGGCGTCGTTGCCGGCATTGGCATGGTCGAGGGCGTCGAGTGCATGATCGTTGCTAATGATGCCACGGTTAAAGGCGGGACTTATTATCCGCTAACGGTTAAGAAGCATCTTCGCGCGCAGGAAATTGCCGAGCGCTGTCACCTGCCCTGCATCTATTTAGTCGATTCGGGTGGTGCTAACCTGCCGCGTCAGGACGAAGTATTCCCCGATAAAGAACATTTCGGCCGTATTTTCTTTAATCAGGCCAACATGTCAGCCAAGGGTATTCCGCAAATTGCGGTGGTCATGGGCTTATGTACTGCCGGCGGCGCCTATGTACCTGCGATGGCTGATGAAAGTGTGATTGTAAAAGAACAAGGCACTATCTTCCTCGCAGGTCCGCCACTGGTTAAAGCGGCAACCGGTGAAGAAGTTTCTGCCGAAGAACTCGGCGGCGCCGATGTACACACCCGTATCTCGGGCGTGGCCGATCATTTTGCGCATAACGACGAACACGCGCTGGCATTGGCACGTCGCTCAGTAGCTCGATTGAACCGTCCTAAACCAACCGAACTCGATCGTCGCGAGGTTAAACCGCCGCGCTACGACAGCAAAGAGTTATACGGCATTGTCGGTACTGATCTGCGCAAACCCTATGACGTCCACGAGGTAATAGCCCGTGTCGTTGACGATTCTGACTTTGACGAATTCAAAGCCAACTATGGTAATACGTTGGTAACCGGGTTTGCCCGCATTCATGGTTATCCGGTAGGTATTGTTGCTAACAATGGCATTTTATTCTCGGAAAGCGCGCAAAAAGGCGCTCACTTTATCGAGCTGTGCGCGCAGCGCAAAATTCCGCTGGTGTTTTTACAGAATATTACCGGCTTTATGGTCGGGAAAAAGTATGAAGCCGAAGGCATTGCCAAACACGGTGCTAAGATGGTCATGGCCGTTTCTTGTGCACAGGTGCCCAAGTTTACCGTGTTAATCGGTGGTAGCTATGGCGCCGGCAACTACGGTATGTGTGGCCGTGCTTATGACCCAACCATGATGTTTATGTGGCCAAACGCACGTATCTCGGTTATGGGTGGTGAGCAAGCTGCCGGTGTCATGGCGCAGGTAACCAAAGATAACCTGGCCCGCAAAGGCGAGTCGATGAGTGACGAGCAAGAGCAAAAGCTCAAGCAACCGATTGTCGACCAGTACGAACAGCAGGGGCACCCCTATTATGCGTCGGCACGCTTATGGGATGATGGCATTATTGACCCTGCGCAGACGCGCGACGTTCTAGGCCTTAGTATTGCCGCGTCGTTAAATGCACCGATCGAAGACAGCCGCTTCGGCGTCTTCCGCATGTAATCGGAGCCCGACTGATGAGCCAATATACAAGTTATCAGGTTGACGCCCGGGGCGTTGCGCGATTAAGCCTTAACCGTCCCGACGTACATAATGCGTTTGACGATGTCATGATCGCGGAACTTATCGAGGCATTAAATAGTGCAGAAAACGATGACGCGGTGCGTGTTCTGGTACTGCAATCTGCAGGCAAAAACTTTTCTGCCGGCGCTGACCTTAACTGGATGCGCTCCATGGCTGACAAAGATTACCAGCAAAATATTGATGATGCCGGCGAATTAAGCTTACTCATGCAACGGTTAGATGAATTGTCTAAACCTACCATTGCCCTGGTTCAGGGGGCTGCATTTGGTGGCGCTGTTGGCTTAGCAGCGTGTTGCGATATGGTGCTGGCGCAACCTAAAACCAGTTTTTGCTTAAGCGAAGTCAAAATCGGTTTAATTCCGGCAGTCATCAGTCCGTATGTGGTTAAAGCCATTGGCGAACGGCAATCACGCCGTTATATGCTGACGGCTGAACGTTTCTTTGCCGAGCAGGCGCTGGCACTGGGACTGGTACACCGCATTGTCGATGACTTTGAACCGGCATTAGCCGAATGGCTGGACGCGCTGCTTAATAATAGCCCGCAGGCGCTGGATGCCTGCAAGTCACTTATCGCTAATGTGGGCTCACGCCCTATTGACGCCTCGGTACGAAAACACACCATCGAAGCCATTGCAAAAATTCGGGTTTCGGATGAAGGTCAGGAAGGCTTGAGTGCATTTTTAGAAAAACGCCCCGCCGCCTGGCGCAACGACAGCTAATTAGGAAACGGTATGATTACCTCGTTATTAATTGCCAACCGTGGTGAAATTGCGTGTCGTATTATCGCCACGGCTAAAAAAATGGGTATCCGCACCATTGCAGTTTACTCTGATGCCGACAGCCATGCGCGTCACGTAAAACTTGCGGATGAAGCCATCAATATTGGCCCTGCTGCCAGCAGTGAAAGCTATCTGCGCGGCGATAAGATCATTGCTGCCGCCAAACAAACGGGTGCTGAAGCGATCCATCCGGGTTATGGTTTTTTGTCAGAAAACGAAGACTTTGCTGACTTATGCCAGCAACAAAACATTATTTTTGTCGGCCCGCCAGTCGCCTCAATCGCTTCTATGGGTTCTAAAAGTGCCGCCAAGGCGATTATGCAGGAAGCCGGCGTACCGCTGGTGCCGGGGTACCATGGCAGCGAGCAAGACGCAGAAACCTTAAAAGCAAAAGCTGAAGAAGTGGGTTTCCCGTTATTGCTAAAAGCGGCTTATGGCGGCGGTGGTAAGGGCATGCGCGTAGTCGAGAGCTTAGCAGAGTTTGACCAAGCACTCGCTTCGGCCAAACGCGAAGCTAAATCGTCTTTCGGCAACGATAAGGTGTTATTCGAACGCTTTATTCGTAATCCTCGCCATGTCGAAATTCAGGTCTTCTGCGATGAACACGGTAACGCGGTTTACTTAGCTGAGCGTGACTGTTCGGTGCAGCGTCGTCACCAAAAAGTTCTGGAAGAAGCACCGGCGCCGGCATTAACCGAACGCACCCGCCAGGCCATGGGCGAAGCTGCGATTAAAGCAGCGCAGGCGATTGACTACGTCGGTGCGGGCACGGTCGAGTTTTTATATGACCAAAGCGGTGAGTTCTTCTTTATGGAGATGAACACACGCTTGCAGGTTGAGCATCCGGTTACCGAATTGATTACCGGGCAGGACTTGGTGGAATGGCAGTTACTAGTTGCCTCAGGACAACCGTTACCACTGGCGCAAAACGACATTCAGGTTAATGGCCATGCCTTTGAGGCGCGTATTTATGCCGAAGATCCGGATAATGACTTTCTGCCCTGTACCGGTACCATCCGGCATTTGCGCACGCCCGAGGGAGAACCAGGCGTACGTATAGACACAGGTATTACCGAAGGTGATGAGATCTCCTCGTTTTACGACCCGATGATTGCCAAGTTGATTGTCTGGGATACTGATCGTGATCGTGCATTGCTGAAATTACAGCGTGCGCTGCGGCAGTACCGGTTAACCGGTTTAACCACCAATATTGATTTTCTACATCGCTTAGCCAGCCACCCTGAATTTGTGCAAATGAACTTGACTACCGAGTTTATTCAGCAGCATGAGCAGAGCTTGATGCCGCAGCTTGATATCGATGTTAATCAGGTTGCCACCGAAGCGGCACTCTACGATATTGTCAGTCGCCAGCAGGCGCACTCTGCTACCGCGTACTTTGCTACCGATAGTCCCTGGCATCAAGCCAATGCCTTACGCATGAATGATGCCGACTTGCATACGGTTGAACTGCAGTATCAAGACCAGTTGCACAGCATCACCATTGAACAACGCGATGCGGTATTTGTAACCGAAGCTGCAGACAGCGAGTTGCAATGGCAGGTTAGCATCAACGATGACCAAATGACGGTCGTGTGTAACGGCCGCCATTACCAACGCTTTGTCTGCGCTGATGACCAGGAGTTGACTGTATTTACTGAGCAAGGCCCGGTTACCCTGCACCGCCATAAAGTTACCGATACGCTGGTTGATGAAGCCGCCCATGGTGGTTTAGTCGCACCCATGAATGGCACCATTATGGAGGTGCTGGTAAGCAAAGGTGATAGCGTCGAGAAAGATCAACCACTGGTGATTATGGAAGCGATGAAGATGGAATACACCATTCGCGCCGGCCACGCGGGTGAAGTCACTGATGTATTCTATGCTGCCGGCGATCTCGTCAGTGATGGTGACGAGCTCATTGCTATGACTGAGGAGGCCTGATGGCAACGCCAACTAACGCCCTGCCCAAACACGTTAAAATTGTTGAAGTGGGTCCGCGCGACGGCTTGCAAAACGAGAAAGCCGTGCCGACCCAGGCCAAAATTGATTTGGTTAACCAATTAACAGCGGCCGGGTTAGGTTATATCGAAGCGGCCAGTTTTGTCAGTCCGAAATGGATTCCGCAAATGGCAGACAGTGCCGACGTTATGCAAGCTATCGACCGTGACAATAACGTAACTTATGCTGGCTTAACGCCTAACCTGAAAGGTTTTGAAAACGCCATGGCGGTCAATACCGACGAAGTTGCAGTATTTGGTGCCGCTTCTGAGGCGTTCAGCCAAAAAAACATCAACTGCAGCATCGATGAGTCACTGGCACGTTTTGAGCCGGTAATAAGCGCCGCTCAGGAAAAAGGTATCCGCGTACGTGGCTATGTCTCGTGTGTACTGGGATGCCCTTACCAGGGTCAGGTTCCTCTAACCGATGTTGTACGTGTCGCCAAAACACTTTATGACATGGGCTGTTATGAAGTTTCACTGGGCGATACCATTGGTGTCGGCACGCCCTGGCAAGCTCGGGCCATGCTGGAAGCGGTGGCTGCCGAAGTACCGATGGAACACCTGGCGTTACACTTTCATAATACCTATGGTCAGGCGTTGGCTAATATTACCGCTTGCCTGCCGCTTGGCGTTGCAACCATCGACAGCGCAGTCGCCGGCTTAGGGGGATGCCCCTATGCAAAAGGCGCCAGTGGTAACGTTGCCACCGAAGACGTGGTTTACATGTTGCACGGTATGGGCATCGAAACAGGGGTCAATTTACAAAAACTCATTGCCGCCGGCGATGCCATTTGCCAACATTTAAGCCATGGTCCACGCTCTCAGGTCGCACTAGCCGAACTGGCAAAGCAAGGGAAGTAAATAATGACAACAGAACAACTTTGGCAGCCGTCAGCAGATACCATCGCTGACGCCAATATGACGCACTTTTTACAGCAAGTTAATGCCGATCACCAACAGACGTTAGCCAACTACCACGATTTATATCAATGGTCGCTGGACGACAACGAAACCTTTTGGTCGATGATTTGGGATTATTTTCAGGTTATCGGCGATAAAGGCGCAACCGTGGTGGAGAAAAAAGATAAGTTGCCGGGCGCTAAATGGTTCCCGCAAGCAAGCCTTAACTTTGCTGAAAACATGTTACGTCATCGTGATGACAAAGTTGCACTGGTGTTTCGCGGTGAAAATGGCGCCCGTCAGCAACTGACCTACAGTGAGCTTTACCAACAGGTGGCTCAATTTGCCGAGGGGCTTAAGCAACAAGGCGTTAGCAAAGGCGATCGCGTTGCCGCGATGATGCCAAACTGCATCGAAACTATCGTTGCCATGTTAGCTACCACTAGTCTTGGCGCTATCTGGTCGTCATGTTCACCCGACTTTGGTGTGCAGGGGGTGCTGGACCGTTTTGGTCAGATCGAGCCAAAAGTACTGCTGACGGTTGATGGTTATTTTTACAACGGCAAAAATCTTAATATCAAAGACAAAGTCGCGGATATCGTCAGTCAGCTAGATACTGTTGAGTGCGTGGTCGTTGTTAATTTCAGTGATCAATCCGACACCCTCGCCGGTGACACTGTGGTGGGCTACGATGCGTTTATTGATAATGACGCCCGCCACATTGAGTTTGTTACCACCGACTTTAATCACCCCCTGTATATCATGTTCTCGTCAGGCACCACCGGGGTTCCAAAGTGTATTGTGCACGGCGCTGGCGGTACCTTGTTACAGCATTTAAAAGAACACGGTCTGCACACCGATTTGCGTGCCGAAGATACCCTATTTTACTTCACTACCTGTGGCTGGATGATGTGGAACTGGTTAGTCAGCGGGCTGGCTCACGGCGCCACCCTGGTACTGTTTGACGGTTCACCCTTTGCACCAGAACCCGAATTTTTATGGGACGTTGCCGAGCAGGAAGGCATTACTGTGTTTGGCACCAGCGCTAAGTATTTAGCGGCACTGGAAAAAGCCGGCGTAAAACCGCGTAAATCACACCAATTAGATAGACTCCGTGCCATATTAACCACCGGCTCGGTACTACCGCCGGAAAGTTTCGATTACGTGTACCGCGATATCAAAACCGACCTCTGTTTGTCATCGATTTCCGGCGGTACCGATATCGTCTCTTGTTTTGCACTAGGCTGCCCTATCCTGCCCGTTTACCGTGGCGAATTACAATGCCGCGGACTGGGACTTGCGGTTGCTATTTATAACGAGAATGGCGAGGCCATCCGCGGCAAAAAAGGTGAATTAGTGTGTGAAAACTCATTCCCCTGCATGCCGGTTGGTTTTTGGAATGACGACGACGGCCAGCGGTACTTTAATGCCTACTTCGCGCGTTTTAAAAATACCTGGGCTCACGGTGACTTTGCCGAACTTACCGAACATGATGGTGTGATTATTTACGGCCGCTCTGATGCGGTGCTAAACCCGGGTGGCGTACGTATTGGTACGGCGGAAATTTACCGCCAGGTAGAGAAGATAGATGCGGTGCTGGAAAGTATTGCTGTCGGCCAACAGATAGACGATGACGAACGCGTTGTGTTATTCGTTAAGTTGCGTGATGGCATCACATTAGATGATGACTTACGTCAGCAAATAAAGAAAACCATCCGGGCAAACGCGACACCGCGCCACGTTCCCGCTATTATTTTACAAGTGCGTGACATCCCCCGCACAATCAGTGGTAAGATTGTTGAATTAGCGGTTCGTCAGGTGATCCATGGTGAAACCGTTAACAATACGGACGCTCTTGCAAACCCGGAAGCGTTAAACGAATTTCGCGATCGCCCGGAGCTGCAGCAAGAGTAATAATAAATCGTAGTTTTAAAAGGCCGTTATGACGTTATTTCCAGGGGCTAAACAAGTTCTACTGACCGCCTGCGCTGGCATTATTGTGTCACTTGCAGCGTTCGGCTATTTGCGCCAAAGCGAAAATGAAGCCGCCCGGGATGCACTGCAAACAGAGGCATTCAATCTACAGCGCGAAATACGTCAAAATATGACGGCGCACTTATTTGCAACTGAGTTATTGGCACGTGAATGGGAACAAAACCAACCTTCACTGGAGCAAAGTTGGCAACGTGACGCTGAACTAATCACGCTTTATTATCAAAGCGTACAGGGCCTTGCGTGGTTGTCCCCAACCCTGCAGATTCAACGCTTTTTCCCGCCAAGTCGCCAACCCCAACTGTTAGGGACGGTGTTTAAAGACTCAGATTTAGTTGAACGCCTGCAGGTGTCTTCCGGTAACCGTCATGCCATGGTTGGAAGTGCCGGTAACTTAGGCCGCTTAAGCAGTGATGTTGCCATGTTTGCGCGCATAGAAAACGACGATAAACAGGGGTTTCTCGGCCTTATCATCAGTATGCAGGATCTACTCAATAACGTAATCCGCGGCAATATCAGTGAGGGTTTTCAGTTGTCACTGAACCACCAGGGCAAAACCCTCTATCAGTTTGCCGGTGACATGAGCCTGCGGGAAAGCTGGACGGAAACACGGCAGCTACAAATACTCGGGAACTCTTGGCAACTCAATATCTGGCTCACGTCGAATAAACTGGCGCAGCTTCGCGGTGGTGTTTCTATCGCTATATTGCTTGCCGGTTTATTGATTACTGCAATGCTCACCTTCGTAATTTTTATTCTCGCGCAAAGTCGCTATAAAGCACAGCAGCTGGCCGATGCAAATATTGAGCTTTACACCGAAATTGATGAACGTGAGCGCATCGAAAAACAAATGGCTTACCTGGCCGAACACGATGCACTGACTAATCTGATTAACCGTAACGCTTTGATGCGTATTCTTAATGAGCAATTAAAAAATACTGAACTCAGCGCCAACAGCGCCATTCTTTTTATCGACCTGGATCGGTTTAAAGAAGTTAACGATGCCTTAGGCCATACCGTTGGTGACGAGCTATTACGCCGGGTCGCGCGCCGTATTAGTAAGTTGGCGCCGAAAAACTCCCGGCTGGCTCGTTCCGGCGGCGATGAATTTCTGCTGGCTATTTTAAAACCCGACAATCGCCAGCAGGTCATTGACCTGACACAACAGTTACTTAAAGCACTTGATTCGCACTTTTTTGTTGATGATTACGAATTATTTATCAGCGCGTCCATCGGTATTGCCTTTGCCAATGATGCAGATTTTAATGCCGAATACTTAATTCGTAATGCCGACACTGCACTTTATCAAGCCAAGGACAATGGTCGTAATACCTATCATTTATACAATAAAGCCGTACACCGTGATTTAGCGAAAAAGCTGGAGCTGGTTAAACAACTTCGTTATGCGGTAGAAAACGAGTCTTTGGTTGTTTATTACCAACCCAAAGTGGAATTACTGAGCCACCGTATTGTTGGTTTAGAAGCCTTGGTCAGATGGGTTCAGGAAGACGGTACCGTGATCGGCCCTGATCAGTTTATTCCGATAGCCGAAGATACCGGACTTATTATTCCATTATCAGAATTTGTCTTAAAAGAAGCCTGTAATCAATTACATCATTGGCATAAAGCGGGCTTTGAAGACCTCACCATGGCGATTAATATTTCCGGCAAACAGCTACATCTTCCGCACTTAGTCGATGACATTATGAGTACCGTGCACGGCGCGCAAGTTCCGGCTGATAAAATTGAATTAGAATTAACGGAACAAGTCTTTATCGAAAACATTCAATCGCATACCAACTTTATGCACGCGGTACGTGACAATGGTATGAGTTTGGCTATCGATGACTTTGGTGTGGGTTATTCATCATTATCTTATTTAAAAAACTTTCCGGTAACCTCGTTAAAAATTGACCGCTCATTTATTAACGACCTGCCAGATAATGAAGATGATGCTGTTATCGTTCAAACGATTATTAATTTAGCCAGAAACTTAAATATTCAATTAGTTGCTGAGGGTATCGAAACCCCTGAGCAAGTCGACTTTTTAATGAGTCGCGAGTGCGGCGTTGGGCAGGGTTATTTGTTTAGTCGCCCATTACCGGCAGAAAAAATCACCGAATTACTCGAAAATTATCACGGGCTGATCCCAATTCAGATCGCTTAGTGGAGGGGAGGTAAACGTGGAACGTGAAAGCATGGATTTTGATGTTGTTATTGTTGGCGCTGGTCCATCAGGTCTTGCCACAGCATGCCGCTTAGGTCAGCTGGCAAAAGACAATGATCAAGAACTAATGATTTGTGTGGTCGAAAAAGGCGCTGACATCGGTGCCCATATATTATCCGGCGCCGTATTCGAGCCGCGAGCAATGAATGAACTTTTTCCCGATTGGAAAGAGCGCGGAGCACCACTCAATACTGCCGTAACCGGCGATGAGATTTTATTGCTGAAAGACCACCAAAGCGCATCTCAGGTTCCCGGCTTTGCAGTGCCTAAAACGTTCCATAATAAAGGCAATTATATTGTCAGTATGGGCAACATATGCCGTTGGCTGGCGGAGCAGGCGGAGCAATTGGGCGTAGAAATATTCCCCGGCTTTGCTGCCAGCGAAGTGCTTTACAACGAGGACGGTAGTGTCGCTGGTATTCAAACCGGTGACATGGGCGTTGGCGCCGATGGCAGTGAAAAAGACGGTTATATGCCGGGTATGGAATTACGGGCAAAGTATACCGTTTTTGCAGAGGGCTGCCGTGGCCACTTGGGTAAGCAACTCATTAATCAGTTCCAGCTGGATAAAGACAGCACGCCGCAACACTATGGTCTTGGCTTTAAAGAAATCTGGGACGTGCCTGCCGATGTTCACGAGCCGGGTAAAGTGGTTCACAGCGCGGGTTGGCCATTAAACGATAACGGTTCCGGCGGTGGTTATTTATATCACGCGGAAGATGGCCAGGTTTATGTAGGTTTGATCATCGACCTTAATTACAAAAACCCGTACCTGAACCCATTCCAGGAGTTTCAACGCTATAAAACCCACCCGGCAATAAAAGCTGTATTGGAGAACGGTAAACGTGTCAGTTATGGCGCCCGCGCAATTGCTAAAGGCGGCTATTACTCGCTACCTAAAATGACATTCCCCGGTGGCTTGATGGTGGGCTGTAATGCCGGCACCCTGAATTTTGCTAAGATTAAAGGTAATCACACCGCAATGAAATCCGGCATGATTGCCGCAGAATCAATCTTTAATGCATTGCAAAACGAACAGCAACACACCGAGTTAACCGACTTTACTCAGGCATTTGAGCAATCCTGGGCATTTGATGAATTGTATCGCTCACGTAATTTCGGTGGTGCTATTCATAAGCTGGGTACAACGCTTGGCGGCGCTTATAATATGTTGGACCAAAATTATTTTGGCGGCAAACTTCCGTTCAAATTTAAAGAATGGACACCAGATTATAAATGCACAGAAAAGTCGGCTCAGCACCAACCTATTGAATATCCTAAACCGGATAATAAATTAACCTTTGATCGACTGTCATCGGTATTTTTATCGAATACTAATCATGCCGAAGATCAACCTTGTCATCTACAGTTAAAAGATGCAGATATTCCATTAACGGTCAATCTGCCCGAGTTCGCTGAGCCTGCACAACGCTATTGCCCTGCTGGTGTTTACGAAGTTGTAGAAGAAGATGGCAAAGAAGTATTTAAAATAAATGCACAAAACTGCATTCACTGCAAAACCTGTGATATTAAAGACCCGTCGCAGAATATTAATTGGGTTGTTCCCGAAGGTGGTGGTGGCCCCACCTACCCTAATATGTAATTGTGCTTTTGTATTACAACTGTTTATACCATTTAAAAACGAGCTGCGGCTCGTTTTTTTATTTAATAGCCTATAATATAAACGCCTGTTAGTTTCATAATAAAACCGATAGTTTAAGGACTAAAATACATGAGTGACTTTATTCGAATTATTAATCACGAACGTCGCTTAAATGCGGCATTAAAAGACTTATCAATTGACGAATTAAAAGAAGTTCAACACAAACTGAATAATGTCGTTAATAAACGCGAAGCTGAGGCCGAAGAACTTGAACGTGAGCGTCAGCAAAAACGCGAAAAAATTGCTGAACTGAAACGCACAATGCAGGAAGCCGGCATTGATATTTCTGACATTCTGGAAGACGAAATTGGTGGTAAGCCAATCGCAAAAGCCAGCCGCAAACGCGCCCCCAAACCACCAAAATACGAATTTACCGACGAAAATGGTGATCGTAAAACCTGGACCGGCCAGGGTCGCATGCCCAAAGCCCTGCAAAAAGCGGTGGATAACGGTCGTCCATTAAGCGACTTTCTGATACGCTAAGGCTTAATTTAGTGAAATTGGGATGGCATTAGGTAGCAAAAGCAATGACAAAAAAACTAAAAATAATCATGCTAACTGCTGTGCTTTCGGTATTTACTGTCGGTTGTGCTGACATATCCTGGCAAAGTCCGTTTGACGTCGGTAAACCGGTTGCGGGGGGTAACAACTCCCCTGCCGTTACTGACCCCGATGACATTGATGTTATTGAAGGCTCGGTGCCATCCAATTATCGCATATTGAGTGTGGTTACCGGCGATAGCTGTCAAACACGTTTAGATCAACCCGCGGCATCAAAACAACAAGCATTGCAGTTTTTGCGGGAAGATGCTGCTCGCTTCGGTGCTGACAGTGTACTGCAACTACAATGCTACCAATTACCGAAAACAGCTGACTCGCGTTGCTACACGCAGGTCAGCTGTTTTGCCAAAGCGGGTACAACTGCGCGCTAATTGTTGATTACTTAAGGCCTTTGACGTTTAAACGCGCTTCGCCAACCCCAACGTCGGCAGTTAATCGATACTGGCCATTACCATGCGCATCAGACTCTGAACTGACCATCGCGCGAGTGGTTTCGTTTTTGCCCTGACTGAAGCCGGTAATTTTGCTATCACCAATCCCTGCATCAATACTTATCCGGGCAATGTCTTCACCATAAACATCAAGATTGATCTCACCAACACCCAGGTCAAAACTACTGTGTGTGGTATAAATTTCACCGCTTATTTCGCCCACACCCATATCAACGCTGATTTCCGCAACTTTAGGCATGGTTATGCGCCAGTGCGCCTGCACATCTTCGTCAGGCTCAATTGACAGACGCAGTTGTTCACCAGACCAGTCACTGACAAGGTCGACCGCGTAAACATCCCCACCACCGTAAAAGAAGCCGTCGTCAGTTTCCTTGATAGTCAGTTCAATTACCATTTGATCGGTGTCACCGCGTATAAACTCGATTTCGCCGACCGAGTTATCAATGCTTATTTCGGTGGTTTGCGATACCGTAAATTGATGCTGCGATACCACTTCTTCTTTGGCGCAAGCCGCCGAACTCAGTGTTACCAAACCAATTAATCCAATTGCTATCGGCCATACTTTTTGCTTAAACATGCTACAGATTCCTTTTTGTTCTTTTATCCAACAAATTGATTAAGTTAGTCAGTGCGTGTTATTAAGTCAGTCGCCATGACATTCAAAATAGTTGGAGCAATCTGTGTGCCAATTTAATTTATTTATATTTTTCAATGGGTTATTATTAACTCGACCGCCCACCACACCATAAGCATGGTGAATAACATCATTATCTAGCGAAAAAAGCGAAATTTTACTTTAATCCGTTAATGGACAATATTGTGCAACCTATAGCGTTAATAACATCACCCTTTACCGACAAGTTTAGTATTCCCAGACAACCGGGATTAGCGCCTTCTGTTATCAGCACCGTGTCGTTTGTCGGTGACTTTGACCATACTGCCAGTATCGAGGGCATACAACAGTATTCTCACTTGTGGCTGATATTTGAGTTTAACCAGCACCGCAGCCACCAATGGCGTGAACGTGTTCGGCCACCCCGTTTGGGCGGCAACAAGCAGTTGGGCGTATTTGCGACGCGGTCTCCCTTTCGGCCGAATAACCTGGGTATGTCGGTGGTAAAACTTGTCGATGTTGTCGTTAAACCGCAAATAAAGTTGGTTGTATCAGGTGCTGATCTGCTCGACCAAACTCCCATCGTGGACATTAAGCCTTATGTTCCTTACGTCGACGCGATACCTGAAGCAAGCAGTGCGTTTGCCGGCGATGAACCCAACCAGCTTGAGGTCTGTTTTAGTGCAACAGCAGAAGCCTTTATTGATGAGCTAACCAGCAATGCGGCCAAGTCTGAGCACTATCAAAACCTGCGCCAGGTTATCATTGAGGTTCTTCGCCAGGACCCCCGCCCTGCCTACCATGCCAGCAAACAACCTGAGCGACATTACGTCAGTCAGCTGTATGATCTTGAACTTAACTGGTACGTTACCGGCCAATGCCTGACAATAACCGAAATACGTCAGCAAAAAGACTTTTGACAAGCGGCAGACACTGTTAAACTTCGGCCTAATTTTTTCGGGTTAAATAAAACGAGACTAAGACATCATGCGCAGCAGCCAATATTTACTGTCTACCCTAAAGGAAACCCCGTCTGACGCGGAGATCATCAGCCATCAATTGATGCTTCGTGCGGGCATGATCCGTAAAGTGGCATCTGGTTTATATACCTGGACGCCCAGTGGTTTACGCGTGCTGCGTAAAGTAGAGAAAGTCGTACGCGAAGAAATGGAAGCCGTTAATGCGCTGGAAATTCTGATGCCGATGGTACAGCCGGCAGACTTATGGCAGGAATCAGGTCGCTGGGAAGACTACGGTCCGGAATTGCTGCGTCTGAAAGATCGCCACCAACGCGACTTTTTGCTGGGGCCAACACACGAAGAAATAATCAGTGAACTGGTGCGCAAAGAAATCAGCAGCTATAAACAGCTACCATTGACACTATTCCAAATACAAACCAAGTTCCGTGACGAAATTAGACCCCGCTTTGGCGTGATGCGCGCGCGGGAGTTTGTGATGAAGGATGCCTACTCGTTTCATTTAACGCAAGAATCGTTACAACAAGCTTACGATCAAATGTATCAGGCTTATTGTCGTATTTTTGAGCGGTTGGGACTGGATTACCGACCTGTTATCGCAGACACAGGTTCTATCGGTGGTCACTCATCGCACGAGTTTCACGTATTAGCCAGCTCCGGCGAAGATGCTATCGCGTTTTCAGACCAATCCGATTACGCTGCCAATGTCGAAATGGCGGAGGCGTTAGCGCCGACAACTGAACGCGCTGCGCCGACTATGGAGCTGCAGCGTCACGACGTAAAAGGTGATGATCTTGCGGCATTGTTGCAACCTTTGTCAGTGGATGCTCAACAGGCGGTAAAATGCGTTGTCGCACAAGCCAGCGATAACGTCGAAGCAGAGTATGTGTTGTTAGTTGTTCGTGCCGATCACGAACTCAATACCATTAAAGCCGAAAAGCACCCGGCAGTGGCCAGCCCAATTAATTTGCTCGACAACCATAAGCTAACCGGTGTGCACAGTGTATTTACCGGGCCAACCCAATTTGACGGCCTTGTTATAGCTGACCACTCGGCGGCAAACCTGGCTGATTTCGCCTGTGGCGCCGGCGAAAACGGTGTTTGGTTAACCGGTGTTAACTGGAGCCGCGATGCGACCTTAACCGAAGTTGCCGATCTGCGTAACGTGGTTGAGGGCGACCCCAGCCCCTGTGGTCAGGGTCAGATTAAAATTGCCCGCGGTATCGAAGTCGGTCATATTTTCCAGCTCGGTAAAAAGTACAGTGACGCGATGAAGGTTGGTGTATTGTCAGAAACCGGCAAACACGAAACCCTCACCATGGGCTGTTACGGTATTGGCGTATCGCGTATCGTGGCGGCGGCAATTGAGCAACACCATGATGACCGTGGTATTCAGTGGCCGGATAATTTGGCGCCATTCCAGGCCGTGTTGATCCCCATGAATATGCACAAATCAGCTCGCGTTCAGGAAACTACCGAGAAGCTATACGCAGCCCTGCAAGACGCTGGTATCGATGTGTTATTCGATGACCGTAAAGAGCGTCCCGGCGTTATGTTTACCGATATGGAGCTGGTGGGTATCCCTCATCAAATCGTTATTGGCGAACGTAACCTGGATGAAGGGATGGTTGAGTATCAGTCACGCAAAGGCGGTGACAAGGTTAAATTAAGCATTGATGACGTTGTTTCTCATCTGCAACAACAACTCGCGTAATTTAGCCTAACCATGCGCAAATAAAAACGGAGCCTGATGGCTTAATGCTTGTCAGTTAAGCTAATGGCTAGCCGCTTTATAAGGCGACCGCATCGGATAACGTTGCGGTCGCCTTTTTATTGCCCGAGGATAATGCC
>NZ_SNXI01000018.1 GCF_004362895.1 Idiomarina aquatica | reverse complement strand
ATCGGGGATCGGCGTCAAGAGGTAATCGGTAAATTGGCGATCAATCGCTCATTTATTGGACAGTTCTAAATCCGAATATTGGTGCGGAATAACGGGTATAACGCTAGGGGATTTAAATTTCAGCCTAGCAACCAAGCAGAGACAATTGCCAGTTGTTTTATCGCCCAACGCGGTAGTCAATATTACGCTGGTACGTCTAGCCCGTTAGACAATCTATCGTTCCCCTCCCCTTCATAACCCAGTAAAATCCCCTAATCATTCAACGCAGGCACAACGAATCAGCGTATGAAAACCAATTTAATTACCCTTGGCGGTTATGAAAAGTTGCAACAGGAACTCGAGCACCTTTGGCGGGTGGAGCGCCGCGCAACCGTGGAGAAGGTCTCGTGGGCAGCGAGCCTGGGCGACCGGTCTGAGAACGCGGATTATAAATACAACAAGCAGAAGCTACGTAAAATTGATGGTCGTATTCGCTATTTAACCAAGCGTCTGGAGCAGTTGAAGGTGGTGTATTATTCGCCACAGCAGGACGGTAAGGTGTTTTTTGGTGCCTGGGTGGAAATTGAGGACGAGGACGAGAACTTTCGCGCCTTTCAAATTGTTGGGCCGGACGAGATTTATGATCGCAAAGACGCGGTGTCTATCGACTCGCCCATGGCGCGCGCTCTGCTGAAAAAGCAGGTGGACGATGAGGCGGAGGTTAACACGCCACAGGGTACTAAGACCTGGTTCATTAATAAGATAAGTTACCAACAGCCCGCGTAGTCAATTCGTGATAGTATTCGTCCCCATTATTTGTCGTAACGTTTTAAAACCAAGAGATGTACTATGAGCCAGATACCGCAATTACTTGCTAATGAACTGAAGGTCGACGAGCGTCAGATTGCCGCTGTTATCCAGTTGCTGGACGAAGGCTCGACGGTGCCTTTTATTGCCCGTTACCGTAAAGAGGTAACCGGCGGTTTAGACGACACGCAATTACGCCAGCTGCATCAGCGCCTGAACTACCTGCGCGAGCTGGACGACCGCCGTAAAGTGATACTCAAGTCGATTGACGAGCAAGGCAAATTAACTGACGAACTGGCTCAGAGCATTAAAGCTGCCGACTCGAAAACCGAGCTGGAAGATTTATACCTGCCCTACAAGCCTAAGCGTCGCACTAAAGGCCAAATTGCGATTGAAGCGGGCATTGAGCCGTTGGCGGATTTGTTGTGGAAAGACCCAACACAGAACCCAGAACAAGCGGCCGCTGACTACGTTGACGCTGACAAGGGTTTTGCTGACGCCAAAGCAGTGTTAGACGGTGCCCGCGCCATTTTAATGGAGCGCTTTGCCGAGCAGGCGGAGTTGCTGAAGCGTTTGCGTTCTCACTTGTGGCAGAACGCGCACTTAACCAGCACCGTTGCGCCGGGTAAAGAAAAAGAAGGCGCTAAGTTCCGCGACTACTTTGAGTTTTCTGAACTGTTTAAGACCATTCCGTCGCACCGCACGTTGGCGTTGCTGCGTGGCCGTAACGAAGGCTTTTTGCAGCTGTCTATGGACGCTGACCCGGGTAGTGAAGACAAAACCTCCGGCTCGCACTGCGAAGTCATTATTGCCGACTTCCTGAATTTCGAGCATAAAGCCCGCGCTGCCGATGACTGGCTGCGTCAGGTTATTCAGTGGACCTGGCGGGTGAAGTTATCACTACATATGGAAACTGAACTTATGGCGCGCGTGCGTGAGCGCGCCGAAGAAGCCGCCATTCAGGTGTTTGCCAGCAACTTAAAAGACTTGCTGATGGCGGCGCCCGCAGGTGCTAAAACCACTATGGGGTTAGACCCGGGCGTTCGTACCGGTGTTAAAGTTGCGGTAGTGGATGAAACCGGTAAAGCGGTTGCCACCAACACGGTATTCCCGTTTCAGCCGCAGAACCAAATGGATAAAGCCATGCGTACGCTAGCGACTTTGTGCAAACAGTACAAGGTTGAGCTTATCAGCATTGGCAACGGCACTCACTCGCGCGAGACCGACAAAATGGTCGGTGACATGCTCAAGCAGCACAGCGAAATTAAAGTAACCAAGGTTATAGTCAACGAGGCCGGTGCATCGGTTTACTCCGCTTCTGAGCAGGCAGCGCAGGAGTTTCCGGATATGGACGTGTCACTGCGTGGCGCGGTATCTATCGCCCGCCGCTTGCAGGATCCACTCGCCGAATTGGTTAAAATTGAGCCTAAGTCTATTGGTGTTGGCCAGTATCAGCACGACGTTAGCCAGTCACAACTGGCCCAAAGCCTGGACGCAGTAGTCGAGGACTGTGTAAACGCCGTGGGTGTGGATGCCAACATGGCCTCAGCGGCATTGCTTCAGCGCGTGTCGGGTTTGTCGAAAACTCTGGCGAAAAACATTGTCGACTACCGCGACGCCAACGGTGCCTTTGCTAACCGTAAGCAGTTACTCGATGTGCCACGCATGGGGCCGAAAGCTTTTGAACAGGCAGCGGGCTTCCTGCGTATTAACAATGGCGAGCAACCGTTAGATGCTTCAGCGGTTCACCCGGAAGCTTATTCAGTGGTCGAGCGCATGGCAAAAGCGAATGATTTGCCGGTACAAGAGCTTATTGGCAACCACTCATTGGTTAAAAGCCTGAACGCTGCCAACTACACCGACGAGCGCTTTGGTTTGCCAACAGTAACGGATATTTTGTCTGAGCTTGAGAAGCCGGGTCGTGACCCTCGTCCTGAGTTTAAAACCGCTAACTTTAAAGAAGGTGTAGATAAAGTCAGTGATCTTAAACCGGGAATGACGCTGGAAGGCGTGGTCACCAATGTGGCTAACTTTGGTGCGTTCGTCGATGTCGGAGTACATCAAGATGGTTTGGTACATATCTCGGCGCTATCTAATAGCTTTGTCAGTGACCCGCGCGAGGTTGTAAAAGCCGGTCAGATTGTAAAGGTAAAAGTCGTTGAAGTGGATCTGGAGCGTAACCGTATCGGCTTAACCATGCGGCTGGATGACGAAGTGAGCGCAACAACCACCAAGGCTAAACCATCGAACTCAACTAAGAGTAACAAACCTAAGGCTAAATCGGGTGGAGGAAAATCAAATCCGCGCCCTCAGCCGGGTAACTCGGCGATGGGCAACGCGCTGGCGGACGCCTTTGCTAAAGCCAAAAAGAAATAGCTTAAAGCAGTTAAGCTGTCGCGCTGAAGCCTGTCTCTGACGGGCTGACGCGGCGACTGTAAAAGTCAGCTATCATATTGCCGCGTTCAGCCGACGACAGTGTTTTGCTTGCTTCAGCGGCGTATGGGTTAGCAGTACTTTCAGTTTCGGAACGACCAGCGGCTTCACCCTCTAACGACTTACGCACCGGGCCCTGGATGCGGCCATCATTACTCGCTTCGCCAGTCGCCTCACTATTGGCGTTAACCTTGTTGCCGCCCTCAGTTTCACTCGACTTACCGGTAGCATTTGGCGAGTTCGTCTGAGCCAACTCGGCACGTGCCTCGGCTGCTTTAACAGACGCTTCTGCGGCAATCGACCGATCTGCAGATGACGGTTCTGCCGGGGCTAATGCCGCGCGGCGGACAACCTGCATTTTTTGGATTGTCGCTTGTGGGTCACCAGGAACCACACTCACGTCAATAGGCACTTCGCCACCAACAGCATAGGATTTACCGTCGGGTCCGCGCTCGTATTCGTAACTGGGGCTACCGGCATACTGTCCGCCTACGGCGGCGTGTGCCTGCTCGTGTGTTCGCACCTCGGCATCACGATTCTTGAGCTCCTGAACTTCCTGTTGAACTTCGCGTTGTTCTTCGGGGGTGCGCTCGGATTCGCGTTTATCTTCGGCTTTGCGGCCATCAGACTTCGCTTCCTCTGAGCGCGAACTTTCATCTCTCGATTTACTTTTATCGGTATTATCACCGGATTTACGCGCTTGCTGGCTTGCTGGTGCGTCAGTAGCTGTGCCGTTTTGCGGAGAAGATGCGGGCTCTTTGATTGCCGTACGTTGAAGGTTTTCGCGGCCAACACCATCCGACGCAGGCATGGGAGCCGGAGGAATCGTCGGAAGTGCGGTTGTTATATTCATGCCTGTTACATACGCGAGTTAACTGAGAAACCTATGCACTTGTGTCGATCATCGTGCCGAGCATTTCATCGGCAGTTTCGACAGTGCGCGTATTGGCTTCAAAATTTGTCTCGCCCTGCTGTAGCGATACTAGCCCATCAGTTGCGTTATTTGCGCTTACCGATTGGCCGGTTTCGCTGGCAGATTCGGTTGCAGCGTTAACGCCATTAGCTTGTGCGTTGCCCTGCTGTTGCACCTCGTTACGAGCGCCGGCATTAGCAATTTCTGCACTCGCTTCGTTAACTTGCTGGCTGGCGCGCTGTAAGCCCTGCAAACCAGCGTTCATTGCTCCGTTAATTTCCATACGTGCCTCCAATGACTGCGGCAAAAACTTGCCACCAGTATTGTATAAAAAGCACGCAGTTGCAAGTTAGTTCTGCGACGCAGAGGTCAACTTAAGCGTGCTGTTTTAATTGGTTCATCAGCTGCTTCCAGTGACGGCGCTGATCTTCAACCGCCTGCTTAAGCTCGTCGACTTGCGCATGCAGTGCATCCATATTCACCTGCTCGCGCAACTTTTTCGCTTTCGTGTCTAACAGCTTTTTACGCGCCTGATAATAGTGACGCAACTGCACTGCCATTTCGTCATAGTGTTGTTGCGCAGTTTCCAGCAATGTTTTTGGCGCAGCTTGAGCTTTTTGTTGCATGCGTTGCAACTGCATTTGCAAACGCGCCTTTTCCACCTGGTAACCTGAGCTACGTTTAAGGCCTGAGGCTAAGCCCACCCAAGAAAATGCACGAATCAGCCATTTGGTCGGATCAAACTGATACCAACGAATGCCATTGCGATAATCGGCTGAAAAGATATGGTGGTAATTATGGTAGCCTTCACCAAACGTCAGGAATGCCAGCACACCGTTATCGCGCGCCGTATTCTTATCGGTGTAGGGCTGCTTGCCCCAGACGTGCGCTAGCGAGTTAATGAAGAACGTGGTGTGGTGGTTCAATACCAATCGTAAAACGCCCACAACCAACAGTGCTGCCCAAACGTCGCCGGTAATCAAGCCGACCACAATCGGCCAGCCAAAATTAATACCCAGCGTCAACGCCAAGTAGTGACGATGCTGCCACATAACAATCGGATCTTTTTGTAGATCCTTAACGTTATCGTAATCTGAATAACGACTGGCTTGATATTCACGCAGCATCCAGCCGATATGCGAGTACCAGAAACCACGTTTTGCCGAATACGGGTCTTTGTCGTTGTCATCCACGTGAGTATGGTGCACGCGGTGATCAGATGACCAATGCAAGGCACTATTTTGCAGCGCCAGCGCTCCGCCAATAGCAAAGATAAAACGCACTACCGGATGCGCATCGTAGGTTTTATGCGACCACAAGCGGTGATAGCCCGCAGTGATCGAAATGCCGGCGTAACAAAGCGTTGCCAGCATTATCCACCAAAGCGACGAGTCAATACCGACATGATATGCGTATAAAGGTACGCCGACGGCCGCAATTAAAAAAGTGGTGAGAAATACCGTGGCATTAAGCCAGATAATCGGGGGTTTTTCTGTCATTTCATTCATTAAGCGTCTTGCCATTATTGCTTCGAAAATACATCGAGAGTACATCGAAAGTACGTCGACAAAGTGTCGGCTATAAAATAGCGTACACGTGTTCGCTGAATCTACGTGTTTTTGCCCAAAAATACAAGCGATATTTGTGTAAATTCCTGTGTTAAGATGTTCGGTTAGTAAACAAAAGCAAGACCAGAACCTGAGAGTATAGCGTGGCAAATACAGCGTCTAGCGACAGCCCTGTCCGCGGGATAAGAGCCCAGCAGAAAGAAAAAACCCGGCGAGCATTAATTGCGGCCGCCATGAATCAATTAAGCGCGGAGACTGGCTTTTCCAGCTTGAGCCTGCGCGAAGTTGCTCGCGAAGCAAGTATCGCCCCTACCTCCTTTTATCGCCATTTCCGTAATATGGATGAACTCGGCCTGACCTTGGTCGATGAGTGTGGTTTAACCTTACGTCAGTTATTACGCCAAGCGCGCCAACGTATCGATAAGGGCGGCTCGATTATACGCGTTTCTATCGAAACCTTTATGCAATATGTCGCCAGTAATACCGCTATTTTTCGTTTGCTGCTGCAGGAACGAACCGGCTGTTCACGAGAATTCCGCAATGCCGTAGAAAGAGAGCTTGAACACTTCAAAGCTGAGCTGGAAGAATATCTGGTCGTCGAACAAGGCTTCTCATCACAATTGGCGGCATTGCAATCCGATGCCATAGTAAAAATCGTATTTAGCGCAGGTGCTGATTGCTTTGATGTTAATGACGAACAACGTTCGCATATTACCGAAGCAACAATTCAACAGGTGAGACTTGTTGCCCGTGGTGCTGAAGCAACACGCCGGCTAATCCAAACTAACTAATTATAAACACAATAAAACCAGGAGATTATGATGTTATTCAGAACCCTTGGCACCGTTAGCCTGCTAACATTAGCGGTAACCGGTCAGGCGCGTGAAATGACGCTAATGGAGACGGTTACTGCACAATCCGTTGCCAGCGTCGATTTATCGCCCAACGGGCAATACACCGCAGTACTAAAGTATATTCCCCGGACACCCTATAAAGATGATGACGGTAGCGGCTATACCGAGCTCGTATTAATCGATGCGCAGGGTAACGAGACCACCTATTTTAACCGTGACGACAAATTATCTCGGGTGTCATTTGGCCCGAATAGTCAGTATTTATACTTTACTGCTAAGCGCGGTGATGACGAGTATAACGAGCTTTATCGCATGCCGATTAGCGGCGGTGCCGTACAACCGTTTTATGAGTTTGAGGGAAACATCGGCTCCTATGATCTGAGTGATGACGGCGAGTCGTTAATTTTCACGTCGCGCGGTAAGCCCGATGCAGACGACAAAAAGCTTGCGAAAAAGGGCTTTAAAGCGGAGGTTTACGAAGAGGACTTCAACTACACTCACCTGTACCATGTTGACTTAACCGCAGAACAGTCAGAAGCGACCCAAATTTCTGGCGCCGAGCAGCACATCCTGTCGGCAGAGTTTCATCCGGACAATACCCATATTTTGGTGCGCAGCGCGCCAACGCCGCTCATTGATGATAATTATATGAGTAGCCAATATCAGTTACTTAACACTGAAGGTAATGTTCAACAAAGCTTCGAGACTGCCGGAAAACTCGGTCAGGCCAGCTTCTCGCCAAACGGCCGTTACTTAGCCATGATATCGGCAGCAAATTACAACGACCCGTCAGCAGGCACACTGTTTGTATGGGATACTCAGAACGAAGAAATGCGTAATGTTCTGCCCGATTACGAGGGTTCAATTCGCGACTTCGCCTGGCGCACTGACGAAGAGTTAGTCTGGTTAGGTCATCGCGGCACCGAATCTGAAGTACAGGCGTTGACGCTCAAGTTCCTTGAAAATCGTGTGCTGGTTGAACCCGGCGAGGCCATCTTTACCAGTCTCGATGGTGAAGCCGGTATCGGTCAAATCGCTCTTCGCGGTAACCGACCTGAGCACCCTAACGAAGCATTTTTACTCGATAACCAGGGTCTCGAACGCCTGACAGTGTCTAACCCTTGGTTAGATGATATCACCATGCCGCGTCAACAAACGATTACCTATGAGGCTCGCGACGGGCTGGAGTTAGAAGGTATTTTAGTTTATCCAACCGATTACCAGGAAGGGCAAAGCTACCCGACCGTCATGGTCGTTCATGGTGGACCGGAGTCGCATTACAGTAACGGCTGGTTAGATCGCTATTCGGCGCCGGTTAAACATGCCGCCGCTAATGGTTATGCGTTGTTCTTTCCAAACTACCGGGGTAGTACCGGTCGCGGTGTTGAATTCTCGATGCTGAGCCAGAACGACTACGCGGGTAAAGAATTCGACGACATTGTTGATGCTAAACAGCATTTAGTCGAAATGGGCATTACTGACGCTGGGCGCGTGGGTATTACAGGTGGCTCATATGGCGGCTATGCATCGGCCTGGGGCGCCACCAAACAAACCGAGCATTTTGCAGCCAGTGTCATGTTTGTCGGTATCAGCGACAACATCTCTAAGTTTGGTACTACTGACATCGCCAAAGAAATGCACGCGGTACATGCACGCAGCTACCCATGGGAAAAGTGGCAATGGTATTTAGAGCGCAGCCCTATTTATTATGCTGAACAGGCGCGCACGCCAATCTTAATTATGCATGGTAAAGAAGATACTCGCGTGCATCCTTCACAATCGATGGAATTGTACCGCTATCTTAAAACACACGGCAAAGTTCCGGTCCGGTTAGTTCTTTATCCCGGTGAAGGTCATGGCAACCGTAAAATGGCAGCACAGTTAGATTATGGTATGCGCATGATGCGCTGGATGAATACCTTCCTGGTAGAAAAAGCAGAAACAAAACCACCGTTTGAGCTTCCTCATGCCGAGAACATGAGCGAAGAGTAATCGGCTAAACAAAAAAGCCGGCCTGCAAAACCATGCTGGCCGGCTTTTTTATAAGCTTTGATTAACCTTTAATAGCGTTCCAAATATCCTTCCAGGTCGGCTCTTTACCGTAAAACTGAATACCCATCGCAAACAAACGAGCAGCGACATTGCGCATCCAGATAACAAATACAATAAGCAACGCGAGGCTTAATAACTGCTGCCACCAGCTTACATCCGTTTGCAGTAATCGCACAGGCATCATCACAAAGGACGAAATCGGTAAAATACTCATCACCTGAGCCAATCCGCCATCGGGGTTATCAATGATGCTGAATGATAAAAACACCGGCAATAACGGCAACAGCATTACCGAACTTCGCGACGAATGGTTAGGATCATCGATGGTTGCGGAAAACCCTGCCAGCATGGCATTAATCAGAATCAATCCCAGCACCACAAAAATCAGCGATAAAACCGCACCATAATAGCGATCAAAACTTGCTCCACCACCACTTTCTCCGGCAAACATTGAGGCGACCAGTCCGATACCGGTAAAGAATAAGCCCAAAAACACCATCGATTTAATACTATGCAGCGTTATACCGAGAATTTTTCCATCCATCCATTGCCGCGGGCTGATGATGGTTAATAACTGCTCGGTTACCCGCTGTTGCTTTTCGGCGGTAATGGACATCATCATCAACCCAAAGCCAGTAAACACACCGACGGTAATCGAAATCGTCACCAACATCGGTAGCGCTTCTTTAAAGCCGTCATCCTCTTCCGCTGAGCTCACTTCGACATCAGTATTTTGAATGGTGCGTGCTATCTCGGGCGGTTGATCGATAATCGTGCGTTGTTCTTCGCTCAAAGAGAGCCGAGCGATACGTTCCTGCTGCAGCTGTTGTTGCAACTCATCGATCAAGTCAGCCTGCCAATCGTCCTTCTCGCGCACGACAATTTCAGCGTCTAAATTTGATGAAATAACAACCAGAACATCGAGGTCTTCAGGTAACTGTTGCTGCCACTGTTGTACTTCCATTGAACCCGCATCGCGCAGTGGGACTTTATCACTCTCGTCAAAGCGCCAGTTCTGCTCGGCTTTATTTTCATAATAAATCGCGCCCTGGTGCTGCTCCGAAAAAATTTCGGTGATTACACCCCAGCCGGCGCTGACAATAAAAATTATCGCCAGTAGAGCTATCGAAATAAGTTCCTGCTTCCATTTAAAAAAGCGTTTGAATTCCCACCATGCGATGGTTTTTAACTGCTGCTTAGACGTGCTCATTAGCGTCTCCCTGCGACTGACCTTTTGAACGTCCAATCGTATCAAGATAGAGTTCATGCAAACCCGGCTTGCGCGCGGCAAAAGACTCGATAGCGCAACTCGCTGCCAGTTGTGGCCAAAGCTCACTGACATCAACCTCTGGTTTTATCGTCAGCTCAACCTGGTCCGCGCTTATCGGCAGTAAATGCTCAATTGCATCAAAGTCTGCCCACGCAGTTTGTGCCGACATTGCATCACAACTAACGCGATAAAGTCGTTCTGGCTGCAGCGCGTCACGAATTTGCTCCAATGTACCCTGGGCCAGCGCTTTACCGTGTGACATCAATAGCATTTTGTCAGCTAATCGTTCGACCAGTGCCATTTGGTGAGCACTCAATAAAACTGTTTTACCCTTAGCCTTTAAGTCGCTAAGCACGTTAAGCACGTGCTCTTGATTAACGGGATCTAATCCAGAAAAGGGCTCATCCAGAATCACTAAATCCGGATCGTGCAGTAACGTAGAGATTAACTGAACCTTCTGCTGATTACCCTTGGATAATTGACGCATGGGCTCGCTCTTTCGATCGGTTAGTTCGAAGTGCTCCAGCCAATCGTCGATGCGTGGCTGATAAACTGACTTATCCAGTCCCCGCAGCTTTGCCACATAGGTTAGGTTGTCGAGTATCGTGCGATCCTGATAAAGACCACGATCTTCCGGAAGGTAAGCAAAATGGCCAGGTTGCAGATCCACTGCTGCTCCCTCATTGTCACTAATGGTGATGGTGCCGCTGTCAGGCTCGGTTAACCCAACCAACATCCGTACCAACGACGATTTCCCCGCACCATTAGGACCGAGTAACGCGTAAATTTGGCCCGATTGAACGTTAAGAGAAATCGCATCGACCGCGGTCACAGTCTTATAGCGCTTGGTTACCGTATCTATTGTTATATTCATGTTACCAGTCTGTTAGTAAGCCTGGCGCTATGATAGCAACGAAAAAGGCCTGTAACAGTCTGTTACAGGCCTTTTAATTGTTTCAAAATGTTAGGAGTTGTTCTGACGCTTATAATTTAGGGCCAGCTGCGACCAACGCCTGGCCATTTTCGGTGTCAGTAAATTTCTCAAAGTTAGCGACAAAACGCTTGGCCAAATCCTGCGCCCGAATATCCCACTCTTGCTTGTCTTCGTAGGTATTGCGCGGGTCCAGAATATTACTGTCTTCAACGCCCGGTAAGGTTGTAGGCATAGCAAGATTAAAATAAGGCAACTGGCTAAACTCTGCGTCTTCGATAGAGCCATCCAGTATCGCGTCAATAATCGCACGAGTCGCTTTTATCGAAATACGTTTACCGGTGCCATTCCAGCCGGTGTTGACCAGATAAGCTTCGGCACCGGCAGCTTCCATACGCTTAACTAACACTTCCGCGTATTGCGTTGGGTGAAGGCTCAGGAACGCCGCACCAAAACAACTAGAGAACGTCGGCGTTGGCTCGGTTACACCACGCTCGGTGCCTGCCAGCTTGGCGGTAAAGCCAGATAAAAAGTGATACTGTGCCTGTTCTTTGGTCAACTTAGAGACCGGCGGCAATACACCGAATGCATCCGCGGTCAAAAAGATAACTTTTTTCGCATGGCCGGCTTTTGAAACAGGCTTAACGATGTTATCGATGTGATAAATGGGGTACGAAACGCGGGTATTCTCAGTTTTTGAATTGTCGTCAAAGTCGACTGTACCATCTTCGCGCACTGTCACGTTTTCTAATAAAGCGTCGCGGCGAATGGCATTGTAAATATCAGGTTCTGCTTCTTTCGACAAGTTGATGGTTTTGGCATAACAACCACCTTCAAAGTTAAAGACACCATCGTCGTCCCAGCCATGCTCGTCATCACCAATTAACGCGCGCTTAGGATCGGTAGACAATGTCGTTTTACCCGTACCTGAAAGACCGAAGAAAACCGCTACATCGCCGTCTTTACCAACGTTCGCCGAGCAATGCATTGACGCGATACCCTGCAATGGCAAGAAGTAGTTCATCATCGAGAACATGCCCTTCTTCATTTCGCCACCGTACCAGGTACCACCGATCAGCTGAATTTTCTCGGTTAGGTTAAAAGCAACAAAGTTTTCTGAATTGAGTTCTTGCTCTTGCCAGTCAGGATTAATGCATTTTGCACCGTTCATGACCACAAAGTCGGGTTCGAACGTCTCCAGTTCTTCACCACTTGGGCGAATAAACATGTTCTTGACGAAGTGAGCCTGCCACGCGACTTCAGTAATAAAACGAACAGCCAAGCGGGTATCTTCGTTAGCACCGCAATAGGTATCAACTACGAATAGGCGCTTACTCGATAACTGCTCGGTTACCAGGCTTTTCAGGCTATCCCAGGTTTCCTGCGACATCGGTTTGTTGTCGTTTTTGCCTTGATCAGACCACCACACCGTATCGCGGGTCGTATCATCACGCACAATATATTTGTCTTTAGGTGAGCGTCCGGTGAAGATTCCGGTATCAACAGCAACTGCGCCCAAATTGGTCACGGTTCCTTTTTCAAAACCGTGCAGGTCATCGCGTGTTTCTTCAGCAAATAACACATCATACGATGGGTTGTGGACAATTTCCTGGACGTTGGTGATGCCATAGCGGCTCAAATCCAAATTCGGCATGACGTAAGGCTCCTGAGAATTACGGTCTTTGCATTAACGTTAACTGGCGTTGCAGCGTGCCGTCCTGGCAGAACTGCATGAGTTACAGAATTGGTCGCGAATGTTACCGTTTATTGGTCAAAAAAGATAGGGCAAAATTTTCTCAGTTCGTTAGAATGCGCGCTCTAACTTTAAATTTTTATACAAGTTGTAAGTGAGCACTATGCGCGAATCCTTCCACACCCGTTTAGGTTTTATTTTAGCCGCTGCCGGCTCGGCAGTTGGCCTTGGCAATATTTGGGGATTTCCTACCCAAGTTGCTAACCACGGGGGCGGAGCGTTTTTACTGGTCTACCTGGTCGTCATTTTTGTGCTCGCCATACCCGCCTTGTATAGTGAAATGCTAATTGGTCACCACGGCCGCGCCAACCCGGTGCGCTCACTCGCCAAGCTTAGTGAAGGCAAGGCTCAGCCCGTTGGCGCCACCATGGGCTTCCTGAACGTCATCGGCTCGTGTTTGATGCTGAGTTTTTATCATATCGTAGCAGGTTGGATGGTCGTTCATGCGCTTGGCTATGTTGCCAGCTGGTTAGGCCTTAACGTCGTTGCCGACTTTTTAATGACGGGCTCACTGACCCGCGACTTACTATTTACTGCGCTGTTCTTATGTACAACCGGGTGGGTGGTGCTACAAGGCATCGAGAATGGTATTGAGCGTTGGTCTAAGCGTTTAATGCCAACATTGGTTGTACTATTGGTTGGCTTAATTATTTATATGGGCACACTGGCAGGTGCTAGTGATGGCTTTCAGGTATATCTGGTACCAGACTTCAGCCAACTGACCGACCCGGCGATCTACCTTGCCGCCATGGGGCAGGCGTTTTTCTCATTATCTATTGGTCTGGGCGGCATGATGATCTACGGCTCTTATTTGCTGCCTGGCGCAAAGTTAGGAAAACTCAGTCTTTCCGTTGCCGGTTTAGATACGCTTATCGCATTCCTGGCAGGTTTGTTGATCATCCCGGCCTTATATGCCGGCATCGAACTGGGGGTTAACGTCACTAACGGTGATGAGCTGATCGGAGAAGGCCAACTGATTTTTGCGGTGCTGCCACAACTTTTCGCCAGTATGGGTGCGGTCGGTCCTTTTGTTGGCTTTGCCTTCTTTACGCTACTGAGTATCGCCGCGCTTACTTCTACCATAGCGCAGGCCGAAGTGCCGGTTTCTTACCTTATCGAAGAAAAGAACCTGAACCGCAAAAAGGCCACGCTGTTAGCACTGGCCACTATTGCAATTCTGGCTTTCAGTCTGGTGATCTTCTTTGAGCCCCTGTTTGGCTGGGTTGTCACCGCCGTCACGCAGTTCCAGTTGCCAATTTCAGGCATATTTTACTTGCTGGTTGTGGGCTGGTTATGGCATAAAAGTAATCACTTACATACTATCGCACAGGGCAGCTTCTGGCTCACAGCATTGCGCTGGCATTTGCGCTATATCTGCCCTGTTTTGATGACGCTGGTGTTTATAAACACGGCTTTTTAACTGCGATTAGCAAACTTCTGTTGTAGCGCGTCGGCGACTCGGTTGTCGACAAAGCCGGTTACATCACCGCCGTGTAGCGCGACTTCTTTGACTAAGGTCGAGGAAATAAATGAGTTTTCTTCGGCCGGTGTCAAAAATACGCTTTCTAACTCGGGGAACAAACGGCGGTTCATGTTTGCCAGCTGAAACTCGTATTCAAAATCTGACACTGCACGCAGCCCCCGCACCAGTACAGTCGCATCATGCTCTTTAGCAAAGTTAACCAGTAAACCGGAAAAACCAACCACCGATACGTTCGGCAAATTCTCAGTGACCTGTTGCGCCAGGATCACGCGTTCCTGCAATGAAAACAAAGGTTTCTTACTCGGACTTTCAGCAATTCCCACAACGACCTGCTGAAATAAGTTTGCAGCACGTTCAATCAGGTCATAATGACCGTTAGTAATGGGATCGAAGGTACCCGGATAAATTGCTTTACTATGCATGGCGGCCTCGTTTCGCTAAATTTTGCTAAAGAGTACACCTTATTGAACGGCTGACTCAAACGCTAAATCAAAATTAAGGGTGCGAAGCGACTATAACATCAGTAAAATGGCGCATAAATTTGCCACTATCAAACAAGATGGAGCAGCCATGAATTCTGCATTTTACAAGCAACTGGGCGAACAACTCGAAACTACACGCAGCGAAGGTTTATACAAAAAAGAACGGATTATTACTTCTGATCAAAGTTCGGAAATCACCGTTAATGGCCAGCAAGTACTTAACTTTTGTGCCAATAACTACCTGGGCCTGGCTAACCACCCTGATCTAATTGCAGCGGCAAAAAAAGGCCTGGACGAGCATGGCTTTGGTACCGCCTCGGTACGTTTTATTTGTGGTACGCAGGATATTCACAAAGAGCTGGAGCAAAAACTGAGTGACTTCCTGGGCACCGAAGACACCATTTTGTACTCCTCTTGCTTTGATGCCAATGGCGGCTTATTTGAGACTATCATGGGCCCCGAAGATGCGATTATTAGTGATGAGCTTAACCACGCCAGTATCATCGATGGCATCCGTCTGAGTAAATCTAAACGTTATCGTTATAAAAATAATGACCTGGGCAGCCTCGAAGAGCAATTAAAACAAGCCGACGCCGATGGCGCGCGCTTCAAGCTAATTGCTACCGACGGGGTGTTCTCGATGGACGGTGTAATCGCTGATCTAAAAGGTATTTGCGACTTAGCCGATAAATATGACGCCTTAGTGATGATGGACGATTGTCACGCGACCGGCTTCCTGGGCGAAAATGGCAAAGGCACCCACGAATACTGTGATGTGCTTGGCCGCGTCGACATCATTACCGGTACCCTGGGTAAAGCGCTTGGCGGTGCTTCAGGTGGTTATACCTCCGGTAAGAAAGAAGTGATCGACTGGTTACGCCAACGTTCGCGCCCCTATTTGTTCTCTAACTCCGTTGCCCCTGCTATCGTGCAGGCGTCCATCAAGGTGTTAGATATGCTGAGTGATGGCCATGAATTACGCCAGCAACTGTGGGATAACGCTAAGTACTTCCGTGAGCAAATGACCGCCGCCGGCTTTACCTTAAGCGGCGCCGATCACGCGATTATTCCGGTGATGATTGGCGATGCCCGCATGGCCTCTGAAATGGCTGATCGTTTGTTACAGGAAGGCATTTATGTGATCGGCTTCTCATTCCCGGTAGTACCTAAAGGCAAAGCGCGTATCCGCACACAAATGTCCGCCGCTCACACACGTGAACAGTTGGATCGCACCATCGAAGCCTTTACACGAATCGGCAAAGATCTTGGCATTATATAAGCGCCCAGGATTAGGGAGAGAAGCATGAAAGCATTAGCTAAGCTACATAGTAAGCCCGGCATTTGGATGACCGATGTCGAACAGCCCGAATACGGCTACAACGACATCTTAATTAAAATTAAAAAGACCGCTATTTGCGGCACCGATGTGCATATTTATAAGTGGGACGAATGGTCTCAGAAAACTATCCCGGTACCCATGGTTGTAGGCCATGAATATGTCGGTGAAGTTGCCGCCATGGGTGACGGTGTTCGCGGCTTTGAAATTGGCGACCGCGTTTCTGGTGAGGGTCATATCACTTGTGGTCACTGCCGTAATTGTCGTGCCGGCCGCCGCCATCTTTGCCGTAATACCTACGGCGTGGGTGTAAATCGGCCCGGCGCATTTGCTGAGTATCTGGCGATACCCGCAGATAACGCATTCAAATTACCTGACGACGTCAGTGATGACATGGCATCGATTATGGACCCTTTCGGTAATGCCGTTCACACCGCCCTGGCCTTTGATCTGGTTGGTGAAGACGTACTGATTACCGGCGCAGGGCCTATTGGTATTATGGCAGCAGCCGTTGCTCGGCACGTTGGTGCGCGACACGTGGTGATCACCGACGTCAATGAGTTTCGTTTGGATTTAGCCCGTAAAATGGGTGTGACCCGCGCCGTTAACGTGGCTGAGCAAAAGCTTACCGACGTCATGGCCGAACTTGGCATGAAGGAAGGCTTCGATGTCGGGCTGGAAATGTCCGGCGTGCCGTCAGCCTTTTCGCAAATGCTGGCGACAATGAATCACGGCGGTAAAATCGCCATGTTAGGCATTCCTCCCGAGAATGTAGCCATTGACTGGAATGAAGTTATCTTTAAAGGTCTGGTCATCAAAGGCATTTATGGACGCGAGATGTTCGAGACTTGGTATAAGATGGCAAGTTTACTGCAATCAGGGCTAGATATATCTCCAATCCTGACACACCAAATGCATGTCGATGACTATGAACAGGGCTTTGAGACCATGATCAGTGGTCAGTCCGGTAAAGTCATTTTAAACTGGGATTAATCACGTGACTCAGGAAATTACGCTTCTGGACGCCCATCAGCAATGGGCGTCTGACGCTGCTCCCATCATTGTCGATATTCGTGATGCGCAGTCGTTTGCACAGGGCCATATCCCCGGTTCGCTGCAGTTAAACAACGACAATGTCGCTGAATTTATTAGCAACACTGACGGTGGTGCTCAAGTTATCGTTGTTTGTTATCACGGTATCAGTAGTCAGCAAGCCGCCAGCGTGTTACAACAAAATGGATTAACTAACGCGGTTAGCATGCAAGGCGGTTTCACCGCCTGGCAAATGCAGTTTCCGGACGATGTCGAGGCCAATTAATCATCATGCGCAGATTACTGACTAGCACCGATAGTGACTTCATAGGTCAAGTTTATCAGTATCTGCGTCAGCATGGTATTCCGGTTAGCGTTACCGAACAAGGCAACAACCTCGAGCTCTGGTTGCACCAAAGCAGTTACGAGGCGGCGGCCAAACAGCTCATTCAGGATTTTAAAAATAATCCTCAAGTCATAGATACCAAGCCAAACCGAAGCGCACGCTCGTCATTACTAAACGACCTGCTGCGCAATACCGGATGGCTTACCCGTATCATTGCAGTTATTGCCGTGCTTGTTTACTTGCTGCTGCAAATGGCGCCCGAATCAATACTTGGCGCGCTTAGGATCAGTAACTACTACGATAGCTACCCAGTTGCTCAGCCCTGGCGATTTATCTCGCCGGTAGTACTGCATTTTTCCGTCATGCATCTGGTGTTTAATGTGTTCTGGTGGTGGTATCTGGGCGGACGAATTGAACGTTATCTGGGCGGCTCATGGTTAATTGCCGTCTTTTTATTCAGCGGCATCACCGCTAATGTCGCACAATACGTCGTCAGTGGACCTAACTTTGGTGGTTTATCGGGTGTTGTTTACGGCTTGTTAGGCTTTTGCTGGCTTTATAGCTTTGGCCGGCGCACGCCATTGTGGTTGCCTCCCGGCCTCATCGTATTTATGGTCGGCTGGTTAATTTTAGGTTACACCGGTGTACTTTGGGTTAATATTGCCAACGAAGCCCACTTGGCTGGTCTGCTTTCGGGTTGTCTTGCCGGCGTTCTGGTACGGCTGCTAAACCCAACACCACGCACAAACCTGCGCTGACTACCTTATTGATAAATATATTTGGTAAATAAAACTTCCTGGATGACGGGATTACCGGTTTCCTGTCGCATTAATTCCTGCGCCGTTTCCAGGCATTTCATTCGCAACTGATCACGTCCTGTCATGGTCTTAATTTGACGCTCCGGGGCAGAACTCAGAATATGAATAAATGCATCACGTAACAACGGTGCGTGATGCTCGACCACCCCCACATATTGAGGGTTTGGCACCATCACTTCGATAGCCACCCGAATAAACCCTAGTCGGTAGTCGTTGCCATCTTTAATGAAGTTAGTGGTTATGTCTGGTTCAAAGCCATAATAAGAAACCGAGCTTTGCATGGTTTTAGCCGGCATGGCTAATACCAGCAACGCAATAACCAGCATACTTTTTAACGTTATTATCTTCATCTGTTGTTCCCGATTTACTGCCAAGCGCTACTCGCTTTGCTATGATAACGACAGTAGCCGTTAGCCGAAAGTTGATATGCAACTAAATTTTCCTGTTTCTGAACCTTGCCAATGGCAACCGCCTGAACATTATTCGCTTACATCATTCCAGCGCGACTGGCTATTAGCTGAAGGGTCATTAACAAAAAAATTAAAACAACATTGCCGTCAATTCCGTGTACAACTGATTGGTCAGCGACCCGCGCCGATTTTTGACAGCGAATTCGACCTGTTTAAACGCCATCATACCCGCGTTCCATTTGAAGCCAGCGTGCGGGAAGTATTGCTGTATTGTGACGACAAGCCCTGGGTTTTTGCACGCAGCTTATTCCCGTTATCGGCACTACGGCATAAAAACCTGAATTTATCTGGCCTCGGTGACTCATCTTTGGGGCAATCACTATTTGATCAGCCTGACTTATTGCGCAGCCCTTTTGAGGTCGCACAATTACCCGACAATCATGCTGTTGCCAGGCTAAACCATCAGCTTTTTGGGCATTCACAAAATTTGTGGGGGCGTCGTAGCTTATTTTTAACCGGCGGACAGCGCGTTCTAGTTAGCGAAATATTCCTTTCGCCACTACCCTTTTATGAATCCCGTGCATCACATTCGCTTAACCCTGAGGAGAGCGGTCATGAGTAAGCTTAACGCGTACTGGCGCTTAATGCGTGCCGATCGGCCTATTGGCACTTACCTATTAGCCTGGCCTACCATTTGGGCTCTGCTCATAGGCGGCAACGGCGAGCCCTCGTTAAAACTGTTTGTGCTGTTTATGTTGGGGACGTTCTTAATGCGTTCTGCCGGTTGTGTGATCAACGACTTTGCCGACCGCAACCTTGATGGCCACGTCAGCCGCACTCATCAACGGCCTATGCCGGCGGGTGAGGTTACAGCCACCGAAGCGGTAGTGGTATTTGGGCTGTTATTGTTTGCCGCCTTCATTGTGGTACTGCAGTTCAATACCCAGACCGTGATGTTAAGCTTCGCCGCCGCCGGTGTTGCGGCACTCTACCCTTTTTGCAAACGCTGGACACATTTGCCACAAGTGGTTTTGGGGGTCGCGTTTAGCTTCGGTATTCTGATGGCCTTTAGCGCACAAAACTCAACTCAGTGGTTTATTGCCGGCGTGTTATTTGTCACTAACGTTATCTGGACAGTGATGTATGACACCGAGTATGCCATGGCTGACCGCGAAGATGACTTACAAGTTGGTATCCGCAGTACCGCGATTTTATTTGGCCGACATGATCGGCTTATCATTGGTTTACTGCAGCTTATCACGGTCGCCTTGCTGACTTATGTAGCCTATTGGTTTGACTGGAGCTGGCCTCTGCTATTGGCGCTCGCGGCTATTGTGGGATTATTTGTATACCAGCAATTATTAATTCGTGAACGTGAGCCAAGCCAATGCTTTAAAGCCTTCCTTCACAATCACTATGTGGGGATGACATTTGCCACTGGCCTGGCCTGGCATTACTGGTTTCTTTAACCTGAGTTGTCGGCCTTCTTCTGCATTTCGACTAACAGCTGTTGCACCGATTGGCGGATTGTTTGCAGTACCGGTGGATCGATCAACGCATCAATACGGTCACTTAATGCGCCAATTGCCGGGGCCGCAATTTGCTGGCCGTCATCGTTGACGTTTAATAAGTCCTGACTTTTTAAGCTTGCAATAAACGTCGACATGACTTTTTTATCGTAAAACTCTGGTGCGTTAATACCGTGAATCGCACTTAATCGCTCTGCCAGCGTAATTGAGTGCCTCTCCAACTCGGCTCGCTGAATTGGCTGAGCCTGCTGCAAAAGCTCTAATACAATACTATAACGCTGCAGGGTTTCGCTGGCACTACGGGCTAGTAGTTGCAGTTGTAACCACTGCGCCGACTCCCGTGACACCATGTGATAGACGCCGCCGCTAAAGCTAACTAAGCCTTGTCGTTGCAGTTCTTCAACGATCGCCTCAACCCAAAGCGGGACTTCGTCAACTTCGTGCGAGAGAAATAGCTCGGCTTGCAACATGGGATAGACTTGCTGAACCTGTTCAATCAGCTGACTCAGGGTTTGCTGCTTTTTAGCGACCAACGCAGTGGCAACAATCCCCGGAACAATCATCAGGTGCAAAATGTTATTACGATAGTAAGTCATGGCTATTGCATTAGCATTCTCTAAGCCAATGACCTGACCCATGGTATCTTCGTTGATGGTAAATTTATCCGTACGTTTGGCTTGGTTCCAGAGCTCTTCAGCCGTCGCGGTCGGTACATTAACGTCCTGCGTATAGGGGACTTCTTTTAGTAACCCCTGATAAACGCGTAACTGCGACAGTAACTCTTCCCGCGTTAACGCATGATGCTCTGAGCTCAGAATAGCCAAGGCGGTTAAATTAACACTGTTGGCTGCAGCAGCGTCATTAATGCCACGCATGACCGTTTCTGCTAACCGGTTAACGGCAGGTGTTAGCCACTGCGGCCGTTCGGGCTCTTCAGCACCGCGGGTAACCGATGACTGCCAGTCATCTACCTGACGATCGAGAAAGTCTTTAAGGTTAATTGGCTTACCAAAAGTAACGTAACCCTGACCGAAGTTTTTTAACTTGCGGATGCTACCCAGCACCTGCCACATCGATTCTTTTTCTTTGTTCTTACCTTTTAGTTCTTTCAGGTAGGTCGCTACTTCCATTATATGCTCGTAGCCAAGGTAAACCGGTACCAACGAGATAGGACGCTGCTGGCCGCGCAACATACCTTGCACTGTCATCGCTAACATTCCCGTTTTCGGCGGTAGCAAACGCCCGGTTCGGGAGCGACCACCTTCGCTAAAATACTCTACCGGATAGCCTTTCTGAAATAACCAACAAAGATATTCGCGAAACACGGCCGAATACAGTTTATTGCCGCGAAAACTGCGACGAATAAAAAACGCTCCACCGCGGCGAAAAATTGAGCCCACCGGGAAAAAGTTAAGGTTCACGCCGGCCGCAATATGCGGCGGTACAAGGCCTTGCTTGTATATCACGTAGCTCAACAACAGGTAATCCATGTGGCTGCGATGGCAGGGAACGTAGATAATTTCATGCCCTTGTTGCGCGAGCTTACGAATCCTGTCGCCTCCGCGCACGTCTATGCCATTATAGATTCGACTCCACATCCAGGTCATAAAGCGATCCAGAACCCTTACCAGCGTCTCGCTATAATTGGCTGCAATTTCGTTAACGTAGCTAAGCGCCTTTTTGCGGGCTTCCTGTTCAGACACTTTATTACTGCGCTGTTCATCGGCTATCGCTTTTTTTAATGCCGGTGAACTGATTAACCCGTGCATCAGCTCGTTGCGGTCGCTTAACTTCGGTCCCGCCACTGCGTGACGCATACGAACAAAGTGTACCCGTGCAACCCGCGCTAGTTTATGCGCGATTTTTATGTCACTGCCGCTTTGTCGTGCCATCGTGCCTAAGCTAACCGGCCGCGAAAAACGACACAGCACCTGCCGACCCGAAAAAAGTACCAGCCAGAACTTACGCAAATGACCTGGATTATCCAGGTCACCTGTCATGGTGGCGCCGTCGCGCGCTTCCTGACCAGGCTTTCTGCCCCAGAATACGCCAACAGGCAGCAGTTGAATGTCCAACTGCTGGTCAGCATGATGGGCCTCAAGCAGCTGATGAAAGTCTTCTATCGCTTGCTGAGAAGAATCGGATTCTGCTTGTTCCAGATACATAACCCGCGTGAACGATTTCCCATTTATGACCAGTGGCATCGACGGATCCGGCAACTGTTTTTGCCGGGCTGCCCGCTGTAATATGGAATAATCGGCACGCGACGTTGAACGCATAACGTACACGACCGGCTTGTCGGCAACACTTGCGTCACCTGACTCTGCATCATCGGCTATCGCAATAAAACGCGTCAACCAACGTAGCGGATGCTTAATTACCGAATAAAACCAACCCTGACTTGCCATTAGAACCCTGCACAGAATGCGTTTAAAACAATTACTTAGTCGACAGTATACAGGATATTAAGTTGCGACAAAAAATACTTGCGAATGCAAAATACCTGTATATACTCACAGTTACTGTATAAATAAACAGGAAAACTCATGCGACCGTTAACTCCAAGACAATCAGAAATTTTAGCACTGATTAAAGATAATCTGCAGGTGACCGGCATGCCGCCCACGCGCGCCGAAATAGCCAGTAAATTAGGGTTTCGGTCTGCCAATGCCGCAGAAGAACATTTAAAAGCACTGGCCAGAAAAGGCATGATTGAAATTCTCCCGGGTATGTCACGTGGTATTCGGCTGATTGGCGATGACTTTGACATAGAAGAAGGTTTACCGCTGATAGGTCAGGTTGCAGCGGGTTCACCCATTCTAGCTCAAGAGCATATTGAAGGACATTTCAAAGTTGATGAGGGCCTTTTTTATCCTGCGGCGAGCTTTTTATTGAAGGTTAATGGTATGAGTATGCGTGATATCGGCATCTTAGATGGTGACCTTCTCGCTGTACACAAAACTGAACAGGCACGAAACGGGCAGGTGGTTGTCGCCCGGGTCGAAGATGAAGTAACGGTAAAACGGTTTGAACAAAAAGGCCGCAAGGTGCTGCTTCATCCTGAAAACGAAGAGTTTTCTACCATTGTGGTGGACTTATCAGAACAAGTATTTGCCATCGAAGGCTTAGCCGTCGGTGTTATTCGTAACGGAGCATCATTATGAAGTTTCAGCAATCAACCAAACAATCTCACCCCGGTTTATGGCAAAGCAACTCGGGTATCACTCAGTCATCTCAGAGTGTTGCAGCTGATACATCAGTGACACAAGCGCTTGCTGCTGCAGCAGATTGTGCGTCGGAGCAATGGATTACGGTTGTTGGCGGGCAAAGGGAGTTTGTAGCGCAGCTGGTCGCCGCAGGCGTGCCCAGCCAAAGAATTCGTTGGCTACGGACACAAAGCCAGGCGCAGCGCGAATGGGCATTAGAACAAGCACTTTTGACGGGAACCAGCGGCGTGATCATTGGCTGGTTAGGTTCACTCGACAGTCGCTTTAATCAGCGGGTAAAGATGGCGAGCCGCTTAAGCCAAACGCAATGCTTTTTGTTTGAAGAAGACACATTATTATCTCACCTCCACTGAGCCCCTACCTCAGTACCCCACAATCTAATAATGTGTCTGGGCTGCTAGTGCAGCCCTTTTTTTAACACTTTTGGTTATTTTTCCAGCAAACAGCACATTTGATCTGGATCTTTGTGCATAAATTCGTTAATAAATGATACTACCCAACTATATAAATTAATATAACAACGAAACTACAACAAAGAGTTGGTAGAGAAAGTGATTTCTGGGGAGATGTAGTTCCTTTTTCTGCTTACCTCTTTGTTCTTCAACATACGATCAGGTTTTGGTTTCGCGTAGGTGCGAAATAGAAATCTGGCGAGTAGAAGAATAAGAGGAGAAGTCACGTGAAAATGAAGCCGCTGTTGGCACTTATGGCTTTATTTGGGTTTTCTGCGCAAGCCCAAAACCGCCTTAACCTGACGCAAGGTGTCACTGACGTCAGTAACCGTGTCTATGACCTCCACATGACGATATTTTATATCTGTTGTGTTATCGGGGTTGTTGTGTTCGGCCTGATGTTCATTTCTATGATCCGACACCGAAAATCTAAGGGTCGCGAGCCGGCCAAGTTCCACGAGAGCGTCAAAGTGGAAGTTGCCTGGACCATTATCCCCTTTCTAATTCTTGTTGGTATGGCGATCCCTGCTACTTCGACACTTATTGCGATGGAAGACACCAGTGATGCCGACGTAACCGTGCAGGTTACCGGGTCGCAATGGAAGTGGCATTACAAATACTTCGAGCACGAAGTTGAGTTTTTCAGCCGCTTAGCTACCCAACAAGAACAAATACAGAACAAGTTTGAAAAGAGCGAAAACTATTTGTTGGAAGTCGATAACCCGTTAGTTATCCCTACCGGACAAAAAGTTCGTTTTCTCGTCACCTCTGATGATGTCATTCACAGCTGGTGGGTACCCGACTTCGCTGTTAAGAAAGACGCTAACCCGGGTTTTATAAACGAAGCCTGGACCCGTGTTGAAGAGCCCGGTATCTATCGCGGTCAGTGCGCAGAACTCTGTGGTAAAGACCATGGGTTTATGCCTATCGTGGTCATTGCCAAAGAGCCTGCCGACTATCAAAAATGGATAGAAGACACTGAGGCCGAGCAAATTGCTGCGCGCGAACGCGAGCAAGAACTTCTCGACATGGAAATGTCGATGGACGAGCTCATGGCGATGGGTGAAAAAATCTACAACAGTACTTGTGCAGCGTGTCACCAGGCAAGTGGTCAAGGTATTCCGGGTACATTCCCTGCATTAGCAGGAGAAGGTGTATCAATTGACCCTGAAGCGCGCGACCAGCATATCGATATTGTCGTTAATGGTGTTCAGGGTACGGCCATGCAGGCCTTTGGTGCTCAACTTACCATGCAGGAGATCGCCGCAGTGATAACCTACGAGCGAAATGCCTGGGGTAATGATACCGGTGATACCGTGCAAGCCGCGGACATCAACGCAGTAATGAATCAATAAGGAGACGGTGATGAGTACAGTTGTGGACGATATCCATCACGAAGAACACCACGATCACAAGCCGTCAGGCATTACCCGTTGGTTGTTCACGACAAACCATAAAGATATTGGCTCGCTTTATCTATGGTTTAGTTTGATTATGTTTTTTATCGGTGGTGCGATGGCAATGGTCATCCGCGCCGAGTTATTTCAGCCTGGCTTACAGTTAGTAGAGCCTAACTTCTTTAACCAGATGACGACCGTACATGGTCTAATCATGGTTTTCGGTGCGGTTATGCCCGCCTTTACCGGTTTAGCCAACTGGATGATACCGATGATGATCGGCGCGCCGGACATGGCTCTGCCACGAATGAATAACTGGAGCTTCTGGATTTTGCCGTTCGGCTTTGCCATTTTGCTCTCATCGTTGTTCCTCGAAGGCGGTGGCCCTAACTTCGGCTGGACATTCTATGCGCCGCTATCAACAACTTACAGTAACGACTCCACAGCACTGTTTGTGTTCTCCATGCATATCTTGGGTATTTCGTCGATTATGGGTGCGATTAACGTCATCGTAACCATTATGAACATGCGTGCTCCGGGCATGAATTACATGAAAATGCCATTGTTTGTGTGGACATGGCTAATTACCGCTTTCTTGCTCATTGCGGTTATGCCGGTGTTAGCAGGTGCTGTAACCATGGTATTGACTGATAAGTACTTTGGCACCAGCTTCTTTGACGCAGCAGGTGGTGGTGACCCCGTCATGTTCCAGCATATTTTCTGGTTCTTTGGACACCCCGAAGTGTACATCATGATTTTACCGTCGTTTGGTATTATCTCGGCAATTATTCCGGCATTTACACGTAAACAGTTGTTTGGTTATGCATCGATGGTTTATGCCACGGCATCCATTGCCATCCTGTCGTTCCTGGTATGGGCACACCACATGTTTACTACGGGTATGCCGGTATTTGCAGAACTCTTCTTTATGTACTGCACCATGCTGATTGCGGTGCCTACCGGGGTAAAAGTCTTTAACTGGGTTGCAACCATGTGGCGTGGCGCAATGACATTCGAAACACCGATGTTATTCGCACTGGCATTTGTGATTTTGTTTACTATCGGTGGTTTTTCCGGCCTGATGCTGGCAATAACCCCCGTCGACTTCCAATATCATGATACCTACTTTGTGGTTGCCCACTTCCACTATGTATTGGTGACCGGCGCAGTCTTCTCAATTATGGCTGCAGCTTATTATTGGCTGCCCAAATGGACAGGCCATATGTATGACGAGACGCTGGCTAAATTACATTTCTGGACCTCGTTAATTTCGGTCAACGTGTTGTTCTTCCCCATGCACTTTGCCGGCCTTGCGGGCATGCCACGACGCATACCTGACTACTCGATCCAGTTCGCTGATGTTAACCAAATTACCAGTATTGGTGGCTTTGCGTTCGGCTTATCACAACTGATCTTCTTATGGCTATGCATTAAATGTGTACGCGGTGGCGAAAAAGCTGCTGCCAAACCGTGGGAAGGTGCTGAAGGTTTAGAGTGGACCGTGCCGTCGCCGGCGCCATACCACACCTTCGAAAAACCACCTAAAGTGGAGTAACGTCATGGCTGACTCGCAACAATCACAACGGCCAGATAACAGTAAAATCGTTAAGCGACTGCTATTAACAGTCGCTGGTATGTTTGCTTTCGGTTTTGCCCTGGTACCTTTGTACGACGTGTTTTGCGAGGTCACCGGCTTTAACGGCAGAACCAAGAACGAAGCGGTAGCAGCGACTCATCAGACGGTTGATAAGTCGCGTACCGTTAACGTTCAGTTTATCACCCGCAACGCAAAAGGGATTCCCTGGAAATTCGAGCCATCGGTTAAGCAGGTTCAGGTGCATCCCGGCGAAGTGCGAGTGGTTAACTTTTTAGCCGGGAATCCAACGTCGGGCGATATGGTCGCGCAGGCAATTCCGTCGGTTGCTCCAGCTGAAGCCTCGCTTTATTTAAACAAGGTGGAATGCTTTTGTTTTAATCAGCAACCGTTAAAAGCCGGTGATAATACCGAAATGCCGATGCAGTTCTATTTAGATCCGGAAATACCGGATCATATTACTACACTGACACTGTCATACACGCTGTACGATATGACAGCCAATGCGACGGCTGAGACATTAGCTCAGCTACAAACTACAGAATAAGGAAAACGTCGTCATGGCAGAGAATCAAAGTTATTACGTTCCTGCTTCCAGCCCTTGGCCTATTATCGGTGCCATCGGTTTGGGCCTGATCGCCTGGGGAGCCGGTAACACAGTAATAGACATGACTAACAATCAGGACGGTTATGGCAGTACCGTATTAACTATCGGTATCATCGTAATGGCCGTTATGCTGTTTGGTTGGTTCCGCGACCAAATCAACGAATCCATGCAGGGCTTGTACAATGACCAGCTCGGTAACTCTTACAAACAAGGCATGAGTTGGTTTATCTTTTCGGAAGTCATGTTCTTCGCAGCATTCTTTGGCGCCTTGTTTTACGCCCGGGTTATCGCTGTTCCCTGGCTTGACGGTGCCAGCAACAATGTAATGACCGCAGAAGTATTGTGGCCTGAGTTTGTTGCGCAGTGGCCGTTGACCAAAACTCCGGGTGGAACCGAGACTCAAGCCATGGGCTGGTATGGACTTCCCTTAGTGAACACCGTGATTCTGGTGGTTAGTTCGGTTACCTGTCATTTTGCCCACGTAGGGCTGGAAAAAGATAACCGCAAGCAATTGACTGCTTGGTTAGGTCTTACCATTATCCTGGGTTGTATTTTCCTTTACCTGCAAGGCGCTGAGTACATTCATGCGTACGAGCAATTGGGCTTAACGCTTGACTCAGGCATCTACGGCAATACCTTTTACATGCTGACCGGCTTCCATGGCATGCATGTTACGCTGGGTACGCTGATGCTCATCATCATGTTTCTGCGCGTAGTAAAAGGTCATTTTACACCAGATAATCATTTTGCCTTTCAGGCGACCAGTTGGTATTGGCACTTTGTCGATGTGGTTTGGATTTGCTTGTTTGTGGTTGTCTACATCCTTTAAACCGAAAAGGCCGCGCCTCTTAGTAGGGGCGCGGATTGAGCGGCATAAATCCGCTGGAAGCTGCAATAATTAGCATTAACAAAACCAGGGCAGCAATTCCCACGCGTTTTCCAAGATAGCGTGTCATTGGTGGTTTGTTGGGGTCGTTTCGTAGCATCACAAAAAGTGCCCGGAACAGGTTAAACACCATATAGAGTAGTAACGCGACAATAATGAGCTTAAAAATAACTAACATAAAAATACCGATTGTGGCTGGTATTATTACTTTGCTCGCTGTCGTGGTGATGGTCAAGTTAGGATTTTGGCAGCTCGATCGCGCCGCCCAAAAACAAGCCTTATTCGATGACTATCAACAGCATGCCAACGAGTCCACTAACAACCCAGTGAATCTTAATCTTATTAAGCGACAACCTGAACGTTTCGAAGCCATTACTGCATCCGGCACCTTCGACCAGCAACGATTCTTTTTTATCGATAACCAAATTCAAGATGGTTCCCCTGGTTATCACGTTGTCGGTTTACTTAAGCTCAGCATAAAGCAGCGCTATTTGCCGGTTAACCTTGGCTGGATCAAGGCCCCCAGATTACGTAGCGAGCTGCCTCAAATAGAACTACCAGAAGAAGAGGTGACATTGACCGGGCTCATTCAACACCCCGAAGAAAATGTTTTTATTAGCAGTGAGCAGGAACAACAAGTCGGAATATGGCCTCAGCGTGTACCCGAGTTTTTACCAGGAAAAATTGCCGATGTTTATCAAATACCCATGCTTCCCTATGTTGCGCTGCTATCTGAACAAGCAGCATTTGGCTACTCTCGCCAATGGCAACCGAACGTCATGCCACCCGAAAAACATCAGGCCTATGCATTGCAGTGGTTTTCGTTGGCAATTGCGGCATTGGTGATTTTTGCTTTTGCTGTTATAAAAATAAATAAACAAAAACAAGAGGAGTAACGATGAGCTCCCTCAATCGCTCACGACGTACATTGATCATTGTTCTAATCGCCTTTTTACTACCGGTCATCATTGCCTGGGTCATCCTCGATCAACATTGGTACCAGGCAGGTACTAACAAGGGTACCTTAATGGCTAATCCAGTGGCATTAGAGCAAGCCGAAGCACTACCGGAAGGTTGGAAGCTTGCCTACGTCCCCCCAAAGGAGTGCCAACAGGCATGTCAAAACGCTTTGTTCGTTATGAATCAAATTGATGTTGCTGTTGGCAAAGATACGGACCGGGTAACTCCCATTGTATTGACGGCAGCTCAGCGTCAGGATATTGCGCAATACCATCAACAATTTGACTTCCAGGATGTTGTCTCCGCAGACCTTTTGGCACAGCTTGATGAGTTACCGATTAATACACTCTTCATTATCGACCCGCTGAATAATGTCATGCTTTACTACCCCACCCATGCAGATAAAGAAGCCATGGTGTTGGAGGGTAAAAACGTGCTGGCTGATCTGCGTAAGCTACTTAAATTATCAAGAATAGGATAAGGCAATGCGTACTCTCGTTAAAATTAGTATTGTGCTGGCGTTTTGCGTTATCGTCCTGGGCGCTTTTACGCGTCTAACAGAAGCCGGATTAGGTTGCCCCGACTGGCCGGGCTGTTATGGTTTTTTAACCGTTCCGTCAAAAGCTGATCATATTGCGCAAGCTGAGGCATTATTCCCCGGTGCGCCCGTTGAAGCCGATAAAGCCTGGTATGAGATGATTCACCGTTATTTCGCAGGGACTCTGGGACTGTTAATTTTAGCTATTGCTGTTAGCGCATGGTTTAAGAAGCGCCAGCCAAGCCAAAAGCCAACGCCGATTAAGTTACCCACTTTTATTTTAGCTCTTGTTATTTTCCAGGCTGCATTGGGGATGTGGACCGTTACCCTAAACCTACAGCCGCTTATTGTGATGGGGCACTTATTGGGTGGGTTTTCGATCATATCACTGTTATTACTACTCAATCTGCGCTTGGCGCCTTATCGGGTTGGCGGCGGCGATCCGGAATTGCGGCGTTACCGGGGGCTGGCATTATTTGCGTTGTTAACAGTACTCTTCCAAATTGCCCTTGGTGGTTGGGTTGCTGCTAACTATGCTGCTGTTGCCTGTACTGAACTCCCGTTTTGTGAAGGGAACTGGACTGCTAACCTCGATTTCGCTGGTGCCTTTAGCATTCCAGAAGCCGAAACCTATCAATACGGCGCTCACGACTACAACGACCGCATGACTATGCATATTGTTCATCGTGTTGGCGCAATTATTACCACGCTGGTGGTCGGCTGGCTTTTATTTAAGTGCTGGCGCAAAGCCGTATCCGGCTTTTTCCGTAGCTCGCTATTTGTTATAGGCTTGTTATTAGTTTTGCAAATTGCACTCGGTATTAGTAACGTAGTCTTTGGCCTGCCGTTATGGGTCGCAGTCTCCCATAATGCTGTGGGAGCATTATTACTGCTGTCTCTGGTCGCCTTAAACTATAACTTGTCCAGAAAGGCATAAAGGAGTTTGATATGCCAACTACCGTTGCATCAAAAAAATTACAACAACGCAGCGCTCACTGGCGGGATTATCTCGAATTAACTAAGCCTCGCGTGGTTGCCTTGCTATTGCTTACAGCCGTTGTCGGCATGGCATTAGCACAAACGGAGTGGGTAGCGCTTGATGTGTTAATACCTGCTCTGGCCGGCATTGGCTTAATGTCGGCTGCCGCTGCCGCCATTAACCACCTGGTCGATCGTCATATCGATGCAAAAATGGCACGTACGCTGCGTCGCCCCCTGCCGCAAGGCAATTTATCGCCGTTAAAGGTCAGTACCTTTGCGGCTACAATTGGTCTGTTAGGCTTTGCGACATTGTATGTATGGGTCAATGCACTAACGGCATGGCTAACTTTCGCCAGTATGGTCGGTTATGCGGTGGTTTATACCATGTTTCTAAAACGCGCGACGCCACAAAACATCGTCATTGGCGGTCTGGCTGGGGCAGCACCGCCACTGTTAGGATGGACTGCTGTCACTAACGATATTCACGCCCATGCCATTTTATTGGTGATGATTATATTCACCTGGACACCACCCCATTTTTGGGCGTTGGCAGTACACCGCGAAAAAGACTACGCGCGCGCCAAAGTACCCATGTTACCGGTTACACACGGTATCGACTTTACCAAAACCTGTATTCTGCTTTACACGGTGTTATTGACGGTAGTTTGCTTTTTGCCCTACCTGGTGGGCATGTCAGGCGCAATCTATCTTGTCGGTGTTACGGTATTGAATGCCATTTTCCTGGCCTATGCCTGGAAGCTCAAATATGCGCCCAAGAAAAAAACCGCGTTTAACATGTTTGCGTTTTCAATTTGGCACCTGATGTTGCTGTTCGTCATATTACTGGTCGATCATTACGTATAAGGCCTGAGGTAACAATCGATGCAAAAGTTAATGATCGTGTTAGCCGCCGTTATTGCGGCTGCTATCGGCGTTGCCAGTTATCAGCTTTGGCCAAAGGCCGAGCCTGAGGCCTTGGTCTATCAACCGCCAAGGGCACCTGCCCCCTTCCAGCTGCAGTCAACAGAGAGTCCTGACGCCATCAATAACCAGGCTCTTAAAGGCCAGTGGACGTTACTCTTTACCGGCTACACGTTTTGCCCGGATATATGCCCAACTACCATGTCCGATTTGAAAAACGCGCTACCCAACTTACAGCAGCATACTGACACACCGGTAAAAGTGTGGATGATTTCGGTTGATCCTAAACGCGACTCAATGGAGCGTTTAAAAGAGTATACCGGCTATTTTGGCGATGCATTTGTCGGTATCCGTGCAGAACATCCGCAGTTATTTCCGTTTGTCAGGGATTTAGGATTGATGTACTCGGTTCCGGAAGAAGGCGAGGAAAATTATCTGGTGAATCACAGCGCGGCTATTATTTTGGTTAATCCTGATGGCAACCGCATTGCGATATTTAATGCCGACCACCAGGCAGGTAAAATTCCGGTGGTCGACATGGAACAACTTAAACGTGATTTTGCGATTATAGCCGGCTAATCCGGCCAGCTTCCCTCGGCATCCGGACGAATAAATGCTGCTGAAAACCAGTAGTAAGGAGTGCCGGCATCTGCCGGCGCTGTGCAGTTAATCCGTGAACGCCCTATCGGTAAGTTTTCTTTAGGTTTAACGCTAAACGTGAGTTCATCCTGCCAGGTAGGCTGTAACACATCTGTCCCCTGAAAACATCTCAAGGCCTTTTGTTGCAGACCGTCCGTATGCGCAAGCGTCACCCGCAGGGTTGGTCGTTCATCGTCATAAGCGATCAATGGCTCACTGGGTTTGTAATCGGCTACCGGTAAAGCCCGACTCTTCAACTTAGCATCCAGCGTTTTTAAATTGGCATAAATACCCGACGCGGGGAACCGCGTAATGGCCGTTTTATCACTGTAAGGACTCCATGGACCGCTGTGTTGGGCAAAACCTAAAAAGCCCCACTCATCGAGCAAATTCTGTAGCTCTGCATCATATTCGCCATAAGGATAAGCAAAATACTTAGGTTGCTCGCCGAGTTTTGCATCGATAGCCTGCTGGGCAGATATAACGTCATAATGCATCCGCTCCCGCCATTGTTCCTCGGTTTCGCTTGCCCGACGGCGGATTAAGTGCGCATGCGTTTGACCATGGTTAACAATAGTTGCGCCCTGCTGCTGTATTTGTTTGAGTTGTTCCCAGCTCATATAGGCAGATGGACTCTCTTTCATCAAATCAGGGTTAACAAATACCGCGTAAGGCATATCGTAGTCAGCCAATAACGGAGCAGCATGTTCGAAGACATTGTCGTAACCGTCGTCAAAAGTGATTACCACCGCTTTATCCGGAAAGCCTTCGTCGTTCTCTATGCGTTGATGCGCTTGCTCAATAGACAATACCGAAAACTCGTTTTCTTCGAGGTAATCGAGATGTTGTTTAAACTGCTTTGGCGTAATGGATGTAACTGCCGGGGTCGTCTCCGACACATGGTGGTATTGCAAGACAGCGATACTGTTGTCTGGCTGCTTTTTAGCCGTTTCCACAGACGAGGCTTCCTGCGAACTACTGTCGCCGCAGGCCACCAGCAGTATTGACGCGAGCCCCAGTGATTTCAGTTTCATGCTACACTCCCATTTTCTGCAGATAGCCACTTTTTCTGACATTGGACAACGCTAAGGACAACATCGTGCCATCGACTTTATTTGGTTTTACCATCACTGACCACAAAAAAGTCTTTGCGATTGCGCTGCCGATGATCTTATCCAATATCGCAGCCCCCATGCTGGGCTTAGTTGATACCGCCATCATAGGGCATTTACCCGATGCTATCTACTTATCAGCGGTCGCTATTGGTGCCATGGTGGTTAGCTTTATTTATTTGTTAGCCGTATTTTTACGCATGGCCACAACGGGTTATATTGCACAGTCCTTTGGTGCTGATAATCTGGCTGAGCAACGGCAGCATTTTAACCATGGTTTGACGCTTGCCATCGGCTTAGGTATCGCTATCGCTATAGCTTCCCCATGGATTATTGACTTCTCACTGTGGGTCGTACAGCCGGACGCCGCACTTATTCCCTATGCCAGCACTTATATTGGCATCCGCCTATGGTCAGCGCCGGCAGCACTTACCATCTTAATCGCATTAGGTGTTTTGTTAGGCCGGCAGCAAAGTGGCCGCGCTATGTGGTTGGCGATTATTACCAATGCCGTTAACGTGATGATGGATCTGGTACTGATCATAGGCCTGGACTTAAACGTTGCCGGCGCCGCCTGGGCGTCCCTGATTGCTGATTACGTCACTGCGTTAGTGGGTATTTATTGGTGTGCAAAAGCATTGAACTGGACACCTGCATTATTAAAAATAATCCCCGATAAACTAAGCCAATACCTCAATGTAAACGGTAATATTTTCATTCGCAGTCTGGTATTGCAGTTATGTATGGCGACAATGACCGGCTATGCGGCGCGCTATGGTTCGGATATCGTTGCTGTAAACGCGGTACTGATGCAGTTTTTGATGCTAATTTCGCTCGGTCTCGATGGCATTGCCTATTCGGTTGAGGCTCTGGCGGGCGCCGCCAAAGGACAACAACAACCTGAACGTATCCGTTACTGGTGTAAGCTTACCTTGGTTTGGTCCTGTATCTTCGCCGTATTTTACAGCCTGATATTCTGGCTTTTCGGTGCGCAAATCATAGGTCTGATTACTGATTTACCCGAAATCATCAATAAAGCCGAGAATTACTTACCCTGGATAATCCTATTACCACTGGTCGGTCACTGGAGTTACTGGTTTGATGGGGTTTATATCGGCTTATCGTTGAGCAAGGGCATGCGCAATACCATGATACTTGCGGCCGGATTTGGCTTTTTACCCTTGTGGTGGGCCGGGATGCCGCTACAGAACCATGGTTTATGGCTGGCTCTGAGCGGCTTTTTGCTTATGCGCGGTCTGTTTCAAGCGCTATGGTTAAGGTTGCGCTGGCGCCAAGTCGTCTAACAGAATGACCTGAGGTGGTAAACCACCGCCATCGCTATCGGTTGCCACAATGGTATAAATACCCAAGGCGTCTAATGTTAGCGCTACCGGACCGATAGCCGCATCTTTGGTGCCGGTGGCTGTTGTCGAAATCTGTAACGTGACTGGTGATTCACCTGTAGTTACATTGTTGGTTGCCGCGACAATATAGTCACCACCGTCAGCCAACGGTAACGTACCTGAGTCATAAACGACGGTAGTTTCGCCCGCTGGTGTTAAACGCACACGATAGTCACCGGCAGGAACCTCTACCTGACCACTGTCTGCTGCATATTCCAGAGTTACCGCCGGCGATGCGCTGGCTAGCTCGTCCTCTGGCGCGGTTAAATAAACGTCAACCGTTGGTGCTCCGTAGGCAGCGTGAACAACCTGAATTCTGCTTTCACCGTCAGCGACCGCAGATACCGGGTTCGACAAGATCAACGGTTCCAATGATTCATCTGCGACCTGACCCAGGGCAAATACCTCGTAACGCGTTTCTCCGGAAAATTCCAGATCAGCCGGTCCGATAACGTCGGCAGTAGTGCCGTCAGGTAAAATACCCTGGACAGTGATTGAGTAGGTTCCTTCGTCTAGTTCAAGTACGTTTGAAGAGGCATGATAAGGAACATCTTCAAGTACAGCCGAACCGTCAGCTAACACATTAACGTTGGGCGCATCAGCCGAAGTGTGGTGAACCCGCACATAAGTTGATTGCACTTCGGGTTCAGGTGGTGGAGTAACCGTGGTTTGGTCACTATCATCGTCATCCAGCCAACAACCGGACAAGACAACAAGGGATAAAGAGAGTACACTGAGTTTAGTGATTCCTCGCATAGTGATTTCCTCGTAATGATTAGGGCAAATATCACTACGCTAGGTACACTCGCGAGGGATCACATTATCTTAACATTAAAAAATCGAACGATTCCTGCTAATTTCTTTCAACTTGTATAACCCCTTACCCTAGTAGTAAGAGTGTTCTCCACGCTCATGTTCAGTAATGTCACGAACCCCGGTTATCTCCTCAGGGAAGCGTTCTTTAAGCTCTTTTTCGATGCCATTTTTAACCGTTACGTCGATCATGCTACAACCGTTACAACCGCCACCAAACTGCAAAATTGCCAAGCCGTCATCGGTAATATCATTGACCATGACATGGCCACCATGATTGGCTAACTGCGGGTTAATTTCGGCCTGGATAACATATTCCACGCGTTCAATTAATGGCGCGTCATCTGCAACTTTGCGCGCTTTTGCGTTGGGCGCTTTAAGCGTTAACTGCGAACCTAGTTCTTGTTCTTCAAAGTCAATCACCGCATCTTCCAAAAAGGGTGCACTTCCTGAGTCGACTATTGCATCGAACCCATTAAACGGCAAACGTTCGTCATCTGCTTCGACTGAATCCGGCGGGCAATAGGATACGCCACATTCAGCGTTAGGTGAGCCCGGATTAACCACAAAAACACGAATTCCGGTGCCATCGGGCTGTTCGGAAAGGAGTTTGCCAAAATGTTTTTGCGCCGCTTCGGTAATACGAATCATACTGCTCGCCTCTTCTATACCTGAGTAATTTACTAGGGTATAGTTTATCGTAATAGCAAGCCGCTGGCTAGTCACCGGCGTTGTAGATTAGCGCCCAGCCATGTACCTGTTTAGCCCCCTGCTTCCTAAGCGCTTGAGCCGCTGCCGACAGCGTTGCTCCTGAACTAATCAAATCATCAATCACCGCTATCGTTTTTCCTGACACATCTGCCGTACAGAACTGACTACCACGTGCTTCTTGCCAACGTGCGACACGGTTCAACTGCTTTTGTTTGGGAACATTGCGGATAACCCGCAGTAATCCGGGTTGATTTGCTAGCTGCAGATGTTTTGATACCTCTAACATCAAAAGCCCGGTATGGTGAAAGCCTCTGTCCCGCCAGGTTGCCTGCGTTGTCGGCATAGCAATAATTAAGTCCGGCCAAGCTATGCCTTGATTCGAGTAACAATGGACAAGATGTGCTGCCAGCCATAGTCCCATCGGCCTTGCCAGGTATTGCTGCCCGGAGGTTTTATAGCGATGAATGAGTTGTTGCGTTATCGGTGTCCAGCGCAGCGCCGCAAACCAGTAATCAGCCGTTGTCAGCGTGCTGGTTGGGGGTTGCTCTGCAAGGTGTTTAAGACATCGCGGATACCAGCGCGAGATAACCCATTCACAATCACCGCAGAGTCCATATTCTGAGACTTTTACAAGGCCGCACACCAAACAACTATTGGCTCCCACTCTATTGGCGAGTGTCTTAATTAAAGCTAGCATAGGCATCTTTCAAAGGGCCAAAAAAGAGAACTGTAGTGACCATTAGCAAATCCGTACACGGCGCCGGCGCTGATATTGTTGTAATCCACGGCTGGGGGATGAATAGTAATGTCTGGCAAACCTTAATCCCCGAGTTAAGCGACTCGTTTCGCGTTACCTCGGTCGATTTGCCAGGTTTTGGCGATAGCAATGACCAACAATTGGCCGACTCAGTAGCCGCCGTATGCGAACAACTTTTACCGGCGCTACCTGAGTCATTTCATATTTTGGGCTGGTCTATGGGTGGCTTAATTGCAACAGAGCTTGCATTAAGCCAGCAGCAACGCGTTCTGTCACTCGCTACAGTTGGCTCATCACCCTTTTTTATTGAAGAGTCCAGTTGGCCCGGCATTAAAGCCTCGTTGATGCAACAGTTTTACCAACAATTGGATCAGGACTTCGGCAAAACCATCGAGCGCTTCATGGCCGTACAGGCAATGGGTAGTCCGCATGCCAAAGCGCTGATTAAACAAGTTCGGGAATGGGTGTTTGCCAAGCCTATGGCAAACCAACAAAGCCTGTTGGCAGGGCTTAAATTACTGGAAGAGACCGATTTTCGAGCCAAACTAGGTGAAATAAATCAACCATTCATACGTTTTTATGGACGACTCGACTCACTTGTGCCGGCAGCCGCCATTAACTTGATTGATGAACTTGCCCCCAACTCGGAGTGTGAAGTATTCGCTCATTGCGCACACATGCCGTTTATCTCGCAACCCCACGACTTCGCCAATCGTTATCGGAGGTTCTTGTCTGCTGTATAACCAGCATCAGCGTTGACATTGAGTACAGTAAACAGTGCTGCGTTGACCGAGCCGAATTTCCTTTAACTCACTTTGACACTGCATGCATCGTTTGCCGCCACGACCATAAACCATAAGCTGCTGGGCAAAATAGCCGGGGCTGCCGTCGACATTGGTAAAGTCTCGCAGGGTGGTCCCCCCTTGTGCGATGGCTTCTTGCAATGTTTGCTTTATCAACGGGACTAATTGCTGATAGCGTGCCTTGCTGACCTTGCCAGCCTGACGTTTTGGGTTAATGCCGGCTTTAAATAGCGCCTCATTGGCATAAATATTACCAACCCCCACTACCACATGGTTATCCATAATAAACGTCTTTATGGCTTGCTTACGGCCTCGTGAGCAATTAAACAGATAATTAGCCGTAAATTCGTCAGTTAACGGCTCCGGCCCTAAACGAGCTAACAGCTCATGGGCATTTATTGGCGATTGGCTCTGGTCATGAAACAGTAGTGCCCCAAAGCGGCGCGGATCGTTCAGTCGCAATACCTGGCCATGTTCAAACTCAATTTCGATGTGGTCATGTTTTTTCAATGTCGTTGAAGCCGGTACCACGCGCAATTTACCCGACATCCCCAAATGCAGAATTAACGTCCCTGCGGCAGTTTCCAGCAGCAGGTATTTCGCCCGTCGTTTAACGCTGATGAGTCGTTGTTGCGTCACTTGCTGCACCGCTTCAGGCACGGGCCAGCGTAAACGCGCGTCATGCACTCTGATTGCCGTGATTAACTTGTTTTCGATATGAGGGCTAATCCCCAACCGACTTACTTCGACTTCTGGTAATTCAGGCATCAGTACTTCCTTCCCTCATTTTTCGTACCACTATCGACCTAACAACGACTCTATCGTAACATCCATCGGCTCAAACACCCGCTGCTGTTGAGGCAAGCGTAGCAACAGACGCGGCTCCGTATAGATCTCCACAGTTGCCGTTTGATCGCCCCCAAAATACAAATACACATCGACCACTTTTGCCGCAGGCTCCAGCTCAGTCGGCTGCATCCGCAGTGAAAGCCAGGTACGCGCCACATTTTCGGACTGCTGTTTAGATAGCGAGCATGGCTGGCGACAACGCCAATCGTTATTGCTGTGCTCTAACGTCTGATCATCAATAATAATTTGCTGCAAATCCAGGTGTCCGGGTATCAACCCCATAACCTCGGTGTTGGTCTGTTCCGATGTACTACCGTTATCGCGAGGCGATGCATAATAAAGTAAGAACATTAGTAACAGAACCGCATAAATGAGGATGTTATTCCAGGCCCGTTTAGTTAAGGTAATACCGAAAATAGTCCGCTTTTGGTTGTATTTCATAGCAGGCTCACAAAGCGCTTGTCGATGACTTTAGAATAACCTATATTTCGCTCCCGTTATAACTCCGTCTGGATAAAATTGCAGTGACCGCGTTAACGCATATTGATCATATTCTCGATAGTTTGAGCGATAAAGGCTACTGCATCGTACCAAACTTCCTGCCTAAAGAGATGGCCGGGCAATTGTTTGATCACGCTAACGCCATACCCGCGCAACACTGGAACACGGCTGCAATTGGCCGGGCAGAGCAGCAGACAATTAATACTCTGGTACGCACCGACCGAATCTTGTGGTTACGCAAAGAGCCACAACCCGAGCATGACTACCTTAAGCTGATGGATGAGTTGCGGGTTGCTATTAATCGCGATCTGTTTTTGGGTCTATTCGATTACGAATGCCACTTTGCCCACTACCCCAAAGGTGCATTCTATAAAAAGCATCTGGATGCGTTTAAAGGTCGTAGTAACCGTCGACTGACAACCGTCATGTATTTGAACGAAAACTGGACTGATAGTGATGGCGGGCAGTTAGTCATTTATGGCGAACGCGGTAAGGTGTTAGAGACCGTCAAACCTGAGCGCGGCACGTTAGTGGTCTTTTTAAGCGAAAAGTTTGTCCACGAAGTCCTGCGCTCCAACCGCGACCGGCTTAGTATAACCGGTTGGTTCCGCATTAATGCCAGCGTTTCTGGTATCGTCGATCCACCCCGTTAAGGGTTAATTAAATCACAGACAATAAAAAACCCAGCCGAAGCTGGGTTTTTTTAAGCTCTAAATCAATTACTTGATTTTAGCTTCTTTGAAAATCACGTGTTTACGAACCACTGGATCGAACTTTTTGATTTCCATTTTTTCTGGCATGGTGCGTTTATTTTTGTCTGTGGTGTAGAAGTAACCAGTACCCGCAGACGACACCAAACGAATCTTATCGCGCATAATATCTTTTCCTTACACCTTGATACCACGGCCGCGGAGATCCGCTAATACCGAGTCGATACCGTTTTTATCGATGATGCGCATACCTTTAGTAGAAATACGCAATTTAACCCAACGCTTCTCGCTTTCAACCCAGAAGCGGTGAGATTGTAAGTTTGGTAAAAAGCGACGCTTAGTCGCATTGCGTGCGTGCGAGCGGTTGTTACCGACTACCGGACGCTTACCTGTAACTTGGCATACTTGTGACATGTCTTTACTCCAAAATTGCTGCAAGCTCGCCTGTCGCCCAATTTGACCTTGCCTAGAAATCCGAGGGCGCATTTTATACAGCAAACAGGCCCGCTAATCAAGCTTAAACGGCGGTTTTTTGATCCTTTCCGATCATTCGCGGCGAATTCTACGCTAAATCCGCTCAATCTTCCAGCGCTTTCTTTTGTTATTGTTTAACCACGGTGGTGGAGCAGTAACGCTTTTATCAGCTTGAAGGGGGTCTGAGTCAGGAACCGCTCCAAGCACATCCGTGTGGCTTGTGTCCGGGCATCCATGCCCTCCCACATTCCTGCCTCAGACCCCCACAGCCCGACAAAAAGCATTTTCCCATTCCCCCGCTTTACAAAAGCCCCCAGAGTTCAGAACAAAGCACAACCGAACTGCCTGAATCTCCTACAACAGCCCGCGTTCGGCGAATGAGACGGGATCGCCGGCGCCGATGATGAAGTGATCGAGGAGGGCGACGTCGACGAGGTTAAGGGCTTTTTTTAAGCGCTCAGTGACGCGTTGATCGGCTTGGCTGGGTTCGGCGATGCCGGATGGGTGATTGTGGGCAAGGATTACGGCTGCGGCGTTGTGTTGCATGACCATTTTGAGGACTTCTCGCGGATACACGGGGGCGGCGTTGATGGTGCCGTGAAACATTTCTTCGTAGCGCAACAACCGGTGTTGACTGTCGAGCAGGAGAACCACGAAAACTTCCCGACATTGATGCCGTAATTGAGATGTTAGGTAATCTTTTACCATTGCCGGTTCGGTGAATCCATCCTCGCGTTGCAACTGCCATTTTAAGTACCGTCGGGACAGTTCCAGCACTACTTGCAACTGGTTAACTCTGGCAGGACCGATACCATGGTATTGCAATAACTTGTCCGCCGGGGCGCTAAGTAGCGGGCCAATACCCTCAAAGGACTGCAGTAAATTACGCGAGAACGCAACGACATCAACACCCCGCTGGCCACTGCCCAGTAGTATCGCCAACAACTCTGCGTCACTCAGCGCAGCCGCGCCCTGCTGTTGTAACTTCTCCCGTGGTCGTTCCATTTCCGGCCATTCCTTGATCCCCATCACCTGCTCTCCTTAACTTAACGGATCTCGCAGTGTAGTTCCGATCTACCCTGTTAGCATTGAGCGTGTTATCTTTACAACTCTTTACGTATGACAACTTAAGTGGTTTTTGACCATGCAGGCATTACAGGATAAAAACATTCTGCTGGGTATTTCCGGTGGCATCGCGGCTTACAAAACACCCGATTTAGTGCGGCGTTTAAAAGAAGTGGGCGCTAACGTACGGGTTGTTCTTACCCGCGGTGGCGAGGCTTTCGTGACGCCATTAAGCTTACAAGCTGTGTCTGCAAATCCTGTCAGTACGGATCTGTTAGATCCTACTGCGGAAGCCGCTATGGGTCATATCGAATTAGCGAAATGGGCTGATCTAATTTTAATCGCGCCCGCCAGTGCCAATGTTATTGCTCGCTTGGCCAATGGCATGGCTGATGATTTGCTCACCACATTAGTATTAGCCAGTACCGCCCCCGTTGCTATCGCCCCCGCCATGAATCAACAGATGTGGGCGGCACCGGCAGTACAGGAAAACATGACGCGCCTGCAACAACGCGGGTTGGCTATTTTCGGACCGGGTAGCGGTTCGCAGGCTTGCGGGGACACTGGGGCGGGACGAATGTTAGAGCCGGTTGAATTACGTCAATTAAGTGCTGACTTACTGTCCACTCAAGCCAGCACTGAAAATATCTGGCAAGGCACGCGCATTACCATTACTGCAGGCCCGACACGAGAGGCTATAGACCCGGTGCGCTACATTAGTAACCACAGTTCCGGCAAGATGGGGTTTGAACTGGCCGCAGCGGCCCGGAAAATGGGTGCCGAAGTCACGCTAATTGCAGGCCCGGTAAGCCTGCCTACCCCCACTGGTGTAACGCGCATTGACGTAGTAACCGCTGAGCAAATGCTGGCCGCGGTACAGGCCTCTTCAATGGATGTTTTTATCAGCTGTGCTGCTGTAGCTGACTACCGACCGGCAACGGTTGCCGAGCAAAAAATAAAAAAAGAAGCCAATGGCGAGGAATCACAATTAGCATTGGTTAAAAACCCGGATATTTTAAAAACCATCGCAGTTAGCGCTCAACCGCCGTTTTGTATTGGCTTTGCAGCAGAAACAGAGAACGTCAAGGCGCATGCCCTGGATAAACTGAAGCGTAAACAACTTAAGTTGATTGTTGCTAATAACGTGAGTGATTCGCGCATTGGTTTTAATAGCAATGACAATGCCGTCACCGTGTATTGGCAAAACGGCGAACAAGACTTTGCACCGCAATCAAAAGCGCTGCTTGCATCGGAATTAAATCAGCTGTTTGCACAGCATTATTTTGAATTAAGAGGATAATCCATGGCTCAACAAAAGCGTAATCGTCGTGAAGAGATCTTACAGGCGCTTGCCGCAATGTTGGAAACCAGTCCCGGCCAACGTATTACCACGGCTAAATTAGCCGCCAACTTAGGTGTCTCAGAAGCGGCGCTATATCGCCACTTTCCATCTAAAGCACGAATGTTTGAGGGGTTAATCGAGTTTGTCGAAGACACCCTGCTAACCAGTATCAATTTGATCTTAGAAAAAGAAAAACAAACGTTGGGCCGTTGTCAGGCGATCCTTCATTTGATTCTAACCTTTGCTGAACGCAATCCGGGTATTAGTCGGGTCATTACCGGCGATGCGTTGATGGGCGAACATGATCGGTTACGCGCTCGTATCGAGGACTTATTTAACCGCATCGAGGCTCAACTCAAGCAGGTTTTGCGTGAACAGGCGTTGCGTGAACAGCAGAAATTTACGGTCGACGAGGGAATATTAGCCAATTTGTTATTGAGTTATGCCGACGGCAAGATTTCTCAGTTTGTGCGCTCCAATTTCAAACGCCTGCCCACCGAGCACTTCGGTACTCAGTGGCAGTCGCTTGCTGACCAACTATCAGCCAGTTAGTCGGTTTCGGTTTTACGGCTGCGGCTAAGTAAGTCGATAGCCGCCTGACGAGGTGGTTTACCTTGATAAAGCACGGCGTATATTTGCTCACAAATGGGCATTTCTACGCCGTTACGCTTTGCTAACGCCACTACCTCTCGGGTATTGCGATAACCTTCTACCGCCTGCCCGATTGATGCCAGCGCCTGCTCTACGTCTTTACCCTCTCCCAATGCCAGACCGAAACGCCGATTGCGCGATTGGTTATCCGTACAAGTCAGGATCAAGTCACCGAGACCTGCCATGCCGGTAAATGTTTCGCTCTTCGCACCCAGCGTTAGTCCTAAACGCGTTAACTCTGCCAGCCCCCGGGTGATTAATGCAGTTCGTGCATTTGCGCCAAAGCCGATACCATCAGCCATTCCGGCACCAATCGCTATGACGTTTTTAACCGCCCCGCCTAGCTGAATACCGATAAAATCATCGTTAGTATAAACCCGGAATGAACGCTCACAGTGAAGCATTTCGGACAGTTCATCGACAAATGCCTGATCAGTCGACGACATCGAAATAGCGGTTGGCAGACCTTTTGCCATCTCTATGGCAAACGTTGGGCCTGACAACACGGCTAACGGGTGCTGGTTGCCGAGTTCTTCTTCAGCAACTTCGTACAACAAACGACCGGTTTCGGGTTCCAGACCTTTGGTCGCCCATGCAACACGGGCATCTGCGCTCAAGCTTGGTTTTACCGCACGTAGTAGGTCAGCAAATGCATGGCTGGGCACTACCACCAACACGTTTTTTACGTCTTTTACGGCTGCCGCTAAGTCGTCTGTAACCTGCAATGTTTCGGGAAACGGGCAGTCCGGCAAATAGTGTGCATTTTCGTGCGCTTCGCGCATTGCAGCGACTTGCGTTTTGTCACGCCCCCAAAGAGTGGTGGCTATGCCTTTACGGGCAAAACAAATAGCAAGGGCGGTCCCGTAAGAGCCCGCCCCTAGTATTGCAACACTTGCAGTTTTCATCAGTTTGATGAGCGTTGACGCTTAAGCGTCTGCCTGCTGTGTTTGACCTGCTTGTTCCGCTTGCTGTTGCATATGACGTGCAAAGATTGCGTCAAAGTTAACCGGTGCCAGGTTCAATTGTGGGAAAGTTGCACGGTTTACCAGGCTCGCAACGCACTCACGTGCATACGGGAACAAAATGTTAGGGCAGAAAGAACCCAACATATGCGCCAATTGGCCTTCTTGTACTTCTTCACCAATAGTAAAGATACCGGCTTGATGTACTTCACATAAAAACGCCACTTCCTCTTCGACTTTGTTAGTCGCAGTCAGCGTCAACACGACTTCATATACGCGGTCTTCAATTTTTTCGTGTTTTACGTTTAAGTCCAGTTTCAGGTCAGGCTTCCACTCTTTGCGGAAAATCGCTGGTGAGTTTGGCGCTTCAAACGAAACGTCTTTAGTAAAAATGCGTTGAATAGCGAACTGCACTTGTGATTGTTGTTCGTTTTGGGCAGCTGCGCCATTTGCTTGCTGTTCTTCAGCCATAATGATACTTCCTATTACTTATATTGAACTAATAATTAAAGTCGGTAAAAACGTTGCACGACTGTACCGAATTTTTGAACTAAAAACTACTTTCCTGATGCTACTGGCAGCTTCTCGTTACGCCAGGCGTTCATACCACCTGCTAATACCGCAACGTTAGCAAAGCCTTGCTGCGTTAATTGCATTGCCGCGCCACGAGCGGTTGCTCCGGAGTTGCATACAACAACAATGGGGGCATCTTTATACTTTTCAATCGCTGACACGTTTTTTTGTTTAATTTGTGTTAGCGGCAAAGATTTTGCGCCGTGTATATGTGCCTTACGAAAGTCGTCCTGGTTACGGATATCAACAAAAACGCCATTTTCTTTATTGACCCAAACGGTCGCTTGATGAGTCGACATATCCTTTACCGGAGAAGATGTCGAACGGATCCAGGTCACAATCAATGCAACCAAAAGAACTACCCAGAGGCCGCTCATAAAAGCATTTTGACGCGCGAATTCTAGTATCTCTTGCATGGTTTTGACTACTTTAGATTATCGAGTGATTGGGTATTTAAGGGCACAAAGTATACCTGTACAAAATTCAGTTGCCAGCAAAATCTCAAATGGATGCGAACTAAGGCAAAATCACGTAAACTGGGGATATTTAATTTTGCACAGCAACTGAAAAGGCAATGCGCATGAGCCAAGGTAAAAAACCGTTAGTTTTGATGATTTTAGATGGTTGGGGTTATCGAGAGGCCGCACCGGATAACGCAATCGCAACGGCAAATACACCGGTAATGGATGAACTTTGGGAAAATTACCCACATTCATTGGTTGATGGCTCGGGTGATGCCGTGGGCTTGCCAAAAGGTCAGATGGGTAACTCCGAGGTAGGTCATGTTAACCTTGGCGCCGGCCGTATCGTATTTCAGGACTTCACCCGCATCTCAAAAAGCATCCAGGACGGCGAGTTTTTTAACAATCCGGTGCTGTGTGACAGCGTTCAGGCAGCCGTTGATAAAGACGGCGCCGTGCATATCATGGGATTACTATCCCCGGGCGGCGTGCACAGCCACGAAGATCATATTGTGGCAATGGTAGAGCTTGCCGCGCAAAAAGGTGCTAAAAACATTTACCTACACGCATTTTTAGATGGCCGTGATACGCCTCCTCGTTCAGCAAAACCGTCCATTGAGCGTTTTGAAGCCCTGTTTGAGCGCCTTGGTGTAGGCCGCTTCGCCTCACTAAGCGGTCGCTTTTATGCAATGGATCGTGATAACCGTTGGGAACGTATTGAGCAGGCTTATAATGCAATTTATCACGGTCGCGGACAACACAGCGCCGTCAATGCGTTAGAAGCACTGGATGCCGCTTACGAGCGTGGTCAAAGTGATGAATTCGTCGCGCCAGTGACTATTGGTCAGCCGGTTAGTATTGCGGCAAACGATGCCGTGGTATTTATGAACTTTCGTGCAGACCGCGCACGTGAAATGACCCGTGCATTTACTGATAGTGAGCTGGACACTTTTGAACGCGGCACTCAACAGCCACTCAGCGCTTTTGTCATGCTAACTCAATATGCAGATGATCTGGATGCCGCTTGTGCATTCCCGCCAGAGCCGCTGAATAATGTATTTGGCGAATGGTTAGCAAAACAAGGCAAGACTCAGTTACGTATCTCAGAAACTGAGAAATATGCACATGTCACCTTCTTCTTTAGCGGGGGGCGCGAACAAGAGTTCGACGGTGAGAAGCGCGTATTGATTCCTTCGCCGCAAGTTAAAACCTATGATCTGCAGCCGGAAATGAGTTCCGAGCAGTTAACCGATGAGTTGATTGCGGCAATAGAAAGCGGCGAATTTGACGCCATTATTTGTAATTATCCAAACGGCGATATGGTTGGGCATACCGGTGACTTCGAAGCTGCGGTTAAAGCCTGTGAAGCCGTTGACCACTCTGTCGGTCGCGTTATAAAGGCGTTGCAAGCGATTGGGGGTGAGGCGTTAATTACAGCGGATCATGGTAACGCTGAACAAATGAGTGATGCCAGCACCGGCCAGGCGCACACCGCGCACACCAGCGAGTTAGTACCCTTTATTTATGTCGGTCGTGACGCATCGCCGCGTAATGGTATTCTCTCGGACGTTGCACCGACCATGTTGCACCTCATGGGGCTGGAGCAGCCACATGAAATGACCGGTAAGACGCTGATGACTCTTAAGACTAAGTAGTCATGATGCGCAGTTTTCGGCGGCTAATGCCGCCTCTTTTGTTGACCCTGACTGTAACGCTGATAGCGCCTACTTTTGCGTTTGCGCAAGCTGACGTCAGTGAAGCCGAAAAGGCACGCAAAGAAGCCGAGCTTGAAGCTGTACAGGAGGAAATTGCATCGCGTTTAGCGACTTTAGAATCACGGCAACAGAAGTTAACTGATACCGAGCAGAAACTGCAAACGCTGGAACGTGATACGGCTAGTGTTGCCGGGCGTTTGCAAGCGACTCGCGCAGAAATCCGGCAACTCGAGCAACGGATTAGTAGTAATGAACAACAACAACGTCAGTTGCAACAACAACAGCGACAGCAAGCCAAAGCGCTGGAGCAGCAAATCGCCAACGCCTATGCTAATGGCGATCACGATTTTTTAAAGTTATTACTTAACCAGCAAGATCCTGCGACTATAGAACGCATGCTGAGTTACTACCATTACTTTAACCAAGCCCGAATTGCAGAAATTGAAGCACTCAAGAAAACCACAGCGCAACTTACCCAAGTACAAGAGACGCTTGTTAGGCAACAAGACGAACTCGCTGCGTTAGCAACGCAACAGAAGCAGCAACAAAATGCACTCGCTCAGCAGCAACGTGCGCAGGAAGAACTGATTGCCGAGCTGCAACAACGACAGCGTTCTGATCAGCAGCGGTTGCAAGCATTGGAGCAAAGCCGCGAGCAGCTGGAGCAAGTCATTAGCGCTATTGAATCGGCATTACAAGCTGACGTACAGTTAATTGGGCTTACACCGGTAAAGTCTCGCCTAACCTGGCCGGCGGAAGGACGTGTAAGAAAGTTATTTGGTCAGTCCCGGGAAGGGCCGTTGCGCTGGAAAGGTGTTATGATTGAAGGCCGAAATGGTCAACCAGTGCGGACGATAGCAGACGGTCGTATTCTTTTTGCTGATTGGTTGAGAGGCTTCGGGCTAGTTACCGTTATCGATCATGGGGAAGGTTACATGAGCCTCTATGGTCATAATCAATCACTACTAAAAGACGTAGGCGAAGAAGTTAAAATGGGCGAAGAAATCGCACTAATGGGGCAATCCGGTGGCCGCTCAGACGCTGCCTTATATTTCGAAATACGTTATCGGGGCGATGCGCAAAACCCAACCCGATGGATAGATTAAATGCGCGCCCTAATCGTCACTATTTTCGTCTTCGTCAGTGTTTTTTTAACCGCCCCAACGGCGCTATCAGCTAACGCCAGAGTTGCAATAATTATTGACGATATTGGTAATAATCGCAGTGACCTTAACGCGGCTTTACTGCCGGGCAATGTGACTTTCGCTGTACTGCCATTTACCCCTCACGCACGTTCGTTTGCACTGAGAGCCCATCATCAGGGCAAACAAATAATGTTGCATGCGCCGATGCAGGCGGTGAGAGGTAATCGCCTGGGCCCGGGAGCTCTCACTACCGAGATGAGCAGCGCCGAAATCAAGCTCGAATTACAACGCGCACTCGACGATGTGCCTTATGTAGTCGGCGTAAACAATCACATGGGTAGTTATTTTACTCAAGTTGAGAGTTCGATGCGGGCGGTGTTAGAAACACTGCAGTATAAGCAACTGTATTTTATTGACAGTCGCACCTCGGAATTTAGCGTGGCCGAACAACTAGCAGAAGACTTACAGGTAGCAACCAATCACCGCCACGTATTTTTGGATAATGACGTTGAGCTAACCTATTTGCAGCAACAATGGCAGCAACTCATTGACCAGGCATTAGCAACAGGCGAAGCCATTGGTATTGGCCACCCTTACCCTGAGACGCTAGCCTTCCTTAAACAAGAAATACCCAAGCTCGAAGCTCAGGGGATAACTCTCGTCTTCGCAAGTGAGTTAGCGAAGCCTTCCAAAAGGCCTCTATCCCGTCGACTGCTCGAGGCTAGTGAGTAATAGTAACGCTTGCTCGCGTGAGGTGCCGCAAACATCTCGGTCGGCGCTGAACTGTTCACAGACTGCCGGTCTGCGTGGATCGCCAAAAAGTTTACAGAGATTATTGTCGTCCAACTGTACACACCGCTCACCGGCTTTTTTACCATTTGGCATACCGGGAATTGGCGAGCTAATCGAAGGTGCGATACAGCAAGCACCACAGCCTACACGGCACTCCATAAAAACACCTCGCTGGAGAAATATCGAGTAGGGTGAGGCGTCACCGCCTCATCCCTCTCACAGAACCGTACATACGGGCCTCGTATACGGCTCATGCACATAGTTATTTAGCATA
>NZ_SNXI01000017.1 GCF_004362895.1 Idiomarina aquatica | reverse complement strand
GGTTCCTGCCAATGGAGGCTTGCGTAAATCCGGCCACGCGCCGGTTGCTGCCTGAGAATTTGGAAGCCTCGCCCGTTAGGGCGGGGAGCAGTCACACATTCTTGTTGTTAGCTATTTTAGACGAATATTACATTTTTTAATGTAAGCGCTTTTATAAAGTAGAACAAGAAATTAACATGGTCAATGAATCAGCACAAATTATTACAATAAAAAACCTTAATAAATACTTAACTGAGCGACATCAAATGTGCTGCATTGTCCAGCATACGGTTGCTAAAGCCCCATTCGTTGTCATACCAAGCCATCACTTTAACTAAACGTCCGTTGACCCGGGTTTGGTGCGTATCAAAAACACTGGATGCCGGGTTATGGTTAAAATCGCTCGACACCAAAGGTAACTCGTTAACATCGAGTACAGCACTCAGAGGCGATTTTGCAGCCGCTTGCTGTACAATTTTGTTGACTTCTTCAACGCTGGTGTCGCGATTGGCAATAAAACTAAGGTCTACGAGTGACACATTGGGTGTTGGAACCCGCACAGCAAGGCCGTCGAACTTGCCATCAAGCTCTGGAATAACTTTACCAATGGCTGCGGCTGCACCGGTTTTTGATGGGATCATTGACTGCGCAGCGGCACGGGCACGCTGTAAATCACTGTGGTAGGCATCCAGCAGACATTGATCATTGGTGTATGAGTGAACCGTTGTCATCAGTGCGCTTTCAATACCCAGGGATTCGTTAAGCGGCTGAGCAATCGGCGCCAAACAGTTGGTGGTGCAAGACGCATTAGAAATAATGGTCATATCAGGCTTCATATCCTGATGGTTAACACCATACACGAACAGACCGTCAACGTCTTTTGCCGGCGCTGAAATTATTACTTTTTTAGCTCCCGCTGTCAGGTGTTGTCCGGCGCCGTCACGGTTAGTAAATAAACCGGTGCATTCCATCACCACGTCTACGCCCAATTGCTTCCAGGGTAAATTTTTAGGGTCACGCTCGGCATAAACATTAATTTTGTGGTCATTAATATAGATGGCGTTTTCGTCGGCACGAACGTCAGCATTAAACTGGCCATGCACGGTATCAAATTTTAATAAATGTGCCAGCGTAGCAGGAGCGCCCAAATCGTTAATGGCGACAACCTCAAACTGATCATTGCGCTGACTTTCAAAGATAGCGCGGGCGATGTTTTTACCGATACGGCCAAAACCGTTAATTGCAACTTTAATTGTCATAATGAATCCTTCTTACTGCGGTGGAAAACGTGAATCTTTGAGCCCGGCTTTAACCCGAGCTAGTTGTTGTTTAATTTCTTCGCCATGCGCAAGCGCAAAGCCGGCGACGATGGCATCGATCAGCACCATCTGCGCAATACGAGATGCCATGGGCATATATTGATCGGTATCTTCAGGGACTTCGGTACTAACCACGACATGGCAGTACTTAGCCAGGGGACTGCCTTTGGCAGTAATACCAATAACCGTGGCCTGATTGTCATAGCCCAGCTGCGCAATTTCACATAGCGCTTTGGTACGTCCGGTGTGGCTAAAGCAAACGATAACGTCGCCCGGTAAGCTGTTCAGGGCAGCGACTTTTTGCACCAATACATCATCAGAGAAAATCGCCGGCGTGGTAAAACGGGCGAACTTATTCTGTGCGTCATGAGCGACCGATGCTGATGCGCCAAATCCAAAAAACGAGATCTTGCGAGCATCCTTTAGGTAACTAATGGTTTTTTCGATGGCTGCGTGGTCCAAAGTGCGCTGGGTATTGGCAAGCGCAGAAAGTGTCGACGAAAATATCTTATCGGTAACCGTGGATACGTTATCGTCATCGTCAATTTGCGAGTTAACGTACGAGGCGCCCTTAGCCAGTTGCTGTGCTAGTTGCAACTTAAAGTCAGGGTAGCCCTTGCAGCCAATGCGGCGACAAAAGCGGTTAATGGTGGGCTCACTGACATTGGCCTGTTTAGCCAGCGTCGCCGTCGATACATGAATAATAGCTTCGGGATCGAGCAATACCTGCTGCGCTACCTTATATTCATTTTTACTCAAGTCTGACAGGCGATCCTTCACCGTTTGCACTATATTCATGGGCAAAAGCTCCAACAAAGCGTTGTTCGTTTTTGTAATTTAATTACATTAATATTTGCCATGCTAACCTAAACGTTGCTAAAGTGTGAATAGAAATGTAGTAAAATTACAAAAATTAATAAAAAACGATTTCAAACCATTCAACTGAAAGTGGACAAAAGCAATGCCAAATGATTGCCCGAACTGTTGTGACATGGTGCTTTTTGGAGCGCTTGGGGATTTGTCCCGGCGTAAGTTAATCCCGGCCTTGTATCAGCTGGAACGTGCTCAACTTATCGAACCACAAAGCCGCATTATTGCCGTCGCCCGCGAAGACATGCCGGCGGCACAAATTACTGAGCGTGTTAACGACGTGTTGAAGCAATTTGTGGCGGAAAACGAGCGCGACGATGATTCGATGGCGCGCTTCTGTAAGCGCTTTCAGTATGTCTGTATGGATTTCTCGGATAACGCGAGTTATCAATCGCTGCAGCAATGCCTTGAGCAAAAACAGCATCAGCGCATCTTTTACCTGGCCACGCCGCCTGCGCTTTATGCCACGATTTGTAAAGGGCTACACAACGTAGGCCTGACCGCTGAACCAACGCGGGTGATACTGGAAAAGCCCATCGGTCATAACTTGTCGTCATCAAAAGACATTAACGAGGAAGTTGGCCAGTATTTTAACGAAACCCAGATTTATCGTATTGACCATTATTTGGGTAAAGAAACCGTACTTAACCTGTTAGCGTTGCGGTTCGCCAATTCGCTGTTTTCCAACAACTGGGATCATAACGCGGTCGACCACATTCAAATAACGGCAGCAGAGCAGGTCGGTGTTGAAGGGCGCTGGAGTTATTACGATGACGCTGGTCAGTTACGCGACATGGTGCAAAACCATTTGTTGCAGGTGTTATCGCTTATTGCTATGGAGCCACCGTCGCGTTTAGACGCCGAGAGCATCCGCGACGAAAAGCTCAAAGTACTAAAGTCGTTACGACCTATTAATGCCAGCAATAGTCAGCAATTGACCGTAAGAGGCCAGTACGCGAAAGGTTTTGCCGGCGAAACCAAAGTACCCGGTTACCTGGACGAAGAGGGTGCTAAAGAGAACAGCGAAACCGAAACCTTTGTCGCGTTAAAAGCCTATATCGATAACTGGCGTTGGTCCGGTGTGCCGTTTTATCTGCGTACGGGTAAACGCATGCCGCAAAAACGTAGTGAAGTCGTTATTACGTTTAAAAAGCAACCACATAATATTTTCCACGAAACATTGCCTGACTTGCCCCCAAATAAACTGGTTATCCGCTTACAGCCCGACGAAGGTGTAGAAGTTGAGATGATCAACAAGATACCGGGGCTGGGTAAGCAGATGCAGCTAAAAGCGACCACCCTGGACTTGAGCTTTGACGAAACCTTCAAGAAAAGGCGTATCGCGGATGCCTATGAGCGCTTATTACTGGAAGTGATGCACGGTAATCAATACTTATTCGTGCATCGCCAGGAAGTCGAACAAGCGTGGAATTGGATTGACGGCATTATTGCTGCATGGGAGACCACCGACGAGTCACCTAAGCCATACCCTGCGGGAAGCTGGGGTCCGGTCGCTTCGGTGAGTCTGTTGGCACAAGATGGTCGTGAATGGGACGAATAAAGAGATTAAAAAAGATGAATAACGAGGACAAATCAGTGAAAACCTTTGCCAGTAACGAACAACTTTCTGAACAGCTTTGCCAACGCGTTAGTGCGCAACTCAGTGATGCTATCGCAGCGCGCGGGCATGCCTATCTCGTGGTTTCGGGTGGCAATACACCTAAGCCTTTATTCGAAAAGTTATCCCGAACTGACATCGACTGGAAGCACGTGACCATTATGTTGGCCGATGAGCGTTGGGTATTACCCGACTCTAATGACAGCAACGATAAGCTAATCAAGACCGTGCTATTAAAAAACAAAGCGGCTAAAGCGCATTATATTAGCTTGTATACGGGTCATGAAAAGGCTCAGAATGCAGCCCCTGTTTTGTCTGAACAGTTAAACGAACTGCCTGAGTTTGACGTGATTATTTTAGGTATGGGCGATGATGGTCATACCGCTTCGCTGTTTCCGGATTGCGCCGAGCTGCAACAAGGCTTAACGGCTAATGATGCGGTTATTGCAACGCAGCCAACTAAGGCGCCGTATGCACGGGTTAGTTTAACCAAGTCACGTATCATGAACAGTCGCAATATTTATTTGCACTTTTGTGGCGAAAACAAGCTGCAAGTGTTTAAACAGGTCGAAGAGAGTGGAAAGGCTATTTTGCCTATCGGTGAATTCTTGCACCAGCAGCAAGTCCCCACTGAGGTTTACTACGCAGCGTAGCTTGCGCCTGAGGCGCAAGCTACCAGATAGCCATGTAACTTGCGCCTGAGGCGCAAGCTACTCGCACGCAAGCGACCAAAAAAGATCAGGAGCAATTATGAATCCAACAGTAGCCGCCGTTACCGAGCGTATCGAAAAACGCAGCGCGGCCAGTCGCAAAGATTACCTGGCACGCATGGCAAAAGCCCGCAAACAAGGGCCGCATCGCGGCGCATTGTCTTGCGGTAACTTAGCCCATGGCTTTGCCGCCTGTGGTAAAGACGACAAACAAGAGCTGCGCAGTCTGACCAAAGCCAACATTGGTATCGTCACGGCATATAACGATATGTTGTCGGCGCACCAGCCGTACCACGATTATCCTGATAAAATTAAACAGGCGATACGTGAAGTAGGCAGTGTTGCACAGGTAGCGGGCGGCGTGCCGGCTATGTGCGACGGCGTAACGCAGGGCCAGCCGGGCATGGATCTGAGCCTACTCAGCCGTGATGTGATCGCCATGGCCAGTGCGGTGAGCTTGTCGCACAACATGTTTGATGGCGGCTTAATGTTGGGCATATGCGATAAAATCGTACCGGGATTGCTTATTTCCGCACTGAGCTTTGGTCATTTGCCGTTTATCTTCGTACCGGCGGGGCCTATGCCATCGGGTATTCCCAATAGCGAAAAAGCCCGTATTCGTGAATTGTATGCCGAGGGTAAAGTTGGTAAAGCGGAACTACTCGATGCCGAGTCGGCCTCGTATCACACGGCTGGTACCTGCACGTTTTATGGCACGGCTAACTCCAATCAGTTAGTGGTTGAGTTGATGGGCCTGCATTTGCCTGGAGCTTCGTTCGTTAATCCGGGTAACGACTTGCGCGAAGCACTGACCCGTGCAGCCGCTCAGCACGTGACTCGTATTACCGACTTGGGCAGTGATTACCGTCCGATCAGCGAAATTGTAACCGCTAAAACACTGGTAAACGGTATTGTCGGTTTGTTAGCGACGGGTGGTTCGACTAACCACACGATGCACTTAGTCGCCATTGCTAAGGCGGCGGGATACGATATCAATTGGAGTGACTTTGAAGCCTTGTCAGATGTCACGCCGATGCTGACGCGTGTTTACCCCAATGGTCAGGCTGACATCAACTACTTCCAGCGTGCCGGTGGCATGGCATTCCTGACGCGCGAACTACGCGATGCGGGTCTGTTGCATAACGACGTGGAAACGGTCGTTGGTCATGGACTGGATCTCTACACCAAGAAGCCGGAACTGGGCGAGGACGGTAAGTTAAATTGGGTTGAGATCAATAAAGAATCACTGGACGAGGACGTGCTGCGCCCAGTCAGTAATCCGTTTAGCGACCATGGTGGTTTAAAAGTATTAAGCGGCAACCTGGGGCGTGCTGTTATCAAAACCTCGTCATTGCCTGAACAAGCCGAGCCTATAACGGCACCCGCGGTTGTATTTACCGACCAAAACGATCTGGACGCGGCATTTAACGCTGGCGACTTAAATAAAGATTGTGTGGTTGTGGTCAAATATCAGGGCCCCAAGGCTATAGGTATGCCGGAGTTGCATAAATTGACACCGCCACTGGGCGTATTGCAGAAGCGTGGTTATAAGGTGGCGTTGGTGACTGACGGTCGCATGTCGGGTGCTTCAGGTAAAGTGCCTGCAGCTATCCACGTAACGCCGGAAGCGGTCGATGGCGGCTTGATTGCCAAGGTTAAAGACGGCGATATGGTTAAGCTCGACTTTTTAACCGGCGAGCTGGAATTGTTAGTCGATAGCAACGAGCTTGAACAGCGCGAACCAGAAAAAATTGATTTAACTGACAGCCACTTTGGCATGGGACGTGAATTATTTGGTAATCTACGCGCCAGTTTTAGTGGTGCCGAGCAGGGCGCTAGTGTGTTATTTAAGGACGACAAAGAGCATGGTGAGTAGCGAACATACGCCAATTATCGATGGTTTCGCGGTAGTCGCGGACATCGGTGGCACAAACGCCCGATTTGGCCGCATTAATTTAGAAACTTTCGAGTTAGACCGTATTCAGGTATTCCCTTGTGCGGACTACCTGAATCTGACCGACGCTATGATTGCGTATCGCGAGCAGCAGGATGTGCCGTTAGAACACGTCGCCATCGCTATTGCCTGTCCGGCTGAGTCTGACTCTATTCAAATGACCAACCATCACTGGCAGTTCTCTGTGCAGGGAACTAAGCGCGCGCTGGGGCTTAAGAGCTTTATCGTGTTAAACGATTTCGCTGCTGCGGCAATGAGTTTGGTTACATTGGATAAGAAAGAGCAAAAGAAAATCGGCGGCGGTCACAAACATGACGATGCGCCCAAAGCAGTACTGGGTGCCGGTACCGGATTAGGCGTGGGCCACCTGATCACCTTGCCCAATGGCGACGTAATGCCGCTGCCCGGTGAGGGTGGACATGCAGACTGGGCTCCGCTGAACGAGAAAGAATGGGCGATTTATGAGTTTCTCTCACATCGCTTTGAGGGCCGAGTGTCAGCAGAGCGGGTGCTCTCGGGCCCCGGTCTCGAAAACCTTTACCAGGCCATCGCGGCTTATCATGATCGCCCGGTACCGCCGTTGCGTGCTAAGACCATTGGCGCTCGTGCTCTAAGCGGCTGTGACGCGATTGCGGTAGAAGCAGTAGAACAATTTTTTGCCAGCTTAGGCAGTTTTGCCGGTAATTTGGCGTTAACGTTGAATACCCGCGGTGGCGTTTATATTGGCGGTGGCGTGGTACCTAAACTACTGCCAATGATGGCGAACTCAGAATTTCGTGCGCGCTTCGAGCAAAAAGGGCGCTTCTGTAATTTAGCAGAGTCTATCCCCTGTTACGTCATAACCGCCGAACACGCGGGTATGCGTGGGGTCGCACAATATTTAAAACAGCGCTTGCAGCATCGTGCACAGCGCAAGCAAACCGCTTAGGAATTAATAATGACAGCAAAAGACATATTTGAACGTGCGACGGTGATCCCGGTGATGACCGTCAACGACGTTGAAAGCGCGGTAGAAATGGGCCGTAAGCTTTATAAGCAAGGCTTTGAAGTATTAGAGGTGACGTTGCGCACTTCTGCCGCCATTCATGCGATTGAAGAAATGCGCCGTGAACTGCCACATGCACTGGTCGGTGCTGGCACTGTGCTTAACGACGAACAGCTGCAGTCAGTCATCGCTGCCGGCGCACAATTTGCGATTAGCCCGGGTGCTACGGATGATTTATTAAAAGCCGGGGCCGAGTCGGATATCCCATTAATTCCGGGGGTTGCGACGGTTTCTGAGGCTATGAATGGCATGCAGTATGGTTATACTGAATTCAAACTGTTCCCGGCCGAAGCTGTTGGCGGCGTTAAACTACTCAAAGCCATTAGCGCACCATTAGCCGATATCACCTTTTGCCCGACCGGCGGCATCAACGAGTCCAACTACAAAGACTACCTGGCACTGCCCAACGTCGCCTGCGTCGGCGGTAGCTGGATCATTTGAGCCCCCGTAGCGTGCGTCCCGACGCACGTTAGGCTCGCGACTTCAGCGTCAGCAAAGTCAACGGCACGACAATCAGCATGCTACCAATGTAAAAGCGCGCGTCGGGCTGTTCGGCAAAAAACAACATACCGAGCAGCACGGCGCCAATTAACCCCGTATATTCCGCACTGGTCACTTTATTACTCTCAGCCGCCCGATACGCATACACACAAGTGCCCGCATACACCATCGCAAATAAACTCGATCCAACCGCAATCAATAACGTATCCGGGTTAAATGCAGCGCCCTCGAACAATGCAAACGCAGCTGCCGTCGGTATCCCCAACAAGTTGGTTAAATAAAGCGTATCAATAATGCTGTGCTCTGTTGGTAACTTTTTAATCAGTAAATTATTCAACGCCAGTGTGGTTGCTGCCACTAGCGCCGCCAGCGCAAAGATATTGGCCGAGGTCGGATTGACGATAACTAATACACCCACCATGCCCAGGGCTGCCGTAGACAATGACAAAATCGTCACGCGCTCTTTAAATAACAACCGAGCCAGCACGACGGTAATCACCGGCGCGGCATAAAATATGGCATTAGCCGTAGCCAGCGGCAGAGTGGTCAGCGAAATCACCATAAACACCGTGCCCAGTAAAAAAATATGTGCCCGAGTGGCATGCCAACGCAAATTCTTCGGCAACAGTGGCCGCTTAAGCAGCAGGATGACCGGCAGCAACATCAACGTTGCACTCAGCTGACGATACAAAACAAACTGAAACGGCGCCTCAAAACCATCCAGTAACTTAATCAACGAGTCCGACAGGATCACCACGTTATTGCCCAGCACTAACAACAAAATAGCCCAAACCAATGAACGATCCATAGATACCTCCCTGATAGTCACCCTTGAATTGGTGGCCATTTTAGGTCAGGCTAGTTATTAAATAAAATGATATAAAATCATTTAATCATGAGGTAATTAGATAAAATGAGTTTGCCGTTTAGAGCCATTCATTACTTTGTCGAAGTCGCCCGTTGCGAAAGTTTTTCGAAAGCGGCAGAACGGCTGTTTGTTTCACAAAGTGCGGTAAGTCACCAGGTTCGCTTACTAGAAGAGCTGCTAGGTGCGGATCTGTTTGTGCGGCGCGGCCGACAAACCTTGTTGTCAGCGGTTGGCGAAAGTTATTTTAACGAAGTGGCTAGCGCCATCAATAGCATCGAACACGCCACCCGCAATTTCCAGCAGGATGATTCACGCCAGGTGCGTTTGGCTGTACACGGGTCACTGGCAGTCAAATGGTTGATCCCGGCACTGGATGACTTTCGCGAGCGTTATCCCAATGTCGAACTGACGCTGCAAATGCTGACCAAAGACGGCCATTTCGATAGCCAGTGGGCCGACTGCTTTATTACCACGATGCCGCCCGGCGCAGGTTTTGTGCGCTATCATTTATATGACGAAACGCTAAAACCTTATTGCTCAAAAGCCCTTTGGAACGAGGCCAGTCGCTTATCAGACGTGGCCGATCTGAGGCGGTTTCCGTTGTTATCGGCGATTTCTGCGTTTGCCAGCGGTCAGCCGGGAACAGACTGGCAGCGTTGGTTCGAAAAAGCCGGTATTGTGCTGCCAACTGACGCGAAAGTGCATCATTTTAGTCATTTGTTACTGGCTGCCGAAGCCGCCAAATACGGCCAGGGCATTGCCTTACTTAACGAGTTCATGACGACCGAGCAAGAACGTGCCGAAAGCCTGTTCGAGTTACCGTTTCACGGCATTCGCACCGACGACAGCTTTTATTTTGTGTACCCCGCATCAACGCCGAAATCACCCGGTCTGCAAGCCCTCGGTGACTGGCTGGTCGCGCTTTGCAAAAACCGCTGACCAAAAAACCAAAACACTGAAACACAGAGAGCGCAGAGGCCACAGAGAAAAACGCTTTAATAATCATGATATAAATCATTCGTAAAGTACGGTATATTTTTACACAAAGTATTAGGTGGTAAGGCGCAAGCATGAAGTATTTATTGGTCGTAGTCGCATTAGTATGTACATCAGCACTAGCACAAGAGTGGCAGTTTGACGGTCAAAACCCAGACCCGCAGCAGCTAAAACAATGGCAGCAGCAAGCCGCGGCAGAAGGTAAAGACCTGATGCTGGTGTTAGGTGCTAATTGGTGTGGTGACAGCATCGCCTTGCTGCAACAGTTTAATCAATCTGAATTTAGTCAAAAACTACAGCAAAACTACCAAGTTCAGCCGATAGACGTCGGCTACTTTGAACGCGGGTACGATATCGTAAAAGCTTATGATGAACCTATGTATTACGGCACACCTACGGTAATCATTATCGATGCGGAAACAGGTGCAATTGATAATTTTGGCGATTGGCAACACTGGACCAATGCGTCAAAGCACTCTACCGAGGAATTCACCCAGTATTTTATCGAGCAGTCCTACCAGAGCGTTGATAAAAGCCAGTTAAGCCAGGCACAGCAACAACAACTTAACGACTTCAGCCAGCGTCAAGCGCAACGCGTAAAAGCCGGTTACGACTGGGTTGCTCCGCATTTAAAAGCTTATAAAGACTCCGGCGCCAAACAGCCACCGCAAGCGTTTATCGATAAATGGATGGCCGTAGCTAAATTTCGCAATCAAGTGCATAGCGATATCGTCACCGCCATCGAGCAGGGCATCGCAAACCCCAATCAGCCTTTGCCGTTACCGTCGTACCCGCAACAGCGCTGGGAGTCGGAACAGGACCCGTTGGTACAAATCTATCGGGGACCTCAATCGCAGTGGCCTGCGGCAATGGTTGACAGTAATGTAACGGCGACGCCGTTGGCAGCCTTACCACGACAACAGGAAGCCCACGCAAAAAAGTCGTAAACCGAGCTCAGCGTGAGCTCGGTAAAGCGTTGTTTTTTGAGCCGCTGCTGTCTAAGTCGCAGCAAATTTCCTGTGCCAGCTGCCATGATCCCGAGCAGCGCTGGGCCGATGGCAAGCGCAAGGCCATCGGGCATCAACAGCAACAACACGATCTCAACACCCCCAGCATCATTAACGTGGCGTTTTTATCAGAGCTATTCTGGGATGGTCGTGCAGAGTCACTCGAAGCGCAGGTGATACAAACCTGGCAAAGCCCCATCGAAATGGCGGCCAACATACCTGCGGCGGTCGAACGCATACAAAATAACAGTAACTATAGCGCTCAGTTTGAGGCGGCTTTTGGCGACACGCAAATCAATGCCGGCCGAATAGCGACCGCGATAGCAAACTATATGCGCACCATCACCCTAACCGACACGCGCTTTGATCAGTTTATGCGGGGCGATCGCACAGCCTTAACCGCACCAGAAATTAAAGGTTTGCATGTATTTCGCACTAAAGGGCAGTGTATGAATTGCCACCATGGCGCGCTACTCACCGATAATGACTTTCATCATTTAGGTTCTAGCTTTCATCACCAGGGCAACTTTAAAGGGCGTTATGCGGTAACCGCCAAGCCTGAGCACGTCGGCGCTTTTCGTACCCCCGGGTTGCGCGGGGTAAGCGCGACGGCACCGTATTTACACAACGGCTTTGCCCGCAGTCTGGAGGCGCTGTTAAACCTGTATAACGATGGTTGGTGGCAAAATGCGCCGGATCCTAATGACGATAGTGGCATACCTTACGCCAAACTATCGCCATTAATTAACGAACTTAACCTAAGCCGAGAAGAGCTCACTCAACTGCAAGCGTTTTTACACAGCCTTGACGGGAGCGTTGAGCCCTAACTTACAACTTAAACTGATTAACCTGAGATTGCAGCTGTTCAGCCAGTCGGGCTAATTCAGCGGTTGCCGTATCGGTCTGCTCTGAGCCCGCGGTAATTTGTTCGCTGGCATCGTTGATACGGTTAACATTTTGGTTAATTTCGTCAGCCACCACCGACTGCTCTTCGGCTGCATTAGCAATGCTGGTATTCATGTCGTTAATGCGCGAAACCGCGGTGGCAATGACCTGTAATGCTTCTTGTGCCTGGCGTGCGGCACTAACCGTTTCGTCGGTCTGCGCATGACTTTCGGTCATAATATTGGTAGCGCGGCCGGTTGCGCTGCGCAATGACTCAATCATGTCAGACACTTCCTGGGTCGCGGTTTGAGTGCGATGGGCCAGGTTGCGTACTTCGTCGGCGACAACAGAAAAACCACGACCTTGTTCGCCGGCTCTGGCCGCCTCTATAGCTGCGTTAAGCGCCAACAAGTTGGTCTGCTCGGCAATGCCGTTAATCACCTCTAAAATACCGCTAATGCGCTCGCTGTTGGAATTAACATCCTCCATCGACGATACGGCATTTTCGACCCGTTCGGCCAAGGATTTAATCGTGGTTTGAGTTTCTTCAACGATCCGCTCGCCACGTTTAGCCTCTTCATCCGCTTCGTTCGCGGCAGAGGAAGCATCCAGTGCACTTTCAGCAACGTTCTGCACCGTTGCCGTCATTTCGTTCATGGCTGTGGCGACTTGCTCGGTTTCGCTGCGTTGCGTGTGAATAGCGCGTGATGATTCGTGCGACACCGCAGCGACTTCTTCAGCAGCGGAGGCGACTTGCAAAGTTGAGTCACGAACTTCGCTGACAATAGCATGCACTTTCTCGATAAAACGATTAACACTCACCGCCATGTCACTGATTTCGTCGTTGCCATCCGCTTCCAGGCGTTTGGTTAAATCGCCTTCGCCGGCAGACAGCTCCTGCAGGTGCTCGCGAGTGGCCTGAATGCGTCGCAACACCGAACCGATAATAAAGTAATTGACCGCTACGATAGCCAAGATAGCCAATAACCCAATAATCAAGCCAGTGGCATAGGTGGTGTTAACCTGTGTTTGCGCCTGCTCCTGCACTTGCTCTGTTAATGCCTGCTCTTTTTGCATTATTTCATCAACGGCAATGCGAATTTCGCGCCAGGCGGGGTTCTCTTCGGTAGCTAATAAACGGCCGGCAGCTTGTTGTTCGCCAGCCTCGGCCAGTTGTAATACTCGGCGCCGGGCATCGATAACAATACCCCAGTTGCGCTCGATCATGGTCAAGGCCTGGTCGTTATTCAAATGCACTTGGTCATCGGTCGAGCGAATAAAGCTTAGCGATTCGGTAAATAATTTATTGGTCCTTTCGACCACTTTGGCAGGTAATTCCAGCTCGGGGTTAAAGATTTTGTTACGTGAGGCAACGCCACCCAGTAACCCCTCGCCATACATGGTATTGAGTGCATCCATACGCGCCTGGTTAACCTGTAAGTACTGCTCAAAATCCTGGTTAACGCTACGCACACCATTTAGGGTAAAACCCAAGGCTAGAATAATCAGCACCACCGTCAATACGATAGCGCTGAGCATACGGCCTTTAACGGATGATAAGAACACTCAATACCTCCTTGTTTAGGGGCTAAACTCGCGCTAAACGCGATTTAGTCAAATGTCCGTGGTTTTAAGTTATCCGGTTTAAGAAACGGTTTTTCGCCGGTGTTGTTATGATCACCCAGCACTTTGCCGTTAATTTCCTGTCCGTATAACGACCACTGATAAAAGTTATTATGCTTTTTGCGTGTCTCTTCTATATCGCCAGTGTAACGCGGATCTTGAGGGCGTTCGTGCGCATTAATAAAATAAGCGACGTCCCAAGCCTCTTTATCCGATAAGCGACCGGGTTGGCCTAACGGCATATTGTTTTGAATAAAAGATGCCGCGGTAAAGATACGGGTAATTCCAGCGCCCCAGTTGTAGGAGTTATCGCCCCACAACGCGGGGAAAACAACCTCACCATCAACGCGTTTTCCTTCGCCATTATCACCGTGGCATACCGCACAGTTGTCCGTATAAACCTGTTGCCCAGCGTCATAACTAATGTCCTCAGGCATCTGCTTACCTAAGTGGTTAAAGCCTCGTGCAGCAATATTTTTGTCGTACACCTTAGCGCCTTTGGCCATATAGGTGTGATAAGCCACTAACGCTAACATGTCATCGCTGCCATATTCCGGCGGCTTACCGTTCATAGAATAAGCAAAACAACCGGCAATGCGCTCTTCTAGTGAGTTAACGTGCTTATTCTTACCACGAAAGTCTGGTAGGGTCGTCGCTGCAGGCCACACCGGTGCAGCCCATGGCATACGCCCTTCACCCATATGACACGACTTACAACTCATGTCGTTAAAGACATATTCGCCGCGATATTTCTGGGTGTTCATGAACATGTCACGACCTTTGAGGATCACTTGGCGCAGCTCCGGGTGTAAATCAGGATCCGTCTTAATGTCAGTTAGCGTCGGGGCATCGTGAACATAAGCGCCTTCTTTATATTCAGGTAATTTTACTTCACCGGGATCTTGAACCGCCGCAACAGCTAATCCGGCAACAGAAGCGCCGAGTAACGATAAGGCAACTTTTAATGATTTATCCATGTTCTGACTCCTTATTTCGCGGCAGGTAGCGATGCGAGGTAGGCTGCGACCGCATCAATTTGTTCGTCACTTAAGCGTTTAGCAACAGCTTCCATCAACTGCACTTCGTCGGTTTTACGGGTACCGTTTTGCCACGCTTTAAGCTGCTGCTTAATGTAACCCGCATGTTGTCCGGCAAGGGCAGGGAAATTTTCGTCAACACCACGATTACCGGGCCCATGACATGTACTGCAGGCCGGAATGTATTCATCCCAATTGCCGTTATTGACTAACATCTCGCCCAGTTCCGCTTGTTTTTTATCGCTGATTTCTGCGGTTGCGGTCGGCGCGGGTAAGCTCGCGTAATAAGCGGCAATATCAGCCAGTTGTTGCTCGTCAAAGTTATCGACATTCATGCTCATAACGGCGTTAGTCCGGGCGCCTGTTTGATAGGCCAGCATCTGACGCAATAAATAGCCTTCGTCTAACCCCGCAATGTAGGGGAAATTGCCTGCCGCATTGCCTTCACCATTAGGGCCATGACAAGCCATACAAGGGGCACCGCTACCATCACCTTTCATTGACAGTTGTTGACCATTGTCTATATTGCCATCAGCGGCGCTGGCTGACAGCGATATCAAAAACGCACTGCCGAGGATTAAACTACGCCGACGAATGAAGTTTTTCATAACGACTTCCTTATGTGATATGAGCATATGCATATGATGGTTATTATATTAGCAGAATATATATTATAATCCTACAAACTGTAAGGACTTTAATTAAAGGGATTAGCGTATGAACCTACGTTTGTCAAAGTTAGCAATCACCTTGTTGGCGCTAGGCATCAGCGCAAACGCAGCGGCTGAACAGCAAACTGAGCTGTCCAGCCAGACCTTTGCTAACTTCAGCAATATCCAGCAAAGTGACGTCAGCGTGCCGATTGAAGGTTGGGAATTTGACCTAAAACGCTTCTATCTTGATTTGAATCATCAATTTAACGAAACCTGGAGCGCAGTCATAACAACGGATGTGCAATGGCGCCGGCAGGCCGATCCAACAGACGTGTGGTTTCGTCATGCCTATGTCGAGCGTAAAATCGGCGACGATAAAAAGCTCTGGCTGGGTGTCGCTCCGCTACCCTGGATTGACTATGTGGCGCGCAAAGTCGGCTACCGCTACGTGGATCCCAGCATTAACCCAATGGAAGGTTTCGCCGGCCCAACAGATTTGGGTGTGCACTTTTATCAAAAAGGTGAGCAGTTCAGCTATGGTGCATCAGTCGTAACCGGCGGGGGTTTTAAAAAGCCTACAGTTGGTGACTCGGCTGACGTAGAAGCCTACGCAGCATGGCACGCAACGGCTAACTGGGACGTTGCGGTGGGTATTTACACGGGCTCACGTGCACAGGATAAAGACGAAGCGAATAAGCTAAATACCGCTGAGCGCTTTAATGCCTCTGTTAATTATCAGTCGAAACAGTGGCGTTTTGGTGTTGAGTACGTGCATAGCAATAACTGGAACCAAGTCGCAACCCCCATCGAAGATGCTAAAAGTGGCTGCGGCAGTTGGGTCAGTTATCGTTACGCGCCTAAGTACTCGGTGTTCTTACGTTACGACACCAGCAACCCCAGTCGCCGACTTAATCCCAGCTTAGAAAAAGACTACATTCAAGCCGGCTGGGACTGGAAGGCAACGTCCTATTTGACGGTCGCCTTTGTTGCCAAACATAAAGAGCAAACGTCAGCGACAGTCGATCGGGACTCCAACGAGTTTGGTGTCTGGACCATGTGGAATTTTTAAGGTTTATTCAGCAAGAGCTTTTTACCTATTTCGGTCACACTGCGGGCGCGGCTGCTAAGTATAACAACGCCGCGCTTGCCATCTTCCGTAAAACCAATAAAGCTACTAAACCCTGCCGTTTGGCCATTATGCCAGACCAGCATTGTATCGCCGCGCTGCTCCTTTATCCAAGCCAAAGACTGCTGTGATGATTGACCTAACGGCTGGCGCTCGGCTAACAGGGTTTCTACCACCGGCTGCCATTTATCGCGCGGCTGCATCAGCGTTTTTAAGTAAGCCACCATGTCATCAACGGTCGCAATAACCGCACCGGCTCCGGCTAGGGCGTCAAAGTGCCAATGTGGTACTTGGCTACCGTCGATACGCGAACCGGCAATCAATTGTGGGTTATCAATTGGCGCTAATGCCAAGTAACTGTTGGCCATAGCCAATGGCTTAAAAAGCTTTTCTTGGAGTAATTCCTCAAAGGATTGATCATAAGCTTTTGCCAAGGTTTCGGCTAACAGTCCGTAGCCAAAGTTTGAGTATTCGTATTGCGCCGGTAGTGCGACAGAGGATGTGCTCACGGCTTCGTTGAGTTTTACCGTATCGTAATCGATATAGGGGTCATTGATATCATCTAAACTCAAATTAGTCGGCAACCGCGGTAATCCGGAGTGGTGGGTGGCAATATCAACCAGTTTGATGTCACCGACCTGTTCATTGGCGTTGGGCCAATAGGTTTTTAATTGCGTTTGCTCATTAACGACATCGTCCTGCAGCGCTTCTGCCAACAACCAAGCAACCATCGTTTTAGTCACTGAACCAATTTCATATTGCTTGTTGTCGTCAACGTTAAAAGTTAAACGTTCGACTTGCCATTCACCGTCAGTCAACTCAATAATAGCCGCATCGACCGGTAGCTCTGCCAGGGTTTGTTCTGGTGTTGGCTGTTGTGACTCATCTACGGGACACAAGGTTAGCGCTAAACTCATGCCTTGGTTAAATTGCCCTTGATAACAGCCATTATCCTGACGTTTACCATCGAATGAGGCTTGGATGACCGATGAACTAAACGTCAGCTGGGTTTGGGTTATATCGACTTCGTTTATCGGAATGCCAAAGGCCCCCTGCGCCGGACTGTCTAAGGTGGCGGCCCCATCGGTTAAATTAAGTTGAAGTGGCAGTGTGGTATTTTCATTAACCACTAAGTCACCAGCATAACTGCTCGCAAACTCTTGCGCTTGCGCAGTCAACGAAAACAGCATGACACTACAGCATGTGAGATGTTTAGACATGGCTTTAACCCTTTTTTTATAATTATTGTGATAACTATAGCAAATTCTGCCGTATGTATAAGTGGCTTTAAAAACGATGACAGGGTGTTAAGTAGTGAAAAACCTGATTATTTTTTACGATGGTGGCTGCCCTTTGTGTGTCAAAGAAATGCGCCACCTAAAAAAGCTGGATGAGCCGGGCAATATCCAGTTTGAAAATATCAATGCGGATGACTTTAGCGAGCGCTACCCTGAGATTAACGTGGGCGATGCTAATGCCTATCTTCATGGGCAACTTGCTAATGGTGAGATGATTTATGGCCTGGATGTGACACATGAGGCCTGGTCGCAAGTGGGTAAAGGTTGGCTGATTGCGCCATTGCGATGGCCGGGTGTCCGTTGGCTGGCCGATAAGGTTTACCTGGGCTTTGCTAAACACCGCAATCGTATCTCAAAGCTTTTGACCGGTCAGGAAAGATGTTCGCAATGCCGTATTGATTAACTCACGAGATATAGTAGTTTAATAGCGGCGGCTTACTGACAAAGGGAATTGCTATGTCGACCACAGGATCACGTCAAACACTGGTACGCCAGTGGGAAATGCTCAAATTACTACCAACCCGGGCGCCGGGGATGACCGCTCGCGATATTTGTCAGCTGCTTAATGACGAGGGCTTTAATGTGTCCAAGCGGCAGGTTGAGCGTGATTTGGAGCAGTTATCCCAGTCATTTGCCCTGGTCTGTAACGACAAAGGCAAGCCCTATGGTTGGCACTGGATGGCCGGAGCAGGGGCAGATATGCCGGCGATTTCAGCCGCAGAGGCGTTGTCGTTGACCATGGTTGAGAAGGTGTTAAAACCGCTGCTACCGGGGACTGTTTTACAGTCCATAGCGCCGCGGTTGAACCAGGCCAAAGACAAACTAGCTAAGTTGCAGCAAAGTCAGGCTTTTGGTGATTGGCAAAACAAAGTGGCGTATGTGCCGGCAACATTGCAACAGCAGGCACCGCATATCGATGACGAGGTGTTGCACAACACGCAGCTGGCGCTGTTGCATAATCAGTGTTTGGATGTTAACTACCAGCCTGCCGGTAAACCTTGTAAAACCTATACATTGCATCCATTGGGATTGGTACAGCGAGGCGTCAGCACTTATTTGGTGGCGACGGTCGACCCCTATGATGACGCGCGTTTGTTTGCTTTGCATCGGATGCAAGCGGCTGTTTTACGCGACGATAAAAATATCACCGTGCCGGATGGGTTTACCTTAAAAGGATATTTGTTAGACGGTAATCTGCAGTTTTCCGATGGCGTAAAGTTGGCACTAAAAGCTCGTATTAACGATAACCTGGCGATGCATATCAGCGAAACACCACTGAGTGATGACCAGGCGATTGCAGCCAGTGAGCAGGGTAAGATCCTCACCGCTACGGTCAACGACTCTTGGCAACTACGCTGGTGGATCAAATCCATGGGCGCCCAAATCGAAATCCTCGAACCCGCCGCGCTGCGCCAAGACATCGCCAGCGAACTCGCCGAAACCCTCCGCGCATACCAGTAGCTCGTGCCTTGGCACGAGTTGTCGATAACCTCGTGCTGGAAGCACGAGCTACGTGGTATTGTACCTAGATCATGCAACCAATTTCAGGCACATTGATCACGTTGCCATTGTTAATAAAAAAACCACCAAAACACGGTTTTTTCTCTGCGGCTGCTACGCGATCGATGCCACGGAAAATATATATATTCGGGTGACCTTGGCTGGCTTTGATTAGCAAGTTTGTCTCTTCAACGTAATCCATGCCTGGTAGTGAGATTTTATCCTGGTAATCTTTCGGAGTATCGTTACCCCATACTTCCATGCCGTTAAATTCAGAGATGTCGTCTAACTGGCGAACAAGCATTAGGTTACGGGTTGTTGATGAGGGAGAGCCATCGCGTAATACGGTTTTTTGTTCAGCTTGCCCTTCAAAATAGTCAAAAATAAAGCCTGCACCGGAGTAGTCAAAATCAAATAGTTTATTTTCTTCAGCTAAGCCTGTTGCTTTGTACAGGTTGGCTATGTTCATCCAGAATGCGCCTAAATTTTCATTAACGCAGTCTGTACTTTCGCATTCTGCATCAATGTGAAAAAAGTACGTGTACGTCCACTTGTGGTAAGCCATACCTTTATTGGTCATTGAGTCGAGAACAAAAGAGGTTAATGCCATACCACTAGAAAAATTGCCGGGCCCCGTCCACATGCCTGTATCAGCATAGAAAATCGCAGAACCGGCAAGGCCAGAACCAAACAGCAAGTCGGACGTATTCCCGCCGGTGCTGTTTACCGTATCTAAATTTTGTTGTTTTAGCTGTTCAGCATTCTCGTAAAGTTCAGACGCTGAGCTCAATTTTGTGGCGGTTGTTAGCTTGGCACCCTCTGAAAATTGATACCCTTCAGGAATAGAAGAACACCCAGTGAGTGCTAATGCCGAAATAGCGATGGTGAGTAGCTTTTTCATCGATACATCCTGTAAAAATCAAAAAAGCGCTATTTTATTTAATATTTTAGATTTGGGAAGTTATTTTGATCTTAGCGTAGCCCGCGTCCTGACGTGGGTCTGCTTGAAACAACGCTAAGTGCGACGCAATCTGACGCATCAGGAAAATACGCTATGTCACTTAATTTGAGGGTGATAACATGCAAACAAGTGAACCAACTTTTGAAAATAACCGACTCTTTGCATTAGCAAAGCAGTTTAAAGAAATTACTGAACACCCAGGTGAATTTAAGTTCGCTATTAATGCGCATCGAGAAATCGAGTATGGCACTTGGTCGTTGTCAGACTTCGTTTGGGAGCGGCCTGAAATAAGCTTATTTAAACTTTACCTGATCGAATTATTGCAAAATTTAGTGACGGTTCGTCACACCAATGGGTTTGAGATTAGTTCTACAACTAAAGCGGTTATTGGTGGTGGCACCATCAAAGTCATTTGGTAGTACATAATTTACGACAAGGAAAGTTCATGAAATATTTATTGGTTAGAAGTCCTGCAGAATTGTTGAAAGACAATCTTATTGGTTACGGTTGGGGGCAAGTTAAGTTTGCTAACTACACCTCGGTTAAAGAGTTGATAGCAGCTTTTAAAGAGAAAAATATAAGTTTAGGTCGTCATACCAATCAAATAAAACGCTTCTTTAATATCAAACCTGGCGACATTGTCGTCGTGCCCTTAGTAAAAAGTTTTGCTATTGGTAGGGCTGTTGGCACTAAAAGCTATGATAAAGGCATCACAAACGGTGAGAATAGAGTGAGCGTAGATTTTGTTTGCGTAGACGGACGTATCTTAAAAACGCCACGAAAAAACTTGAGTAACGGCCTCGAGTCACGCATGAGAATTCGTATGTCGGTTGCCGATCTCGGTCAGTTTGCAAACGAACTCGATAGCATCTACGAGGCCGCTAAAGGCGGGCACTATCGTTTTGAGTCAACATTAATAGAAAAAGAAGAGCAACAGCTTGCAGATTTTAAAACAAAACTGCTACATAACCTGCAGCACGGAAAGACTTTCTTAGATGGTGGTGGACAGGGTCTCGAAGAACTTGTTGCTACGTTACTCGAACTTGATGGCTACAACACAACGATCGAGGCAAAAAACAAGCTGAAGGGCGTCGCAGATATCGATATTTTGGCCGAGCGAAACGATCGCTTTTTCGCTGCCAAGTTATTAGTCCAAGTTAAACACCATGCGGGTAAATCCTCAACACATGCAATAGAACAATTGGATGCTGTGGAAGACGATAGCGCCACAGTCCGTTGCGTTGTAACAACTGCCGACTTTTCTGCTAAGGTGCGTGATTACGCACACCTTAAAAACATCATGCTAATTACCGGCAACGACCTGGTAGAGTGGATTTCTGAACACTTAGATAAATTAACGGTTGAACAGCTACGCACTCTCGGCATTGCAAATCTGCCAGTAGTAATGGTTTAAGTTAACCCAGGTATCGTGTGACCTGACGCGGGTATTCGTTAACGCCGTAGCTTGCGTCCTGACGCAAGGCTTTTCCCCTCGCGCCAGGGCGCGAGCTACTTTGGACGCGAGCGATGTGGGGGTGGCAGCTGGCAGCGGTTGCGTTATAATCTTGGGCTTGTGTTGTTAATGTTGGCGTTGCGTAAGGATACACATGGCAAAACTGCTAAGAATAATAATGATAAACGGGCACCTGCCGGGTGTGGTCGAGCTTGATTTAGACGGGCACACCAATATCTGTGGCTCCAATGCCTCCGGCAAAACCACCTTGCAGCGCATGATCCCGGTATTTTACGGCGAGCTGCCCAACCGTGTGGTACCCAAAACGCGGTTAAACTTCGACAAATACTACCTGCCGTACAAAAACAGCTACGTCATTTACGAATACCAGCGACCCGCAAACGGCACCGCACAAGTGGTGCTAACCAAGCGCGCCGACGGCGTTGATTACCGTTTTGTGGACAACGGGTACGATGCCGAACATTACCTATACGACAAAAAAGACGGTGTAGTTGCCCGTGAATACAGTGACTGGGCACAGGAAATGCGTGGTCGCGGCATTGAAATGAGCGCTAAAATTTCCAGCACCACCGAATACCGCAATATTATTCTTAACGATATTAAAAACGACCGCAGCAGCCGCAGCGAAAGCCTTAAACATCGGCAACTAGCAGCGCGCTATGGCCTGGCCAATGAGAACTTCCGCCTGCGCCATATCGAAAAACTCGTCTCTGCCGTGCATGCCAAAGAAGGCAAAATGGATACCTTGAAAAGCATGTTGGCAGCGATCTTAGAAGAAGACGGCTACAAGCGCCCGGATAACACCTTTACCGGCGATAAGATCCGCGCCTGGTTGCGCGACATGAAGCAATTTTTAAAAGTTGACCGGCTACAAAAAAGCCTGGCGGATATCGAACGCATTAGCGCTGATCGCACCCGCACGCTGGAGCAACTGTGGCATTTAAAAGCGGTTATAGAAAGCGATTTTAGTGAACAAAAGCGTCTAAAAGCCGACACCGAAGCCGCTATTCAAACCCTTAAACGCGAAATTAACGATGCGCAAAATGCTTACGAGACCCTTCGCAGTGAATTGCGCGATCGCAAAAGCGATGCGCAGGCGGATCTGAAAAAGCTCGAAGAGCAGCTAAATGATGCGCAGCAACAGTATGACAATTACCGCGATAACGACATCGAGCGATTAGGGCGTGAACTCGAGGCTTTGCCGGAGCGCCGCAGCGAACTCCAGGGGTTGGAACAGCATTACACCACCATGATGGACGCGCACAAAGATGAAGCGCAAAAGCTGCAAAGTCACAAGCTGGAGATTAAAGAAGAGCTGGAGCAACTTAGCTCCAAACTGCGCCGAAAAATCGAAGACAAAGCCGCGCAAAAAACGGCGGTGATGCAGCAAGAACTGGATGCCGCCAAACAGTTAAACCAGCAGCTGCAACAACAGCAGCAGACAGTACGCGAGCAGTACGAAGCGCAACTGGAACAGCAGCAAAACGAACTGGCCGCAAAACGAGCACAACGCGAGTTATCAACGCTAACTGACGATGAACGTAACGAAATGCAAATTGCCGAGGCGCGTGTTGATCAGGCACAGGAACAGCTCAACCAACACCAGCAGGTGGTTAGCCAGCAGCAAGAGCAGCTTAATGTTGCGTTGCGCGAGCGCGAACGGCTCGATAGCCAGGTAACAGAGGCTCGCACGCAGCTGGCGCAGAGTGAGCAGCGTATTGAGCAATTGCAACAACGACTGCAACCGGCAGCGGGGAGTTTGCGTCAGTTTTTAAGCCAAAACGTCGAGCACTGGGAGCAATCTTTCGGCCGCGTAGTGTCGGAGCCTTTATTGCAACGCACCGACTTAACCCCACGGCTGACAGAAAACGAACACAACGACAGCCTGTTTGGCGTTGAGCTGGATTTACATGCCATCGAACTGCCCGAGCATGCCGCCGGCGCAGAGCGCTTACGGGAGCAGTTAGAACTGGCAACCGAACACTGGCAACAGCAGCAACAACAACTGAAAAATACCGAAAAAGCCTTTGCCGATGCAGTTGAAAAAGCCAAGCAGCAGCAACAGGCGTTAGATGCGGCGAAACAACAGCAACGTCAGCTGAGCAGTGATGTCGACTATGCCCGCGATAACAAAGCGCGACTGGCCCACGCCCAGCAAAAATTGGAACAAGAGCGTAAACAACAAGTCCGTGAGCGTATCACGCAACTCGAACGTGAGCTTGAGCACACCAAGGCTCAGCGCAGCGAAGCACTAGAAGAACTGCAAGACGATCACAACGCACGAGTGTTGGAAGTTACCGCTGAATTTCAGGAAAAAACACAGTTACTGCAAGAAGCTATCGACGATCTTAACGCGGAATTAGGTCGCAAGCAGGATGCCGCTAAACAACGCATTAAAGAGCTGGAGCAGGCGTTTAGCGAAAAGCTCGCAGATCAGGGCGTTGATGAAAACAAGCTGCGCGAAATAAAACAACAAATCAGTCAGTTACAGCAGCAAATTCGCGATACCGACAGCCGCCGCGATGAATACAGCGAATATCAAACCTTTATGCGGGTTACCTGGGACAAGCAACGGCCACGGTGGCTGGAGCAAGAGCAACAAGCGAAGGCAGCGCTGCGTAAGGCAACTAGTGAATTAGAACAGCACGAAAGCCAGTTTAAAGCCCAGCAACAACAACTAAAAGCCCAGCTGCAAACGTTAAAAGACACGCTCGAGAAAACCGAGAAAGTGGTGTTAGATCTGCAGTCGCTGGTGCAACGCATGGCCGATTTGCCGGCGTCGCTGAACCCTCCGCAAGAGTCAGCGGCAGCGCAGGGCGATGTCAGCGAACATTGTGCCCGCAGCTATAAACTACTGGATGAGAAGCAAAAACAAGATAAAGATCTGGAGCAGCGCATTCCGCGCTTAGAAGCCGAGTTACGCGAAGATGCCGACCTGCAGTTTTTGCGCTTTATCGAGCAGTCGTTGGCACAGCAGGGCGAAGCGCCGGATCTGCAAGTACAGGTCAACACCCTAAGTGAACTACTCAAAGTATTAGAAGGCAAGCGCGATCAAACCATTGACCAGGGTAAAACCATCGGCAAAGGACTGTTTGAGTTTTTCACCGTCTTTAACGATATTCACAAGCGTGTCAGCGATTACAGCCGCCGTTTAACGCAAGCGGTGACCGATGAATTAACCCTAGATGGCATCGATAAAGCCGAGGTTAAAATTAGCTCAACCATCGATGAGCTCAGCTTTTGGCAACCGCTCAAACAAATGACGCAGCACTACCGGCAGTGGATAGAATCCGGCGCGCTAACGCCGCCCGCAGAATATATTGACCAGTTAACCGACGTCGCCGAATTGCTCAAAGCCAATCAGGAATACAGCATTGAATCACTGATCAAACTGCAGTTAAACTTGGTCGAAAATGGCGAGCCCGTGGTTATTCGCAACGATCGCCAGTTAACCGATTCGTCCAGCCACGGCATGGCCTACCTAATCTTGTGCAAATTTCTACTGGCCTTTACCCGCTTACTGCGGCCGGAGCAGGCCGGCGTCACCATTCACTGGCCTATCGACGAAATTGGTACTTTGGCATACCACAACGTCGAAAAGCTCTTTGTTGCGTGCGATAACAACAACATCGATATTGTTGGCGCCTTCCCGAACCCGGAATCGGATGTGTTGCTGCTGTTTAAGCACCGCTATTTGATTGAGCCGCACAAAGAATTTGCCAACAAAGGCCAGCTTAAGCGGATTAAGCCACGGGTATCTGAACTCAGCCAAAAGTTACAGGCGCTGCAACAAGACAGCAAGGAGGTTAACGCATGATTTCGCCGGTATATGGGCCGTTAATCGAAAAACTATTGGCGGGTGAATTTATTTGCGCGATTAGCGACGAAGCCAACTTTGCTAAGTTACAAGACGACGAGACGCGCGACAGCATTGATGCGTATCTAAAGCCGTTAAACCGAAGGCTGGCCGCCAATGACGAAGGCAGCGTGTATTTTTTGGCGTATCGTGATCTCGATGACGGCGCGCGTGAGCACTTAAAGCAGCAACTAGGCGTGGTGATGGGCTCGATGCTGCCGCTGCTGGAGTGGTTAACATATGTGCAGGAAGCCATGGGCAGCGACGGCATTTTAACGGCCGGTGATACCCTAAAACTGCAAGAACTAACAGTAAAAACCGAAGACAATCCGAGCTTGCGTCAACGCCTGCAAAGCCTGGCTAATGATCGCTTTTTTAATTCACAGTCGGACGCGGTCGATGGTCAGGCTAAGCAAGTAGCTAAACGCTTAGTTGAACATGGTTATTTACTGCAACCCCATGCCAATCGCCTGTATTTTACCGTCACCGGCAAAATTGATTACCTGCTTGAGCTGGTGCGCTTTGTCAAAGACGAAGAAAATATTCCACTGGAAGATACCAGTAGTCAGGCGGAGCTGTTGTAAATGGCGCAGGCAAACGACGAGCAGCTGCTAAGTAATATGTTCGACGTTGGGGTCGAGCGGCTAAAATTAATTGGCAACCACGCCAAGGTGCTGATGCAAGGCTACTTGAGCGGGGGCATCGATGCCTCGGCACTGAGCGAGCAAGCGCTGAAAAAACTCATCAACGCGCGGATTATTTACCAGCCTGATGATAGTCACGAACTAAAATTGCGTCATCCGGTGGTGCAACTGGTCGCCGCCATGGTCACCGACGAAAGCCGCCGCCAGGTTAATGCCGATATTGCCGATAAACTGCAGAGTATCCGCGGTTTTGTGCAGGGTTTTCGTGAAGCGCAACGTAGCGGTGATGTGATCCGTGCCGATAACCAGCTACAACGCACCGAAGAGGCGGTCTATGATCTGACCTCGCAATTTGAAGAAGCCATTTTTAGTTTGTGGCATCGGCTTAATTCAAATTTTGGTTTTGTCAGTAACCTCAGCGATAAAATCCGTGAAAACAGCCGCGCTCAGGAGCAGATCAGGCGCCTAATCGAAGGCCTATCACTGATCGACTTTGACGAGCTGATTGAACTGGCCGAGGGTAACCCGGCGTTACGTAAACTATTAGTGACTAAGCTACAGACGCAGATTAACGGTCACCACGGTAGCTTGCTGGAAGTACAAAAGCGCTTGGTCGAGTTAATGACGCGCTTCCGCGAGCAACAAGAGCGCAGCTTGTTAGTCACCAACATGGCCGGCTTTTTACGTGAACATCCGGGCTTTACCGTAGGCGATTATGCCTATCGCAGTCAGGTGCCGAGCTTGGTGAATGTTGCCGCGGCGATAAAGCCAGCCGCTGCCGTAGCACTGGATCGACGTGATCAGCACGCAGATATCGCTCATATCGTACACGGGCTTTATAAAGAGCTGGCGATAAAGGCCAAAACCGACGATGCCGACTCCAATACTCAGGCAGTTGATAACAGCGCCCAACAGCAAGCGGTGGAAGCACGACAACAACAACTTAAACACGATGCCATGCAATACTTTATGGCTGCCTGCGACAGCAAAACGCCGCTATCGGCGCTTGATTACCTGCACCAGCAGACACTCGAATGGCCACCGGAGGCCTGGCTGTTTCAGGTGATTGGCGAATACAACAGCCTGCCGCGAAACGAACAAAAACTGTTTAGCATCGAACGCAGCGAACACCCGGTAAGCCGCTACAACCAAGTCATCGTCATCGAAGACATCGCCCTGCGGTTCACCCCCTGATGCGTACCTTGCGCTCCAACCCGTACCTTGCGCCTTTGGCGCAAGAGATTCCATCACCCAAACGTACCTTGCGCCCTGGCGCAAGTAACGATATAACGTTGATATGAACACAAATCTCACCCCCAACCAGCGCCGGCTATTGCAAAACATCGCAGAAAAACTGCGGACATCGACACACCAAAAACGTAAAGTCAAAGCGGCCGATCGCCAGCTACTAAATTGGTGCGCAGAGCAGGATCTCATCAGCAACGCTGAGGCCGACGCGCCGGTGTTCGTTTACACCGTGTCACTACTAAACAACATAAATCAGCGCCTACAACAGCTTGGCTTTGCACCGTTCGAAACCGATCAAGCGGTTAGTAGCCTGCAACAAGCCGAGCAGGGTAAAGACGAAACAAAATCAGTACGTGAAGCTCCCCGCGCGCATCGTATTTTGACAGCGCAAAAATCACTACAAAGCTGGACCATTATCGATTGCGACTACCGCGCACTCGATCTCGACAGCATCAGTGAAATTATCGTCGTAGAAAACCTGGATTGTTTTTATGCGATGGAAAACTTCGCATTTGATATAGCCACCGACTCGCTTGTTGTATACCGCGGCGACAGCGCGTACAGCACCGGCCGCAAAGAGCTGCTTAAACACTGGCGCCACACCGGCAAACCGATAAAGTACTTCGGTGACCTGGATGCAAAAGGTTTTCACATCGCCCAAAGCGAAGGCTTCACCCATATCGCCGTCCCCGCTTACGAATGGTTTAAAGCCAACGCAAACAGCAGCGCCTTTAACCCAGCCCAGGCAAACCTACTGGCGTCACTAAGCACTCAGGGCGCGTTACGCCCATACCACCAAATCCTAAAAGACCAACATCGCGCTATCTTACAACAATGGCTACAAAACACGCCGTTGCAGTGGTGCGAAACCTAAGGTATTTTGTTCAACATTTTACGGCACGTAATTTACAGGATCTTTTAATGTCACAAGACACGCAGTTTTCGGTAAAGCAAGCGCAACAAATCGCCAAGCTCCAAACCCAGTTTAACCAAGGCTTGGACGCCAACTGGCCTACCGCACCCACGCTGGTACGCGACGATATGGCCGCGGTCATCGTCGAACTAGGCGAGCGTTATGATCACCTCGGCTACAAATGGTGGAAAAAACAAACCCCCGACACCGCACAGGCGAATATGGAACTGATAGACGTGCTGCATTTTGCTTTGTCGGACGTGATCGAAGTGTTAGCGGTTGACGGTGCTGAAAACCCAGTCGAAAGCGCCGGCTTAAAGCTCGCCGAAGCCAGTATTCGCGCCCAAGCCAAGGATGCGCAAAACGCCAAGTGGTTATTGCGCCACACTGCACTAGAGGGCCGCCCTGATTTAGAACGTCCACTGTGCTTTGGCAACGAATCACTGACGCAACTGCTGTCGCTGTTATACCAAGCCTACGGCAGCGCCGAAGCCGTTTACGTCAGTTACATCGGCAAAAACGCCCTGAACCACGTGCGTCAGCAGCGCGGTTATAAAGAGGGCACTTACATCAAAATGTGGCAACACGAAGAAGACAACCAAGTGATGGTGCGTTTATTGCTCGATAGCGACCGTATCCTAAACAGTGACACGCCACTCGACGACGCCGTGGCACTGCTGTTGGATTACTACGATACCCACGTCGTATCTCAGCAGTAGCTCGCCGATATGAAAGTTATAATATGACAAATGACGTCAAAAAAACGCCATTTGTCATATTGCCTAAAAAACGACCAGCTTCTATAACCTATGTTAAATCGGGCAGTGCGACAGCTAACTGCTTGAAAAACTACTGAGTTTGGTCGTTCAAGCCTCACTTGATGAATTCAGTACCTTTTATTAACTTTTTTAAGGTACAACTATGTTTCGATTACCCCACAGCCTGGTCGTTGCAGCTGCGTTTACTGCTGCCTCCGCGATGGCTCAACAAAGTAATGTTTATATCAGCGACGCGTCTGTCACTGCCTATGATCCTATTTATCCCGTAACCGCCTACGTTAACTGGCCAGCGAGCGCGTGCTCCGTCAACCCGGATATTAGTTTGAATGCTAACTGGGTGAACCCGCACCCGGCGTATACTAACCCTAACTTTACACACCCCTGGCAAGCGAGTTCAGGCATTAGTGCGATGTGGATAAATGCGTGGGAAGACCCACAATTTAACTCCATTGGGACCCCCGGAGAGAACGGCCCGCAAAACTGGACCCGTTACTCGAAAGAGGTTTCCGGAAACGGTGAATTCGTGCTTAATTTATTAGCCGATAATTGTTCGTGGATTTATATCGACGGCACGCTGGTGGGCTACCAACCTGCAGTCAGTACCCCTGGCGTTTATCCGGTAACCCTTGATGGTGACCACACGCTAGACTTTATTATTTTTGATGGGGGTGGTCTCGCCGGCGGCCTATTTAGACTCGAAACCAATGTTAACGTTACCTTTGAAGACACGGATGACGATGGCCTAACCGATGCTGAAGAGGTATTAACCGAAACTGATCCGCAAAACGGGGACTCGGATGGTGATGGTTTCTTGGACGGTGAGGAGGTCACCGCCGGCAGTGACCCTAACGATGCTAACAGCACGCCTGTGGTTGATGCAGACGCTGATGGTGTGTTTGACGACACTGATGTTTGCCCTGACACAGCTAGCGGTGCAGTGGTCGGTCAAAACGGTTGTTCTGGTGCACAAAACGTCGCTAATGCCTGCGACTGTGCAGGCCCCGCGGATAATACGCCTTGGAAAAATCATGGTCAGTATGTCAGCTGTGTAGCGAAAGCATCCAACGCCCAGGTCAATAACGGTTTACTGACTGATGAAGGCGCCTCTGCACTAGTTTCTACAGCCGGTCAAAGCGACTGCGGAAAAGGTGGTGAAGGTAAGGGAAAAGCTAAAGGTAAAAACAAGTAGCCTTCTTGTCTTGTTCAAATAAAAGCGAGCCAGGACGGCTCGCTTATTTATTTAACCGGCACCATGATCTCGTTACGCCGAAACACTGGCAGTGTCATGGGGCCGTTATACGCGGCCTCGATAGCGGGTCCCGTTGCCGTGTAATTACTGCTTGCAAGCCAGGCATTTAGTTTTTGCGTGTTTTCTCTTACATTGGATTCACTCAGCGTGCCGCTAAACGTGATAACCGCCACTTTATAGTCAGTAACTTCGCTGATGCGGACGTCCGGATTGCTCGGTTGCGGTGTGGTTTGCACAGTAAAGTGACTGGGCATAACAAAGGACATCATATTTTGTTCGCCTTGCCCCATAAAAACGGGGGCGGTCATTGCTATCTTTTCACCATCTTTCTCGCGCTCAGCGCCTTCATTCATAAATACCGGCGCAGTCATGGCGATTTCCTCAGAGCCCTTATTAGCACCGGAAATATAATTAAAGAGCCGCCGAAAAGCACTGTTTTCGCCCGCATTCATTGGCGTTGATACCAGTATTAACGATGGGTAGTTCCGTACCTCAATATTTTTATCAGCCACAGCCTCGACCAGCTCATAAGGTGCCGTCTCGACATCGGACTGACCAAACACAGAACAACCCGCCAGAGCCAGCGGCGCAAACAGGGCGAAAAAGCGTTTCATGTTAACCTCGGTAAAAGCAAAATTGCAGTTAATCATGATACGCAGTGGCGCTGGAAAAGTTTTTGCTGACAGCAAAATCTACCACGCTATCGTTTGCTTACAACCATTTGCGCCATCGCCAATAGCAATGCGTCCGAGATTAACTAGGCTTTTTCACTTTCATCAAAAAAGGAAAAAGCTGATGTCATCAAGAGGCGTAAATAAAGTGTTTATTGTCGGTCATTTAGGTGCCGATCCGATACTGCGACATACGCAAAATGATACCGCAGTCGCCAATCTCAATGTCGCGACTTCGGAATCCTGGAAGGATAAAGTCACCGGTGAGGCTAGAGAACAAACCGAATGGCACCGCTGTGTGCTGTATCGACGGTTGGCGGAAGTCGCTGATGAGTACCTTAAAAAAGGCAGTAAAGTTTATATCGAAGGGCAATTGCAGACCCATAAATGGCGCGACGATAACGGCACGGACCGATATAGCACGGAGATTATCGTGCGAAATTTGCAAATGTTGGATAGCAAAAGCAGTGCCGATAAAAATCGCCCTGCCACGCAGAGCGTTAACTAACGCGTTAAATTGTCATGTCCGTGCGCTAATTGGGTGCTTAGCGCGCGGCATTTCCTCCGCTGAAATTATCCCCCTTTACACCTAACCCAAAACAAACCACACTAGGTTTATGATCCACATAACAATAACAACACCACCATGTCCGAAGCGGTTGCTAAAAAATCCATTAACGAATCGATGTTAGATCAGCTCTCGTACGCGCAGCGTCAGCGCTTGGCGTATATTGATTTTTGTTTGCTGTTTAAGGGCGCGATTTACCGGCAGGATCTGATCCAGCGCTTTGAAGTAGGATTGTCGGCGGGGTCGCGTGACTTTACGATTTATAAGCAGCTCGCCCCACAAAATTTGGTGTACGATCACCAGCAAAAGCGCTACTTCCAAACCGCAACCTTTAAACCGCTGTTTAAACACGATGCCAAACGCACGCTCGTCAAACTGGCCAACGACATCAGCGACGGCTTTGATGCGATTGGCGACGTGCATTTTCCGGTCGAAGCACCATCGAGCTTGAACGTACCAGATATTTTTATTGTCGCCAGCATCGTGCAGGCAACGCTCAAGCAGCAGGCGTTGCAAATCAGCTACACCTCGCTCAGCAGTGGCGAGTCCAGGCGCGAGATCGTGCCGCATTCCATCGTCGATAACGGCTTACGCTGGCACGTTCGCGGCTATGACCGTAAATCCGAAAGCTTCCGTGACTTTGTGTTAACCCGCATCAGCCGCGCAAAATTAACCGGCAAGTTTGACACTGCCGCCGAGCCGGAAGAGCAGGGCGACGCCGACCACGAATGGCACCGTATGATCCCGTTGCAGCTGGTACCGCACCCGCATAACGTGGCCCATAACAAAGCCATCGAAATGGATTACGGCATGAGCAACGGCGTGCTGACCATCGACGTGCGCGCCGCTATGGCCGGCTACTTGCTGCGACGCTGGAACGTCGATTGCACCGAAGATGGCACTTTGCTCGGCCCCGAATACCAACTGTGGCTTCGCAATCGCACGAGTTTGATGAACACCAGCAACCTGGCTATCGCTCCGGGGTATAAGGTGAGGTGACGTAACTTGCGCCAGGGTATAAGGTGGGTAAATAACTTTATCACGCTATCGACAGAGACGTTGCGCAGTTATAAACTTGCATTAAAGCAATAGCTAGGGATATTCAAATGGAAAATAAACTATCAAAGTATGGGGTTAGTCAGCCAGTTAATCGGCCTAAAATTAAACCGGTAAAACAACTGAATCTCGATACACCCGAGGGTCAGCACTTAGTGCATGCCGAGGCCAGGCTAATCTTAGCAAAGCATAAAAACACGTTTAGGCGCTTGGCATCCATGTAATGAACCTTATTCAATTCAAAGCCAGCCGAGTTATTGAAATAAATGCGTTTATTCTGTCGACCGAACCAGGCAATAAGGGAACACCGGATAAAGGTAAGCTAGAGGGGGCTTTGGCACGGGTAGATAATGCCATTGCCTACGAGGGGTTAGACGACATATTTGAAGTTGCGGCCAAATACGCACTCGTCATTGCACAAGCGCATGCGCTTTCAGACGCTAACAAGCGCACAGGGCTAATGGTTGCCCTGGAATATTTGGCGTTAAATGATTATGAAGTGGTAATTGAGCGCGAAGAGCTTGCTGATGCAATGGTTGATCTGGTTTTGGGGCAAATTACAGAGCAGCAGTTTGCAGACTTACTGTACGACTGTTTTATCAATGGCTCTTAACTTCATGTATATTTCAAAATAATTTGAAATTTAATTGAACAGGGTCGCCCGAGACTCACAAAATGTCCAAAAACATCACCTACTACTCCAAAAACGCCGAAACCCTGGCGGACAACTACAACAGCGTGCCTGTTGAGTCGGTGCACAAAGATTGGCTCGGCCAATTACCAAAAGAGGGCATGGTGCTGGATGTCGGTGCCGGCTCAGGCCGCGATGCCCGTTTTATGGCCGCCAAGGGCTTGAACGTTGTGGCCGTAGAGCCCGCCGAGGGCATTCGTGAAGTCGCGCAAGGCTACACCGTCGGCAAGCCGGTGCATTGGCTTAACGACAGCCTGCCCGATCTCAGCCAGGTATTTGCACTGCAAACCAAGTTTGATCTTATTTTATTAAGCGCTGTATGGATGCACATCCCGGCTTCCCAGCGTGAACGCAGCCTGCGCAAGTTAAGCTCCCTGTTAAAACCTAACGGCAAGTTGGTGATTTCGCTGCGTCACGGCGCCTGTCATGACGAGCGCACCATGTACGAGGTTTCCGCCGACGAACTGGCGCAATTAGCCAGTCGTTTTGGCTTAACCTATCAGTTACTCACACCCGAACAACAAACCGACGAACTCGGCCGTAACGATGTCAGCTGGCAAACCGTACTGCTGACCTTACCCGATGACGGCACCGGCGCCTTTCCGCTGCTGCGCAACATCGTGGTTAATGACAGAAAGACATCCACCTACAAAGTTGCACTGTTAAGAAGTCTGCTGCGTATCGCCGAAGGCCATCCCGGTGCGGTGTTGGATCAAACCGAAGATCACGTCGCACTACCCATGGGACTGGTGGCGCTGTATTGGTTAAAACTCTATAAACCCTTAATTGACCATTACGGCATGCACCAAAACAACAACACCTCGGCGGGGCTGGGTTTTGTGCAGCCGCGGGGTTGGGGATTATTACAACATACCACGGCCGCCGATTACGCTATTGGCGCGCACTACAGCGGCGCAGAGCAGGCGTTACCGCTTTACCAGACACTGAAAGACATCGCCGCCACCATTAAAAAGAACCCGGCCACTTACACCACCTTGCCCGGTAGCAATACCGCCGTGTTTGAGGTTGAGCTGAATCGTACCAGCAAGCCAACAACTGGCCTGACCCTGGATCTGCCGTTTTTAGCCTCGCTCGGGACTTTTTATGCACCCAAACACATCTGGGATTCGTTAACCCGTTTCAGCGTGTGGATAGAGCCGGCGCTGGTGAACGAATGGGCGGCGTTGATGCACAGTTATGACGTCAATCGGCAGCAATTTACCCGCAATGATTATTTAGAGGCGCTGGACTGGAAAGACGATACTCGCAGCACCAACCGTGTGCGCCATCGGGTTAATGAACTGCTCGCCAGCGATGACATCGCCTGTTGTTGGTCCGGCAAACACATAAAACCCAGCGACTACGCCGTGGATCATGCCTTCCCGTTTGCCCGCTGGCCCAATAACGATTTATGGAACTTACTGCCCACCCGCACTGCGGTAAACGCAAACAAATCTGACCGCCTGCCAAGCAGCGATAAACTGTTGTCGTCGCGCGAACTCATCCTGCATTGGTGGCAACAAGGCTGGCATAACAACCGCCGCGAGTTCTTCACCCAGGCCAACTTGGCACTACCCAACCTACATCACAACAACCAAAGCTTTGACGACGTATTCGAAGCCTTTGCGCTGCAACGCGACCGCATTAAAGATATCCAGCAGTTGGCGGAGTGGGGGTAGGCGGACTTTTCTTAAGGTAATCTGTAATTTACTTTTAAAGAGAAAATTACAGACTGGCAACTAAAAGTAATTTATATTTGACTTTTAGCTTCTCTCGTCTAAGCTTTCTACTAAAAGTAAACTAAAGTTAACCATTATGTCTAAACAACCTACCGGGCGTAGCGTCAAAGCGACAGCGATGCCTAACTTAGAACAGCAATTTTCGCCGCAGCAATTAGCATCCGCGATCCGAGCCAAACGCACTAAAATGAAGTTGTCGCTGGAGATGGTCGCGGATGCCTTGTCGATTTCTAAGCCCACCTTAATAAGAATAGAAAAGGCGGATACCAACGTAAAGCTGTCTACATTGCTTCAGGTGATGGAATACCTCGGTTTGACCTTTGCCGTGGTGTCTGACGACATTGAACACAGCGCAAACGAAGGATATGCAGATGACGAGTGGTTTTAATACGCCTCAGCTTAAGGTCCTTTTAGGTAATCAAAGGGTAATAGCAACACTAACGTTGCCGGTAGGCTCTGAAACTGAGCTGATGTTAACCTATGAGCCCGATTGGGTTATTGACGGTTTTGCAATATCGCCACATTTGCCGTTATCCGGTAATTTCGATAGCCGTGCGGTTCGTCATTTTTTACAGAATATGTTGCCCGAAGGTAAAGGCCTGGAAGAGCTCACCAGCAATACGACCATCTCGCGTAATAATACTTTTGGCCTTATCAAAGTTATTGGTACTGACACCTCCGGCGCATTGTCATTTATTAGCGATACCCAAGACAAGACCAAAACAGACTTTCGCCTGATCACAAAAGATGAACTGAACAAGCGACTGGAAAGATATCGCCTGACAGGTGAGTCAATAGCCTATTGGGATGGCCGTGTGCGGTTATCGGTAGCAGGGGTTCAGGACAAACTTAACCTATTGGAGATTGACGGACAAACGGGGTTTGGCGAGGGCGATCTGTGTTCGACTAAAATTTTTAAATTTGAATCCGGGCGGGCACCGTTTATTGCCGTCAACGAGTTCTTTACCCTGAATTTGGCACAGCATGCTGGTTTGCCGGTACCCGCAACTGAGCTGCGCACCTATGGTGGCGTCAGAACCTTGGTTGTTGAACGATTTGACCGAAAGCTTGATGCCAGTAGTCAGCGGGTTTTTCGGCGTCATGTGATTGATGGATGCCAGGCGACTAACTTACCGCCTTCTTATAAATATGAGCGCCAGCATGGCGACGAGGGCGATGGGCGATACATTCGCGATGGGGTTTCTTTCCCGAAACTCTTTGCCATTTATACCGCTAACCAAGCACATTACCGGGCACAACTGATCCGGTGGATGATATTTAATGTGTTGGTGCGCAACTACGACGCACATGGTAAAAACATCAGTTTTTATGTCGGCAAAAATGGTCTGACATTGGCGCCGTTCTACGATTTGGTCAATATTAAAGCCATTATCGATGAAATCGAAAAACGACAACAGGACGCTCCCATGGACCAGCATTATGCCATGTCGATGGGTGAGTATGAGAGCGGAACAGCCGGGAATTTCTCCGAGCCTATTACCGCCTATATGTTAGCCGACATGGCAGAGGAATTTGGCTTTTCGCCGGCTCGCATGCAGTTACTGGCTCAACAAACCATTGATGCGGTACATAAAGGGATAAGCTCAGCGCGTGCAGCGACAGTGGATAAGGATATCTCGTCAGCAGAGTTGGCGCATGTTGATCAGTGTATCGCTATTATTCAGCAGGCCAGTGCCCAGTTAACCGAGCAGATTGCGTTAATCCCGGCTATGGCCAAACGCTTGTAAATGCCCGCAACAGCTGCGGGCTAATTGTTTTGCGGTACTACTAACCTAAAACGCGTAGCGGAATGATGCGCCCAACGTGTCGATGTCCAAATCAGCGTCGCTGGGGCGGTACATTTCGTAACCTAGACCAACAGAGATGTTGTCGGTGAAGTAGTAAAATGCGTTGACCTGGGCACGCACAATGTCTTCGCTATCGATATTGACGTAATCCACCTTGCCACCTAACTCGAATGACGTCGTTAACATCGAACGGACGCCAACGCCCAAACCGAAGCCGGTTTCACCGTCAGAGGCAGAAATACCGCCGCCGGAACCCGATACTTCCAGTCGCTCCACCGATGCCGTTGCAAACATATCGGTGTTATCCGACACACTTTGGTAAAAGCCGGCACCGGCACTGAACATATCTAAATCGGCACTGGCACCATTGGCATCTTCCGATACCGCTTTGTAATCGCCAAACAGCATCCAGTTATCGCTAAGCGCAACCGAGCCATTCAGGCCAAAGCCGTCGAACGACGCTTCACCAATATTTACATCTATATCAGTATCAAGGTACGACACATCGAGCTTGTTCCAGTTAGGCGACTGCGCCGTCGCCGCACTTGATGCTGTAATTAACGCCAACGCTAAGATTGATTTTTTCATGGGTATCTCCTTATTGAGCAAATATCACCATCATGGTGAATCCGTGCAGTAAAACCTTTGGGTGCGTCATTTGGGGTCGCAGTTAAATTGTTTGCTTGCGACGTAAAATGACGTAGCAAGGCGTTAACGTTGAAAGGATGGACATCACAAGGGATGTGAGTGGGCAGGGATGCTACTTTTCATAATTATCTACAGCGGTCAGGTAGTCTTAGTTTGAGAAAAGCTACTTTTTGGTAAGACGGTAGGATGGCGGAAAGAAAAAATGTCTGCCTTATAATTAGTCATTTAGCAAACTCGCAATGGAAGTGCAGAGGTGACTATGACAATATATGCTCAGCTGGATTTATACGATGGAACCGATATGAAAGAAACCTCTGCCATGTCAAGACAGTTAAGGGTAGGCTGTCTTGATAGATCTTAATTTACATTAACCTACACCCCTTGTCAAACGTGGGGCCTAGTTAACATTTGAAAACAAACAGTTTAGGTACATAGAGGTCAAACACGGCGGTCAAAATAGTTTATGGTCACCGATTTTATGTACTAAATTGGTCATTTTTAAGAGGCAGGAATAGTACCTAATGTGAATTTTTATGCAATTTAAACCAACTGGTGAACGGCAACCTAAGCTGGTGATAACTTCAGAATATCTCGCGGAGAGCCTGCGGATTTCCACTAACCCGGCTTACATAATGTGACTAACTTTACTGATTAAAAGTATGTCCGAGATGACCAAAATTAGTATGGCGGTTTATTGCAGTTGGGGCCAGAGCTTTGAAAGCTAAACGAAATAACGCCATCAATCTAAGCGACGACTTCTTTGTCATTCACTTCAGTCCTGGTTGTTATCAGATTTACGCTCATACCAGAACAAATAGTATGCTACAAATGCTATTGATAGGATTGGAGCTAACGCTATTGCGATAGTTGCCATAATTTCTGACATCTAAAACCTCTTGTTTTTCATTGATTAATTTTTGGTTTTCTCTCGACCAAAGAACCGTTAAGCCAGCACTTATCTTCATCGCTTAAAACAAAGTCATCCTTAGAACTTTTGGCTAGTAGTTGATCGAGGCTATACTCTTTAGACGTCTCTCTGTGACTCTGTTTTCCCAGTGGCTTCTTTTTACAGTTCATCTGCCCGACCTCTTTGTGTTAAATGAATCAGTTCTGACTCAGCTGCATGACTGGTAAACTCGTTATTCATCAATTGAGGGGCATACCCCTTAGATTGAGCTCAAACTCTTTTTGCATGAATAGCGCAATTGGCCTGTCATCTCTTGCTAAGCGACTATTGGTAGGTGCCTATTGGAAAAATTACTTATGACTGTCAGAGCCTAGCTTCCGAGTAGCTTTGTTGCTTATTATGATATCACGCCGACAACTTAGCAAAAACTATTGGTCGTGTGCTAGTTTTAAAAGCGTTAAATATACTCACTGATTTGTGCATTAGACAAAGGAGGGCGCACAATGACAAACGGACAAATAGCACTTTTGTTTCTATTGCTCATTGGACTTATTGCATTTTTTACTATCGGTGTATGGGGTATAAACCGATTGAAGTCTACGGAAGACAGTCAGGATGAGTGAGATACTCAATGTATGAGCGCCGCATAACAAGGCGAGGTTCTTCGTTCTTGCGCTATGGATCACTCTTATTATTCTTCTTTAGTAATGTCTCTCTAGCAATCTATTCTGAGCCATCGGTAAAAAAAAGCAATACTGGAATATGCCATGCTGAGGATAGCCCATGGTTTACAAGGACGAAAAACTTTACCCCTTATGATTCCCTGAAGGCATGCTTAAGCAGTGGCGGGCGACTCCCGAAAGGCTATATCACCAACGATGAAGAGAAGCAGTCGAAGGGCTATGAGCGCAGAACATTCAATCATTGGATCGATAAAGACGGAGATTGTTTGAACGAACGCCATGAATTACTTGAAAAGCTTTCCACAGTCCCTGTTCAGTATACGAGCGATAATTGCCGTGTTTTGCGAGGTCGCTGGAATGATCCCTACACTGCGAAAATTTTTGTTATCAGTAGCGATGTTGATGTTGATCATATAGTTCCACTGAAGCGCGCCTGGGATATGGGGGCTGCCATGTGGAGTTATGATAAAAGGGAGCGTTTTTCAAACGACCCCGTCAACTTATTGGTTGTTGATGACGCTACAAATCAATCGAAGGGTGCTAAATCTGTTCTTGAATGGTTGCCGCCAAATCAAAAGTTTCATTGTGCCTATGTGACTCGTTATCTTCGTGTGCTAATTAGCTATGAGCTACCTTCAAACTATCAGAAGCAGGTAGGCCGGCTTAAACGACAAGTCTGTAAAAAATAACGTGCATAACCGTGAGGTTCTTAGATTTTTTTCGAGCCCCAGAAACTTCATCTAACAGATTTTAGCAATCAGGAGCTTCAGTTAGCTGCGTTGTTCAGCGGTAGCATGTTATTGTCATTGAACTTGTGCCGTGAGCTGGGCAGCTGCTTGCGGACATAATGGCTTAGCTTAGTTGTGCGTTTATGAGTGAGGTAATTTCATCCACAATTCGAGTAGCTAGCCAGGTATTAATGCTGTGATACTCTATCAGAGTGAAGAAGTTTCATTGTCGCAGGCACCGGAATGGTTAGTGAAATTGACGATTTTACAGCATACTTAAATCATAGGTGCTCGGTTTCGACGCGATGTATATTTGAATATTTGCTCATGAGATATTAGTTATGGAGCTAACAACGCTGCAAGCTGTATTGATCGGCGCTGCACCTTTTGTTCTGTTGATTGGTGTTACAACAATCTTTATCGGTAATTAGAAAAAGACTAGAAGTAATTCAAAGTCTAGAGATACTCACTGCAAAAAACTGCAGAGATGATAGCCCAACTGATATGTGACTATGATTTTCGCTAGCGAGATTGGCGATGAGTTTCGGCGCAACAGGAATGGCTTGGTTCAAAAGAGTGGGTACTTGGTCTGACTCTTTTAATTTCCTCTACGCAAAATCACTAATCGAGTAAGGTTTAAATGAAGAGAATTTTACGCTCATATATCTTGCTGTTGATATAAAAAAGCCACCAAAACTGGTGGCTCTAGGGCTAGTGGGTGATAAGGCCACTCGCAAAATGTAACGTGCCTCAACGGTGCTATAATCTCAGCATTGGCGGTTATTTTCAATAGATAGTTGAAAACTATTGTTTTAATTGGGTTAATGACTCCTGAGACAACTCACGGATGTTAATTAGGGTAGGTGTTTATGAGTACATTTCAAATAGCTATGCTTCTCGTTCTCGTAATTGGTATAGGTTCTGGCATAGCTCTCTTGATTTGGGGTATAGAAAAGCTTCGTGAGCACGAAAGCGAAAAATATTAGCCTGCCCTCCATTGGTTTGTTGGGACGCAGGCTTGCACGTGTTTGACTTCAATTATGTCACTGGGAAGTTGCAAGCCGTTTGGACATCACCGAAGAAGATGTTATGGCTGTGCCGAAAGGCACGTCGTTAATTATGACTGTTGCTAAAAACTGCCACCGCGTTTTTGTTGCCGAACGATTGGTTACCACACTTTAACAGGGGCAACTACAATAACCATAAAGAAGCAGCTATCGAAGGTGGTAGGAAGTTAGAATTTGTCTCGGGTGATTTCGTTTGATTAGGTACCGAAGGAGAATAAGCTGTCAACACACATTAATTTAGTGAGTTCTTCCTAGAGTTTGCCGGCCGTTTTGACACCATAAAAACAGACGTATTTAATTTCATCTATTTGGATTTAGATAGAAGCCACCGATTAAGGTGGCCTCTGAGCTGCTATAAGTCGATGTTAAAAGAAATAACGAGCTTGAAGTGTCACAACACGCGGTGCTAAATATTGTTTACTGGTCACTCCCACACCGTATGTATCGGTATGAACAGAGGCAACAGAGTCGTCGTCGAATAAGTTACGCACATTCAGCTCTAAATCCCAATTACCATGTGAAGGAATGTAATTCACGTTTAAATGGGCGATATCATAGCTTTCTACGACATCACGGTCAGGAGAATTAAAGACTCGAGCGAAATAGTCACCTCGGTGCGTATAGCCCAACGATGATCTTAATGTGGCCCCATTATTGAGCTGATGTGTATAGCTTAAGCGAACATTAGCGACTAAATCTGGAGTTTTCGCTAATTCGTTACCCGTTAAGTTAACAGCGGTGGCCTCGCGGGCGGCGTTAATGGCCTCGGTTGGGGCTCCATCTAAGATCAATCCGACTGAAGCATTTTCAGCTTCAGCTCTATCAATTGCATCGCGTCCTTCAATAACCTCTGACTCCATCCAGGTTAAGTTGGTATCTAAACGCCAGCCTTTTCCAAGGTTCGCCTGAGCCTCAACCTCTAAGCCATATACTTCTGCTTCAGGCAAATTTGATGCGCCTGAATTAAAACGTTCAATGCCACTTGATTCAAATAAATAGTCACTGTAGTCATAATAGAAAGCGGCGGTATTTAAACGTAACCGGTTATCAAATAAATCATTTTTGAGACCAAGTTCGTAAGCGATGAGTTCTTCCTGATCAAATTTTTCAGGGAAAAAGCGCGTGTCAGTCGAGCTATTTGAACCTGCTGGTTTTACGCCACTTGCTACAGATGCATAACCCATAGTTCGCTCTGTGAACTGATAGTCCAGCGCAAACTTCCCTGTCACGTTATCAGTTTCATCAGATGGTGTGCTGGTGATAGGAGAGCGAGTGGGAACACAGTTTAAACTGCAACGCTCATCAGAAAATTCGTTATTAGTATAACGTAAGCCCGTCGTCATACGCAGTGCGTCTGTCAACGCATAACTGACTTGCCCAAAAACTGAATACGATTGAAAGTTACGGAAGTCAGAGTTTATGAAATCAATATCCGCATTATTTTCAAAGACATTAGGTCCTGCAACAACTTCACTGACTGGGTTGCCATCTCTTCCGCCATCGTAAAAATTACGTGTATTTGAGAAAATCTCAGTATCAAGGTAAAAAGCACCAACTAACCATGTTAAATCAGCCGTTGCATCAGGTGATATCAAGTTGATTTCAGCCGTATAAGACTCATCTTCCTGTCGCAAATTACCGATAAATTCCGGTATAGGAACTTGTCCTAAGCTTGTCGGCTCTTCACCATCAGACAGAGGAAATGGTGCTGGATCATTGGCAGTCAAACTGCTTCTATCCATATCGAGACGACGGCGCATGTCATAGTTTTGCTGGCTGAATATACCGCGTAACTGAGCCCAATCCATAGCATAATGCATATGCAAGCTGGTCATATCCATGTCTAGTTTATAATACTCACGGGTATCATGGTAAACCACGCGAGGATCATTGCTAATTAAGTCTAAATTACCTTTCAGCGCAGGGCCATTTGTATCTGAGCTGAACTGCATATGTTGAAGCTGGATATCGAAGTCCTGAGCGGGTTGCCAACGAATTTGTGCCCTAACTGTCGTGTTATTTTTATCGTCTAAACGGTAATCATGAGTAAGTGCTCTATTTTCTGTGAAGCCGTCATGCTCTCGGTGAGATCCAGAGAGTCGTACTGCTAAGTTGTCGTCTAACTTCAATGTGGTAGCACCACGAAAGTTCATTGTGTCGTACTGACCCATCGTTGCTGATAATGAGCCATCACCATTTATAAAGTCAGGTTTTTTGGTGTGTACGTTAATGGCTCCGCCTGTCGAACTATTTCCATAAATTGTTCCGTCGGGGCCTCGAGTGACCTCAACACGATCAATATCAACCAAGTCAGCCCAAAGTGCATAATCATTGGCCATGAATACGCCATCAATATGATATGCCACTGCTTGCTTGGTTCCAGCATTATCAGGTATTTCATTGCCGACGCCTCTAATTGATACAGAGGGTCGATAGCCTTGTACGCTTGATACCACGAGTCCGGGTACTTGATCACTCAAGTCAAATATATTGGCAACATTCAGTTGATCCAGTGCGCTTCCGTCGACAACAGAGACTGCGTCGGGCACTTCTTGAAGGCTTTGCTCTGATTTTTGCGCTGTCACAATAATGGTTTCAAGCTGATCTGTTTGCTCTTGGGCGTTAACGGTGAAGGAGGTCCCAAGTAACAGGGCGCTCGTTACTGCAAAAGCTAACGCATTTGGTCGAAACACTGACATTAATTATTCTCCCTGAAGCAGGTTTTTTTATGATTGAATGAATTGTAAAGGTGTGCGAGAGAGTAATAACTTAATATGACATTTAACGTATGCTTTCGCGTCATTTTGATGACAAATTTGAGTCACAGGCAGTGTATTTTTACTGTCATATTAATGCGGTTTAATAGAGCAAAGCTTAAGCCCCTTAATTAAAAAAGGAGTGCACTTTGAAAACGTTGCGCCACCTGTTTATCTTTTTCAGTTTGCTACTGGTTAGTACTGATACGTTCTCTCACGCTAGAGACGTAATTCAGGTAGCGCCACTTGAACTGCATAAGAATAGCCCGTTTGATCGAGCCTACACTCTTGCTCCTATTTTAGATAGAACCGGAAATCTCGAAATACGATGGCCCGATAACTGGCCGTCAAAAAAACCATCAGAGCATTTAAAACTACGAATTTTCCACATCAATGATTTACACAACAAACACATAATAGAAAAAGAAGATGGCGATGCTCGCTTTGTGACTGGCCTCATAGCTGCCCATGTCAGCAAGGCTCGTCGTGAGGCAAGTTCAAAAAAAGAGCATGTATTATTTTTATCCGCTGGAGATGATCATACCGGTGCCGTATATGATGAATTACTCGGTTACAGTCCAGGATCTTTCAAAAAAAGCTTGGCCTACCACGCTTATTCATCGGCAGGTCTTGATGCGGCAGTATTGGGTAATCATGAATTTGATCGCGGCACTCAAATCCTAAAGCAAGCCATTAACGCTGATGCCAATTTTCCACTATTGAGTTCAAATCTTGTTGCGTCTAAAAATTTAGATGCTGACGATTACGCTTCTGTGCTACTTGGAGTAATTAATGGGTGGCGAATCGCGGTAGTTGGACAAACATCATCAGAAGATACGAAAAGTAACCTGGCTGACGATCCGCAATTAAAGGTTGCTCCGCAACTGGAAAATATGAACCAAATACTGACCGCTGTTGAAGGTAAGGTTGATGTCATTATCGCACTGACACATATTGGCTATCAACAAAGCGGAAAAGTTGGCGATCAAGACATCGCAGAGCTATTAGCAAAAGCGTCGGTTCCCGCTATTGTCATCGGCGGTCATTCGCACGATACACTGCATAAGTCAGGGGTTAATAAAGAGCACATTTACAGTGGAGTTCCGGTATTTCAGGCTGGACAGTGGGGCGATTACATTGGGGATATTCAACTGAACTTGCGACGTGACTCAAAAGAAGTCGTAATATCTAACAACACCGTTTTGCACTCTCTAAAGCAAAACAGCGCGTCGCTTATAAGCTTTAGTGAGCAGTTTTATAAAACGTCCATTGCTCCTATCATCACTGATTTTGACGATGTATTAAATGAGCCGTTAGGGCGCATCCCTGATGACTCAGCATTAACAAAAAATGCGATACTGGTTGACCGTTATACTGCAGAGCTTGCCGTTGCCAACTTTATAACGGATGCAGTTATGCAAACGGTTAATACAGATAATGAAATCGCTGATTTGGCAGCAATCAATGCATCAAGTATTGTTAACGGCTTTGAGCCGGGCGAAATGGCGACTTTTTCTGATTGGTACAATGTTATTCCCTATGCAGACACGCTTCAATTAATTGAGCTTACGCCTACTCAACTCAGAGAGCTTATAAAGTCTAACGCTCAACGCCTAGTTATGCCATCAGAGCAAGAAAGCCTCGATTTAACCGGCTTTATTAATCAGGGCTTTTTACACTTCTCGGATGCGTTACGGTATGAAGTGACTTACGAACAAGATGGACGACCCCAAGCAACCAATATTCAGTTCAATGGTAAACCTCTCGAACATTATGCTGGTCAAACGATCAAATTGTTAGTTGGAGATTATATAGCTTCTGGCAACCTAGGATGGAGGGGCCAAACGATACATTTCCCGAATGGTGGCAAAGTAACAGGCTTTGACATTAAGTCGTTCCCAATAAAGTCCACAACTTACAAGCTCCGAGATAGCGTTTTAGAATACCTAAGAGCGTCAAATCATAAAACTATAGATTTTAGAAAAGACGGAAGAATTAAGTTTAGCCTAATAGATCAACAGGGCGAACAAAACAAACAATCGCGTAATTAAGCAGCCATTCAAAACGTCGCAAAGCAATCATTTCGAGGATGGGGTGGGGTTAATTCGGCCTGGTGCGCAAGCGCTACGTCGGAAATACCCCACCCGATACTAGATGGGGTAGACTGCCGATAGAACACTGGGCTAGGTCCCAACTTCAGCGCGTGATAAGCACTTCTATGAGCTTAAAAAGATAAAGAGAAACCAATACTGACAGCTTCGTTTTCAATGCTATCATTATTATGGCTTTCAGCTTCCATTGATGACAGCTCTGCTGACACCGTAAACATTTGCCATAATGTATGATAAACACCCAAACTAAGTTTACTCTGTTCTTCTACCTGACTAAGCTGATCAATTCCGGCTAAATCTACTTCTGACACACCATAATTCAAACCAACCTTAGTTGCCCCAAATGTTTGCGTTACCTGCGTAAACCAACCAGAGCTATCGCGCGGAGTACCGTTAGCATCCGCAGCATCGATCAGTAGCCCATAGTAACCGAGTCCCTTAGCATCAAATATTGAAAGGGAGATACGAGTGTTATCCAATTGAAGTGCGCCGGTTAAATCGACACCCCTAGCGCTATAATCTCCGATATCGGTTGTGACATGTTGATTGTAAAATGTTGTAGAAATAAAGCCGTTATCATGATTGTAGCGTAAGCGGCCATGAACTCCTGGACGCTCTGAGCCGGAATCTCCCACATAACCGTTTCCACCGAAGCTTACTGAATCTAGAGGTTGAAAAATACCAATATCAGCTTGCCAGTTGTCAGCAAATGAACGACTGTAAGTGATTTGAGATAACCTATCTGCAAAAATATAACCATAGCCTGCAGCGCCTAAGGTTGTGTTTAATGGGCTACGGATTGATGCCGGTGCACCAACTCCTCCTAGCGCCATATCCTCAATCACTACATCAATACCGAAAACACCATAACCACGACCAACTTTGAGTGTTCCTACATCGTCATTACCGACAGTAAAGTAGGCACGATACGCACGGTTGTCTCCGTTACCATTAAATGCGCTGTTATCAGTTGAGCCTGGCTCGATTGCAAGAAACGCTTTTAAATCGAAGCCCTGAGCCTGGGTTGTTGCTGAAAATTGAAAACTGGAGGGGCTATAACCGTTTGATACGGAGGTTGCATCTTCCCCCGTGCAAAGCAAAGCGTTGCCGGCTACTGTAGACCCTGAGTCATCACAGCTCGCATACACAGCGTGAGCATTTATGTAACCGTTAAAAGAAAAATCCCATTTCGGTGCAGAAACTGACTGAGCCATAACCGAACTACTTACCAACATGGTTGAGACCAATGTCGTGGTTGTAAGAGCTCGCTGTTTAAGCTTATCGTTATATTTCATGTGGTATTCCCCTGTTTTTTTCTTGTTATTAAGAATGTGCAAGATAAGCTCTGCAACGGTTATGCCAAAGACTGTAAAAATGTAAGGTGCTGTTTTTTATATAAATATTTTAAAAAGTCCTAAATTCTGCTGATGAATAATTTCATCATTTTCTCTTTTTTGATGGCTTAAAATCATCAGAAAAGTAAACTCGATTTATTTTTCAGTGGTGCTGATATTTATTAAGTGCAATAAAAACAATGGTTTAAATTTTTTACTTTGAGTTGGCATAGGGCTTGCTGAGTAATTGATAATAAAAAGTTAAAAAATAACGACAAAAAGGTAACGCAATGACTGAGACACGCGTGCAAGTATTTAAAACCGCTCGACGGTTACTGACGGGATATGGTGCAAGTGCCCAATTGGCGGCAGAGGCTGAAGATCTCATGATGAAGCGCCCTTTAATTGTTACCGATAAAGGAGTGCTGGGCTCTGGTGTTATTGAACCGATTTTAGAACGCTTCAAGCATGACTTTGCAGACAGTACATCACTGTACTCAGATATTTCGGCTGAACCGGAAACACATGTAGTCGAAGACTGCTGTCATAGTTTTACGGCAAATAAATGCGACGGCATTATAGCAATAGGGGGGGGCAGCGCGATGGATACGGCTAAAGCCGTGGCTGTCTATATTGGTGATGACAGAAAATTGGAGGCGCTTTTTGGGGAAGATCAGGTTCGTACCAGAGAAACTCCCCTTATTTGTTTGCCGACTACAGCAGGAACAGGCTCTGAGGTGACCAATATTGCTATTTTGTCAGACGTAAACGCGCAGTTAAAAAAGGGTATTGTCAGCAACCAGTTGTTGCCAGACGTTGCCATTGTGGCACCAGAATTGACAGTGAGCTGTCCACCCGCCGTCACCGCAGCGAGTGGAGTTGATGCCTTAGTGCATGCCGTTGAAAGTTATTTATCTAATTTCTCTACTGAGCTCACTCGACCATTATCATTGCGTGCGATGACGATGATTAATAAATCGTTGTTACATGCCTATGAAAACCCCAAAGATATGAAGGCGCGCGAGCAAATGGCTACAGCCAGCCTTATGGCTGGCTTAGCCTTTGGGAATGCTGGAGTTGGAGCCGTCCACGCGCTGGCATATCCCTTGGGAGGGCGTTTCCACTTGTCGCATGGTGTCAGTAATGCCGTTATGTTTACGGAAGTGATGCGTTGGAATTACTCTTATTGTCGGAGTCTATTTCTTGATATTGCCTATGCGCTGGGAGCTCCTCAAACTTTGATAGAAGAAGAAGCTGGGGACTTTGTGGTTGAGCGACTGACCCAGCTATGTGAGCAAGTTAATATTCCCAAAACGCTACGCGAGTTCGATATTCCAAAAGAAGTTATTCCTGAATTGGCTGAGTCCGCTCATGGTGTCACTCGACTGCTCCGCAATAATCCTCGGGAATTGAGTGTGGAAGATATTGCAGCTATTTACACTGCTGTTTACTGAGGAAACCAATAATGTCGTTATGGAAACATCGTAAATCGGGCGCTGAAGCACCGTTTTGGGGACTTGGTCCATTAAAAGTAAGGCTGCCCTTTTTGCACTACCGATTTGAGTGGCCGGATTACTTTCAGGGATTGTTGATGTGCGCAGTGGATTTAGCTGCTATTTCGTTAATGGCCGAACTTCTGGGAATGCCATTTGAGGCTGCACTGGCAATAGTACTGATTAATGGTCTATTTTACTTGCTCCATCATTTGCTTGGCGATCCAGTAGTGCCAGGGTGGATAACTCCTGCAATACCTTTGTTAATGATGTATGTCTCTACCTTTCCCGAGGGGGAAAGCCGCGTACATGCACTAATCGCCTTTCAAATGATGCTGGGCGCATTTGCCATGGTATTGGGTGCTTCAGGAATCGCACGACGAGTTGTTCATTATATTCCCAGTGCGATCAAAGCTGGCATCATTATGGGCGCCGGCTTAGCGGCTGTTGCTGTAGTATTTGAAGAAGGGGGGCGTTTTGAGTCCTTCCCCATGACAATATCCATTGCGGTTGGTATAGCATTCTACCTAATTTTTTCACGCCATTTTGCAGCCATTCAAAATAAACATTGGTTATTAGCGCTGATAGGTAAGTTGGGAATTTTCCCCATCATTGCACTTGCCATCGTGGTCGCACCGCTTTTTGGTGAGGCTCCCTGGCCAGATATCGAGTGGGGACTGACATCACCAGATTTTGTCACGATGTTTACAGAATACACGCTCTTCGGTGTTGGACTGCCACCATTAATGATGTTTGTTACAGCAATTCCGACAGTGCTAGCAGCTTATATCGTACTTTTTGGCGATGTCCTGCAGAGCAAGGCTATTTTGGATGAAGCTGATGAAGCGCGCCCGGATGAAAAAATTGATTATAGCCCTGATCGTGCTCACATGATTTTTGGTGCTCGCAATTTTGGTATGAGTATTATTGGGCCGGATGTAGCAATGTGCGGACCTCTCTGGGCGGCAATGCATGTTGTAATTGTTGAACGTTTTAAAAAAGGTCGCAAGGCAATGGACTCCATCTTCGGGGGCGCAGGATCTTTTCGCTGGGGGACCAATACCGGCTTACTACTACTACCAGTCGTCAGTCTAGTGCAACCGATCTTGGGGATTGCTTTGGCACTGACCCTACTAATCCAAGGTTACGTCAGTGTGCGCATAGGTATTCAGGAAGCTAGAAGCGAGCGCGATTTGGGAATTGCCGGTGTTATTGCAGCAATTTTGGTCGTGAAAGGTGCAACCTGGGCGTTTGCTGCTGGACTATTATTGTGTTTTTTGATTTATGGCTGGCGTCTACGGAGCCCCCTTAAGGAGACACGCTGATGTTTCACGGTGATAACCTGCAACGGGTACTGGATGCCATGAGTGACGGCGTTTACATTACCGATGGGAACGGAATAACCATAACTGTAAATAAAGCCTATGAGCGAATAGCAGGTATTCCAAAGCGATCTCTACAGGGCATGCACATGTCAGAAGTTGTTAAAGCCGGCTACATTTCACGTTCGGTATCGTTAGAAGTGTTGAAAGAGCGACGCGCTGTAACACTGACTCAGGCTTTGACCGATGACCATAAAATTTTGGCATCGGGCACTCCGATGATTGATGCCCGAGGACGCATTGAATACGTAGTTACAACGGTTAGAGACGTAACTGAGTTACTCCAAGCCAAGCGTGCCGAAGAGCAGCTAGAGCAGTTGTTGAATGTGCGAGAACAATATGGTCCGGCGCAGCATGACTGGCCGGCAGAGCCATTTATCGTAAGCCCGCGTACCCAAGCCTGTTACGAGCTTGCCAAGCGCGTAGCTAACTCAGCGGCAAAAGTACTGTTACAAGGCGAGACGGGAACTGGTAAAACATTATTAGCACGCACTATTCATCAATATAGCCGATGCAGTAACGGACCCTTTATTGAGCTTAACTGTGCCGCAATGCCTGAGTCGCTGCTGGAAGCAGAGCTCTTCGGTTATGTACCTGGCGCATTTACTGGTGCGTCAAATAAAGGAAAAACAGGGCTGCTTGAAGCTGCTAATAACGGCACTCTATTTCTGGATGAGATTGGTGACTTACCCCTATCGTTGCAGGCAAAGCTATTGAAGGTGATTGCCGAGAAGCGGTTTTTACCGGTTGGAGGGACCGAGTTTAGGCAGACAAACTTTAGACTCATTTCAGCAACGCATCGCGATTTAAAGGCACTAGTTGAAGAGAACCTCTTTCGGCCAGATCTTCTTTACCGAATATGTGTAGTTCCTATCGAGCTACCCGCGCTTCGCGAGCGTACTGAGGAAATTGAGCCGCTATTGGAACACTACCTTTGTTATTTTAATCAACAATATGAATTTGACTGTCGTTGGCATCAGAGCGTTGTTGAGCGCCTTACTCGTTACGATTGGCCTGGAAATATTCGAGAATTAATAAATTTAGTAGAGCGGTTAGTGGTGACCAGTGAGCAAGCATTAATAACGACCGCTCATTTACCTCGAGAACTTATCGGTGAGCAGTTTCTAGGAAAGCAGGGGCTTTCGTTGAGACATCGGATGGATGAGCTTGAATTAAGGCTTATAAGTGAGGCTCTCCAAGTTCATGGTACGACACGAGCTGCGGCACAAGCATTGGGTATAGACCAGTCAACATTAGTAAAAAAACAACAACGATTAAAAGCAAAAATGATGGGAAATCCAACTCAAGATGATGAATGAGAAACAGGTAGATTTAAAGCAGGCGGCCTTAATTGGCGTAAATTGGATCCCGTGTAGCGGGAGCAATACGTTGAAGGTTTTTAATCCAGCTAGTGGAGAGCTGCTAGGCACTGTTCCAAAGCTCTCTGAGGAGCAAGTTCGCTATGCGATTACCACTGCTGAGCGTGCTTTCAATAGTTGGCGTAAGACTTCGATAAACGAACGTTGTGCAGTACTTAATAATTGGTACCAAAAGATAAAAGAGAATGAGGAGCGGTTAGCGTCAATCATTACTCTAGAACAAGGAAAGCCGTTCGCTGAGGCCCTGGGAGAAGTTCGTTATGCGGCGAGTTATGTAAAGTGGTACGCACAACCGGCGTTGCAGGATAACGGGAGCGCAATGCCCAATGGTTCCGAGGGTGAGTCGTTGAAAACAATTACAGAGCCGGTCGGTGTCTGTGCTGCGATAACTCCCTGGAATTTTCCAGCAGCGATGTTAACTCGAAAGGTCGCACCAGCTCTGGCTGTAGGATGTTCAATGATAATAAAACCTGCACCTGAGACTCCATTTACAGCACTTGCATTGTCAGAGCTGGCGCTTTTGGCCGGCGTTCCTCCGGGTATGATTAATGTAGTAACTGGTGACGCACAACTTATAGGCGACACAGTGTGCACCAGCAAACAGGTTAAAAAGCTCAGCTTTACTGGATCAACAGCTGTGGGGCGGCACTTGATGCGAGCTTGTGCCTCTACCGTTAAGCGCCTTTCGCTTGAATTGGGCGGTAATGCCCCGTTTATAGTCTGTAGCGATGCTGATATCGATAAAGCAGTTGAAGGAGCGATGCAGTCAAAGTTTCGCAATGCCGGACAAACTTGTGTCTGTGCGAATGCGTTTTATGTTCATGATTCGCTATATGACCGTTTTGCGAGTGCTTTTGAAAAACGAATAAAAGCACTTTCCTTAGGCTTAGGCGGTGATCCCCATACCGATATAGGTCCCCTCATTAATGAACGGGCTCTGGAGAAGGTGGAGGCACTAGTTAGAGATGCCAGAGAAAAAGGCGGCAAGATAGTGTATGGAGGCGAGCGTTGGGCAGAGTCGGAGCGTTGGTATCTTCCTACATTGATCACAGAAGCAACAACCGATATGCGCTGTGTTCAAGAAGAAGTTTTCGGCCCAGTCGCCCCTTTAGTTCGCTATAGCGATGAAGATTCGCTCATTGCGTCACTTAGAGCACAGGATACAGGTTTAGCGGCTTACTTTTACAGCGAGAGTCTGAAACGGATCCACGACCTCGCTGCGGAGTTAGAGGTGGGTATGGTAGGCGTTAACACTGGCGTTATCTCAGATCCTGCGATGCCTTTTGGCGGAGTTAAAAGCTCTGGCTTAGGCCGAGAAGGAGGTCGACAAGGCATTACGGAGTACCTCGAAACAAAGTACATCAAGCTTTGTTACTAACAAGTAAAACTACGAGCAACAAAAGGAAAATAACAATGAAAAAATCCAAAAATATCTTATCTGTCGCTGTGTTGAGCGCCCTTGTGGGACTAAGCTCTTCATCACTGGCTTTTGCTCAAAGCAGTGATATTGAAAATTTACAGAAGGATATGCCGAAAAACTGGGGGAAGTGGGGTGAGAATGACCAAATTGGCGCACTAAATTACCTCGATGATGAACAAGCACTGCGTGGCGTTAAGGCTGTAAAAACAGGTGAAAAATTCACCCTGCAATTACCGATTACTCATGGAGTCGGACCTGTCTTTCCTGGAAGAGTGCCAGCCATGCATTTCATGACACAGGATGAAAGTATGTATTCTGTGGATAAACTTGATGAGTTAGCCGGTGGGGTGAAGTACTCCGACGATGCTGTATTCATGTATTTACAAGGCACGACTCACATGGATGCATTAGGGCATGCTTGGTATGGCGACAAAGTTTATGGGGGCGTTTCGGCAGATAGCACTGTACACGGGCACGATCATGTCGATGTAGGCAAACTTGCTGAACACGGTATTGTTGGTCGTGGTGTCTTGTTGGATGTAGGAAGTCACAAAGGTGGTCAGTCTGGCCGTTTGGCACCAAGCTCTTGCGTTACACTCGATGATTTACAAGAAACAGCTGAAGCGCAAAACGTAGCAATCGAGAAACGTGATATTTTGTTGATAAGAACGGGTTCCGTTGGTCGCTTTTATCAGGACGAACCAGACGCGCCATGGAGCGCAACTACAGAGCCGGGATTATGTTATAGCAAACAACTAATTAACTGGATTGACGATATGGAAATACCAGTGATTGCGGCGGATAACCTTGCTGTCGAACTGGTTCCGCAAACTATTCACGGAAAAGATTACGTAATACCATTACATGGTGCATTGATCAGGGATTTAGGAGTTGTGCTTAGTGAGTTGTATTGGCTAGATGACCTTGCAAAAGACAGTGCTGAAGATGGGCAGTATACGTTTATGTTTACAGCAGCGCCGCTCAAAATGGAACGAGGCTCAGGCTCTCCTATTAATCCAATTGTGATTAAATAAACGAATGGGGGGAGCTATCCCCCCTTACGTAAATTTACGTTTCACTTATTCTCAAATTATTAAGTGCTTAACTGAGGGCGTTTGAGTTATTCAATTCAATTTAAAAACCGTCAACACAGTGGGAATGCGGTTGACGAGTGCCCACTACATTAATTTTTGTCAAGCCCTACCGGTGGAAGCACCCACTTGTCGTTAATGTATTACTTCGAGATCAGTGATCGTCACAGCACCCTTGTACCTAGTTAGCGGTACCATAAACTTCTTAACAAAAAGGAGACTTTTATGGCACGTATAACATTACTTTTGGAAAACGGTTCAACTAAAACCACATCACTGAGCCGTGTTCCCGGGTTGGATGAATATCTATTTGTAGACAATCAAACGCTCTATGTCGGGCGGGTCATTCATATTTCTACTCTCTTTCGCTCCCAAGCATTAGTATCGGTGAGAATAGTTGAAAACCAAGAGAAGTTACATGTCTAGCATTGACAGTGTGAGGTGCAAACCGTTCAGTCAGAAGCCCAAAGCTGTTCCACTTGTAAAGGTTAGTGTCTAGACTACTATTTTTTAATAGGTTAATTTTCAACAGTGCTAAATTTTAAGCAAAGCCTGTATCTGGAGATAGCAGCTATGAGTAGATGTTCGAAATACAATCAACAAGATATCGAGAGGATGGCTGATGAAAATGGCTATAAATATATCGCTGGCATTCAAGCGAACCAGGAGTCTGAGCACGTTGTAAGATGCCGAACGTGCGGTTTACCTGATAAAAAGACAACAAAAATGTTAATAGCCCACTCTAAGTGTCGTTATATGCCATGCAAAAACCGAGGAGTGCTAACTTTACAATATATTCAAGACACGCTCGCGCCATATGGTATCAGCTTACTAAGTGAGCCAGAACCCTGTGAGGCAACTGTTGTTAGTAGCGATGATAAGCTTGTATTTGAACATAATAAGAAACAGATGAGAGAGCGTTGGAGAACAATAAAAGAGAGAATAAGAACTGGGCGGTTAATTTTTAAAGAAGATGAGAAACATAAAGAGCACAATCTACTGACAGATGAGAAGCTAAAACAAATAATGCAGATTAACCAAGTAAAGCTGACCGAACGGAAACCGACGAGCTGGGTTGATAGAGTTGAGTTCAAATGCTTACGATGTGGTTTGCATCGATTTGACACCGCCAAAAGATTAAGTAGTAGAGAAAATTGCGATTGTGAGTGCGTAAAGTCAGAAAAGCGATTTGATGACTTCGTATTACGTGTAGAGGAAGCTGGTTTAGCATTCGATGACTTAGACGATGTGAGAAATCAATTTCAATCTATAGCTAAAAAAAATCTTCCGAAGCAAGAGCGAGAAAACGCATATAGAAATGTGAGAGCGCAGTTAAGGTGTCCTGACTGCGGTGGAGCTTTTCTTAGTCAAAGTCTTTTTCAAATTGTCTATGAGTTTCTGCTTTTCTGTACGAATAAAAACTGTAAAAGCTTTGTTGAAATGAGAGCGCAATCAGATTCGCTAGGGTTAAGCTTCGGCAGTAGCGATGCGGATCTCGAGCGAAATGCATTAATACTAACATCAAATTTTGAAAGCTTATCTCACTTTAAGTCAGCTTACCCTTACGTTAAATATCGACTATCTTTTGGCGTTAAACGAGCGGTGTTTTTAAAGAAGCTATGGCAGCGCTGTGGGGAGCTAAGTGACGGCTGGAAGAGCACAAAGGTAAATATTCAAAAAGATGAAGATATTACCAAGGTGCTTTTATTGTGCATTAAAAATGGCGCTACCGCCGGCTTGAATAGCTTGCTCGAATCAGCGCCAACACTTAATAATAGAGCATTCATAGCTCAAGTAAGTCAAAAATTTAGAGAGCAATTTAGAACTTGCTGTGAGAAGTTGGATTATCACTTAAGAAATAACTGGCGAAACTTAACTGTTGAGCAAGCATTACAAGAAATAAACCGTTTAAAACTAAAAAGTAGAAATGATTTTAAATATAATGCGCAGGGACTTTACGGTGCATGTATCCGCAAAAACTTATTGGCGCAAATATACGCAGCTATGGATTGGCATGAGCCCATTATTTATGTCGATATGTGTGATAATGACTTGTTGAGCCATGCTAAAAATACTGCGATTGAACTGAATGCTCGAAATATCACTGAACTCGAATATCAAGGTAGCAGTGCATTGGTGAGAGAAATCCGCTCTGAATCTCGGTCGGGTCTTAATGAAAACCTTCACGCTATATTAGGCTGGGAGTCAGCAGAAAAATGGCGGGGAATTGAAATGTATGAAGTCCTGTGTAAAGTCCTTGAGTATAAAATATTTTCGATGACAGATCTGCACAAAAAATTACCAGGCCTTTATAAAGAACTTTATCGCACAGGTATGGCCGAAAAGTTAGCCGCTGAAGTTCACTGGGGAAAATTTAAATCAATATTTGGGAGAAGGGCTGATTCTTTAGTAGAGTCAGTTGTTTTTTCTCTAATGGAACTCAATAACATACCTTTTCAAACACACGTACAGACACCTTTCAAAAGCTTACAAAACACGAATGCGATGAAAGCAGATTTTTTACTTAAAAATGAGCATTATGGGCGTCAGGTATATGGAGAAGTGTGGGCATGTAATGAAAAGTATCCTGGGTCTGGGTTCCTTAGAGATTATCTAAGTAAGAGGAACTATAAACAATCGCGATATGACGGTCTCCATGATGTTGAATTACTGTCTGTGGAAGGGATCGAGTATTATAAGCCCACTGCCTCTTTGACTCGTTATGTCAATCATATTGCAGAATGTTTCTTTAAACTTGGTATAAAAATGGATGCAGGTGCAGAGGTAATTCAACGCATACGAGAGAGCTTGGCTAGTTCTGCTCAACGAAAGGTTAATCGGTAACTGTAGTTAGCCAACCGAAAATTCAAACGTTTCATGAAACAAACGCAGACAGTTGATTTGGGGAACAACCCGTTTGCCGTCAACAAACCGCCTGGGGTCAACCATGACAACCCCAAAAAACTGCAGAAATCGCTGGATAAAACGTGATTCGATCAGAATTGAGAGTTTGTCTTTATCAGAAATAAACTCTTCCTCATAAAGCTCATTGAGCAAATCAGGGAATGCCTGCGTCATCTCATCCACCAATCGTTCGTGAGACTCATGATGCTGAAGTCGCCAAATCATGAATAGCCAAAATTGCTGTAGCGGAATTTCGTCTTCCCATCCGTCCATGTAGCCCCAGTTATATTTGTAAATGGCGGTTTCTAACATGAGAGGGAAAAACGATTCCAGGCCAGCTTGCTGGTATTGACGTTTAGCCCAGGCTGAGACGTGAAACTTATTATTTTTAAGCTTAAAAATCCCCGCTATTTCTGCAAGAACACGGCAGTAATGCAGTGCGTTAAACTTATCTTCATTGGCTCCAGCGAATTCACTAATGCTGATGGCTCGCTCGAATGGAGCAACAGCAAACTCGGGTAAGAACGCGCTCGCTTCTTTAACAAGCGCCGCCGGGAGGTTCCCCTTGGCGGTCGCCTTAATCTGTCCACCGTTAGCTAATGCGGTCTCCAACATCAGTTCCAAATAACGCATGACCGGACTGGTACTTAAATCAGAGGGCGTTTTTACCGTGATGCCGTCTAACTCGGAAAAAGGGGCATAGAGCCAGTTATTAACTTGCCCTGGCGTCAGGCTATTAAGCGACAATTAACCTGACCGGTCCGCGACAATTATCTTGACCGGTTGATCTGATAGGGTTCGATACAGCAAAACGGAGGTCATGCTGTGT
>NZ_SNXI01000016.1 GCF_004362895.1 Idiomarina aquatica | reverse complement strand
AAAAAATCCATAGCCAGAGAGTCTGACTATGGATTTTGAAGGCTCTGCCGGATCGGTCAACCGATCGCTAAAAATTTCTTAACTGATCGGCATTACGCTGTGACAGCGGCGTTTTTGCTTTCTACTATTAAACGATGACTTACAGTTTGTCAGCGTTCTTAGACAGGTATGCTGCAACGCCTTCTGCGTTTTCTTTCATACCTTCTTTACCTTCTTCCCAACCTGCAGGGCAAACTTCGCCGTGCTTCTGGTTAAAGTTCAACGCATCAACCATACGCAACATTTCGTCGATGTTACGACCTAATGGCAGATCGTTAACTACCTGGTGGCGAACAGTACCTTCTTCGTCGATCAGGAAAGAACCACGGAAAGCTACGCCCGCTTCTGGGTGCTCTACGTCATAGGCTTTACAGATGCTGTGACGTACGTCTGCAACCAGTGGGTATTTAACCTGACCAATACCGCCGTCGTCGGTAGAGGTATTACGCCATGCGCTGTGCGTGAATTGAGAATCGATAGAAACACCGATAACTTCTACGCCACGCTTTTTGAATTCGTCAAGACGCTTGTCAAAGGCGATCAACTCAGAAGGACAAACAAAAGTGAAGTCCAACGGGTAGAAGAAAAGTACCGCTTTCTTACCTTTGATTTGGTCAGAAAATTTGAAGTCTTCAACGATTTCGCCTGAACCCAAAACTGCTGCGGCAGTGAAATCAGGTGCTTTACGACCTACTAATACAGCCATTGATTCTCTCCATTTGTTGATTTCAAAAAAGCTTTAATTAAAGCAATAAACCTAATCACTACGTACTTGCGGCCAACCCGGATCGATTTCAAGGTCTGTCGCAATAACAAATAGGATTATTCTTTTTCGCTGGGTTCCGGATGACGTTCAGCGACTTCTGTAATCAGCTGTTGCAATTCGCCATTCTGGAACATCTCGACAATAATATCACATCCACCGATTAACTCACCTTCTACCCACAGCTGCGGAAAAGTTGGCCAATCAGCGTATTGTGGTAATTCCGCGCGAATATCCGGATTTTGCAAAATGTCGACATAAGCAAATGCCTGACCGCATCCCATCAATGCTTGTGAGGCCTGCGAAGAAAAGCCACAACTCGGTAATTTTGGCGAGCCTTTCATATACAAGAGAATGGGGTTTTCAGCGATCTGCTGTTTAATTTTGTCGATGGTTTCCATAGTACCTCTACTTTTACACGTCTGTGTGAGTGCTAATGGTTGATTAAAATACTCAAGTATTATAGCAGACGCAAGTTCGAATTTCTGCCCGAAATTTCTGCCTTGAAAACAGAACCAATAGCCCCTATATAACGTAAGTAAGGTTACATAAATTGATACCTGAGCTTGCACAACAGAGTGTGTAAGTTGCTTTTAAAAAAGAAAACTATGGAGAGGACACTATGGCATTTGAACTTCCTGCTCTTCCTTATGAGAAGAACGCACTGGAACCACACATCTCAGCAGAGACGTTGGAATACCACTACGGCAAACACCATGCAACCTACGTCAGCAAGCTCAATGATGCGGTCAAAGGGACTGATTTAGAAAGCAAGTCTCTGGAAGATATTATCAAATCTGAAAAAGGCGGCCTGTTTAACAATGCTGCACAGGTTTGGAACCACACCTTCTACTGGAACTGTTTAGCACCGAACGGCGGTGGCGCTCCAACAGGCGCTGTTGCTGATGCAATTAACAGCAAATGGGGTTCTTTCGAGAAGTTTCAGGAAGAATTTAACGCCAGCGCTGCCGGTAACTTCGGCTCGGGCTGGACCTGGCTGGTTAAGAAGGCAGACGGTTCTGTTGAAATCATGAACACTGACGATGCAGATACGCCTGTCGCACACGACGGTGTGACCCCGTTACTGACAGTTGACGTGTGGGAACATGCGTATTACATCGACTACCGTAACTCACGTCCTAATTACTTAGAAGCTTTCTGGAAGCTGGTAAACTGGGAATTCGTGAACAAAAACTTCGCTTAATCAGCGATTTAAACCGTAGCTTGCGCCTTTGGCGCAAGTTGCGTTTTTCTTGCGCCAAAGGCGCAAGCTACCGATTAATCCACCAAATCCTCTGGCATATCACCCCGCAGGCTATGCCAAATTTCAGCCGACTCGTAACCGTAACGCCGCACTAAGTTAACCGACTCGTTGTAATCTCCTTTGCGTGCAACATCAGCAAGGTTGGCATAATAATCACGCGCCAACTGACGCGCTTCAGGCGATGAGAAATAATATTGCCCAATACGTGAATATAATCCTTTAAAGCCATTAAGTATCAACACGTAGATAGGATTTTCAGCAGCCATTGCCATGTCGTGATTCAACTGATAGTCGAACTCTGCGAACACGGTCTCGTCATCTTTTAGTTCTGCTGCCTGTTCAAGCAGCTGCAGCGCTTTATCCGGGTTATGACGAATTGCTGCGCGAATATAAATCGCACTAATGTTGGTACGGGCAGATAGCAATTGATCGACCAGCTCTGGCATGCCGTCTTCATCCAGGCGCGCCAGCGTTTCCAAAATATTAAGCCCGGAAGTTTCCCAAAAATTATTAACTTTAGTGGGTTTACCGTGTTGTATTGTCAACCAGCCATCGCGCGCCAAACGTTGTAGCACTTCGCGTAAGGTTGTTCGAGTTACGCCAATCAGTTCAGACAGTTCTCGTTCCGCGGGTAGAATAGTTCCTGGCGCAAAATGGCCATTCCAAATGGATTTAACGATATATTCTTCGGCAAACCCCGCAGGGCTTTTAGCTTTTATGATCATCATTCTACCTGGCTCAAAAACAATAGCTGGATTCTACCAGCCTTCTATGAGGTCGGACAAGCTAGCTGACGGCTTTATATCGACATCTTGACGTCATTTCGGTATGGTTTAGCCGCAAAAATCCCGATAAGGAACTCAAATGACCGCAATTTCGCAATGGCCTACACGACAAACACCTTGGCTGTTATTGTTTTTAGGCAGTACCTTACTGTTTATCCTGGCTTTGTACTTTCAGCATGCTATGGCACTGGAGCCCTGTGTTAAATGTGTGTATCAACGCGTTGCGGTTGTCGGTGTGATGTTGTCAGCACTGGTCGGCGGCTTCGGTTGTAAATTTTGGCTAACCCGTTGGCTTGGTTTAGTGGGTTGGGGTTACTCATCATTTGAGGGCCTACGCGTCGCCTATGACCATTGGGATTTACAAACATCCAAAAACGCATTTTTTGCTGTCTGTGAGAGCGCCCCAAACTTTCCGGACTGGGCACCATTACACCAATGGCTACCCGGATTTTTTGCCGCGCCCGGGCTCTGTGGTGACATTGACTGGGAGTTTTTAGGCATCGGAATGCCGGGCTGGATGACATTTATTTTTGGCGGCTTTTTGCTCATTGCTGTTATCGTCGCCTTACTACATTTAAGCAAAGGCAAACGCGGCTAAGCGCTTAGCCCAGCGGCCAGGTAACAATACGGTCCTCTAATTCACCGCGGTATTCAGTCTCGCTGATACAATGGCCGGCAACATGATAGCCGGCCTTTTTCATCGCCGTTTTATCACCGTCATGACGTAAGGGATGCCAATCTGGTAAGGGCTGCCCCTCGGCACGTAACCGATAGGCACAGCTGCGTGGCATAAAATAGACTTGCTGCAGGTTGTCAGGAGTCAGCCTAACACATTCCGGTACCCGCTGAGTTCGGTTCTCATAGTCACTGCAACGGGCTGTCTTTGTGGTCAGTAGCCGACAAGCAACATCGGTTTGATAGAGGTGATCTTCGTCGTCCAGTAACTGGTTTAAGCAGCACTGCCCGCAACCATCGCAAAGCGCCTCCCATTGCTCATGGTTAAGGCGCTCCAGCGGTTGGTCATACCAAGCCATTAGCACGCGTTTAGCGGGGGAAGCGGATACGATCGGATAAGTAGCCGACCGCGGCAACAAAGTAATGTGACCGGTTCCAGCGCATCAACGCATCATAGTTGGCATAAGCAAGGTAAACGCGACCTTCCTTGTCATCCGGAATCACAACCGAGGCCTTAATATCATCACGGCTGGGTAAATCACTGCCGTCCATACGGGTAATCCCCATGGCCTGCCACTCATCCAGCGATTTTTTAACATCAAGGTCTGCCAGCGTCTCGTCAAACTCAGCCGGTAACTGTACTTGCCGTCCCCAGGTCACGTCATCACGCCAGCCAACTGACTTCAGGTAATTTGCTGCAGAAGCAAACACATCGCCGTAACTGTTCCAGATATCCTTTTTACCATCACCATCATAATCGATGGCATAGCTCATAAAGGAGCTGGGCATAAATTGTGTCTGACCCATGGCCCCTGCCCATGAACCTTTCATCTGTTCGGGCTTAATATGGCCTTCTTCGATAATAGTCAGTGCTTCCCACAACTGCTCTTTAAAAAACGCTTCGCGGCGCCCGTCAAAGGCTAGCGTGGTTAGTGCAGATACCACTTTAAAGCCACCGGTAAATGAGCCGAAGTTGGTTTCGATGCCCCACAAGGCAACGATAAAGCGCGGTTGCACACCGTACTCAGCACCAATCTTTTCTAGTAGTTGCTTGTGTTCATTATACTTTTCGATAGCTTTATCGGCTTTCCACTCCGGTACCGCTCGGGGTAAGTAGGTATCCAGGGTTAGCTTAAACTCAGGCTGGTTCTTGTCCAGCTCAACCGCGCGTTGATAATACTCGATATCAGCAAATGCCTGATCCAGCGTCTGTTGTTGGTAGCCTTTGTCCAGCGCTTCTTGCTGCAGCGCACTCACATAGTCATCAAACTGCTGCTGCACTTGCGCCTGGTCTTGTTCGTGACTGTGTTCTTTGCCGTCCTCAGGGTCGTGATAAAATGCCTGAGCCGGGTTAACCAGCAACAGCTGGCTGGCAACTAATGTTGCACTGGTAAAAGTTAGAATTCGTTTCACTTGAGTTTCTCCTGTGCAGGCGGTAGCTGCAAATAAAAACCGGGATCGTTGAGATGACGTGTTAGTTCGGCTGTAGAAATACGCGCCAATTGTTCGCGCTTCGCCAGGTTTACTGTCAACACTTTAACCGGTGTGCCGAAGCTTTCCCGCAATGCTTGCGGGATTTCTTCAAAGTCGGCTCCGTGGGGTAAGTAAAGATACGTGTCCGCCTTACGACGACTACTAAACACATCGCACAACATGGTTGTTTAAACCCCTCACAACAATAGCGACAATCGCTAAATTAATGGTGTTAATTCTGCCTCAAGATAGTTCCAACGCCAACCCTGTTTTAAGTCAGGTTGCGGCAGGCGCTGCTGTTGCCGGGATGAAAATTGCCAATGGAAATTCAAAAAATCGTTAATTTGCTTGCGTGAGGCAATTAATACCGGGTCAACATCCAGCTGTTCAGCAACCTGTTGAATAGCTGCTTTGATGGTTTTTACTGCGGCTTTATAATTTGGCATGTCATCCAGTCGTTGCAACGGCTGCGGCAGCTCTTGTTGAGAACGCTGCTGCGCCTGTTTAATAACGCTGGTAATTTCACTCCCGGAATATTTGCGCGTTAACGGCGGTAGCCCGTCGATAGCAAACAGCTGTTTTTCAGTGACGGGTTGGCGCCGGGCCAGATCAAGCAAAATACCGTCTTTAAACAAAAAGCCCAACGGCATATCGCGATCTTTCGCTTTCTGCAGGCGCCATGCGGCCAAGTCTTGTAATACCCCAAGCTGTTGAGCATTAAGTTGCCAGGTGTTGCCCACATAAAGGTAGAGCAAATCGGTCGGAATTGACTGAGTACGTTTGGCAACTTGTAAGCGGCTCTCTGCTTTTACAATGTCCAGCACCTGGCGCTGCTCACACAGTTGATACAAATAAGGGTACATAGCCGACAGGTAGCTGGCATCTGCCGCGGCATAGTCCAGTTCTTTTTCTGCCAGCGGTCGACGCAGCCAATCAGTGCGCGACAGACTTTTATCGAGCTCTACGCCCCCGCACAAAGTCTCAACCAGTTTTGCATAACCTAATGAAGTGCCAAGCTGGCAAAAACCAGCTGCGATTTGGGTATCAAACAAATCCGTTGGGGCATGACCGGACTGGTTATAAAACAATTCGATATCTTCACCACCGGCATGCAGTACCGCAGTGATTTCCGGGTGAGCAATTAAATGCCAGATTGGCGCTAAATCGAGGCTTTCGGCCAGTGGATCGATTATCACGGTACGACCTGCAGCATGAGCCTGCAGTAACCCTAACCTTGCATGATAGGTGCGCTGGCGTACGAATTCGCTATCTATAGCAAACCAGCCCGCAGCGCGGGCCTGTTCACAAAAGCTTTCGAGCGCATCGGTTGTCGTTATGATCTTATAATCTAAAGCTGATTCAGGAACTGTTACAATGCTCAACCCTGCTCCTCGTCACGCAGCTCTTTACGCAGTATTTTTCCAACGTTCGATTTCGGTAATTCATCACGAAACTCAACCAGTTTCGGCACTTTATAACCGGTCATATTCTCGCGAGAAAAGTCGATCACTTCACGTTCGGTTAACGATTTGTCTTTAGCAACGATAAATACTTTGACGACTTCCCCGGATGACTCATGCGGCACACCAATGGCAGCGGACTCAAGTATTTTGGGATGATCAGCCAACACGTCTTCTATCTCGTTGGGGTACACGTTAAAGCCGGATACCAGAATCATATCCTTTTTACGATCAACAATCTTGAAGTAACCGCGTTCATCGCAGGTTGCCATATCGCCGGTTGCAAACCAGCCATCTTTTAAGGATTCTGCGGTTGCGTCCGGTCGATTAAGGTAGCCAACCATAACTTGCGGGCCTTTAACATAAAGTTCGCCAGCTTCGCCCATTGGCAGCTCTTCACCAGAATCCGGATCGCATATTTTCATTTCTGTGCTGGGTACCGGTAATCCGATACTACCGGTGTAATGCTCGATGTCATATGGATTAACCGTAACCACCGGCGAGCACTCGGTCAGACCATAGCCTTCGAGCAAGCGCGACTTGGTTACGCGCTCCCAATGCTCTGCTACGGCTTTTTGTACTGCCATACCGCCACCGAGGGCGACTTTCAGATTAGAAAAATCTAAGTCCTTGAAACCGCGCGTGTTGAGCAAACCATTAAACAAGGTGTTAACTCCCGAGATCATCGAGAATTTGTACTTACCCAACTCTTTAACAAAACCGCCCATATCGCGGGGGTTGGTAATAAGAATATTACGTCCGCCGTGTTTTATAAAAGTCAGGCAGTTCGCGGTTAACGCGAAGATATGATAAAGCGGCAGCGCGGTGATAATAATTTCTTCACCATCGCTCATAATCGGGGTAATTACCGAAGAAACTTGCTCGAGGTTTGCGACCATGTTGCGGTGCGACAGCATTGCCCCTTTTGCGACACCCGTGGTCCCACCGGTGTACTGCAGAAAAGCCACATCGTCACCACTAAGCCGGGGTCGTTGGTAGTTAGCTGCTGCGCCTTTACTTAAGGCACTGTTAAAGTCGGTGGTCTTTTTCAGGTTATGGCTTTCAACCATCCGCTTGACGTACTTGACCACAAAGTTAACTATCCAGCGTTTAGGTGCAGGCAACATATCGCCGATTTGGGTAGTTATCACCTGCTGCAATTCCGGCACTTCGCTGCGAACTTTATCCAGCGTGTGCGCGAAATTTTCTAAAATCACAATGCCTTTAGCTTGTGAGTCAGTCAGCTGATGCTTTAGTTCCCGGGGCGTGTACAGTGGATTAACGTTAACCACGGTCATGCCAGCAGCTAAGATACCGAACAATGCAACCGGATATTGCAACAGGTTTGGCATCATTACGGCAACGGCGTCGCCCTTTTTTAAACCACTACTTTGCAGATAAGCAGCAAATTGTTGCGTCTTGTCCCCTAATTCGGCGAAAGTCAGCTCGCAGTCCATATTGACGAAGGCGACCTTGTCAGCATATTTCTCGACACTCATTTCTACAATGTCGACTAATGACGAAAAATGATCAGGGTCGATCGTATCTGGCACTCCCGCGGGATAGTTTTTTAGCCAAATTTTGTCCATACCAGGCTCCGAATCAAATAATTTTTTATTATGTTTATAATTGTACGGTAATCATCGCATATCCGACCAGTTAATCCTAGTCACGCGGTTGCGTCAATCGTCGCTATAGCCTGCGCCAGCTGTTGCGGGTTTTCCATATGCACGTGGTGACCGCCCGCTATAACCTGCACCGATAAATCGTCAATACAATGCCCCCAGCGTGCTATAGCGGGCGCTACCTTGTCGTAGCCTTTATCCCCTCGAATCAAGGTGATAGGCGTTTTAACCTGAGTTAGAATTTGCTCCACCGTACTGGCTGGCAGACGATAAGGCGATGTCGCTTTTACTCTCGGATCAGCGCGCCATTGCCAGCGCCCCTGTGCATTCCTGTAACAGCCGCGCTGCACCAGAATTTCGACCAACGGTTTAGAAAAATCGGCAGATTTCAGTCGTGCATCGACCGCAGAGCTTAGTTCACTGTAATCTCGCCACTTCGAATGAGTGAGCTTTTGTCGCGAGCTAAATCCGCTTTGTAGCTGCTGGTGCGCGTCTTCGCCATCGCTGACCAATAACCCAAACGCCTCAATGAGCACCAGGTGACGCAGTCGTTCACCACATAAACTGGCTGTCACATTGCTGACAAAGCCGCCCATCGAATGCCCTACCAACACGATATCCTGCCACTTTTGTTGCTCTAACAGCGACCATAGGTCGTAGGCGTAATCGATAAAATGATAATGCGTGCCAGCAGGACGATGGTCGGACAAACCGTGTCCTGCCCAATCTAACGCCAGCAGTCCGCCTTGCGTTCGCATTGCGTTATTTCTGAGATATTGTTGTGCTAATGGTAAAAAACTGTGGGCATTGTCAAGCCACCCGTGGGTACAGACATATTTGATATCTTTAGGGTTACCCCAGCACAATCCCTTTATCGTGCCCCAGGGCATTCGGTAGCTCACCGCAGAGGCTGCGGCGAGCGTTTCACTAAACTGACCCGGCATTATTGCTTGCTTTTATCCGGACTACCCGAATTGTTTGACGGGCGCACAACAGGGCGCGGAACGTAATACGGCTGGTAAGGGTAAGGCGCATAAAAATTGTGTCTAAACCACAACGGAGCGAAGTCAATTTGCGTTTCTACTCGCGGCTTTTCTTTCTTCCACAAATAATAACCTGAAGCTTCCAGCACCGGGTAGGTATAGGTGTAGTCATCGATTTTACCGGTACGCACTTCTTGCACGGTACCGAGTATTGTCAAACTGCGGCCTTGCTCGTATACCGCAGGGTCAATAAAGCCATCGATTAGAGCAAGAAAGCGACCATCACTATCATCACCTACCGTCGGACGGCCCCAACTTTTCAGCGGAAAGTTGACCATTTCGATAATGGTGTAGTCTTCGCCGTTGCGAACGTCAGCGATGACGCCGCCCCAGCGCGCCTGCTGACCGACAAACTGTTCGGGATTATTAGCCACGCCCTGGTAGCTCGCTAAGGAAGTGTCATCAGACGTGTTAATGGGTTCAGGAATTGTACTACAGCCAGTCAGAAGAAGTGCTGCGGACAACATAAGGCCAAGTTTCATAAATATCACCGCCTGCTATTGTTAGGTTGATTTACTATCACAGTAAGATAATACGGCCTACCTTACGCGTATAGGTCAACCCCGAACATGGATTTTACTTCCTCTTTGCGTTCGCTTAACTGAACTCCCTGATAGGCTTCCAGCGCGCGACGCGAAGATTGAGGTGGTTCATCATAAACAGTATTTAGCTGCTGCCAACGCTGCGCGCGCTGACGACTGTCTTCAACGCTAACAACAATAGGTGCAGAGCGTGCGTTTTCCCGCTGCTCCGGGTTGTTTGCTGTTTCAGGCACGCGTTGACGCTGCGGCGCTTGCGACGCATAGCGATCAACCGATTGAATGCCTAAACCGTTTATATTAACCACGTTACTTAGTGACGCTACTTAATCAGTAGTCTCCATGTTTATGACTGCTTTTATTATGGCGGGTTCAATTAAAATTGCCAAGCCTTTGTTAATTTCGCCCCGGTAACTTTTTCCAGGTGACCTCATTGCGAACGTATAATGGTTCCAGCTGCTCTGCACTAACCGCTTTACTTTGTCCGGCCTGCGCCAGCGTCAGCATGTCCTGTGCTTCGGGTAAACGGCATGAATGCGATAGATTAACCGTTACCGGCAAATCCTTAGCCAATAAGTCGCTATAGTTATCCCAGCCGGTGCCAGCGGCGGTAACTCTAACCGAGTCACTAATATTTAGCGCCGCCAGTGCCGCCTTAAACGGGTTTTCTTCCGGCCTGGTGACAGCGGGTTCGGTTATCGCTACAGCTATACCGTTTACATTTTCGTAAACCGCGTAGTAAACCTCATTCATGCGCGCATCAATTGCTGCCAGAATAAGTTCTGGTGGCTGCTGCGCATCGGTACCAGAAGCGGCCGCATTTAAGCGAATACATTTTTGCGCCAGCGCCTGCAAGCTAGGTATCGGGTATATCGCAAGGTTGCCACTAAATGCCAGGCCCTGCCCAACCGAGACGCCAATACGAACGCCGGTAAAACTGCCGGGGCCGCAGCCAACCACCAATCCCCCCAGCTGCGACAATTCAATACCAGCCTTGTGCATTACGTCATCAACGAAGGGCAATAGGCGTTGCGAGTGCTCACGCGGACTCTCGGCCACACATTGGTAGAGTTGTTCATTGGCATAAACTGCCGCAGAACAGTTTTCGGTAGACGTATCGATAGCTAGCAGCGGTTTAGTCATTGTCTTTCTCATCTAAAAAAGTTAACGCATTGGTGAGATCACGGGTGCGCCGCATTGGCGGCAGGCTTTTAAGGAAGCGCGCGCCGTAATAACGATTAACCAGGCGGTTATCACAGACCAGCAATACGCCACGGTCACGCTGATCGCGAATCAGGCGCCCGGCACCCTGCTTAAGCGCAATAATAGCCTGCGGCAGTTGAATGGTATTAAATGCATCTACGCCACGCAACTTGGCGTCTTCAACCCGGGCATTCAGCAGTGGATCGTCCGGCGACGCAAACGGCAACTTATCGATAATTACGCAGCGTAATGCATCACCCCGAACATCCACGCCTTCCCAAAACGACGAGGTACCTAACAGCACCGCGTTGCCCGCTTCGGTAAATTGATTAATCAATTCAGTTTTACCGGCATCGCCCTGCACCAGCACCTTACGGTCTAATTTGTCACGCAGCAGCTCAGCCATCTGCTGTAGCATCCTATGGCTGGTAAACAACAGAAAGGTACCACCATGATTGTGCTTTATACACTGACTGGCAATATCCGCTAATTGTGTATGCCGGTGGTAGTCATTAGCCTCGGGTAAATAACGTGGTAAACACAACAGCGCTTGTTGGGCAAAGTCGAATGGACTCGGCAACAGTAGCGTCTCGGCATCATAAATACCCAACCGATGGGTAAAGTGTTCAAACTTCTCGTTAACAGCGATAGTTGCAGAGGTGAACACCCAGGAACGTTGACTATGCCGCACCAGACCGCCAAACTTTTTTGCCACACTTAAGGGAGTCTGGTGCACCACAACATGCCTGGCGGTAGTCTCGAACCAATAGCTATAGCCTGTTTCACTGGTATTCATGAGTTGTTGCCACAGAGCCAAAAACTCTTCTGCGCGCTCGATCAGATTATCCATGTCTTTGTGCCGACCGCGTGCAGTGCGCAGTACATTGACTAAAAGCTCCAGCTTTTCACCCAGCCGATCAGTAGCTTCGACCATCGCCTCCTGTTGTCGCCAGTCACGCCAGTTACCGCGCATGGGATCTCGCGGAAACTGCAGCCGCCAATCCTTCACAACCTGCTCGAACGTCCGTGCCATTTGCGTAGCCTGCGACAAGTCTTTCAGTTCAGTAAGACACAAACGAATAACTTCTTCGGAGAGTTCAAGCAGTTGCCGCGACGACACGGCGTCACCAAAATACTGACTGGCAATGTCAGGCACCTGATGCGCCTCATCAAAAACCACCACCTCACTGTTCGGAATGATCTCGCCAAAACCCGTATCTTTAACCGCCAAATCTGCAAAAAACAGGTGATGATTAACCACCACGATATCCGCTTTTTTAGCTTCCTCACGGGCCTGGACTAAATGACAGTCTTCATAAACCGGGCAATCACGACCCAGACAATTGTCTTTAGTACTGGTGACCAGCGGCATAACTTGTGCATCTTCCTGCAATTCATTGAGCTCACCGATATCACCACTGCGTGTCATAGTCGACCAGCGCTTGATTTTGACGAGTTGATGCTGGGTGGTTTTGGGCAGTTGGCCTGCTTGTACCTGTGCCTGCTCTAAACGATAAAGGCACAAATAATTAGCACGACCTTTCAGCAACGCGATGACTTTTTTAGGCGCCAGTATTTTACGTAAGGTGGGTAAATCGCGATGGAAAAGCTGTTCTTGCAGGTTTTTAGTACCGGTGGAGACAACCGCTTTGTCTTTAGCCAGTAAAATAGGTGCGAGATACGCAAATGTCTTACCGGTGCCGGTTTCGGCCTCAACCACCAGTTGCTTACCGTTACGGATTGTTTTTTCGATGGCACTCGCCATCTGCAATTGCGCATCCCTTGGCTGAAACCCCGTCAAAGCGGCCGACAAGGCGCCACCCGGCTTAAATACATCGGCGACTTTGCTCATGACAGACGCGGTTCCTTGTTACGACTTAAATAAAGCGTCTATTATGACACAGCCGCAACACGGTAGGAAAGGACGGCTACGAGCGGCTAGACATAGGTATCGATATGACCATCGTTATCAACCTCGTCATCAGACGACTGCTGCGATGGCTGTTGTTGCTGTTGTTGCTGTTGCTGCTGGCGACGCGAGTCGTGTTCGGTAATGGTATTGGTTTCTTCGTCGCTGATTTTTTCGACTTCTTTTGTTTTTTCTACCTGGTTAACCCGCAACTGGTCACGCTCGTGATCAACCGGAACCCGCACATCGCGGGGGATTAGAGGTACCATTGCATCAAAATTAGCCATTTTTACACGTCTCTGACAGTCATTAGCCGAGTGGCCTTCATACCTCTACTGACCACGGTTGGTTATACAAGTTCACTGGTATTGCCTAATTATTGCACAGTTATTAAACAGTGTATCGTCAGCATCGGCAATAACTATAGGGTTGCATTTACATTTTTTATTGGTATCATGCTATACAAGTTTTGAAGAAAAACCCTATTTCTACAAATATTACGAATTCAGGAGTTATGCAATGCAAGCCGAAATGCGCCAGCAGCACCATCATCATTGGTTCTACATGAGCTAGCCATCGGTTTGTTCGTGGGCTAGCCTATTATACGCTAGCCTTTCGCATGACTATACAACCCTTCGAAAGGCAACTTTCGAAGGGTTTTTTACATTTAGGAGCTTTTATGACTGAACGTTTAACCATTGCAATTCAAAAATCAGGCCGTTTGAGTAAAGAGTCGTTAGCGCTATTAAACGCATGCGGCGTTAAGTTCAGCATAAACGAGGCGCGTCTCATCGCTCACAGCACCAGCCACCCTATCGATTTACTGCGCGTTCGCGATGACGATATACCCGGCTTGGTTATGGACGGTGTGGTCGACTTGGGATTAGTAGGCGAAAACGTGCTAGAGGAAGTTCGTTTAGAACGCGAAGCTGTTGGTGATGCAGCGGATTACAAGAACTTGCGCGCGCTGGACTTTGGTGGCTGTCGTTTATCGATTGCGGTACCGCGCGAGACACCTTTTAATAAACTATCTGATTTAAATGGTAAACGCATCGCCAGCACCTACCCTTATTTGTTACAGCGCTATTTAAAAGAAAATGGCGTAGCGGCTAAGAACGTTAACCTGACAGGATCGGTAGAAGTAGCCCCCAGAGCTGGGCTCGCAGACGCTGTCTGTGACCTGGTTTCAACGGGTGCTACACTCGAAGCCAACGGACTCGAAGAGAAAGAAGTTATTTTCCGCTCAACGGCACAGCTAATCCAGTGTAACGATACCTTGAGCGCCGATAAACAAGCGATGATCGATCAGTTATTACCGCGTATTGATGGCGTACAGTTAGCCAAAGAAAGCAAGTATATTATGCTGCACGCACCTAAAGCATCGCTGGACGAGGTGATTTCGTTATTACCTGGTGCCGAAACGCCAACCGTGTTGCCACTAAGCCACACTGATGATCAGGTTGCCGTGCACATGGTCAGCACCGAAAAGCTATTCTGGGAAACAATGGAAGATCTAAAAGCGATCGGTTGTAGTTCGATTCTTGTATTACCTATCGAAAAAATGATGGGCTAAGGAGACAGATAATGTCGACGTTAGACATTAAGGTTCAACGCTGGAATGAGCTGAGTGAAAGCGAGCAGCGACAACAGCTAGCCCGACCACAACAAAGTCGGTCAGCTGAGCTAAAAAGCATTGTCACCGATATATTGTCGCAGGTTCGAAATCAGGGCGATGACGCGGTTATTCGGTTAACGCAACAGTTTGATTACCCGGCGGCGCAGTCGCTGGCACTAAGCTCACAACAACGTGCCGAGCTTATCGAACAGCTTCAGCCCAAGGTGAAACAGGCGATTGATACCGCCTACGCCACCATTACCCGTTTTCATGCGGCGCAAACACCGCAGGACTTGATGGTAGAGACCGCGACTGGGGTGGTTTGTGAATCTCGTTACGCGCCACTAAAGTCCGTGGGCCTTTACATCCCCGGCGGCACCGCTACGCTGCCATCGACGGCTTTAATGTTAGGCGTACCTGCCCAGCTCGCCGGTTGTAGCCGCAAAGTTCTGGCCACACCGCCGGCCAAAGATGGTTCGATTCCGGCTGCCATTGCCTACGTCGCCGAGCTATGTGAAATTGATGACATTATTCTATGCGGTGGCGCACAAGCTATTGCCGCACTCGCCTACGGCACCGAATCTGTTGCGCCGGTCGATAAAATATTCGGCCCCGGCAATGCCTTCGTTACCGAAGCAAAATTACAGGTCAGCCAGGATGATTCGGCTGTTGCCATTGATATGCCTGCGGGCCCATCAGAACTGCTGGTTATTGCCGATGACACGGCGAACCCTGCGTTTGTAGCTGCCGACTTGTTATCTCAAGCTGAACATGGCGCAGATTCCCAAGTGATCTTACTGACGCCATCGGCCAACATGGCTGAACGAGTGCGCGAGCAATTACTTGCGCAATGCGCGCAGCTTTCACGCAAAGACATCGCCGCACAAGCGCTCGCTAACAGTCGTTTGCTGGTAACCACTGACTTAATGCAGGCACTTGATGTATCCGAGCGCTATGCGCCGGAACATTTATCCCTGCAGTTTGATAACGCCCGCGATGCATTGCCACAATTGACCCGCGCGGGCTCTATATTTGTCGGCCATTACACGCCCGAATCCGGTGGTGACTATGCAACCGGCACTAATCACGTGCTGCCCACTTACGGTTATGCGCGCAACTACAGCAGTCTGGGGCTGACCGACTTTTATCGTCGTTATACGGTACAAGAAGCAACCGCCGACGGGCTTAAGCAGTTAGCTGATGCCATTACCACCTTAGCGGAACTTGAAGGTCTGGATGCGCACAAACGCGCTGTTACCATTCGCACGGAGGACGTGCAATGAGCATAGCCGAGAAATTGCAACGCCAACACTTGGCAGAACTGGTTCCCTACGCGTCCGCTCGTCGCAGTATGAGTGGCGGTACCGTGTGGCTAAACGCAAACGAGTCGCCCTATAGTAATGAATATGCGATCGACTCGAGTCAGCTTAATCGTTATCCGTCATTCCAGTCGACAGCGCTTAATCATGCTTATGCTGACTATGCCAACGTTGATATTGAACAGGTCATGAGTTGTCGTGGCTCGGACGAAGCTATTGAGCTGTTAATTCGCGCTTTTTGTGAGCCGGCGACGGACCGCATTGTCATTTGTCCCCCCACGTACGGGATGTATGCGATCTCAGCACAAACCCACGGCGCGCAGGTGGACCAAGTTCCGTTACGCACCGACGATTGGCAACTTGACCTTGATAACGTCATTGCGGCCGCGGGTAAGGCAAAACTGGTGTTTTTATGCTCACCGTCTAACCCCTTAGGTAATCGGCTCAATGCTGACGATATCAAGGCGGTATTGACTGCCTGTCCCGACACTCTCATCGTGGTTGATGAAGCCTATATTGAGTTCTGTCCAGATAGCAGCGTCAGCAGCTGGCTGAATGATTTTGCCAACCTGGTGGTGTTACGCACGCTATCCAAAGCGTTTGCGCTGGCAGGAGTCCGCTGCGGATTTGCGCTTGCCAACACCGATATTATCAGCGTGCTGAAAAAGGTTTTAGCGCCTTATCCATTGCCTGATTTGACGGTACAGGTTGCCACCCAGGCATTGAGCAGCTCAGGTTTAGAGCGCATGCGAGGCCAGGTACAGCAATTGCTTGAGCAACGCACCCGCTTAACCACCGCACTTGCCGAGTTGCCACTAACGCCTATTGCTAACAGCGATACCAATTTTCTGTTATATGCCACCGAACAGGCCGACGCCCTAATTAAGCAATTAAGTGAGCAAGGCATTCTTATTCGCAACCAGTCGGCCCAACGTAACTTACCCAACTGCGTACGCATCAGTGTCGGTGATACCGAACAAAATGACGCACTGATCACCGCACTACAATCATTCTTTGCTGGAGTATCACAATGACCCAACAACGCTGGCTATTTATTGACCGCGACGGCACCTTAGTCGAAGAACCGCCTGTCGATAAGCAATTAGATCGTTTCGATAAGCTGGTCTTCGAGCCTGCCGTGATCCCGGCTTTATTAAAATTACAACAAGCCGGTTACCAGTTGGTTTTGATCAGTAATCAGGACGGCCTGGGCACCGATAGCTTTCCGCAGCAAGATTTTGACGGGCCTCACCAACTGATGATGGCTGTTTTTGAGTCACAAGGCGTGCGCTTTAAAGAACAGTTGATTTGCCCACACTTCGAACAAGACAACTGTAGCTGTCGCAAGCCTAAACTCGGCCTGGTCAAAGACTATCTACAACAGGGATTAATTGATTTTACCGATAGCTATGTCATTGGCGATCGCGAAACCGACATGCAGTTGGCCGAAGCAATGGGTATTCAGGGACTGCGTTATGACCGCGAAAACCTTAACTGGGATGCGATTACGCGTCAGTTAATTAGCCGCCCTCGTACGGCTCAGGTTACTCGCACAACGCGCGAAACCGATATTAACATTAGCGTTGATTTAGATGCCTCAGGCCCGCATAAATTTGCCACCGGCATTGGTTTTTTTGATCATATGCTGGAACAAATTGCCACCCATGCCGGTTTTGCCATGCGAGTTGAAGTAACCGGTGACCTTCACATTGACGACCACCACACGGTGGAAGATACGGCCCTGGCATTAGGTCAGGCCTTGCGTCAGGCGTTGGGTGATAAACGCGGTATCGGTCGGTTTGGTTTTGCCCTGCCCATGGATGAATGCCGTGCCGAGTGCTTGATCGATTTATCGGGCCGTCCTTACCTTAAATGGGAAGCGGACTTCAGTCGGGATAAAGTCGGCGAACTATCCACTGAAATGGTCGAGCACTTTTTCCGCTCGCTGACCGACGCCATGGCGATGAGCCTGCACCTGTCAACTACAGAGGGTAACAGCCACCATCAGGTCGAAAGTCTGTTTAAAGTGTTCGGCCGGGCTTTGCGTCAGGCAATTGCCCGTACCGGCGATGACCAGTTACCGTCCAGTAAGGGGATGCTGGCATGAAGCTAGTCATTGTCGATACTGAGTGTGCCAATTTGACCTCGGTTCGTTTTGCCTTTGAGCGCTTAGGTATCGAACCGGTGATCACCGATGATATTGCCGAGATACAAGCCGCTGAACGGGTGATTTTGCCCGGCGTTGGCACCGCCGCCGCAGCTATGCGTAATTTGCAGCGCAAACAACTGGTACAGCCGTTACGCGAATTGACTCAGCCGGTGCTGGGTATCTGTCTGGGTATGCAGCTGATGACGTCGCACTCCGAGGAAGGCGATGTTGATTGCCTTGGTGTAATTCCCGCGCAAACTAAGCGTATGCAGGTTGGCGAGTTGCCGTTGCCGCACATGGGCTGGAATACCATAGAGCCAGGCAACGACAACCCGTTGGTCAACAACGATGAGTCACCCTTTTGCTATTTCGTGCACAGTTACGCGGTTGCCGAAGACGAATTTACTATCGCCCGCTGCCGCTACGGTGACAGCTTTGCTGCGATGATTAAAAAAGACAATTTTATCGGCGCGCAATTTCACCCCGAACGCTCAGGCGCAGCGGGCCGTGCAATACTTAAACGATTTTTGGAGTCAGGCACATGTTAATTCCGGCATTGGATCTGATTGATGGTCGCGTGGTGCGACTGTATCAAGGCGATTTTAATCAAAAAACCGAGTATCCGCTGGATCCCCTAGCGCAGGCTCAAAGCTATCAAGCGGCCGGCGCAGAGTGGTTACATTTAGTCGACTTAGATGGTGCCAAAAACCCGGATAAACGTCAGCAGGCATTGCTAAAGCGGATAACCCAGGAATCCGGCCTGCGCTGCCAGGCGGGTGGTGGTATCCGTACCCAGCAAGACCTCGACGATTTATTTGCAGCGGGTATTGAACGTGTTGTTATTGGCTCTACTGCAGTCAATAACGCCGACCTGGTTCGGCACTGGTTTGCAGAATACGGCACCGATGCCATCGTGCTGGCATTAGACGTAAATATCGCTGATGATGGCCGCGCTATGGTGGCCACGCACGGCTGGCAGGAAAGTAGTTCACTGACCCTGGATGATGTTCTCAACCGCTATCTGGAGGTTGGCTGTCGCCACGTGTTGTGCACCGATATAAGCAAAGACGGTACACTCACCGGCACCAATGTCGAACTTTACCAACGCTACAAAGCACTCTACCCGAATATACAATGGCAAGCGTCAGGTGGTGTTAGTAATCTGCAGGACTTAATTGACTTAAAGCAGGTTAATTGCGATTCCGTCATTTTGGGCAAATCCTTACTTACCGGACAATTTGAGTTAGCGGAGGCCATCAAATGCTGGCAAAACGCATAATTCCCTGCCTTGACGTACGTGATGGCCAAGTAGTTAAAGGCGTCAAGTTTCGCAACCACGAGATTATTGGTGATATTCAGCCACTGGCGCGCCGCTATGCCGAAATTGGTGCCGACGAATTGGTTTTTTATGACATTACGGCCTCGGCCGATGGCCGCACCGTAGATAAGTCCTGGGTTGAACGTGTTGCACGCGAAATTGATATTCCCTTCACCGTAGCCGGTGGCATAAAAAGTATCGAGCATGCACAAACATTGCTTTCTATGGGCGCTGATAAAATATCGATTAATTCGCCGGCACTGATGAACCCGGACTTAATCAATGAGCTGGTCGATGAGTTTGGCCAACAGTGTGTGGTGATTGGCGTCGACAGTTTTTACAATGAGCAAAGCGGTGAATACGAGGTGCATCAATTTACCGGCGACGAGACTAAATCCCGGCGTTCGGCCTGGCAAACCAAAGATTGGGTCAACGAAGTGGTGCAGCGCGGCGCCGGCGAAATCGTTTTAAACTGCATGAATCAAGACGGTGTGCGCCAGGGCTATGACGTCGAGCAACTCGCCGCTATCCGAGCGCATTGTAATGTGCCATTGATTGCCTCCGGCGGTGCCGGCTCAATTGCGCACTTCGTTGACGTGTTTAAGCAGGCAAACGTGGACGGTGCGCTGGCCGCTTCGGTATTTCACAAAAACATCATCGCCATGGCTGACCTTAAGCAAACGCTGAGCGACAAGGGTATAGCGATTCGACCGATTGAATCATTTTAAGGAAATTGAATGCAAGTTACTCGAGAGACGATTTCCCAGTTGGCCTGGGACAAAATGGATGGTTTGCTTCCCTGCACGGTGCAGCACGCGTTAACCGGCGAAGTTCTGATGCTGGGCTACATGTCAGCGGATGCGGTATCAGAAACTCTGCAGCAGCAATGCGTTATCTTTTATAGCCGCAGCAAGCAGCGTCTGTGGACCAAAGGCGAGAGTTCGGGCAACACGCTGCAGCTTCAGGGGATATACAGCGATTGTGACCTTGATGCCTTGTTAGTTACTGCCCTGCCCAACGGCCCGACATGCCATTTAGGCACCCGCAGCTGCTTTGCTGATGCACCGGCGCCCTTGTTGCAGCAGCTGAATAACGTGATAGCGTCACGTAAAGACGCTGATCCGCAGAGCAGTTACACAGCCAAGCTCTTTAATGCCGGCGTTAAACGGGCTGCCCAGAAAGTCGGCGAAGAAGGCGTCGAAGTCGCACTCGCAGCTGCGGTTAAGGATATCGACGAACTGCATAACGAAAGTGCCGACCTGCTGTATCACTTGCTGGTGGTTCTGCAAGCCTCAGACACAGACCTGGAAGCGGTGCTTAAGGTATTGCAACAGCGTCAGGGTTAACTTTCGTTCAGCTGTTGCTGAAACTGACGCCGTTCATAATGGCTGGCGATATAGCGTAAGCGTATCGTCAGCAGTACCGCCGCCACCGACAAACCACTAATAAAGCCTATCCAGAAGCCCGCGGCGCCCATCGCCGGCACCACTAAGTCGGTACGCCCTAATACATAGCCTACAGTCAGGCCGAATGGCCAATACGAAACAAATGCCATCAACATCGGATACTTGGTATCTTTATAGCCGCGCAGAGTACCCATTGCGACCACCTGGAAGGTGTCTGATAAGGTGAAAATAGCGGCTAGCCCCATCAACGTGCCCGCCAGCTCAATGATCTCGCGATTTGGAGTATATAAGCTGGCCAGCCATTGCCCGCCTAACCACATGATTAAGCCATTGACCGCGGCAAAGACACCCCCAATCCACATCGCCATTTTAAAGCTCAGCATCGCGTTTTTAGGGTCGCCCGCGCCTAAGGCAAAACCGACTCGTAGCGTGACGGCCATGGCAATACTTAACGGCACCATATACACCAGCGACGAAATATTCAGGGCAATTTGGTGAGCGGAGACCACCGTTGGTCCCAATGGCGCAATCAATAGCGCAACAGCGGCAAATAAACTAACTTCAAAGAACAACGACATCGATATCGGAAAACCCAGCCGACTGATATAGGTGACGTCATCAAAGTTAGGCGGATACCAGCGTCTAAGTAAGCGCAGTTTTTTGTAGCGTTTAGCAGTAAACACATAAACTGCCATAGCAATCGCCATACCCCAGAAAACTAACGCAGACGCAAGCCCGCAACCGGCGCCGCCAAGTTCCGGCGCGCCAAAATGGCCATAGATAAAAATGTAATTCGCCGGAATATTGATCATCAGCCCGACGAAACCAATCACCAGCGATGGCATGGTGTTGGAAAGTCCCTCACAGAAGTTCCTTAATACCGCGTAAAGTACGAATGCCGGAATGCCCCAGGCGATATAAAATAAGTACTCCAGGGTCGTTTCCCGAAACTGTGGCTCGACTTCCATCATATCGAGTATGTACGGCGAGCCACTCATCAACAGTAATGTGACCACGCCAATCATGGCGCAAGCATAAAACCCTTGTTGCAGCATGTTGGCGATACGCCGATGACGCCCGGCACCATCGAAGTGAGAGATAATGGGCGCTAACGCCAGCGCTAAACCAAAGATCAATAGCGTCATTGGCACAAATATACTGCCACCGACAGACACCGATGCCAGGTCGATCGCGCCTTTTCGGCCCGCCATCACGGTATCAACTACGCTCATTAACATTTGCGTTAATTGCGCGATAAGGATGGGGCCGGTCAAGCGACTTAGTTTAACGATCTCGGTAGTGCGGCGTGTCATTTTTAATGGTCACTTACTGAATAAAATCAATGATTAACGGGTTAACTTCGGCAGGGTGAGTTAATGGTCCCATGTGTCCCGCTGGCACTTGCTTAACAGTCGCGTTAGTCAGCACTGTCGTTAACGACCGCACTACCGCCTGAGCGCTGCGCCGGGTAAATTCTCCGGTCATCAATAATAACGGCTGCTGCAAACGCGCGTAGTCTTTCAAGCTCAATGGTTCATTTAACAAGGCGTCAAAGTCTAATGCAACTTTTGCCGCCTGCCTTACCATCAGGCCCTGAATTTTTGCCGGCAGTGCGTCGAAGTAACCCGGCTGATTCCAGTAATCAACAAAGGTGCGTGTACATTCGGTTGCATCCTTGCCATGCATGGCATCACTGACGGTTCTAATCTCCTGCATGCCTGGCGAATCGTCCGGCAAAACATGAAAGGATACCGGTTCGTATAGTGCCAGTTTACTGACAGCAATCGCCCCTTCGGTCGCCAGTTTTAATGCTAACGCACCGCCATAGGAATGACCCACGACTATCACCGGTGTTTGAATATTAGCCGCCTGCAGCGCCTGCTGCACGCGCGGCACCTCTGTAGCCAAACGAAAATGTGCGCTAGCCTCAGGTTGTGGCGCATTACCGTAGCCGAGTAAATCCACGGCCAACAGATTCACCTTACCCTGCAGCTGCTGCATTAGCTGCCGCCATTGCGAGCTGGCACTTTGCGAACTGTGCAGCAGTACCACGGTATCGGCCTCAGCCGCTTCAGCGGCGATAAAGTAACAACCGGCAGTGACTTCCTTCATTATCGACTCCTATACCAGGGTTGCGATAAACCGGCCCAGTAAGATCCCAGCAGCCAGCAGTAACACCGCAAAAGTACCTAATACACCGATTGACCGCGGCAGCGACACCCCAACCGATAAAGTTAAACCAATGGCATGTGCAATGCGCGCAATCAACAACGCGATACCGATAACATGCACCCAAACGACGCCAACACCGCTGAATTCGATGATACCTAGCAGGATAAGTGCCAGTGGTACATACTCAATAAAGTTACCGTGAACGCGCACCGCCGCCTTTAATTCCTCGGCTTCGCCTGAACCTATTCCTACACGGTACTTCCAGCGTAAGCGAATAATTCGTACCGCCAGAATAATATAGAGTAGCGTCAGTAACGCTGCGTACAATCCGGTATAAGTTAACGAAGGAGCCATAAATTATCCTAGAGTTATTATTGTTAGAATGAAAAAGGCTCACCAAAGGGTGAGCCTCAATCGCAATGGAGTATGCATTAACTCGACTATTGCTTCAACAAGCTGCCGAGTTCCTGGCTAACTTGTTCAACTGGCTTCGTACCATCGATCTTATGATACTCAGTATCGGTCTCTTGAGCCAGTTTTTGATAGTACTCTACCAGTGGCTCAGTTTGCTCATGATAAACCGCTAAACGCTTGCGTACGGTTTGTTCCTGATCATCAGGACGGATAACCAGCTCTTCACCGGTTTCGTCATCCTTACCTTCTTGCTGCGGCGGGTTGTGCTCAACGTGATAAACACGGCCGGAGCCGGGATGTACACGACGACCACTCATGCGCTTAACGATAACATCATCCGGCACGTCAAATTCCAGTACGTGATCAACCTCGATACCATGTTCACGCATCGCATCTGCTTGTGGAATAGTGCGAGGGAAGCCATCCAGTAAAAAGCCATTTTGGCAATCAGGTTCAGCAATCCGTTCTTTAACCAGCTCGATGATGATTTCATCAGATACCAGCTGACCTGCATCCATAACCTGTTTAGCTTTTTTACCCAGTTCAGATCCTGACTTGATTGCCGACCGCAACATGTCGCCGGTAGAGATCTGCGGAATACCAAAAGTATTCATCAAAAACTGAGCTTGTGTTCCCTTCCCTGCTCCGGGAGCGCCTAGCAAAATGATGCGCATATACAGCCTCATTGTTTAATTTGAAAAAGTTTGTTCGGAACTTTACCCCGATGAGGGCGTTTTTACAAGCCAGAAGGGCCGTGGCAGTGGTCCGAACTGCCACGGTGTCAGTATGTTTAAGCGTCCAGCATCAAGCGGTTTAGCTTACTGACAAATGACGCGGGATCCTTAAGGCTACCGCGTTCCGCAAGGGTTGCCTGGTCGAGCAGAACCTCTGCCCACTGCTTAAATACATCGTCGTCTTTTTCAGTCACTTTTACGACTAAAGGATGACTTGGATTAACCTCTAAGATGTATTTGGTTTCGGGCACCTGCTGACCCGCTGCTTCCATCAGCTTAGCCATTTGCGTGCTCATATCGTGTTCATCAGTAATAATACACGCTGGCGAATCGGTTAAGCGGTGTGTTACACGCACCTTTTTAACTTTATCGCCTAAGGCAGTTTCGAACCGTTTAAGCTGATCTTTAAACGCCTCTTCGGCTTTTTCCTGCTCTTGTTTGTCTTGTTCGTCATCAAGCTCACCCAAGTCCAGGTCGCCGCGGGTCACAGACTGAAGTTGTTTTTCTTTAAACTCAGTTAAATGACTCATTAACCATTCGTCGATGCGATCTGACAACAGCAGCACTTCAACGCCTTTTTTACGGAATATTTCCAGCGCCGGGTTGTTTTTCGCTGCTTCGTAGCTATCCGCAACAATATAGTAAATCTTGTCCTGGCCTTCCTTCATGCGCTCAAGATAATCATCCAGGCTGACTGTCTGCGCAGAAGAATCGCCATGGGTTGAAGCAAACCGCAACAATTCAGCAATTCGCTCACGGTTGCCGCTATCTTCAGCCGGACCTTCTTTTAGGACGTTACCGAAAGTATCCCAGAATTGCTGATACTGCTCGCTGTCATCTTTGGCCAGTTTTTTCAGCATCTGCAACACTTTCTTGGTGCTACCGTTGCGCATCGCGCGGGTCACTTTATTGTCCTGCAGAATTTCCCGCGACACGTTAAGTGGCAAGTCGTTGGTGTCGATTAAACCTTTTACAAAACGCAGGTAAGTCGGCATTAACTGTTCCGCATCATCCATAATAAAGACGCGTTTTACGTACAGTTTTACACCGTGTTGCTGTTCACGATTCCACAGATCCCATGGCGCACGCTTAGGGATGTACAACAGGCTGGTATACTCAGTAGTACCTTCGACTTTATTGTGGCTCCACAACAGCGGATCATCAAAATCGTGAGCAACCGTCTTGTAAAACTCCTTGTATTCGTCATCGCTGATGTCAGCTTTATCGCGCGTCCATAACGCTTTGCCCGAGTTAACGGTTTCCCATTGGCCCGGTTCTGCCGGTGTCTTTTCACCGTCTTCGTTTTCTTGTTCAGGGACCGGTTCTTTCCACATTTGTACCGGAATACTTAAGTGCTCAGAGTACTTATTGATGATACCGCGCAGGCGGAAGTCATCTAAAAATTCATCCTCACCTTCTTTTAACGTCAGGATGATATCGGTACCACGACGGGCTTTCTCGGTCTCGCCTAACTCAAATTCGCCGTCACCTTTTGAGTGCCATTGTACCCCAACACTGCCTTTTTCCAGCGCTGAACGAGTACGCACTGTCACTTCTTCGGCAACGATAAAGGCTGAATAAAAGCCCACGCCAAACTGACCGATTAGCTGGCTGTCTTTAGCCTGATCACCAGAAAGTTGGCCGAAAAATTCAGCGGTGCCGGATTTAGCGATAGTACCCAGGTTATTCATGACTTCGTCACGGGTCATACCGATACCGTTGTCACTAATGGTGATAGTACGGGCTTCTTTATCAACCGAGACGCGCACATGCAATTCGCTGTCATCGCCATACAGCGAGTTGTCGCTTAACGCTTTAAAACGCAGCTTATCTGCCGCATCTGAGGCGTTAGAGACCAGTTCCCGTAAAAAGATTTCTTTATTAGAATAAAGCGAGTGGATCATCAAGTGCAGCAGTTGCTTTACTTCTGTCTGAAATCCATGCTTTTCAGTTTGACCGGCTTCCGCCATAGTGATGTTCTCCTATCATTCATTTCACCCAATATGCTTAAGAAATGGGGATCGATAGGAGAATTTCAAGCACTTACCTGTGCTGATTTATCGAGAAAATTGTTTGCGCCCGCTAAACGCATGGCCAAGTGTTGTCTGATCCACGTAGCCCAGCTCACCACCCACCGGAACACCGTGAGCAATACGCGTGGTGTTTATACCCAACTGTTCGGCAATATCGGCAATGTAATGGGCCGTAGCGTCGCCTTCTACGGTAGGGTTGGTAGCCAGGATAATTTCTTCAACCGGACCTTGCTTGAGTTGCAGTTCAAGCTCATCCAGACCGATATCTGCAGGACCGATACCATCGAGCGGAGACAGGTGCCCCATTAATACAAAGTAGCGCCCTTTAAACTGTGATGTCTGCTCAATAGCTAATACATCGGCAGGAGTTTCGACAATACAGACAACCCCGCTCTCACGTCGTGCGGGGTTAGCACAAATCCGGCACAGAGCTTCCTCGGTTAAGGTTCGGCATTGCTGACAATGACCTACACGGTCAGCTGCCTGCTGCAGGCTAGCGGATAAGGCCAGCGCGCCTTGTCGGTCGCGTTCCAGCAAGTAAAAGGCCATCCGCTGCGCAGTTTTCTGGCCAACGCCCGGTAACCTCTTCAGGTCATCAACAAGCGCGTCAATTGCAGGACTTAAACCCTGTGCCATGTATTACTCCACCCCGTGTGCGATTAAAATGGCATTTTAAAACCCGGTGGTAATCCCATACCGCCGGTAACATCACCCATTTTTTCTTTACTGGTTTCTTCAACGCGACGGACCGCATCATTGGTTGCTGCAGCGATTAAGTCTTCCAGCATTTCCTGATCGTCATCCATCAAGCTTGGATCAATTGAGACCCGCTTAACATTATGGTTGCCCAACATAGTTATCTTAACTAACCCTGCGCCCGCTTCACCGGTGACTTCCATGTTAGCGATTTCTTCCTGGGCTTGTTGCATGCGCTCCTGCATTTGCTGCGCCTGCTTCATCATATTACCCATACCACCTTTAAACATTGTAATTTCCTCTTAGTAAACCGCTGTTATTGATGCGTCGTCTATCTCCGCCGCGAAGCGTTGTTTTAGCTCCGCAACGGCTTGGTTCTGATGTATCCATTCTACCGCGAGTTGATGCTGATACGCATCAATCCGTTGTTGGATCATTAATGGGGTCGGCACCCGGGGTTCTTCAACCGTAAACTCAAAATTTCCATTGCTGGATAACACCTCAGTCAGTGCATCGCGAACCGTCTGCTCGGTCGCAGCACTCAATAAACTCTGTTGATCAGGCGCGACAACAACTCGCCAATGATTATCAGCAATCTTTTCCAGGTTAGAATTTAACAGTAACTGCCGTGCTAAACCGGTGACTTCGGTCGCGACAATAAGCGCCGCCCATTCATCGAGCTGTTCTGCGCGGCGAATATCCGGCGTCAGCTCGGCGCCGGCTTCAGGCATTTTCCCGGGCTTTTCGCGGTTACCCGGGGCTGTTGCAGGAGTTAATTTGGTATCTGGCGAACTGTCGTCTGCTGATGGCTCATTGGTGTTTTTTTTTTCGCCTGCCGGTGCCGGGCTAGTCGATGTGTCGTTGCTCTGCTGCAACAATTGCTCCCGCGTTTTAAGCAAATCATCCAGGCCTGAATTATCTGACGCCTGCGGCGCTGGTTCGGGTTCAGGTCCAGGTTCGAGTTCTGGCTGTGATTCTGGCTGCGGCTGCGGCTGCGGCTGAGGCTCTGGTTCCGCCGCGGGCTCGATTGCGGTCGCTGGCTTAGTGACAGGCTCTGGTAATGAGGTAGGCTCGGCAGCAAAGTCTGCTGATGGTTCAACATTCAAGCCCTCGGTCGGTCGAAATGCAAGTAATCGCAACAATGTCATTTCTACGCCGCTACGGTCGTCAACACTGTACGGAAGCTCTTTTCGCCCTTCCAGTACGATCTGATAATAGAGTTGAACCACCTCTGCCGGAACTTGTTGTACCAATGTATTAAAGCCGGCGGACTGTTCCTCATGGTTGGCTAGTTCAGGTAACTGCTGAACTAACGCCAAACGGTGTAATAAGGCTTGTAATTCAGTCAGAACGACACTGATATCCGGCAATAACGCAGTCATTTTTTCTAGCTGCTCAAATGCGCCGTTAGCATCATTTGCGACAATGTGTTGCAACAGTTTCTGCACGTCAGCGACGGGCAAGTTACCCAGCATCTGCTGCACGCTTTCCAGCTGAACCTGGCCACGCCCCTGCGCTATCGCCTGATCGGTAAGACTCAGCGCATCACGCATGCTGCCCCTCGCTGCACGGGCTAATAACGGTAATGCCCTGGCATCATACGGAACGGTTTCGGCGCTTAAAACGTGTTCAAGTTGACCACTGATGAGATCGCTGGTCAGTGCCCTTAAATTAAACTGCAAACAGCGGGAAACGACTGTGATTGGCAATTTTTGCGGATCGGTAGTGGCCAGTAGGAATTTAACATGCTCCGGCGGCTCTTCCAGCGTCTTTAACAGCGCATTAAAACTATGCCGGGATAACATGTGCACTTCGTCAATCAAATAAACTTTGAAGCGCCCCTGCGTTGGCCGATACTGGACATTATCTAACAGTTCCCGGGTGTCTTCGACTTTGGTGCGCGATGCCGCGTCAATTTCCAGTAAATCGACAAAGCGTCCCTGGTCAATTTGCAGGCAACTTTCACATTCACCACAAGGTGTCGAGGTAACGCCCTGTTGGCAGTTCAGTGCTTTGGCCAGAATGCGAGCGATGGTGGTTTTACCGACACCGCGGGTTCCGGTAAATAAATACGCGTGATGCAGACGGTCATTTTCGAGGGCATGGCGTAAAGGTTCAAGCACATGAGTCTGGCCAACAACTTGGTTGAATTGCGCCGGGCGCCACTTTCGTGCCAGTACCTGATAACTCATGATGTCGAAACCTACCTAGCCATTAAAAACGACACAAGGTATAGCATGCTACCCCTTGTTGCTGCAATTTTTGTTCACCCGGTAATTCATCTAAGGTAACCAAAAACGCTGCTTCCTGGATAGATGCCTGGGTTTGCTCAATTAGCTGCACCGCTGCCGCCACGGTTCCTCCGGTAGCCAGCAAGTCATCAATAATCACCACGTGATCGTTTTTATCCAAGCTATCAGCCCGAATTTGCAGTTCATCGGACCCGTATTCTAACTGGTAACGCTGACTAAGGACTTCGCCCGGCAGTTTGCCCGGTTTGCGAAGTAACGTTAAACCACAGTTCAATGCTTTTGCCAGTGCCGCGCCAAAAATAAAACCACGCGCCTCAATTGCAGCTATTTGGGTAATTTGACTACCGCGATAACGCTCAGCGAAATACTCTATGCTAGCAGCAAATGCATCGCCATCCTGTAGCAAAGGGGTAATATCTCTAAAAGTGATACCCGGTTTCGGGTAGTCAGGTATCGACGCTATGGTCGCTTTAATCTGCTCAACCGTCATCATAACCTAGGCAACCGAACGCTTTATATTGGCAAGAAGAGTTTTCCGCACTTGTTCACCATCTAGCGGCTTACTAAAGCACTGCGTCGCACCAGCCTTTAACGCTTGCGGCTCGACCTCAATCAGATCCTGGGTGGTCATAAAGAATACCGGTGCATCCTTATACACGGGTAAGTCACGCAAGTTTTTCAACAGCGTAAGACCATCCATAAGCGGCATTTTGTGGTCAATCAAAACCATATCAAAGGCGCTGGATTTCGCTTTACTTAAGCCATCAAGCCCATCCCGGGCAAAGGTTAGATTAAAATTTAGTGGGTTAATTTCAGCTTCTAATTGCTGACGAGTTCGCTCTTTATCCTCGACCACGAGTAGAGAGACGGACATACTAATCTTCACCTTTATTGTTCGCCAATCCTGGCGCTAATTATTCTGCTACTAGGCAGAAAAGAACTGTACAATCCGCAGAACCAGCGGCAGACAACTAACGCCTACAAACAGAATTAAGCCCGCTAGCAGGTACTTAAAACCCGCTGGCTCTTTGTAATTTTCAGCAGCCATAATACATCCCTCTGTTTAAAGTCGGCGCAGATCATACTCCAGAAACCGTAAATTCACAAATATCGGTGAATCGAGTAGGAGGAGGCCTCTAGGCCTCCGTCCTCTCACACCACCGGGCGTACGGTTCCGTACCACGGCGGTTCATAGGTTATATTTGAACTGATGGTAACTGTCCATCAGCGATATCAGGCCCAGTTTATCAAACAACTTCTTCGGTACGGCCTGATTCATGTGCGAAGCACCCGAGTTCCACCATGGGCCGCGCCCATTGGTGGTGCTCAGTACTGCTCGTTTCTCAGTAATACCGAAGCGCATCAACATCCGTGCACGGGTTAGACCTCGCTTCCATTGTCGCCACAGTATCTTTCGCAGATGGCGGCGAAGCCAACCATCCAGTTCGTTAAAGATACCTTTAGCGGTCGCGTGACAAAAGTAATTTATCCAGCCACGCAGTTTGGGCGTGAGTTTGTTTATCGTTTTACGGATATTCCAACCTCTGGCCATTCGAAGTAGCGCCTTGATGTTGCCTTTAAAGCGTTTCACGCTTTTGTCAGTCACTTTCAGCCGGATGTTGTATTTCCGGCTGCATACCGTATAGCCAAGGAAGCTGCGCTTCCATGGCCTGTCGGCAGCACTCTTTTCTCGATTGACTTGAAGCTTCAGGCGCTGTTCAAGGAACTTCGTTGTTGAGGCCAGCACTCTGTGCGCTGCGCGCTCACTGCTCACATAGATGTTGCAGTCATCCGCGTAGCGGCAGAAGCTATGACCTCGCCGGGTCAGCTCCATGTCCAGCTCATGGAGCAGGATATTCGATAGCAACGGCGAGAGCGGCCCACCCTGCGGTGTACCTTCCGTTCGTGCTATCACGACTCCGTTGTCCATGATGCCCGCTTGCAGGTACTGGCGTATCAGTTTGAGCACGGCTTTGTCCTTGATAATCCGGGCGATGCGCGACATTAAAATATCGTGGTTCACCCGGTCAAAGAAATTCGCCATATCAATGTCGACCACCCAGCGTTTACCCGACTCCATATAATCCCGGGCTTGATGCACCGCTTGCACGGCGCTTTTGCCCGGCCTGAAGCCGTAGCTATGCGGTGAGAACATCGGCTCGAACTTCTCGCTCAACACCTGGTGCATTGCCTGCTGGATAAGCCGGTCTATCACACAGGGAATGCCCAGCATCCTTGTGCCGCCGCCGGGCTTAGGTATCTCTACCTTGCGCACCGGTTGAGGTTGATAGCTTCCATCCAGCAGTTGTTGTTTAATAGGCTGCCAGTGTTGTTGCAGATAACCTTTCAGCTCGTCTGTGGTCACACCATCTACCCCGGGCGCGCCTTTATTCCGGCGCACTCGATGGTAGGCTTGCAGCATATTTGACCGTTCAAGTATCGCTGACATTAAGTCCATGTCAGCCCCGTTCAGAGTGTTTCCCGCTGATGCCCTGACGTACGGCACAACCTGAGCGTCCCGCGCAAGCTACTGGCTCCACGTTTTGGCTCAGGTGAACATTTGCTCTTGCTGTGGTAAGTAACATCATCGAATCAGCAGGATCCAAACCATAACCTATGTTCAGCCCTTCGGTTGGCGGTGACCAACCTACTACGGCATCGGCTGACTTCTGTGCCTCCATCCTGATACTTCACAGCATCAGTAGCCTTAGGCAGAGTCACAGACCTCCCGGGGTAATACGCGTGACCTTCACACTTATGCCTGCCGCATCTACGTCCATAGTTTCCGTGTAAGTATTGGGCTTTAGCAGTAATGGCTACCTCACCCACTATGGCCGCCTCGTATGCAGTTTCTGTTCGTCAGGCCAGTGTTTTGCTTTCCGCTTCCTTCAGATTCCACCTCGCGATGGACACCCTTGCGGTTCAGCTAGTGATTCCCCTTACCGGGCTCACAGAGGACTCACACCTCCAAGTCATTCTGCCAGCACCACCTGTACAGAAACAGCTCCCATCAGGGCGCTACGCGCCATGCCCGGCGCACCAATAAAAAACCCTGCTCAAAGGCAGGGCTTTTTGCGAGTCGAAACTGCGCTTAAGTTACAGGCTAACGCCCCGACGTTCTGCTGTTGACTGGATATACCCACGCCAACTGCGAGCACTGCGACGTTGACCGTCAAACTCTGCAGCACGGTTTACCGCACGAAGAGCTTCCGGGTACTGTTCACTATAGAAGTAAGCTTCCGCCAGCGACATGTAGACACGGCCTTCATCATCGCCTTCCAGGTAGTCCAGTGCATTACGCAAAGGCTGCACGGCATCAGCGTAGCGCTCTGCTAACATTAGCAAGTTACCACGTTTGCGGTAATACTCGCCTTTGTCATCAGCATCGTCTGTCGCTTCAGCTGCACGAAGGTACCAATCAGTCGCTTCATCGAATTCTTTAGCGCGGTGATAACTATTAGCAACGGTTGCAAAGTTTTTTGCAGTTGCTTCGATATCACCCTCATCGATGTGCTTCGCCATAGTGATCGCTGCACGGTAAGGAATACCTGCATTGTCATAAAGTTGAACCAACATTTTGTATTGGTTTTCTTTATCCAGGTAACCCGCCAAATAAGCAGTTTCCATGGTTGCCAATGATTTATCGAAGTTCTCTTCAATCATGTAGAACTGCGCAAGTTGTGGCCACCATGAAGTGACTTCCGGCAGTAGGTTAATACCTTCTTCCAATACCTCAATTGCTTGTGGATACATCTTACGTTCGTAGTAAGACGCCATCAGCAATGTGTAGATATTCTTATCCGCTTCTTCCGCATTATTCAGAGCAGCGCGCGCAAAGGGAACAACCTGAGCGAACTCTTTCTTCTGGTAATACGCATTAGCGACAAAAGTCAGAACCTGTGGATCAAGATCACCGGTGAACTCAAGCCAGCGCGACAAGTAGTTAATCGACATGTCATATTGTTCTTCCTGCAACGCCAACTGACCTACCAGCTTCAATACCGCGGCTTGGTCATTCCAACCCAGAACATCTTGGTCGGCTGAGCTTTTGAGGATATCCAATGCACGTTCGATCTGCTCATCTTGCGCATACAAGGTTCCTAAAAAACGCCCCATATAAGCGCGGTCATAGGTACCTTGATCAAGATCCGGATACTCTTCTTCAAGAATCGTAATCGCTTCCTGAAGTTGCTCTTGCTCGTATAGCTCAAAAGCATCCATAATCGCACGCCCGGTACTTTGACCTGCAGCTTGGTTTTTACGGCTTTCCTTTTGAGCAGCTACGGTTTCTTTGCTTGGGATGTTCAATCCCAAATCCTGTGCCGCGACCGATGTGGTCGCAAGCACTGATGCAAAGGCAAGGGCACTAACAAATGTCTTCATTGCTGCTTTCATTTCTTATTGCCCATCCATAGTAAAGTCGAGCTGAACGGTCATACCCGGTTGGGCGATAGCTTTGCCATCGACAACCTTCGGCTTGTACTTCCACCGCAACAACGCGCGGCGAGCCTCTCGGTCAAACACTCGACGAGGTTCAGAGTCAATTACTTCGACGTCAGTTACGCTACCATCAGGTGCAATGGTGAATCGCAGTTGTACCCAACCTTCGGTGCCGTTGCGGGCAGCAGATGGCGGATAACGCGGTTCAATACGCACGATTGGCGTTGCGTCACCGTCTTGGTTCAGTAGGTTACCAGGTCCGGATAAACCGGTGTCTGCACCACCTACGTCTACGTCAAAGCCCATGTTCATGTTCATGCCGCCACTATCGCTAGTGTCAGGTTCTGCCTGAGGTGTCTCAGGTGGAGCCTCGGGCGGCGGTGGCGGTGGCGGTGGTGTCCGCTGCCGCTGCTGAACGTCGGACTCAGGAGGCGACGTTACGATCTCAATGACCGGCGTTGGGGGTGGAGCTTCGTTACTCTTCGCCCCTCCGCCGATTAAGTAAGCCATAAAAGCAAACAGAGCAAACGTAACGGCCGCACCTAGTAGTAAAGATACTAAAAAGCGAACCATATTAGTTGTTCTCCGCTGCTATGGATATCTTATCGATACCCGCTTCCTTAACTTGGTCCATAACTTCGACAACACGACCATGCTGAGATTCCTTGTCAGCCTGGATAACCACCAAGTCGGTCGGTTGCTCAGCAAGCATACGTTCTAAGTTTGCTGCAACACGCTCAACTTCAACTTGTCGTTTATCCATCCAGATCTCACCGTTATCACGAATAGCGATAAAGATGTTAGCTGAAGGCTCCTTGGTCGCTTGGTTGGCTTCAGGTTTATTTACCTGAATACCCGCTTCTTTGACGAAAGAGGTCGTTACGATAAAGAAGATCAACATGATGAAGACGATGTCCAGCATCGGCGTCATATCGATCGCCGCATCTTCCTCTTCGCGAATACGATTACGTGCCATAATTTTACTCTCTTAGTGATGTGGCAGACTGTCGACCAGGCTCTGTTTCGCACGACGTACTTTACTTTCAAGACGTGTTGCGAAAAACATACCGGATAACGCTGCAACCATTCCCGCCATCGTAGGGATTGTTGCCATCGAAATACCCGATGCCATCAAACGGGGGTTACCCGTACCCTGCACTGCCATGATTTCAAATACCGTAATCATACCGGTCACAGTACCCAATAGTCCTACCAGAGGACAAAGTGCAACACAGGTTTTAATCAACAGAATACGTGCATTCAGTTTATCGTTAGCTTCGGAAATCCATGCTTCACGGATTCTATGTGCGTACCATGAGGTGGTATCTTTCCGGGCGTCCCACTTCGCAATAATACTCTTGCGAAGTTTAGGGAATGCGCCAGACAGGAACCAATAACGCTCAATCATCAGTACCCACATTAGAAAGAGTACCGCCATGACGACGTACAGGACGTCGCCACCGGTCGCAATAAAATCCCTGATAGATTCCCAAAGTTCCATCAGGTAAAGCATGGGATTACTCCTTCTCCGAGTGAGCCGCTACGATACCAGCCGCCTGCTCGTCCAGAATGTGAACGATTGACTTGCTGCGGCCTGCCACAAAACTGTGAGCCAAAATCAACGGGATTGCCGCGATAAGACCCATAGCTGTTGTTACCAACGCCATTGAGATATCACCTGCCATAATTTTCGGGTCACCGGTACCGAATAGTGTGATTGATTGGAAAGTACCAATCATACCAACTACCGTACCCAATAGACCTAACAGAGGTGCAATCGCTGCGAAAATCTTCACTACGTTGATACCGCTTTCGATCTTAGGTGTTTCTTTCAGAATTGCTTCGTCAAGTTTCAGCTCAAGATTCTCAGCATCGCTGTTTTTGTTCGCGTGATATACCTTCAATACACGACCCAGTGGGTTTTTGTCTGAAGGATTATCGATGTTCTTAAGCTGCGAACGCATCTTGCCGCCGACAGCAGTCAAAGTAACTAGCTTGTACACTGCAATCAGTAGACCGATGATTAACACCACGGTAATAACGTAACCGACTGTACCACCTTGGTGATAACGTTCTTCCAGAGTCGCTTTTTGAGTCAACAGACCCAAAATTTGGCCGCGAGAAGGGTCAAGATAAAGACCTTCATAGCCTTCGCCTGTGCCAGTGAACTCACTGTTTTGGCTAACGATATAACCTTCAGGCTGACGACCCAGTGGCTGAACCTGTTCAGTAGTATCATTGTAAGTCAGGTATTCACCATTTTGCTGAAGCAAGTTGAATACACCAACACGAGTGACCTCTTTGCTTTCAGCGCCGCCGTCTAATTGGTAGACGTCAGTAGTGAAGTTAACAACTTTGCCTGATTGAATCATTTCGGTTAGCAGAGCCATCCAAAGTTCTTCAAGTTCAGGAAGTGTTGGTAATTCTTTAGCTTCTGACAAGCTTTCCAACACGTCTTCACGACCTGGGTATTGAGCACTTACGATAGAGGTTGCGATACGACCGATAGTCTCGGTAGCTGCACCACGAACCACACCGAACATTTCGCCCAATGTACCTTTCGCGTTTTCTAGCTCTTGTTCTTTATTAGCAAGGGTAATTTCGTTTTCAGAGAATTGATTCTGCAAACGCTTACCACGTGCTTCTTCGTCAGCCAATTGCTGTTTAGCTTGGTTTAACAAAGCTTGCTTGTCAGCACGTGCGGCAGTGAATTCAGCTTCACGCTCGGCACTTAATTGACGCGACGATACACGATTTTTTTCTACCAACTGCATCAGCTCTTCCAAGCTTTTTGCGTTGGTATTGTCCTGCGCATTGGCAGCGAGAGTCGTACCTGCAGAAAGGCTGACTGCTGCCGCAATCATTAACGATTTAACTAGTTGTTTCATTCTGCACTCTCCGCTGCGAATACTGGTAGTTTCACAAGATCGAAAGCTGTTTGCTTACGAGACATACGAATCGCTGTCGTCAGAGGGTTAAGGTACTCATCTTCAAGCGCTGTCCACTCGTTGGATTCATTGTTATAAATCCAAGCGTTTTTAAGGTCCAATGATTGTGCTAAGAAAGCCACACGACCCATGTGGAAGAAATCAACAGCCACTTCCTGACCGTCGATATTCAGGTTGCCCTGATACGAGATAAGGCCAGAACCGTAGTCAAGCTCGGCTTGGTACGCTTCGACGATCTGACGGAACTTCTCTGAAGTAGAAACGTTTGAGTTACCCATTAAGTCTTCCAGGCGAGCAACGCGGTCTAGACGCTTCTCTTTCTGGATTGGTAGGTCAAGCTCAACAAATTCAGCTAATGCGTCGATCATTTCATACATCAATGGAACAACGCCTTGCTTAGTTTCTTCGATGCCGTCGATCTGACGCTGCAGCGAGTCGATAGTTGCCTGTTGGTCAGCGACCAAACCAGCAACGTGGTCGTTATAGACCTTCAAGTTCTCGTACTCTGCAACAACTGAGCGATACTCGATCAATAAGTCCTGGCTTTGCTCGAACAGCGAGTCAATCTTTTGTTGCGATTGCTCCTGTGCGTTCAGGATCTTTTGTTCTTCGTTCTGTAGCTTAGCTACATCAACTTGCTGAGCAGCAGCGACGCCGGTGCCCGCAAACGCCATCACACCCATCAGGGTTGCAGCGAGTTTGGTTCTCTTGATTACTTTGGTCATAGTTCCCAACCAATTTTAATTAACTTCCGCTTCAACGTCTGAGACGACGCGAAACACCAGTTTATGAGTGACGAAAAGATCAAATCCAACTCTTTGCTTGCCTTAAACAAACAAGCAATAACTCACGAATATTCCCACGATGGCTATACGCTGTCAACCTGCCCTGAGCCAGTGTTCACTGCGTTATAACAGCCGTGGATTGCGCTTTTCGCGTCGTTATTGTTGTATTTAAGAGCAGCTGAAGACAACATCCTGTCATCTTTATTCGGTAACATTCCCGGCACAAAACAGCATAAAAACTGCCCATTTCGGGATACTACTCCTACTCGCATAGTATCACTTTTTGATCCGCGAACAACAGCCTGTTATAAATTTTAACTTATTTTAAACATCTCTGCTTTAAACTTATACCGAATGTAAAGAACGCTTTGTTTAGTCCGCATCGTCATATAATATAATTTACGATGGTTCGCTCACTAATGACGCAAGGATAAAGGGTTTGCAACAACTCGACAACATTGTCACCAGGCTTGAGCAACAAGCGCAGCAATTTGATGCTGAAAACCGCAAACGGCAACGTAAATTGCGCGAGCAATGGTTTTCGCAGTCGCTGTTTCATAGTCGTTCTAACCTGGCTGTCGACTATGTACAGGAGCTAAAACAACTCATTGCCAAGCTGAGTGATGCAAACCGACCCGAGGTGCGAAACTTTTTAGCTGAACAGGTTAGTCAGCAACTTATGGCGTTGACCACAGCCCTGAATGGGTCTTCACTACCTGTCGAGAAAAAAGATAAACGTCTGGTTCAGCAGTCACGATTAGCCCAGATGCATCAACAGTTAGCTACCTATCGCGGCTATGAACAGCGCTTACTAATAAATATCGAAAACTGTCGGCGCCAGCATGACAGTATCGGCGCACAACAACAGGAAAAACGGCTGAACCGTTGTCAGCAGGCATTAGCTACGCTGGAAGCTTCTATTCAACAACTCGAAGAAGGCCGCTAGTTTGGTTCCGTTTGTATATCACCCGCGTTACAGTCGATTAGAGTTACCCCCGCGCCACCGCTACCCTATCCAAAAATATGCCTTACTTAAGCAGTGGGCTGACGAGCACGGGGCCAAACCAGAACAATGGGTACAGCCAACACCGTTGCACTGGAATGAGGTAACCCGTGTACATTGCCCTGACTACATTACGGAGTTAGTTAATAATAGAATCGACAGAAAACAATGGCGGCGGGTCGGCTTCCCCTGGTCTGAGCAACTGTTGTTACGCACTCTGACATCTGCCGCAGGAACCCGGGATACTGCCATGTTGGCAATGCAATATGGTTGCGCAATTCATTTTTCCGGCGGTTATCACCACGCGCACTATGACTGGGGAAGCGGCTTTTGTTTACTCAATGACCTGGCGATTGCAGCAAAATCGGTGATTGATGCTTGTCCACAAAGCAAAGTGCTTATTTTTGATACTGACGTGCATCAGGGCGATGGCACCGCAACACTCTTTGCTGACGAACCTCGCGTGGTAACTTGCTCATTGCACGGCGAAAAGAATTTTCCTTTTACTAAGTCGGAATCTGACCTTGATATTGAATTACCCAAAGGCACCACCGACGACGACTATCTGGCGGTAGTCGATGCAACGCTTGAGCAACTAATCGTCAGCCATCAACCTGATCTTATTTTGTACGACGCAGGCGTCGACATCTACCGACAAGATGAACTGGGTCACTTGTCGATTAGCTTAAATGGAATTTTTAACCGCGACTACAGGGTCTTGAGTACCGCCAGAAAACACAACATCAGCTGCGCGGCAGTTATCGGCGGCGGCTACCAGCGTAATTTGGCGCGTTTAATCAAGGCGCATGCGCAACTATTGCGGGCGGCCTATCACGTTTGGAAGTAGTTATTTAAACGAATAAAGATGGGTGGCGACTCCACCAGCCACACCCCGGCACCCACATCCCTGACTACGGCTGCTCCCTTCCGGGCCTGACCGGGTTCGCCAGTTAGTGTTGCGAGGGGACCCGCAGAGTCACCATAACGCTTACGAATAAGCCCATGCATTATGGCGTAGTCACGGGCTTGATACAAGCTCTGTCTCAGCTAGAACGGATTAACTGATTACTTTTTCTGCAGCTTTGCTGCTATTGCCTGTTTCGCTTCATCTGAACTTAAGGCTTTAGCAAAATATCCGGCTTCGTGGCTTATCCGATCAGCAACTGATTGCTGCGGCGATTTAATCAATTGCTTGCTAATCCTAAGTGCCTGACGCGACTGTGAGGTTAACTTAGCAATGACGTTGTCAACGTGTTGATCGAGCTCGTCTGCGGCCACTACCCCGTTAACAAAGCCAAACTGTTGTGCTTGTCGGGCACTAAAGTTATCACCGAGTAAGAGCAATTCCGATGCACGCTGGTGGCCGCACAAACGCGGTAATAACAGGCTTGAGCCCGCTTCCGGTAGCAAACCAAGTTTTACAAAAGGAAGTGCAAAGGTGGCATGCTCACTGGCATAGACTAGGTCGCAATGTAGTAACAAGGTAGTACCAATACCTATCGCTAAGCCGTTAACCTTAGCCACGATGGGCACGGTGACACGGTTAATGGTATGCAGAAACTTAAATGGTGGCGCGCTTTCGTCCAGATTTTCGATAGCGAGGAAGTCGTTTAAATCGTTACCTGACGAGAAGCTGTCGCCTGCCCCTTCAAAAACCACGACAGATACCGACGCATCATTATCAGCCGCAATTAACGCCTGTTCGCACGCCGTATACATTGCCTGGGTAAAGGCATTTTTCTTTTCCGGTCTGTTCAGTTTTATCCGGACAACGCCGTCCGCGTGGCTTACTTCTACCTGTGGAGTATCCATGTAAAAAAACCTCGTACTTAACTGGTTGTACCTGTTAAGCACGAGCCTATCAGCTTTTTACTTATTGTTCACGCTTTTGCCAGGCTGCCGCAGTTTTTTCGTGTAGCGGAACAATCATTTCCAGCGCTGACAAATCACTGGGCTCCAGCTGCATTTGATTATTCTGTTTTGGTGTGACGCGCTCCCCCCATTGGATCAAGCCTGCCCCACAGGTAAGTCCGCCGCCAAACACCGCAGACATAATCTTGTCGCCGGGTTTAATAACACCGGAGTCTGCGGCCTCTGCAAAAGCAATCGGTAAAGTGGCTGACGAAGTATTGCCGTATTTTTGAATATTAATGACCGTCTTTTCGCTGGGCACTTTACAAAGTTTGGCCAGATAATCGATTAGCCGTTTATTTGCCTGATGAGGAATCAGCGAGTCAATGTCGTCAGTCGTTAAGCCGGTTTGCGCAAATACATTTTCAACCGCCGCATTCATACCTTTTACTGCGCGCTTGAATATTTCCTGACCGATAAAGTCAAATTGCATGATGCCGTCAAAACCAAAGCGATCAAAGCTTAAGCCAAAGTCGAGACTCAATACATCGCGCGCATCGGCATCACAACTAATATGGCTGGCTATTAAACCGCTTTCCTGGTCAGAAGCCTCTAATACCATTGCGCCCGCGCCGTCACCGAATAGCACCGCACTCTCGCGTTTAGTCCAGTCCAGAATACGCGTTAACCGTTCTGCACCAATAAGTAATACGCGCTGATGAGCCCCGGTACGAATAGCCTGAGTCGCCATATGCATGGCATATAGAAAGCTACTGCAGGCGGCATTCAAATCAAACGCGGCGGCATTTTTCGCGCCAAGATCACGCTGCACTGCTGACGCGACATTAGGAATAATTTCGTCAGGGGTACAGGTACCAACAATAATCAGGTCAATTGATTCCGGATCCAGATCAGCTGCCGCTAACGCGTTTTTAGCCGCTACGGTGGCAAGCTTAGAGGTACCAACATGACTTACCCGGCGTTCAGAAATTCCCGTTCGCGAGACAATCCATTCATCGGAAGTCTCTAAAAACGTCGCTAAATCATCGTTGGTCATAACCGCGGGAGGGAGACATTTGCCCCAACCGGTAATTTCTGCGTATTTATTCACAATGAACCCTTTTACCTCTGGCTGCTGCGACCTCAGTCACCGCACAGCTTTTAAACACGGCGTAAAAAACCTGCTAAAGCGTTTTAGCAGAAGCCCTTTTTACCGTATCATAGCACGAATGTTAGTCTGTTGAATGCTCGTCTTAAAGGTAACGCCAATGATCGGATCTGTAAAAGCCCGTTTATCTAGCACCTTGCTCATTGCGCTAACCAGCGTACTGCTCAGCGCATGTGCCAGTGCACCACAGCCGTTAATTATTAATCTAAACCCGGTAACCAATAAGCTGTCGCAATCCGTGCAACAAATCACGGTTAACGACCAGCGTTCACACAGCTATTTATATCGCCAGTTAAAAAGCGAAGACAAAGCACGGTTCACGGCCCCCTCCGTGCCGCTAAAAGCTACCATTGAGGGATCTCTTCAGACGCTGGTAAAACCAACCACTAATGGCAACTTACAATGGATCATCACTATTGAAGAAGCAGTGGTTAAAGGCACCAGCAGCGCATTGAAGTATCAGCTGAAACATGAAATTGAGTTGCGTGTTACGGCAATTAATAATAACCGACGTTACAGCAATGTGTATCGTGGTCGGGCAGAGTCCAGCGCCATAGGACGTGCCGATGAAGCGGTTATCGAGCGCGAATTCTCTGCATTACTGGCGAGGGTTCTGACTGACATCAGTAACGACCCTAAATTGCGCATCAGAGATAACGAATAGAAACCAAGAAGAAAAAAATCATAGGGAGAATAACATGGTGATGACGAGGTTCTCGACAGTTAAAAGTTTCCTTGCGTTGGTCCTGCTAACGGCAAGTATTGTCGCTCCGGCAGCGGCTCAGGTACAACCTGATAACCCATTCCCGCGTGTTGTTTTTGTCACCAGCGCCGGTGATATTACCGTAGAGCTTAACCGCGAAGCAGCGCCGTTAACCGTCGAGAATTTTTTCCGCTACGTTAAAAAAGCCCAGTACAACGGTACTATCTTTCATCGCCTGGTGCCTGATTTTGTCTTGCAGGGAGGTGGTTATGATGCTGACTTCCAGGCTAAGCCAACCTTCGAAACCATCGTAAACGAATCCGGCAATGGCTTGCTTAATACCTATGGCACCATTGCTATGGCCCGTGAACGAAAACCGCATACGGCGACGCGTCAGTTTTTCTTTAATCTGAATGAAAACACCTCACTCGACCCGGACAGTGGCGATTGGGGCTATACCGTTTTCGGGCGCGTTGTTGACGGCTTAGATGTATTAGAGCAGCTGGCTAAAATCGAATCTCTTCCCTACGACAAAGAGACCGGTTGGCGTGATGTCCCCGCTGAGCCGCCGGTATTAAAACGCATTGAAGTAGTGCCGGCAAACTGATGGCAGCTTCGGCGTCCTTCGGTCAGGATTTGCGGGTATATTTACAGCCCCGGGTGCTGGTCATTTTTATGCTGGGCATTGCCAGTGGTTTTCCCTGGGTGATGATTAGCTCAGCGCTGTCCGCGTGGCTGCAGGAAGCCGGCATGACACGCTCAGTCATTGGCTACTTTGGTGCCGTTTTTAGCGCATACTCGATTAATTTTTTGTGGTCGCCGTTAGTCGACTCCTTAAAAATTCCCTTATTGGCTCGTTGGTTAGGGCAGCGCCGCAGTTGGATCTTACTGTGTCAATTAGTCATTGTCGCCGCCTGCTTTGCGCTTTCCGGACTGGATGTTACCGATAACGTACACCTGGTTGGCCTGTTAGCAATGGCTATCGCCATTAGTTCTGCAACTCAGGACATTGCCATCGATGCCTACCGCATTGAATCATTCGCAGTAACCGAAGGCCGTTTGCAAAGCGCCGGTGCTGCTATGGCTACCGCCGGTTGGTGGACCGGCTACGCCGGCTTGGGGGCGATACCTTTCTTTATTGTCGATAGTACCGAAGTATTATGGCAGCATGCCTACGCCGTGTTGGCAGGTATCATGCTGGTCATTGGCATCATGGTGTTAGTGGTGCGCAAGGCAACATACCATCAACAAGACAGTCTCGGCGACAAAGCCCGGACAAACTGGCTGGAACGGCTACAGCATATCGTGATCGCGCCTATTCGCGAGTTTTTTATGCGTAGCGGAATTAAATTTGCTGTGTCTGTGCTGCTGTTCATCTTTTTATTTAAAATCGGCGAAGCCTTTTTGGGCCGCATGTCGATTGTTTTTTATAAAGAGATAGGTTTTAGCAACGAGCAAATTGGCACTTACTCAAAACTGGTTACCTGGTGGGTGACTATCATATTTGCTTTATTGGGAAGCGCCGTTAATCTGCGCATGGGCATAGTTAAAGGCTTATTCCTGGGTGGATTAGCCATGTCTGCGTCCAACCTGATGTTTTCCTGGATTGCTTTTACCGGACCCAGCGAATCGCTGTTTTTGAGTGCGGTAATTATTGACGGCTTTACAAGCGCCTGGTCAACAGTCGCCTTTGTCGCCTTTATCAGCCTACTTTGTAATCGCACTTTCACTGCCTCACAATATGCGCTGATGGCATCCTTGGGAACCTTAGGCAGAACATTGTTATCCACATACAGTGGCGCGGTTGTCGATGCACTGGATGGTAACTGGGCGTTATTCTTCTTCTTAACCGCAATTATGGTGTTACCCAGCCTGGCATTTTTGTGGCATATCCGCCATACCCTGACTCACTTAGAGAGTTTGCGCGATGAACGCTGAACCAAGCTCAAAGTTGAATTGGCTGGTGACAGGTCCCGGGGCAATCAGTGGTTTGATCGCGGCAGGCCTGCTTGAACAGCAACAGTCAGTGCATTGGTTGACACGAACAGCAGCGCAGCACACTTGCATCGATTGGTCGTTGACTAAAGGAAGCAGCTGCCAGCATTACCAAACTCCGGTTTTTTCGGCCGGGCAACGCATCGATGCGGTTATACTGGCAGTTAAATCTTATGACCTCAGCAATGCATTGCAGCGCCTCGACCAGCTCAACATTGATGCTAATTGCCCGGTAATTATAAGCCACAATGGCATGTCAGATATTGCCAGCAAGCGTCCGCTGTTTGCGCTATTGACCACACAGGCCGCAAGCCGCGATGGTTACGCGATAACAAAAAACGGCGATGGCGAGAGTTGGTTGGCTCAGTCTGCGGTTAATCAGCAACAATTATTACCCGACACAATTCAGCAGCTGCTCAAAACTGCATTTGCCCCCTTATCTGTGGTTGAAGACATTCAGCGACGCCAGTGGCAGAAGCTACTAATTAACTGTGTTATCAATCCATTAACGGCAATATACCGGGTTAATAACGGCGCGCTGGCGGAATCACGCTTCCGGGCTGAGAAAGATGCTTTAATTGAGGAGTTTATAGCAGTAGCTGCCGCAGAGGGTCAGGACATTGATTTTGATTCGGCCCAACAGAGGGTGGATGCGGTGATTAACGCCACCGCCAAAAATCGCTCATCCATGCTGGTGGACGTTGACAATCAACGTCCTACCGAAATTTACGCCATGAACGGCTTTATCGTAGAAAAAGCAGGCCAGCATGGATTAAGTGTTCCCTTGCACAAGAAGGTGACTTGCGCCTTAGGCGCAAGTTACTTATCTTCGATAAAGTCGACAACTTCAAGACCAAACCCTGACAACGCCGAGTAGCGTTTAGGTGAGCTCATCAAGTGCATTTGATGAATACCCAGGTCGGCCAGAATTTGCGAACCCACACCCACGTTGCGCGACGCATTTGAGGCTGACGCCGTCGGTTTTTGCTCGCCTTGATCCTGCGCTTCAAACTCTTTTACCTGCGCGATGATATCATCAGCGGTTTGCTGACGACCAATAATAACCAGCACGCCGTCGTGTTCTGCCAGATATTTCATCGCTTTGTAAATTGGCCAGCTACGTTTTGCGGCACGCTCTGTTAGCAAGGTATCGTGAAAGGTGTCCTGCAAATGCACCCGAACATTGGTCGGCTTGTCTGCGTCGATGTCGCCATGCACCAAAGCATGGTGAACCTGTTGATCAATCGAGTCCTGATAAGTTACCAGGGTAAATTCACCGGCACTGGTCGGTAACCGACATTCAGCAACCCGGGTCACGGTTTTTTCTTTCATCGAGCGATACTCGATCAAATCTGCGATGGTGCCGATTTTAATATCATGCTCTGTGGCGAACTTTTCTAAATCCGGGCGACGCGCCATGGTGCCGTCTTCGTTGAGTACTTCAACGATAACCGAGGCCGGCTCAAAGCCTGCCAGCCTGGCCAGGTCACAACCCGCTTCGGTGTGACCGGCGCGGTTCAATACCCCACCCTGCTTGGCTTTTAGCGGGAAAATGTGACCCGGCATCACCAGATCTTCAGGTTTCGCATCTTTGGCCACCGCATCTTTAACCGTTTTAGCCCGATCGGCCGCTGAAATTCCGGTGGTCACGCCTTCCGCAGCTTCGATAGAAACCGTAAAGTTAGTCGCATAAGGTGCGTTATTTTTGTCGACCATAAGTGGCAGGTTCAGTTGTTTACAACGCTCTTCCGTTAACGTCAGGCAAATCAAACCGCGGCCGTAGCGTGCCATAAAATTAACCGCTTCGGGTGTAACACAGTCCGCTGCGATAATTAAATCACCTTCATTTTCACGGTCTTCGTCATCCATCAGGATAACCATTTTGCCCTGACGAATATCTTCAATAATTTCTTCTGTGGTATGCAGTGACATAGTTACCCTTATTTTTGTTCCTGTTTTGGCGTCGCAATAATACGATTATCGCTGCCAATAGTGCGCCGATCTGTGATGATAAATTGCGGCGCTTGAGACAGTTCTGTAAATTCCCCGAGCTCCAAAGCAGCCCTGGCAGTCGGGCCTAATAGCTGCGTGGATTGATATAAAAACAGTTGCTGCACCAGCTGTTGTTGCAACAACGCACCGGCCAGGCTCGCACCACATTCAGTCCAGACTAAATTAACCTCGCGCAGCGCCAGCTCCAGCATGGCATCATGTAAATCTATTTTATTATCAGCGGTCTTTTTAACGATGATCTGGTGGCAATGCGGATGGCGGCTGGCATTAGCCTCAGTATGGCGTATTAACCATACCGGTGCCTCTGAGGCAAATAATTGCAAATCGTCATGAATACGATTCTGGCCGTCAATGACTACCCGAATCGGCTGTTTTAGCGGCGTCGGCAGCTCTCTCGTCGCCGGCCACTGTTCTGCCCGCACCGTTAACCTTGGATTATCTGCCAGTACCGTATCAGCACCGGTCAAAATTGCATCGGCCTGGGCACGCCAAAATTGTACATCTGAGCGCGCGGCCGCTGAGGTAATCCACTGACTTTTGCCATTGGCTAATGCGGTTCTGGCATCTAACGAGGTTGCCATTTTTAATCGTAACAGCGGCAATTGGGTCGTCATGCGGTGAATAAAGCCCGGATTTAAGGCTTTCGCGGCGGCTTCTAACACACCAACCTGCACTTCAATTCCGGCCTTCTGCAAATTGGCAATACCGGTTCCCGCAACCTGCGGGTTAGGATCCTGCATCGCCACCACCACACGCTTAACCTGAGCATCAATCAATGCATTAACGCACGGTGGGGTGCGGCCAAAGTGACTGCAGGGTTCAAGGGTGACATAAGCGGTAGCACCTTTCGCCTCGGCGCCGGCCGCAGTGATGGCATTCACCTCGGCATGAGCTTGCCCGGCTTGTTGGTGCCAGCCTTCGCCGACAATACGGTTATTTTGCGTTAATACACAACCGACTGCTGGATTTGGCGACGTGGTCAGGATGCCGCGACGCCCGAGTTCCAGCGCCCGATGCATCATCTGGTGGTCAAGCTGACTTTGCTCGCTAATCATTAAGGCGCGCTATCTCCTCGCCAAACTCGCGAATATCCTCAAACGAGCGATAGACAGAAGCAAAGCGAACATAAGCCACTTTATCAATTTGCTTGAGGTTATCCATTACCTGATTACCAATGAAGTCGCTACTGATTTCGCGTTCACCGGTAGCACGTATGGCTGACTTAATTTTATTAATCGCCTGTTCCATCAGTTCCAGGCTCACCGGACGTTTTTCCAATGCTCTTAGCAAGCCATTGCGAAGTTTATCTTCGTTAAAGGGTTCCCGGCTACCGTCAGACTTAATCACTCGCGGCATAATCAACTCAGCCGTTTCGAACGTGGTAAAACGCTCCTTGCAGTGATTACACTCACGCCGCCGGCGCACCGATGCTCCATCCGCGACCAGTCGCGAATCAATCACTTTAGTGTCTTGGGTGCCGCAAAATGGACAGTGCATCGGTGTTCTCCGTTTAGCTTACCGCGTTATTTATAAACCGGAAAATTTGCACACAGCGCTTTAACCTGTTCACGCACTGCGTTGATCGTATCTTCGTTGTTAATATCGTCTAAGACATCACAAATCCAGTTTGCCACCTGTTTTGCCTCAGCATCTTTAAAACCGCGACGGGTAATGGCCGGTGTTCCCAGACGTAACCCTGAGGTCACAAACGGCGACCGCGGGTCATTAGGCACAGCATTTTTATTGACCGTGATAAACGCACGACCTAAGGCCGCATCAGCATCTTTACCGGTGATATCCTTATCGATCAAATCGACCAGGAACAGATGATTCTGAGTACCGTTTGAAACAATTTTATAACCACGCTGCTGCAGTGTTTCGACCATCACGTTGGCATTTTTCAGCACCTGCTCTTGATAGCTCTTAAACTCAGGCTGCAAGGCTTCTTTGAATGCGACCGCTTTAGCCGCAATCACGTGCATCAGTGGACCACCCTGATTGCCCGGGAATACCGCACTGTTCAATTTCTTGTGCAGTTTTTCGTCGTCTTTACCCGACAAAATCAGGCCGCTACGCGGTCCGGCTAACGTTTTGTGTGTGGTGGTGGTGACCACGTCTGCGAATGGTATTGGGCTAGGATAAACACCTGCGGCAACCAAACCGGCAACGTGTGCCATATCAACCAATAAATAGGCGCCGACTGCATCAGCAATTTCGCGAAAACGCTGCCAGTCGACAATACCGGAATAGGCTGAAAAACCTGCAACAATAACTTTAGGCTGGTGTTCTTTAGCTAAACGCTCAACTTCTTCGTAATCAATTTCGCCAGTCTCTTCGGAAAGACCATAAGCCACCGCGTTATAGAGTTTGCCCGAGAAGTTAACACTTGAACCGTGAGTTAAGTGGCCACCATGCGCCAGGCTCATACCCAGAAAAGTATCACCGGCTTCCATCAACGCCATAAACGCAGCCGTGTTGGCTTGTGAACCCGAGTGCGGTTGTACGTTAGCGTACTTGGCGCCGAATAGCTCTTTGGCGCGCTCAATCGCCAGGTCCTCTACGATATCAACGTATTCACAGCCACCATAGTAGCGTTTATGCGGATAACCCTCGGCATACTTATTCGTTAACTGCGAGCCTTGAGCTTCCATCACACGCTGGCTGGTGTAGTTTTCTGATGCGATCAGTTCAATGTGTTGCTCCTGACGCTCGACTTCTTTGCTCATAGCGTCCCAAAGTTCAGCATCAAATTCAGCGATATTGTGTTGCGATTTTTGCATTACAGCTCCCACTTAACGGTTTGCGATGGCTAACTTCCATCATGACTGCGAATCTTAACGACTCAATAGTGCCGCCATTTTAACCTAAAACGACAACTAATGCCTAGTTAGACTCATCAAACAAATTTGGGCATTTACCCCATTTGGCATTAAACTAGGGACAACTTTTTACAGCAATGCAAGGATTGTTCGTCGCATGGCGCAATACATTTATTCTATGTCGCGGGTGAGCAAGGTTGTTCCCCCCAAAAAGACGATTCTAAAAGATATTTCATTATCATTTTTCCCGGGCGCTAAAATCGGCGTACTCGGTTTAAACGGTGCTGGTAAATCAACGCTACTGCGCATTATGGCCGGCGTTGATCAGGACTTTGAGGGCGAAGCGCGCCCGCTAGCCGGTATTAAAATTGGCTATCTGCCGCAAGAGCCGCAGCTGGACGAAGAAAAAACCGTAAAAGCAACGGTTGAAGAAGCCGTTGCCGATGTTAAAGAGGCGCTAACCCGGCTGGATGAGATTTACGCTGCCTATGCGGATGAAAACGCTGACTTTGACGCACTATCAAAAGAACAAGGCGAGTTAGAGGCATTATTGCAGGCGAAAGACGGCCACAATATTGATAACATTCTGGAGCGTGCAGCGGATGCCCTGCGGTTACCACAATGGGATGCTAAAATTGGCAACTTATCCGGTGGTGAACGTCGCCGCGTAGCCATTTGCCGCCTGCTGCTGTCCAAACCTGACATGTTGTTGCTGGACGAACCAACTAACCACTTAGATGCTGAATCTGTAGCCTGGCTGGAGCGCTTCCTGCACGATTACAACGGTACCGTGGTAGCCATTACCCACGACCGTTATTTCCTCGACAATGTTGCCGGCTGGATCCTGGAGCTGGACCGTGGTTATGGCATCCCCTGGGAAGGCAACTACTCCAGCTGGCTGGAGCAAAAAGAGAAACGCCTGGAACAGGAAGAGCGCCAGGAAAAAGCGCGCCAACGCACCATCAAACAAGAGCTGGAGTGGGTACGCACTAACCCGAAAGGCCGCCAGGCTAAAAGCAAGGCACGTCTTAACCGCTTTGAAGAATTGCAAAGCGGTGATTACCAAAAACGTAACGAAACTAACGAACTGTTCATTCCGCCCGGTCCACGCTTGGGTGATAAAGTTATCGACGTTAACGGTATTAGCAAAGCCTACGAAAACCGTCAGCTTATCGACAACCTGAGCTTTAGCGTACCGAAAGGCGCTATCGTCGGTATCATTGGTCCAAACGGTGCCGGTAAATCAACCTTATTCCGCATGATCAGTGGTCAGGAACAACCGGATAGCGGCTCCATCGAGATAGGTGAAACCGTTGAATTAGCCAGCGTTGATCAGTTCCGCGATGACATGGATGACAGCAAAACGGTATTCCAGGAAATCACCGACGGTAACGATATCCTTAAAATTGGTAACTTTGAAGTTAATGGCCGCGCGTACGTTGGTCGCTTTAACTTCCGCGGCACCGACCAGCAAAAACGTATTGGCGAGTTATCAGGTGGTGAGCGCAACCGCGTTCACCTGGCTAAGTTATTGCGAGCGGGTGGCAACGTGCTGTTGCTGGATGAGCCAACCAACGACCTCGATGTCGAAACCTTACGCGCGCTGGAAGAAGCGATTCTGGAATTCCCGGGTTCAGTCATGGTCATCTCGCACGACCGTTGGTTCCTTGACCGTATCGCAACCCATATTCTGGATTACCGTGACGAAGGCGAAGTGGTCTTCTACGAAGGTAACTACAGTGACTATGAAGCCTACATGAAAGATAAGTTCGGTGAGCAGGCAATGGAGCCACACCGCATTAAATATAAGCCGATTGGTTAATTAAGCTCTACTCACAGCGGCTGTGGCAACCACGCCACGCCGCTGTCTTCACAAAACCACTGTGCTTTTATGCCAAACACCTGCGCTAAATTAGCATCTGATAACACCTTAGCCGGCGCGCCAACGTCAATCAATTTGCCTTCGTTTAATAACACCAACTGATCACAAAAACGTGCCGCTAGTGGCAAATCATGCAGACAGCAAAGTACCAACTGGCCCTGGCCGCTGCGTTGTTGCAGTAATTGCATAGTATGTAGCTGATGATTAATATCCAGCGCACTGGTCGGCTCATCGCACAACAACAATTTCGGTTGTCCGACTAACGCCCGTGCCAGCAGTGCGCGTTGCTGCTCGCCACCCGATAAGGTAGATAATGCACGCGCTGACAAGTCGACTAAGTCACATTCAGTGACGACCTGGTCAATCCTAAGCTGTTGCTCGCTGCGGCTCAGCCGATGCTGCAATAAACCAATTTTTATCAATTCAATAACGCTGACATCCCACTGCGGCTGTTCCCGTTGCGGTAAGTAAGCCATAACTTCAGCTTTTTGTCGGGCAGACATTTGCTGCATCGGCTGCTGGTCGATAGCAACGTGACCCGTGGCAGGCGTTAACAGCCCGGCAATAGTTTTTAGCAAACTACTCTTGCCGGCTCCATTGGCACCGATAACACCAACTAACTGTCCGCTGTGCAGGGTTAGATTGATACTCTGCAACCTTGGTGCTGACAAGCCCTCTACACGAATATCGCAAAGTTCGAGTAACGCCATATCAAATGACCTGCTGTCGATATTGACGCATCAATAGCGCAATCAGCAGCGGCGCCCCCACTAATGCAGCGACTATACCGACGGGCAGTTCGCGCGGCCCACTGATCACGCGCGTGATAATATCCATACTCAATAGCAACAAGGCACCGGCAGGCGCACTTAACCACAGCACTCGCTGTGGGTGCTGCTCACCCAACAAACGAATACAATGGGGCGCCAGCAAACCGATAAAACCGATGATACCGGCACTGACCACGCTACCGGCCACCAATACCGCGACAGCCAGTAAAATCATATTGCGCTGGCTGACCAGCTTAAAACCCAGCGTTGCAACCGTCTGCTCGGATAAGGTTAAGGCGGTCAATAAATGGCGGGCACTGGCAAGTAGCGCTACACCAAGCACCAGGCAAGGGAGCAATAACAATAAATGTGACCAACTACGGTTCGCGAGTGTACCCAGGGTCCACAAACTCCATTCCTGAAATGCGAATGGATTGGGTGCCAGATACAGAATAAGTCCCATCAGCGCGGCAGCCAGTGATGACACCGCTACGCCGGCCAAAATAACCCGGTAAACATCGTGTTGTCGCCACGCCAACAACAAAATCACCAACAACCCGAGTAAGCCGCCGGCGAGCGCCACCAGCGGTAATAAAAAAGAGGACATTCCCAACATACCAAAATATAAAACTGCAACCGTGGTCAGCGCTGACATTGACGAAACACCAATGAGCCCCGGCTCTGCCAGTGGGTTACGCAGTAGCAGCTGTAACGTCGCTCCGGCAAGCCCCAGTGCCATGCCATTGCCGATAACAAGCAGCCAACGAGGCAGTCGAATATCCAGCAGTATGGTTTTCTGTAACTGACTTAACTCGGTAACTTGCAGCGTTACCGGCCCCTGGCTAAGGTGCCAGACACTCAATAAAATAAAGCTGAACGCTAGCATCAGCCAACGGCTGTCAGGTAGTCGGGTCATGGCTAACTCGTTGTTGTTGAACTTGTTCCAAAGCATCCAGATATAGCCCTATGTTAACTACGGGGCATGCCGCTTTATCACTATCGATGACGGTAACGCGTTGTTGTTGCAGCCATTGCTTAAGCAGCGGGTGGTGGCGCCAGCTATTGGCCAGGGCAAAGCTATTTTCGCTAAACCCCTCTAAAATCACAGTATCGGGTTGCCATTGCAGCAATTGCTCCAGCTGCAGGGCAACAAGCCCACTCCCTTCGGCTGCACTCAGATTCTGCCAGCCGGCCTGATTAATTAATGTATCTGCCCAGCTGCCCTCACCCCAGCTCCACTGATTCGGCATAACAAAAACCACCTGTTGTGGCTGACTCTTCAGGCGTGCCAGCTGAACTCGTGTTTTAGCTGCGTGTTGACTGACCTGTTCTTCCAGCCCCAGCTCAATCAGCTGTTGCCGCCAGCGCTTATAATCAGCCCAACTCTGCGGTTGAGCTAAGCGCGTGACTTGCGTGTATTCGCGCAACTGCTCAACCAGGCGGGGATCAGTAAATGCGGTGGCGATAACCCGCGAGGGCTGCAGCGCTAATATAGACTCCAGCGTGCCGTTGTGAGCAGTAACTTGGGCTGCTGTTGTTTTTAGCAGCGGCTCGTCAGCGCTCAGGTAAGTAATCCCAACCAGTTGTTGCGGCGCCCAGCGCAACAGCAACTGATCAACACATTGATTGAGCGATACCCAGCGCTGTTGCTGCGCTATGCTGGTGTCGGTTGTAACAACCAACACCAGCGCCAGCAACCAGTATCGTTTAAATCGCATCCAGCGCTTCTTGTAAGTTTTTAACACCGACGACAGTCATGCCGTCAGGCGCATTTTTCGGTTTATTTGCCAGTGGTACAATCGCCTTCTTAAAACCATGTTTAGCCGCTTCGTTCAGCCGCTCCAGGCCGTTGGGTACGGGCCGTATTTCGCCCGCCAGGCCCACCTCGCCAAACACAATTAGCTCGCGCGGCAGCGGTTCACCTTTAAAACTCGACACAATGGCCAACAGTAACGCCATATCAGCTGAGGTTTCCGTTACTTTTACGCCGCCGACAACGTTCACAAACACGTCTTGATCAGAAATTTGCAAGCCGCCGTGACGATGCAATACCGCTAACAACAGCGCTAACCGCGTTGCTTCCAAACCTACTGCAACCCGGCGCGGATTGGCCAATGCCGAATAATCGACCAAGGCCTGGATTTCTACCAGTAGTGGCCGCGTGCCTTCCCATACCACCATAACCACTGAACCATTGCCCTGTTCTTCGCCACGTTGCAGGAAAATAGCTGAGGGGTTGGATACTTCTTTAAGGCCGCTGCCGGTCATTGCAAAAACACCCAGTTCGTTAACCGCGCCAAAGCGATTTTTGGTACCCCGTAAGGTGCGGTAACGTGAGTCTGACGAGCCATCAAGAATAACCGAACAGTCGATGCAATGCTCCAGCACCTTAGGCCCGGCTAGACTGCCGTCTTTGGTAACATGACCCACCATAATAATGGCAACGCCATTTTGTTTCGCATAACGCGTCAAAAACGCGGCTGTTTCGCGCACTTGCGAGACACTGCCGGGAGCTGACGTGACATCCGACAGGTGCATGACCTGTATCGAGTCAATCACCATCACTTCAGGTTTCTCCTGGTCAGCTAACTGACAAATGGTTTCTACCGAGGTTTCGGCCAGCATGCGCAGTTTATCCATCGGCAGCGACAGCCGCTGAGCGCGCATCGCGACCTGCTGCAACGACTCTTCGCCAGTAACATATAGGGTGCGTTTACCTTCGGCCAGGCGGCACAAAGTTTGAAGTAACAGCGTACTCTTACCAGCGCCGGGCGAGCCACCGATTAAAATAGCAGATCCCGGCACCACGCCGCCGCCCAGTACCCGATCAAATTCTTTAAAGGTGGTGCTAAAACGCGGTACTTCTTGCAGTGACACTTCGTTAAGGGTTTGCACACGCGCCTGTGTGGCGCCGGCAAAGCCGCTACGCTCGGCCACCCGCGGATGCGTTTTAGGATTACTCAGGCGTACTTCAGTCAGACTGTTCCAGGCTTTACACTCTGTGCATTGCCCCAGCCAACGCGGAAAGTCTGCACCACAGTCATTACATACATACGCCGTTTTTGTTTTTGCCATTACCCGCCAACTCGTTCTATGATGCTAAATAAAGTCATCTATTATAAGAATAAAATACCATAATGCCGAATGCCCATTTTGAGCAACTCATCGAACAATTAAAACCTGTTGTGAATGAGCCCGACTTCGATAAAATTTTTCGTGCCTTAACCGAGGGCGAAGATGGGCCTACTCGTTTTCAGTTAAAAATGGAGCTGCGCCGGTTAGCTTCGCCCTGTCTGCAGACGGTTGATTTGCGTAATCGCGTTAGCGGTCGCTGTGAGCCTTATGACTTTTTAGGCCGCCGTCATTACCTGGATGAAGTAGCAAAAGACATTTTTGAACGTGGTTTACGCATTTATAACGGCGTTTTTACTCAGGACACCTACGAGCAAATTCTCACTGCCGAAAACAACAACCGTGTGATTCAGGAAAAAGAGCGCGAACAGGCCTTAGAGCGAAAAAATCAACATGCTGAGCGAGTTGCGACGCGCGAAGAGTATACCGCAGATGACGAAATCCAGTCACCCTATCTAGTCGATACCTTCCACTTTGGCGATTATCCCTATCGCGCTGAAGAACGGATGAACTTTAGCGTTGAAGTACGCCTGGAAGACGACCAGCTAACCAGTAAAAAGGCGATTACCAGTGATATTTCAGTTACCGGCTTAAGAGTGCGAGTGGATGTGGACTGGCAGAAAAAAACCGGCGACAAGCTGAATGTTTATTTTACCGGCTTAGCCAAAGAGTTTACGCTGGATCCCCAAATGGCTATTCCATACACCATCGTTGCCGTACAGCGCCAGGGGGATAAAACCTACCTCAGTTTAAATCGCTCAAGTGAGTTTAGCTCCGATTCGTTGGATAAGTTCCTCAAGCAGTTTATTAATGGCTACAAAAAACGTTACCGCGTGAATATCGATAATACTTATCACGCGCTGATGAATAAGGGACATGAGCAGTTTCTGATGCCGCGGCTGGGGGTATTGCCAATTTATTTTGCGTTCCGTGACAAGCAGCTACAAGCCGATTATGTTCTGACCACCGATAATAACCGTCATATCATTGAGGACTGGATTAACGAGCACAACCAGATCTCGATTGGTTCACTTTTTAACCCCAGACGCTCGGCACATTTTATTAAGCGTTTAGCTGAACACCCCGAAGCCAGCGTAACCTTTTTGACCTTTAGCATTACCGCCCGTGGCAAAATCTATTACTACTCGGCGCTGGCAGAGGAGTTATTAAAGAACGATTTTTGGGACACCTTTGTTAATTTTGCCGCACAAAAGTCATCTTTCCGGGTCTATCAGTTCCGCTTACGCAAACTTGACCCTGAGCAGGCCTGGCAGCCACAAGCGGTGCCACTTGAGGTACAAATTCCATTCCGGCTAAATCCGCCCAGTCCACGCGTAAAACAGGCGCTGGCACCACTCAATTATTTAGGTACCTTAACCGATGTTACCGACAGCATGCGGCAATTTGCGGGCAATGACTTTGATAAAAGCCAGGTCAAAGCATTAAAAGTATTTCTTCATCCTCCGGCCGTTCCTATTCGCACCAAAGACGTGCGGCTGGAATTTGTCGACTTGCGCAAAGAACAACGTTTTAGTTACCGCAGCCGTTGCCGACTACGCATTGGTAAGGCGATTCGTGAAGGCATGATTCTGGACCTGTCAGTGCATGGATTAAAAGTGCAGCTTGACGATGCTGTCGATACACAGGTCAATGATACAGTGTTGCTTTCGTTGACCGGTTTCGAGAAAAACCATAAAAAATTCGACCTGCGTGATATTCCGTATCTGGTGGTGAACAGTGACGTTAGCCAGACAACGCTTAACCTTAAAATCCCCAAACAAAAAACCGATGACAAAAAACAACGCCATGCCGGTGCTGAATTTTTCCGTTTTTTGATTAAAGAGCATCGGGATCAACTAAAACTGCTGCACGAGAACACCTCGCTGAATGGTATCGAACTTTGCCTGCGCAACCTCTACTGCGCCGCACCGCCGTCCGTTCCCCTGTATTTGTATCAGAACAAAAAACGACAGGTCACCTTGCGCCGTGCTGGCGTGTCGTCATGGCGTTCCGGCTGGGCCAAATTACTGGCTCACCTACCCGGCAGTGGTGCTGACAACCTGAACATTCAGCCGGTGTTGCGCGGCAGCAGCCTTGCTACCGAAATATTACCGCCATTACAGGCGCTGAGCCGCTCCGACCGGCCGCTCAAAAAATTGTTGTTGGTTAAGTTATATCAGGACCAGGGCGAGAGCGTTCTGCAAACTCAGTGGCAGACGTTTGACTCATTAGACACTGCAACCATATTGTCGTTTGTGGACCAGTGTCTGCCCGACGCCGTGTTTTTTGCCGTGCAAGTCGAATTAAGCCGCACCGGGCGGCCGGATATTCAATTTGTTCAGGCGGAAATGAGTTATTTATCACAATATGCCTCGCACCGCGCTAACGAGCTAGAGGAAGAGTTGTGGCAGGTTTACGCGGTCGCCGACACCCACGATATAACAGCAGAGGTGTTAAAGTTTGCCGATGTCAGCCTGGAAAACATCAAACATCAGCAGCAGCGACTTAACTCGTGGCTGTCAGCTAATTAACCCAAGTTTTTTCAGTTCGGGCAGCAGCAGGCTTAAATCAGGCTGCTCAATGCAGATATCCGCAACCTTGCGTAGCGCCGGTTTCGCACAAAATGCGACCCCCAGATCGGCAGCCTCCAGCATCGCAATGTCGTTGGCACCGTCACCCACTGCCACAACATGCGCTGCCTGCTGCTTTAATCGCGATACCTGCATTGCTTTATAGTTAGCATCGACTACCGGTTCACCAACATCACCCGTCAGCGTCATAGCTTGTGTCACTAATACATTGGCATAATACTCATCCAGCTTCAGGGCTGCGGCAACACGCTCGGCAAACCATTCGAAACCGCCGGAAACCAGCACCGTGCGCCAGCCGGCCTGCTGCAATGTGCTAATTAATAGTTCTGCTCCTGCGGTCAGGGGCAACGGATTAAAGATTTTTTCGAACTCGTTCACTGACACGCCTTTTAAGCAGGCGACTCGCTCGCGTAAACTCTGTTCGAAGTCTAGTTCGCCGCGCATCGCTCGCTCAGTAATTGCAGCGACTTGCGCACCTGCCCCTGTTAAAGCGGCAATTTCATCGATACACTCTATTTGAATTAAGGTAGAATCCATGTCAAAGACGATGACATTATCGGCTCGCGAATTGGCCATTTATAACTCCGGTAGGCTAGTAACATTATGCTAAAAGTGATGTTCAACAAAGGAATAACAGCGCTGCTTAACCCGGCAACACAAACCCGGGCATGGGTGCGACTAATCACTAAACGGTTATTGCGTCTGGCAGTTGCTGCTGCGTTATTGTTGGTCATTTACAATGTATGGAATATTGCCAGTTTGAAGTCACAACAGCAACTTACCCAGCATACCCGTCATTTAGCGCAATTGTTGTTATCGCAAGTAGAACATCAAACGCTACAGTTGCTGCGGCAACAAGATGAACAAGCGCTTGCTGAAACTGCGCAACACCTGCAACAGCACGCCGAAGTTGTGGCCGTGGTTATCCGTAGTCCGTTGGGCGAATCAATAGCTGCCAGCGGCAGTTACGATAGCGTCATCGACTGGCCCGCTGATGCACCGGCAACGCCCTGGTTTATGACCAGAGAACTGCGGGTAGATGGCGAAACTCTGGGCTATCTGCAGGTTACCTTTGATCAGGCCAAATTATTGCAGGGGAGCACCCTTGCTCACGATGGACTGATGCAACAGGGCCGGGTACTGCTGCTACTGGCCATGTTGGCCGGGGTGTTTATTATGTTGGGCTTTAACCGTATTCGTGACCGCTTTTGGCAACGCAATATTAATGCGTTACAACGAAAATAACCGCTTTGTATTCGTGTAGGTAATGCTTGCCACCTCTGCTTGCTCGCACTGCTTAAGTTCTGCCAGCGCAGCTAAGGCGTCAACGAGCCGCGCCGGCTCATTACGCTGCCCCTGGTAGCCACACATGGGCATATCGGGACTATCGGTTTCGAGCACCATCGCATTCAGCGGCAAACGCTTAATGGCGTCACGTGTTTTGTTCGCCCGCGGATAGGTGATAGTTCCGCCGATCCCCAGATAATAGCCGTGGTCGACCCATGCACGGCCTTGTTCATAGCTCCCCGAGAATGCATGTATAACACCACACTCTGGTCCAGACTCACGAACCAGTTTAAGCAATTTATCGAGCGTTTTTCGATGGTGCAAAATGACCGGCAGGCGGGCATCCTTAGCCAGTCGCAGCTGCTCACGCAGCAACACCAACTGTAAATCCATATCAGCACACTCGGCATCTAAACCGATTTCGCCAATCGCGCGCAGACGAAGGTCAGGGCCACACTGTTCGAGCTGTGCAATCAATTCATCGATGTGTTCGGCATGATGCTGCTGGATAAAATACGGGTGCAGGCCGAGCGCATAATATCCACCGTCTATGCTATCGGCCACCTGGACTAGTTTTGACCACTGGCTGGCGCAAACACCCAACAGCATAAATTTTTCGACAGCCGCTGCGCGGGCATTCTCAATAACCTGTCCACGGTCCTCGTCAAAGACATCGAAATCGAGATGGCAGTGACTGTCGAATAATTGCATTCGCCGTTAGTGCTCGCGCGTGTGACTGAAGGTAATATCCGGATAACGCTCCTGCGCCAGTGACAAATTAACCATCGTCGGCGCGATATAACTCAGGTTGTCGCCGCCATCCAGCGCCAGATTGGCTTCCGCCTTGCGACGGAACTCGTCAACTTTACGCTCGTCACCGGTTACCCAGCGTGCCGTTGCTACGTTAATATTTTCGTACATAGCATCCACTTTATACTCGGTACGCAAGCGGTGTACGACAACGTCAAACTGCAGCACACCCACCGCACCAACAATAAGATCATTGCTGATCAAGGGTCTGAACACCTGTACAGCACCCTCTTCGGATAACTGCACCAGGCCTTTTAACAACTGCTTTTGCTTAAGCGGATCTTTAAGACGAATACGGCGGAACAACTCCGGCGCAAAGTTCGGAATACCGCTGAACTTGAAGTCTGCGTTAGCGGTAAAGGTATCGCCAATTTGAATGGTGCCGTGGTTATGCAAGCCAATGATATCGCCGGGGTAGGCCTCTTCAACATGCTCGCGGTCACCTGCTAAAAAGGTCAGCGCATCACTTATACGCACGTCTTTACCGGTCCGCACCTGACGCATTTTCATGCCTTTTTCGTACTTACCGGAAACAATCCGCAAAAACGCAACGCGGTCGCGGTGACGCGGATCCATATTCGCCTGGATCTTAAAAATAAAGCCGGAAAAGTCGCTATTGTCAGCACTAACCAACTCACCTTCGTTGGTCTCACGCGGCTGCGGTTGTGGTGCCCAGTCGACCAAGCCATCCAACATGTGATCGACACCAAAGTTACCCAGCGCGGTACCAAAATAGACAGGAGTTAATTCACCGGCTAAAAACAACTCTTTGTCGAACTCATTAGACGCGCCCTTTACCAGCTCGATTTGTTCACGCAACTCTTCAGCCCAAACACCGAGTCGCTCGTCCAGCTCCGGGTTATCCAGACCTTTAATTACGTCAACTTCCTGAATTCGGTGGCCTTGCCCTGTTTTGTACAAAACCGTCTCATCGTTCAGTAAATGGTATACGCCTTTAAAGTTTTTGCCCGAGCCGATCGGCCAGGTAATGGGCGCACACATAATTTTTAGCACATCCTCGACTTCGTCCAACAACTCCAGCGGGTCGCGGATATCACGGTCAAGTTTGTTCATAAAGGTAATGATGGGCGTATCACGCAGGCGAGTTACTTCCATTAATTTAATGGTTCGGTCCTCAACACCTTTAGCGCCATCAATAACCATCAAGCATGAATCGACAGCCGTCAATGTGCGGTAGGTGTCTTCAGAGAAGTCCTCGTGCCCCGGCGTATCCAGCAGGTTGACCAAGCGATCACGATAAGGAAACTGCATCACCGAGGTGGTTACGGAGATACCCCGCTCCTGCTCCATTTCCATCCAGTCAGATTTAGCATGTTGGCCTGACTTCTTGCCTTTTACCGTGCCCGCCTTTTGGATTTGTTGACCATGCAACAAAACTTTTTCGGTGATGGTCGTTTTACCTGCATCGGGGTGAGAGATAATGGCGAAAGTTCGACGTTTGGCGACTTCGTCCGCGATTTTCTTACTGCGTGCTTCTGACATGGAGCTACTCTAGTTTCGTTGCGCTAAGTGTAATGCCCGTTATTTTCGCTGATTTACTAAGGATTAACAACGTTATGGCCGATAAAGGATTTATTCACTACGCTTAAACAAACTACATTTAATGTAGTTGTAAACTTAACTATGCAAATGTCTAGCTGCTATTCGAATGCAGTTGTATTAGACTCGCGCGCTTGCTGACTTGTTGCCGGAGCTCAAATGAACCTCACCATCAAAGCTAAAGTTTTTTTACTGGCGTTAGTGCCTCCCGTCCTCATTGCAGTGTTTTTAACCTGGTTCAATGTTTCACAGTCCAATGACATCGGTCGTTCCGCTGTTACTGATTTTAAACAGCAAATGGAACAAGACGCTGAAAACGCTCTATCTAACTATTTGCAGCTCGCCATGAGTTCGATTGAGCATCTGGTTAACGACACCTCGTTAGGCTCTTTGCAGGAGCGGCAACAGCGAGCAAAACAGATTCTGCGCCAACTGCGTTTTGATGATTCCGGCGATGTCGGCTATCTGTTTGTCTATGACACCGAAGGCGTCAGCATCGCACACGGTGTTAACCAGTCACTGGAAGGCAAGAATCTTTATGATTTTCAGGACCCCAACGGCACCTACCTTATTCGTGAGTTAATTGACGCAGCACAAGCCGGTGGGGGTTACGTTAATTATGGCTGGCAGAACAACCAGGATAGCGTCGCACCCAAGCTGGGCTATGCGCAATTACTTGAAGACTGGGGCTGGGTCGAGCAGTCAGCGTGATCAATGGTTTGGCAACGCAAGTTGAACAAGGTAATCAGTCAGTCGAGCGGCTTGCTGATCAGTCAGCACAAATAGGCAGTGTGTTGGATGTAATTCGGGGCATTGCTGACCAGACTAATTTACTCGCTCTGAACGCAGCCATTGAGTCGGCACGAGCCGGTGAAGCCGGTCGAGGCTTTGCAGTCGTTGCTGATGAAGTACGTACGCTGGCCAAGCGAACCCAGGACAGCACCCACGAAATAGAAACCATGATTGAAAAGCTGCAGCAGGGTTCTGCGGATGTGTCTGCCGTTATGGATGCAATAAAACAAGGCAGTAACACCAGTGTTAAAGAGGCAGCAGAAGTTGAAGAAGCTTTGCGCCAGGTATTAGCCTCGGTTAATACTATCAATACCCAAAACGCGCAGATCGCAACGGCAGCCGAAGAGCAAACCTCGGTATCAGAAACGATTAATCAAAATATGACCAAAATTGTTGATATCGCTACCGATACTGCCGCCGGCACCGAACAAGCCGGCGACCATATGCGCGAACTGGTCGATACCGCGAAACAGCTTGAGGCAACAGTGCATCGCTATCGTATCGATTAATTTGGGTTAGTTAGGGTCTGACACCATGGCACAACCTTCTTCCATTGGTGTTAGGCCGAATAGCTCACACAAGGTTTGTCCCAGATCAGCAAACGAATCACGAGCACCGTAACTGCCCTTTTTAAGCATCCCGCCGGCCATTAAAAATGGCACAAATTCGCGCGTGTGGTCAGTTCCCTGCCAGGTGGGATCGCAGCCGTGGTCAGCAGTAAGCACTAATAAATCGTCACCGCGCATGGCGTCAAGCAGCTGCGGTAAGCGGGCATCAACTTTTTCTAACTCGTTGGCATAGCCTGCGGTATTACGACGATGGCCATAGACCGAGTCAAAATCGACCAGGTTGGTGAAGATCAAGCTATTGTCCGGCGCTGACTCCATCGCTGCTAGTGTTTCGTCCAGTAAGGCGTCGCTGCCCGCTGCTTTGATGGTTTTACTGACGCCGCGATGGGCGAAAATATCTGCGATTTTACCAATGGCGATGACTTGTCCCTTGGCAGCAGTCAATTTATCCAGCACGGTTGGCTTGGGCGGCTCAACTGCGTAGTCTTTACGGTTGTGAGTGCGCTCAAAATTATCTGCCGTGTCACCAATGAAGGGGCGCGCAATCACCCGCCCGATATTATAGTCGTCCAGCAATTCGCGGGCGATCTCACAAACTTCATACAAACGCTGCAGACCAAAATGCTGTTCATGTGCGGCAATCTGAAACACCGAATCAGCTGAGGTGTACACGATTGGCTTGCCACTACTGATGTGAGCTTCTCCCAATTCGCTTAATATGGTGGTACCCGACGCATGGCAATTACCTAAAACCCCCGGCAGCTCCGCTCGTTCAATTAACTCATCAAGCAGTTCGCGAGGGAATGATTGGTCCGGCTTGGCAAAGTATCCCCAGTCAAAATGTACCGGCACACCCATCAGTTCCCAGTGCCCCGACGGTGTGTCCTTACCCGACGAACGCTCTGCTGCCCAGCCAAAACTGAACTCTGCGGTTTTATTCTCGAAGCCCTTTGCCCAGTTTCCGGTTGCGCCGTAATGCGCTTCTGCCAGACCCAACCGGCACAAGTTAGGCAGTACTAACGGCTGCCCCTGCTCGGCTCGATAAGCAGCAATATGCCCAAAGGTATCAGCCCCTTCATCACCAAACTTTTTAGCGTCCGGCGCACTGCCAATACCAAATGAATCTAATACGACCACGATTGCACGGGGCATGGTTAACTCCTGAGATTAACTAATCGTCTGATAAATAACTGGGTTTGCCGCTGGTTGGCTGTCGCCAACCTGATACGCCGATGCTAATTGTCGGGCAGCTTGTTGCCAGCTATCCTCGGTATCAGCGTGGATAAACGCTAGCGGATGATCAGCGCTTAATTGTTCGCCCAAACCCGTTAACTGCGTTAAACCGACCGCAAAGTTTAGCTGGTCGGTGGCGACCCTGCGGCCCCCGCCAAGCTCAACGACTGTCATACCAACGGCACGCGTATCAATGGCATTTACATAACCCCCAGGGCTTAAGCTAGTATCTTTTACCAACAACGGCTTAACTATCTTCGCCTGAGCCAAATGCGCAGCCGGCTTATCGAGCAGGTCTTTCGGCCCGCCTAACAGGGCGACCATTTTTGCAAAGCGTTCGGCCGCAGCACCACTTTCAAGCGCCCGGTCAACACGTTGCTCTGCTGCTTCTGTCGTCTGACATAACTTACCTTGTAGCAGCATTTCGACAGCAAGCGCTTTAGTCACTTGATGAAGACGTGGATCGCGATGTGCACCGGTTAAGTAATCAATCGCCAGATTAACTTCAACGGCATTACCGGCCGCACTCGCCAACGGCTCATTCATATCGGTAATAATAGCTGAGGTGCTAACTCCTACGCGATTAGCGACAGAGGTAATGCTCTTCGCCAACTCAATAGCCTGGGCGTGTTCAGCCATAAACGCGCCAGAGCCGGTTTTTACGTCAAGCACTAAGCCATCCAGGCCTTCGGCCAGTTTTTTCGCCAGAATCGAAGCGGTAATTAGCGGCACCGATTCAACCGTGGCGGTAATATCACGCGTCGCATAAAAGCGCTGATCCGCCGGTGCCAGCCGGCCCGTTTGGCCAATGATGGCAACGCCCGCTTCTTTGACCGTGCGCGCAAACAACGCATTGTCCGGCTTAGTCTGGTAGCCGGGGATGGCATCAAATTTGTCCAGTGTACCGCCGGTGTGACCCAGTCCGCGCCCGGAAATCATCGGTACGTAGCCACCACAGGCAGCAACAATGGGCCCCAACATCAGGCTAACCACATCGCCAACACCACCGGTGGAGTGTTTATCCAGTACCGGGCCGTCGAGCGCAGCAGACTGCCAGTCCATAACGTCACCTGAATCACGCATGGCCAGCGTTAGAGTCGCTTTTTCAGGGTCACTCATGCCCTGAAAATAAATCGCCATTGCCATCGCGGCAATTTGCCCTTCGCTAACTGATTCGTCCGTAATCCCCCGAACGAAGGCGTTAATTTGCTCTTCGCTAAGCTGTTTACCGTCACGTTTGGTGCGGATGGCTTCCTGCGCTAAAAACATAAGTTATCCCAATCGTTGCTTAAGATCACTAACCAGGCTACTTGCACCAATACGAAAATGCGATGCGGTTACCCAGTTATTACCCATAATACGTTCAGCCAGCGTAATATAGTTCTCTGCGTCTTCCAACGTACGAATGCCGCCGGCCGCTTTAAAACCACACTCCTGACCGGAGTTTTTAATGGCTGTAAGCATGATTTCAGCGGCTTGTAAGGTCGCGTTTTCAGCCACTTTGCCGGTTGACGTTTTAATAAAATCGGCGCCCCCCTCAATGGACAGCTCGCTTGCTTGTTGAATCAGCGCTGCAGTTTTTAATTCGCCCGATTCAATAATGACTTTTAAATGCGCATTATTGGCACAAACCGTTTTTACTTCTTCAACCAGTTGTTTCGGCAGTTTTGCATCGCCTTGCTGCAAGTTACGGTACGGTAAAACCACGTCAATTTCGTCCGCCCCGACGGCTACAGCCCGCTCTGTTTCGGCCACAGCTCGCGCAATATTGGCATGCCCCTCGGGAAAATTAGTGACCGTTGCCACGGGTAACGACAAACCGCGTGTCGATAACGCTTGTTTGGCCGCCAGGATAAGCTCCGGAAATACACACAGCGCGGCAACCTGGATACCGTGAAAACTTGCGTTATCGGCCAGCTGTTCAATAGATGCCGGCGTATCGTTGTTGTTTAAACTGGTTAAATCAATTAGCGAAGCAACATTAGCGATTTTCTCGCGCATAATCATTCCTTTAAGTTATTCGTTAGGTGCTGTTGCGGCCCAGCGCATCACCAGCGCATCTTCCCGCTGGTTCTCGCCCGGGTAATAATTCGGCCGCCGACCAACCACAGCAAAATTAAGTGACTGATACAGCCCAATGGCAACCGCATTTGATTGTCTGACTTCAAGGAATACCATCAGCGATTGCTGCCGGGCGTAGTTCAACACGTCTTCGAGCAGGCGTTTACCATAACCACTGCCCTGCGCAGACGGCGTTACGGCAATATTGTGCAAGGTTAATTCGTCAGCAATTTGCTGGCATATGCTAAACCCCTGCGGTTGTTGGTTAGCAATTAGCTGACGCCAACGGTAACCCGGGCCAATACTTTGCATAAATACGGACTCTGACCAGGGTATCGCATGTGCTTGCCGCTCAATCTGATATAAATCAGCATTGGGGCTGCCATCCACAATCGAATAAAACTGGCTCATGCCATAATCAACCAAGGGCTTGCAGTTGCTGCCATAGCTGCCGTTTGCCGGCTGCTGAGCTTACTTGTTGCATTAATTGCTCGTAACCGACCACCACCGCGTCGCTAGCCGGTGCTTTGACCGCTACCGGCTGGCTATCCCAAATCAGACAAAGGTCACGCAGCCATCGCGGAGTTTCTATCGGTAACGGCGCAGTAGACTGTAAATAAATAGGGCCAATGCGATAACAAAACGAAGCACAGGTGGACGAATCCGAGCTCAGCTCAGATGATTTATTTAAACTGTAAGCCGTGATTCCGAGTGCTTGCAGTACTTGTTGCTGCTGTTTTCGCCATCGTGCCTGCATAAGGTAATGCCATCGTTTATCTAAGAAAGAGTAATAAGTGTAAACGAAGCGGATTGCGAGTGCTAGCGAGGAAAATTGGCAGGGGCGGAGGGATTCGAACCCCCAACCGTCGGTTTTGGAGACCGCTGTTCTGCCGTTGGAACTACGCCCCTGCATCAGGACTCCGAATTATACCGAGCTGACGCCCTTGCGCAACCAGAAACTGCGCTTTTACCTTCTGACTGCGGATAAAATAGGCAATTAAGCTTGTTCAACCTCAAAAAGTGCCTCATGCACCTCAGTCACAATGGTGTCTACTTCTACTTCATCCAGCCCGAAATGCGTGAGCACAGCATCTTCAACCTGCTCCCATTCTGCCTTGCCCGCCAGACTCCTGGTGCGTAGATCGACCGCATATTTCGCTAACTTAGCGACCGACAATAAATCAATAGCCAGAGGATGAAGCTCAGAATCAGAACCCATTACCGAACTATCGTCATAGAGATAATAAATAGCTTCGACTAATAAATTGGGTAGCTTCCATTGTTGTGCTAACAGCGCGCCAATGGTGGTATGTGTAGTCTCGAACTGTTGTTGTTCTTCGGCTTGCAAGTCGTACCATGAATTAGTATCGGCGCGACGTACAAAATCGCTGTAGGCAGAAAATTGCTCCAGCATTACCGGTATACCGCTATTTTGGAACAACCCCAGCATGTAAGCGTGGTCTTTCAATTGCGGTCTGCCCAACGCATCAGACACGAGCGCGCAGGCACCTGCAACCCACTCGTTGTAACGCCAGAATTCCGATAAATCAAAGTCGCTGTTTAGCGCGCGCTTTAGTGCAACAGCCCTGACAATGGGAAAAACTCGCCTGAACCCCAGCGTCATTACCGCTTGTTGTATCGAGTCTATCGCATGTCGGCGACGATAAGCGGCGGAATTAACCACTTGCAGTACCGCTGCTGCAATACTGACATCGGCAGCTATCGCTTCGGCAATGACACTAACATCCGGATGTTCTTTTTTTGCTTCCGCACTAACCGACAATAATGTCTGTGGTCGCGGTGGGATATTGACGTTCTGTAATAGCTTTTTTTCGTTAGTGGTGATAACAATCGCCATGAAAAATTCCCTGTGACAACAATTTTACTTTTTACCCCGCCTCATGCGACTATGAGCTTAAGCTTTGGAGACGTAAACGCTATGATAGCACTGGCCAGACGATTAACACTTGGGTTAATCCCCGCTTTGTTGTTAATAACCCTCTCACTGTCAGTATCTGCTAGTGCATCAACCCGTGTTGATGTCCGTATCAGTGGTGTCGAAGGCGAACTGCTTAATAATGTCAAAGCGTACTTACAGATCGCTAATTTAGACAGTAACAGAGACTATGTAAACTACCAAATTCGTTACTTGCACCGTCAGGCAGCAAAAGAAATAAAACAAGCTTTGCAGCCGTTTGGGTATTACAGTGTCGGCGTAAGTAGTGAATTGCAGTCAATCGAAGCAGGTGCATGGCGCGCCGACTACCAAATCACCTTAAACAATCCCGTACGTGTTACTCAGAACCAGTGGCTTATTGTTGGCCAAGGCGCAGACAACTCGGCGCTGACACAGTTGATAGCTAAGTCCCCGCTACAGCGAGGTGTTCGCTTCGTCCATAGCCGCTACGAGTCACTGAAGTCAGCACTCCTGAGCCAGGCTATTCAGTTAGGCTATCAGGATGCCAGTTTCAAGCATTCAACAGTCACCGTCGACACTGAAACTTTAGAAGCCGAGGTTGATGTCAGGTTTGATACAGGCCCGCGCTATTACGTTGGTGAGTTAACGGTAACAGACAGCCATTTAAACGCAGATTTACTAAAACGCTATGCTCGCTTTAAACCGGGCGATCCTTTTTTGAATTCAAGTTTAAGCCGGTTGCAAGTTGATTTATCCAACAGTGATTATTTCTCGCAGGTTACTGTTAGTGGCGACTGGCAACAAGCCAATGATGATCAACAAGTGCCGGTTAGCGTTGCCACAGAGCCTAACGAACGCACACAGTATCGCTTTGGTGTTGGTTATGGCACGGATACCGGCGCTCGTGTTACCGCCGGTATCGAACGCCGCTGGGTTAACGACTATGGACATCAGTTTCGCTCGCTGGTACAGCTTGCACAATACGAAAGCCAGGCGACCGCCGTTTATCAAATTCCGGGCTTAAAGCCACAATCTGATTACCGGCAATACCGCGCGGAAGTTAGCGACCGCGAAAACGACAGCCTCGATAGCAGGCTCTACAAAGTTGCGGCTGTTGACGTGTTCAGTTATGACAGGTGGCAACGAGAATATCGGCTGAGTTTGTTGCGCGAAGATTTTACCCTTGGCGAGCAACGCACTCAGTCTAACTTTTTGGTTCCGGCACTCGAGTGGCGCTATCTACAAGCCGATGATCGTATTAACGTAAACAATGGCTGGCGGTTAGCGCTGGGGTTGCGCGGTGCCAGCGAATCGATGTTGTCAGAAACCGATGTTATTCAGGGCTATGCCGAACTTAAATCAGTGTGGTCACTAGGGTCTCGGTGGCGGCTACTGAACCGTATCGAAATCGGTGCCTCTTACACCGATACTTTCGAGCTGTTACCGCCGACACTCCGATTCTTCGCCGGTGGCGACAATAGTGTGCGCGGTTATGCCTATGAACAACTCGGTCCAAAAGACGAAACCGGAGCCGTTATTGGGGGCAAATATCTAGCCGTGGCCAGTGCCGAATTGGACTATCAATTTGCCAGCAATTGGCGGGTTGCGATATTTACCGATGTAGGTAACACCATGATTGAGCCTAATAAAGCTTTAAAACAGTCGGTTGGCTTAGGCTTTCGGTGGATATCTCCGGTTGGTGCTATCCGTCTTGATTTTGCCCAGGCGATCGATGAACCGGGCAACCCATGGCGCATTCACTTTACCTTAGGCCCTGATCTATGAGTTTCTATCGCCTGTTCGCATACGTTATCCTAAGCTTGGCAGTGCTGCTATTTATTGTTTTGCCGAGCGTATTGTTGGGGCTAATTTATAGCTCCTCCGGCAGTCAATGGCTGGTCAATACGGCAAAAACCTGGTTACCCGAAACAGTCAACTTTTCGCGTTTTGACGGGCGCTTGGCCGACCGCTTTGCGTTTGACCAATTACGGATCGACAGCGCCGTTTTTTCGGCCTCTTTTGACTCCGTTAGCGTAGCCTGGCAGCCATGGTCGTTATTAGACTCCAGCTTGGTTATTGAAAACCTGACGCTGGGTAGTGGTGAAATTAGAATCAGGCAGGGACAGACAGCTGCCGATGACAATTCTCCATCATCGCTTGATTCAATATCGACATCATTACCAATCGCTATTGATTTGAAGGCGTTTGAACTCCGTCAAAGCTGGTTTTTTATTAATCAATTGCCACAGCAGCAGTTTGCCGCAACAGCCAGTTTAAAGGTATTACAAAGCGGCCAACTGACGCTGCGCTCATTACAGCTGCAACATCAATATGCGTCGATAAGTGCTGACGCGCAGGCTGACTTAAGCTTTCCGTTTAAACACCAGTTAAACACGTCGCTGACGTTGCACTCGCCAGACTACCCCGGCACCCGACTTAAGTTGAATAGCTCGGGCGACATGAAAAACCTGCAAGGCCAGTTTGACGTGCGTGACAGTGCTAACATCAATGGCAGTTTTAGCCTTAAAGATGTATTGCAACAGGCTAGCTGGCAAGCTGACTTGTCGATTAACGACACCACACTTAATGACTGGCTCTCGGCCTTCGCTATTAACGGCCTTGAACCGTTACGCTTAGATGGTAACGTCAACTTAACGGGAGATGCTGCGCAACGCGTGCAAATAATACCGGATCTGGACGTTGTTTATGCGGCGCAAGACGCAACGATGACCGGTAACATCACACTTGAAGGCCAGCAGGTGACGTTGAAATCAGTCACTTTGGCTTCGCCCGAACGCGGCGAGCTATCCATTAACGGTCGCGTGGATGATCTTGCCAGCCCTTTTATTGACTTAACTGCATCGCTTAAGCAAGTGCTGTATGAGCAAACTCAAACTACCGGTAAGATTGCTTTAACGGGCCCGTTAGATCGGCTCGAAATCTCCACTTCTACAGAAACACAGATAGAAAAACCACAGTCAGCAACAATCAATGCCAAAACAAAAGCGCTGCTTGAATCTTCACAGCTAACGCTGGAAACAATTCGCATCACGGATACGCTGACAGAAGGTGAAATATCAGGCTCGGCGAAAATTAACTGGCAACAACAAATCCAGGTCAACGCGAACATAAATGGCGAGTTACTTGGCAAGCCATTTTCATTACTGACTGATGTGCAGTACAACACGCCCTATGTTGACGTTAGTGCGCTGGAGCTAAACTGGCAAACAGCGCACCTCTCTGCCAAGGGGCGCTTATCTCCGGGCAGCAAAGTCTCAGTTAAGCTCGATATTACCGACTTAGCCGGGTTACCCTTGCCGTTAGATGCTAGTGGAGAGCTAAAACTAAATGCCGACATTGAGGGGGATATCAGCTCGCTATGGCTGGACATGAAGTTAAACAGCAAGCAATTGGTGGTAGCGGATACAGAATTTAGCAATCTGGCCCTACAATTAACTGGTGCGCCTGATAATCATGACTTAACCGCATCGCTAACTGCGTTTTCTACGGATTGGCAATTACGCACTCGTAACAAACTAGCTGACACTTCAGTGTCTATTGAACTTAAAGAGTGGCAAGTTGATCATGAGAGTTTAGAGCCTTTTAGTCTTAAAAAGGCAACAGCAATCCGTTATAACTGGCAAAGTAGCGATCTGAATATAAGTGATTTATGTTTACAACAAACTGGCGAAAACGGCGCAGCCTGTGTCGCTGCTCAATCAGATAATGGCGCGACCGAACTGACATCGACTATTAGTGGCTTGAATTTAAGCTTATTAAATCCTTTTATCTCAAACGCCCCGGTGACTATTGAAGGAAGATTAACAGCTGACTCAACGGCGAGTTGGAATTGGCAACAGAATAAGCTCAACGACGTAGACGTGAACACCTCAGTAGAAAAATTGAAGCTCAGCGGGCTGGACGAGTCGATTACGTTTGATGAATTCTCGGTAAGTTTAGCGCCTAATGAAGACCGCTTCGAAGCCAGGTTACTGGCAACAGCTAACGAAATTGACCTCAGCACTAAAGGAGCCTTGCAGTTAGACAGCCTTTCCGCAGGCAGCTCGTTAACAGGTAGCCTTGAATCACGCCTCGGCGATCTTGGGCTGTTAGAGGTACTCAGCCCGGCGATTGCCTCTGCTAAAGGTGACATCAAGGCTAACCTGGGCCTGTCCGGGACACTTAATTCGATCCAGGTAATGCCGAATATTAACGCTAATATCAATGAGCTCGTGTTGGCAGAAACTGCTACTGCTATCAGTGACACACAAATTTCGCTTGCCGCTACTGACGCGTCAAATAACACGTTCCGTCTGGATGCCGATGGCATGGTCGGTAGCGGGAAATTCAATTTGAGCGGCGAGTTCGATGTAAACTCACAGCAACTCAAGGCGCAGTTAAATGGTCAGCAGCTACAACTTATTGATACACCCAAACTAGCGGTAACTGTTACTCCAGACATAAAGGTAACGTTAAAGGATAACAGACTATCGGTTACTGGTGATGTTATCGTTCCAGAGGCTGAAATAACCCCACCACAACTATCAAATGTACAACGATCTTCCTCGGATGTGGTGATAAAACAACAACAGCAGCCTAAAGGCAGGGCTCTGGAAACCTTCGCTGATATTTCTTTAACCCTCGGCGATAAGGTTAATGTCGATGCGTACGGCTTTCAGGGCCAGTTGCAGGGCAAGTTGAATATCAAACAAAAAAATACCGGTGTTGCTCGAGGAGAGGGTGAAATTGGTGTTAAAACCGGTACCTATGAAGTTTACGGGCAAGAGCTCATTATTGAGCGTGGCCAGTTGGTTTATAATGGCGGGCCTATCGGAAATCCAAGTTTAAATTTGCAGGTGGTTCGCAACTTACCCAAAACAACAGGCAACCCCGAGCGGGTTGGAGCTCGAGTTCAGGGAACCCTGCAGGAACCAACGCTTGATTTATTTTCCAATCCGCCGATGCCGGATGCGTCGGTTTTATCGTACCTTATGTTTGGGCGTGCGCCCAACTCGCCATCTGAGTCCAGTAATCTTGAGTTGCAAGCTGCGCTGTTATTGACTGGCGATATGACCGATTCATTTACTCAGGGTCTAAAAGATACTTTCGGTTTTGACGAGGTCGCAATTGACTCAGCGACCAGTGATGTTAACGATACGTCGCTATACATCGGTAAATACCTTACTCCACGTCTTTATATTAAGTACGGTATTGGTCTTGTTGAGTCGACATCCTCGTTTTTCTTGCGATACCAATTGACCGACCATCTCTGGCTTGAATCGACGTCGTCGACAGAGAGTCAGGGCGGCGACCTCATCTACAGTATAGAAAAGTAATACTCGCGCAGGCTTAAAACGAGAAGCTATCAGGCAATAGTTCGCCCACTGACCATGTTTTTTGACTAGTTTTGTTTGACGAAATAAACACCGTGTCTTTGCTACAAAATTCGGCAATAACCTGGCGACAGGCACCACACGGACTGTGCATTTCGTCTGTTGGTGTGTAAATAGCGATATGTTTAATAGAACTGGGCGCAATGCCTTCTGCAATAGCGCGATAGATTGCGGTGCGTTCAGCACAATTCGAAAGCCCAAACGAAACATTTTCCACGTTGCAGCCGGTGATTATCTCGCCGTTGTCTGCTTCTAACGCAGCACCAACCTTAAATTTGCTATAAGGCGCATAAGCGTTTTCGGCCGCGTTTTTTGCCGCATCCAGTAATGTTGTCTTACTCATTCAAACATCTCTTAAAACTAATGGCAGACAATACTAACCGTACAACAGCAGAATTAAAAGCAGCCAATTCGATTAATGAACGTTCAATCGAGTTCATATCATAAATAACCACCGGCTTAGCGGCGTAGCGGCGCGAAGGGTGAGGTAAAAAAAGCCAACGGCTGAGCGATAGGTATAAAAAAACCCCAGCCGATTGGCTGGGGTTATTTTATTTGAAGTCTGGCGGTGTCCTACTCTCACATGGGGAAGCCCCACACTACCATCGGCGCTGG
>NZ_SNXI01000015.1 GCF_004362895.1 Idiomarina aquatica | reverse complement strand
GCCCTTGCCATTCGGATTATCTTCCCCTCAGTCAGGGTGATCCAGGCTTCTTACAACCTGGCGGGTTTGCCAGCTTCGCTGGGCAAACAAAAAAGGCGTTGCATGCGCAACGCCTTTTTCGGAAGTCCCGACAGCGTTACGCCATCGCTGTACGTAGTTTCTTCATGGCATTTTGCTCTAACTGGCGAACACGCTCAGCAGATACTTGGTATTTTGCCGCCAAGTCATGCAATGTTGATTTGTTATCAGTTAACCACCGTGACTGCACGATATCCTGACTACGTTCGTCCAACTGACCCATTGCAGTTAATAGTTTTTGCTGGGTATGCGCTTCGTAGTCTTCGGCTTCAATTTCTTCAGCCAGATCCGAGCGTTTATCTTCGAGATACATTGCCGGAGAGTAATTATTACCCTCTTTACTGTCATCGTCATCGGAACTGAGTTCGAAGGCTTGGTCATGCGCACTCATGCGCGCTTCCATTTCCATAACCTCTTTGGTCGAAACACCCAGCTCTTCTGCAACCGTCTCAACTTCTTTCTGACTGAACCAGCCAAGACGTTTTTTCATCTTACGCAGGTTAAAGAACAACTTACGCTGAGCTTTGGTTGTAGCAACTTTCACCACACGCCAGTTTTTCAGCACATACTCGTGAATTTCGGCCTTTATCCAGTGCACTGCAAAGGATACAAGACGTACACCGACCTCTGGATTGAAGCGTTTAACCGCTTTCATCAGACCGATATTACCTTCCTGAATAAGGTCAGCTTGCGGTAGTCCATAGCCTGAGTAGCCCCGCGCGATGTGCACGACAAAGCGCAAGTGCGACATGATCAACTCACGCGCAGAGTCCAAATCGCCATCTTCATATAGATTAGTGGCGAGTTCCTTTTCTTTTTCCGCAGACAGCATTGGAATGCGGTTAACAGCCTGAATGTAACCGTCTAGACCGCCCCCTTGGGGAACAGACAACGCCATGGTTTGTAATTCAGTGCTCATCGACTACCTCTATGCTATAAAATGTCGGTATAAAGATTCGGTTTACAACCAATAACGGTGATTTTACCTACTCTCTATGACCCTTTTTTGACAGAAAAGTTCCTTTTTGGAGCGCACCTACACGGTGCCAGCCAAAAAATTAGTATATCTAAGATCTATACGATCGCAACCCTATTGCGGTTCAATACTTCTGATATGTCGACGCACTGCCAGGTACGAGCCCGCCAACCCCAGCACAATAGCAATTAACCACACAATCAGCATTTCATTAAAGTTCAGGCCCGCTAACTGGAACTGTGTTTCATAAAGTTCGGTCACACTTAGCACCGAGCCCTCGACCCACCAAATCAACACCGCAGTGGCCAACCAGGCTAAGATGCCGCCAATAAATCCATACCATAAACCGGTGTACAGAAACGGCCGTTGAATAAAGGCATTGGTTGCACCCACCAGCTTCATTACAACGATCTCCTCGCGTTGACTCAGAATATTCAGGCGAATGGTGTTACCGACGATCAAGACAACCGATAGACACAGCAAAATGCCCAAACCACCGAGGATATCTTCAGCGAGATTTAATAGCGCCTGCAAGCGTTCCAGCCATTGCACATCCAACTTACCAAAATCAACCTCGCGCGCGCGCTCTAACTCGGCCAGTAACTCCCTGGCTTTTTCTGGTGTGCGGAATGCGTCTGCAGGGATAACCAGCAATACATCAGGCAACGGATTAGATTCGAGGTAATCTAATGTCTCGCCAAAACCCGACTGTTGCCTAAAGTCAGCAAGTCCCTGTTCTTTGCTAATGAGCTCTACTGATTCAATTTTAGGATTAAGCGACCACTGCGTTTTTAACGTTTCTATCGCCTTGGTATCGATCTCTTTTCGTAAAAATAGCGACATTTGTGACGCTTGCTGCCAGTCACCGGAAACAGCCGACGTATTTTTTACCAGTACGTAGAGCGTTGATGGCAAGGTTAAGCTTAAACCTAATACCGCCATCGTTAACAATGATGCAAACGGGTTGCGCCAAAGTTCCCCCAGGCTGGCTACAGCCTGTTGCAGATGGTGCACTGGCCACATCAGTGCGCGTCTGTACCAGGCCAACTTCTGTCGCTTCGCTGCTCCCCCCGGTACATCACGATTACGGAAAAGTAGGCTCATACTGACGACTCCTCACTCAAGCCATCATTGATCAAACGCCCGTCTTTTAACGTCAGGGTTCGATACTTTAACCGCGCTATCAGGCCTAAATCGTGGGTAGCGATTAAGACTGCCACGCCCACTTTGTTGAAGGACTCGAATAGACGAATGATTTCCATCGATAATTTGGGATCGAGGTTACCTGTTGGCTCATCGGCAAGCAGTAACGGCGGTTTATTAACGATAGCCCGGGCAATCCCCACGCGTTGTTGTTCACCACCCGATAACATCTGTGGGTAGTGGCGATACTTGTCCGCCAAGCCGACTTTTTCCAGCGCAGCCAGCACCCGCTTACGTGCTTCCTGAACGCTGTAACCTTCTATAATCAAAGGTAACGCAACATTATCAAAGACACTTTTGTCCATCAGCAAGCGATGATCCTGAAAAATCATGCCGATATCACGCCGTACATAGGGGACTTGCGATGATTTGATTTTCCGCAAGTCGTTACCGTTGATCATTACCCGACCCGCAGTAGGCCGCTCCATGATGCTAATCAACTTTAATAACGTGCTTTTACCGGCCCCCGAATGACCTGTTAAAAAGGCCATTTCGCCTGGCTGAATATGAAAATCTACATGGCTGAGGGCTTGATGCCCGCCAGGATAGGTTTTACTGACTTGCTCAAAACGAATCATTCAGTCGCCGCTGTTAATTATTATTGGATTCTGCTTCTAGCTTACGGTCAAACAACGCGCCGATAAAGTCCTTCGCCACAAATGGCCGTAAATCGTCTAGCTGCTCGCCGACGCCAATGTAACGAATCGGAATTGCGAACTGGTCTGCAACCGCGAAGATAACCCCACCTTTTGCGGTACCATCCAGCTTGGTCATCACGATACCTGAAACGCCTACCGCGTCAGTGAATAACTTTGCCTGACTTATCGCATTTTGTCCGGTTCCTGCATCCAGCGTTAGCATCACTTCGTGCGGCGCATCCGGATCCACTTTTTTCATGACCCGAACAATTTTTTTCAACTCTTCCATCAGGTTAGCTTTGTTTTGCAAACGACCCGCAGTATCGGCAATTAATACATCGATATTTCTTGCCTTAGCCGCTTGCAAAGCATCAAATAAAACCGACGCACTATCTGAACCTGTTTGCTGTGCGATCACCGGTATATCGTTGCGCTCGCCCCATATCTCAAGCTGCTCTACGGCTGCTGCGCGGAACGTATCGCCAGCCGCGAGCATGACCGACTTGCCTTCGTTTTTAAACTGTTTCGCCAGTTTACCAATGGTTGTGGTTTTGCCCACACCATTAACACCGGTCATCAAAATAACATAGGGGCTGTCTGCTTCAGGTATTTCCAATGGTTTATCGACAGGCGCTAAAATATCAGCAAGCTGTTGTTGCAAAAGTTCATAAAGCGCTTCGGCATCATTCAACTGCTTGCGATTGGCCTGCTGGGTTAAGTTATCGATGATCTTGGTCGTTGTCGCAACACCTAAATCCGCCATCAACAATTGAGTTTCTAATTCCTCAAATAATTCGTCGTCGATTTTTTTGCCGCGAAAAATCCCAAAAAGACCGGAGCCAATGGAGCCTGAGGTCTTTTTTAGTCCTTGGGTTAAACGCTGCCAAAAGCCTTTCTTTTCAGCTTTTGGTTGTTCCGGCTTGGCATCTGGCTCAGGATTAGTTTCCGGGGTAGATTCTGGGGTAGGCTCTGGTTCAGGTTCTGGCTCAGGTGTTACCTCGGGCAGCGGTTTACCCGCAGCTGAGTCAGCAGTTACCGACGCGCAGTCGTCAACGGCTGATGGTGATGAGTACTTTTCAGCCTCTGGTTCTGATTCTGTTTCTGGCTCAGATTTTGGTTCATGTTCAGGCTCTGGCTCAGGTTCTGCTGACTCTACCTCGGCTTGACTAGCCTCAGTAGCGGTGTCCTCCACAACGGCATCATCAACAGGCGACTTTTTCTTCTTTTTAAAAATTGAGAACAACGAACCTTTTGCCATAATCGCTTTACCTTGCAACCTTATCTTGGAACTCAAACGCGGGAACGAGTAAACTATACGAAATCTATTTCCTAAGTTTACCATGCTCTGTTGTTTTTGAGGTCAATTTGCGCAAAAATCAAGGTCAACTCCGAATCATTGGCGGCCAATGGAAAAGTCGCAAACTTCCCATCCTTAACAGTGAGGGGCTGCGCCCGACTACCGATCGCGTGCGCGAAACACTGTTTAACTGGCTGCAATTTGATATTGCAGGGGCAGTAGCTATCGATTTATTTGCCGGTAGTGGTGGGCTTGGATTCGAAGCGGCGTCGCGTGGTGCTCGTCAGGTTGTCATGGTGGAAAAAGATCATCGTGTAGCCAACCAGTTACAGCAAAATGTCGCTTTGCTCGGCGCCGATAACATCACTGTTTTGACCACTGATGCGTTGCAATTAATGCAATCTCCATCGTCATTACCAAGCCAGTGGGACATCGTCTTTGTCGATCCTCCCTTTAATCTCGGTTTAGCAAGTCAATCGCTGGAACAGTTAAGCCAGTTGCCACAACTATCTCCCGAAACGCTGGTTTACCTGGAAACAGAAGCCACGTTGACACTACCTCAACTGGCTCAGTGGCATACACTTAAAGAAAAACGCCACGGCGCCGTGTGTTTTAGATTATTACAAAAGAAGGATTAGCATGAAAATCGCTATTATTATGGGTAAATGCGTATTTGCCGTCATCTGGCTGGCGTTATTTTCTGTGCTTGCAGGTTTTGCCGGAGAGGTGGGTCAACAAACCTTTGCGCTGGTTGCACTGCTGCTTGCGGTGATGATCATTATGCACCTATTACTGTTGGGCACATTTGTCGCCATTATGAAGCCACAAATGCTATGGAAAAAGGGCGATAGCTGGCAGATACTAGCGTTTGGCATTTTTGCCTGGTTGGCGATTTTTAAGCGCACCAACGAGCACGCTAACAACGCTGATCAATCGTCGTCTAATTGAAGACCAAGGTTAGATACACCTTCATCAAGCACCATCTGCCGCATTTGTTTGATCAATGCGGCATTAACTTGAGGCTGACTTTCTAAAAAGTCTACCATCGCCTGTTGCATGGCAATTTCGTATTGATATAGTTCGTGTTCCTCGACATGCTGCCTTAACTCATCCGGACTTACCTGCTCGGCGTCATTTAACTCGATAAACTTAACCACGCTCGCCTGAGAAACTTTCGCAACGTCCAACAGGTTACCCGCATTTTTATCCATCAAGCCTTGTAACAAAACACTGATAGCCGTGCACGCATCCATGGCCGGATAGACCCCCAACATGTCATGGCCGTGCTCACTGGGAGTCACCTCATCGACCTTCTCCTGCCAGCGGCTGAAGTTGACCTTAGTTTGCTTGGGGTTTGCTATGTAATCCCAACACGCATTAAGTGCTCCACGCAGCGGCTTAGCATCACCAAATTGGGTGATGTGACAGAAGAACTCGTAATTAGGCACCATTCGCTCGCAAAGGTAAAGCGCCAGCACCACGCTATGCGACCAGTTTAAATCGCGAATTCGCTGGAAAGTATTTAATTCGGCCAAGAGGGGTTCCTAGGTGGCAAAGATATCGTCGTCGCTGTTGAAGGTTTTAAATTCTAATGCGTTACCACAATAATCATAGAAGAACATGGTGCCCTGTTCACCAGGCTGCCCTTTAAAGCGGATGTATGGTTCAATTACAAACTCAATACCAGCAGCGGTGACCCGTTGGGCAAGTGCTTCCCAGTCATCACGTAATAAGACTACGCCAAAATGAGGTACCGGCACCGAATGCCCGTCCACGCCGTTATGATTTTTCATGCCGGCAACATCTTCAGCCACGTGCGTCACAAACTGGTGACCATAGAAGTTCCAGTCAATCCAGTGGTCACTGCTACGACCTTGCTGCAAGCCCAAAACCTCGCCATAAAAACGGCGTGCATTATCCAGTGATTTTACGGGGATAGCTAAATGGAAGGGACGTACTGCGTTCATACCGTCCTCTTTAATTAGTGACTAAGGTTTGTTGCGGAGGTTGAACGTGCAGTTGCAGTCTGCGCAGAGCGCTTCCACATTCTGACGCCAATCGCTGCCATCAACATAATCCAATTTAACGGCGGTACAAAACCCGCAGTTAATACGGCTAACAGATTCCAAAGTGGTTTTTGCTGATACTGCCCTACTAATCCGTAGAACAACAACGCAGCTACGAGTCCCTGTAGTACCAGTAGGCTCAATAGCATAATTTTTTCCTTCTTTCTGTGTCTGTTTGCTTTGTTATTTTCGTTATTCAACGTCAGCGTTTGCTGATGCAGTAAGACTACTTAATTATGACGAAACTGTAAAATTTTGTATAAATTTATGATTTTTAAAGAAAAAAGCCGACTTTCTAGCCGGCTTTTACGATTTTGAAGAATATTTTTAATCGCTGATTTCGATTAAAACGCGTTAAGCGCATGTTCCAGATCGGCCTTAAGATCATCAAGATCTTCGATACCGACAGAAATCCGCACAAAATTATCCAATATGCCAAGCTTCTCACGGTTTTCTTTCGGTACTGAGGCATGGGTCATTATTGCCGGATGTTCAATTAACGACTCAACGCCGCCCAGACTCTCCGCAAGCGCAAACACCTCTACTGATTCAAGGAACTTGCGCGCGGCTTCCAGATCACCCTTCAGCAAGATTGAAATCATACCGCCAAAACCATCCATTTGCTGTTTGGCCAGTTCATGCTGCGGGTGACTTTGTAATCCCGGGTAAATGACTTTCTCAACTTTTGGATGTTGCTCCAGCCATTCTGCCAATTCCAACGCTGCCTGATTGTGATGACGCATACGCAGGGCTAAGGTCTTTACACCGCGCAGAGCAAGATAAGAATCGAATGGGCCCGCAACCGCACCCACTGAGTTTTGTAAAAACAGCATGCGCTCAACCAGGTCTTCATTGTCACCCACCACGGCAATACCACCGACCATATCCGAGTGACCGTTTAAATATTTAGTCGCCGAGTGCATCACAATATCTGCACCCTGCTCAATCGGACGTTGATTAAACGGCGTCGCAAAGGTGTTATCAACCACCACAATGATGTCCGGATTTTGCTGTTTAGCAAGTTCTACAATGCCTTGTATATCGACCAGTTTCAGCATCGGGTTACTTGGGGTCTCAACCCAAATCATCCGGGTTTCCGGTTTGATGGCCTTAGCAACCTGTTCAAGATCCGCCAAATCAACATAACTAAACTGCAGACCTGCCGAGCGCCCGCGCACCTTATCAAACAGGCGGAAGCTACCGCCGTAAAGATCGTCCATCGCCACAATATGGTCACCACTATCCAGCAGTTCCAGAATCGTTGACGTTGCCGCCATGCCCGACGCAAAGGCTAGTCCCTGACTACCACTCTCCAAACTAGCAACTGCGCGTTCCCAGGCAAAGCGTGTCGGGTTGTGCGAGCGCGAATATTCAAACCCTTTGTGTTGTCCCGGGCTTTCCTGCGCATAGGTTGAGCTGGTAAAAATTGGTGGCATCACCGCACCCGTCACTGGCTCGGGGCTTTGCCCGCCATGAATGGCTTTGGTTGCGAACTTCATCGTTTTATCGTTTGCCATGTTCAACCTCGCTTACAGCAAATTATTTTCACGCATCCAGTCATCATTAAATAACTTGGATAGATAACGGTTACCAGTGTCACAAGCTAGTGTCACGACACGTTTCTTCTCGGTTTGCTCCTGACAGTAACGCAGTGCAGAAGCAATCAGCGTGCCACTCGAGGAGCCCACCATGACACCCTCTTTTTCGAGCACTTTTCGGGCCGTTTGCATGCCTTCTTTATCGCTAATCGCATACGCTTTATTAGCAATAGAGATATCACAGATTGTCGGTACAAAGTCTTCCCCTATGCCCTCAGCTAACCAGCTACCGGCTTCGACTTCTTCACCACGATTAACCAGGGGTTCCAGAATCGAGCCTGCCGGATCAGCCAGCACCATATCGACATCAGCCTTTTGCTCGCGCAGATAACGTCCAATACCAGTTAACGTGCCGCCAGAGCCAACACCGCAAACAAAGGCATCGATATCGCCATTCATTTGCTGCCAGATTTCCGGCCCGGTTGTTTTGTAATGTGCTTCGACGTTGGCATCATTTTCGAACTGGTTTACGTAGTACCAGCCGTTTTCTTCAGCCATACGCGCTGCCATGTCCTGATAATATTCCGGATGGCCTTTTTGCACGTCAGACCGCGTCTGTACCACTTCGGCGCCCATCGCGCGCAGATTGTTGACTTTCTCCTGGCTCATTTTGTCGGGCATCACAATTTTTAACGGATAACCTTTGCTGGCCGCTACCACCGCCAACCCAAGTCCGGTATTGCCAGCCGTCGCTTCGATGATGGTATCGCCGGCTTTTAATTTACCGTCGCGCTCAGCAGCGTTTATCATCTCCACCGCGATACGATCTTTTATCGAGCCACCCGGGTTTTGTAGCTCTAATTTTAAATACAACTCACACGGGCCGGTGTCTAAATTATTCACACGCACTAGTGGCGTGTTGCCAATCATTTCCAAAACGTTATCGAAAACTTTCATATGCGGTCGCTTTTTTATTGAGTGTCTGTTTGAATTGTGCTCATTATCCCTATACTTGGCTTGCATAACAACCACAGGCTTAGAATGCTTTGCTTGAGGTTATAACGAATAGACTAATGGAGAGACAGAGTGAAGCGCCTCGATTTACGCAGTGATACCGTAACCCAGCCGACATCCGCAATGCGGGAGGCTATGGCTAATGCCCCGGTTGGTGACGATGTCTATGGAGAAGATCCGTCTATCAATGCACTCGAACGACGGGTTGCTGAAATGCTGGGCAAAGAATCCGCATTACTCTGCGCCTCGGGAACACAAAGTAACTTATGTGGTTTGCTGGCACACTGCCGTAACGGCGAAGAATATATTGTTGGTCAGGAGTACCATACTTATCGTTATGAGGGCGGCGGAGCTGCCGTTGTCGGCGGTATCGTGCCACAACCACTGGAAGTACAGGCAACGGGGACGCTGGATCTAGACTTATTAGTTAGTCGCATCAAACCCGACGACCCGCACTTTCCAATCACGCGGTTATTGGCATTTGAGAATACCCATGCCGGTCAGGTCATCGACCAGGACTACTTGAATAAGGCGCGCCGCATCGCTGATCAACATGGCTTGTCGATGCACTTAGACGGCGCTCGCTTGGTTAACGCAGTGGTAGCGTCCGATCGTAGCTTTAGTGAACTTGCTGCGCCATTCGATAGTGTCTCAATCTGTTGTTCTAAAGGTCTTGGTGCACCAGTTGGGTCGCTACTGGTCGGATCGAACGCATTGATAGCAAAGGCAAGACGCTGGCGCAAAATGTTGGGCGGAGGTATGCGTCAGGCGGGCGTTATCGCAGCTGCTATTGACCATGCGCTGGATAATCACATTGAACGTATTAAGGTCGACCATGATAATGCTGCCTGGCTTGCGGCAGCTCTCGCGGAAATTGGCCAGGCTCACGACTTTTCGGTGCGGCCGGTGCAAACCAACATGGTTTATCTTGATTTGCCCTCTGCAGAAGTCGGCGCTTCATTACAACGCTATATGGCCGCAGAAAATATCATTGTGCCGGCCGGCAAGACGCTGCGATTAGTAACACATATGGATGTCGAACGCGCCGAACTAGAAAAATTCGTGACACATTTGCAAAAATTTTACGCAAACAATTAGGTCAAGCATGCTGCTATTTGCTAAGCTAATTGAGTGAATAGCCATTGTAGCTATTGCCAAAGAGGAATTAACAACATGAGTTACGCAAATAAAACCCTAATTGCATCTGTGGGCGCTGCTATGGCGCTGGGTGCATCCTTACCCGCAACCAGTGCGGAAAATCCTTTTGCTTCCACAGAGTTAACCTCCGGCTATGCGTTTACCGCACAGCAAGAGGGTAACTGTGGTGGTAATAAACAGTCAGACAAGGCCAAGGATAAGGCCAAAGAAAAGATGATGGAAGAAGGTAAGTGTGGCGAAGGCAAGTGCGGTGAAGCCATGATGTCCGACAAAGCAAAAGAAAAAATGGCGGAAAAAGCCAAAGAAGGAAAATGCGGCGAAGGTAAGTGCGGTGAAGCCATGATGGCTGACAAAGCAAAGGAAAAAATGGCGGAAAAAGCCAAAGAAGGAAAATGCGGCGAAGGCAAGTGCGGTGAAGCCATGATGGCTGACAAAGCAAAGGAAAAAATGTCAGATAAAGCCAAAGAAGCAAAAGAGAAGTCCAAAGAAGGCAAGTGCGGTGCCGCTTAACAGCGATACTGTTGGTTTAGGCTATCGTCGTTCGATGTATCAGGAGCTGATCCAGTGTGATCAGTTCCCCTTCGACTTTCTCGAGATTGCGCCCGAAAACTGGATGAACAGTGGACCGCGCTTACAACACCAATTAAGGGCGCTACGTGAGCGCGTGCCGTTCACTACGCATGGCCTATCGTTATCTATCGGCGGTTTCGCGCCGCTCGATCTTCCTTTTTTGAGGCGCCTGAAAGCCTTTCTGGATGATTACGACATAGAACTGTATTCCGAACACTTAAGCTACTGTTCGGACGAGGGGCATTTGTACGACCTTATGCCAATCCCGTTTACAGCCGATGCAATCGGACACGTGAGCGAGCGTATCCGCACCGTCAGCGACGTATTGGAACGCCCTTTGGTGATTGAAAATGTCTCTTTTTATGCGATGCCCGACGGAGATATGAACGAGCTTGAGTTTATTAATGCGGTATTGGCTGAAGCCGACTGTGATTTGTTGCTAGACGTAAACAATGTGTATGTTAACAGCATCAACCATCGCTATGACCCGGTTCAGTTTATTACTGGACTGCCCGCTGAACGGATACGCTATATGCATATTGCCGGACACTATCAGCAGCAAGCGGATTTAATTATAGATACCCATGGCGCCGATGTTATTGATCCGGTCTGGCAATTATTAAAGGCCAGTTATCAATACGCTGGATGTCATCCGACGTTGCTTGAGCGCGATTTTAATATTCCATCGCTTGATACGCTTAGCAACGAACTTGCAACTATTCGCAAGACGCAGGCAACGCAGCATGCCATCGTTTCGTAATATCCAGCAACAGTTTACTGCCGCGGTCAGAAACCCAAATGACCATAACACGCTTGGTATTGAACCACGACGGATGAGCGTGTACCAGGAACTGGTTTTTAATAATCTCATCAATTTTACCCGGTCCGCTTTTCCAGTCGCCTGCTCAATTATGAGTAGTGATTGGTGGCAGCATGCTGTGCGCCAGTTTTTAATTCACCACCGCAGCCAGTCCCCTTATTTTAATGAGATTGCCGCCGAGTTTTTGTCTTTTCTAAGAGAAAGTGACGCAGTTACCACCACCGAGCCCGACTTTCTGCTCGAACTGATGCATTACGAATGGGTAGAGTTGGCACTAGACAACATTCCACAAGATACCTTAGCGGTGCGACAACAGCTTAGCGATGACCTTGTTAATGGTAAACCGGTGTTATCCGACGCCGCCTGGCTGTTAAGTTACGAATACCCGGTGCATGAGATCAGTATTGAACGGCAGCCCACTTTGCAGGAAAAAAAGGATACACTGGTACTGGTTTATCGTAAGCCTGATCTGAGCATCGGCTTTCGTCTCATGACCCCGATATTTGGTCTGCTTTGGCAGCAATTACAGCAAAAAGACATTAGTTCAGGGCAGGATGCCATCGAGCAATTGGCCATGCAGCTTGGTATAAACGCTGATACCAGTTTCCATCACCACGCACAGCAAGCGCTACAGGAACTGTTCGAATGGGGCGCCATTTTGGGTGCTCATAACGAACGCACTTGATCAATTAGCTGATCCAATGCTCTATAGCCCATCGCTTCGGCTAAATGAGGTTTTTGCACCTTTTTCTGATTATCCAGATCGGCAATACTGCGTGCCAACCGCAATGTTCGGTGATACGCCCGGTGCGACAGTTTTAGTTTTTCAATCGCAGTGATAAGAAACTCGTGGTCAGCGTCAGTTAGCATACAATGAGACACAACTTCGCTTGCTTTTAGCTCGCTGTTAAGACATCCCTGGCGTCGATATTGCTGCTGCCTTGCTGCAATAACCCGTTGCTTCATTTGTTCGCTAGTCTCTCCCGTAACCTGAGTTCCATCTAACCGCAGGCTTGATGTTTCGCGGGGTACCGCCACCTGAATGTCGATACGATCTAACAATGGCCCCGATAGCTTGTTAAGATAATTTAGTATCTGGTCTGGTGTTGAACGGCAACTCCCGAGACTGCCATCGAACTGCCCGCATGGCGAAGGGTTTAGTGCACAAATCAGCTGGAAATTTGCCGGGAATTGCACTTGGTGAGCGGCGCGGCTGATGGTCACGTGTCCGCTTTCTAAGGGTTCACGCAACGAATCCAAAACGTGACGCGAGAACTCGGGTAATTCATCTAAGAACAAAATCGAGTGGTGCGCCAGGCTAATCTCGCCAGGTCTTGGTGGTGAGCCTGTCAATTCCCATAATAAATAGTCAAACTAAAACGGTATAATGCGGGCTATAGCCAAATATTCCCACAATAAATTGTATTGTAATTCCCACAATAGATGATAAATTGTTAAAAATTCCCATAATAAACGGTAAAAAGTTGCAACATCGCACGTCCGTACGCAAAATTCCGACGAATCGGCGCAGCAGTAGAGGATATTATTCATTCAGGGGCGTTGATTGTGTCGCACATGAGTCGACTGTTGAACGTGATTTCGTCATGCGTATGGAGTTTGATGAGCATGTCGAGAAAGTCGTTTCCCAGCCTATTGAACTTTCATACACCGATTTGAATGGTCGAACACAACGCTACACGCCTGACTACCTGGTTTATTTTAAAACCCCAGAAAGAAAGCCAATGCTCGTTGAAGTTAAAGAGCGTGAAGAACTCCTGTCAAATTTTCAAAAGCTTAAACCAAAATTCGCAGAAGCTTTCGCCGTTGCAAAACAGGAAGGCTGGATTTTCAAAATATACGATGAGCGCAGGATACACGGCGTTCTTTTGGATAACATCCGCAAGCTCAGAAATTACTCGGTTAGCTCGGTAACAGATGAGGCACAACACTTCCTGCTGGATAGTTTAAACAAAACCCAACTCCCTATTACGGTTAAGCAATTTCTGGAAAGCTTCACAAAAGACAGGGATGAGTATTTGCAAACGATTGGACGTATCTGGTGGTTAGCCCGGCATCATCTTGTGTATCTGGATTTATCCAGCCCCCTGAGTCAGAACACACAAATTGTTAAGGCAAAGAAGTATGTCTGACCAACATAAAGTATCTAAAGCCAAAACAAAGCTCACCAAGGGTCAGGTTATCCGGCTGGACAACGGGGATTACCTTCTGAAAGAGTTTTTAAGTAAAAGTGAAGTGCTATTAGTCAAGCTGGACGATAGCAAAACCATCGAAGTGGTAAAACTATCCGATATCATAACCGCCATCGTTCCAGCAGATACATCCGGGCAGGTTGTTCACGATGATATCTTAGCGATCCCTAAAAAAGATTTAAAAACAGCAAAAGAGCGGCTAAAAGCAATAGAACCCCTCCTCGAACTAGGCTCGGCATTCAAAGTACGTGACGCTAAAATACAGGCCGCCAAGGTGAGCGTTCATTACAATACGCTGCTCAGATGGCTAAAGTCTTACAACGCTACACAATCACTTGTCAGTCTGGCTCCCAGACGTCGAGGCTGGAATAGGGATAAAACCAGGGTTGATGAAGAAACAGACCAAATCATCAACCATTGCATCGATAACTTCTATTTGACGAAAGCCAGAATGACCCCAAAGGCGGTCTATCTTCGTGTAAAAGAAGCATGTGAAAATGCCAATTTGAAGCCACCTTCGCAGTCGACTGTATACAGACGAATAAGCCGTGTGCCGGAAGAGCGTCGATTACGCGCTCGAGGGCATACAGATATTGCTGATAACCGTTTCCTTGCCCGGGCCGGCAAGTTCCCCGGCGCAGATACAATACTTAGTGTCGTACAAATCGACCATACGCCGCTTGATATCATCATTGTCGATGATGAGCAACGCGAATCAATTAAGCGCGTTTGGTTGACAATGGCCATTGACGTGTATTCACGCATGGTAACCGGCTTTTATTTGTCATTAGATGCACCCAGCACACTGTCTGTTGCGATGTGCTTATCGCATTCGATTATTCCAAAAGAAAACTGGCTCAAGCATTTGAACCTAGACCTCGAATGGCTTGTTTGGGGGATTCCTAAAAAAGTCCATGTCGATAATGGTGCTGACTTCACATCGGACACACTGCGTCTTGGGTGTATGGAAAACAACATCAACCTCGAGTTTCGCCCGGTCGCTAAACCCAGATGGGGCGGTCACATCGAACGGTTGCTTGGTACCTTCCAGCAGAATCTAAAGGACTTGGATGGTAAGACATTCAATAATCCCAAAGCACGCGGCTCTTATGACTCAGAAAAAAATGCAATTTTTAACTTTGAAGCCTTAGAGCATTGGTTAATTAATGCAATCGTCGGGTACCACCATGAGAAGCACGATGTGTTGGGTGTTCCGCCTGCTACAAAATGGTCGATGGCGGTATATGGGGAACTTGATGATATACCGCATGGCTGGCCAGACCTTCCCAGCGATCCTTTGTCCATTGAATTAAGCTTTTTGCCTTACGAAAGACGCACAATACGGTCACAAGGTATCGTGTGGGATGGTCTGTATTATTTCTCAGATAATATAAGACACCTCATTGGCGCATATCATCCCGAGACGAAAAAACCTAAACAATTTATTATCAGGCGCGACCCCCGCAATATTAAGCGAATATGGGTCTATGACGATAAAGCCAAAATTTACCTGAAAGTACCATACGCTGACCCATCGATAAGCTTCAGAACCGTATGGGAACTCAGAGAAGCTAAAGCATATCTGAAGCAGCTCGGACAGACAGACTATAATCAGTCAATGCTATCCCGGGCGCTCAGCAACATGAAAAGGATTGAGGATGAGTCGCGAAAAGCAACAACCGATGCACGTAGAAAGGCTCAACGTGATAAAAATCATAAAAAATCAAAAACGCCCGCGGCTTTCGCAGCTATTGAGCCGGTAATTGACGAAAAAGACGCTACAAAATCTGAAACCAGGCCGACCCCACAGGATGAAGAGCTTTGGGATGAAGACATTGATGACTTCGATATAGAGTGACGCGAATGGACCAGTTTAAACACCTACACCCTAAGTTCCGAGAAGTCGCCGCATTGCCCGATGAGCAGCGTAAACAGTTCATCAAACAAAAGCGTTGGATAAATTATCCGGTAGCGACTCGAGCCATCAATATCCTGGCGGAAACCCTTAACTATCCCAAGCAGGCTCGTATGCCCTGGCTATTACTGACGGGGGACTCTAATAATGGTAAAACGTCAATCATAGAGCGTTTTTGCAAGCTTCATGGAGAGGAATATGTTACGGAAGAAGAGGAAATCTTAATTAAACCAGTTGTGGTTATTGAGCAGTCGGGTCCCAGCATTCGAGACTTGTATTACACAATCCTTAAAAACTTTTGGGCGCCGATTGGCCCCAACACTGTCATATCAACCATGAGAAACGAGGCGCTCTCTCACCTTTTACAAAGCAAAACTCAAATGCTGATAATAGATGAGTTTCATACCCTGAATAACGGTACCGCCAGAGCGAAAAACGATGCATTGGCCGAAATCAAACGCATTTCTAACACGCTTCGCATCCCAATAGTCGCAACTGGAATACCGGCGGCTGCGAACATTATTCGTGAAGACTCTCAGATCCAAAGTCGGTTCACCTCGATGCAGTTGCCAAAATGGAGGCTCAATAAGGACTTCCGCTCTTTGCTGAACGCATTTGAAAAAGTTTTGCCCTTACGGGAGCCATCAGAGCTTGCTAGTAAAAAGCTCGCCACCGAGATACATGCAATCTCACAAGGGAATTTAGGTAATATTCATGAATTACTAAAAGTTTGCGCAAATTCAGCTATAACTAAAGGTACCGAAAAAATTGATGTCGACATTGTGGAGTCATTCTCGTGTTACACGCCCACGGACGGGCCAAGGTACATCGAGTTGTAAGAGGTCCCTGGCCTGCTCGCATTAAACCGTTAGAAAACGAAACACTCTCATCGTGGCTTGTAAGGGCAAGCCTCGCTAACTTCTCCTCTCCATCAACCGTTGTAAATTATATCTGGCCGGGTTGGCGCGCATGGACTCGTGATATTGATAGGGAGCTCACACCAGACCAATTAAAAGCACTTCAGCAAGTCTCGTCACTGAGTGAGAGCGAAATAGACAGCATGCTGCTTAAGCCTGTGATTATGCGCGTTAATCAAGACACTAAGCTAAATAGAACTAACACATGGCCTTGGGTGATACAGCGAAGTACGCGTAATAAAAACACCATCCGGTCTACTCAATTCTGCCCCTTGTGCCTTATGGAAGATGTTAAGCCCTACCTAAGGCGGCAATGGCGAATATCGTTTATTACCATTTGCACAAAACACCGTATCAATCTGCACGATAGCTGTCCGCATTGCGGCGCGTCAGTTGAAGTACATAAACTCACTCGAGGCAAACTGAAACAGTGTGCGCATTGCCGATGGGATATGAGTGACATCAAACCGGCATCGGCTAATAACGAACTGGCATCCGTTACCGGTATGCTTGAGAAACAAGCCTTTAGCGAGCAGGACTATTCGCCAACGCATTTCCAACGGCTTCGCTATTTAATTTCACTTGTGAGGAGACTCTCAGCAAAGCAGTCCATCCCTCAGAGCGCGGCGACCTTATTCCAGTGTAATGAAGAGCGTTTTTACGCCTTTGCGGATTTCTCATCATTGGCATTCGATTGGCTAACAACGGACGATAGACGCAGCTTACTGGAAACCGTAGCCCCATTAATGTCGATGGGAACCGCGCAATTCGCCCTGTCATTGTTGGAGTCTGACATACCATTATCACTTCTGAATAATTGTGCTGATACGATACCGGAAGAGTTACAGCAATACTTACCAGAAAAGCGATGTTTCGATGCGCGAGCTCGCAACGAAACCCAAAATCCAGTTAAAAAGTTACCATCAAGACGAGCCATTGAAAGACGGTGGCAGGCGTTTCTTGTTAAACACGGCATCGACTGATGGGTAAGCAAAAACAGTGTGAACAATGCCTACAATACGCCGATAAGTTTGGACGTAAATACCGCGGAAAGCGATACTGTATGGATTGTTACCTATATTTCTTTGTTAAACGCGCGTGTTCACACTGCGGTGAATTAAAACGCATACACAGGGATGAGAAAAAGCCGCTGTGTTATCGATGCTACTCAGCAATAACCCCTTGTGTGCGCTGTCACCGCGTCGGCCGGCCAGTCGGCCGTATCGAGTCGTTTGGTCTATTGTGTAATTCATGCGCTAACGTCGTATTAAAGCCATATAGAAAATGCTCGATGTGTGGCAAGTCGTCTCGACTATCAATCGATAAGAAAAACGGTACCAATAAACCGATATGCCAATCATGTCGTTACAAAATGTACGCGAAGTGTCCTCAATGTGGAATAAAAGCGGCATTGTATAAAACGAGTGATGGTCGCGACCTGTGTTATCGTTGCGTGAACGGCATCCACTATTACTGCTCAAAATGCGGAGCCGAAACCTACCGTAGCAATAAAACACTTTGCCAGCGTTGCCAGGCTTGCAACCGGAATGACAAAAGGACTATTTTCAACGCTGAATTGCTCGGAAATAGTGATATCAGGGCAATGTTTGTAGACTATGTGGCTTGGCTGACAGTGAATGTTGGTCCGGCTAAAGCCGCTTCAGTGCAGAACAGCTATTTTGATTTTTTTGAAGCACTTCAAACAGCACCTGATGATTGGGAGCGTAATGTCGAATTCCTTACGGGTTTAGACGGCGGGCATTTTCGAAAATCGTCGCTCCTCAAGCGTTATCTGGACTCCCTCGGTATCAATTGTGACCCTTCTACCCTAAAAGCAGCCATGGACTTGCGGACTATCCATAAGAACATCAGTACAGTGTTAACACTATGCCCATTAGGTCACCAGTTTATAATCACTGAGTTTTTTAATGAGCGCATAGCGGGGTATAAGAAGCACCGCATCAAACTGCAAACCATAAGAGTCGAATCGTCTTCGATAAAGCGGCTTTATGAGCACTGGGCTCAATCCAATGACCTAAACACTGCAATCCGGCAGCTCGCCGCTGAAACACCCGGGACCAGATGCAGCCTGACTAAATATATCAATTTTGCCACACCAACGATTCAACTCACTTGGCCGTCTGTTGAAGCCAGCACAGAGTATCGACTGGCTTATTTAACTAATAAATACCGATATGGCGGGTTAACTAACGCCGAGCTGCAAGACTATGTGAAGTGCTTTTTGTTTCATTTTTATGGGGTCTCTGTCACTACTGGGGCGTTTTCAATAGCGAGTTCAAACAGTGACATAACAGCACTCTTCAACCATCAAAAGCTCTGGATTGCTAAACCTTAAACAGAGAAAGTATTTTACTCATTTTCGACTAATAGCGACTCCGGCTTTCCCGGCGAGTGACATGAGGCCTAACATTTTGCATGGAGTACTTTCGTTAGCAGTAATTGCGGCAATCTGATACGCCAATAAAATTTCACACACTCTCTCTGCAGAAGAGCTGCGCTATCTGTATGCTCGCATTCTACTTAGGTTTGCTTTTTCGTTGATTGAAAAATAAACTGCATGAAAGCCTGACCATTCTGGCGAATTACTATGTTGAGTGCAGACCCTTCTGGAAAGTTAATGGAAACGCAAAAGTAAAAATAGAAAAGGAATTTCTATGAGTATTATCGTGGCTCTTGAGTCAGGAAAACACACGATAACCTCAATTGAGGATGTACCCAGCGGACTTGCTTGTAATTGCATTTGCCCGTCTTGTCATGCGGTCCTGGTTGCTAAAAAAGGCTCCGAAAAACGGCACCACTTTGCACATCATGAAGCCGATGAATATACCCACTGCCGGGAAACAGCTCTTCATCTGGCTGCTAAACAGTTTTTCCTTAACAATGATTCTACATATCTCCCGCCTGTTGAGTGTCAGTCCACTTCGTTGAAAACGATATTAAATGAGCCCTACACGTATGAGTATTCATTTTTTAACGATATGAGAGATATTCAGATCGTCGAAGAAGAGGTTTGGCTAAATGAATATGTTTACCGCCCAGACATACGATGTGAAGTCGATATTTATGGCTTATGGGAGCCTTTGCTTATAGAAATTGCGGTGACTCATAAGGTTGACGATGACAAGATGGAGAAAATAAAGTCAAGTGACTATTCTGCCATAGAAATTGATTTAGCCAGTCTGCTAAAGCAACCGAAAGTGAGTGTTGATGAACTTAAACAAGCTTTATATCAACCCGAACGCATCAAGTGGTTAAACAAGAGCTCACGCCTATTGGACTATCTAAACTCAATTGTCTGCAGTAAAAACTCTGCCTTGGTCGACGAACGTAACGATATAATACGGAACTGGCATAAGCAGATTTCGAATCAACTCTTATCCAGCGGTAAAGTGAACCTACCCCGGTACAAGTTCCCTCAGCATATTTTGGCTACAACCATTAAATTAAAAGATGGTAACGATTACCCAATAGATAAGCCACAAGCGCCGATTATCGGTGGCGAGTTCGACTTGCATGGAGTCAGTGAAATAGCGGATAGTCGATTCGACCTGGTGCTCGGCTACAATGGGAAGACTTATAGACTTCCAGTCGCGTTGCAGATTGGCGAGGGACCTGTAAAAGATTTAGGAAAGTCATACCTCGCTCTTAATGATGTGTCATTACCTGATCCTCGTGTATTCGTCGCAAGATTGCGCTGGGGTCGTTCTGAACGAGCGGAACAACACATAAAAGAGGTAAAGAACGCGCAAGAACTTGTACGTTTCACAAAAGGCGCGCAAATCAAACGTGATATAACGAATAAGCTGAAGCGGTTTGAGCAATTGCAGATAAACCCGGACATGGCAAGATCCCCAAACTTGGCTACCATTGAAAAATACTATGATCAATTCGTTGAGGAGTTAGGTTGGCTAAATATTGATGCGCTTCGATACACCTGCGAAATAAATGGTGGTTGGATCTTTGGTTGTCCACAACGGTACTGGCAAGTTATCGCCTTACGAAGCATTTGTTATTTGAGTGGTAAAGGTATTGCCGTGCCAATTTTGAGTCAACAGTTAAAGCGCAGCTTCGGTATTGATGTCATTGAACCAGTGAGAAGCCTTCAATTTATGGATACAGGTAAAGCGGTGCCAAACGGCTGGGGGGTTCTCAATTCGTATTTAAAGTTCCTAGATCGATGCAACGTACTGAGACGCGGATATAAAGAATTCGAAAAGATCATTATTCATGGCTCAGATTACCAAGACAAAGTATTTGAGCTGAAAAACGAAAGCTGAAATCAAGCCTCAGGTCAGCAAGCGCTATTGACTCCAATACCAATGATAAGGTTCACCCTTTTCTGCTGACACAGCAAGCACTAGCGTTACTTTTGATGAATAGTCTGCGAACACTGCTCAACCTACTGAATATTCCCATTTGACCATCCTAAAAATCATTTCAGAATCGGGAACACAGCGAAGATGACGATACTAGCATCCGCAACTCAGAATACCTTTTCTCCTGTCTGCACAATGCAGCTCTCTTTTATCTCATGATATGTCCCCCTCACCAAGTTTCAAACTTAATCCTAATTTTCTACATATTTGTTTTGCTACAGTGACGGACTCAGCTCCATGAGACACCGTGCTGAACAGGAAAGGGGCGTTAATGTTTCGCCATACTCCTTTCTTGTCAATTAGGGCTTTTTCGATTAAAGGCAGTTTTTCTAATAGTTCTTGGTCTGAGCTAAAACTTAATATTCCTGTTCTGAACCGGTTGTTCTTAAATCGCTCTAACGCAACGAAATAAAACACCATGCCCTTAGCTCTTAAACGCAAAACCACATACTTCCGTTTTGGGCACTTATGTGGCTCGTCGTGTCTATCAGCCAACCGTTTGTTTAAGCACCAGTTATTTACACCCTGAAAGTGATGAAATGACAAGTCTAGGAGGTCGTGTTGGGTCCAACCAAGAGAATCATTTAACGTGTGAACTTGCGCATTGACGCTTTGTTCTCGCTGGATCATAGCTAACGCTTTAGAAATCAGGTTTATTGCGTACAGCGCCTCGCGGCTTTCCTCTTCTGATAATTGCTTGTTTGGGTTGTCTTGCTGTTTATCGCGGTCAACATCAACTTTTCCGGCGTTAGATTTAGCGGAGTTCATATCACTAGGAGATACAGTGTTTAGTTCTTTTGGCTCAGTTTTTCCAGAGCCTTTATCATTTTCAGTTTTCTTTGGCCGTGGTTTCTCTATATCTGGTTCGCCCCACATTTCAGCACTACCGGAGAAAAGCTTTGTCGAGCGAGAACGTGAATTTGACTTTCCTTTGCCGGAGGTTTTCGGTTTCTTATCGGTATTGTATAAGGGCAGATTTACTGTTCCAGAGCCGCTTTCTGGCTCCTGGGCTTGCGCGTTTCGATTTTCTCTCACTAAGTAAAAACTTGGAAGTTGAGGGTATTTAAATTTGTTAATTCGTAACGCCAAAAAGCGCTTTCCAGGCTCTAGCCATAGGCCTGTAACGTGCCATTGGTGATTTCCTTCGAACCAAGGCCGGATTGATAGGTATCTATCACCGCCTTCGGCTTTCCTGGTAAGCTGACTAGATAAGTAATTTACTGACTTTTGAAGCGATTCGAATTCCTTCAAGCCGAACACTAACGGAACGTCAGCATCAAGGACTTTTGTTTTTACACCAATTTGATACTGCTCAGCCCGCGGCGGATTCTCGAATTCATTGATGTCGTAATCTTTAAACTCAAGCAGTTTTAATGCCTTGTCGCTATAGTAGTTAAACAATGTCTTCCGCATGAACTGTCCGTGACCGTATAGCGCGTCAAATACTGTAAGACAGTTTACTATCAACTCAACCCCTTGATTTGTGCGCACAGGAAAGTATTTTGTTCTTTTTAGTTGCGAGGGGATTGGGTACTGTTTGGGAGAAATTGCATATAATGGATCGTCGTGAATTGCGCCAGAACTTCTATTCAATGCTCGTTTAAGCTCAATATCTTTGCTATGCGCAGTAATGTAGTGAATGTCTTTTAGTTGATGAAGATCGAAATCCAGAGTCATATCAACCAGGTCATCCCGTTCGCCTACTAAAAGACCATTTTTCCAAACACTGCCGCGCAAAAGATAAGCTGTATAGGACTTAGCTATTTGCCTAATAGCTACCTTGTCCGAACCAAGTTCACGAAATGCTATATCCACTAAGGGTTCGTCTTGAGCATCGTTATTCCAACGAACAGCTCCGTGTTCAATTACAACCCAATGGTTACCGTCGTCCGGTAGTTCACTAAAACGTATTTCGTCTAAAGCGTTAGTCATTTTTAATCATCTAATTATCTGGCATAAGAATACCGGGCAGTGCTTTTTTGGCAGCCACTGATTGAGTTGCGCACGGAGCTAGGACTAACTCACACAGACAACAATGGGAGACTGGATCCGCCCAATTCTTTCTAGACAATTTTACGAAAGAAGTTCAATCAATTTATGCACACCTGAACACGCGTCCCGGAATGTCTGACTTATAAAGTTGAGAAGAGGCTCTGTTTTAGAGCCTCACATTTGAGTACTAAGTCAAATCGATAATCGGAGCAACAGGACCATTCGCTTTAACCGATGCGATCCCTTTGTCTCTGGCTTGGACTGTCGTGTACATTTGACTCATGCCTATAATTTCCCAGTTACCACTTTTGAGAACAAAATAGTACTTGTCATTTGATGAGATCCGTTTCTCATAACGATTGTCATGCGGGCTATTGGCTCTGACCGAACTTATACCGTTCTCAGCTCCTTGCTTGGCAACATAACCTTCGCTACGAAGAATGGTTTCGCCGTTTGCGGCGATGAGTCGAAAATAAAACTGTTCATCAATGCCTTCAAATAATTCATACCGTGCTGCCATGTTATTTCTCCTTTCTCACGCCTTTAAAAGGCGTTCCATCAGACTTAACATCCATGAAGCGACCGGTAACGGCATCTCGCTTAACCCAATGACCGCTTGGGGTTTCTGTTTGAGAACGTTGGCGCACTGCGCCGCGACGTTGGTTATCACCAACAGGGGGATTGGTAGCCATAGTAGGCCTCCTCAACTAGTTCAAATGTAAAAAAATTTGACACTAACCAGGAGTTAATAGAAACTTATGTCGCCAAACAGTAGTTCCATTAGCTCTGGTTAATGAACTCAGAAAAGAAGCTGCCGCTCAAACATAGTGGTGGCTTTTTTTCTGCAATTACGATAATACTAGTCAATCTGATGACGTCAAGCATTTTGATCTGTTTTTTAGATCTTTTTTGATCGCACTGATCGACTATATAGATTGGAGCACTTATGGCTACTAAGATTACCGGATATCAAACAGAATTATTAGCTCACATTGAGTTTATCGGTCGATTCTATGGAGTCGTATCTCGAGCTGATCTAATGCAGAGGTTCGATATAAGTGAGGCAAGCGCCACTCGCACATTCCAGCGTTACAATTCGATAGCTCCTGATAATTTGATTTACAAACCGAATATCAGACGCTATGAGTGGCAGGACAATGCATCGCCTGTTATCGAAGTATCTATCAATAAATGTCTGAGCACACTAACAGATGGTTTCGGCGACAGTTTTGCACGCACAACAGATAAACCATTTGCGGTCAAAAACAGTTTATTTCATGTAAATCTGGATATTTTAGCCGGCATTACACGAGCTATAAAACGAAAATACCCAATAGCCATTAACTATCTATCCAAGTCATCCCCACAAGGCGCTAAAAGACAAATTGTTCCTCATTCGATTGCAGATAGCGGACTCCGTTGGCACGTGAGAGGCTTCGATCGTAAACACAACGAATTTCGTGATTTCGTCATTAACCGAGTGAACTCATTGGATCCTTGCAAGGGTGATGGAATTTTTCCTCATGAGCAACGAGCAGCTGATGATGCATGGAACACCATAGTCGAACTTGAGATACAACCGCACCCTCGGTTGAGCAATATTGCCCCTATGATTGAGTTCGAGTACCAAATGAACTCTGGTATCCTTAAGAAACAAGTGAGAGCAGCTTTAGCCGGATATTTATTAGATAGCTGGAATATTGATGCCTCGACGGATGCGTCACTTTTAGGTGACCATATAATGCTGCACCTAAAGAATACCGAAAACGTTCAGTTTCCAGGTAAACGGTTGGCGCCCGGTATATGTGACGATAGTATTTAATTGGCAGTTCCCTAACAGTGAGGAGTCCAGTGAGTTCATTGCCATCTAATCCCAACGACTCCATCGATGGATGAAATACTTAGGCAGCTACGAATTTAGTAAGCATCAGTAAACCGCAAAAACTTTGCTTACTCCTCACCTTTGCCAGTATTGCCTTATAAAGCCACTGACTTCGTCACTAAGGTTATACCAGTTTGCGTTGTTATTAGTAGTATCAATCACTATCAGTTGGTCATTCCTATCCATCTTTCCCCATACCAAGTCGGCCGCCTGAGCTGCCGAATAATTGGAGTTCACATACCATAACGATTTATGGACCTTTGCCCAATTTCCCAAGCTTTGAATTCTGCTAATCACCGCATCGTAATCTTGTCCTGGGCTATTTAAGTCATACGAAATCATCAAGTTATTTGCCATAACCAATTTTCCTTCTTAACAGTTAATAATCTTCATCAATAAGTGATAGCTTTTCGACTTCGGGGCTCGCAACGCCAAAGCTTAAACTTAATGGAAAGGTCCTTAATTTGTCAGTTCGGTACAAACCATGTGCACCTTGTTCATCATGTGCATTGGATTTGTGTAATTCGATATTATGCTTAGTGACCGTCTTTAAGACTTGCCTTGCACCGCGTTCGCGGACCGGGAGCAATTAGCCGGTCGAGAGTAAATGATTGGATAAAAACACTTAGCCGTCTGAAGTACTAACACCTAGGTCGTTGGCTAACGGGACTAGCAACTGCCTATCCAGTGGCCAGTTGTTAAGTAGCGTTCGTCTCTTACGCTTAAGCATCCAATAAATAAATAGGACCGTACTTTGTTTATAAACTGCACTTTCTGTGTATTTTGATTGAATAATTTCAGGAACGATAGGGTTACTCTTAACAAAGTACTCAATTTTTTCTATGAGTTCATCATCAACTAACTCTTGGAACTCATCCAGAATCGTCAAAATTGACTTTTGGGTTTCCGCCTTTATGCCGGTAAAACTGTAGTACAACGCGTCAAGTTTAGAAATAATATCTAATTTATCTATTGGACCTTGGTTTAGCTGTTGAGTTACTTCACTGAAAAAATCATCAGTAGTTTCAATAAGAGCCATGCTCTTAGCGACTGTACGATGCACCCTAGGCTCTATCGCAGTTTTTGCCTTGTAAATTGCATCATGAGTTAGTTCAGCGTGAGCATGCTGGAGAAGCGTTCTAATTTGAACTTCGCACGGAACATCTTTTGGTATAACAATTTCATCATATGTGAATCGCTTTTGGGGACGTAAAACAAAGTGAACTGACTGATAAGTGAACAACAACGGGGACCTTTCCTTGTCCTCATGAAAGTGTTTGCACGCATCAAACGTCCATAGCGGTGATGACTTTATTATGTCGCAGATAAGCTCAATGTCTTCAATGACAAGAACTACGAATCGGGCACCTACTTTATCTTCAATATCGTTGTAGGGATCTTTATAATCTTTACCAGCTCGGTAAAATGCCTTATCAATTAGCGACTTCCGATCTTTCAAACGGTGCTTAGCTGGCAGCTTTAGGAAAGTGCTTAAATTTTTCCTGTTTTCCTCAATACTTTTGCAGATCTCCTGAACAACAAAGCGTCCCCAAGCATCATAAACAGGCTTATCTTCCACCCACTTTGCTTCGAACTCTGCTTCCGTCATTCCTGCGTCACTATTTTATCTTTGATAATTACTTTGGTCCATTCCGTTGCCATCCCCGACTCATCTGAGTCTCCCTCGATTGTTGAAATATTTATGAGCTCTTTAAAAGAGTCTGAAGGCGCGGAAATTTTGACATTTTTGCTGAAGCGTACCTTTCTAAATTTCAGGTTGCTCGAGATGTGCTCAATGTCCTTAGTAAATGACGTCGTCGGTATACCGGCACTTTCCATATGTTCAGAAAACGCATCCTGAATTTCAGTTTCAAAATACTTCTCAGCAAAGTCATCGGTACTAATGGACGACGAGGTATCAACCTTCAGATATGTTGTAAGAGCATTGATGTAATCACTTTTTTTTGACTCTGGAGCATCAAGGCCAGAAATAAAGTCTTTAGCAGACTCATAGAACTGCTTAGTGGTTCTAGCACTTGTTTGTGGGTACCCACAACCAAGGAAGTCAGCATAAAAATACCTAGCAGCAGCTTTACCGCCTGCTTTGTTAATCTGTGAGTCTGACACCATCACAGTCCATTTTTCATTTAAATCGCTACATGGCGAACTATATGAGGCTTTCTCAAAAAAGCCCGCAGTTTTATAAAGCTTTGAGCTAGGTGTTAACAGGACCTCTTCAACGTACTTCAGCGAGATTTCACCTGTAGAGTCATCAATTTCTTTTTCGTACGCACTATGAGTTTCAGCTTTGATTATACCTAAGAATTTTTTCGCCGGATGACCTTGAGTTCCAGTAAATACCACAACAATTCCACCAGGTATCGACTTCATCTGCTGGGCGTCAGTAAGCAATGTCGCAAAGTCGTAGGATGAAACTGCGAAAGTGTCATCGCTCTCGTCTATAACTCTATCCACAATCTGAGGTAGATTAGCAGGTTCTTGGTGCACAATTTCCATTTGCACGGCACGTGAACCTTCACCTAATGCTTCAATCACTCGTTGCTTAAATGTTTCCATTGCATCGCTTGAGAACCTGGTAAACTCATGGCTACGCATTGCAGCTTTTTTCTGTCCTTCAGTGTCTCTTTGATAAACCTGATGGATGATTATTCGGTCAATATTGAGGTTTAATAGCTGCATTACGCCACCTTATTAAAGTTTTCCCTGTAAATTAAGAAGAAAGCATTTGATAATGTCTTCAAAATCCGTACCGAGTGTAGTGGTCAACTTGTTTTTTTTAGTGAACTTAGTGTAAATAACTATTATGAAATGTCCATGCTTTGGCGGCTGTCGACAAGGTCAGTGATCGTAGTTGAGCCATTCCCACATTATGGCGACACTCCTTTACTGCTTCCATCTCTTGGAACGGTGCTCTGTGACATCCAAGCAATAGTTACCAACTCAGATAATACTAAAACGACTTAGCCGCTAAGCGCTTGAGAGGCTAATCAAGCAAGCCTAACAATTGTTCTGCAAAGTTGTATCGTGAATAGACTTCTGGTGAATCGTCGGTAAACACAACATAGTGCTCGTCAGTGCCTCGAATATTTTTAACTTCGTACAAATATTCTTTCTCGGGTCTCGGCTTTATGAAAACAAACTTTTCACTTGGCTCGGCATAATGCAAAACTATCCAAACATTTTCTTCGGGATGATGCTGACAATATGATAACTTGTCTGGGCGTACCCAGTAGTCACTGCCTCGCATCACTTTTGTTCCAGAAACCTCTACCAACATTATCACGTTGCTATTAAACGTAACTTCTAGATCTGGCTTTCCTTGCTCTTCGGGGTGCTCCCGAATTAATTCATTACTATCCGCTCCAAATCCTGTCACTGTAACTTTAATCTCAGGCGAAATATCGTGTAGTAAATCTGTGACAGCCTTTAAGCGAACCTTTTCTTCTTCCCAAGAATTCTGATACTGATTCTTAAAGTGAAAGCTTTCCATTTCTTTCAGTTTGTCGCAACTAATTTCCATTCCTTCCCTCAAGTTCATTCCTTTGAAGGTTCTCTCCCGAATAGAAACACAAAACTCTCCATCAACGTACACCCAATACTTCTCTCTATCTTGCTTGTGCAATATTTTCGAAATTTGTGCCATGAGTAGCTATCTTCCTTTTAATTACTCTTTTTGCATTAACATCGAGGGAGCCATACTCATTTCCCCAACCGTCAAAACCTTCCCTTATTTGTCTTGCAAATACATCTAGTTTATCACCAGAGAATAACTGATTTACTTTCTGATAAAAAGAGTCAGGCTTGGCTGAATGAATAGTCGGCGACTCAGTAAAACACGTTTTCATTTTACCAAGACTACTTTTTTCAAACTCTGCCTTTCCTCGGTAGCCAAAAAGAACATGTTCCGTAGTTATTTGGTATGGTCCAAAAGGACAAGGTCCTGTCTTTTTATCCCACGTCACCATGGTGTAAAAAGTGAACCCCCAAGATTCCATGAGATCGAAGGCCATTTTTAAAATCGGCTCTTTAGTCTTCCGATCTTTGCTGTTGGTCGCCCAAAGCCACAGAAAACTCTGATCTTCAGCCCAATCCGATATAGGTAGTTGCATCAATTCATCCTTAGACATCGTCGCGTAGTCTAGCTTCGTTTGTTGATTCGGACGAACCGCACGTTTACCCGTTTTGCCTTGATTCCAAGGTGGATCAACCACCAATACTTTGTATTTCTTACTCGGGTGTTCCATCTTCTACTCCACTAATCGCTACAATTTAATATTAGAGGCTACTGCCGAACCGTTCAGACCCGACTTTTCCCCTTACTTTATTAGGTCTACAGCCAACTTTCTCTATTACAGACGTATAATCCAAGCCATGTTCCGCCATTTCTCCAATTAAGGCAGCAACAATTGCCCAGTGATCAGGCACAACCCCACCTTTCGCGTAATTTGATAGCGAGTTGGGATGCAGCTTCACGAGTTGGGAGAACTCTCGACCCGTTATTCCAGCTTTGCCTAGTTGGCGTTTGAATTCGCGGTAAATCATTAAACTATAATAACACATAAATTTATGTGTTAACATCATTAATTTATGTGTTATAAATTGAATTATGGAGTCTGTATACCCTAGGGGAAAAGGCCGACGGTCCCAAATTATTTAGGCTGGACAGAAACGATTACCAACGCAAAAACTGAAATGATAGGGGGCTTTTTGAATCTTTGGTTTGAGCTAAAACGCTTCTTTGAAGATGATTTGCAATTGCTAATCGAGTGGCTGGAAACGCCAATCCCCGTGCTTGACGGTGAGGCACCGGTAACGTTCATCAATACGTTTATTGGACGTAACAAAATCAGGGAAATCGCGCTAGAAATGCAATACGGTGAATTTTGTTAGCTTGCTGTTTAAGTGACACTGTACGTTACACTTTGATTCAGATGTTCCCTTCAATAATCTTAGGGTTAGCTGATTCATAAGAGCAACCATTCGTATTATGACTAAACGTATACAGCGCTTTACTGTCTAAAGCTGTGCTTTATACCCTTTAGTTTTTATGCCGTGAGGGCATTTATTCAGCCAGATCGTTCATGCGTTAGGTGCTGAACACTCTTTAACGAAATGGATAATTGTCATAGCAACCGGAGCCCTTCGGAATTGTTGTTTCCGCAGGCCTGGCTAGGCAACCAGTGTAGCCGGAGCCTTTCAGCTATGCAGCATCATGCCTCGTTCGGAATGAATAATTCCATGAGTCATAGACAGTGTTGATAAAAGCTTGTGAAACAAGAAGTGAAACCCGATAACAAGTGCAAACTGTTCATTTTTCTGATAATGCTCCCGCATACACGATACTGCAGACAAATAATCAACTTTCTCTGAGTGCGGCAACCGATTGAATTGTTCCAGTGACGTTTGCTGTTTTTGGAAAACAGATTTTGCGAACTCAATTGCTTGCTCAACTTCTACCCGCTCAGCATCATCAAGAGCATGTATTTTACTAGTGATTTCGTCTATCGATAGCGTCTCTGCGTATACCTCGTCACTCAAATCCTTGAGCATACAACCTCCTTTTATTTAGCGTCCTTTCCACCATAACCATTAGGCCTGAGTATTCCGGCAATAGGTGTCAGCTTGTTAATACTCAGTTTGCATTAGTTTTTGTGTGCCATTGCAAAAGGGTGGCGAAGCCACCCTCATGAAACTCAGCAATTTGGTAAGTTATCCAAGTTATTACCGCTGTTGCTATCCGCTTCAGTGGTTAAATACTTTTTCCCGCCACGAGATTTTACTTTAACCGCGACTTCCTGGGTGCCGACTTCTTTCACATAATATTCATGAATGCCACGTTCTATGTCATTAATGGCATCAACTTTTTTCGAGGAGACCATGTTTGCCACTCATTACATAGTGCCGTGATATCACCGTCATCGTCTTTCCTTGTCGCCTTAACTTATCGTTTTGCCATTTTCTTCTCCTTATTGAGTTGGTCAAAACTTAAGCTAGTATTTAATTGGACTTAATCAACCAGGCAACAAGTTTTTTGGAAATAACGTTGTTTTTAACACGTATCGGCGCTACTTGACGTCAATTAATGTGTTCATCACTCCGCAATAATATCAGGATGTGACTAAGCCTGACTTTTCTCCGTAAAGTGGAATTCCTCAAGAATAATGTTAACCTAAAAATAACATAATTTGATTATTTACATTATACCTATGTCAGCTCCAATAATAAAAACCAGTACAGAGCTTAACCAAGCTAAAACGCTTCTAGGCAAAAGTGTTCCAATGCACCGAAAAGCATATAGTGACCGAACCGCATGGTTAATGGCCTGTTTTGCCGAATTGGCGTACATGAAGTTTAACCCACCCATTATAAATCCCCGCCTGGGAAACTCGATCGAAAGAATGCTGGACAAGAGCATTCAGGATACGCGGAAGCTGAAAACGGTAGTTCAGTTAGCTATTGATAACTTTGCGTATGACCATGAAGAGGAAAAACGGCTGCTCGAGGAGCAATTAGCGATGCTCGAAGCTGAGCTCATAAAGACATTTAATGCCGGTGAAAGCCAGGCAGTACTTATCAAAACCAATCAATTTCTGGTTCTATCCTTCAGAGGTACAGAGCCGACCCAGCTAAAAGACATAAAAACCGATGCTCGAGCAAACTTAACCAAATGCGTTACCGAGGGAAAGGCCCACTCCGGCTTTCACGATGCCTTTAATTTAATCGAGCTGGACATCAATCAATCACTTAGCGAGTTCCCTGAGCTGCCTTTGTTCATTACCGGTCACTCTCTTGGCGGTGCGTTGGCAACAATCGCAGCAAAAAGAATAACCCATACCGGCGGTAATGCAGCCTGTTACACCTACGGTGCACCCCGAGTGTCCGACGACCACTGGTTAATGACGATGAAGACGCCCATATACCGTGTTGTAAACTCTTCTGATGGAGTAACCATGGTTCCACCGCCAGGCTTTACTATCACTGCAATATCCTGGCTAGTTGGATTTATTCCAGCTGTGGGTGATAAGTGGAAATCCTTTTTACGCGAAAAGTTCGGCGGTTACCTGCATGGCGGTGACATGCGATTTTTAACAGACGTTAAAAGCGGCGAGTACTCAAAGGCAAGATTACTGACTCACGTTGATATTTTTTATCGTTTAAAAGGTTGGTTCAGAAAACAATTTACGTTTAAGAAATTTGGCTCTGACCACAGCATGTCAGTTTATCGGGCTAAGCTGGCTTTTATTGCACTTCGACGGAATTAATTTTTAGATCTCTATCCCGTTTATGCTAAGTTGAGAATAGTGTTATTAAGCGTTTCTAAAATCCTTGGTAAGGACGTCGCATGAAAAAACGAAATAGTGAACACGTTATTAATTACAACCTCGGAATCACTGGAACGTCGACTGTGGTTGCATTGTTTAAGTCCCTAACTCAGTCAAAAGCTCTAGTTACAATGTTCGCTCTAGGCTTGATCGCCGTAATTAGCTTCCTATCTTTTCTTATGAACAGTTAGAAAAGGGGCTTCCCAAGGTCTTCGTTTACTTTCGCGCGATTGGCTTTTTACTGCCTCAGCCTATGGAAAGTCACTGTCAGATGCGGGCGATAAGCAGAGTGTTTATTATTTTGAATTTTTGTATGCTAGTCATTCACGGTAGACTCCAAATTAATAGGTAAAGTAAGGGCTGGACTTCGCTGAAGCTAGGTCTGCACCGGATTTAAAATACTATGTACTTCCACATTGACGAATCTGGCAACACTGGAAACAATCTTTTCGACGCTAATCAGCCTGTGCTGAGCTATGGAGTGCTTTCATGCCGGACAAATGTGGACGCGTTGTGTTACGCACTTCACAAACAGATTTTGGAACTGATCGATGACGATCAGATCCATGCGAATGTCCTGGGGGTAGGTGGGCTCGTGCGTATTGCCCCACTGCTAATGCAAATCCAAAGTAAGATGAAGTTTGATTTTGACTACTATTTCATTCATAAGCCTACGTTTGCGCTCGTAACATTCTTCGACGCGGTATTCGATGCCGGTTTAAATGAAGCTGTTAAGTGGGAATGGTATTGGACTCCGCTTCGGTATCTTCTGATCCGGAACTTGACTCAACTAATTGATGCGAAGTTACTCATGGAGTCGTGGCGACTCTGTACAGTTAAAAAAGTCGAGAAGCACGACCAAGATATCGTGGCCTTGTTTGTGGCAATCAGAGAGACCGCGACACAGGTAGCGATAGACGAACGAGCGAAAGAAGTTATCATTGATGCCCTAGATTACGGTATCGAAAACCCACTAAAACTTGACTTCGGGTGTCCTGACGAGAAAATGCTTTCACCAAATGCTATTGCATTTCAATTCGTCGCATCTTCAATTGCAAGAAGAGTGCGTAAGAAAAAACGAAAGCGTGCTTCTTCGATTCTCGTCGACAGACAGTCCCAGTTCAATAAGGCGCAAGCTGAAACTCACAAGATTCAGGGCTTGATAACCGAAGGTATCCGCAAAGCTCCTCAAAGAGAGAGAGAGCGATATCTAAGACAGCCACTGTTTGCGACCTTTGACCACGACCAAATTGTTCAAAGAGGATTGGTTGACAACGAACTCACTATCTCGAGTAGTGCTGAGTCTATCGGGCTGCAAATCGTTGATGTTTATCTGTGGATGACGAACAAGGTTTTGAACGGTGAGGAATTGCCAGATGAGTTAAAGGCACTATCTTCGATGTTTCTGGGAAGAACCTCAATCGACGGAATATTTATGGAAGGCATGTGGAAACGGTTGCGTCAATTTGAAAGCTTATTACCCGAGTTTGGCGAACTAACCGAAGAGCAGCACAGAATGAATAGAGAGCAAGTCGATGCGCATCGTGAAAAAGTTCGCAAACTCAAACAGAACCCGGCGCATAAAAAGTCATTATAACGGAAATGTACTCCATTACCCGCTTTTTGTTACTTCAAAATTAGGGGGAACGTCACTGTGAGCGAGCAGCGGACCGTTCTCATTTTCAGCCTACTTCAACTCCTGACTCGCCCTTCCGTTATTCGTAAGAGTAAATAATGATAGCGGTGCGCAGCTGATTCTTATCTGCATCAATGCGCGTTTTATTGTTGTATTGTGTATTTGACTTGCATAACCTCAGTAAGGTTACAAAAATCAAACATTAGATTTTGAATATTAGATACGTTATAAAGATTATGCTCTAACTATGCGAACAAATTCCGAGTCTTCCAACCTCGAAATGTTCTATAAATCAGCAACCTAAGAATTTAGGACTATCAATTGAACGAATTTTGAAGAGCGCATGCTCAGTACACAATTGTTATAACTTCATGAGGCTCTAGAAATGAAAATTAGTAATGCAATCATTTTTTTATCATCTGTAATAACTATCATTGTTACAACCACCATGTTTCAGATATTTGTGCCAATGATAAATGATGGTGGTGAGTGCGGCCCATCCGAATATTACCCTTACATGGAGGTTTGCGATAGTCTTATAGGCTTCCATATACCGACTTGGTGGAGTATAACTTCTGAAACCCATATGCCAGTATCTATTTTTTTTGGGCTCTTGTGTGGTTCGATTGTAGCTGTCTATTTGCTTTTAAAGTCTCAGAAACCTAGTCAACTTAACAAAGATAATAGTTAAACTACTGACGGTCCCCAAGAAAAAGATCCACAAGGGCGATGAATTTGGGCATGATAAAGATCTTGAGAGGGTCATGCCATGAAATCAAAACGTTTTTCTGTTGAGCAGATTGTATCTGCTATAAAAAAACACGAAGCTGGATTATCTATTGCTGAAATCGCTCACAAAATGGGGATTGCCGAGGGTACCTTCTACGCTTGGAAAAAGAAATACTCAGGGCTTGAGTCTGGCCAGGTCCGTGAGCTCAAGCAGCTACGAGAAGAGAACGAGAAGCTCTAACGGATTGTTGCCAATCTAACCCTCGATAAGGTTATGTTGCAGGACCTTAATACCCGAAAGTGGTAAGCGTACCGCAGCGTCGTAAGGCGGTGCGCCATTTAATAACTCTATACAGTATTAGCGAGCGAAGAGCATGTGCATTAACAGGTCTAAGCCGCACGGCCTGTCGTTACAAGCCACGCTCGGAGCCCCAGGAAGCGTTTCGGCAGAAGATCGTAGCGATAGCCAGAACCCGCGTGCGATACGGTTATATGCGCATTCATGTAATGCTAAAACGTGAAGGCATTCACGTGAATAAGAAGCGTGTCCATCGTTTGTACTGTTTGGAAAGACTCCAACTGCGTCCTAAACGTCCGCGGCGCAATGTCAGTGGAGCACACCGAAAACGCGACTACATTCGAAGTACAAGGCCGAATGAGGCTTGGGCGATGGACTTTGTAGCCGACCAGCTTTCTAGCGGGAACAAGTTTCGTATTTTGACGGTTGTTGATACCTTCACACGCGAGTGTTTAGCAGCGGATATTGGCATTCTGATATCCTTCTTCGATATTGCTAAGAATGCCATTTACACAGATATTTTTACACTCTCTGGATTGGAGGTAGCGCTTTCAGCGCCACCTCTTATTCATATTCAGTCGTTTCACTCTGTCATTTCCAGCCTCGTCCGCAGCCCCTGTTGTTAAAGGATTAAAACCACACGATATGGCTGAACGCTTGCCATTGAAAATTCTAATCTATTGTGGGGATTTGACATTTGGGGCGTCATTCTTTGCTAATGGTCAAAGTCAGTTCACAATCGAGAGAAAACTTGCGCTCAATCATTATATCTTCACCGCTCCACGGCTGACTAATACGGACATTGCCACAACTAGGTGAACTCCATACACCCCAAACGCGATCCTCTTGCGTAATGTAGAGCGCGAAACTGAGGTTGTTTGCAGTACCGGCCGAAGACATACTAAATTTGATAGGCACCTTCTTGCCGTCAATAGTAGCGCTGGCTTTCTTCCGTCTCGCTTCGCCAGGCACCCAATCGGCTTGACTCGCCTCTACAGTTCCGCTTTTTGACGTTACTAAATACTTAATGTTGTATCGGTTTATATCTGAGGCTGAAGCCCCAAGAGACGCGATTAGAGCAACACTAACGATGGATAGTGATTTCATTACTTTCATATTAAAGTCCTTTTTAAAGTTATCTCTTCGAAAACCTATTATTTGGCATCACAACGTCATTATAGAGAACAAATCTTGTTTTATCTTCTCCCGCTGAGAAGCGGCCCCAAAAAGGGTTTAAAGCAAGAATCATTAAATCAATTATTCCCTTTAAAAAATTCTCATCTATTGTGGGAATTTCTCATTAATTATGGGAATTGACAGAGCCTCCTCCCACAAGCGCAGCTGCAGAACACGAATGATGAGGGGCACGAAATTCACGTACCCGCCAATCTTCGACGCTACCCGCTCGTTGCGCAATAGAGCGAATTGATGCGAGTTCGAGCGCCTGCTGTTCTGTTAAGCCGGGCATTAGGCTCATCAACCGTTGTGCCAACATTGTTTTGCCTGTACCGGGCGGCCCCACAAAAAGAATATGATGACGGCCCGCGGCGGCCAGCAACAGTGCGCGTTTAGCCTGCTCCTGCCCCATAACTTCAGCTATGTCACCATAGTGCGTTGTCTCCGTTTTTTGCCAATCAACGGGACACGCTTTTCGTAGTTCATTATGTTGGTGCAGGTGCTCAAAAATACTGACTAAATCAGGAACTAAGAACGAGGTTTGGTTTTTTATTAGCGACGCATCAGGTTCATTTTTTAACGGTATCACAGCGGTTCGCTTAGCAGTGCGGCAAGCCAATAACGACGGTACCAGACCCGCTACGGGCAGAAGCTCGGCATTTAACGCCAACTCACCATAAAACTCGGTGTCTCGAATGGCGCTATCGGGGATTTGGCCTGACGCAACTAAAATACCAATTGCGATAGCGAGTTCATAGCGAGCTCCCTGTTTCGGAATATCCGCCGGTGATAAGTTGACCGTGATTTTTGTTGCCGCCGGGAACTCCAGACCTGCGTTCAACAAGGCGGCTTTTACCCTATCTTTAGCCTCCCGAATAGTAGCGGTTGGCAAACCCACAATTGCAAACCCGGGTAACCCACGCGCTAAATCGACTTCCACCCTTATTTCCGGTGCATCAATGCCGAGGCTTGCCCGGGTAAACACCGTTGCTAAGGCCATAATCATCTCCCAAAACAGCGGAGTATAGTCATCATCCTTATTTAGCCCAGAGTAAAACCACTGATCCTGATGTAATCAGGTATAGACCACAAAGGTTGCAACCATTAACAAATAACTGTAAAAATAAACAGTATTATGCCACCGACGAGGAATAACCATGCCTGTAGTAACTCAGTACGTTGTTGTGCGAGACGGAGAAGAGAAAATGACCTTTAATAGTAAAGCGGAAGCAGATGCCCACGACAAAATGCTGGATATGGTGGACGAGTTGGTACCCTTACTAAAACGCAGCGACACCATTGACGATGAGCAAAAGCTAGAAGATTTGGCATTTTTTCTGGCGCGTGAGCGTGAACAGGTTGTTATCGCTCTGGGGGCCAAAAGACCGGCTAAGAAAAAATCTCCTAAGCCGGCCAGTAAAAAAGCTGACGAGGATCCATCCACTGCTTAATTGACGCTTTTACCAGTAGTTTTCTGAGGTCACATTACCTGGTTTACGGCGCGTATTCTTTTGCAAGCCTTTATCGGCGAGAACCTGTCGACACTCGCTGATCATGTCAGGGTTACCACACAACATAACCTGACTATTAATCGATAATTGCGTTGCTAATGCCGCTTCCAGCGCCCCGCTTTCCAATAGCTGTGGTATGCGTTCGGTTAGAGCACCGGGGATAGTTTCCCGGGTAACCACCGGCTGATAACGTAATTGTTCAGGATATTGACGCTGCCATTGCTGAATTTGGTCTTGATAGACTAAGTCTTCCGCTACTCTTACACCATGAACCAAGTTAATCTGCTTAAATCGCTGCCATGGCTTTTCAGTATGCAGCATCGACAAAAACGGCCCGATACCTGTGCCGGTAGACAATAACCATAAATCATCCCCATCAGGGACTTCATCTAGAGTAAAAAAGCCACTTGCAGGCTGGGTAATATTAATCGAGTCACCCGGCTTTAATGCGTTTAGTTGAGGGCTCACCATGCCGCCATCAACGTGTGCTATGACAAAGTCAGTAACGGTCGCGCCCGGCGCACTAGCGAGTGAATAGGCTCGCAGTGACTTTAAGTCAGCGCCCGGCAGACCGATACGCACGAACTGACCCGCTTTAAAGTCAAAAGGCTCAGCGATCACGCGTAAACTGAACACACTCTCGCTCCAGCGGTAGTTCTCCACCACTTTTGCACTAATAAACTGCACCACGCAAACTAGTCCTTATGGTTCGATGAATTTTGCTCTGCTAGCTGTGCTTCTAGCTGCTCGACCCGCTCCCGCAGGCGTAAAAGCATCTGCTGTTGCACGTCCATCTCTTCGCGCGTGACTAAATCGAGCTTAGATAATTGTTGCTGCAGCGTTTGTTTTACGCGCTGCTCAACATTACCCGCCATTTCTTTTACGCCTGCCGGCATACTCTCACTAATTTGCTTTGCAATGTTTTCGATGGTTTTATTGTCCATTGTCTTTTCCTTTCGGTAAAATCCGTTGCTTCATTAGTCTACCACTCCTTTAAGGGTCTGTTTAATGTTAAACGAGCGCCAGCAACAAGCAGTTCACTATATCCAGGGGCCTTTATTGGTTCTGGCTGGTGCCGGCAGTGGTAAAACACGCGTCATTACCGAAAAAATCGCCTACTTAATACGCAATAATATCTATAAAGCTCGTCACATTGCCGCCGTTACCTTTACCAATAAAGCGGCTCGAGAAATGAAAGAGCGTGTTGCACAGACCATGGGCAAACAAAACACTCGCGGTCTGACCGTTTCAACATTTCACACCCTTGGCCTTAATATCATTCGTCGAGAGCTATCCGCGCTTGGATTAAAACCCGGCTTTTCACTGTTCGATGATCAAGATAGCTTTGCGTTGATAAAAGCGCTTACTGAAGATAGCTGGGATGGCGACAAGCAACTTATTCAACAGTGTGTTCACCAAATCAGCAACTGGAAGAATGATATGCTGACGCCGGAACTTGCCGCTCAGCGCGCAGTGTCTGAGTCAGAGCGCGAGTTCGCCACGGTATACACCGATTACCAACGCAACCTTACCGCCTGTAACGCGGTTGATTTTGATGACCTTATTCGTTTACCAACAATGTTATTGGCGACTAACGAAGCGAGCCTTAAGCGCTGGCAAACTAAGTTCCAATATTTACTGGTAGACGAATACCAGGACACCAATACCAGTCAATACCAACTGGTAAAATTACTTGTCGGTGAACGTTCACGATTTACCGTCGTCGGCGACGATGATCAATCGATTTATTCATGGCGCGGCGCCCAGCCGCAAAACCTGGCTTTGCTTCAAAAAGACTTTCCGCAACTCAAGGTCGTTAAGCTGGAGCAAAACTATCGTTCTCACGGGAGGATCTTAAAAGCGGCGAATATATTAATAGAGAATAACCCGCACGTGTTCGATAAAAAGCTGTTTTCTGACATGGAATACGGTTTACCCATGCGGGTGATTTACGGCCGCAACGAAGAGCATGAAGCTGAACGTGTGGTGGCTGAAATTGTAAAGCAGCGCTTCTTAAAAAAGACACACTATCACGAGTTCGCCATTTTATACCGCGGTAACCACCAAGCGCGCTTATTCGAAAAGGCGCTGATGAATAACCGCATCCCATACAAAATAACAGGTGGTCAGTCATTTTTTGCACGTGCTGAGGTCAAAGACATCATGGCCTACCTGCGATTGCTGGTAAATCCAACTGACGATACTGCATTTTTACGCATTATCAACGTGCCACGACGTGGTATTGGTCCGCAAACCACAGAACGGATTGGCCAACTGTCTAAAGAGCTAGGATGTAGTTTATTTGAAGCCGCGCAATCCCCTCATGTTAAAACGCTACTGGGCACCAGTGTGTTTAATGCCCTGGATACCTTTGTCAGCATGATGTCGACCCTGGCGCGCCAGGCTGACCATCAGGCCGACGCAAAACATGCGGTACGCCAGTTATTAAGCGATATTGGCTATGAAGATTGGTTATTTGAACAAAGCCCAAGCGCCAAAGCCGCTGAGATGCGAATAAAAAATATCTATGAGCTACATCGTTGGGTAAGCGAGATGATCGAAGGCAACGACGAGAATGAGCCCATGTCGTTAGATCAGGTCGTTAGCCGGCTATGTTTGCGTGACATGATGTCACGTAATGAAGAAGACGAAAGCTTTGACCAGGTTCAGTTAATGACACTGCATGCTTCTAAGGGGCTGGAATTTCCGCAAGTGTTTTTAGTCGGTATGGAAGAGGGATTATTACCTCATCAAAGTAGTATCGATCTCGATGACGTCGAGGAAGAACGCCGTCTTGCCTATGTCGGGATTACCCGCGCTCAGCATCAGTTAATTTTTACTATGGCCCGTGAGCGCCGTCAGTTTGGCGAGGTAACACAACCGCAAGCAAGTCGCTTCCTGCATGAGTTACCACAAGATGATCTGGAGTGGGAGCACCAGAAAAAACAAAGGTCGGAGGCCGAACACGAAGAACAACGTAGTCGGGGTCTGGAAATGCTTAAGAATGCGTTAAAAAAGTAAATTTTTAACTTGCTGATTGTTGGCTAACACGCGTATCGCTATGCTCATCTAAATACCGACCTTGCGCAAAATCAACGCCAAGGCGGGTAATATGGGCATATTCTTCTTCAGTGTTAATACCCGCCGCAAACAGCGCGATATTAAGTTCGTCACAGAGCGTTACAACGTGTTTAAGCATTGCCCTGGCACGTTCGTTACTTTTTAACCGTGCAACATAATTATGATCGAGTTTTAAAATCGAAAACGGATAATTATATAGGTACTGCAACGGACCTGCACCACGGCCAAAGTGATCAATGACTAAGGTAAAGCCAAGTTCAGACAGCCGACGTAAACTGGCTAACGAACGCCGGTCATTCTGTGTTAACGCGGTCTCGGAGAATTCCAGCGCGATAGCAGAGGGGTCTACATTATAGCGTTCGACAAGCTCAATCAGCTGATTAATGTAACCCGCTTTAAGTAAGTGTCTGGCCGACAAGTTAACATGCTGCCTGGGCATGGACTTTCCGCGAGATTCTTTAATCCGCTCGCAACAGCGCTTAAGCACATAACGGTCTAGTTTTATGATTAAACCTGTCTTTTCGGCTAACGGCAAAAACTCATCTGCGGACAAAGTTTGTCGTGGATCATTCCAACGAATCTGCAACTCGACACCAATAACGCAATTCGACGCCAACTCGACAATATCCTGATACTCTACATCAAAGTCTTCTTCGATTTTTGCATGTCGCAAGGCAGTTTCACGTTTTACTGAATCAACCAGCGACTGATGCATCTGTTCGTCAAACAGCACATAACGGCCACGACCCTGACTTTTCGCCTGATACATAGCCGCATCCGCATCACGCAATAGGCGTTCAACCGAGTCACTGTCTTCTCTGCATAGCGCGATACCGACACTGGCACCCGAGTAATGCTCCTGTCCGTTCAGCATAAACGGTTCGCTCAGGCTACGAATCATCCGTTTTGCAACGTCTTTAGCATCCTCTATAGACGTCATCGTATCGAGCAACACGACAAATTCATCGCCGCCTAAGCGCGCGACCATGTCGTTATCTCTAACGCAGTCGCTAATACGCATAGAGACATCGAGTAAGAACTCATCACCGGCTGAATGGCCTAACGTATCATTGATATTTTTGAAGCGATCAAGGTCTAAAAACAACACCGCAAAATGATGCTCCGGGTGGCGGCGCTTATGCGCTACTGCCTGTTGCAGCCTTTCCGTGAAAAGAGCCCGGTTTGGCAGCCCCGTCAGGCTGTCATGATGAGCGTCATGAAATAGTCGTGCTTCGATTTTTTTACGGCGCTCTATCTCCGACACAAGTTCTTCGGTGCGTTCGGTGACCTTTTTCTCCAGGAACGAGTTTACCCGTTGAATCTCTTCTGCCGAACGTTTCCGGTCGATAGCTACAGCGACGTGTTGCGAAACAAAGTTAAGTAGTTCAAGGTCATCATTGCGATACAAAAACTCACTATCGTAAGTTTGCACCGCGATCACACCAAAAACCTCACCTTTAAGCATCAACGGCGAACCAAGCCATTGTTTGGCTAACTTGCCGCCACCAGTGCCTGGCGTAACTTCGCCATCTTCGATCAGTTGTTGTCGATGGCGGCCATTAATAAATACCGGCCGCTGCTGCCTTATCACATACTCCGTTAAACCTCGGCTTACGCGACGACGTTCTGCAGCCGTACCGGTTTCGTCCACATGATACGGAAAATGCAAAAACTTTTTATCGGGCGAGAGCAATGCGACGTAAAAGTTATCCGCATGAATAAGCGTTCCGATCTCGTTATGTAGGCTTTTATAAAAGGTTGCCATATTATCCGAGGTGTTGGTCAACTCAGATATCGCAAACAACACGGCGGTTTGTTGTTCAGCTTTTTCGCGCTCGGTAATTTCGCGCATCAAGCTCTCGTTTGCATGGCGCAGTTCCGCCGTCTGATGCTCAATTTCATTCTGCATCAATTCTCGTTGCTTCAGACGTTCGAGTGCGTTAACCACATGCTGAGATACGAAGGTTAGCAGATCCTCGTCCTTTTCGTCATAGCGAAAAGACTCATCATAACTCTGCACCACCATTACACCGATCACCGAGTCCTGGCTTTTTAAAGGAACACCTAACCAGTCGACATGAGTCGCGCCCATTTCTTTTACTTCGCCCTCTTCAATAAGCCTTTGATAGACTTCAGGCGGACACAGAAGTGGTTTTCCGGTTCGCAATATATAGCCGGTTAAACCAGAGCTAAGTTTTTCGACCGGCAATTGCTCAAAAAGGGTGTCTTGATCGACTTCGTCCACAAAATAGACAAACTTGACGACTTCCTGCTGCGCGTCATAAAGGCAGATGTAGAAGTTTTTGGCAAACATGAGTTTGCCAATAATCTCGTGTACTGAACAATAAAAATTGTCCATATCACGCACTTGAGCGGCTAACTCGGAAATTTGGAAAAGTGCATTCTGAATAACTTCAGCGGAGCGATATTTATGCGTTAATTGCTTGAGCCGGGACACGACTTTCCTGAGCTTGAGGTTTTCGACCTCAAGCTTTGCGGATTCGTTATTAATATCAGACCCTTGCACTCGCTTACACTTCCCTAAAGCTTATCTAATATAGGCATCATAGATACTTTTATCTTTATGTTATGATTTGTAACAAACGTAAAGTATAAACACCTGTTTAAAAGAAGCAAGATCTGTGATGAAGATTTATTCAAGTCGCTTATTATGACGTCAATAAAACTAAAAAAGCCACCCGTAGGTGGCTTCTCTAAGTAATCGTAATGCTGCTTGAATTAGATGTCTGCAATCATGTAATCAATCGCAGCCTGAATCTCATCATCCGAGCAATCTGAACAGGTACCTTTTGGCGGCATCGCGTTGTAACCTTCAATAGCATGCTTCAATACGGTATCCATACCTTGAGCTAAGCGAGGCTCCCAATCTTCCGCATTGTTTATTTTCGGTGCGCCCATCACGCCCGAGGTATGACACGCAGCACAGAAGGTATTGTAAACTTGCTCACCCGAACGCGCACCGCCGCCTGATGATGCTTGTTGATCGCTTTGCTCTCCAGCCACATAATGTTGTGCAGCAGGCTCGATACGCTTTTCGATCGCTTCTTTCGACATTTTGTCCTGTACCGACGCGGCACCGGCAGCTACTGCAAATACTGCAGCGATTGAGGCAATAAGGCCTTTAGATGCTAGAGATTTAATACGTTTCACTGGTTTCTCCTAAAGTGGCTGGTGATCATCTTACCCAGTTTGTGGTCTGATTATAACCACAAATGTGCACAGGATAAACACTTGGCTGAGGTAACCCGAAAAATAGCACTACTTGATTTAGATGCGTTCTTTGCTTCTGTCGAAGTGTTACGTGATCCCAGTCTCAGGCACAAGCCTTTTGCGGTGGGCGGAGGCGGCGATCGCGGGGTCGTTGCGACCGCGAACTACCTGGCCCGGCGCTATGGTGTTAGCAGCGCCATGCCCGGCAGCCAGGCGCGCCGTCTATGCCCGCAACTGATTTTTGTAAAGCCCGATCATGCCCGCTATCGCGACGTATCACGGCAAGTTTTACAGTTGCTTACTGAAGTCACAGATATTATTGAGCCCGCTTCTATTGATGAGTTTTATCTGGACTTAACCGAAAATACCTTGTTTAAAGGCAGCGCCTCGCTAACCATGCAAGCCTTGCGACAAAAAATTAGTCAGTTAGGTATTACCGGCTCGGCGGGTATATCAAATCAAAAAATGGTCGCCAAAATTGCCAGTGACGAACGCAAACCTGACGGTCAGTTTTTGGTCACGCCGGAGCAGATATACGAGTACATTTCTCAACTTGATCTGAAACGAATTCCCGGCGTTGGCCCCAAAAGCCAAAAGCTGTTAGCCCAGCATGGCTTAATTAAGGGTTTGGATATACAAGCAGTGACCGTAGCGCGGCTACAAGAAATTATCGGCGAAAAAGCGGGTTATTTATTACATCAACGCTGTCAGGGTATCGATAAACGCGAGGTCGTCACCGAACGAGTGCGGAAAAGTGTGGGGGTTGAGCAGACGCTCTCGGCTGACATGACGCACCTGGTGACTGCACAGGATTACTGCCAGCAACAATTGCTGCCCAAGCTGAAAAAGCGTCTACAGATTACGCACTGGCGTGAACAGCCCATTCGCTCACAAACCGTAAAATTAAAGTTTTCGGACTTTACCCAAACGACAGTCTCTAGAGCGACTCAACGCGTCTCGCCAAGCGCCTTTTATCAATTATTGGAACAAGCCTGGAGTCGTGGTAATAACAAAGGGGTTCGTTTGGTTGGTGTAAGTGTTGCGCTGCCCGATCCCGAGCAGCAGCAACAGCTAGAACTTGATTTAGATTAGTCTTCTTTTACCGTAATGGTAATCTTTTTAGACATCACTACAGGTTCATGTGGCACGTGATTTTTATCACCCAAAATAAGCTGTAGGGTATGCTCGCCGGGTTCCAGTGTAACGGTTGTTTCGGTCTGACCGCCGCCGAAATGAATTACATCTGAACCCATAGGCTGTCCTAGTGCGGGCATCTCGTCCTTATCAATTAACAGATGGTGGTGTCCGGTGTGTTTCATATCAACGCCAGCAGGCGCGACACCCATTCCCGTCAGGCCAAACTTAACCTTAAATGTCTTGCTAACCACTTCGCCGTCCTGCGGCGAAATAATGTATGCCTGCGCACCTTCAGCTGACGCTGAACGTGACATTTCCTGCGCTTCGGCGGTCGCTAATACCGGACCACCCAGCATGGCTAATGCGCCAACTAGTAATGCACCCTTCATATCAATCTCCTACATCAATTATTGTAATTTAAACTTACTGACTAAGGATTCTAAACGATCAAATTCTTTTTGTAACTGCTCGCACGCGTCGTTACTGCGGCGCAAGTTTTGCTGTGTTTTTTCGTTAAGTTGACTGATATCAGAGACGTCCTGATCTAACGACTTAATAACCGAGTTCTGCTGTTCAGTTGCTGACGCGACCGTGTGGTTTACGTCGTCGATCTGACCAATAATATGGTCGATTTCTGCCATATGGGTCGACGATTGCTCAGCTGACGTAACACAAGCATCGCTGGTCGCCTCGCTTTCTTTAATTACACCGACAACCGTTTGTGTGCCTTTGCGAACACGCTCAATCATCGCCTCAATTTCGCCGGCCGAGTCTGCCGTACGCTGCGCTAAGCTTCTTACCTCATCAGCAACTACAGCAAAGCCTCGGCCGGCCTCTCCTGCACGTGCAGCCTCTATCGCCGCATTCAGTGCCAAAAGGTTAGTTTGCTCGGTAATGCCTTTAATGACTTCCAGTATCTGGCCAATATTTTGCGTATTTTCATCCAGTTCATGGATTGCTTCAGCAGATTCCTGCATCCGTTGTGACAGGGTTTCAATTTGTTGGCGATTTTCGGTCAAAGCCTGCCGCGCCTCTGTCGATTTATGATTCGCTTCTGAGGCACGTTCCGAAGCTGTAGCCGCACTACCAGAAATATCATTAGCGCTGGCTCCCAATTGATTAATTGCGGTTGCAATGGTTTGTGTACGGCTGGCTTGCTCATCGCCTAAATTAACCGAGTCACGATTAGCTGCAGCCATTGCCGTTACGTTCTTCTCTAATTGCGAGGACGCCTGTTGAACATCGCTGATAGCACCGTGAATTTTGGCAATAAACTCATTCATGCGCTGTGACAAACGTCCAAATTCATCGTTAGATTCAACCGGCAGGCGTTGTGTCAGATCGCCCTCTCCCCGCGCCATATCGGTTACCGCGTGACGCAAACGCTGCAGCGGTTTTAGTAACAAATTCAATAGCCAGCTCAGCAACAACACCACCGCAATGATGCCGATAACCATATAAACCAGCGCCGTCCAGGCAAACGAGGAGACCCCCGCATACGCTTTCTCTTCGTCAATCGCAACCGCCAGGTACCAGTTAACTCCGTCAATACCGTCTATTTTCCTAAACGAAACCAAACGTGATATGCCGTCGACATCGTAGTTAACAAATTCGTTTTTTATCGCTGCATCATTACCCAGGTAATCCGTTAACGAGGAATCCACTCTGTCAGTATCTGGATGGCTGAGAATACTTCCTTGCTGGTCGACTAGAAAAGCAAATCCAAGCCCCATAAAGTCGACATCATTAACGATAGCAGAGATGGTATCCAGCATCATATCTCCGCCGGCGACGCCTAACAGACGCCCGTTTTCCTTCATCGGAACCACAGCCGAGATGGTTAGTTCATTGGTGGTGACGTCGATATAAGGCTTTGTATAGGTCGGCTGATCCTGCTCCAGTGCCAACTGATACCAGGGTCTGGAGCGAGCATCGTAATCGTCAGGCAGATTGATACTGGTGTCATCAAGGATAAATGTGCCATCAGTCAAGCCATAATAGACGTTTTTGAAGTCGCCAGCCGCCTTGCTTTGCTGTACTTTGCCCAAGGCATCGGCAAATGTGTCATCCGCTGAATACGCGCTGGCTGTCGCCCGCACAATGCGCATACGGTCGTTTAGCCACTGCGAAATGTTACTGGAAACGGAGCCGGACAGCGCCCGCATCTGCGCTTGTAAATCAGTACGTATCTGGCTCGACATTTGATAAAAGTTAGTCAAAGTAAAAATGCCAAGTACCAACACCAGTATCAACGATGCGGCCAGAATAACTTTTTGATTAAACCTTAGAGACTTCAACATAGTTATTGTTACTCATTATTATAATTTTAACGCGTTATCCCACCTGAATATCGGTATCGGGGTAGCGCACATGCCGCTTTTTCGGCGTCGCGACAAAATAACCAAGCGTCAACGGGCCAAGACGCCCGGCGAACATAAGAAAAATCAAAATCAGCTGACTGGTGCTGGTTATGTCGGCAGTGATACCCCGCGATAAACCCACCGTCGCCGATGCTGACAAAACTTCAAAGGCTATATCTATAAACGGCAGCGAATTCAAAATCATTAGCGCAAATATACCGACAAAGATTAACCCCAGGTAGACCACGGTGACCGCTAAGGCTTTCATCACAAGGTTTTGTGGTATCGTACGGTCAAACAAAGTGACTGCCTCTCGCCGGCGCAAAAAAGCGTAGGTGCCCAGAATCAAAATAATAAAGGTACCTAACTTTATTCCCCCCGCGGTACTCATTGAACCGCCGCCTATAAACATTAGCAATAAGGTAAATACCGCACTCGCCTCGGTCATAGCTCCGGTATCGACAGTGTTAAAGCCTGCCGAGCGTGGTGTGGTTGCCTGAAACCACGCATTAACCGCCTGATCGTACCACGGTAGGCTACCCAGGGTTGCCGGGTTATTACTCTCCAATAACCAAATGATTGCCATCGCCGCCGCGTTGATCAGTAACGTGGCAATTAAAATTGCTTTGGTATACACCGAAAACTTGTACCAGCGTCGCTGCTCATAGATATTATTAATGACAGAAAAGCCCAACCCGCCAATAACAAATAACACTGAAATGAGCAGCGTTACCGTGCGCTCTGCCTGGTAATCAACTAAACCATTTGGAGTTAACACAAACCCTGCACTGTTAAATGCTGAAATTGCGTAAAAAGTTGATTCTGCCAGCGCCGTAGCGAATCCTTTGTCTTGCAACCAATACAGCGTCATGATGACGACCGCGACCGCTTCCGCCAACAACGCCAGGGTGACAACCGCAATGGCCGTCTTCTTAATACTTGCCAGACTAGTCTGTTGCATGGCTTCTTTTGCCAGCATTTGTTGACGTAGGCCTACCTGACCACCCAATGAAATAGCCGCGAGCACCGCAAAGGTCATAAAGCCCAAGCCGCCGGCCTGGATCAATAATGCTATAACGGTAAGACCAAAGCCCGAGAAGGTAGCTCCGGTATCGACGACAACGAGCCCGGTAACTGTGACTGCCGACGTGGCAGTGAACAGGCTTTCCAACCAGCTAATATCATCAACGGTAGCTATCGGTAACTTTAATAACAACGTGCCGAACACAATTAACCCTAAAAAACCGCCGGCCAGAATCGCCGGTGGGCTTAAACTTATTGCACGTCGATTAGTTCGCGGCCGCTTACGGTATAAGAAGCTGAACGAAGGTAGCCATTGTTTCATTTAAATTCGTGAATCATTGTAGTTTTGGGGCCATCGATTTAAGGGCTTTAAGACTGCCGGCGATCACTAAGGTTTCATTGCCCTCTAGCTTTACCGATGTTGAAGGGTTTGCTGTTACCTCATCGCGGCGCTTTAACAACAACAAATGAAAGTGCTCTAAGTCATCCGGTAAAATGTCTTCTATGGATTTGCCATTGAGATCCTCATTTACATCAATCTCAACACAGTACCAATTGTGCCCTAACGACATATATTCATTGACCATAGGGTAATTTAACGCCTGCGCTACCCTAATTCCCATCTCTTCTTCGGGATGAATAATTCGTTTCACACCGAGCTTAGATAAAATTTGGTGATGCTCCTTTGATGTCGCTTTAGCCCAAATTTCCTTCACCCCAATACTTTTCAGGTGCAATACGCACAACAAACTGGCCTGTAAATCTTCACCGATAGCAACCAGAACCACGTCACATTCTTCTAAACTAAGTTCCTTTAAGGCCTTTTCATCAGTAACATCAGCTATCGCTGCGTGGGTAAGATATTCGGCCAATGCATCGACGCTTTTCTCATCCGAATCAACACCAATAACTTCATGGCCAAGATCCAACAGTTCTAATGAGGTACGCGCACCAAAGCGACCTAATCCAATAACTCCAAACTGCGCCATAATTGCCTCTTAGTCACTAACGACTTTGTTTCGTCCGGCTGCTTTAGCCTGATATAAACGCTGATCGGCACGTTCCAGCCAATCAGTCCAGTGTTCGTCATTTTTCAATTGTGCCACCCCGGCTGATAACGTCATCCGCGTTTCCGCACCCTTCAATTTAAAGTCCTGAGCCGCAAACTGGTGACGGAGCTTTTCCGCCGCAACAGCGGCTCCGGCGCGGTCAGTGTCTGACATCAACACCAGGAACTCTTCACCACCTACACGGTAAACTGTGTCAGTGTTTCGCACCGAATCTTGAATCAATTGCGCAGCCTGAACCAATAGCCGGTCGCCTTGCAAATGACCGAATTTATCATTTAACGGCTTAAACCAGTCAATATCACAGATAACCAAAGATACCGGCTGCTGGTTACGTCGATAACGTGCCAACGCAGAATCAAGCTCACTGGTTAGCCGTTTTCGGTTGTATAAACCTGTTAGCGTGTCTGTCGTAGCGAGCTGAGTAAAGCTCGTCTGCATGCGCTCCAGTAAAACCAGTAAAGTAAGCGTCAGTACCAGTACAGCGCCGAGTGATAAACTACCCCGCCACACTAAATCCAATGGCATCGCGATAACCGCCACGCCAGTTATTAGCGCATAAAAACAAAAAGCGGTAATAATAGCCAGCCTGCGGCGCAACAAAAACACGATCGACGCCATCACAGGAAACGACCAGACAAAACCATTGATACCGTTAATAAAGGTTGAATAGCACGCGGCTATTGCAAGTAAGGTGACAAATGCAAGCAACTGTATTTGTCTGAGGTTTCGATGTCTGGAAATTAAAGCAAGCGATAACGAATAACAGCAAAACGCCGTTAACCAGGCAGTCATGAGCCAGTTTTCCGCGTAGCCCTGCACGATGGCTAACGGAAGTACAACAGCAAACGCTCCCCATTGCGTGCGGTTTGCTACTTTGCGGGTAAACAAAGAGACGACATCCTCTGTCGTACTCTGTGCATTGATCGGCTGCTGTTTTTGCTTTTGCGTAGCGTCCATCTACGTTCCTGTCAGCATACTAACGGGTGGTAGCCGGCGCCAAAAACAGCGCGTTCATCAGGGCCGTATTTAACCCGTCCATATAAGCCCTATAGGTCGGTTCCTGGGTGAAGCTAATTACCATACCGTCACCGTTAGGCTGCCAAATAAGCAATGGCTTATAAGGCAGTTGCTCGGCAGTTTCACCCCACAAAAAGCCACTGGCGAGTAGTTCGTCTTTATTGCTAAACCAAGCAATATTGCGACCTTTATCAATATCTATCGGTGCTAGAATTGTATTGCCGTTAAACAGGCTAACCAACTTGTCTTTTAAGCCGGCAGCTAACCAATGATCCTGATCAACGTCGGCGTGGACTAAAGCACCAGAGACCCAGTCTGGATCGACACCATGAGCCTGAATTTCAGTCATGAACTGGTCGCGTGATACGATCGCCTGACCATCAATCTTTGTCTCCTCGGCAGGTTCCTCGACACCCTCTTTGGGAATTGCCCGTTCCACTTTGGTTGCCAATAAACCCGCTTCCACGGCCCAACCTGAGGCATTACCCAGAGTGACAAGCACACCACCGTCGTTAATCCAGTCTTTGAATTCAGCTACCGTCTGCTCACTGAATACGCGGTCATAGCCATAACTTGCCGGCAAAATAAAGACATCAAAACCGTCCAGATCACCAGCTCTCAGTTCGCCCGTACGGATAGCGGTAACGGGGTAGTTCATTTGACGTTCAATCACAAAGCGAGTGTGGCCGGCATTGTATTGACTCACCGGTTCATCCCAGGCCATAGCGATTTTCGGTGCAAACAACCCGTGCACATTCTCGGAGCCAAAGTTAGGTCCGTCAGTAATCCAGCTCGTATCAACTCCGTGAATGGTTGCTCCCGTCTGTTTTGCCAGCCGTACCAGGGTATTTGCAAGCTCTTTCTCCGCGTTGTCTGCGTGCGTGACAATCAGTGAACCACTTGGGAAACGGCCTGCTGTTTCGTGAGTAAATGCTAACTCACTTTGCTTAATAGTAAGCCCCTCACGCAACGCTGCCGTTAAAAATCGACCGCTGTTCATGTTGCCCCAGCGCACCAAATAACCAACCTTGGCAGCAGGATTAATGAGTTCGCCCGCTGCGATTCGTCCCTCATTGACTGCAATAGTGTCCACTCGTGGCAAATCGTCACAGCCATCGACATCAACATTAAACATCAGCGGTAAAGACCAGCCGGTTACGTCATAGATTTGATCAGGTAAATTATTACCGCGACGTTGCTCTTGTTCTTGCAAAAATTCAGGCGCCATATCGACCTGTTTATCCATCAGCGTTCGAATCATCCGATATGCTGGTTGCGCCTTATCGATAATAAAGCTCCCGGCAGCATAGTCATTACCACAAACACGAAATGACTGCTGCGCCTGCTGCACTTCAGCGCCTTGCTCTACCAATAACGACGCCAGTTTTCGTGCTCCAGCGGGATCATCTTTACCTGGAATAATCAGCGCACGCTGCTCGTCATCTTCGCCGGCTTCTATCGCCGATTTCCTATAACTCCAGAATTTTTCCAATAATGCCTCGCGGCGTTCCGATACGGTCTGAATGGTAGAGATTGATGCAACAAAATGCTGTTGTACACCGTCAGCATAGGTTAGAACGTCGCCATCGGTGCGCTCAAACTTATGTCCTCGCGCAGACGCCATCTCGTAGGTCATGGCTACCGCACCATGGTATAGCGGCCAGCTGGCTCCGTAACCAGGATAAAACGCATCAAAAATTTCACGGGTAAAGTAATCAAAGCCCTTGTCGTCAAACCACGAAGCATTGTTCTTCCCTATCCAGTTTAGCGTTTCGCGCTGTGAGTCAGTAATCAACGGGTTGTAGGGCCGCGCTTCAGGGGTAAAATAATAAGTAGAATCTCCGCCCATCTCGTGTAGGTCGACAAACACTAGCGGGTAGTATTTTAGTAGCGCGTCAACCTGACCTTTGATTTCAGGTTGTGTCAGCGCAATCCAATCACGGTTCATATCAAACATATAGTGATTAGTGCGGCCACTAGGCCAGGGCTCGTTATGCTCTGCACTGCGACGGTCAGCGGAGTGTTCCAGTCCTGCTGTCATGTAATAGCGCTGCACAAATCTTGCACGGCCGTCAGGATTCTGTAACGGATCGATAAAAATCACCGTATTCTCGAGCCATTGCTCGGTTTGTTCACGGTTATCGTTAAGCAAATGATACGCCGTCATCATTGCCGCTTCGGGAGATGATATTTCATTGCCATGCACGCCGTAAGAAAGCCAAATACTCGCCGGTGTTTCATTGATTAATCGCTCGGCATCGTCCTCATCCGTACTGCGCGGATCGGCAAGCTGCTGCATGTTCTGCACAAACTGATCAAAATTTTGTAGATTTTCAGGACTTGAGATAACCGCATAGTAAAGCGTACGACCTTCCCAACTTTTACCGTAATCCAAAAGTTTTACTTGATCGGGGAATGCTTCAGCCAATGCCTCGAAATACAAGCTCATCGCCTCAGGAGAGGTTATTTTCGTACCTATCGGGTAGCCGAGAACGTCCTCGACAGACGCTTTTTGGTTGCTATAGTTGGCTTCGGGTAGCAGGGACGCAGCCCCACTTAATGAATCCGCCATAGTCGCAGTCGAGGCTGTGGCAATACTCAGGCTTATTAAAAGTTTTTTTAGTGTGCGCATAAACGGCCTATTATTTTTTTAACAATATGCCTAATGTACGAGCAGTTTAACCCGATGTGAAGTCGTTAACGTCAAATAGACAAGGAATTGTCAATGAACTCAGATCCCTTATACCAAAGCAATCCGCTTGAAGATACCGCTACTTACACCATGCTAATGCATTTATCTCAGTTCGCAGCCTATGTAGTGCCGTTCATTGGTTGGTGTGCACCAATCATTATGTGGGCCATAAAACGTGAGCAAGCGATAGTCGATCAGCATGGGAAAATTATATTTAACTGGATGCTCAGTGCCATCATTTATAGCGTTGGCTTGCTGGTACTGACTATGCTAGTACCATTTTTAACCATCCCGTTACTCGTGCTGCTCGCGTTGGCATCGATCGTTTTTATCATACTCGCGGCCGTCAATGCTAAAAATGGGCAGGCCAATCAATACCCACTGGCCATTCCATTTTTTAAATAGAACAAAAGGCTACTTAACACGGTAGCCTTTTTCTTTCGATACCCTTTGTTATTACCAGGTAGTTATTGACAGGACCCGCAGCAAAAGTCTTTTCCGTGAGTTGGCACAGGCTGTTGCTCAACAAACAAAACGGTATTTTCTAATTCGATATGATCGTTTAAATCCTGGATGAGCTCAGCTAAGCCCCGGTAGAGCGCTTGCCAGCTGCCACAGGCGTCCTCTGGCAAAGTTAAGTCATTGGTTAGCATACGAATCTTTTGAATATCCTGATCGTGTTGCTCATGCTCCTCTTCCATGACCGAAATTGGTCCGCTGGGATAAATATCGCGAGCCAACATGGGGAATAATATTTGTTCCTCTTTCATCATGTGACTTTCTAATTCGTGCAACATGTTATCGAGGTGTTCACCCAGACCCTGCGGTGCTTGTGGATGGTCTCCGTGCACGTCTTCGATTTTTAATGCCAGTTGTTTCAGCTCTGGTAATTGTTGCCGGTGAACTTGATGAAACCGCTCAACAATAAACTCCACTAATTCAAGATTTGGTTTGTCTTGCCATTGCTCAATAATTGTATTGGTCATAACTGCCTCAAGCTTTTAATGAATAAACGTTGCTATCCATCTTCATTTGCACGATTTAAGCCAACTCCTACCCCCTTATGGATATTGAGCTTGCGAAGCGTAACGGTAAAATCAACCTATCGTTAGCGGGTATAAAAAACCCTAAAATCCGAACTGAGTGTAAAAATAACCATGCTTCAGCAGAGCTTATTAGCCGATCTGGTCACCGATGTGCCGGCACCGGTCAGGTTACAAAATCTGGTAAAAACATTACGCCAACACTTTCATTGTGGGGCTGTTGTATTGCTAAAACGCGACAGTGACGCGCTCCGCCCCATTGCCATGCATGGCTTAGTTGATGAGGCCTTAGGCCGGCGTTTTGTTGTCGCTGAACACCCGCGGCTGGCTACCTTGCTTGCTTCACGCAACCCGGTGTTGTTTGAACCCAGCTCGAGTTTACCCGACCCATACGATGGCTTGCTGTCGGATCAACCCGGGGACGCATTGCCGGTTCATGATTGTATGGGGATTAGCCTTTATATTGAGGGGCAGTGCTGGGGCGTGCTGACGTTGGATGCATTGCAACCGGGTACATTCAATGACCAGTCTACCATTGAACTGCAACGCTTTAGCCTTATCGTTGAAGCGGCAATTCGCGTTGGTTCGCTGGAGCAACAGGTTCGGGCTTTAAGGCAAAATCAACCGACTTCAGGTAGCGGCAATCCCTCGCCCAATAACCTGGACAATGAGATCATCGGCAAAAGCTCAGCATTGAGGCAGGTTATTTCTGAGCTCCATACTGTTGCCAAAGCTGAACTGCCGGTTCTGCTATTAGGCGAAACCGGTGTTGGTAAAGAGTTATTCGCACGCGAGCTACATCGTTATTCGAAACGTGCTGCTAAGCCGATGATATACGTTAACTGCGCCGCACTGCCGGAATCGCTGGCGGAGTCGGAACTGTTTGGTCATAGTAAGGGGGCATTCTCGGGGGCCACTAGCGAACGCGGCGGGCGTTTTGAAGCCGCCCACGGTGGTACCTTGTTTTTAGACGAAGTGGGTGAATTGCCTCTGTCGATTCAGGCGAAGCTCTTGCGTGTGCTGCAAAACGGTGAGGTACAACGCCTGGGTTCCGACAGGCACCGTAAAGTTGACGTGCGCATTGTTGCCGCAACCAACCGCAACCTGCAACAACAAGTTCGCGACGAACAGTTCCGTGCCGATCTTTATCATCGCCTTTCAGTTTATCCGCTCCCCATTCCGCCACTGCGGGATAGAGAAGACGATATCCTGTTGCTGGCAGGCCATTTTTTAGAATTAAACCGCAGCCGGCTGGGCCTTCGAGCAATACGCTTATCGGCGACAGCAGAAATTGCGTTAAAACAGTATCGTTGGCCTGGCAATATTCGGGAATTGGAACACGTGATCAGCCGGGCTGCGATTAAGTTACTGAGTGCCGGAGTTGAACACAGCAGCATCGCCACCATTACCGAACAGGAACTCGACCTAAACCTGCCAAGTCATGCCAGCGCCGAGCGACAGGTGCTTGAACAAACAGCCATACCGGCAAGTGAAGCAATAAGCTTACGCGATGCTGTCGACTTTACTCAAAAGCAAATGATACAGCGAGCATTGGCGTTAGAAGACGGTAAATGGAGTCGAGCCGCCAAGCGTTTGGGTGTAGACTCGAGTAACTTACATAAATTAGCGGGTCGATTAGGTATCAAGTAGTCATGGAGTTAATGACCACCATGTTTTGGCGCTGCTTAGCGCTTGTATTTGTCGCCGTAGGATTTGTCGGCTTATTACTGCCGGTTATGCCGACGGTACCATTTTTAATCGCCGCGTTGTGGGCGGCCAGTAAGGGCTGGCCATCATTGGAAGAAAAGTTATTAAACCACCCCAAATACGGCCCTGATATTCGTGCCTGGCGCGAAACACGCAGTATTCGACGCAACGCCAAGTGGGCCGCTAGCCTGATGATGCTCGGCGGCTATATTATTCTGTGGTTTATTCCCACCCCGCCGGTATGGGCTAAGTTAACCGTTGGCGCTGTTTTACTCATTGTCGGCGTATTTATCTGGACCCGCCCTGAACTCTTTAACGAAACAAGTCTGAATAATGAAAACTCTGACTCGTGAACAACTCATTCGCTACAATCGCCATATCGTGCTCCCCGCTATCGATTTAGAGGGCCAGGAGCAATTACTCGACAGCCACGTATTGGTTATTGGTGCAGGTGGCCTCGGCTGCGCCGCTCTGCCTTACCTGGTCAGTTCCGGTGTGGGCAAAATCACGGTTATAGATGCTGATATTATCGAAGCCAGTAATTTACAGCGCCAGCCCCTGTTTACTGAGCAAGACATAGGTAACAACAAGGCGGAAGTTGCCGTCAAACGTCTTAAACAATTGAACAGTGAATGTCAGTTAACGGCCCTCAACCAATGGGCTGATGAAGCCGTGTTAGCTAAACACGTCGATGCTTGTAATTTAGTCGTCGACTGTTGTGATAACCTCGCTACCCGCAATTTAATCAACCAGCAATGCCTTGCTGCGGTAACGCCTTTGGTATCAGGATCCGCCATCCGTTTTGAGGGACAAGTGGCCGCCTTTAAAATGGATGGCAAATCGCCGTGTTATCAGTGTTTAAGTAGTTTGTTTGGCGAGCAAACGTTAAGTTGTGCTGAGTCCGGCGTAGCTGCTCCCTTAGTCGGTACTATAGGGAGTATGCAGGCATTAGAGGTGATTAAAATTCTCAGCGGTGCCGGTGCACCGCTGTATGGTCAACTATTAATGTTTGACGGGCTCAGTGCGGACTGGCAGCGCTTTAAAATTGCCCGGCATCCACACTGTCCTGCATGTTCGGCAATCCATCCTTAACCAGGGTTGCCGTCTGCTCGCGGTGTTAAAAATACTTTCAAATAAATCGCAATAAAGATAACCAGCGCAAACGTCCAGGCTAATGTGCTAATAAGAATCCAGTCTGTAATCCATTGCGGAAATAAACTAACGCCGACGACCCGCATTAATGCAGAAATAAACATTAATGCAAACGCCACTGACATTATTGGTTTTGGCTTTAGCGGTCGGCCGCTATGGCCTAGCGAAACCCGCGCCATCATTGCCAGGATCATGTTACCCATTGCGCCAGCGGTTAACGCATGCATTGCCGTGCTGCGCGTGATTTCGACACCCCAATAATGTGCCGCGAGCAGTGCCAAACCAAGAGGAATGAACCAATAAGCCAAGTGAATAGACCAGAGCAGAGGAACTTTAAAAGTAATCCATGTCTTCCAGCGCAACACTCTTAGGGTGTGAGCAAGCGCCGTTAACGCAAATAGAGCGCCAAGCCAAACATCGGCTATATACAGCGTCAGGTTAAAAAAGTGAACCGCAAACAGAACCCAAAGTAGCCCCAGGGCGGTCTTTTCCAGCCAGGCAATAGGCATGACTTTTTTAGTCATCGTGCCATTGGCTGTAAACATCGGCATTACACGCCCACCAATGATCGCCATCAATAAGGTGACCAAAAACACGCCATTGTAAGCACCAATGGTTTGCCATTCGTACTGATTAAAGGCATAACCCACGTGCATTAGCCCGCTTGATACGGCGAGCAATAGCAAAATAGGAATAAAGAATAGGTTTCGTGTTTGATTAACCGCTAATACCAGACGCGCAAATAAAATCGCAGCCACAGGCAATAACGCTACGTCTACAGCAGCAACCAGCCACCAAGGCAGGCCTTGCCCGAACAACATCAGCAACCTACCCGCACTCCATAATAGCGCTAAAATCAATAACGTCGGCCCGTGTGTTGCCCGCATCCCGGTCCAGTTTTGCACTGCTGTTAGCAAAAAGCCCAGAACGATAGCGACGACAAACCCATAAAGCATTTCGTGGCTGTGCCAAAATAGCACATTACCGTATACCGGCAACTGGATAGCGCCAATAAGCACCAGCCCCCACAATAAAATAGCTAACGCACTAAAAATCGCGCCCAACAAAAACATCGGCCGATAGGCTTGCCGTAGGATGGGCGCCATCGCCATTTCTTTTTCGTGCTGTGTTACTTGCATAGTCAACGCTCTGATTATTTAATCTTGCTTTATGGTACATTTATAATGCATATTATTGAAAGAGCATACTAGCAAATATAGTGAAGTACCCCAAAGTTTATGCCTCCTTGGCTTTGTTTTTTAAAAATACCCACAAAGAGTTAAGAAAACGCCAAAATTCGCGGCTTGTATCCATAACCCCGACACCCTTTTTTAGGTACTGTTGATTATCCGTGACCTGTCTATAGCTATTTGATAATAAAGTATTTTATTTAAAAACCTCGTAAAGTAATGCCATCGAATATAGGGCTATTTAGGAGGTTTCTTTATGAACCAGTCCGTCACCACGTCCCCGGGCCAACGCAACTATGCGCTAATGCTTTCGACGTTAGCATTTACGTTGTGTTTTGCCGTATGGACAATTTTTTCCATTATCGGTATTCAGATAAAAGAAGACTTTAACCTGACCGATACTCAACTTGGTTTGCTCATGGCCACCCCAGTACTGACCGGCTCTATTAGCCGCATGTTCCTGGGGATATGGACTGACCGTTTGGGCGGTAAAAAAGTCTTTGCCGTTTTAATGCTGCTAACCTCAGCATGTGTTTACTTGCTGACCTTTGCCAACAGCTACATTATGTTGCTAATCGCGGCACTCGGTGTCGGTTTAGCCGGTGGCTCGTTTATTGTCGGTGTGACGTACACCGCCGCCTGGTTTAACGACGTCAAAGAGAAGCAAGGCACTGCGCTGGGTATTTTTGGTGCGGGCAACGTGGGTTCGGCGGTAACCAACTTCGGCGCGCCGTTTTTATTGATTGCATTGGGTTGGCAAGGTACAGCGCAAATTTATGCGACCGTATTGGCTATTGCCGGTATCTCATTCTTCGTCCTCGCCAAAGAAGACCCGCTTAAGAACGACCGAGCTGCCAAGCAACAACAAGGCTTCTGGGAGCAGTTATCGCCGTTAAGCGATTTGCGTGTTTGGCGCTTCTCGCTTTACTACTTCTTCGTATTCGGTGCGTTTGTAGCATTGGCCTTATGGCTGCCGCATTACCTGATTGGTGTGTATGAACTGGACGTAAAAACCGCCGGTATGATTGCGGCACTGTACACCATTCCGGCGTCACTGTTCCGTATTTTGGGCGGTTGGATGTCAGACAAGTACGGTGCCCGTCGAGTCATGTACTGGACCTTTATTGCCTCCATTATTTGTACGTTCCTGCTGAGCTACCCCAGCACTGAGTACGCGGTTAAAGGTATCGACCAGACTTACAATTTCCAGTTTGAAATTACCTTAGTCGGTTTTGTGTTTTTAACCTTCGTGCTTGGCTTCTTTATGTCACTGGGTAAAGCGGCAGTGTTTAAGCACATTCCGGTTTACTATCCGAAAAGCGTCGGTGCCGTCGGTGGTGTTGTCGGCATGATCGGTGGTTTAGGCGGTTTCTTGCTGCCACTGACCTTCGGTATGCTCAATGACGTTATTGGTGTATGGCAAAGTAGCTTTATGTTGCTGTTTGTGATTGCGACCGTTTCGCTGCTGTGGATGAATGCTGCCATTGTTAAAGCCGAACGCGTTGAGTACAAAGAAGATCGCGAAGAACGTGATCTGCCGGAACTTTCCACACCAAACTCGATGGTACTGGATGACTGGCGCCCGGAAGATAAAACATTCTGGGAAGAAAAAGGGAAACGAATTGCCAGCCGTAACCTATGGATTTCCATACCCAACCTATTTTTAGCGTTCGCGGTGTGGACCATCTGGAGTATTCTGGTGGTTAAAATGCCTGCGCTGGGCTTCCCGTATAGTCAAAACGAACTGTTCTGGTTAGCCGCCCTGCCCGCGCTTTCCGGTGCGACTCTGCGGATATTCTATAGCTTCATGGTGCCGATATTCGGTGGGCGACGCTGGACCGCGATATCCACCGCGTCTTTATTGCTACCGTGTATTTGGATTGGCTTCGCCGTTCAAGACACCGATACCCCGTACATGATCATGCTGATTTTAGCCTTATTGTGTGGCTTCGGTGGCGGTAACTTTTCATCCAGTATGTCGAACATCAGCTTTTTCTATCCACAAAAAGAAAAAGGCGGTGCATTAGGCATGAACGCCGGCTTGGGTAACCTGGGTGTATCCGGTATGCAGTTACTGGCGCCATTAGTTATTGCTGCGAGCGTATTCGGTGGTATTGAAGGCGACCCGCTGGTCATTCAGGAGGGCGCCAATGCTGGTCAGGAAATCTGGCTGCAAAACGCAGCTTTCTTATGGGTGCCTTTGATCATTATCGGTTCTATTGCGGCCTGGTTCGGCATGAACGACATTTCGTCTGCGAAAGCCTCATTCAGCGACCAGGCGGTCATCTTCAAACGCTTCCACAACTGGATAATGTGTATCTTGTACCTGGGAACTTTCGGTAGCTTTATCGGCTTTGCCGCTGGCTTCCCTCTGTTATCCGGTATGCTGTTCCCGGAAGTTGACCCAACCGCTTATGCCTTCTTAGGACCACTAGTGGGTGCGCTAGCACGACCTGCCGGGGGCATTATTGCTGACAAGCTGGGCGGTGCTCGCGTTACTTTCTGGAACTTCCTGTTGATGATTGTCGGTGTTATCGGTGTTATTTACTTCTTGCCGATAGCGGGTACCGAAGGTAATTTCTGGGGCTTCTTCTCCGCCTTTATGGTGTTGTTTATTGCCACTGGTATTGGTAACGGTTCCACTTTCCGTATGGTACCGGTCATCTTCCTGAACCAGCGCAAACGTGAGTTAGGTGATACTGACGAGGCCATTAAGCAGGGTAATAAAGAGTCCGCAGCCGTTATCGGATTTATATCGGCATTTGCAGCCTATGGCGGCTTCTTTATCCCGAAGTCCTATGGTACTTCAATAAGCCTTACCGGCGGAGTTTCTGCCGCTTTGGTGAGCTTTATCATCTTTTACGCAATATGTGGTGTGATAACTTGGTGGTTCTACTCTCGTAAAAATGCACCTGATCCTTGCTAAGTGAAGCAAGGCTCAGGCGGAGACGTTATGAGCCTACTTGATAAATCAAAAGACTTGTCACCAGCCTACTTTGGGCTGGTGATGGCCACAGGAATTATCGCCATTGCTGCACACCAGCAGCAATGGCCTTTTATTGCCAAACTTCTTTTTTTCGTTTCTACACTCAGCTGGGCAATTTTAACTTTTCTATACAGCTACCGCGCCATCCGTTTTTCCAACGAGTTCTTCAGTGATTTAGTCAGTCACAACAAAGGCCCAGCATTTTTTACTGCCGTTGCCGGAACCACCTTGGTCGGCAGTCAGTTGCTTATTCTTTATGACAATTACTGGCTAGCTTTTAGCGCCTGGGTAATCGCATTACTGCTCTGGATTATTCTAACCTATACAGTTTTTACCGCATTGACGATTCGCCGTAACAAACCGTCACTAGACAAAGGCATTAGCGGTGCTTGGTTATTGGCTGTAGTTGCAACACAGGCAGTTGCCGTACTCAGCGCTTATTTAGCGACACAAACTGCACAACCCTGGAAACTCGAACTTAACTTTCTGGCACTTTCTATGTGGCTTTGGGGTGGCATGCTGTACATCTGGATGATGTCGCTGATTTTTTATCGCTATACGTTTTTCCAATTCGTGCCCAGTGATCTGGCGCCACCGTATTGGATAAACATGGGTGCAATGGCTATTTCAACGTTAGCGGGTTCCTTGCTAATTATTAACTCACCGAAAGCCCCCTTTCTGGAAAGTCTGGTCCCCTTCATTAAAGGCTTTACCATTTTCTATTGGGCGACTGGCAGTTGGTGGATACCCATGCTGCTTATTTTGGGTGTGTGGCGACACGTCATTCGGCGTTTCCCGTTTGCCTATGACCCACTTTATTGGGGAGCTGTGTTCCCATTAGGTATGTATTCAGCTTGCACTTATGTCATGTTAAAAGCCATGCAATTTTCGTTTTTGGACGCCTTACCGACAACCTTCTTCTATATAGCTTTATGTGCCTGGACGGTAACCTTTATCGGATTATGCCGAAGCCTGCTACGACTCCGGCATGGCACATAACTACTTATTCTTAGGACGGAAGGGTTTAATCACCGTTTCATCGCACTCCAGATAAGGGCCTTCCATCAAATCTATACAATAAGGCACTGCCGGGAATACCGCGTCTAAGCACTGACGAATGGCTTTAGGTTTACCGGGTAAATTAATAATCAATGAAGACCCTCTTAAGCCCGCAGTTTGGCGTGAGAGAATTGCGGTTGGTACGTATTTTAACGATTCTTGTCGCATTAGCTCGCCAAAGCCCGGCATCATGCGGTCGCAAACCGCTTCAGTTGCCTCGGGAGTTACATCGCGTTTAGCCGGGCCAGTACCACCGGTAGTCACCACCAGACAACAACCTTCTTTGTCCACCAGCTCTTTTATAGTTTGCGCAATAAGCGATTGTTCATCTTCAATAACCCGGTACACCGGCTTCCACGAAGACGTTAAATAGTCGTTTAGTGTCGCCTCAATTGCCGGACCTGAGATATCCTCATATTGACCCCGACTGGCGCGGTCACTGACTGTAATAATTCCAATCCGTGTTGTTTGCATAAGCTCCCTTATCGTTAACGCTGATTAGCCTGCTTTTACCATACCAGCAAGCTGTAACCAATAGCCATTGCTCTCACCCTGTGTTAGCGCAATCGGGTTGTCGCCGCTCATATTCGCTTTAAAACGGTCTACCCATTGCAGCGTACCCTCGGGTTGCGGGCTAATACGAATGCGGTCGACTAATCCTTTCATGGTGGGCAGTTGATTAATTAAGTTGTAACGCGAACCTGATTGCGTTTGAATACCATTCAATACAAACACTTGTTTACCGTCCTGGCTTTTAACGGTGCGACCTTGCGGGTATTTAATACAACAAAGTTCACACTGATCCTTCGGACGATTTTCAGAACGAGCGGTAAAACACCGTCCTGACCAAGCCAAGGGCATATGTCCAAACGCAAAAACTTCAGTTTGGAACAAACTGCGCACACTGCTTATCCGGGGCTGCTTTAAAATATCTGTCAGCCACTGTTGTGATAATTCATAGGGCGTTACCCAATGATTCATTCCCATATCCACAAAACGCCTCAGCGCCTCGTGATTGTATATATTAATCGCTGAGCCAACAGTAAAGTTGACTCCGTGTTCGCGTAAGTAAGGAATGGCGCCAACGTCATTGGCCTCTACCTCGAACTCACCGTTGTCACAATACTTTGTCATTTGCGCCAGCTCCGCCGGCGCTTCTAATAGCGTCATCGTAGACAGACAGACTTGTTTACCTGACTCACGCAGTTCATGTGCTATTTGCAGGTAATCTTCCAAGCCCAACTCTCGACGCTTACTACAGACAGTTTCGCCCAGATATACACGGTCGATAGTATCCGACTCGGCAACCTGGCGGTAGAACGCTTTGACCTTTGCCTTTGGCCAAAAGTATAAAATAGGTCCTAATGCGATTTGCATAATTTATTTCCACTTCCGGTGATAAGCGCCAAGGGTGGTTTGGCTTCCTTCAGATAACGAGGCCAGCACTCGATCCCACTCTTGTTCAACGCTAAAGTTTTCGGGCTCCTGCATGACGCGATCGATCGCCTGGCGCCAAACTTTAGTAATCTGCGCTACGTAGGCGGGGCTTCGCTGTCGCCCTTCAATTTTTAAAGATGCGATACCTTCTTTATACAGTTGCGGTAGCAGGCTAAGGGTATTTAAGCTGGTGGGCTCCTCTAGCACGTTGTAGAGTTCATCATCGACGCTAAAACGCCCCTTACACAAGGTTGGATACCCGGCATTTTCGCCGTCGCCAAAACGGTCAATAACAACGCCATTTAAACGGCTTTCTAAACGGCTACCCTGATGCTCCCATTCAACATAGGCTGCGGGCGAACACGCACCCGCCGTGTTAGGTGATTCACCGGTCATATAAGAACTCAGGTAGCAACGTCCCTCAGCCATGATGCACAAACTACCAAACGCAAACACTTCCAGTTCGATGTCGGTAGTTCTTGCCAATGCTCTGACTTGTTGCATCGACAGAACCCTGGGCAACACCACTCTCGAAATGCCATATTGTCGGTAAAACTCTATCGCGCCGGCGTTAGTCGCCGAGGCCTGAACACTAAGGTGACGTTCGATCCGGGGATAACGCTCAGCGGCATAGCCCAGTACCGCGATATCCGATATAATCAGCACATCCGCACCGGCAGCAACGGCGCCATCAACGGCATCCCGCCATTTATGCCATTGGTTGGCATGCGCAAATGTGTTAATCGCGACATGCATCTTTTTGCCATGGCGATGAACATAATCGGCTGCCTCGGCAAGCTTCATCGCGTTCAAGTTTAGCCCGGCAAAATGGCGCGCGTTGGTTTCGTCTTTTAAGCCGACATAAACGGCATCAGCACCGTTTTCTATCGCCGCTTTTAATGCCGGAATACTGCCCGCTGGGCACAATAGCTCCATAATCGCCTCAATTTTTTGCTGTGTTTTTTACTTAAGTTAAGAATTACTCATTCGATAGCGATTATTATAAAGGCACATTTTAAATATTTATTTAAAAGGGAGAGATTTTAATGGATACCAACAACGGGGTAATGCGCTTACTTAACCAATGCGCTAAGGCACATCGCTGGCTACCTGAAAACGCTAAATTCAAACCCTTTGAGCAGCTGTTAAACCGTTTGTTCAGACAAGAAGTCATCGATGATGAACTGGCGTTTTTAACCGACAAAAACGTACTCATCACGTTTTCTGATATCGATTTAAGCTTTGCAATAAGCCTTGAAAATAAACGCATTAAGGTGAATCCACCCCGGCAAAGTAGCGATGCCAGCATGAGCGCAAAAAGCACCGACTTCTTGTTGTTAATCCACAATAAGGTCGATCCGGACACACTATTTTTCCGACGCCAACTACGGGTTGAAGGTGATACAGAGCTGGGCTTATCACTTAAGAATTTTCTTGACACTATTGAGGTAGATCAAAAGCTACCACAGCCAATTTTCAAACTCGATGATAAACTGGCGTCCTATTTACAGCGCCGAAAAGATGGAATAATAACGGCATCTTAAAACGCGTTAGTTGACACCCGTCAAGAGGTCGATATGTCAGTCATTCAATGGGATAAAAAACTAATCGATAAGTACAATATTAACGGCCCCCGTTATACGTCTTATCCAACCGCATTGATGCTCACTGAACAGTTTGACCATCAACGCATTAATCAGGCACTTAGAACTGCGGGCGATGAGCTGTGCTTATACCTGCACCTGCCTTTTTGCCACAAGCTCTGCTACTACTGTGGCTGTAATAAAGTCATCACCCGCCACCAGCACAAAGCCGACAAATACCTGGACTATTTGGCAAAAGAAATGGCGATGTATCAGCCAATGGTTGCAGACAAACGAATCCGGCAAATTCATTTAGGCGGCGGCACGCCGACCTTCTTGACGGAGCAACAACTAACTCGCTTGATGGGGCTGGTACATCAACATTTCAGTTTTGTTGACAACGCTGAAGTCAGTATCGAGATTGACCCGCGCAGTTGCAGTGACGATAAGTTACGACACCTGCGCACGCTGGGTTTCAATCGCGTTAGTTATGGCGTACAAGACTTTGATACCAAGGTACAAATTGCAATAAATCGAGTGCAAGATGTCGACTTAATTCGCCATCAGCTTAAGCTCAGTAAAGAGCTGGGCTTTGATTCAATCAACCTCGATTTAATTTATGGCTTGCCTTACCAGCAACCGGAGACCTTTAAAAAGTCGATTGAGCAAGTTATCGAGATGGATCCGGATCGTATTTCGGTATTCAGTTATGCGCATTTACCGCAACGTTTTGCCGGCCAGCGTAAAATTCCGGAAGAGTCTATTCCGCAACCGTCCGTTAAGCTCAGCTTATTAGAACAGGCGATTACCCAATTAAGCGAAGCGGGTTATCAGTTTATTGGCATGGACCACTTTGCCAAGCAAGACGATGGCCTGGCTGTTGCGCAACGCGAAGGACGTTTACAACGTAACTTCCAGGGCTATACCACAGACGGTCAGGACGCTTTACTGGGCTTGGGTGTGTCATCCATCAGCCAGGTTAACGGGGTACTTTGGCAACACGAAAAAGAGCTGCCAGCTTACTATAAAATGATTGATGAAGGTCACCGCCCCATCATTAAAGGCATGGCACTAACTGATGAAGATAAAATGCGTGCGGCGCTGATTTCGCAAGTGATTTGCCACTTCGAACTGGATGTCGAAGCCTTCAAAGAACAATGGGACATCGACGATTTCTGGGCTCACTTTGCCGAGGCCATACCGCTATTAAAACCGTTCATTGAAGATGGTTTAGTCGACGTATCCGACAAAAAACTTCGTGTTACCGAATTAGGTCGCCTTTGGGTGCGTAGCATCTGCGCTTGTTTCGACGAATACCTGGATCACGGCCAAAACCGCTACTCAAAAGTGGTTTAGCGGGCAGAGTTGGGCTGTGAAATACCCAACCCATCAACGCCTTTCCCAGCCCGCCTTGTCAGATTAATTAGGAGGTTGTATGAAAGATTGTCGTTGGGAGTCTGCCGAACAGCAGGATCAGGTTGCGTCACTTGATGAGCTTAGGCAAAAGTGTCCTGTTGCCCAAAGTAAGATGCTAGGTCATGCGGTACTAACGCATAATGATGTCCGCTCGGTTATCGAAAATCATGAAACGTTCAGCAATGCCGCAGGCTCCCACTTGTCGGTTCCAAACGGGATGGATCCGCCGGAGCATGGTATTTTTCGAGAAGTGATTGAGCCGTACTTTAAGGCTGATCACTTACGGGATTTTGAACCCACTTGTCGGCAAATTGCTCAGGATATTATTAGCAGAATTACACCGAATACATCATTTGATGTTGTCAGTCATGTCGCAAAGCCTTTTGCATTACATATTCAGTGCGCCTTTCTCGGTTGGTCTGAATCACTAACAGGAACATTAGGCGAGTGGCTTGAAGCCAACCAGCAGGCCATTGTGAATAACGATAGAGCAACGTTAAAGCAAAAGGCAGATGAGTTTGAAGCATTGATTCATGAACAGCTCGACGTTCGCAGACAATCAGGCTCAGCCAAAGACGACAATACATGCCGCCTAATGCATGAAACAGTCACAGTGAATGGCGAAACGCGCCACCTTCACGAAGCGGAAATTGTCAGCATTTTACGCAACTGGACCGCTGGCGAAGTTGGCACCATTGCTGCAGCCATTAGCAGTATTTTCTACTTCTTCGCAGAAAATCCACTTGTTGTAGAGCAAATACTCAACGGCAACTTAAGTACCGACGACGCCATAGACGAAATACTACGCATTGACCCTCCACTTATTTCAAACCGCCGTCGCGCAGTCAAAGACACAGAAATATCCGGCTGCCCTGTCAAAAAGGGCGAAAAAGTGACAGTGCTCTGGGCCTCAGCCAACCGTGATGAGTCTGTATTCGGCAAAGCCAATACATTTAACCCCGAACAAAACAAAGCCCACAACCTACTTTACGGAAGAGGTGTACACGTATGTCCCGGTGCACCGCTAGCCAGAATGGAACTGCGTATATTCACTGAAGAATTACTAAAACACTTTGGGGAGTTCGAGGTTACCGACGCACCTATACGAGCTAATTACCCTTCCGGTGGGTTTCGCAATTTATTGATGAAATTGGGCTGATAGGTAAAATGCTCCTCAGGGCAGCAGTTCTGCCCTGAGTGAGCCACTTTCGCCTAAATATGAAATGTTACCTCGTTCAGCCACAGATGCAGCAGTATGCTTGCTATGTAGCCTAGTGCAATAACCGGTGTCCATTTTAGATGTGAAGCAAAGGTGTAGTAGCCGCGCGCCTGGCCCATTAAGGCAACGCCTGCTGCTGAGCCGATGGAAAGCAAGCTACCGCCGGTGCCGGCTGTCAGCGTAATCAGCAACCATTGACCATGAGACATTTCAGGTTCCATCGACAATACCGCAAACATCACCGGGATGTTATCAATCACCGCTGATACGATACCCAGAATACTGTTCGCCATAGTATGGCTGAAATCACCATACAGGGTTTCGGACAGTAAGCTCAGGTAGCCCATAAAGCCGAGCCCGCCGACGCACAATACAATGCCGTAGAAGAACAGCAAAGTATCCCACTCGGCGCGAGAGACCCGACTGAAAACGTCGAAAGGTACGATGCCACCGAGCTGCTCGAGGCGCTTCTGATCGCCGGCACGTTCGGCCATTGCGCGTTTACGTGCAAGCGATCCCGGCAGGGTCATACGCAGGAAGTAACCAAAGAACTGTAAATAGCCCAAACCCATCATCATGCCCAATACCGGCGGCAGGTGCAGCCAAATATGGCAGGCGACAGCGGTGGCAACGGTTAATAAAAACAATGAGGTGATACGCAATGCACCACGCTTTAACTCCACTTCGGTATGCAAGGTACTGGGCTTTTTGTTCTCGATAAACAAGCTCATGATTAGCGCCGGTACCAGGTAGTTGACGACCGATGGCAGGAATAGCCGCAGGAACTCGGTAAAGGTGACTTGCCCGGCTTGCCAAACCATTAGCGTGGTAATATCACCGAACGGACTAAACGCGCCCCCCGCGTTGGCCGCAATCACAATGCTGGTACAGCAAAGTGCCACAAACTTTTTGTCATCTTCGGCAACCTTCATGATCACTGCACACATCAACAATGCGGTAGTTAGATTGTCGGCAACCGGTGATATAAAAAAGGCCAGCCCGCCAGTTATCCAGAATAATTTGCGGTAGCTAAAGCCTTTTTTCAATAACCAGGCACGTAGCGCATCAAATAGCCGCCGCTCTTCCATCGCATTGATGTACGTCATCGCCACCAACAGGAACAGCATCAACTCAGCAAATTCAAGCAAATTGTGCCGGAAAGCCTCTTCTGCCATCGGGGCTTTCTCGCCCGTGTAAACAAAGCCAATGAGAATCCAGATAACACCCGCAGCGACCAGCACGGGCTTAGACTTTCTCATGTGTAACTTTTCTTCACCCATCACCAGAATGTAGGCAAGGATAAACACAACAATTGCGGCGAAACCAATGTTAGTCGAGGTGAGATCGATACGGTCAGCAGAGGGCTCTGCTGCCAGTACTGATACCGAGAATAGCAACGAAATAACGGTAAGCAGTAATTTAGTCATGGCGCTATTTAAGGCGCAGGCGGTAACACTACATCACCTGCACCAACTCTCCTTGTTTGTTAACGGTTAAAAAGTGTTTGATCATGCCCGCTTGGATCTGCTGCACCATCATTTCCAGAGGTTGTGTGGCTTCGTCACTGGACACCGGATGTCCGCCACGGCCATCCATTGCACTGATAAAAGCAATATCCCAGTCAATATCGGTGCGCTTGGATTCTTCAACCAGCGTTTGAAAGTCCTCAATCTCTTCGGGTAGTTTGTCGACACACAAAACTGGCTCTAAATTACCACCTGCCTGTTGCTCAAACTGTGCTTTTTGCGCCTCTGTAGGCTGATCCGGCATTTGTGCCTTTGCCAATACAAATAAAAGACGTTGCGGTTCCGGCTGTTGTTTAGCCATTTGAATAAATTCTTGGTAGCTGTTGATTTCCATTGGCTCACCTCGGGTTTTGAAATGCGCGCGAATAGTAGCACAAACAACTGCCATAAAGGCCAGGAAAAAGAGGGACATGATGTCCCCCCTTGGTGGTAGCTAGTCATTAGCCTGCCTGCCGCATACCTTGGTTAGCTTGTGCTGCGCCCACCGCCACCTCGGATGGTTGATTACGGTGATAATGGCGTAAGGCATGTTCTTGACGACGCCCCGAGCTAAAGGCTGACACCCGTTTAAGATAGCCGATCACCCGGGTGCCATAGTCGATGTCGCCAGAACCGCAGCTGGAGCATTCTGCCAGGGTACGCTTGTCGATATGTTCGCAATCATTACAAATGGTAATTTTTACGTTGATGCAAAAATAGTTACAGCCCGATTTTGCTGCGAGATTTATTAACGACAAATAGCCATCCATGGTTAACTTTTCGTCCAGGTTAAGGTGCAATGCCGATCCACCGTCTAGATAGTCGATAAGTTCGCGTCCATGCAGGATGAACTTATCTAAGGCATTAGTCTGTTCGTCTTCAACCACATAAAAATAGGAGTTATAACACTCGCGCGGGACTTTATAGCCATCGGCCTTATCCCACTTGGCATTTTTAACACCGAGGTTCTCAGCCGGCACGAACTCGGTATTAAACAAGTAACCATATTCCTTTTTACCGGCTTTGTTTGCGTCATAGATAGTTTTCAAATGCGTTTGCACAAAGGCTTTGTACTCAGCATTGTTACCTACCGTAATGCCTTGTGACTCGGCTGCCTCAGCCATACCATTAATACCAATAGTCAGAAATTGTTTATCCAGACTGATAAAACCAGCGTCATAAACCGTCAACAACCCCGCCTCTTTGTATTCATCCATCATTTTTCGATAAGCCACCTGGTACTTATGAATTTTTTGCACCTCTTCTTCTAGATCGCGACCATCTTGAATTAAGCGATTCATATTTAACGTGATCACGTTTATCGAGCCTGTCGCAACACCACCGGCTCCTAACGTATAACTAAAGGTGTTATCACTGATCTCGTTACGTAAACGACAGCATGAAGCAAGTGAGTCGGCGTTATCCGAGAGATAGATGAAAAAAGAATTGCCCTGCGCTAACTCTGCCGCCATTTTTTTAGCAAAGGCTTGGTCTTTGCACTGTCCGTCATCTGTTAGCATCGCAACGGTTACTACCGGAAAGGTGAGGATGGTTTTCTCGCGCTCTTTGTTAAACCAATCCAGGAAGAAGTCCTGCAAGGCACTGACGGAATGCCACTGCGGTTTAGTAAAGTCAGCCGGAAAGACGAAATCGCCAAACATTGACTCAAAATAGTGCTGGTCATAAATCGAAATATTCCAGAAGACACTTTGGTAACCGCGCGCAGCGGCCGGTTGATTTAGTGCGTACACCACGTGTTGCAGGTGGTTTTCGATTTCGTGGCGATGCGTGGTTAGATAATCATCGCCGTAATCTTTGCGCGCAAAATAATCAAAATACGTTAAGAACTCAACGGTAGCCACCGCACCGGCAAACTGCGAACTCACGGCAAAGACGAAGTTTACAAAGGTACCGCAGAATGACTCTAAATGCTGAGGCGCTAACGACTCCCCGCCAAGTTTGGTCAACCCGTCTCGTAAAAACGGGTACATTGTTACCGAAACACAGTAGGGTTTAAGGCTGGTTTCGTCGTGCACATAAATCTCATGGTCTTCAATCTGGCGGACGTACTCGTTAGCCAGGTCATCATCAAATAGCTCTGCGATCTTGTTGCTGACTTGCTTCCGGTTTACCTGGACAAAAAAGTCTTTCATCAATTCAGCTTCTAACGTGGCTATATTTTTTTGCGTGACATTGGCATTAGCGTCCATCTTTGAGCCATCGGCTGCATTTTGTGCCTGCAAATACTCTTTAATGTAGTTAACTTTGCCACTGACTTGTTGTTCGGTTAAGCGCAACATGGTTGTTCTCCTTATTGGAATTTTACGTTCAGCAAGGTTTCAGAGCGCAAGTCATAAAACCGTTGGTTAGTCCTAGGACTGTCCAGGCCGCCTAACGCCTTTTTCCAGGGGCCCGTTTTTAAATAATCCAGGTGTTTGCGGATAGCTAAGTCAACCTCTTCGTAACCGCTATAAAGGCAGGTTTTTACGCCTTCCTGTTGTGCCAGTTTCAGCATCGCTATCAACATGCCGGGGCGCCATTCGCCGCCCATAAATGCCAAGCAAGTAATGTAGCCACGATAGCGTTCAAGCTGTTGAGCCAGATAATCTAAGGTCAACTCCAACCCGGTACCGACTGCCCAGGTATCAGCACTATGACATCCTTTGCAGCCAACCGGGCAACCGGTCATGGTATAAGCCAAAGAGACTTCACCCGGCACTTCCTGGAATACCACCTCTTCGCTGCAATAACGAAATAGCCCATCACGCATAAAACACCATATATAGTTAATTTTTGTTATCCGAACACTAGATATTGTGTATTAGACTAGACTCTCGTCAGCCGTTTGCGTTGATTCATGTCAAATTTTTATGAAGCTGACGTTTAGTCGCTGAGTTCCCAATACTTTTTAAATTTGGGTTGATTTTACCCTCGGGGTGTTTATCACCCTTACGGGTTTGGTTTTTTTTACCCATAAAAAATAAAGATTAAATATTTCAATGGTTTATGTTCAGGCACGTTTATTGCTCTACCCAACTGCTAGTAACCAAACATTCAAGTTAATCAAAAAGAAGCAATTGAGGGAGTCGTAGATGGCTGGGTATCGCAAACTTTGGTGGACGCTGATTGCAGTGCTTGCAATTACCTTTGGTGTCCTGGGGTACTTTGGTACCGAAGTGTACCGGGAGGCACCGCCTATTCCGGATAAGTTCATGAGTACCGACGGTAATGTCATTGCAACCAATGAGTCTGTTCTTGACGGACAAACCGCATGGCAGTCGGTCGGTGGCATGCAGTTAGGCTCGATTTGGGGCCATGGTGCGTATCAAGCACCGGACTGGACAGCTGACTGGCTGCACCGTGAGCTGCTGGCCTGGTTAGACATTCGGGCGCAGGAAGTTTTCGGTAAATCATATGACGAACTTGACGGTGTTCAACAAAATCAACTCGAGTATGAGTTGAAACAAGAGTACCGTACCAATACGTATGACAAAGCTTCTGACACGGTCATTTTAAGCGAACGTCGTATTCAGGCGATTGAACAAACCGGCGAGTACTACTCAAAGCTGTTCAGTGACGACCCTGAGCTACGCCCTACCCGCGTTAGCTATGCCATGAAGGAAAATACACTGCCTTCGGCTGAACGTCGTGCGCAAATGAATGACTTCTTCTTCTGGACCGCATGGGCAGCTGCGACTGAACGTCCTGATGCCGATATCACTTATACCAACAACTGGCCACACGAAACACTGATCGACAACGTGCCGAGTGCGGAAAACATCATTTGGTCTATTGTCAGCGTCATTCTCTTAATCGCTGGTATTGGCTTCCTGATTTGGGCGTGGGCATTCTTACGCGACAAAGAGGAAGAAGAGCTGGTGGCGCCAGAGCATGATCCGATTTCTAAGGTTAAGTTAACTCCATCACAAAAATCCCTGGGCAAATACCTGTTCATTGTGGTGGCGCTATTTACTCTGCAGGTTTTATTAGGAGGCGTAACCGCCCACTACACCGTCGAAGGGCAAGAGTTCTACGGTATTAACCTGTCTGAATGGTTCCCTTATTCACTGACTCGTACCTGGCACATTCAGGCGGCCATGTTCTGGATTGCTACCGGGTTCTTAGCCGCAGGTTTATTCCTGGCGCCGATTATTAACGGCGGTAAAGATCCTAAGTACCAAAAACTTGGCGTAGACGTCTTGTTCTGGGCGCTGGTGCTGGTCGTCGCAGGTACCTTTATCGGTAACTGGTTAGCCATTGCGCAAATCATGCCTGAACACCTGAACTTCTGGTTAGGTCACCAGGGTTATGAATACGTCGACTTAGGTCGCTTATGGCAAATTGGTAAGTTCCTCGGCATCGTCTTCTGGCTGGTGCTGATGATGCGCTGTGTCGTTGGCGCCTTCAAAGAGAAAGGCGACAAGAACTTACTGGCATTATTCACCGCCTCAGTCGTTGCCATTGGCCTGTTCTACGGTGCCGGCTTCTTCTACGGCGAACGCACTCACATTTCTATCATGGAATACTGGCGCTGGTGGATTGTTCACCTTTGGGTAGAAGGCTTCTTTGAAGTATTTGCTACTGCCTCACTGGCGTTCATTTTCCATAGCATGGGCTTGGTTTCTCGCCGCATGGCAACCGTTGCAGCGCTAGCGTCAGCGTCATTGTTCATGCTTGGTGGTGTACCGGGTACCTTCCACCACTTGTACTTTGCCGGTACAACCACACCGGTTATGGCCGTGGGCGCTACTTTCTCAGCATTAGAAGTGGTACCGCTAATTGTGCTGGGCTATGAAGCCTGGGAAAACTACAGCCTGCAAAAACGTGCAGACTGGATGCAACGCCTTAAGTGGCCACTACTGTGCTTCGTAGCCGTTGCGTTCTGGAACATGTTAGGCGCCGGCGTATTAGGCTTCATGATCAACCCGCCTATCTCGCTGTACTATGTACAAGGTCTGAACACCACGCCGACTCACGCCCACGCAGCACTATTCGGGGTGTACGGATTCCTGGCACTGGGCTTTGTATTGTTGATACTGCGCTACATTCGCCCTAACCTGCAGTTCGACGAAAAACTGATGAAAATGGCTTTCTGGACCATGAACATTGGCTTAGCGCTCATGCTCTTCACCAGCTTGCTGCCAGTCGGTTTCATCCAGTTCTACGCAGCTGCAACTGAAGGTTTATGGTACGCACGCAGCGAAGCCTTCATGCAACAACCACTGCTGCAGAACCTACGTTGGTTCCGTACTGTCGGTGACATGGTCTTCATCGTCGGCGCGCTAGGCATCAGCTGGCAAGTCGTAAAAGGCTTAAAGCATAAATCTGCTTAACCCTTAATAAACCAGGCTTCTGCAAGTTTGTGGAAGCCTGGTTTTTCTTTTTTGGACGCGTTTACTGGAGGATGTATGAGCCGCAAACCCGATACCAAAACTACAATGTATCAGTTACTGGACGTTATTCGCGAACACATTCCTTTTGGCTTAAAAGAAGCGGATATGTGCCAGGGTATTTGCCGCGGCTGTTCGAAAAAGATGATGGAAATGCTGGATGCGGAAGTTAGCCAGTGGCAGGCCGATTTAGATAACGACCTTGCTGACCCGACGCTGGCAGACTTAGTTTTTATGGAAAAGCTGGCACGCCGCACTGAGAAGATCTTACGGCGCAACAGCTTAATGTAACTCGTTTTAACTGAGCTGATAAACCTGCTCTGTGACAGGATTATCATCAGGCTGTTCGCCGTTCACTATGCCTTCGTCAGCCTCTAACTGCTCAATACTAAAGCGCTGACCAAAACCGGATTCCACTTCGCCTTCGCTAACAGAGAACGGCGGACCGTCACGATAACCGACGGGATACTGCAAGGTAATCAGTAAACCTTGAGCTCGTTCCGGCAGAAGCTCACTGAGTTGTCTCACATAGCGGGTTCGCATTTCCGGTGGTAACGCAACCATGGCAGCGCGGTCATACCAAGCGTCGACATCGGTCAGGTCGTTACCGGTAAGGTCAAAAAAGTCACCGACCCAAATGACTAACTCATCCAGTGCGTATCGCTTAAATTTGCCCTTTTGCGTCACGGTTGGCGTTAACTCGTTGTCACTAAAAAACTGCTGTACCGCAATTTCGCTCAGCTCTATACCAAACACACGATAACCGTTGTCTAATAACCACAACATATCGTTTGATTTACCACACAGCGGCACAAATACCGTCGTACCCGGCTTGGCTACTTTCTTAAAATAGCGCCGCAGCATCTCGTGGGCTTCCGGGCGGTGAAAACCAATCTGCTGATTTTCCCATCGTTCATGCCAAAAGCTGGCTTCCATGGTGACTCCTTAAATCAAAACGATTACGACCAATAAAAAAGCACCCACGAAGGGTAATGCTTGTCAGTTAAGCTAATGGCTAGCCGCTTTATAAGGCGACCGCATCGGATAACGTTGCGGTCGCCTTTTTATTGCCCGAGGATAATGCC
>NZ_SNXI01000014.1 GCF_004362895.1 Idiomarina aquatica | reverse complement strand
TTGTCTGGCGCCATCCCTGGCGCCAGACACCCTTGAATAAGGAGCTGTTCAATCACTTTCCGCGCTCCCCACCCCCCCACACTCGAGCTGAACCCCAGCCCACGCTAGCGCGGGGCTTTTGTTGATGCTAAGCTGGCGCGATGGATGAAGATATTGAGATTTTGCGGGTTGCGCTGGAGCAGTTATTGACTGAGAGGTCGGTGTGGACGGAGCATGAGCTTATTGAGGTTTTGCAGGCTCCGCCGTATGAACTGTTTGAGGCTGATGCTTTGCGGCAACCTTTATCGTTGTTTCAGACCCACTTTTTGATTTTTCACTGCCTGTATCGCATACGGTGTGACTGGTTGGCGGCAGCTAAAGCGGATTTAGAAATTAATACGCTGCGGATTCAAACATTGCCCTGGCAGGCAGGTGAGTCTGGATTGCAACAGCACGACCCCCTTGCTGATTACTATCTGGATCTGACCCAGCTAACAGGTACAGATGAAGCGGGTGTTGAGGCGTTACTGAATGACTTTTGGGACAACATGTCGGCGGGTCGTCGTGGTGGCCAGGATACTATGGATTTCGAGTCTGCCTGTGAGTTAATGGATGTCGCGCCGCCTTTGTGTCAGCAGACGCTTAAGCGCCAATATCGTCGACTGATCCATCGTCATCATCCGGATAAAGGCGGTAGCCTTAAAAAAATGCAAGATGTCAAAAAAGCCTATCATACGTTGGCACGGCAAATGTGAGTCGTTTAATTAATAAAATGGTCAGTGAGCAGTAAACCATGGCAGATGAAAATACCCCGAACCAATCTCAGCAAAACCCTGAACAGCAACTACGTGCATTGCGTGATGCCATTGATAGCGTCGACACGCAATTGGTCGATCTTATTGCACAGCGGGCGGCTATTACGGCTCAGGTCGGTGCTGTAAAGCGAGAACTTAAGCAGCCACTCTACGTGCCATCGCGCGAGCAGGCGTTGATTCAGGGACGTCGCGATTATGCCGAGGCTAAAGGGCTTTCGGCTGATTTAATCGAAGACGTGCTACGCCGTATCATCCGTGAGTCTTATCGTACTCAAACGATGCAGGCAACATCGACTTCCAAAACCCTGGAACGTCCCGTTGTTATCGTTGGCGGGGCGGGTCGTTTGGGACAGTTAATGGGCAAGTTATTTGCTAACACGGGCTATTGTGTCGAGGTGATTGATAAACACGACAGCTTTACGGCGGAGCTTGCGCAAAAGGCTCAGGCGGTGATTGTTTCGGTACCGGTTAACCAAACCGTAGCGGCAATTAATGCGCTACCGAAACTGGCTGATGACTGTGTGTTGGCAGACGTAACCAGTGTTAAGTCGGCACCATTGCAGGCTATGCTGGAGCAACATCAGGGGCCGGTGGTGGGCTTACATCCTATGTTTGGTCCATCCGTGCATAACTTGGCTAAACAGTTGGTGGTGGTAACGCCGGGTCGTGACGATGCGCAATGTCAGTGGATTATCGAGCAATTCGTTAACTGGGGCGCACATATTGAGACATTGCCGGCCGAAGACCACGATACAGCAATGGGTTGGGTGCAGGCGATGCGGCATTTAAGTACCTTTAGTTATGGTCTACACATGGCCGAGGAAAATGCAGATATCGAGGCGTTATTGCAGGTCAGCTCACCCATCTACCGAATGGAGTTAATGATGGTAGGGCGGTTATTTGCACAGAATGCGGAGCTGTACGCTGATATTATTATGGCTAACCACCAGCAATTCCCGACTATTGCGCGCTACTTAGAGCGCTTTAGTGAGGCGCTGAAGGAATTACAACAAGGCGATAAACAGCGTTTTATCGAGCAGTTTGAAGAGGTTAAACGCTATTTTGGCCAGTATGCCGAGCAGTTTCTGGACGAAAGCGAGGGAATGGTGCAACTGGCCGATGATCAGCGTTTTCGTCAGCAGCCAGACTAGCCGCTGTATTGATTAAGTAACTCCGCTAATGCGTCGGGCGCGACAGGTTTGTGCAATGTTGCGTTCATGCCGGCACTGCGGCATTCGTCCATTTCACTGGCACTTTGGTGGCTGGTGACTGCAATCACCGGCGTAGTGGCGAATGCCGGCTGTTGGCGTAATTGTCGACACACGTCGGCGCCGGACATATCCGGCATTTCAAAATCAAGAAAAATTAGATCGGGCTTGTGCTGCAACGCCGCTAGTGCCTGCTCGCCGCTTTCAGCGGTTATTACTTCGACTTGGTGCTGGCTGAGCATGGCCTTAAACACTTCCAGGCTGATCATGTCATCGTCTGCGACCAGCACGGTTAATTGATTATTATCACTCATGGTACTACCGTTTTCGCGTCAATAGCTTTACCCTAGCATTGTAACGCGAATTTGCCTAGAGAGGAGGCCAACAATGAGCACGCAGGCACCACGGATTAAGGTGTGGGATAGCTTTATTCGGTTATATCACTGGGTCATGGTGGGCTTAGTCGGGGCGTTGTGGTGGAGTGGCGATAATGGCGAAATGTCGCTGCATCTAAACTTTGCTATAGCACTTGCAGCTTTGTTAATTGTGCGTATTGGCTGGGGCTTTTTCGGTAGTAAAAATACACGGTTTGTTTACTTTGTGCGTTCGCCGGCAAAAATACCGGCTCATTTGCATGCCTTGTTTACACGCCGCTATCGTAACTCCGATACCCATAGTGCAGCCGGTGGCTGGGCCGTGTTGGCGTTGCTATTAATTTTAGTGTTGCAGATCCTGACCGGTTTATTCAGTAGCGATGGTATTTTGTTTTCGGGGCCGTTGAGTCAATATGCCAGCTCTGATTGGGTTGATTTGGCGACCGATTGGCACAAAACCCAGTTTGATGTGGTACTTGCCTTGATTGGTATCCATGTTGCAGCGGTTATTTTGTATCGCTGGTTTGGCGTGCCGCTACTCGGGGCGATGATTAGTGGGTATCGAAACAGTAAGGCCCAACAACCTGACTTGAAGCCTGGTTGGCAGGCAATGCTGTTAACTGTCGCAGTTTGGTTTATCTTATATCTACTGCTGACTTAATCTTTATAGTTATCGTGGCAGCCTTTGCAATTTTTGGCAGCTGCCATAAACGCTGGCTTGATAGTTTCCAGCGAGCCACTGGTCGATGCTTCAGCAAGGCTTTTTGCGTCGGCTATCAAATCTTCAGAACGTTTTTTGAAGTCATCCCAGTTGTCCCAAATCTCCGGCAAGGCATCAGTATTGTCGCCAGGCATCGCGCCTTCAGTAGTAAAACCTGCCCAGGGTATTTGGCTTAAGCGAGCGAAGTCCTCAGCGCGTTGCTCAAAGATGCTGGCATCGTAATCAACATCACCTTTGACCATCTCAGCCATCGCGACAAAGTTTGCGCGCATGATAGAAAACGCACTCTGGCGGTAATCAACCGCCGACTCAGCATCGTTAAATGCGTGCTTATCTGCTAATGCACTGCCGCTGATACCTAACGACAATATCGCGGTACTGGCCAATGACACTATGAGTTTTTTCATCGTAACGTCCTTCCTTTGCTGTTGTAGTGTTTTTATGTTGTAACGAAACTTAACGATAAATTTACACTTTCTGTCGGTTAACACTTGTTACTTTAACTCATTACGAATAATTTGGATATTAGGGTTAATTAAGACACTTTTAATAACCAAAACGGGGAACCCATAATGAAAACAAAGCATCAGTTAAGTGCTTTGGCGTTAGCGTTAACGACAGCGTTTACGTCAGCCGCAATAGCTGATCAGACTTCGCGTACTAATGGTATGCGCGATAACACACCAGGTCTGATCGCTATTCAGAATGCCACAATTATTACAGAGCCAGGCAAGCAGGTGACTAACGCAACGTTGGTTATCGACGATGGCAAAGTTATTTCGGTACAACAAAATAATCGTGCCCCGGAGGGCGCTCGTATAATCGATGCTACGGGCTACACCGTTTACCCTGGCTTTATTGACGCCTACGCAAATTACGGAGTTCCCGCTGCGGAAAAAACTGAACGCCCTGACAGCCCAATTTATAACAACGAACGCGAGGGTGGTAATGCCGCAAATGATGCCATTCATGCCGATAAGAATTGGTACAGCGCTTTTAAAACCGATTCAGACGCCGGCAAAAACTTTATCGATGCAGGCTTTACCAGTGTTCAGTCAGCGCGTCTTGATGGCATATTTCAGGGTCGCGGTGTAACCGTATCCTTGGCAGATAAGATTGCCAATGATGTCATCTATAATGCCGAAACGCGCCACTTCGGGTCATTTGACAAAGGCTCATCTCAACAACAGTATCCGAGTTCATTGATGGGCAGTATTGCCTTGGTTAGACAGACATTGTCGGATGCTAACTGGTATGAGCAGGCCTACGGCAAGCAAGCCGATAACGGCCCGGTAGAGTTTAATGCGGCGCTAAAATCGCTGGCGAATGTTGAGTCGACGGGCATTATTTTTAAAGTTGAAGATGACAAGTCGTTGCTGCGCGCGGATGCGGTTTTTGACCAATTTAACGTGCCCACGGTTTACGTTGGCTCAGGCTATGAATATGCTCGTCTTAATGATGTAAAAGAAGCGGGTAGCCGCGTAATTTTGCCGCTTAACTTCCCGGCTGCTCCGGATGTTTCGGGCGTTGATGCACACCTGGATGTTGATTTAGCAAAACTGCGCCACTGGGAGCGAGCACCTGCTAACCCTGCAATGTTAGCCAGTGCTGATGTCGATTTTGCTTTAACCATGCATGGTTTGGATAAAGCCGATGAGTTTTGGGCGAACCTGCGTAAAGCGGTAAAACATGGTTTGAGCAAGGACGAGGCATTGGCCGCATTAACCACGATTCCGGCTGAAATTGCCGGGGTTAGCGACAAAGCTGGTAAGTTAGCCAGCGGCTACATGGCCGATTTTGTCATGGTTAAAGGAGACCTGTTCGACGATGGTGTAATCCAGTCTGTCTGGATGCAGGGTGATGAAGTGGAACTGTTACCTCGTCACGAGGTTGATTTTGCGGGGCAGTACAGCCTGGACTGGCAGGGTACCGCAGTAACGCTGGATATCACTGCTAAGCCAACCGCATCCGGTGAGCTGAGCTGGGGCGAGGACACTATTAAGCTGCGTCATGTTAATGCCAGCGATGATGCCATGGCATTTGTTGCTGACCTGCCACAGGCGACGCCTGCGGGAACCTGGCGTTTTAAATTAGTACCCAGCGCCCAAAATGAGTTTACCCTAACGGCTAAAGCACCTGACGGCAGTGCGCAGGATATGATCGCGTCTTATAGTGCCGGCAGTGCTGACGAAGTTCAGGAAAGCGATCAGCAAGTGGCTTATGTTGGCGATCTGACCTTCCCTAACGTTGCCTATGGCGTTGACGGTTTGCCGGAACGCCAGGATGTTCTTATCCGTAACGTAACGGTATGGACTGCGACCGACGAAGGTATTCTAGAAGATACCGATGTGTTGGTGCGCAACGGTGAGTTTGCCGATATCGGAGATGATCTTTCAGCACCTCGCGGCGCCACCGTAATAGATGGGTCGGGGATGCACCTAACGCCGGGGATCATAGATGAGCATTCGCACATTGCCATCGATCGGGGCGTTAACGAAGGCTCTGAGGCTATTACATCAGAAGTTAGAATCGGTGATGTAGTCAATCCGGATGATATTCATATTTATCGTTCGTTAGCCGGTGGTACCACCATGGCGCAGTTGCTGCATGGCTCGGCAAACCCAATCGGTGGTCAGGCGCAAGTGATTAAACTACGCTGGGGCGCTAATGCCGATTTAATGAAATTTGATGCAGCACCTGCCAGCATTAAATTTGCACTTGGCGAAAACGTTAAGCAGAGCAACTGGGGTGACGACATGACTATCCGTTACCCGCAAACACGTATGGGTGTAGAAACCATCATGCGTGACGGCTTCCAGGCTGCACTTGAATATCAGCAACAAAAGCGTGCTTATGACCGTTTGAGCCGCTCCGAAAAACAACGTACGGCACCGCCGCGTCCGGACTATCGTCTGGATACGCTCATTGAAATCTTAAATAGCGACCGCTTTGTGCATGCGCACTCGTATGTTGCGTCGGAGATTTTAATGTTGATGGAAGTCGCCGAAGACTTTGGCTTTACGCTGGATACCTTCACGCACATTTTGGAAGGCTACAAAGTGGCTGACGAAATGGCAGAGCACGGTGCCTCAGGCTCAACCTTTGCTGACTGGTGGGCTTACAAGTTTGAAGTTTACGATGCAATTCCGCATAACGCTTGCTTAATGCATGACCGTGGCGTACTGACCAGCATTAACTCGGACAGTAACGACCTGCAGCGTCGCTTAAACACCGAAGCGGCTAAATCGGTCAGATACTGTGATATGGAACCGCATGAAGCGATGAAGATGATCACCATTAACCCGGCTAAACAGCTTAAAGTTGACCAGTATGTCGGTAGCGTGGAAGAAGGCAAACACGCAGATTTTGTGTTGTGGAATAACTACCCGTTAAGTGCTTATGCGCAGGCACAGCAGACATGGATTAACGGCCGTAAATTCTTTGACCGTGAATTGGATAAGCAACGTCAACAGCGCGTACAGGCAGAAAAAAATGCCCTGATTCAGAAAGTTCTTGCCGAAGGCGATAAAGCTTATATCGGCGCCGAGGACGTGTACAAAGAAGAACAACCGACCTGGCACTGCGATACTGATCACGATGTTTGGTTAGACCATTTTCTGGCAGGTACTCACAGCCACGGAGGTAAACACTAATGAAAGCTTTAACTCAAACCCTAGCCGCGGCGGTGATCGGAACATTGGCAGTCGCCTCGACGGCAAGTCAGGCGCATGACCAGGTGCCAGGCGAAAAACAGCAGCAACCGATTGTACTGCAAGGCGGCACGTTACATACCGTTACTCAGGGTACATTAACCGATACCGACTTAGTATTCGCTGACGGAAAAATAACCGCTATTGGCAGTGACGTAGCAATTCCCGAAGGCGCTAAAGTGGTCGATATTTCTGGTCAGCACGTGTACCCGGGCGTTATTGCCATGGATACAACCATCGGTCTGAATGAAATTGGCGCGGTGCGCGCAACCCGTGACTCTCGTGAAGTCGGAGGTGTAACCCCGGAAGTCGCCGGTCATATCGCGTTTAATGCCGACTCCGAAATTATCCCAACGGTGCGCTACCATGGCATTACCCATGCTCAGGTGGTACCGGAAGGATCGCTGGTTAATGGCCAGTCATCGCTGATGCAGTTAGATGGCTGGAATTACCAGGACAGTCTGGTTGCCGGCGAAATCGGTGTTCACATTAGCTGGCCACGCACCTATGTAGTTGATACCTGGTGGGAAAGCCGCACCCCGGCAGAACAGCGCGAAGCTAATGCTAAAGCGCTTAAGCGTCTTAAAGACGTATTAGCCGATGCAAAAGCTTATTATGACGCAAAACAAGCGAACCCTGACATTGCCGTAGATCAGCGTTGGGAAGCTATGCTTGGTTTGTACGATGGCTCTAAGAAGCTGTTTGTGCATGCGCAGGATAAGCGTCAAATGGAGCAGGCGCTGGATGTTGCACAGGAATATGGTTTTGACCTGGTGCTGATGGGCGCAGCTGACGCCTGGCGTTTAACCGAACGACTGGTTAAAACACAGACGCCGGTTGTGTTCGGTTCACCATTTGGTTTACCCGCCCGTGATGACGAAGGTTACGATCAGGCCTTCTCAACACCGGCACAGCTTGCTGAAGCCGGCGTAAACTTTGCCATTTCGTACCCGGGCTACTGGGATGTACGCAACCTGCCGTTTGCCGCTGGTCAGTCTGTTGCATTTGGTTTGGATGTTGACGAAGCGGTCAAAGCAATCACGTTGAAGCCCGCTGAGTTTATGGGTCTTGACGATCAGCTGGGCTCACTGGAAGTGGGTAAAAGCGCGTCGTTGAGCGTGTCAAAAGGTGACTTGCTTGATCCAATCGGACAAGACCTAACGCACTTGTTTATCAATGGTCGTGCGGTCGAACTGGAAAGCCGTCATACTGAGCTATACGAAAAATATCAACAGAAGTAATACTTAAAAATGGGCCGGTGAGCTCCTCGGTAATTAGGCGATAAGGGATTTTGAATGCCCCGTTTGAGAAAGTGTCTGGCGCCATGGATGGCGCCAGTCAAGCCCTACAGGGATGTACTCGCGGGCGTCTTTCTCAAGCGGGGTTCAAAAGCCCCAGCCTAATTGCCGAGGGGCCCACCGGCCCTTTTTTATTGGCTCAGTAGCTTACTTAGAATACCGCGCAGAATTTCCGGTTCGAACGGCTTATCGGTGAGGGCGTCGACGCCGCTTTGCTTAACGTTGGCCAGTTGTGGCTCGTTGGCTCGTGCGGTTACCATCAGCAGTGGGGTGTGGGCGTGAGCGGTGTTGTTTCTAACATACTGCGCTAACTCACTACCGTTAATCTCCGGCATGTTAAAGTCGGTGACGATTAAATCAAATTGTTGGTCGGCCAAAATATCAATAGCCTGCTGGCCATTTTCAGCCTCAACACAATGTTCAACCCCCATGTTTTCCAGTACCCGTCGCAAGACGTGACGCGAGGTGGTGCTGTCATCAACTATCAGTACCCGTAAGTCCTCAATATCGTAGAGATCTAACTCCAGGTGCTCCGGGTCAAGCAGATCGACAGTAGCTTTTATTGCTCGTTGTAGTTGTTCAGGGGTAAAAGGCTTGGGTAGAATGGCGACTATACCCGACTGTTTGAATTGTTCCAGTTGGTCAGCACGATGCTCACTGGATACCAGCATAAAATGTATCGTGTCCTGTAATTGCTGCGCATGAATATGCTCAATAAGTTCGTGAGCAGTGCCGTCAGCAAAATACATGGCACTGGTAACGATGTCGGGTTGCCAACTCTGGATCAACTGTTTGGCCTCAGCTAATGTTGCAGCGCCGCGGGTTTGATCTAAACCAGCTTGGTTTAAATGCTGAGAAATGACTTTGCGTTGTACATCAGAGGGTTCTACCAACAAAATTCTTAGTTGGTCTAGCGCTACGGACATAGTAGGTTAGGCTTTGATTAGTGATGCAAAAAGATTATGGGATTTAGCAGACAAACACAATCAAAAAAATATATCCTAGCTTAATAACAATCAAAAAAGAGGTTTATATGGGGGTTACGCGGGAGTTTTCGGCCGATCAAAAACAGCTGGTTATTGCGATTAAGGGCAAGTTTGATTTCAGTTTAGTGCAGGAGTTTCGTCAAGCGTACAGCCATGTTGGCGATACCCAGCCGCTGGTCATTATCGATCTGCGCGAAACCGAGTACTTGGACAGCTCTGCTTTGGGTATGCTGATTAATATGCGTAAGTCGTTGGGTAGCAGTGTAAAAGGCATTCAGCTTATCAATGCGCGCCCGGATGTTAAGCGTATTTTGGATATCTCTCGTTTCGATAAAATGTTTACTATCAATTAATGAAAATTCTGGTTGTAGACGACCAAAAAGCCAACCAAATCATGCTCGAGGGTTTGCTGACAGGCATGGGGCATAGCGTGGTTTGTGTCGACAATGGGCAACGTGCCCTGGAAGTGTTTAACAGCGTGCAACCGCAAATCGTGCTGTTGGATGTGATGATGCCGGTGCTAAATGGCTTTGAGACGGCTCCCCGTCTAAAAGAACTGAGTGGCAACGTACACCTGCCTATTATTTTTATTACCGCCCTGGATGCTAAAGATACCTTGCTACGGTGTCTGCAGGTGGGTGGCGATGACTTCCTGAGCGTGCCGTTTGAGCCGGTGGTACTGCAGGCAAAAATCAGTGCCCATGGTCGCGTTAGAGAGTTAAGTTATTCGCTGGCGCAAAAAAATAAAACATTGAACTGGCATTCTAATCGTATGGAGCGTGAGCAAAGCGTGGTGCAGCACATGTTGCACAATGCCCTGCGAGAAAATGAACTTAATAAGCCTTATATAAAAAGCTATTTGCGCTCGGTCAGCACCTTTAACGGTGACTTGTGTTTGGGCAAAGAGGGGCCTTTTGGTAACTATTACCTGTTTCTCGGCGACTTCACTGGTCATGGGTTGGCTCCCGCCACCGGTACCTTGCCTCTTTCACAAGCATTTTTTGGGATGGCGTCACGCGGTTTATCGGTAAGCGATATGGCGGCTGAATTTAATCAGCGGCTATTAAATTTGTTACCTGATGACATGTTTTGCGCTGCACTTATTATTGAGTTGTCGCCGGGCGGCGAGCGCTTAACGTGTTGGAACGGCGGTATACCTGACGCCCTGGTAATCAATTCGTCAGGCGAGGTTCAGCACCACATTCCGTCTCGCCATATGGCGCTGGGTATTCTATCGACTGAGGATTTTGATAATCAGGTCGAACACTTATTTGTTAGTCAAGATCACAGTGTTATCGCCTTCACTGATGGCGTGGTAGAAATGCAATTAGCGGATAAGGCCATGTTGGGTGAAGCGGGTTTTACCCAAATGGTGTCGCGAGCGTGGCAATGCGATCCTGAGCAGGCTTTTGAAAATGTGTGTCAGCAGCTCAAGCAAATGATGGATGCGAATCAACAAATACATGATGATCTATCGTTAGTAGTGCTTGACTGTAAGCGCAACGCACCCGTCGATAGTAAACAATCAACCGAACACAACCACCTGCCATTTACACTGTCAGTGACTATAGGCAAGCGTGAAGTAGAGAAGCTTGATCCTATGCAGCAGCTGGTTGACTCTTTAGGCAAGCTAGAGGCGTTGAAAAGCCATAAAACAACGTTGTATTTATTATTTGCAGAGTGCTTTAACAATATTTTAGATCATAACGTACTGCAGCTGGATTCAGATATGAAGGAGGTGCTGGGATTTGAACGTTATTATGTAGAGCGTCAGCAGCGCTTGCGGCAAAACCAGGACTTCGCCATTCAAATTGATATTCATTACACACCGGTCGAGGAGCGGATAAGTTTTGCTATTAGCTCAAACGGCGAATGCCCCTTTCCGGTAGACCGCACAGGCGAGTCCGTTGCCACTAATGAACAACTCTTTGGTCGGGGCCTGGAACTGGTTAAGAACTTTGCAGATAAAGTAGAGTGGCGTGAACAGGGACGTATTTTATTTGTCGACTACGATCTCAGCCGCCCGCCAGCTTAACCCGGTATTGTTGTTTTTCCAGCCATTGCTTTGCAGCTTGTCGCTGGTCACCTTGTAACTCGATGGTGTAATCCTTAACGGCGCCACCAACACCACAGTGTTGTTTTAATTTTTTCGCTATTGCTTTCAATTCTGTTTCGGGAGCGCCGATACCGGTGATAATGGTTACGCCTTTGCCTTTACGGCCTTTAGTCTGGCGTTGAATGCGGACAATATCATCGCCTTCGGGAATTACTTCAGGCTCCGGTTCAGCATCCACTTTGCCGCTGTCTGTCGAATAAACTAATTGGCTTAATTGGTCTTTCCAATCGGTCATGGTTTACCACTTTTTCTTCGGTTGGAACAATTCTTCCAGTTCGTCCTGCTTGCGATTTGCCGCGTCTCGCGTGTTGACATCGCGCAGTTCGCTGGTGATTTGTTCGAGTGCCTGGCTAATCGTTGCCGAACGTGATTCGATGTAGTCATCGCTGTAGCTCTGATCTTCGAGCGTGCGTTGGGCTTTTTCGTAGTACTGACGCGCTGATCCTAACATATGACCTTGATAGGCATTTTGGCCGCGTCGAATTAACGTCTCAACGCTAATTTTTAGTTGCAGCTTTTGTAAACGAGCATCTTCTGTGGTGTAAACATGGCTGTCAACTTTACCGCGCGCATGTTCTGAACGCAGTGCACTGCGAAGCCGCTTGAGTGCGTTGATCATGGCGATAATTTGTTTATCGTTGTGCGGTAATTCAAATTCCTCTGTGATCAGCGAGGTGTCGTTACGATCCATCTGCTGCAGGCGTTGGTCATAATCTTTTATGCGTGCTTTGTAATCGTCGCTGGGGCTGACTTCATCCATTCCCGCTAATAACTCACGGGCACGAGAGTTGAGTACGGCTAACATCGACTTGCCGATGGGGAAGTAACTGGCCATGTTGAGCAAATCCTCGACTTGCTCCAGCGCAGCCCGAAATTTTGCCAATTTTTGGCGTCGGGCGATGTCCTGTTTTTGCTTATGCTGCTGCACAGCGCCAATCATGACCGCTAATATGGCCAGCAAAATAATCAGCGAAATTATAATGGTGTATAACATGCGATTTCCGGTTGTTAGACCCGTATTATTATCAGTTTTTGTTAGGGCAATACCAATTTAAACACACTACCGCCCAGCTGTCCGCCATTTTGCAATTCAATATAACCCTTTTTGCCATTGCGTTCATGTGCTTCTGCAATTTGTTGTGCAAAGTATAAACCCAGCCCGGTACGCGAGTCTTCATTGGGTTGAGTTGCGCCCAGTGTCGGCACGGCATCGAGCATTTCTTGCGGATAACCGGGACCATTATCATTGATGCTCAGAGTAACCCCGCCGGTTTTAGATTGCTGCGCCGTAATAACCAGTTTATCGGCGGTATAGCGCATGGCATTAATGACTATGTCGTTTAACAAGTTAACTGTCAGGTCGCGATCGCAAAATGCGGTGCATTCCTCAATACCTTGTTGCGTCAATTCGATGCCGCGTTGCTCCAGGTATAGTTCATTGTTCATCACCACTTCTTCGATAATTTCATCCAGGTATTGGTGTTCAATATTCAGCGCCTGACCATTTTGCTGATGACGGTATAATTGCAGTAACTGCACCAGGTTGGCATTAATACGTTGAGCTTCGTAATGTACGTGAGCGATGTCGTTACCCAGCGTTGTGTCCTGAGTTCGGTCGATGACGGATTCCAGTTGCTGCAGAACTAAAGCGAGCGAATTTTTCATGTCATGCACGGTACTTGCGAGCACCGTCGAAAAGTCGATACCGCGATCAGAGCAGGATTCAGGTAATTTAGTGTTTGGCATAAATAATCAATTTACTATATTATTTTTTTATAATACCCATTTTTGAATGCTTGCATAAACAGGTTGATGACTATGAAGTTACAGCAATTAAGATACATTGTCGAAGTGATGAATCACAATCTAAATGTGTCTTCGACTGCCGAAAGCTTGTTTACCTCGCAGCCGGGCATCAGCAAACAAGTACGCATGCTGGAGGATGAGCTGGGCGTTCAAATTTTTGGGCGCACCGGTAAGCACCTTACACATATTACGCCGGCAGGGCGCGAAGTTATTGATATTGCACAGCAGGTACTGGAACAAGTTAATGCCATTAAAGCGGTAGCTGCGGAACATAACCAACCGGACTGTGGCAAGCTGAATATTGCCACCACGCACACTCAGGCGCGTTACGCGTTACCGTCGGTGATTCAGCGCTTCATTAAGCAGTATCCCAAAGTATCGTTGCATATGCATCAAGGATCACCGCAACAAATAAGTGAGGCAGCAGCTAAAGGGCGTGCAGACTTTGCTATTGCAACTGAAGCCCTGCATTTGTACCAAGATTTGATTATGTTGCCTTGTTACCACTGGAATCGCTCGATTATTGTCACCAAGGATCATCCGTTAGCGCAAATTAGCCAGTTATCGATTAAAGATATTGCAGATTACCCGTTGGTTACTTATGTGCATGGTTTTACCGGACGTTCTGAGTTAGACCGGGCATTCGCATCAGCGGGTAAAGAACCACGTATCGTGTTTACTGCAACCGATGCGGACGTGATAAAAACCTATGTGCGTATGGGGATAGGTATCGGGGTAGTTGCCTCGATGGCTTACAACGCTGATGAAGATCGCGACCTTGTCGCTATTCCGGCTCACCATTTATTTGAGCCCAGCACCACCAAAATCGGTTTTCGTCGCGGCACCTTTTTGCGTACCTACATGTACGACTTTATAGAAAACTTTGCCCCGCACCTAACCAAGCCTAAGGTTGAGGAAGCGATGCGGTTAAAGACTCACGAGGAAATCGAACAACTGTTTGCTAAGCAAGAATTGCCGACACTATAGTGCCGGCAATGTGTTAACTAGCATTCGATAATATTGACCGCTAAACCGCCGCGCGCGGTCTCTTTATACTTGGTCTTCATATCATTACCGGTATCCCACATGGTTTTTATCACTTTATCCAGCGATACCTTGTGGTTACCATCACCACGCATAGCTAAACGTGCAGCGTTGATGGCTTTAATGGCGCCCATCGCGTTACGTTCAATGCAGGGAACCTGAACCAATCCACCGACCGGATCGCAGGTCAGCCCCAGGTTATGTTCCATACCAATTTCAGCCGCGTTCTCAACAGTTCTGGGTGAACCTCCGGTGAATTCAGCCAAGGCGGCGGCTGCCATTGAACAAGCTACGCCAACTTCACCCTGACAACCCACTTCTGCACCTGAGATTGACGCGTTCTTTTTATACAGGATACCAATGGCTGCGGAAGTGAGCAGGAACCGCACCACGGCATCTTCGTCGAGTTTTTCGATAAACTTATCGGCATAACTCATAACCGCCGGGATAATACCTGCGGCGCCGTTGGTTGGCGCGGTAACGATGCGCCCGCCGGCGGCGTTTTCTTCATTTACAGCCAGGGCAAATAAATCGACCCAGTCCATAAACTGCATCGGTTCGGTGGTTTTTTCTTTTTTCAGGCGCTGATATAACGCCGAAGCGCGGCGCCGCACTTTCAAACCACCCGGCAGAATGCCCTCGGTACTGATGCCGTTCTCAATACTTTGCTGCATGGTTTTCCAGATCTTCATCAGACCTGCGCGAATATCCTCTTCGCTGCGAAAAACTTTTTCATTCGCCATCATTAACGAGCTGATGCGCATGCTATTTTCTTCGCAGTGCTCGAGTAATTGTGCCGCCGTGTCAAACGGGTAGGGGATAGGCTTACTGGACTGCTCAATGGCTTCTTCCAGAGTTTCGTCAAAGTCCTCATCGCGAACGATAAAGCCGCCACCAATTGAGTAGTATAAATCTTTGTAGAGAACTTCTCCGTCTTTTAGTAAACGCAGTTCCATTGCATTCGCATGCTTGGGCATGGTTTTACGGCGATGGAACACAATAGCGCCCTCGCGCGGGAACTTGACTTGCTTCTCGCCCAGCAAATTAAGTGTTTGCGTATCGTTAGTTTCAGCCAGAAAGTTATCGACATTATCAGTATCAACAGTTTCCGGCAGTTCACCGGCCAGTCCCAGAATAACGGCTTTGCCGGTACCATGGCCTTTACCCGTTTGGCCAAGCGAACCAAATAGCTCGACTTCGACCGCATCGGCGTTTTGTAGGTGTCCTGCGTCCTTAGCTGCATTTAAAAAGTCGTAGGCAGCGCGCATAGGCCCTACGGTGTGAGAGCTTGAAGGACCAATACCAATTTTATAAATGTCAAAAACACTGATCATTAGTGATTAACCTGTTTCACTTAAATGTATTTACAACTTATTGTCGCATGCAGAGCCAGGGGGTTGGCAAGCATTTCGACATAATTAATTCGCCTATCTTATACCGGCCGCAACTAATTGAGTGGTCGGACTTTGTGGCGAGCCTCGGGTTGTAACTGTTCAGCAAGCTCACGCAAAATACCCGCAGTGGCGCCCCAAATATTGCGGTGCTGCCAGGGGATAAAATAAACACGGTCGTAAATAAATTTTTTAATACGGTAGGCGTAATGATTGTTCAGATCGAGGATATCTGCCAGTGGAACTTCAAAAATTTCTGCCACCTCACCAGCTTCAGCCACTAACGCTTGTTGCGGTTGGACAAAGCCAACATAGGGGCGGATCATAAAATTACTCAGCACCGGATAATCCTGCAAGCGACCAATGACTTCGACTTGTTGTCTCGGTAAACCGATTTCCTCTTCGGTTTCGCGTAGTGCCGTAGTCAGTAAATTGCGGTCATGATGTTCATAGCGACCACCGGGGAAACTAATTTGACCGGCATGCTGGCGCAGCTTTGCCGAGCGTTGTGTCAAAATAAGCGATAATCCGTGCGGACGTTCAATCAGCGGTATCAGCACGGCCGCGGGGCGCAGACGCTTGCGTAATGGCTCATCGACCCGACGCGTCACCGGTGCGTGAGGGTGCAGATTAAAACGACGGATAAAGTCGGCGCGGTTTTTGATACTCATGATGACTCCAGTATGGGCAAAATACGCGCGACTTTATCCAGTGTTTCCTGGTATTCGGCATCGCTGTCAGAATCAACCACCAGACCGCCGCCGGCCCAGCAATACAAGTCATTGTTTTCGGCCAACAAGGTGCGAATGGTGATACTGCTGTCACTGCTACCACAAAGCGACAAGTAAAGCATCGAGCCACAATAGATATTGCGGCGGTTGGGCTCGAGCTCTTCGATAATTTGCATCGCCCGCACTTTAGGCGCGCCCGTTATCGAACCGCCGGGGAAGGCGCCCTGATACAAATCGAATACCGATTTTTGCGGATCCAGCTGTGCCTGTATCGTTGATACCAAGTGGTGTACCGCCGGAAAACTTTCAATGGCGAACAGATGCGGGACGTCGATAGTTCCCGGCAGACAACTTCGCGACAGGTCGTTACGCAGTAAGTCTACGATCATGAGGTTTTCGGCACGGTCCTTTTCAGCGTTTTGCAGTGCGTCGCGCGAGCGTTGATCAGCATCCGCATTACTAAAACGCGGGCGTGTTCCTTTTATCGGCTTGGTCTCTACCCGTGCTTGTCGGTCAACCGACAAAAAACGTTCCGGTGATACGCTTAAAATACTGCTGCCGGGTAAGCGCATAAACGCTGAGAATGGCGCGCCATTTTGTTGCCGCAAACGCAAATAGGCCTGGTATTCGTCGCCGCAATAACGTGCTTTAAAGCGTTGTGCCAAATTTATTTGGTAACAGTCGCCGGCTAACAGGTAGTCATGGACACGATTAAAACGTTGTTCATAACCGCTGCGGTCCATATTACTTTGCCAGCCGGAACTCAACGAAAATGGTTTATGCGCGGGCAAAGGCGCGTCCAGCCATGAGTCGAGCACCTGCTGATGGCTGTTATCCGGTGCTAAGATCCAAAGTCGGTGATGGCGTTTATCCACGACCAACGCCTCGCTATAAAAACCAAGTCCTGCGATAGCTGTCTGGTACTCGGTTTCATTTGTTGCCGGCAAATGCTCGATTTGGCGCCCCAAGTCGTAGCTCAAATAGCCAGCCATACCACCATTAAAAGGTATTTCAGCATGTGGGGTTACATTAAAACGTTGCTGCATAAGCTGGTTAAGGTGTTTTGCTGCAGCTAAAAACGAAGGCTCCGATGCCAGCCTGGATGCAAGGCCTTGTTGCGCTAACTCAGGATCGCAAACTTGCAATTCGGCACCGCAATCCGTTGCCTGCAAAAAACAGCGTGGCTGCTTTAGTAAAATATGAAAACGGCTGTTAACGTGTTCGTCGGCAGCCGAGTCTAGCCACAGGCTGTAGTCCTTGTGTTGATGTCTGGCCATGACATCGGCCAGCCAAACATCAAGTTCAGCGTTAGCGGCCGGTAAAATGTGGTCAAAGGCGTTCCAACTCAGGTTTTCTGTACGCTGGTTTAACACGTTAGTCACTGGCGTTCAGTCTCTCTCTGCACTGACGGATGCGGCGATTATATCACAGCGCTTCAGCGACTGGTCAGCGTGCGCTTAAAACGCTATTATGCGCGATGTTATTCTGATTTTACGGCTACAAGCCCTAACCATGAGGTGTTGTTGGATGGCTACTATTCGTCAAAGCGACTTTATCGAGAGCATCGCGGACGCGCTGCAATATATTTCTTATTATCATCCGTTGGATTTTATTCAGGCACTGGATGAGGCGTATCAACGTGAGCAGAGTGAAGCGGCTAAAAATGCGATTGCTCAGGTGCTGACGAATTCGCGTATGTCAGCGCAGGGTCACCGTCCGATTTGTCAGGACACCGGTATCGTCACCTGTTTTGTAAAAGTCGGCATGGGCGTGCAGTGGGATAAAACTGACCTCACCGTGCAGCAAATGGTGGACGAGGGCACTCGCCGTGCCTATACCAACCCGGATAATCCGCTGCGAGCGTCGATTGTTGCAGATCCTGCCGGCGCACGTAAAAACACGGGTGATAATACGCCGGCTGTTGTGCACCTGGACATGGTTGCCGGCGATACCGTTGAGGTTATGATTGCTGCAAAAGGCGGCGGCTCAGAAAACAAATCAAAAATGGTCATGCTCAACCCCAGTGACTCTATCGCTGACTGGGTTGTCGAAACTCTGCCCAAAATGGGCGCAGGCTGGTGCCCGCCGGGAATGCTGGGGATCGGTATTGGTGGTACAGCAGAAAAGTCTGCGGTGCTGGCAAAAGAATCACTGATGGATCCGGTCGATATTCACGAATTGATCGAGCGCGGCCCGCAAACAGCTGAAGAAGAGCTACGCCTGGAAATATTTAACCGGGTTAACGATTTAGGTATTGGTGCGCAGGGCTTGGGTGGCTTGACTACGGTGCTCGATGTAAAAATCAAATCGCTGCCAACTCACGCTGCGTCGAAACCCGTTACCCTGATACCCAACTGTGCAGCAACCCGGCATGTTCACTTCACGCTGGATGGCTCGGGTGTGGCAGACTTAACCCCGCCGAAACTGGAAGACTGGCCTGACGTCACCTTCGAACTCGGTGATGACGCGCGCAGAGTGAACCTGGATGAAGTCACTAAAGAAGACATCCAGGATTGGAAAATGGGTGAGACGGTATTGTTGTCCGGTAAATTGCTAACCGGCCGTGATGCCGCGCATAAGCGTATTCAGGGTATGATCGAAAATGGCGAATCGCTGCCGGTCGACTTTAATAATCGCTTTATCTACTACGTTGGTCCGGTTGATCCGGTCGGCGACGAAGTTGTGGGCCCGGCCGGTCCTACCACCTCGACGCGAATGGATAAATTTACCGATATGATGTTAGAGCAAGCCGGCATCATTGGCATGATTGGTAAGGCCGAGCGCGGTCCGCAAGCGGTTGAAAGTATTCGCCAACACAAAGCGGTGTATTTGATGGCGGTCGGCGGTGCTGCGTATTTAGTTGCTAAAGCGATCAAACAAGCTAAAGTCGTTGCGTTTGAAGATCTTGGCATGGAAGCAATCTACGAGTTTGAAGTAGAAGATATGCCGGTGACCGTAGCGGTCGATAGTGATGGCACTAACGCGCATACCGAGGGTCCTGCTATCTGGAAAGTTAAAATTGCCGATATGCATGACAAAGCAGGAGCGTAAACGGTGGCAGAAATGCTGACACAAGAGGGTATTGTCCTGTGGGCAATACCCTTATTTTTTGTGCTGCTGCTAGCAGCTGTCGCATTGACCCTGTTAGTGAATGCGCGCAAACAAAACCAGCAATTGCAACAGCAACTGACTGAACAGCAACAACGCACAGACGAATTACGTGAGCGGGCACAGTACGCTGAGTCGCAGCTACAGACGTTGCGTGCAACGGCGATGCAGGAGCGTCGCAATGCCGATGACAAACTGCGCTTATTACAAGCGTCTGAGGAGCGCTTGACGCAACAATTCGAGAATCTGGCTAATAAGATTTTTGAGCAGAAATCACAGGGCTTTCAGCAACAAAATCAACAAACTCTGAGCGCCACGCTGGCACCATTTAAAGAGCAATTGGAGTCTTTTAAGCGGCAGGTAACCCAGCAATACACGGACGAGGCCAAAGAACGCAGTGCATTAAAGTCAGAGGTGATGAGTCTGCGCGAACTTAACCGTCAAATGGCGCACGAGGCCGAAGCGTTGACAAAAGCGCTGAAGGGAGACACCAAGCAACAAGGTAATTGGGGCGAATTGGTGCTGGAACGCATTCTAGAGCAATCCGGGTTACGCGAGGGGCATGAGTATAAAACCCAAAGCCATCACCGCGACGAAGATGGCCGCAGTTTTAAACCGGACGTCATCGTGCACTTGCCGAACCAAAAAGACGTGGTTATTGACTCGAAGGTTAGCCTGGCGGCTTACGAGCGTTATTTTAACAGTGATGATGACAGCGAGCGCGAACGCTTGTTGAATGATCATGTACAGTCGCTGAAGCAGCATATCAAGCAACTCGGTAAAAAGAATTATCAACAGTTGGAAGGGCTGCGGACACTGGACTACGTATTGATGTTCGTGCCGGTCGAACCGGCGTTTTTACTAGCGGTTGATCGTGAGCCCGAGCTTATAAAACTGGCGCTGGATGAACAAATTATGTTGGTCAGCCCAACCAACTTATTGGTGGCTTTGCGCACCGTGCACAATATTTGGCAGTACGAGTATCAAAACCGCAATGCCGAGAAAATAGCGATTGAAGCGGGAAAATTATACGACAAGTTCGTTGGTTTTATCGAAGACCTGGAAAAAATAGGCGGTAGTTTACAAACCCTCGATAATCGCTATCAAGAAGCCATGAAAAAGCTAACCAGCGGCCGTGGCAACCTGGTTAGCCGGATCGAAAAGTTTCGCGAAATGGGCGTGCAGACCAGCAAGCGGATTGCGGATAACTTGCTGGACGATGACAGTGCGGGTTCCAAATCGGACTCACCTGACCGCAAATAAAACGTTGTTCGTTAATGATTACCATACAGAGGCGATGTTCAACGTCATGGTGTTGACCGGAACAGCTGGTCGAACGCAGTTTTAGCGCCAGTGTCATACGGTTATCGTCATTCGCAAAGCAGAGCGCAGCAAAGGCGTGTTGCAATTGTCGCTGTGCTTCCGGCGGGTGACAGTTAAACCAGCGTTTAGGGGGCGATAACCGTTGCTCATTAGGCAGTTCATAGAGTTGTTGTAATGCCTGACTCATCAGCAGAACGCCGGTATCAGGGTGGTATAGGTAAACCAGTGTGGCATGGGGTGTAGCATTGGGGATTGATGTCATAACGCTGTCCTTAAGTGAATTAAAGCGAATTTAATCCAGTTTAAAAACAGCGATATAATTTTCTAGCGGGGTAAGACGTACCCCGCCGTCTTACTGAAGCGCCTTATCGCGGTAGTGATCGACCCACATAGCCGTTGCGCCTGCGACAGCCAATGGCATCACGATTAAATTCACTAGTGGAATCATGGTTAATACAATAATACCGAACCCAAAGCCTAGTGATTTACCCTTTTGCGCCCGCAGTTCAAAGCGCATGCGGTCAAATGGTAATTTATGATTATCAAACGGGTAGTCCAGGTACTGGATGGCCATCATCCAGCTAATCCAGAAAAACCAAATAACCTGACCGATAACCGGTAGTACTAAAGACAACAAGAAGAATCCGATTGCGCGTGGCAGGAAGTACCACATTTTTTGCAACTCACGCCCCAGAGTGCGGGGAATATCTTTGATGAGCCCGGCAATGCCTTCATCGCTGACGGTTTGACCGCTTTCGTAGCGTTCGACTTTTTCCGACAACAAGCCGTTAAATGGCGCGGCTATAAGATTAGTGACCGAGGTAAACAAAAAATAGAACATTGCGAGGATAAAAATAACCAGCAACGGGTAGATAAGATATTCAACCCATTGAAAGTAACTGGGTAACCAACCTATAACCTTGTCAGTCCAGGCTTGGGTGGTTACCGTAAGCCAGTAAACCGCGCCACCGAACAATAGAAAGTTAATCGCAATTGGTATCAGTACAAAGCGTTTTAAGCCTTTGGTTTGAATAAGCTTTAGGCCTCTTGCAAGATAGGCCAGGCCGTTGTCGCTGTAAATTGCACTACGCATGCTAACATCACCCTTTTTTGACTAGCGTATATCAGTATCTTTAATGCTAAGATGGTAGCCCGAGGCGGCAGTGGATGCATCCTTGAAATTGTTACAAAAAACGATATAACGACATAAATGCGGCTAAAACATATAAAGCTGGTCGGCTTTAAATCCTTTGTCGACCCAACAAAAGTGCCTTTTCCGGATCAAATGACGTGTGTTGTCGGGCCGAATGGCTGTGGCAAATCAAACGTTATTGATGCCGTGCGTTGGGTGCTGGGCGAAAGCTCGGCAAAGAATTTGCGTGGCGATGCCATGACTGACGTTATTTTTAACGGTTCGTCGTCGCGTAAACCTGTGTCACAGGCCAGTGTCGAGCTTGTTTTTGATAACACCAGCGGTCGTATTCAGGGTGAGTTTGCCGCATTTAAAGAAATTTCTGTCAAGCGCCAGGTTACCCGGGATGGCCAGTCCAATTACTTCTTAAATAGCAGCAAATGCCGTCGTCGCGACATCACCGACTTATTTCTGGGAACCGGCCTGGGTCCGCGTAGCTACGCCATTATAGAGCAGGGCATGATCTCGCGGTTAATCGAGTCGAAGCCGCAAGAGCTGCGCGTATTTATCGAAGAGGCAGCAGGTATTTCTAAATACAAGGAACGCCGCCGCGAAACAGAAAACCGTATCGGACACACCCGCGAAAATCTGGAGCGTATCAGCGATGTACGCGAGGAATTAGGCCAGCAGCTGGAAAAGCTGCAACGGCAGGCCGCCGCTGCCACGCGCTATAAAGAGCTTAAAACCAAAGAACGGCAACTCAAAGGCGAGCTGTATGCCATTCGCTGGCTTCAGCTGGAACAACAGCGTCAACAATTACAGCAACAATTAACGCAACAACAAACCGAGCTTGAACGCTGGCAAACCGAACAGACGGGCGATGAACGTGGCGTCATTGAACGCCGCGAGCGGGCTGAGGAGTTAAAACAGACGGTCGATGACCAGCAGCAACAACTTTTTACTGTGTCTAATCAAATTACGCGGTTAGAACAGCAACTCCAACACCAGCAACAACTTTATCAACAACAACAGCAACGCCGCGGGCAACTGCAGGGTGAACTGCAGCAGTTGCAACAACAAGCCGGCGAAGATCAGTCAGAATTACAACACATCGAAGTGCAAATTGAGCAGTTGCTGCCGGCAACTGAGCAGGTAGAAGAGCAGTTGCTGGTAGTGGACGAACAATTAGATGAAACCCAGCAGCAATACGACCGATTACAGCATCAACAAAATGACGCGCTGCACCAGCAACGACAGTTGCAACAACAAGTTCAGCAACATCAGTTACAGCAACAGCGATTGCAACAGCAGCTGGAACATACGCAAGAGCAGTTACAAAGCCTGTCTATCGATGCGTTAAGTGAATCGTTGCAACTAGCTGAACAGGAATGCGAGCAGGCGCAACAACAACTCGAGCAGGTACAGCAGGACTATTTGGCTGCCGAGCAAGCGTTGCAGCAAACCAATGCGACACACGACAAGCAGCAGCGTCAGTTAGCCGAACAGCAGCAACAATATACTGCGACAGAGCGTCAGCAAAACCAGCTAGATGCGCGCCGTGCTGCGTTGCTGCAAATTCTGCAACGGCAACAGCCTCAATTAACTAGCAATGCGCAACAATGGCTCGAGCGTCACGGCGCCAAGCCGCTGCGTGAAATGTTACAGGTCGAGGCGCCGTGGCAGGCAGCCATCGAGCGTGTCGCCGGGCCCTGGCTGAGTGGATACTGGTTGAACACCGCACCGAAGGAAGCCGTGCCTGAAGGTGTCAGCGTCGCATGGCCAGACGATAGCGATACGGCAAGCGGTCAATGCCCGCGCGCATCGTCGGTGGTAACCGGCGCTCTCAAGCAATGGCCGTGGCTGAATTATTGCGCGTTAGTGGCTGACAAAGCTGAGGCTGACAGCGCCTTTGCACAACAACCCGATATACTCATCGCCTTAACAGAGCAAGGCCATTGGTTTAGTCGTTGGTCGGCAGATTGCGAAACGGTTAGTGATGAAGACAGCGTGTTGGTAATGCAAGCTGAAGTCGACAATCTGCAGCAGCAAATCGAGCAAAGCCAGCAGGCGTTGAGTGAAATTAGCAGCGAGGTTGAGCAAAGCAAAAGTGAGTTACAGCAGCTGCAAAGGCAACAACAAACAGAACAACAGGCATTGCATGCGTTAGCGACCCAAAAAGCAACTAACGAGCAACAGCTGCGGTACGCGCGACAGCAATATCAGCTTGATCAGCAGCGCCAACAGCAAGCTTTGCAGCAACGCGAGCAATTACAACAACAGCAGCAACAATTAATTGCACAGCTAGACGATGTGCAACAAACGCTGGCACAAACGCAGCAGCAACTTGACGAGTTACCCGAGACGGACCAGCAACAATTGCAGGATTTGCAGCAGCGGCTTCGCGATCAGCAACAACAGCAACAGCAGTTACAGAGTAAAAAACAGCAACTCATGCTGCAACAACAACACCTAACTCAGCAGCAACAGCAACAACAAAAGTTGCATCAACGGCATAATGAGCGCTACGAGGCGCTGCTGCAGGAGCTAGAACAATTAGCCGAAGACCTGGAATCGAGCGAGCAGCAAGCCGAGCAACGAGAACAATTACAGCTGTTGCTGGAACAGCGGCAGCAACAGGAAGAAGTGCTGACTGAGTCGCGCGACCATTTAGCGCAGTTAGAAAACGAGTTGCACGAGCTAAGTCAGGGGAGTGCGAGCCTGCGTGAAAAAGTAGCGCAATTGCAGCAACAGATGCAAAGCACTGAAATAGAACTGGCAAAACTGCAGGAACGCACGCAATCGGTGGTGCAGGCGTTAGCAGACAATAACAGTAACTTAAAAGAGTTATTGCAGACCTTACCTGAAGATGCCCGGGAAAGCCGTTGGCAGCAACAACTGGACGACGTGCAAAACAAAGTCAAACGGCTGGGCGCTATTAACCTGGCGGCTATTGAAGAAGCTGAAACGCAAAAAGAACGAAAAGACTACCTAGACCAGCAGTTTGATGATTTATCCTCGGCGCTGGAGACCTTAGAAGCCGCGATTCGAAAAATCGATAAAGAGACCCGACAACGATTCCGGCAGACGTTTGATGCGGTAAATGCGGATCTGCAAACGTTGTTCCCCAAGGTGTTTGGCGGGGGCAGTGCGCGACTTGAATTGACGGATGACGATTTATTGGAGACCGGAGTTGCCATAATGGCGCAGCCTCCGGGCAAGAAAAATAGTACCATTCACCTGCTAAGTGGTGGTGAAAAGGCGTTAACCGCTTTATCATTAGTTTTTGCTATTTTTAGACTTAATCCGGCACCTTTCTGCCTGCTGGATGAGGTGGACGCGCCGCTGGATGATGCCAACGTTGCTCGTTTTTGCCGTTTGGTCAGTGAAATGTCAGAATCAGTACAGTTTATTTATATAAGTCACAACAAAGTGGCTATGGAAATGGCGTCGCACCTGGCAGGTGTGACAATGCAGGAAGCCGGCGTATCACGACTCGTCGCTGTTGATGTAGAGCAAGCGGTCGCAATGACCGAAAGCTAAGCAAGAATTAAAATAACTAAGGGTTGGCAACTGAATGAGCAATCTACAGATCACGTTAAGCATTGTTGGTGTGCTGCTGATTATTGCAATCATCGGCCACGGCTTGTGGACGATGCGCCGTAACAGCCAAAAAATGACGCAACAAAAAGAACAGGTAGCTGCTAAGCGGCAGCGAGCCTCGGCAACGAATGCCGGGTTTGATGATGACGGCGTCGGCGAAGTTCGGGTCGTTAAAAAACGTGAGCATGCGCAGCCAGATACTGATGACAAGACGGCTAGTACTCATAAGCCTAATCTGAATGAATCCAAAAGCTCAAAAGTAAATACGGCGCCGAGCGCAGACGATGAGATTGAGCAAATGTCGATGAACCTGGATCTTGAGGACGACAATACACCGTTGCCTTCCATGCGGGTTAACAAAGATGAAGCAGATGCACTGCAACAGGCAGAGTTCGAATTAACGGCAAACGATAATGACGAGCAAGCAGAAGCAGCGCCCGAGCCGGATATAAAAGCAAAAGCTGAACCCGAGCATGACCCTGAGCCTGAACCCGCTCCAGAGTTAGAACCAGAGTCGACTGCTGCTGAACCCACCATGCAAAAATCAACACCGCCGCCGGCGCAGGAAGTTATTTCGTTATTTGTTAAAGGTTCAGTACAGGGCGCTGTGTTATTGCAAATGATGACCGAACTGGGGTGCAAGTTTGGTGAGATGGGCATTTTTCATCGTTACGAGCAAACCTCAGGTAACGGACCATTAATTTTTAGCGTTGCCAATATGTTTAATCCAGGCACCTTTGACTTAGATAACATCGAAAACTTTGAAACCGAAGGGGTAGCGTTGTTTATGACGTTACCACTGGATTATGATGGCCAGCAGGCGTTTAACATGATGCTTAATGCCGCTAAAAAACTGGCGATGGAAATTCCGCAAGGCCAGGTGCTCGATGGCCAGCGACAGGTGTTATCGCGTCAATCCATACAAAAAGCACACCAAACTATTCGTGAATTTGAAAAGGCTCAGGCCGGTAGTGTCTGAGCGTTCAACCGTGAGCCGTTTTTAAGATGTCAGAACACGAACAACAAGCAAAACAGCGTATTCAGCAGCTGCAAAAACTATTAACCCGCTATAACCGTGAATATTATGAGTTGGATGAGCCATCGGTACCCGATAGCGAATACGATGCTCTATTCCGTGAGTTACAGCAGTTAGAACGCGACCATCCAGATTTAGCATCGGCCAATTCGCCGACCCAAAAGGTTGGCAGTAAACCGCTAGATAAATTCGATACCGTGGCACACGAAGTGCCCATGCTGTCGCTGGATAACGCTTTTGATGAGGATGAGTTCGAGGCGTTTACTCTACGGGTAAATGAACGTCTGGATAGTTCAAACAATATCACCTATTGCTGTGAGCCAAAACTCGATGGTTTAGCGGTGAGTATTTTATATGAGAATGGTAAGTTGGTGCGCGCTGCGACACGCGGCGATGGTTACCGTGGCGAAAACATCACTGAAAACGTTAAAACAATACGTAACGTGCCGTTAGAGCTATCGTCTGAAGCACCTCAGCGGCTAGAAGTGCGTGGCGAAGTGTTTATGCCCACAGCTGCGTTTGAGGCCTTTAACGAGCAAGCACGAAAGCGCGAGCAAAAGGTTTTTGCTAACCCCCGTAATGCAGCTGCCGGTAGCCTGCGGCAACTCGACTCGCGCGTTACCGCGAAGAGACCATTACACTTTTATGCCTACAGCCTGGGCGTTATTGACGAGCAGGCGGAGCAGGCATTACCGAATAGTCATTATCAACGTTTACAGCAATTGGCGCGCTGGGGCTTACCCATAAACGATGAAGTGAAAACAGCAGCAAGTGTTGCTGAGTGTGAAGCATTTTATAATGATATTTTCGCGCGTCGTGATGAATTACGCTACGAAATTGATGGCATCGTCTACAAAGTTGACGCGATTGCGTTGCAACAGGATCTCGGCTTCGTGGCACGGGCCCCGCGTTGGGCAATCGCAAGAAAGTTTCCCGCACAAGAACAGTTAACTACCATTACCGGCGTCGATTTTCAGGTCGGCCGAACCGGAGCCATAACCCCGGTAGCTCGGTTAGAGCCTGTTAACGTTGGCGGCGTCACGGTTTCTAACGCGACCTTACATAATGCCGATGAAATTGCGCGGCTGGGCGTGCGTATTGGTGATGTAGTCAGTATCCGCCGGGCGGGTGACGTGATCCCGCAAGTGGTCAGTGTGGTCGAGGAAAAACGCCCTGGGCATACCCAGGCAATTGAGTTTCCGACGCGCTGTCCGGTTTGCGACTCGGAGATCGAACGGGTGGCCGAAGAAGCTGTTGCGCGCTGTACCGGCGGTTTGATCTGTGCTGCGCAGCGTAAAGAAGCGATAAAACATTTTGCTAGTCGCAAAGCCATGGATATCGATGGTTTGGGCGATAAAATTGTTGAGCAATTGATTGAGCGCGATTGGATAAAGTCACCGGCAGACCTGTACAAATTAACTGAACCGATGCTGGCATCGTTGCCGAGGATGGGTCAAAAGTCAGCCAAAAACCTGGTTAATGCGATTGCGGCAACGCGCGAAACAACTCTGGCACGGTTCATTTATGCGCTGGGAATCCGCGAGGTTGGCGAAGCGACTGCGGCCGCTTTAGCGTCATATTTTCAGCAATTGGATGCAATCACTGAAGCGTCAGTTGAGCAACTGCAAGAGGTCGACGATATTGGTACTGTGGTTGCGCAGCATATTCATGCGTTCTTTGCCGAACCGCATAACCAAACCGTAGTGCAGCAGCTACGAGAGATTATTGAATGGCCTGAAGGCGAAGCCGTAGGACCCGTCGATGATCGTTTGGCAGGCAACACCTACGTGTTGACGGGAACCTTGAGTTCAATGACCCGGGATGAGGCAAAACAGGCGCTAGAAGCGTTGGGCGCTAAAGTTACCGGTTCAGTGTCTAAAAAGACCACCGCTGTTATTGCCGGCGAAGCCGCCGGGTCGAAGCTTACGAAAGCAGAAAAACTTGGCGTAGTGGTGTTGTCCGAGGATGAATTAAAGGCGTTGCTTTGACGCCTCGAAGTTAACGCCTTGAACTCAAGTCACGGATTAGGCCGTTACCGTCAATCTCGCTGATACCATCTTCGTCAAACGAAAACTTTAACGACGGGTGTGTGGTATCTAGCAAAAAGCTACGGTCGTCGATGTAAACCACCAGGTGCTTGACCGGCTCATCTTCATCAAATTCGCGGCGCGGCTTTATAGCCACCTTGTGGCCGCCTAACGCTAACTCAAATGATTCAAAAAAGCCGTCGGCAAATTCAGCGATGTATAATAATCCATCGTCGTTAACGATAACGTTAAGAATGTAATTCGGTGGCGGCTCATCGGTCCGCATTTTGGCGTTACCTGCCTTAAAAACAAAGGTGCCATAGGTTTTTTGATAGGAAAAGCCAAACGTCAGCGGTTCAGTGCGGCCACTGGGGTAGGTAACTTTACCTTCACCTGAGGCATCCCATTCCTGCGCTACGGATTTATTGGGTAATAAAAACAGCGCTGCTAAAACGATTAAAACAACTGACGTGAGATTTTTCATTGGTTAACCACTTACGTTTGTAACATCAACTTTTAGGGTCAGACGTTGCCCGGGTTGCAGGTAGCGGCTGCGATTTATATTATTCCATTTTTCAATATCACCAATAGTGACATTAAATTTATTCGCAATGCGAGCCAGCGAGTCACCGTTTCTGACTTGGTAAGTCACTGTTCTAATTAAGCTTGCACTGCGCTGGCTCGGTGCTTTGCTGTCACTCCAGATTACCAGTTTTTGACCAGGGCGCAAGAAATCCCCCGGGGCCATACCATTCCACTTGGCTAGCTCACGGGTACCGACATCGTAGATGCGACTGATATCCCAGAGCGTGTCTCCGGACTGCACCACATACTCGGATTTTTCTCCTTGCCGCTGTCGCGTCTGGGTAGCCAACAGTCGCTGCCCCTGTGACAGTGTATAGTCATCTAAATCGTTGCTGGCGACGGGGATCAGCAAAAACTCACCAGCTCGGATAATATGACTACTAATATCATTAACCTGCTGAATGACATCAACGGAGGTGTGATACTTTTTGGCGATAGTTAACAAGCTCTCGCCCGATTGAACCTGGTGACGTTGCCAGTTTAACCATTGCTTGGGATCAGTTGCTGCAATGGCTTGTTCAAAGGTATTGGCATTTTGTTGCGGCAGTAATAGTCGGTGCGGGCCGCCCGGAGCGGTAGACCAACGGTTATACGCGGCGTTGTAGCGGTGCAGTTCTGCCAATGGCATAGCCGCCATATCGGCGGCTTTAGCCAGGTCAATTTGTGCCGGCAGTTCAACAACTTTCAGAGAGGGCTGATTCTCAATGGGATACCAAACGATGCCATACTCATCGGTGTTTCGTAAAATATCAGATAATGCCAGCAATTTAGGTACGTAAGCGCGCGTTTCGCGGGGTAGATCAAGTGACCAGAAGTCAGTCGGTTTGCCGGCCCGCTGGTTTTTTCGGATAGCATTGCCGACGCGCCCCTGACCTGAGTTATAGGCCGCTAATGCGTGTAACCAGTCGCCGTCAAAATAGGCATACAAATCTTCCAGGTAGTCTAGCGCTGCGTGAGTAGCCGCATAAACGTCACGACGGCCGTCGTACCACCAGTTGATATCTAAACCGTAATGACGAGCGGTCCCCGGAATAAACTGCCAGACTCCGGCAGCACTGCCATGGCTGTATGCGAAGGGATCAAAAGCACTTTCTACAATGGGCAGAAGCACCAAGTCCATCGGCAGTTTACGCTTTTCGATCTCTTCTACAATTAAGTGTAAAAAAGGCTCTGCTCGTTTACCGACACGCTGCAGATATTCAGGATGGCTAACATACCAATTGCGTTGTGAACGTAAACGTTGATTGTCCGGAGCCTCAAATTGCAGATTTTGCCGAATACGCTGCCATAGATCCTGTTCGGGCAAAGGTTCTTCAGCAACAGGTTGTTGATGAAACTCCGCTGTACCTAATGCAATTTCTGGCACGGTTTGTAAGGATTTCGGCTCTACTTCAGCTGAGTTGTCAGGTGCCCGTTTGGCGACAGTTTTATTGGTTTCTTCGGGTTCTGACTCAGACACAAACCATGTCTGTGGCGATGTACTTTGGCAGCCGCTTAATACAAGGGCAGAGACCAGAGCAATGGCAAAAGGGGCTTTCGTCAACTTCATGCAAATAACGTCTCGTTAAAGTTTTTGTTTAAAAACGCGTCAAGTTTAATGAATTACAGGTTGTCTTTCCACTGTCTTATGCACCCGAACACATCGGCAGCGCTATCTAAGGCTCGCTCGGCATGCTGCTCGGCAGCGCTTATTACGGTGGGCTGGTCAAAACGTAAAAATGGATTCATTGCCAACTCCAGCTGCAGACTGCTGGGCAAAGTGATTTCGTTTTGCTGACGCATTAGCTTTACTTTTTCCAGATAACTGTTTAGCAGTGCATTGTCGGGTTCTACCAACACTGCAAAGGTTAAGTTTGCCTGGGTGTACTCATGCGCGCAGAAAACTCGCGTGTCGCCCGGTAATAGACGAAGCTTTTTTAACGACTCGACATACATCTCCGGGTTACCTTCGAACATGCGTCCACAGCCACCTGAAAATAACGTGTCACCGCAAAATAAATAGCCGTTACAGTAAAAACTAATGTGGTCTAAAGTGTGTCCGGGCGTTTCAAATACCTCAAATGATAAACCGAGTCGGGAAAATTTATCCCCTTCTGACAGAGACGCGGAAATTGCGGCTATGTTGCTATTTTTAGGACCAAAAACAGGTGCCGGATAATCATTAAGTAATGGCGCTAAACCATCGGTATGATCCCAGTGGTGGTGAGTGATTAAATAACTGTCGATAGTGGCATTGTTATCACTAAGCCACTGCCGCACAGGTTTATCATCGCCGGGGTCTACCACGATGACTGCGGGCTCTGTGGTCGGTTGAATAAGCCAAATATAATTATCGTTGTATGCTTTGATTGGATGCACTCGCATATCGACCTCATTAGCGCTAGCATAGAATTATAGCCAAGAGCCTACCATAAAGGATACCCGAGTGCTTATTAAGCCAGCGTATAGCCCCGCTAAATTGCCGCAACCTGACAGCTGGCAATCGTTTGTCTGCGGCGACTACATGCGTGAGCATACGCAGTGGTTAATGAATGACTATGGACGCCGGCTGCGTTGCGGAACGACCCTGGGATTAGGCGGATTAGCGGCAGAGTTGAGTTATCAGGCTTTTAGTTTGACTGCGCCGGTGTTAGTAAGTCCCGCTGCTAAAGCGAATACTATTCAGGCTAAACTTGAGCACTTGCCGATTAAGAATGCTGTGGTTGATCAGGTGGTGATGCCGTTTGTACTTGAGTACAGCCGCGATCCGCACCAAGTACTGCGCGAGGTAAACCGCGTGCTGATGGACGATGGTTACTTATTTATTTGTGGTTTTAATCCGTTGAGTCCTGCCATGTTAAGTGGCTGGTTACCGGCTAATCGTAAACGACTGCCATGGTCGGGGCGTTATTTTAGTGCCTTTCGCATAAAAGACTGGCTGCAGCTGTTGGGTTATGAAATTGTCCAGCATGATTATTATATGGGACGGTTTTTAGCTACCGACAGTAACCGATCTAAAACCTCACCAAGCCCCGTATGGACAGAAAAACTGTGTCAGAAAATTCCGCTATTACACAGTGGTTATGCCATACTGGCACGTAAATGCGTTATATTAAAAACGCCTAGAATGAGAGTGCCAAGCGGCGCCGCGCTTAGTCAACGGCCGGTCGCCACGGCAACAACCCGAAGTAGTTTAACGACAAGCAAAGAGGTACTGCATGATTGATGCAATGAAGCTTTGCCAAATGGCAAAAAATAATGTTAACGAAGTGACCACCGAACAGCTCCAACAAGCGCTAAGAGATGGTGCGCGTGTGATCGATGTGCGCGAACCAGCCGAATATACCCAGGGTCATATCCGGGAAGCGGTCAATATGCCCCGGGGCGTGCTGGAGATGCAACTTAATCAACACCCTGATGTAGCCGGTTACGATGATGCGCTGCAGCGCATTGCTGATAAACCCTTGTATCTTATCTGTAAGACCGGCGGGCGCTCGGCGTTGGCTGCCGAAAGCCTCGAGCGCATGGGCTTTGATAAAGTGTATAGCGTAACCGGCGGGATGAGTGCCTGGGCCGAAGAAAAACGCCCGGTCGTCGCTGGCGAAGGTTAGTGTTATAACGGGTTATAGCCGCCGTCTTCCTGTAGTGACGAGCCACTCGCCGCCTCGCGGGCGAGCTCGTCACAGCGCTCGTTTTGCGGATGACCTGAGTGACCTTTTACCCAATCCCAGCGAACCTTATGGCGCTGTAGCTCGTTATCCAGTTTTACCCATAGATCCTGGTTTTTAACGGGCTTTTTCGCTGATGTTTTCCAGCCATTACGCTTCCAACCATGCATCCATTGTTCGATACCTTGTTTTACATACTGGCTGTCGGTCGTTATGACGACCTCACAGTCGCGTTTTAAGGCTTTTAACCCCTCTATGCAGGCCAGCATCTCCATACGGTTATTGGTGGTGCATTTAAAGCCCTGACTTAATTCTTTGCGGTGTTTATTATATTCCAGTACCACTCCGTAGCCGCCCGGCCCCGGATTACCCAGGCAGGAACCATCTGTATATAAGTGAACAGCGTTTGTGTTGGTCATAAATATTGCTACTATTAGCTCAAATTAGCACAGAGTATATCAGGAAATTAGCATGCGTCAGGTGGTACTGGATACCGAAACTACAGGTATTAACCCAGCCGAAGGGCATCGGATCATTGAAATTGGTTGTGTTGAGTTAATCGACAGAAAGCCCACGGGTAAGCATTACCACGTTTATATTAATCCTGAACGGGTGGTCGAGCAGGAAGCTATCGAGGTTCACGGAATTACCAATGATTTCCTTACCGACAAGCCGGTGTTTGCGCAAATTGTTGATGATTTTCTAGGCTTTATTAAAGGCGCACAATTAGTAATCCATAATGCGCCATTCGATGTCGGTCACATGGACGCTGAATTTAGCCGGTTGCAAGCGGGATATGGCCAAACCACTGATTATTGTTCGGTGCTGGATTCATTGCAGTTAGCGCGAGAAATGCGACCGGGGCAACGTAATAGTCTGGATGCGTTATGTAAGGCGTTCGAGGTGGATAACTCTGTCCGCGAGTTGCACGGAGCGCTACTGGATGCGGAAATTCTGGCTGACGTGTACCTGGCTATGACCGGCGGTCAAACAGACCTTAACCTGCACAATAATGCCCAGCGCGGTAATGCTAATGGGCCCGGTGACGTGCAACATAAACCGATAAAAAACCGTCGCCCGCTAAAGGTTTTGACGGCAACGGCCGATGAATTAGAACAGCATCAACAACGGCTGGCGCTAGTAAAAAACGAGGGTGGTAAGTGTCTTTGGCTCGATTCCTGATAGTACTATGGGTGTGCTTGGTTAGTGCCGCACTCCCGCTAAATGCTCAGCAACAAACGGAACAAAATCAGCCTATGCAGCTGATGGATGGGCCGATGGATAATATGCTGCCAATTGAAGGGCAGCGGTTCCGTATCGACGCCGACATAGAAGAAATTACGCTGCTGTTCTTTCGCGAGCCTAATAGCCAGCCGCTGATACTGATTAAGCCCGATGGCAGTAAGTGGTATGACAGCGATTACCCATTAGAACGGGTGACCTGGTATACCGATCCAAACTTCGACATGATTAAAATTGTTGATCCGGAGCCGGGGCCCTGGCAAGTGGCTGGCCGGGTCGACAAGCAAAACAAGGCAATCATTGTATCGGAAGTCCGTTTTGAAGCCGAGCCACTGCCTAAACAGTTATTCCAAAATGAACGACTAAAGGTGGAGGGTACGCTTTATAACGGCACTACACCGGTGTCGACGGCGAGATTTAGAGAAACCGTGGTGCTGGATGTGTTGTTTGTAAGTAGCAACAATCCGGACTTTGACAATTTTGGTGCTGATCCTACCCGCGTTGCAGAATTCAGCGACAATGGTCAGGGGCATGACGAACAAGCCGGCGATGGTGTCTTTACCGGCCGTTTTGCATTAGATGTGGTGCCCGGCGAATATTTACCAACGTATCAGCTGGAAACACCGTTATATGAGCGGAGTTTTGAGGACGAAGCGGTGGTGGTAGAGCACCAACCGGTAACTATTGATTTTCAGTTGGCGGAAGAGCGTGGCGCAGACAATGGTATTGAGGTTAGTCTCGACGAAAAGCTGGTCAACCCGTCGAGCGTTGCTATTAACGGTAGCGTGAGTTATCCAAATGGCGAAGAGCGACGCTTCTCAGTAACTAAAATAGATTCCTTTCCGCACGTCATTCCGCTAGACAATCTCGCTTATGGCAAGCATCTGGTGGAACTCACTGTGTTTGCGACATCAAATCAGGGACGTGAGTTTGAGTTGCAGTTTAATAACTTAAGTTTTATTTCGGTGGAGCCTGTTGCAGAACCTACAGCAGAAGAACTTGCCCAGCAGGCGCGTCAGGAGGCAGTCCGCAAAGCCGAGTTGGAGCGACAACAACGTGAGGCTGAAGAACAGCAGCTAATCGTTAATCTAATTATCGTTGCGGCCGTAAATGTTGTGTTGATTGCTGGCGCTATAAGCTTTGTTTGGTGGCGGCGTCGTAGTAAGCGGCTAAATAATGATCCGGCAACTGCACAAAAGAATGCAGAGAAAGCTGAGCAGAAAGCGCAGAAGAAGGCGCAAAAAAAAGCCGCTAAAAGCGAGTAAACTGATTAAAAAAGCACTGATCTGCATATTATTCAGTCAAACAGAGCATTTGTTTAAAATTTTATGAAAAAAAGGGTTGACTGTTTAGCGGGTCGCTCGTAATATTCACGCCGCGTTGAGGGGAGAGCCTCAACAGCGGTTAAGTGTGGAGCGGTAGTTCAGTTGGTTAGAATGCCGGCCTGTCACGCCGGAGGTCGCGGGTTCGAGTCCCGTCCGCTCCGCCACCTTAACCTTGACCTTTTAGCGAAGGTCACCACATCTCTGATGTGGAGCGGTAGTTCAGTTGGTTAGAATGCCGGCCTGTCACGCCGGAGGTCGCGGGTTCGAGTCCCGTCCGCTCCGCCATCATTAAAACACGCCTTCGAGCGTGTTTTTTTGTTTTTATGGGTCAATCGGCCCAGTTTCCCTGTTTCAGACACATCCATTTACCGAATATTTAGGTTTTTCTGCCGTGTAGCTATTGAGCCTGACGCAATCCGCGTCTAGAGTAATGGCGCATTTAAAAAATAATCCAGCGGGAGATAACCAATGCGTAAAACATTAGTTGCAGTTGCCATTGGCGCAGCTGTATCACTGAGCGCGTGCAGTGACAATGAGCAGCAAGCGACAGCGAACCAAGCAGAACAACAAGCTGAGCAGCAACCAGAACAGTCGCAGCAGGCTGCAACTGAACAAAACCCATTCTATGAGCCAAGCCCGTTGCAATATCAGGCACCTGATTTTAATGCAATCGAGTTTGAACATTTCAAACCGGCATTCGAAAAGGGTATGCAAGAGCATATGGCAGAGATTGAAGCCATTGCTAATAATTCAGCAGAGCCCACATTCGAAAATACCATTGTTGCAATGGAAAAGTCAGGCGCAATTCTGAATCGCGTGAGCTCGGTATTTTATAATCTGTCATCTTCTCACTCGAATGACCAAATTCGAGAGTTGCAGGCGGAGCTTGCCCCTAAAATGGCCGCTCATGGTGATAACATCAGCCTGAATGCCAACTTGTTTGCTCGCATTAAATCACTGTATGAGCAACGCGAAGACTTAGGCTTGGATAATGAAAGTCAGCGTTTACTGGAAGAAACCTACAAAGACTTTGTGCGCTCGGGTGCATTGTTAAATGACGAAGAAAAAGCGCAAATTCGTGACATCAACGAGCAACTATCCAGTCTGACCAATGAATTCCGTGACGGACTGATGTCACTGACTCAGGAAAACGTGATCTTTGTAGAAGACAAATCACAGTTGGCAGGTTTAAGTGACAGCCGCATTCAGGGCTTAGCAAATGCAGCAGAAAGCCGTGATAAAGAAGGCCAGTATGCGATTGTGTTAACTAACACCACACGCCAGTCAATTTTGGCTGAGTTAGAAAATCGTGAACTGCGTCAGCGGGTATGGGAAGCATCAGCTAACCGCGGTACCGGTAATACCGAGACTGATCAAAACCCACTGGTTAAGCAACTCGTTAAACTACGTGCTGATAAAGCACAATTGCTGGGTTATAACAGCTGGGGTGACTACGTCTTAGAAACAAACATGGCAGGCAACCCTGACGCGGCTAAGAAAATGCTACGTGACCTGGTACCAGCTGTGGTTTCTAACGTAAACCGCGAAGCAGAAGAAATCCAACAGGCTATCGTTGCTGACGGTAAGGACTTTGAACTGGCACCATGGGATTGGTTCTACTATGCCGAGAAAGTTCGTGCTGAGAAGTACGCGTTGGATTCAGACGAAGTTAAAAAATATTTTGAGTTTAACCGTGTGCTGGAAGACGGCGTATTTTATGCCATGACTGAGTTGTTCGGTATCACCTTTAAAGAACGTAACGATATTCCGGTTTATCAGGAAGACGTTGATGTCTACGAAGTGTTTGACGTTGACGGAAGCAGCCTTGGTTTGTTCTATGCTGACTACTATGCGCGTGATAGTAAACGCGGTGGTGCCTGGATGAGTTCATTCCGCAGCCAGTCTGGTTTGATGGAACAGAAGCCGGTTATTCTTAATAACATGAACATCACCAAAGCGCCTGACGGTGAACCAACGTTCTTAAGCTTTGATGAAGTTTCTACCATGTTCCATGAGATGGGCCACGCGTTACACGGTATGTTCTCGGACGTGAAATATCCATCACTGGCCGGCACATCGGTATCACGAGACTATGTTGAGTTCCCTTCAACGTTCCAGGAAGACTGGATGCTTAACGAAAAAGTTATCAACAACTTTGCTAAGCATTACGAAACCGGTGAACAGATTCCTCAGGAGCTGTTAGATAAAGTATTGGCCGCACGTAACTTTAACCAAGGCTTTGATACATTGGAATATGTTGCTGCAGCACTACTTGATCTTGAGTATCACACGGTAGAGCCGGGTACAGAAATTGACGATGTACAAGCGTTTGAAAAAGAAGCCCTTGAACGCAATGGCGTACTGGTAGAAGCGGTACCGCCGCGCTACCGCTCGACGTACTTTGCGCATGTGTTTGCGGGTGGTTACTCAGCAGGCTACTACGCCTACATGTGGAGTGAAGTATTGGCTGCTGATGCGTTTAAACACATGAATAATAACGGTGGTTTGACGCTGGAAAATGGCCAGGCGTTTCGTAAAGAAATCCTGTCTCAGGGTAACAGTAAAGATCCGATGCAACAGTACATCAACTGGCGTGGTCAAGAGCCAACGGTTGAAGCCTTGCTGGAACGTCGCGGTTTGACTGATCCGTCAATTGACTAAGCTTATAGCAATTTAATCCGTTAGTACGGATGCGAAACAAAGCCACTGGCGTTATTATCGTCAGTGGCTTTTTTATTTTATAAGGGACAACGAGATGGAGCGCATCGTAGTGGTTGGAGGTGGTGCCGGAGGGCTTGAGCTGGCTACCGAACTCGGGAAAACGTTAGGTAAGAAAAAACAAGCAGAAATTATTCTGATTGATCGAAACAGTACCCACGTGTGGAAACCACTGTTACACGAGGTGGCATCGGGCGCTTTGGACTCGCGACTTGCGGAGCTAGATTATCGGGGGCAGGGCGCCAGGGCTGGCTTTCGTTTTCTAGTCGGTACTTTAACCGGAATTGACCGGGATAATCGGCAGGTACAGCTTGCCCCGATCGTTGACGACGGTGAAGAGGTCTTAGCCGAACGTTCTATTCGCTATGACCGGCTCATACTGGCGGTAGGCAGCGTCACCGCAGACTTTGGCGTCGACGGTGTTAAACAACATTGCTACTTTTTGGACTCGACGCAGCAAGCCGATAATTTTCATCACGAATTACTTAACGAATTTCTGCGGGTTAACCAGGCGCTGGAGGATGGCGACGAGCAAACATTGGATATCGCGATTGTCGGTGGTGGCGCAACCGGGGTCGAACTTGCGGCAGAACTGGTGCACTCGGTATCCTTATTAAATATTTACGGCTTAACGCATTTAACTCGTGAGCGCCTGAAAGTCAGCCTGGTCGAGGCCGGTCCACGATTATTACCTGCTTTACCGGAAGGCCTGGCACATCGGGTTAAGCAAAAGCTCGAATCACTTGGGGTTAACGTGATAACCGGCAATCCGGCAGTAAAAGCCGGTAGCGACGGCCTGACGTTAAAAGATGACGCGCATATCGATGCTAACCTGATGGTTTGGGCGGCAGGAATTCGGGCACCTGACTTTTTAGCGTCGCTGGGGCTGGCGCACCGCAAAAATAACCAGTTGCTGGTAAATGAGTATCTGCAAAGCACCGATGACCCATCTGTTTATGCGTTAGGAGATTGCGCGGCCTGCGCTATTGACGATGATCGCTTTGTACCGCCGCGGGCGCAATCAGCACATCAAATGGCCGCTTGTCTGGCCACTAATATCCAGCGTGAGTTAAAAGGCAGAGCAGCAAAACCATTTAAGTATAAAGATCGCGGCTCGCTGGTATCGCTCAGTCGTTTCTCGGCCGTGGGAAATTTGATGCAGAGTAAGAGTCTATCCATGTCGATTGAAGGAACACTGGCTCGGTATGCTTATGCTAGTCTTTATCGAATGCATCAACGGGCCTTACACGGGTGGTGGAAAATGCTGTTAATTATTACTGTGGATAAGCTTAACCACGCGGTTAAACCGCGTTTGAAGTTACATTGATAGTTTGCGGCTACTCGACTGCCAGCAGCGATTGAGGCACAATACGCGCTACTATAAAAACTAAAAATGGTAAAGCTACTGCTATTATGACCAGCGACCTGACCGGCACCACAGCTAACGATAGTCCTTTTGTTCATCTGCGCATACATAGTGATTTTTCTATGATTGACGGCCTGACAAAAATCGGGCCTATTTGCGAAGCGGTGGCGGAAGCTGGCATGCCGGCCATGGCGCTAACTGATCAGATGAACTTCTGTGGGTTGGTGCAATATTACGGTGCGGCTCACAAGCAGGGCATTAAACCTCTGGTCGGTGCAGACCTCTGGGTGCAGGGCGACTATCCTGAAGGCGAAATTTTTCGTCTGACGGCGCTGGCTATGGATAACGATGGTTACCAAAGTCTTATCCAACTCATTTCAAAAGCTTATCTTCGCGGCCACGTACAAGGCAAACCGGTTATCGATAAAGACTGGCTGGTCGAGCACAATGCCGGTGTTTTATTGTTATCGGGGGCACGTCAGGGTGATGTCGGACAGGCCTTATTAAAAGGCCATGCAGATGCTTTAGAGCAGTGCCTGACATTTTATCAACAGCATTTTGCTAACCGTTATTATCTTGAGTTAACCCGCACCGGCCGACCACAGGAAGAAGACTACCTGCATGCTGCCGTCGATTTGGCCGCAGAACGCGATATTCCGGTAGTGGCAACTAACGAAGTGGTGTTTTTAGAAGCCGATAACTTTGAAGCACACGAAATTCGTGTTGCCATCCATGATGGCTTTCAGCTTGGTGACAAACGCCGACCCAAAAAATACTCGCCACAGCAATATCTTCGCAGCGCCGAAGAAATGCAGGAATTGTTCGCTGATATTCCGGAAGCGTTGCAAAACACGGTTGAAATAGCAAAACGGTGTAACGTGACTATCCGGCTGGGCGAATACTTTCTGCCAGCTTTCCCGACCGGCAACTTAACCGAAGGTGATTACCTGGTTAAGGTGTCAGAGGAAGGATTAGAAGAGCGGCTGGCGTTTTTGTTCCCCGACGAGCAGGAACGGAAAGAAAAACGTCCTGCCTATGACGAACGGTTAAAAATCGAGCTTGATGTAATTAACCAAATGGGCTTTCCCGGTTACTTCCTTATCGTCATGGAATTTATTCAGTGGAGTAAGGACAATAATATCCCGGTCGGGCCGGGGCGGGGCTCTGGTGCCGGGTCATTGGTCGCCTATGCGTTAAAAATCACGGATCTTGATCCGCTTGAGTTTGATCTGCTATTCGAACGTTTTTTGAACCCCGAACGGGTATCCATGCCGGACTTTGATGTCGATTTTTGTATGGATCGCCGTGACGAGGTTATTGATCACGTGGCCGAGCTGTACGGCCGTGATGCGGTATCGCAAATTATTACCTTTGGTACCATGGCGGCAAAAGCATCCATCCGTGATGCCGGTCGTGTGCTTGGCCACCCTTATGGCTTCGTTGATGGCATATCCAAGCTGGTGCCCGGAGCGCCGGGGATGACCCTGGCGAAGGCGTTTCAAGAAGTCCCTGAGCTGGGCGAACGTTACGATGCTGACGAAGAAGTTAAAGAGCTCATCGATTTTGCCCGGATTCTCGAGGGGGTGACCCGTAATGCTGGCAAACACGCGGGTGGGGTAGTTATTTCACCAACCACGATTACCGATTTTGCTGCACTCTATTGTGATGATGAGGGTAAAAACCCGGTTACACAGTTTGATAAAAACGATGTCGAGTCAGCCGGTTTGGTTAAATTCGACTTTTTGGGCCTGCGTACGCTGACAATTATCCAGTGGGCGCTGGATATGGTTAATGCACGTCATCAACAACAGGGCAAAGCGCTGATTGATATCAATGCTATTCCGCTGGATGACCCGCAATGCTTCCGAATTTTAAAACGCGCCGAGACCACGGCGGTGTTTCAGCTAGAGTCAGCGGGGATGAAAAAGCTTATTCTGCGTTTGTTACCGGATAGCTTTGAAGACATTATCGCGCTGGTCGCCTTATTCCGGCCCGGGCCACTGGAATCGGGCATGGTAGATAACTTTATCGACCGTAAGCATGGCCGCGAAGAAGTATCCTACCCGGATGCGCAATATCAACACGCATGCCTGGAACCAATTCTTGAACCGACCTATGGCGTTATCCTGTACCAGGAGCAGGTTATGCAGGTGGCTCAGGTCATGGCCGGATATTCATTAGGCGGCGCTGATTTGCTGCGGCGCGCCATGGGTAAGAAAAAGCCCGAAGAAATGGCCAAGCAGCGTGATATTTTCCGCGAGGGCGCGGCTAAAAATAACATTGACCCCGAACTGGCGATGAAAATCTTCGACCTGGTAGAGAAGTTTGCCGGATACGGGTTTAATAAATCACACTCGGCTGCTTACGCGTTGGTGTCGTATCAGACGCTGTGGATGAAAACGCATTACCCCGCTGAATTTATGGCGGCAGTAATGTCAGCCGATATGGATAATACCGACAAGATCGTTACCCTGGCTGACGAATGCGAACGCATGGGCCTAAAGTTACTGCCGCCTGATGTTAATAAGGGCCAGTATAAGTTTACCGTTGATGAGGAAGGTCGTGTTGTCTATGGCATCGGTGCCATAAAAGGAGTTGGCGAGGCGCCCATTGAGGCAATTATCGAAGCACGTCAGGAAGGAGGTCAATTTACCGATCTGTTCGATTTTTGTTGCCGGGTCGACTTAAAACGGCTCAATAAACGCGTGATGGAGCGACTGATACGTGGTGGTGCAATGGACACGCTTGGACCGCATCGCGCTACCATAATGGCATCGCTGGAAAAAGCTATGCGCCAGGCCGAGCAACATCGTCAGGCAGAAAGTATTGGCCAAAGTGATATGTTTGGCGTGCTCACCACCGAGCCGGAAGCAGTAGAACACGAGTTTGTTAACGTAAAACCCTGGCCCGAAGCGGTTTGGCTTGAAGGTGAAAGGGAAACATTAGGGCTTTATTTAACGGGTCACCCGATTAATCGTTTTCGCCAGGAATTGCGCCATTACGTCGCCGGCTTTTTGTCCGAAATTAACGAAACGCGAAAGAATGAGCTGGTTGCAATAGCCGGGTTGGTGATTGATGTTCGTGTTATCGTAAATAAACGCGGTCAGCGGTTTGCCGTGGTCACGTTGGACGATAAAAGCGCACGAATGGATGTCATGCTCTATAGTAATGAGTATGAAAGCTTCCAGCATTTGCTCGAAAAAGACCGAATTTTGTGGGCAAAAGGGGAGGTACGATTTGATAACTTCTCTGGTGGTAATAGAATGATAGCCCGAGAAGTGATGAGTATCGATCAGGCGCGGGAAAGTTTTTTACGGCATGTCGCCATAACCGTAACAAGTGAACAGCTGCAACAGGGTATGGCAGCTAAACTGCAAAACGAATTGCAACCCTATGCCGAAGGTACCTGCCCGTTAATTATTCACTTTAAGGGTGACAAGGCGAACGCGACGTTAACAGCTGGCGTGCAATGGTATATTCGACCAGCTGACGAACTGATACATAATTTAAGGGAGCTGCTGGGTGAACAGTGGGTCTCGTTAGAATTTTAAGGAATGGGTAGCGAATGAGCTTGAACTTTTTAGACTTCGAACAGCCAATTGCCGAGCTTGAAGCGCAGATAGATGAACTAAAAAACGTCGGCGAACGCGGTGAGCTGGACATCAATATTGAAGAAGAGATTCAACGTCTGACCAACAAAAGCCGTGAGCTTACCGAAAAAATATTTTCTGAGTTAGGCGCGTGGCAGGTTGCGCAGTTAGCGCGGCACCCGTTGCGGCCCTATACGCTAGATTATATTCCGCGTATTTTTACCGAGTTCGATGAATTGGCGGGAGATCGCACCTATGCCAATGACGAAGCGATTGTTGGTGGTATTGCACGACTTAATGACGAGCCGATGATGGTTATTGGTCAGCAAAAAGGCCGCGAAACAAAAGATAAAATTCGCCGTAATTTTGGCATGCCAAAGCCTGAGGGCTATCGCAAAGCATTACGCCTGATGGAAACTGCAGAACGCTTTAAAATGCCAATTGTCACCTTTATTGATACGCCGGGGGCTTATCCGGGCATTGGCGCCGAAGAGCGCGGTCAGAGTGAGGCTATCGCCCGCAATCTTAAAGTCATGTCGCGTTTGGGTGTACCCATCGTTTGTACCGTTATCGGTGAGGGCGGATCCGGCGGCGCATTGGCTATTGGCGTGGGCGACAAAGTTAATATGCTGCAGTACAGCACCTATTCGGTTATCTCGCCGGAAGGCTGCGCGTCGATTCTGTGGAAGAGCGCTAGTAAAGCGCCACTTGCGGCCGAGGCAATGGGCGTTACCGCGCAGCGCAGTAAAGAATTAGGTTTAATTGATACAGTTATTGCCGAGCCACTGGGTGGCGCTCATCGCAATATGGACGATATGGCTTCGGCGCTTAAGCAGCGCTTAATAACTGATTTAAACGAATTGCGTGGACTCGAGCGTAGCGAACTGCTCGATCGCCGCTATCAAAAACTCATGTCATTTGGTTATTGCTAGGCAGCTACGTTAATGAGCGACGCGTTATTTGACCGCTTTTGTACGGTTATGGATGGCTTATCGCTCAGGCCCGGGCAGCAAATAATTATCGCCCTGGGTGGCGGTGCTGACTCACAAACGGTGCTGGATTGCGCGATGCGCTATCATCAGCAGCATGATCAGTATCGCTACCTGGCGGTGCACCTCGATCACAGTTTTCACCCCAACTCAGCGGCTTGGTCAGAAACAATCCAAAAAGCTGCTAAAGCTTATGGCGTTACCACACACTTTGAACCACTGACTGTACCAATCGAATCACGGCAGTCGAAAGAAGCCGCAGGCCGGGAACGTCGTTATCAGCGTTTGCGTGAACTGAGCGATAACGATGCAATCATATTGTTGGGTCAGCATCGTAATGATCAAATCGAAACGTTTTTACTGCAGTTAAACCGAGGTAGCGGTCCAAAAGGGCTTGCCAGTATGGCTGAAGTGCATTGCTGGTACGATCAGCGGCGCCTGGTACGGCCAATACTGGCGGTAAGCAAACAGGACATTTACGACTATGCAAACGCGCGTCAGTTGACCTGGATTGAAGATGACACCAACTACGATACGCGAATTGAGCGTAACTTTTTACGTCACGACGTAATTCCGTTACTGGAGCAACGCTGGCCAACTTTTGGCGATAGTGTGCTACGGTCGGCGCGGCTCTGTGCGGAACAGCAACAGGTATTGGATGACTTGTTGAGTGAAAAACTCTCGCAGCAATGGATTGAGCATCCGCTATTAGGCAAAGGTTTGCCGGTGGATACCTTGCGTCGGCAGTCAGCAGCAATGCAACGTGCGATACTGCGCCGGTGGCTGGAAATTGCCGCGGGCGAGGCGGCGTCTTTACCGAGCTTTCAACAGCTTGAGCAAATTAGACAGCAGGCCAGTGATGCGCGTGCGGATACCCGTATGTGTGTGAGCTGTGCTGATTATGAGGTGCGTTTTTATCAGGTGGCGCTTTGGTGTGTCGAGGAACAGAATCAGCAAACACCATCGCACGTTAAGCTTACAGAAGCGGGAACCTATAGTCTGGCAAGCCCTTGGGGTCAGTTGATTATTACTGAAGCGTTGGTTAACGAGGCAGACTTAACGCTTGGTTATGGATTACTGCCCGGTAAATGGCAACATCCGCAGCGTAAAGGCCGTAAAACCATGGCAGACTGGTTAAAGCAGGCGCAGGTACCTGCCTGGTTACGTCAGTGCGCGCCCTGCTTACAAAAGCGTTCTGCGTGGGCATGGTTACCCGGGGTTGGGTGGTTACACCAAGATGCTACCGCTGGCTCGGCAATGACTCCGCCGCCACAGCCGCAATGGTTAAGCGCAACCGACTGATCCGCAATGACGGTTTTTACCGCCGTGCTTGGCCTGATAAAGGCACTGGTCTGCTTCGTCTAAGCTTTGTTCAACGGTATTAAAACACTCCAGCTGTGCGGTACCGGCACTGGTACTCAAGCCATAACGGCTGAGCGTATCGCAGCTATCGACAGCTGTTCGAATACGGTTGTAGACGTCCTGAGCCTGATACAGATTAGTATCTTCCATTACAATAACGAATTCGTCACCGCCAAAACGGAACACTTGATCACTGTCGCGTACCGTTGTGCGCAATAACTCCGCAAACACGCGTAAAATGTCATCACCCTGCTGGTGGCCGTGCTCATCATTGACATCTTTAAAGCCATCTAAATCAAGTAACATGACCGAGTGAGAGCCATTTTTTTGGCGTTGCTGCTTAATATGCAAATGCTCCAGAACTTCCTCTAGCAACGCCCGGTTGCCGAGACCGGTTAAATGATCACGCACCGCCAAACGATGTAACTGTGAGAACTTTAGCGCATTGCGCAGCGGAAAAGTCAGCTCCCGGTGCCATTGCTCCAGGCGCAACTTTTGGGTAACGGTTAACGGTCGTTTAAGACCATAAACCAACTGGCCCAGGTAGGCTTGATCCGCATACAACATCACCGCATGCTGTATCTGGCTTTGGTCAAAGTCGCCGATGAGACTGAACAACTGATCATCGGAAACAAACTGCAGCGCCTCAACATCGAGCCGGGTTTTTAAAAAGTCAGCATAAACTGATAATAACTGATGGGTATCCAGAGTCGTTTGCAATACCTCGGTCAAGGTATTGGAACGCGACAGGTCGCGGCTACTGGTCAGTTGACTCACCTGTGACTGTGAGCGCACAGGCTGCGGCTGTTTGACTTTTCCAAATGCAACTTTTGTTAGCATGGTTACTTCCCGGCGTTATTTGTGTGACGCAAAATTGACAATGCTTTACTTATGCCAGAAACATACAAAAAGTGTGCCAGAACTTGTTAGGCGAGTAATTCGGTGACTATTAAAGTCGTGTTAAGGTCATCTAGACGGTGTTATGATTAAACCAAACGGCAACTGAGAATCGGCCGCCAAACATAGTCAGGGAGCAGAGGATGTACGGAACTTTTACCAGTTTATTACTATTACTCGGCGTCGCCGTGGTGTTGGTATGGGCGTTTCGCCGAATCAAGTTACCTGCAATTCTTGCTTATCTGTGCGCCGGCATAATCGCTGGCCCCCATGTTATGGGATGGATTTCGGATCCAGACGAATATCACCTGATTGCTGAATTAGGTATCGTACTGTTGCTGTTCTCACTCGGCTTAGAATTTTCCTTGCCAAAAATGATTGCCATGCGGCGACTGGTGTTTGGCTTGGGCGCCGCGCAAGTTTTGGGCTCGCTACTGATATTTTTAGTGGTTGGTTTTTTGTTGCTCGGCAATTGGGCGGCAGCGCTAGCCATTGCTGGCGCGCTGGCATTGTCGTCAACAGCGGTAGTCATTAAGCAGCTGAGTGAGAGTTCGCAAACGGCCACGCGGCGCGGCCAGGTTAGCGTGGCAATATTGCTGTTTCAGGATATCGCCGTGGTGCCGTTGTTAATTATTATTCCTCTGCTTGCCGGGGGCGGCGACGGCAGTATCGCATACAGTTTATTGATGGCGCTGGTAAAAGGAGCCGCCGTTATAGCGGTGCTCATGGCGGTGGGTAAATGGGTGCTTCCCTATGCATTCCGCGAAATTGCAAACCAACGCACCGACGAACTGTTTGTGCTGGCAACATTGCTGGTGGCCTTAGTCGCCGGTGGCTTAACACACGCATTTGGTTTGTCTATGGCATTGGGTGCCTTCTTGGCCGGCATGATGCTGGGCGAAAGCAAATACAAACACCAGTTAGAAGCTGATATTAGGCCTTTTCGCGATATTCTGATGGGGCTGTTTTTTACCACGGTAGGTATGCAGCTGGCTTTAACAACGTTTATTCAGTCGTTGCATTGGGTGCTACTGATTATATTGGGTATGACAGCGGTCAAGCTGGTACTGATACGTTACGTTGCGAAAGCATTAGGTGAGCGCGACCGGGATGCCTGGGGCAGTGCCATATCTTTGTTTCAAATGGGTGAGTTCGGTTTTGTTATTGTCTCGTTGGCCGGCACTTATAATCTCTTAACTGACCAAGTGTCATCAATTCTGATTGGTGTGGGCGTCTTCAGTATGGCGGTAACACCTATTGTTATCCAAAAGTTGCAGCCATTAGTATCGTTGCTTATTCGCGAACCCACCGAAGAACCCGATATTGCGCAGAAAGTCGAAAACTCAGGTCGTGAACAGCAGGTGTTAATCTGTGGCTTTGGCCGCGTGGGTCAAACGATTAGCCGCTTTTTAGATGCGGAAGGAATAAAACATATTGCCGTGGATAATGACCCACTACGTGTTCAGGAAGCTGTTGCCGGTGGCGCACCGGTTTACTTTGGTGATAGTGCTAAACGGGATATTTTACGCGCTGTCGGGGCGGCTCACGTCCCTCTGATCATTATCAGTTTTTCTGATGACTCACGGGCTATTGACGTATTAAAAGAAATTCGCTCAATGAACGATAAGGCTTTTGTTATCGTCCGCAGTCGCGACGATTTAAACCTGGATAGACTTACTGACGCCGGCGCCTCGCAAGTTGTTCCGGATACCCTCGAAGCAAGCCTGATGTTGATCTCTCATGTGTTGAGCCATAGCGGTATTCCAATTCGGCGCATTTTGTCACGACTGGAACAGGAGCGTCGTAATCACTATGGCGACATGCATGGCTTTTATCCGGGGTCCCAGACCACCGTCGACGCAGAAAATGCGGATCGGCTGGAGTTTTTGCATGCGGTGAACCTACCTGAACAAGCGTGGGCTGTGGGTAAGTCGGTAGAGGAGCTCAATTGGAGTGATTATCAGGTAAAACTTAAAGCGTTGCGTCGCGATGATGTCGAAGTTGAGGATCCCTCGTCGCAGATAACGTTACGCGCCGGCGACGTGGTGCTATTGAGTGGGAAACCCCGCTATGTGGAGTCTGCAGAACGTTGGTTGTTAGAAGGTTAACTGCCGTTCTAGTGCTTTTGTAATAGTCCGTTACAACTTAACCGGCAAAAATCACAGTTCGCAACAGATAAAGCCTAACAATTTACATTTGTTAGGCGGATAATATAGTCAGTGAATTTTCAAACTGTTGAGCGAACTGTGATGAAATTAAAGAAACGAGCGTTTATCCCACCATTAATTATTGTTGTTGCCATTTTGCTGGCTGTATTAGCAAGCATGGCTGCAAAACCGCCGCAAATGAAACAACAAAAAAAGCCAGCGGTTATGGTCGAGGTAAAAGAAGTTCAAACCCAGGAAATGACCTTTTTGGTCGATTCACAGGGTACCGCAGCACCTAAATTTTCGACCACGCTGGTTGCGGAAGTTAGCGGGCAAATAGTCGATGTGGCAGACAAATACAATGCCGGTGGCTTTTTTGACAAAGGCGAAATGCTGTTACAAATAGATCCTTCTGACTACGAAGTTGCGGTACAGCAAGCGCGGGCTCAATTACTTCAGGCACAAGCAACCTTAGAAGAAGAAAAAGCCCGCGCACGAGTTGCCGAAGAAGAGTGGTCGCAATTCACTGACGGTGAAGCACCGGCGCTGGGCTTGCGCAAGCCTCAGTTGGCCAGTGCTTTTGCTGCACTTGAGTCAGCCGAAGCCAACCTGGCAATGGCAGAGCGGAATCTGGAGCGCACCACGATTCGTGCGCCTTATGCCGCAGTATTACGGAATAAACAAGCCGACCTCGGGCAGTTTGTTGGCGCGGGTTCGCAAATTACCACCTTATTTGGTACTGACGTTGCTGAAGTGCGACTGCCGTTGAGCGACTTGGACGTAACCTACCTGAATCTGCCGGATGAGACCAATACCCAACCTAAGGTGTTGCTGGAGTCTCAGGTATCGGGTGTAGACACACAGTGGTTGGGCAAATTGGTTCGTACAGAAGGGGTTTTAGACGAAGCCAGTCGTGTTATTTATGGCGTGGTACAGGTTTCCGACCCGTACAATCTGAACGGGCAGTCACACCCAGAACCATTGCGGTTCGGACGCTTTGTTCAGGCACAAATAGAAGGGCAGCAGGTGAGTGGCGTAATGGAAGTGCCCACTTACGCTATTAATCCTGATGGCAGTGTCTGGACTGTTGCAGAAGACCGTAGATTAAAGAAAAAAGCTATCGAAGTGATTCGCACGCAGGCTAATACCAGTATCGTCAGCGATGGTCTGGAAGCGGGTGACCTTGTCGTATTGACGCAACTGAAAAATGCACTAAACGGCATGGAAGTTCGCCTTGAGGGGGACCCGTTGCCGGAGCAAATGGAAACTGCAGCCAAAGCCGACAGCGATGATGAGCAAGAGCAAGTCGCTGCTAACGATAACGGTGAGAGTGAGTAATAACCATGGCTAACGAAAAGCAAAAAGGGATAATCGCCTGGTTTGGCAATAACCCGGTTGCGGCAAACCTTCTCATGATTGTGATTTTGGTTGCCGGCGCACTATCTATCTTTACGGTGCGCAAGCAAATGTTCCCGGAAATTGAGCTGAATATTATCAGCATTCAAGTACCATTCCCCGGTGCTGCCCCGCAGGAAGTCGAGCAGGGCGTGATCATGCTTATCGAAGACTCGATTGAGGATGTTGACGGTATCGAAGAAATGACATCACGCTCTAGTGAAGGCATTGGTAGTGTGACCCTGGAAGTGGAGCCTGACTACGATGTGCAAGTAGTCATGGACGAGGTCAAAATGCTGGTAGATGCTATTCCCAACTTTCCGCAGCAAATTGAAAAACCCAATATTTATCGGGTACGACCCAATCGTGACGTCATCTGGGTCACCGTATTTGGTGATGCCAACGAACGCACCCGTAAAGAGTTAGCAAAAACCATCCGCGATGAGCTAAAAACGGTTGGCGGTATTACCAAAGTCGAAGTGGTTGGTGCCCGCGACTATGAAATTGCGATTGAAATTTCGCAGCAGGATTTGGAGCGTTACGGCTTAACCTTCCAGCAAATTGTTAACGCGGTTCGCGGTACCTCCATTGATGTGGCTGGTGGTTCAATAAAGACCCCTAATGGCGATATTTTATTACGCGCTAACAATCAGGCTTATCGCGGCGATGAGTTCGAAAAAATTGTTTTAGTCAGCCGGCCCGATGGCACTCGAATAACGCTAGGCGATATTGCAAAAGTTGAGGATGGCTTTGTCGAGACAGAGGCATTTACCCGATTTGATGGCAAGCCGGCAACGTTTGTCCGTATTAATTCAGTGGGTGACCAAAACGACCTGAAGATCGCTGAGTATGTAAAGAACTACGTAGCAGAGAAACAGCAAGAGTTACCAAACGAGATCCAGGTCGCATCATGGGGTGACTCATCCTACTATCTGCAAGGTCGCCTGGACTTAATGCTTAACAATATGTGGATCGGTGGCTTATTGGTATTCCTAATGCTGTCATTGTTCCTGCAATTGCGCTTGGCGTTCTGGGTTATGATCGGTATTCCGGTGTGTTTCTTGGGTACCATTGCGCTATTGCCGATTGTTGATGTTTCTATCAACATGATTTCGTTGTTTGGCTTTATATTGGTACTGGGGATAGTGGTCGATGACGCGATAGTCATCGGCGAGAGTGCTTACACAGAAATAGAGGAAAAAGGCAAAAGCGTTGACAATGTCGTCGCTGGCGCCAAACGCGTTGCGATACCGGCAACGTTTGGGGTTTTAACCACCATGGTAGCGTTTATTCCTATGCTGATGGTAGAAGGCGGCATGGGGGCTATTTGGGAGTCGATTGCGTTTGTGGTAATCATCGCCTTGGCGTTTTCCTTAATCGAGTCAAAATGGATTTTGCCCGCGCATATTGCACAGATGAAGTACTCCAAAGATGGTTTAGAAAAACCAAATAAGTTTCAACGTTTTCGTAACCGTTTTGCCGATGCTATTCAGCGATTCGTGACCAATTATTACCGTCCGTTTTTGAAGAAGTGTCTGCACTATCGTTATGCCACGTTGGCTACCTTTGTTGGCATGATGATTTTAATGATCGGTCTGCTCAGTGGCGGTATCGTGCGTTGGGTTTTCTTCCCGGATATCCCCAGTGACTTTATTCAAGCTAACGTTGAAATGCAGCCTGGTAGCTCAGAAGAACGCACTATTGAAGTGCTTGAAAGCGTCGCCAAAGGACTGCAACACGTTGACGAAGAAACCGAGCAGTCGGAAGGTGATGGCGTTGTTCGTCACACCAATATTTGGCTGAATGGTACTGAATCAGGCACGGTTTTCGCCGAACTTAAAAAAGGCGAAGATCGCAATATCGACGGCTATGAAATTGTTAACCAATGGCGTGAATCAGTGCCGGAACTTGCTGGCGTGCGCGCGATTAACTTCCAGGGCGGTATTGGCGGCGGTGGCGGCTTCGACATCGAATTCCAGTTGGTTGGTGATGATCTTAACGCGCTAAAAGCAGCCGCAGATGAGTTAAAAGCGGTGCTGGGTGAATATGATGGTGTGTTCGATATCGAGGATACCTTTGGTGATGGCAAAGACGAAGTGTTGGTAACCACCAAACCGCTAGCTGAGGCAATGGGTATAAACCTCGCCGAGCTGGCTACGCAGGTTCGATATGCATTCTACGGCGCCGAAGCACAGCGCATACAACGCGGTGACGAAGAAGTCAAAGTCATGGTTCGCTATCCGGAAGAACAGCGCCAATCGGTGGGTAACTTGCAGGATATGAAGTTACGCATGGCAGATGGCTCGGAAATTCCGTTTACGGAACTTGCTGATATCGAGTTTGCTGAAGGTTACTCTACGATTACCCGTATCAATCGTGAACGTTCTGTGAACGTGCGGGCACGGGCTGACAAAGACCGTGTCGAGCCATTCCGAATTGTCGGTGAAGTTCGGGGTCAGAAACTACCGGAAATTTTGGAAAAATACCCAAGCGTTGGCTTTAAACTGCAGGGGGCAACCCAGGATGAAGCCGAAGCGACTGACTCACTGGCGTTAGGTGGTTTACTGGCAATGCTGGCGGTATACGCGCTGATGGCGATTCCGCTTAAGTCATATAGCCAGCCGTTAATCATTATGTCGGTAATTCCGTTTGGTATCATCGGTGCGGTTATCGGCCATTGGGTATTAGGTATGCCGGTCAGCATCTTGAGCTTATTCGGTATTATCGCGCTATCCGGGGTGGTTGTTAATGATAGTTTGGTGATGGTGGATTACGTTAACAAAGCGCGTGAAGCCGGCACCGACTTGCGTCATGCGGTATTGGATGCCGGTTGCCGCCGTTTCCGCGCGATTACGTTGACCTCGCTAACGACGTTCTTTGGCCTGTTACCTATTGTACTGGAAAAAAGTATGCAGGCTAAGTTGGTCATTCCGATGGCGATATCACTGGCGTTCGGTATTATCTTTGCAACGATTATTACGCTGCTGTTAATTCCGTGTCTGTATTTGATATTGAGTGACTTTAAACGTGGTATGCGCAGTATGTTGTCCTGGTATGGGTTAGCTAAACCACCCGAACCTAAAGACATGAGCACAAAAAAGGCATTGGAAAACTACTAGCTTGCAATAGCCTCGATTAATGAGCCGCAGTTTTGTAAAAAACTGCGGCTTTTTTACTTAGCGGTCGTCATAATTTGTTAATATAGAGCCCATAAACTACAACAAACTGTCAGGGCACAGGCATCATGTTGCTATCACTGCTCGATTTTATTGCGTTAGCATTTTTCTTTTTTTGCTGGATCGGTTACTCGTTATTCGCACGCAAACGAGCGCGAACGACGCACTGTTTATCCAGTATTTTGTGTACTTTGCGTATTGACTGGATGCAAACGGTGATGCACAAGGATAATCAGATTGCCGATGCGTCGCTTATCGGTAACGTCGAGCGTACAGTCACGTTTTTTGCTTCTTCGACGGTACTGGTGTTAGCCGGTGTCATTACCGTACTCGCGCATTCTGAAGAAGTCGTCGAAGTTCTCAATGAGCTGCCACTAACACCGGCTTCCAGTGCCATTATGGTGCAATTCCAATTGGCCGTTTTGGCGATGATATTTATCTACGCCTTTTTCAAATTTACCTGGTCGATACGACAGTTCGGCTTTGTCTCGGTATTATTGGGTGCATCGGTTAAATATCAGCAACAGAACCGCAGCGAAGACGAGCGCGTTGCGTTTGCCAATCATGCCGCGCGGGTACTGGACCAGTCCGGTCATGAGTACAATAAAGGATTGCGGACCTATTACTTTGCACTCGCCTACTTGGCCTGGTTTTTACATCCTCTGATGCTGATTTTATCCAGCAGTATTGTTGTCTTTATTCTCTATCGCCGTGAATACAATTCGCGTGTACTCAGGCATTTACTGGCTACGCACGGACTTGAACCCGGCAAGAAATAACAGGAGTAAGGTTTGAACACAACACAGTCAACGGTGTTTAACGACTTTTTGCAATGGACTCGTGATAATGAGTGGGGCTACAACGGTCACTTCGAAACTAACCTTAGCGATGGTACTCAGCTAACGGTTTGGGATAGCGGTGTGCTGGTGGTTGAGCCGGCGAAGACGACAGACAAAGATATTGTGATTAGTTGCGCTGTGCATGGTAACGAGACCGCACCAATTGAGATCTGTCGTGACATTATTCAGGACATTATTGCTGAGAAACAGTCGGTAATACACCGTACGTTGTTTTTAATAGCCAACCCTGCGTCGATAAATGTTGGCCGACGCTTTGTTGAAGAAAATATGAACAGGCTGTTCAGTGGCGCTCATAGCGAAGGCGGAATAAGTAATCCCGAACGTGAGCGGGCGGCTAAGCTGGAACAGTACGTTAAACGTTTTTACCAGTACGTTGAGGGAACCAACCGTCGCCGTTATCACTACGACCTGCATACCGCGATTCGTGATTCTAAGCGTGAAAAATTTGCGGTTTATCCATTTACTCACGGTAAGCCTTATAAAAAAGACCAGCTGTTGTTTTTATTGGCCTGCGGGGTCGATACAGTGTTGCTGAACAAAGCAGCGACAACCACGTTCTCATACTTTTCGGTCAATGAGTTTGGCGCTGATGCCTTTACAGTCGAGCTCGGTAAGGTACGACCCTTTGGTGAGAATAACCGCGACAGTTTTGCCGCTGCGGAGCGAAGCTTGCGGCAATTAATAGCTCAGCCGGAGCCGCAGTTACCGAATTTTGATCCGCAACAGCACTTTATTTTTGCAGAAGCACAAACTATTAACCGCATGAATCAGGACTTTGAACTTAATTTTGCTGATGACGTGGCCAACTTTACCGCGTTTGAAAAGGGTGATTTATTGGCCACGGATGGTGGCGAGCCGATCTACGCCCAACATGACGCTGAACACATTATTTTCCCCAACGCTAAGGTCGCATTAGGGCAGCGCGCATTGCTTACGGTTGTGCGAGTACCGACGGAGTCGCTTGAGCTGGTCTAATCTGCGTTGAATCATTGTTAAAACTGTTCGTTTCTATTTACACTTAGCCCATTGATTAATGTGCAATGGGTTGAGTGGGCTATTTGCATAGCACTTTACGTAAAGGTAAAGTAGCGGCAATTTTCCACCCTGCTAACAACCGAAAGAGAAGGTTATGGCCAAGGATAAAAAACACAACACAGAGATTGTGACAAAACCTCAATGGTTTGATGGTGAATCAGTCACAATTCCGATGCTGCAAATCCTCAAAGAGGACGGTAGCTTCCATAAAAATGCTGACATGCCAGAGTACGATAAAGACCTTATCGTAAAAATCCATGACACCATGCAGTTTATTCGTACGCTGGACGAGCGCATGATTGCCGCGCAGCGTCAGGGGCGTATTAGCTTCTACCTGGCTTCGCGCGGTGAAGAAGCCGAAAGTGTCGCTTCTGCGGCTGCATTAGATGACGGCGATATGATCATGGGACAGTATCGTGAGCAGGGTGCCTTGGCGTACCGCGGCTTTACCGTTGAACAGTTCATGAACCAGCTGTTTTCGAACGAAAAAGACTTAGGTAAAGGTCGTCAAATGCCGGTTCACTATGGCTGTGCTGACTTAAACTTTATGACCATATCTTCGCCGCTGGGTACACAAATACCACAAGCGACCGGTTATGCCTTCGGGCAGAAGATGGATAAAACCGGCAAGTGCACAATTTGCTATTTTGGCGAAGGTGCTGCTTCTGAAGGCGACTTCCACGCAGCTCTGAACATGGCATCGGTTTACAAAGTGCCGGTTATTTTCTTCTGTCGTAACAACGGTTACGCCATATCAACGCCATCGCAAGGCGAGCAGTATGGCGGTGACGGCATTGCGCCACGCGGTATTGGCTATGGCATGAAAACCATCCGTATCGACGGTAACGACGTGTTTGCCGTGCTAAAAGCGACGCAGGAAGCACGTCGCCTGGCAGTAGAAGAAAACGAGCCGGTACTGATTGAAGCCATGTCTTATCGTATGTCGGGTCACTCGACGTCGGACGATCCAACGGGTTACCGTACGCGCGAAGAAGAAGACGACTGGAAAGTAAAAGATCCGCTTGATCGTCTGCAAAAATGGATGATGAATGAAGGCTGGTTGGATAAAGACCATGTTGAAGAGCATCATGCAGAAGTCAAAGCTAAGGTTCTGGCGGCGTTAAAAGAAGCCGAAAAAGTACCTGCGCCACATATCGATGAACTGATTAATGACGTATATGACGAGCCGACGCCATTGCTGAAAGAGCAATTGGAAGAGTTGAAAGAGCATATCCGTAAGTATCCGGATGCGTATCCGAAAACGTCAGGGAGAATCGACTAATGGCTAAAATGAATTTATTACAAGCCATCAACAGCGCACTCGACCTGGCGATGGCCAAACACGACAATGTATACAGTTTTGGTGAAGACACCGGTGGCTTTGGCGGCGTATTCCGTGCAACTTCTGGTTTGACCGAGAAATACGGCAAGCACCGCAACTTTAATACACCACTGGTTGAACAGGGTATCATTGGCTTTGCTAACGGTCTGGCGTCACAAGGTAGCTATGCGGTTGCGGAAATTCAGTTTGGTGACTACATATTCCCGGCGTTTGACCAAATCGTTAACGAATCAGCTAAGTTCCGTTACCGCTCAGGCAACGAGTTTGATGTAGGTGGTTTAACCATTCGTACGCCATACGGCGGTGGTATCGCCGGTGGTCACTATCACTCGCAGTCGCCGGAAGCGTATTTTGCTCATACCCCGGGTATGAAAATTGTAACGCCGCGTAACCCATACGAAGCTAAGGGTCTATTGCTGAGCGCCATTTTTGATAAAAACCCGGTGTTATTTATGGAGCCGAAGCGCCTGTATCGTGCATCGACGGGTGAGGTTCCTGAAGAAGAATACACTATTCCATTAGGCAAAGCTGACGTCGTTAAAGAAGGTACGGATATTACTGTACTGGGCTGGGGCGCGCAGATGGAAGTGACCGAAAAAGCGGTCGAGAAAGCCGAACAAGACGGCGTGTCTTGTGAAGTGATCGACTTACGGACTATTTTGCCGTGGGACGTTGAAACTGTCACTCAGTCGGTACTGAAAACCGGACGTTTGGTTATTTCTCAGGAAGCCCCAATTACCGGCGGCTTTGCTAGCGAGATTGCAGCAACGGTGCAGGATAAGTGCTTCTTATACCTTGAGTCGCCAATCGCGCGCGTATCAGGTATTGATGTGCCATATCCGTTGTGTCACGAGAAAGAGTACATGGCTGATCACTTGAAGATCTACGAAGCCATCAAACGCTCAATGAACTACTAAGGACCCATCGACATGAGTAAAGATTTTATTCTGCCCGATATCGGCGAAGGGATCGTAGAGTGCGAAATCGTTGAGTGGCTGGTAGCCGAAGGCGACGAAGTTAAAGAAGATCAGCCCGTTGTTGAGGTCATGACTGACAAAGCCATGGTTGAGATACCGGCGAAAGACGATGGTGTGGTTGAAAAGCTGTATTACCAAAAAGGCGATATTGCTAAAGTCCACGAGCCGTTATTCCGCATTAATGCTGAAGGCGATTCAAACGACGCTGCTGCAACCGAAGAACCAAAAGAGGACGACGTAGCTCGTGCCTCTGGCACGAGTAACGAAACCACCGACTTCATCCTTCCCGATATCGGCGAAGGTATTGTTGAGTGTGAAATCGTTGAGTGGTTGGTCGCTGAAGGCGATGAAGTGAAAGAAGACCAACCCGTGGTTGAGGTGATGACCGACAAAGCCACGGTTGAGATTCCAGCGAAAGATGACGGTAAAGTCGTTAAGCTGTATCACAAAAAAGGCGATATCGCCGAAGTCCATAAGCCGTTATTTGCTTTGCAATCAGCCGGCGGCGCTCAGGCTTCAGGCTCTGGCGAGACTGCTTCAGGCAGCGCTTCGCAAAACAGTGCAGAGTCTAAGCCGCAGGCAACTGCAAAGGCAGAGGCTGAGCCACCAGCGAAAGCGCGCCAGGGCAAAGCCATTGCCAGCCCTGCAGTGCGTCGCTTAGCGCGCGAGAATGATATTAATATCGCTGACGTTTCTGGCTCTGGTAAGAAAGGTCGTGTCTTGAAAAAAGACATTGAAGCCTTCAAGTCGGGTGACAACGTAGCTCGTGCCTCTGGCTCGAGTAATAACGCAGATGTCAGTGCCAATGCAGCTACTAGTACTAGCGGCGGCACACGCACCGAAGCTATCCGTGGCGTCAAAGCGGCTATGGCTAAGCAGATGATGAACTCTGTCAGCACTATTCCGCACTTCACTTATGCCGATGAATTTGATCTAACTAACCTGATTGCGCTGCGTGAAAAGCTGAAAGAACAATACAAAGAGAAAGGCGTACGCTTAACTGTCATGCCGTTCTTTATTAAAGCTTTGTCGCTGGCTCTAAAAGAGTTCCCGGTAATGAATGCGCAGGTGAACGAAGACTGCACTGAAATTACCTACTTTGATGACCACAATATCGGCATGGCAGTCGATACCAAAATTGGCTTGTTAGTGCCTAACGTAAAACAGGTACAGAACAAGAGTATTATTGATGTGGCCAATGAAGTGACTCGTCTGACTCAAGCAGCTCGAGAAGGGAAAGTGCCTCAGGCTGACATGAAAGGCGGTACTATTAGTATTTCGAACATTGGTGTTATCGGCGGTACGGTGGCAACACCTATCATTAATAAGCCGGAAGCAGCCATTGTTGCCTTAGGCAAAGTGCAGGAACTACCGCGCTTTGACGAAAACGGCAACGTCGTAGCTCGTAAGATAATGACGGTAAGCTGGTCAGGCGACCATCGTATTATCGACGGCGGCACCATAGCCCGCTTTAACAAACGCTGGCAGGAATACCTCGAAGACCCCACCAGCATGCTCGTCAACATGGTGTAGTTCGCGCCCTGACGCGACACACCCGTTGCGGCGAACACAAAAAAGGCGGCTGGGTGATTGAAACCTCTTAATCAAGGGACGCCCGCAAGTACGTCCCTGTAGGGCTTGACTGGCGCCATCCATGGCGCCAGACACCCTTGCTTAAGAGGTTAGTCAATCACCTTGGCGCCTTCTTTTTTGTACTCGCCTTACGGCTGAAGTGCTATCGGCGTGATTGGCTGCTATACCCTCGCCCGAGAATGTTGGAGGGCATGGATGCCCGGAAACAAGCCACACGGACGTGCTTGGAGCGGTTCTCGGGCGAGGGTATAGCAGCCAAGCAGAAAGCCGATAGCACTTCAAGCCCCTTTACTTGTTGCAGTTTATCCGTTCGTGCAGTAGCGTTAAGTCAGTGTATAAAGGGATTCACTGATGTTTGAGTCTGTTCATCTTAGCGTTTCTGTCATTCTCGCGCTGCTATCGTTAGCGCCGTTATTGCGTGTTCAACATTGGCTAATTCGCGGGCTGGATTTTCCGCGCTTTCAGTTAGCGGTTTTGCTGGCTTTCTGGTTGCTGATTGGATTGTTCTATTTCGAATCATTCGCCCTGACAGAGTCGCTATCTATGGCGATATTGGTGCTTACCCTGGCGCGTCAGTTATGGTGGATTATTCCGTATACCCGCTTGTTCCCGGTCGAGGTGGAGGCTACCAGCGACAACAGCGTGGCGCATATCAAGATAATGACAGCTAACGTGCTAACGCCTAACCGCAACAGCGAGCAATTAATACGCCTTATTAAGCATAATCAGCCAGATGTGATCATTACACTGGAGTCAGACGATTGGTGGCAGCAACAATTGGCTGCGATCGAAGAGGTTTATACTTATTCGGTAAAGGTGCCGTTGGATAATCTTTACGGCATGCACTTATACTCGCGGCTGCCTTTGCATAACAGTGAAGTGCGATATATCGTCGAAAACGATAAACCCTCGATACATACCTGGATAGAACTCGAATCCGGTGAGCGTATAAAAGCACACTTTGTTCATCCGGCACCACCAAGCCCGTCCGAAAATGAAGAATCGGCTGAGCGCGATGCGGAGTTATTGCGGTTGGCGGAAGAAATTGATGAAAAGCACACGCCGACGGTGGTTGCAGGTGATCTTAACGATGTCGCCTGGTCGCGCACAACGCTTTTGTTCCGCAAAATGAGTGGCCTGCTCGATCCGCGCATTGGCAGGGGCATGTTTAATACATTCCATGCCAATTACTGGTTTGCCCGCTGGCCATTAGATCATATTTTCCACAGCCACCACTTTGCCTTAGTAAAGGTCGAACGCTTGCCCCCGTTTGGCTCCGATCACTTTCCCTTACTAACCGAGCTCGCCCTAAAACCTGAACTCAACAGCCCCACAGACGCACCAGAACCCGACGCCGCCGACCAAGAGCTCGCCCGCAACCTCCGCCAGCAGGTGCGTTAACATGATGTAGGTCGCGTCCTGACGCGACACACTCACCAAGCAGCTGAAGTGCTATCGGCTTTTTGCTTGGCTGTTATACCCTCGCCCGAGAACCGCACCAAGCACGTCCGTGTGGCTTGTTTCCGGGCATCCATGCCCTCCAACATTCTCGGGGGAGGGTATAACAGCCAATCACGCCGATAGCGCTTCAACTTCTTGGTGAGCATGCTGTTACCGGATATCCATGCTGCGAGGTTTACTCGTGGGCGTTCTGTTGTCGGGTGGGGGATTCAAAGGGTGTTGGAGGCCATGGATGGCCGGAAACAAGCGTACAGGGATGTACTTGCAGCGTCCCTTTGAATTTCCTGCCCGATGACAGGACAAAGCCCGCTAGTGAGCCTCGCAGCACCAAATCCAATGACAGAATGCTCAACGATCTGCGCTACGCTCACGTCCAAAGCGCAGGCGTTGCAGGATCAGGCCGGTGACGATGAGGATGAGACCGGTGATGGTGCTGGGGTAGATGGTTTCGCCGAGGATCTGGTTTAGCAGTAGCAGCGAGACGAATGGTGACAGGAATATCAGATTGCTGATGAGCGAGGTGTTGGTGGCGGTTTTCATGGCCATCATCCAAAACAGGAAAGTGATACCCATTTCGAACAAACCAACGTAGGTTACTGCCGCCCAGCCTTGCCAGGGGATGTTTGACCAGTCGCTGCTTATGAGGCTCCAGATTATTAAAAATGGTAGTGCGAGGCCAAATGCCAACACTAACTGAACGATGGACTCGGCGTTACGTTTAGTATTGATGATCCAGTAGGCGGCCCACAAAAATGTCGATAACAGCGCCCAAAATACACCCATCGGATTGGAAAAGCTTAAACCTAAGACATCACCACGGGTGGCGATTACCAACACGCCTAAATAGCCGAGCGCGCTGGCTGCCCAGTCGCGTTTACGAATTGGTTGCTTTAATATGACGGCGGCCATAAAGGTGAGTGCGATTGCCCAGGTATAATTTAACGGCTGGGCTTCGGATGCGGGTAACAGTGAATAGGCTTCGAACAGCACCAGATAATAGAGTACGGGATTAATCGCGCCAATCAGCAAGTAATATAAGGGCATTCGGCGCAGTTCGAGTAGTATCAGTGACTGTTTACCGCGAATTAACGCAATAGCAAACAAAATAGCAAAAGATACCGCAGTTGCGGCGGTGACCATTTGTAACGGTGTTAAGTAATTCAGGGTGATTTTAAAGGCGGTTGCCACGGTGGACCAAAGCAATACCGCGGTGAGTGCATAGCCGACGGCTTTTTTGTCATTGGCAGTTAGTGACACAGTGGCTCCTTGCAACCGTTAAAATCATTGGTGTAGCGCGGAGCATAGCGTAAATAGCGTGTTTATGCGTATTAAAAATTGTTATGGTCAGGAAAAACCGGGAGATGTTATGCAACCAACAATTACCGTTATCACGCTGATGACCGATGATTTAGAACAGGCGGTTAGCTTTTATCGCGATGGCCTGGGCTTGCCCACCAAGGGTATTGTGGGGGATGTAAACACTGACACTCAAGTGGCGTTCTTTAACCTTAATGACAACCTGAAATTGGCGATCTGGCCGCGCCGGAGTTTGGCTAATCAACTCGGTATCACGCCCAAGGGTAGTGGACATATGCTTAGCCACAATGTTACGAGACAAGAACAAATTGATGAGTTGGCAAGCGCAGCAGAGCAAGCGGGTGCAGAGCTGCTGAAGTCGCCGCACTGGCAACCCTGGGGCTGCTACGGTGCCTACTTTAAAGATCCTGACGGCCACTTGTGGGAGATCACCTACAATCCGGCTGTTGACGGCTAGCCCTCTCGTTTGGCGGTAATCCGTCTGACCAGCCCCGGGAAGAAGCGTTTTAGTGTTGGTGCTAATGCGCTTAGTCCTTTACCAATAATGGCTTCGGCTTTATCGGCCTGGATTGCCTGGATAATACCCGCGGCGCATTCGTCGGCACTGATACCCTGCTCAATTTCAGGATCGTTGTGACCTTGTTGTTTGCCGTCGGCTTGTAGTGCATTGATAGCAATCTGGGTATTCACGAAACCGGGCAGAATACTGGTGACCTGCACATTGTGTTCGGCCATTTCTGCGCGCAAACAATCCATATAACCCACTACCGCGAACTTAGCACCGGAGTAGCCACTGCGTAACTTGCTACCGACTTTACCAGCGACGCTGGCAACGGTAACTATGTGGCCGCTGCCTTGCTCTATCATTTTGGGCATCACCACCTGGTTAAGTGCGACCACACCAAAATAATCAATCTCCATTAGCTGGCGATAAACGGATAAGTCGGTATCCAACGCTTTGCTGCGTTGTGATACGCCGGCGTTGTTGATGAGAATGTCGACCCGCGTATCAGCTAATGCCTGCTCGGCCGCTGCTTGCGCGGTTTCTGGTTGCGATAAATCCAGCGCCAGTACGCGATGTTTGTCGCTATTAGGCAGTGCCTGACGCAACTCTTCCAGTTGCTGTTCGCGTCGCGACGTCAGAATCAATGCCGCGCCCGCGTCAGCCAATTGTTGAGCCAAGGCTAAACCGATGCCCGAAGAAGCACCGGTTAGCCAGATGGTTTTATCCTTTATGGCGGTCATCGATTAACCCGCCGGGTAAGTGTAGCTGGCCTGGAAACCTAGCGGTATACCCAGTGTCCAGTAAACAATCAGGAAGGCTGACCAGAGTACCAATAGTGATACCGTAAATGGCAACATCATCGCCACCAGGGTACCGATACCGGTGCCTTTAACGTAGCGCTGACAATATAAAACAACCAGCGGGAAGTAGGGGAGCAGCGGCGTAATGATATTACTGCTTGAATCACCGACGCGATACGCAGCTTGAGTAAGGTCGGGTGAATACCCCAGCTGCATCAGCATGGGAACAAAAATGGGTGAAATTAAGGCCCACTTGGCGGATGCTGAGCCAACAAACAAGTTAATGAAGGCGACCAGCATGATCATGCCGACCATGGTGACACCACCGGACAATTCAAGACTGGCGAGGAAGTTCGCTCCTTTTACTGATATCAAAGTACCCAGCTGTGAGTCGCCGAAAGCCTTGATGAACATGGCACAGAAGAACGCCATGACCATGTAGTAGGCCATGCCTTCCATCGATTTGGTCATTGAGCCGATAACATCCTGTGAATTGGTGAAGTTACCAGAGACGTAGCCGTGAACAATGCCAGGAATAATAAACAGCAGGAAAATGAGCGGCACGATCATGCCCATTAACGGTGCCGCAAACGAGGCCAGCTCCCCCGTTACAGGGTCGGCTAATGGTGAGTTTTCCATGGTCGCAGTAAAGTACAACAGCACTAAGCCGACAACCATAGTTGCTGATGCGGCGTAAAAGGCTTTGCGGTCGCGCGGAGTGACATCGTCAAGTGCCGGCATTTCTTCCTGATCACCATCCAGTTCGGTTCCGCGTAAGCGCGGTTCAACCACTCTATCGGTAAGGAACCAACCTACCGCAATCACTAAAATAGATGAGGCGGCGGTAAAGAAGTAGTTATTTAACGGGTTTAACTGCATGTCCGCATCAATTAACTGCGCTGCCGTTTGGGTAAAGCCCTGCAATAACGGGTCGATGGCTGACGGTACAAAGTTGGCACTGAAACCACCGGAAACTCCGGCAAACGCCGCAGCAATACCGGCCAAAGGATGACGCCCGGCAGCGTAGAAGATAACCCCACCTAGCGGAATAACCAGCACATAACCGGCGTCCACCGCGGTATGGCTGACAATCGCAACCAAAATCAATACCGGTGTTAGCAACATTTTAGGGGTCACGTTTAGCATCAATTTGATGGCAACGTTGATATACCCGGAACGCTCGGCGACACCGACACCTAACATGGCAACTAACACTACCCCTAACGGCGCAAAACCCATAAAGGTATCGACCATATTAGCCAAAAAGTCGGCCATTTCGGTGCCACTTAACAGGTTAACAACGTTAATTGCTTCGCCAGTCAACGGGTGTTTTTCGTCAAACGAGACACTGGAAAATATCCACGACATGACCCAAACGATTAACAGTAAGCCGAAGAACATGACGGCTGGGTCAGGGAGTTTGTTACCGACCCGCTCGACACCGTCGAGAAGTCGGTTTAGTAAACCGCGGGGCTGCTGCATTGCCTCGCGATCCGGTTGCGGTGAATCTGCCATGAGAACCTCTGGTTGTTATTATATAATGTTCGATTCAACAGGTATCATAACCATTATTTAACTGACTAACCAAGAGAGAATGCATGATTTGTGGCACCGATGAAGCGGGTCGGGGACCGATTGCCGGTCCGGTGGTTGCGGCGGCAGTAATTTTAGACCCGCAAAATCCCATCGAAGGGCTGAATGACTCGAAGAAACTGAGCGAAAAAAAACGCAATCGATTAAGTGCCGAAATTAAAGAAAAAGCACTTTACTGGGCCATCGCACAGGCAGATGTTGAAGAAATTGATCGCATCAACATTCTTTGGGCATCAATGAATGCGATGACGCGGGCGGTCGAAGCCTTACCGGTGCAGCCGAGTAAAGTGTTAGTTGATGGCAACCGCGTACCGCAATTAAAGGTACCGGCAGAGGCTATTGTTGGTGGTGATGCCAGCGAACAATGTATCGCTGCGGCGTCAATTCTGGCAAAAGTCGAACGTGACCGGCAAATGATCGAGTGGCACCAGCGTTACCCGCAGTATGAGTTTGACAAGCACAAAGCCTATGGCACCGCTAAGCACATCGAGTTACTCAAACAACACGGGCCATGTCCCATTCACCGCAAGAGCTTTAGACCAGTGCGTGAACTGCTGCCCTGACTTGTGAAAAAGCCGATAAAAGCATAAAATACTGATACATTTTTACGATTAATTAAGCAATGGAAAACCGCATGCAGTCTGCCTCTCATTCAATCCCTCACGTGGATATGCGCCAATACGATGAAAACTTCGATGCGTTTACACAAGCGGTCGGTAATGGTTACGAGCAATATGGTTTTATTGCCTTGACGCAACATGGTGTGGATACCGATCTGATTGATCGCGCCCTAGACACCTGTCGCGATTTGTTTGCTTTGCCTGAGGACGTTAAAAAGCAATATCATCGTCCCGGTCAGGGCGGCGCCCGGGGGTACACGCCATTTGGCACTGAGATAGCTAAAGACGCCAAGCATGTCGACTTAAAAGAGTTCTGGCACGTTGGCCGCGAAGTCGAGGGCGAACCTAAATACCCACAACTGTTGCCCAATGTGTGGCCGCAAGAGTTACCGGAATTTAAACGTGACATGATGGCGGTTTATCGCGAGCTGGATAAGCTGGGTAATAAGGTACTGGATGCCATTGCGGTGTTTTTGGGGCAGCCACGCGATTTCTTCCGCGATAAAGTGAACAACGGCAACTCGATTTTACGGCCACTGCATTATCCGCCGATTATTGACGAAGGCACACCATCGGTACGCGCCGGCGCACACGAAGACATTAACGTGTTAACGTTATTGGTGGGCTCACGCGAGCCGGGGCTGGAAGTATTGGCCAAAGACGGTACCTGGGTGCCGGTCACTATTATTGAGGGTGCTATTATCTGTAATGTCGGTGATATGTTGCAACGCATGACCAATCACGTATTGCGTTCGACCACACACCGTGTCGTTAATCCGCCGGCACCATACAACGCTAAGTCGCGGTATTCGATTCCGTTTTTCCTGCATTTTAATCCGGATGTCATGATTACACCGTTATCTACCTGTATTACCGAAGATAATCCACAACGTGACGAGCCGATAACCGCAGATGATTACCTGATGGAACGTTTACGCGAAATCGGCTTAGTTAAAGATAATTAAGAATACAACGCATAGGACGTTAAGCATGGCTTTAGGTCGCCTGGCAGCGGTTGCTGCAGCATTTGCATTATTGGCAGGGTGCGCAACACAAGCGCCACAGCCTCCGGAAAATTTCCAATTCACGGTGTTGCACGTTAATGACCATCACTCCAATTTAGCGCCCAAAACCCGGACGTTGAGTTGGGGCGGTCAGGACTGGCAAGTGCAAAGTGGAGGTTTCCCGCGGGTGGCGGCACAAATCGATGCCTTACGTCAGCAAAACGAGCATGTACTAACACTGCATGCGGGGGATGCGATAACAGGAAGCTTGTTCTTTACTCTGTTTGGCAGCGAACCCGATGCGGTGATGATGAATCAGGTTTGTTTTGATGCCTTTACTATCGGTAATCATGAATTTGACAACGGCGACAAAGGGCTGAAGACCTTTTTAGAGCAATTGGGAACACCTGCATGCCCGACTGCGAAGCTGTCGGCGAATGTGAAGCCTGAATTGGGCGTGTCACCGTTAACGCCAACCTCGATGACTGACTCATTCTCGCCGTATACGGTGTTACAACGCGGTGGGGAATCGATTGGTATTGTCGGGTTAACCATTGCAACTAAAACCAAGAAGTCATCTCAGCCGGACGAAACGACTCAGTTTGAGGATGAATTAACGGCAACCCGCCGGGCAATTTCGGCGCTGCAGGCTCAGGGTGTCGAGAAGATTATCCTGTTATCCCACATTCAATACCAGCGTGATATCGATTTGATCCGGCAGCTGCCGGCAGTCGATATTGTCATCGGCGGCGATTCTCATACCTTGCTTGGCGACTTTAACGATTTTGGACTTCAGTCTGCCGGCCCATACCCTACTGAGTTGACTAATGCAGATGGCACGCCGGTATGTTTAGCGCATGCGTATCAATATTCGCAGGTTGTCGGCGAACTGCAGGTGGAATTTAGCGGCGATGACATAGCACAATGCGGTGGCCGCCCCCACTTTTTGTTGGGGGCTGATATCAGCCCGGTCGAAGGTGCGGTAACCACCCTCAACCCAGTTAAAAATGCGTTGCGCGAGAGTGGTGTGTTCAGCATGGTAGAGCCAGCGCCGGAGCTACAACGTTTATTGGAACGCTACCAGCAGAAGGTTGAGACCTTTTCTGCGGAGGTACTGGCGGACGTTCCTGAACTTATTTGTAACCAGGAAATTGATCTACCACGGCGGCCGGGGTGTGCCGACATTCTGAGTTCGGGCGCTCACCGTTTAACCGCAGAAGCTTTTTTACATGCAGTACCGGAAGCTGACTTTGCGTTAAATAATGGTGGCAGTATTCGTGGTGATATCGAAGCCGGCGACTTTACCCGTGGTGATGCATTCAGTCTGTTGCCGTTTGCCAACACCCTGGTAAAAATCGAAATCACCGGTTCTGAGCTCAAGCAGGTGATGGAAGAGGGCATTGCTTATTCGGTTTCGGATGGCGGTTCGACGCGTGCTTATCCTTATGGCGCGGGTATCCGTTATAGTGTCGACTTAACGAAGAACTTCGGCGATCGCGTAGCGAACCTGCAGGTTTGGAATAAAGAATTAGATGACTGGCAGCCAGTGCGTCCACGCGAAAACTATGTTGTTGTCACTAATAGTTTTATCGCTGGCGGACAGGACGGTTACGAAACCTTTTATAATCTGGCTGAACGCGGCCGGGCAACCAATACCGGTATCGATTACGCTAAAGCAATGGCCAATTATGCACGCGAACTAAAGGTGCTGGAACGGCCTGAAGACTTTGCCACGCAATCTTATGTGCCGGTCAATAATAAGGGTAAAAACTAATGGCTCGTTCTTACGAGCCCGTCACTCCCTCAGATAACGCCCGGTTTGACTTTATTGTCGTGGTGCTGGCGCTGTTAACGGCGTTCGCCCCCTTATCAATTGACATGTACCTGCCGGCATTCACCGCCATAGCCGAAGACTACGCGACCGATACGCATGGCGTTGAATTATCACTAACGGCGTTCTTTTTTGGGCTGTTCATCGGGCAACTGCTGTACGGTACCGCTACCGATAAGTTTGGCCGTAAGAAGCCGCTATACGTGGGGCTGGCAATTTATGTTGTCACCTCAATCGCGTGTGCCTGGGCGCCCAATATTGAATGGTTGATCGCGATGCGCTTTTTCCAGGCTATCGGTGCCTGTGCGGGTATCGTCATTGCCCGGGCAGTGGTGCGAGATCTGTATACACCGCAAGCATCAGCGCGGGTGTTCTCGTTTCTTATTTTAGTCATGGGTGTCGCGCCTATACTAGCGCCCTTATTCGGCGCCTATATTACTGAGTTTATGGGCTGGCGGGCATTGTTTTGGATAGTTGCTGCACTGGGTGTGGCCTGTGCGTTCACTATTCACCTGACCTTACCGGAAACTCGCGGGCGACGTTATGACGTACGCATGCGCCATAGTGGCCAAACCTATTGGCAGGTACTTAAAGATCGCGAGTTTTTACGCTACTCGCTAACTGGTGGTATTGCCCAATCGGGGTTATTTGCCTACATTACCGGTTCACCGATGCTGTTTATTCAAGTATTTGATTTAAGCCCTACGCTGTACAGTTGGTTATTTGGCGCCAATGCCATCGGCATCATTGGTTTTTCTCAGCTTAATGGTTGGTTGTTAAAGCGTCATGCCTCCCGCAAAATTTTAAACGTATCGCTGCCGATATTAGCTGTAGTCGCCGTTGCGATGGGTATCGCTGCCGTTGTTGAGGCGCCACTGTGGGGCGTGTTAATTCCTTTGTTTGCCTATATTTCGACGCTCGGATTGGTATTCCCTAACGCCATGGCAGGTGCGTTGGCGAATCACCAGGAGCGGGCGGGTTCGGCATCTGCGGTAACCGGTAGTTTGCAGTTTCTGATTGCGGGGCTGGTATCGATGGGCGTTAATTACGTAAGCAGCTACAGCGATTATGCCATGGCCTGGGTGATCAGTGGCGCGGGGTTAATTGCCGTCGCTTGTTACACGATTATGCGTAGACCTGAGGCGCCGGCCGAAGCCGGCGCATAATCGATGAATTACGGCGTATAGTAGGTTGGCGCTTCGGGGCCAACCGGCATACCCAGGGCAAATACCCAAATAAAAAACAGAATAGTCCAACCGATAAAGAAAATAATCGAGTAGGGCAGCATCATCGCGATCAGCGTTCCAATCCCCAGATCTTTCTTATAACGGGCGGCAACGGCTAATATCAGGCCAAAATAACTCATCATTGGCGTAATAACATTGGTTACTGAATCACCGATACGATAAGCCGCCTGGATAACTTCCGGTGCGTAACCGACCAACATCAGCATAGGTACGAAGATAGGCGCGGTAATAGCCCATTGTGCCGAAGCCGAGCCCAGCATGAGGTTAACGAAACCGCAAATCATAATGAAGAAAACAAACAACAACGGTCCGGTTAATCCCATATTGGTAAGAAATTCGGCGCCGTTAATGGCAAAGATGGTGCCAAAGTTAGTCCACTTAAAGAAGTTAACAAACTGCGCGGCGAAGAATACCAGCACGATATACATGCCCATGGTACTCATGCTGTGCGACATGGCATCAATGACATCGCGGTCATTTTTCATGGTTTCAACTACCCGGCCGTAGACAAAACCAGGAATCGCAAAGAAGAAGAAAATATAAACGACCACGCCTTTTAAGAAGGGCGAACCTTTAACCTCACCGGTTTCCGGGTGGCGCAGAATGCCCCATTCAGGCACAACAGTTAAAGCCAAAATGGCGCTGATGATCAGTACGCTAATACCGGCGTATATCAGGCCCTTTTTCTCTTGTTTAGAGAGCGGATCCATCGATGATTGATCGGATAAATCTATTGAGGCTTCTTCATCGTTGTACTTGCCCAGTTTGGGCTCAACGATTTTATCGGTAATCAGCGCGCCCAAAATGGCAATTAAAAAGGTACTCACCATCATAAAGTACCAGTTTGCTTCAGCGCCGACGCTGTATTCGGGGTCGATGATACGTGCGGCCTCGGCGGTGATACCGGAAAGCAGCGGATCGACAGTACCAATTAACAAGTTAGCGCTGTAACCGGCAGAGACCCCGGCGAAGGCTGCCGCAAGTCCGGCCAATGGGTGACGTCCAAGGCCGTAAAATATCATCGCAGCTAACGGCACTAAAACGACGTAGCCAAGCTCTGAGGCGGTATTGGAGATAACACCGGCAAACACTACGGTAACCGTAATCAATTGTGGCGGTGCCTTCATTACCAGGCCACGCATGGCAGCTGAAATAAGCCCGGAGCGCTCGGCGACACCCACACCCAGTAATGCCACCAACACCGTGCCTAGTGGCGTGAAGCCGGTAAAGTTAGTGACTAAATTTGTCACCATCTTTTGCACACCCTCGGCGGTCATCAGGCTGACCGCTTCGATCACGGTTTCGCCATCGCGCGGGTCAATTGCACTAACGCCAAAGTAGGCCGCGATGCCACTGGCGATAATGATGAACACACAGAACATGGCAAAAAGCGTAATCGGGTGGGGCAGGAGGTTACCTAACCATTCAACACCATCAAGAAAGCGGGTAAACCAACCGCGTTTGCTGGTATCGTCGTAACTGTTATTCGAAGACTGCATAAAGACGACTCTTGTTATAATAATTTAAAATCAGCGCTCGATTCTACCGAACTTTTATTGCTAAAAAAACCGCATAAAAAAAGCACCTCGAAAGGTGCTTTTTAAATTGGCTAATTTTTACGCATAGCTTATGCAGCTTCGCCCTTAGCTAGATTTTTAAGTGCGTAATCAAACGCTGCCTGACCAGCCAGTAAATCAGCCGGATCAAAGTCGTCAACGTTAATGGTACGCAGGCGTCCGACTTCGGTGCGACGCAATAGCTCCGCTTCGTCATCGCTGATAACGCCCAGTTCCAGACCGCGATCCGCTAATGCATCAAGCTGCGTAAAGGTAAAGCGCTCGCCGGCTGCTTTACAGATTTTGCTGTGCAGAGGCTCACAGGCAATCATGTCCTGCAAGGTCTGTTCTAAGAAGCCAAAGTGACCTTCAGCGCTCAAGAACTGGCCTTCGCCCAGACGTGAACGGGTTTCGCTCGGTTCCATCAGCATACGCGCAATCTTATGATCATTTTTATCGCTTGGACGCTTAGCAACGCGACCTAACGGGAACATAATGGCGCGCATCGCAGTGCCGATACCACCAAAGTTGTCCAGCATCGCTAATTGGGCTTCTTGCAATTTGTATAACGTATCCTGCATGGCCCAATGCATCAGGGGTTCGTCATCTTTTAAACGACCCTGGTCTTCAAAGCGCTTCAGCACTGCAGAGCCGATGTAGAGGTAGCTCAGCATGTCACCTAAACGAGCAGAAATACGCTCTTTACGCTTAAGGCTGCCGCCTAGCACGCCCATTGCAACATCTGACAACAACGCCAGGTTGGCACTAAAGCGGTTCATTTGCTGGAAGTAACGCTTAGTTGCGTTGCCACCCGGTACGGTACTCAAGCGATAACCACCAAAGCCGTAAAATAAAGAACGAACAAAGTTACTGGCGGCAAAACCGATGTGGCCGAATACGGCTTCATCAAACTCGGCAAGTGCTGCAGAACCGTCTTTCGCTGACGCTTCCATCTCTTTTAATACAAATGGATGGCAACGAATTGCACCCTGACCATAGATCATCATGTTACGCGTCAGGATATTGGCACCCTCAACGGTAATCGCAACAGGTACCCCCTGATAACCGCGACCCAGATAGTTATTCGGACCTAAACAAATACCTTTACCACCGTGTACATCCATCGCATCATCCATGCAAGCACGCAATTTCTCGGTCATGTGGTATTTGGCAATAGCGCCGATAACACCGGGTTTCTCGCCCAAATCAATACCCTTGGTAGAAAGCGTTGTAACGGCGTCCATCAGGTACGCGTTACCGCCGATGCGAGCCATTGGCTCCTCTACGCCTTCCATTTTACCGATAGGCAGTTTGAACTGGCGGCGAATGCGGGCATAGGCACCTGTAGCCAGAGCCATTTGTTTGATACCACCGGCACTGTTAGACGGCAACGTAATTGAACGGCCGACTGACAAACATTCAACCAGCATGCGCCAGCCTTTACCGGCATTTTTAGCGCCACCAATGATGTAATCCAGTGGTACAAACACGTCGTTACCGCGGATTGGACCATTCTGGAATGGTACGTTTAGCGGGAAGTGGCGACGGCCAATTTCTACACCATCGGTATCACGCGGAATTAGCGCACAAGTTATGCCTAATTCCTTGGTTTCACCTAACAAGCCATCCGGGTCGTACATCTTGAATGCTAAACCCAGAACAGTAGCTACAGGTGCAAGGGTAATGTAGCGCTTATTAAAATTCAGTTTGATGCCGACGATTTCTTCGCCGTTCCATTCGCCTCTACAGACCACGCCTGAATCAGGAATAGCGCCCGCGTCAGAACCTGCTTCCGGGCTAGTCAGCGCGAAACACGGGATTTCGTCGCCACTGGCCAAGCGCGGCAAGTAATGGTCTTGCTGTTCTTTAGTACCATAGTGTTGCAGCAACTCGCCCGGACCTAATGAGTTAGGTACACCAACGGTTGATGCCAGTACGGTGCTTACGCCGGCTAGCTTCTGCAGCACACGCGATTGCGCGTAAGCAGAAAACTCCAGACCGCCGTATTCTTTTTTAATGATCATGGCGAAGAACTTATTGTCCTTCAGATACTGCCAGACGTCTTCGGGCATATCGGTCAGTTCGTGCGTGACTTCCCAGTCGTCCAGCATTTTGCAAACTTCTTCACACGGACCGTCTAAAAACGCTTTTTCTTCTGCGCTGAGTTCTGCTTTAGGTACGTCTAATAGTTTTTTCCAGTCGGGCGCACCGCTGAATAAATCACCATCCCACCAAACGGTACCTGCTTCTAAGGCATCACGCTCGGTGTCAGACATTTCCGGCATAACTTTGCGGTAAGCCTTAAGAATGGGCTTGGTCAGGAAGTTTTGACGAATTGATGTTACGTTAAGCGGGACTAAGGCAATCGCCAACAGGATCCACAAAACGGGGCCAACAATGTCAAACAGTCCACCAATGGCGAACATGACGACCATGCCCAGGCTAAACGCCATCAGGCTGGTTCGTTTGTATACTAATACACCGGCAACAACTAACGTTGCGATGATCCACAGTGCGACACTCATAGCTTTCTCCGATTTTTAGAGGTCTGACCAGTAATACATGCAAAGTAGATCAGACGGATTGCAATTTCAAGTGAAAATTGAACAAGCGTTTGAAATAATGGTCAGATTGAGTGGAAACTGTACTTTGCATGCTATGTAACTCGCGCATCGTGCCCGAGAGCCCTCAAGTATGTAACTCGCGCATTTTGCGCGAGCGCTCTCAAGCATGTAACTCGCGCATTTTGCGCGAGCGCGATCGATAAGGAGTATTCAATGAAACTAGCGTTAACGATGTTTTTAGCGCTTACTGCAACCGCCGCTGTCGCAGAACCGGTTAAACTGTCTCCGTACGAAGCCCATTACAAAGTAACTCGTGGTGGCAGTGACTACGGTGAAGGCTACAGGATGCTCGAAACCTCGCCCAATGGTGAATGGCAGCTGCGGGGTAAAACCGATATCTCCTGGTTTATTTTGTCCGACGTTCGCGAGACCCGCTCGGTGTTTACCTATAATGAAGAACATCAGCGTTTTGATCCGATCGAGTTTTTATACATGCGTTCGGGCACCGGCTCAGATAAATCTTTCCATGCCAGTTTTGATGCTGATGAACAGGAAGTAAAGAATGTCGATAGCGGGCGGTTGATCGACATCGATTGGCAGGGGGCGCTTTATGACGAAGCCAGCGTAATTGAAAAACTACGTTTAGATGTGGCAGCCGATAATGCGCCTTACGTGTATGACATTATCGATGAAAAAGGACAAGCAGATGAATACCGCTTTGCGGTGCTTGGAGAAGAGCAGATCAGCACGCCATACGGTCAGTTAGATACGGTAAAAGTCGAAAGGGTACGCGAAAACAACCGGCGCCAAACCTATTTTTGGTTCGCACCCGAACTCGACTACCTGCTGGTAAAAATGCAGCAATTCAAAGAGGGTGACGAACAAGCCACCATGACGTTGGAAAAATTGAATAGATAACTTGCGCCTCAGGCGCAAGCTACATTATTAATCTGCCGCGTAGCCGTGTTCACCTAATGGCTGACCGTCGAGTGTCGCGCGGCCGCCTTCAAGTTTAAGTCGTTGCTGACAGAACCAATTAACCACTAGTGGATAAATTCGGTGCTCCTGTTCATGCACACGCGCCTGCAAATCATCAACCGTGTCACCATCGAACACCGGCACTTTGGCTTGCAATACAACCGGTCCGCCATCAAGCTCTTCGGTAACAAAGTGTACACTGACACCATGCTCTTCATCGCCCGCATCCAGCGCCCGCTGGTGCGTGTTGACACCTTTATACTTAGGTAGCAAAGACGGGTGAATATTCAGCATGCGGCCTTCATAATGGCGGGTAAATTCTCCGGTCAGAATACGCATAAAGCCGGCCAATACGACTAAATCAGGTTGATAGCTGTCGATCAGGACATTAAGTTCTGCGTCATAGGCTTCGCGGCTTGCAAACGCCTTGTGCGACAGCACTTCTGTATCAATACCTTTAGCAGCGGCTTTTTCCAGACCCTTTGCCGATGCCTTATTGGCAATAACTGCAACGATCTGCCCGGCAATACGGCCTTCTTCGCAGGCCTGCTGAATAGCCAGCATATTAGAGCCGGTTCCCGAAATCAGAACTACAATACGTTTCATCAAAGCGCCTTAGCGAGTCTCGTCAGCCAGAATTTCAACCTGCTCGTCGGCATCATCGGCGTTGGCAATATGACCAATGTTCCAGGCAGTTTCGCCGGCTGCGGTAAGTACTTCAACGGCGCGCTCAGCATGCTCCTGCGGAACCGCAATGACCATGCCTACGCCACAGTTAAAGGTGCGGTACATCTCTTTCATGCTGACGTTACCGTTCTCTTTTAACCAGTCAAAAATCACCGGCCAATCCCAGCTGTTGCCGTCGATCACTGCTTTGGCGCCTTTGGGCAAAACGCGTGGGATATTCTCCCAGAAACCGCCGCCGGTTATGTGTGACAGCGCGTGCACCGGCACCTGCTTTATTAATTCAAGCACCGATTTAACGTAGATACGCGTTGGCTCAAGCAAGTGCTGAGCCAGTGTACGGCCGTGCAGGTCTGATTCTAAATCAGCACCGCTGACTTCAATAATTTTACGGATCAGAGAATAGCCGTTAGAGTGCGGGCCGCTGGAGGCCAGCGCGATCAGCGCGTCGCCTTCGGCAACTTTTGAGCCATCGATAATGTCTTCTTTTTCGACCACACCAACACAGAAGCCGGCTAAATCATAATCGCCGTGCTCGTACATGCCCGGCATCTCCGCCGTCTCACCACCGATAAGTGCGCAGCCTGATTGTTCGCAGCCATCGCCAATACCGGTGACAACGTCAGCGGCTACATCGACATCAAGTTTGCCGGTAGCGTAATAATCAAGGAAAAATAGCGGTTCTGCACCTTGTACGATTAAATCGTTAACGCACATAGCGACCAGGTCGATACCCACACCGCGATGCTGTTTTAAGTCAATCGCCAGGCGGAGCTTAGTGCCAACGCCATCTGTGCCGGATACCAATACCGGTTTTTTGTAGCCTTCGGGCAGTTCGCAAAGCGCGCCAAAACCACCAATGCTCCCCATCACTTCAGGGCGCGCCGTCCGTTTTGTGACCCCTTTGATACGGTCAACCAGGGCGTTACCAGCGTCAATATCGACGCCTGCGTCTTTGTAGCTTAGAGAGGGTTTGTTATCGCTCACGAAAATTCCTTAACAGGCTCAAAATTTGCGCGCAAGTTTAGCACGAAATGTGGTAAAAAAGGTACTGTAAAACCTGTTTCATTTTAGGGATTGTGCCTTGATTAACTTTATTCCCGCCCAAGTTTCGCACCTCGACGCGGTCGTTGCACTGGAACAGGGTACGTTTCCTGATGATGCGATTAGCCGGCGTAGCTTTCGACGCTTTATTGATGCGCCCAGCGCTGACTTTTACGTTGCTGTTGATGCTGACGAAAGTGTGCAGGGTTACACTGTGTTGTTGTATCGCAACAGCACCAATCTTGCCCGCTTGTATGCGCTGGTGTTGGCACCTTCAAGACAAGGCATGGGTTATGGTCGTAAACTTTTGCAGTGGGCGGAGCACTTGGCCGATGAACGCCATTGCTTGTTTTTACGCACAGAAATGGCCACATCTAACCAGCGCGCTGAGCAGCTATTCCGTGGCGAGGGATTTCGTTTGATAGAATTGCGTGAAGCCTATTATCCGCCCAGTAGCGGTCAGTCGACCGACGCACTGGTCATGCAAAAACTATTGCCGCGTTACGAATTGGGCGATGACAGCGGTGTCGGCGCGACCGATGAATATGTTCCCATGTTAACGCAAACTACTGAATTTACCTGTGGCCCGGCTAGCTTGCTGATGGCTATGGATTATTTTGATCGGCCAAGTACTGACCCCGCCGCGGAAGAATTAGAAATCTGGCGTGAAGCGACCACCATTTACATGACCTCCGGACATGGAGGCTGTGGCCCGCATGGTTTGGCCCGGGCGGCTTATAATCGTGGGTTGTCGGCACGAGTCGAGGTGAATACCGATAGTCCACTATTTATTGAGTCGGTTCGGCAAGTGCAAAAAAAGGATGTTATGCAGCGTATTCAGGCCGCGGACATGAACTTTTTGCAGGCACAGGGCGTGCCGATTAATGTGCGGGATTACACGCTCGAACTGCTAAAAGAAGACCTCGCCAATGGCGCGTTGGTCATGGCACTGATATCAACCTATCAGTTTGATGGTGTGCGGGCACCGCATTGGGTGCTGATTTGTGCGGCAGACGATGATTTCGTGTATATCAACGATCCCGATTACGATACCTTGCCCTGGGAGTCATCGACCCAGCGACAGTATCTGCCTATACCAATCGCTACCTTTAACAAGGCTTTTGGCTACGGCGGGCGAAAGCAAAAAGCAGCGGTGGTTTTACAGGCGATTAAGTGAGCAAAGTGATCAAAACCGCTTGATTTAAGCGTAACCCATCACAACAGCTATGCTTATGGGCATATAACAATAGCGATGGTATAAGGATTGAAGAATGAGCTCTGCATTTGATGATTTCGAGTTAAAAGGTCATAAACTAGATAACCGTTTTGTTGTGGCACCGATGACGCGCACCAGCGCTGACAGCAAAGGTAAACCTACCGAGTTGATGGGTGACTATTATGCGCGCTTTGCTGAGGGCGGCTGGCCGCTGATTATCAGCGAAGGCGTGTATACCGACCGCCAGGCAAGTCAGGGCTATGTTAACCAGCCGGGCATTACTGATGCACCGCAAACCGATGCCTGGAAGCAAGTCGTTGAGCGCGTGCACAAGCATGGCGCCAAATTCATTATGCAATTAATGCATGCCGGCGCACAGTTTCAGCACAACGAATACACCGATACGCCGATCGCGCCGAGCGAAGTAAAACCCAAAGGCGAGCCGCTGGCGTTATACGGTGAAAGCGACGGTTGGAAACCCCCCAAAGCCATGGATGAAAGCGATTTTGATGCGGTGATGCAGGGCTTTGTCGGCTCTGTTAACCGGGCTGAAGAAGCTGGCTTTGATGGTGTCGAGCTGCATGCGGCAAATGGTTATCTGTTGAATGAATTTTTAAGCGAACACTTTAATCAACGCGGTGATCAGTGGGGTGGCGACATTGGCCACCGGTTAAAATTTGTGGCGATGGTGGCCAAGGCTTGTAAAGACGCGGCCAAAGGTGAAAACTTTATCGTTGGCATTCGGTTAGGGCAAATCACTGTGACTGACCCCGATTATCAATGGCCAGAAGGCGAGGACGCCATGATCAAAATCGTCAAGGCCTTGAAAGAAGCCGGCATCGACTATATTCATACCACAGACACTGATGTTAGCCGTAAGCCGTTTAAAGGCGGCAGCAACAAGACCTTAGCGGAAATCGTGCAGGAATTTAGTGATATCCCGTTAATTGTTAATGGCGGTATCGACGAAAGTAACTACGAGCATATTGCCGCGCATTATCCCAATGCGTTGCTGGCGTTGGGCAAGAAAGCGTTGGCTAATCCTGATATGCCTAAGCGCTTGAAAGACGGCGAAACCATTGAGGATTTGGAGTTTGCGATGCTGCAGCCAACCGCCACCCTGGAAAACGAATGGCAGTGGCGCGATGAGCACGACAAGCACATCGAAGCGGACTAAGCACATAAAAGGGATCGAATCAAAAGGGTATTGTGATGAAAAACGTAGCAGTGTTATTAGCAGGTTCAGGCGTATTTGATGGGGCCGAAGTGAATGAGGTGGTGTTAACACTCCTGCATATTAGCAAGCAGGGCGCTTCGTATCAGTGTTTTGCACCGGATACGCAACAGACTCAGGTGATTAATCACTTAAGCGGTGAGGAAAGCAGCGAAAAGCGCAATGTGTTACAAGAAGCGGCCCGCATCGCTCGTGGTGACGTTAAGCCGTTAAGCGAACTTAACGTGAGTGAATTCGATGCGCTCATCGTACCCGGCGGGTTTGGTGTTGCGAAAAACTTTTGTGACTTCGCTTTTAAAGGCGACCAAATGATGATCAACGAACAGGTTGAACACGTGGGTAAAGCCTTTAAGGATGCGCGTAAACCGGCAGGTTACTTATGCATCGCACCGGTAATGCTGCCGTATATTTACGGTAACGGAGTGCGTGTGACCGTGGGTAACGACGCTGATGTTGCCGCCGCCATTAATAAAATGGGTGGCGAACACGTGGACTGTGATGTACGCGATATCGTGGTCGATGATAATCACCGCTTGGTCACCACACCAGCTTATATGCTGGCCGAAAATTTACCGGATGCCGAAGCTGGTATCAGTAAATTGGTCGAAAAAGTGCTGTATATGGCCGCATAAGTGGCTATCGGGTAATAAATAACCGTTTAAGTGCGGAACTTATAGCGCTTAAACGGTGTCTCAGGTATAGTAACAACATCACGTCAATAAGAACTGACAGAAAACTTTGGGGCTGATCAGGATTCGACGGGATACACGAAACCCAAGGTGCATGCCGAGGTGAGGCTGGCCTCGTAAAAAGCCTCAACTTTATAGTTGCAAACGACGACAACTACGCTCTAGCGGCTTAATAACCCGCTAAGCCCGTCCCCCAGCGCTTTGTCTACGAGACTGGATCAGGACGGCTCGACCTAAGGTAGACTCGCGTGGATGCTTTGTCCGGAGCTGAAGCGTTAAACTCAATCGGACTCGCCAGTAGTTGAAGCCTGTCAGTCGGCGTCATGCTGGTTAATAAAAAGACTGAATAAGCATGTAGGACCGAGGATGTAGGTATTGCGGACGCGGGTTCAACTCCCGCCAGCTCCACCAATTCCATAAAAAGCCGCTCACTGAGCGGCTTTTTTATTACCCGTATCTTACCCGTAGCTCGCGCCCTGGCGCGAGAGGAATTCATTTTTGTTCCGGTTAAGACGGCCACTGCATTGCTGCATGGAGAATACGTAAAATTTGAAGCTGTGAGCCATCAAAACGATAAACCGCGATGTAGTTCTCATGCACAACCAATTCACGGGTCGATGATACTCTACCTTTGCGACCCAACTCAGGATGACGTTCCAAATGCGATATTGTTAACGAGAATAGCTCGTCCAACTCTAGAGCGGCTGTCGGGTTAATTTTTTCAATGTAGTCATAGATAGTCTCGCGATCCTGTATCGCTTTTAAGGTCCAGGTAACGTCTATCATTCAGACTGATCAAGCTTGCGTTTTGTAGCAATTCGACGAGCGGCAAATTTCGCTTCAACTTCTGCCGCTGAGACAAGGTTTTGTGCATCGGCAGACTCTATTCCCGCCTGAACTTGCTGTTGAAACCAAGCATCATGGTCAGCCACTTTCTGCTGTTGCTGTACATATTCACGCATAAAATCGCGAAGCAATTGGGCACTGCTCCGGTCACGAGACTTTGCGGCATGAGCAAATTGACTTTTCAAATCCTCTTCTACTCTAAAAGTGAAGGTTGCATCACTCATGTCAACTCCTTAATGTGTTACATGTTAAGTACAATGTAGCACTGGGATTAATTTTAGTCTATTTGCATCGGTTGAGAAAACAGGGCGGTTGGAAAGTAAGCGTAACGCGAACCACACAACCGGCCAAGATAATTGACGCTAGGGTGTGAGCTCGATATTCCAGGGCAGTAAGTGGTCGATATTATCGCTG
>NZ_SNXI01000013.1 GCF_004362895.1 Idiomarina aquatica | reverse complement strand
GGCATTATCCTCGTGCAATAAAAAGGCGACCGCAACGTTATCCGATGCGGTCGCCTTATAAAGCCGCTAGCCATTAGCTTAACTGACAAGCATTAAGCTTTTAGCCGGCTTTTCTTTCCCTACGCTAACAGCTTAGGTCAGTAAATATCTTTAAAGCGCTTGGATCTTAGCGTTTAAACGGCTCTTATGACGTGCCGCTTTGTTTTTGCTGATCAGGCCTTTAGTTGCGTAACGATCCAGCATTGGAGCTACGTCTTTAAGTGCTGCAGTTGCAGCTTCTTTGTTTTTGCTCTCAATCGCAGCATTTACGCGCTTGAGGTATGTACGCATCATTGAGCGACGGCTTGCATTGTGGCGGCGATTTTTCTCGGCTTGGATCGCACGCTTTTTAGCAGACTTAATGTTAGCCAAGGTGAACTCCTAAAATTCGTTAACTTACGCTTGTCTTATAAAGGCCGCAGATTATGCCTTTTCTGACGGAAAAGTCAACAGCTATCCGGGAAAAAAGATGGCTTTTTGCGGACTGCGTCCGCGGCGGTTTTCGGCTTCGCCGAGGCTGTTTGCTGCTTGCTACGCTCGCAGCGGCTATTTGCGCCTGCGGCGCGGCTTTTTTGGGCTCGCTGCGCTTGCGCGGGGCGTGCGTAGGTCGCGCTTTCAGCGCGACTACTAATGGCATAAGTCAAACCGATCGGTTATATTTCGTGAAGTAACCGAGGAGATTTTATGGCGGATTTAACCAAGCTATTAACGAGGCACCGTGAAGAAATCCAACAAATCGTTGAGAAGCATCACGCAAAAAATGTGCGAGTGTTTGGTTCAGTTGCGTCCAACACAGACGTTGAAGGCAGTGATCTCGACTTATTAGTGGAAACAACTCCAGAAACAACACTGTTTGATATTGGAGCCATCAAGTTTGAGCTCGGCGAGCTTTTAGGTGTCGAGCTAGATGTGTTAACGCCCAATAGTTTGCCTCTAAGCTTTAAAAAACAGGTGGAACGGGCAGTCTGTTCTATATGACAGGAAACGTAAATTTACGATATGTCCTTCATAACAACGACCATAATTCCCTCGGCGAGCAAAGCGAGCCGAAAAAGCCGCGCCGCAAGCGCAAATAGCCGCTGCGCGCGTAGCAAGCAGCAAACAGCCTCGGCGAAGCCGAAAACAGCCGCGGACAACGTCCGCAAACAGCCGTCGCGCAGCGACAAATAGCCGTTGGCGAAGCCAACAAAGGATTGTTGTGTCGAAGTCCCTTTTAAAATCCGGTTTCATCGTCAGCTTCATGACCCTCATTTCGCGGGTTCTGGGCTTGGTGCGCGATGTGGTTATCGCCAACCTAATGGGTGCTGGCGCGGCGGCAGATGTGTTCTTTTTTGCCAACAAAATACCCAATTTCTTAAGACGCCTGTTTGCCGAGGGTGCGTTTGCGCAGGCGTTTGTACCAGTGCTGACCGAATATAAGCAGGGCAGGGAGCTGCCGGAGCAGCAGCTGCTTATCGCTCGTGTATCCGGCACCCTGGGCACGATTATTACGGTAGTCACCATTTTTGGCGTTATCGCTTCGCCGGTCGTAACTGCACTATTTGGTATGGGCTGGTTTCTGGACTGGTGGAACGACGGTCCGCAGGGCGAGAAGTTTGTACTCGCCAGCGACTTGCTTCGCATCACCTTTCCCTATTTATGGTTCATTACCTTTACCGCCATGGCGGGTGCGATCCTTAATACCCTGGGCAAGTTCGCGGTAGCGGCGTTTACCCCGGTATTTTTGAATATTGCCATTATTTCTGCCGCCATTTGGCTGGCACCCAATCTGGAACAACCCGAGTATGGCCTCGCCTGGGGCGTGTTTTTTGGTGGTTTGATCCAGTTGTTGTTCCAAATTCCGTTTTTGAAAAAAGCGGGGTTGTTGGTTAAGCCGCAGTGGGGTTGGAAAGATCCCGGCGTCACTAAAATTCGCAAACTGATGTTACCGGCGATTTTCGGGGTGTCCGTCAGTCAGATTAATTTACTGCTCGACACGCTTATTGCGAGCTTTCTGATGACCGGCTCGATTAGCTGGCTGTACTACTCTGATCGCCTGCTTGAATTCCCGTTGGGCTTGTTTGGCATCGCCATAGCCACGGTCATATTGCCGGCACTTTCATCGCGACACGTGGATAAATCACCTCAAGAATTTACCAAAACCCTCGATTGGGGCATTCGCATGGTGCTGATCCTGGGTGTGCCGGCCATGGCTGGGCTGTTCTTTTTGGCTGAACCTATGTTGATGGTGCTTTTTATGCACGGTGCGTTCTCGCCCGACGACGCGCGCATGGCGTCCTATAGCCTGATGGCGTATTCCGCCGGCCTGCTGAGTTTTATGCTGGTAAAAGTGCTCGCCACCGGATTTTATTCGCGCCAGGACACTAAACGCCCGGTAAAATTCGGTATTATCGCGATGGTCGCCAATATGGTCTTTAACATCGCACTGGCGATACCCTTTAGCTACGTCGGTTTGGCCATGGCCACCGCCGCTTCCGCCGCCATCAACGCCGGTTTACTCGGTTTTACGTTACATAAAGAAGGGGTATTAAAAGCCCAACCCGGCACCTGGCGTTTTATTATTCAGGTTATTGTCGCCACAGCAGTGATGGTCGCCGCCATCCAATGGTTCAGCCCCGCCACCGAAGCCTGGCGCACCACCTCCGCCATCGAACGTCCCTGGCTACTGGCACAGGTCATCGGCTTAAGCGCCGCAGCATACTTGGTTTCGTTATTAATCATGGGTCTAAGACCAAGGCACATTGCCGGCCACCGTTGAGGTCGATTTTTTCGCCTCGCGCCGCAGGCGCGAGCAGTTATCGGTTGAGCAAGGCGCGAAGCGCCGCCAGGCAAGCAGACAAAGTCCGCGCCCAGCAAACCGCAAGCGCAGCGACGCGGAGCCAAGCAAGCCCCGCAGGGGCGCCTAGCGCTCAGCTTCAAACAGCCGTGGTTTAACGCTTAGCTTTAAGTTATAATCGGCGCTTTCTTAAACAAAGCAAAAACAGGGTACGGACTCGCCCGTCATGGAACTCATTCGCGGTACACACAATTTGCGCGCAAAGCACCGGGGTTGCGTATTAACCATCGGCAACTTTGACGGCGTGCACCTTGGGCACCAGGCAGTACTGCAACAAGTTTGTGCGAAGGCAAAAGCGCTGGGCGTACCCGCTGCTGTGATGACGTTTGAGCCGCAGCCACAAGAACTTTTTCAACCGGAAAAAGCCCCGGCACGGCTAACTAATTGGCGCGAAAAATACCTGGCCTTGCGCGACCAGGGCGTCGACCGCCATATCGTTATTGAATTTAATAAAAAATTCGCCAGCCAACCGGCACGGGAATTTATAGAAAAAACCTTAGTCGACAAGCTGGGTGTAAAATTCCTGGTGGTGGGCGATGACTTTCGCTTTGGCTTTAAGCGCGAAGGCGATTTTGAACTACTGACGAAAGCGGGCAAAGAGCTGGGCTTTGAAGTGGTGGATACGCGCAGCTACCGGCAGCAACAACAGCGGGTTAGCAGCACCGCGATCCGACAGGCGTTGAATGAAGGCGACTTCGAAAACGCCGAAGCGATGCTCGGCCGCCCTTACCAAATGCAGGGCAAAGTCGTACACGGCCGCAAAAACGGCCGCACCATCGGCTTCCCCACCGCCAACATCCCGCTAAAACGCCTAAAAAGCCCCCTACACGGCGTCTTCGCAGTAAATGTAGAGATCGACAAAACAGTAGGTTTACCGTGCGAGCGAAGCGAGCACCTAAACCCTCGCGCCGAAGGCAGCGAGCTACACCGCGCGCAGCGCCTAAACCGCGAAGCCTTCGAGGGTGTCGCCAACCTCGGCACACGGCCAACGCTAAACGGCGACGAAGTCCAATTAGAAGTGCATTTATTCGATTTTTCAGGCAATCTGTACGGTCAGCACGTGACCGTTACACCGGTTGCCAAATTACGGGCCGAGCAGCGGTTTGCCTCGCTCGACCAATTAAAACAGCAAATTCAAAAAGATGCCGCTCGTGCTAAGCAATTACTGGCGCAACACACAGCCAAAAGCTAGCGCGATGTCGTTAAAAAATGCGGAAATGGAAACAGTGACCCATGAGTGATTACAAGCATACGTTAAACCTGCCGGACACGGCGTTCCCGATGCGCGGCAACTTGGCGCAACGCGAACCTAAAATGCTACAAGACTGGTACGCCGATGATCTTTACGGAGAAATTCGTAAAGCCAAAGCGGGCAAGCCCAGTTTTATTTTGCATGATGGCCCTCCGTACGCTAACGGCAAAATTCATATCGGTCACGCGGTTAACAAAATTCTGAAGGACGTTATCGTAAAAGCGAAGACGCTGAGTGATTTTGACGCGCCTTATGTGCCGGGCTGGGACTGTCACGGCCTGCCAATCGAGCTGCAAGTCGAGAAAAAACACGGCAAACCGGGTAAAAAGCTCGATTTAGCCCAGTTCCGCGAAAAATGCCGCGAGTACGCGCACACGCAAATCGATCAGCAACGCGAAGACTTCAAACGCTTAGGGGTGTTTGGTGATTGGGATAATCCTTATCTGACCATGAACTTTAAGCAGGAAGCCGACAGCGTTCGTGCATTGGCAAAAATTATTGATAACGGCCACCTGCATCAGGGCTTTAAACCAGTGCATTGGTGTACCGACTGTGGTTCGGCGCTGGCTGAAGCAGAAGTCGAGTATAAAGACAAAACCTCGCCGGCGATTGACGTCAAAATGCCGTTGGCTGCCACCGAAGAAGCGCTAAGTCGTTTTAGCACGCCGGAAGGGCATACCGGCGAAGGCAAACTGAGCATGGTTATCTGGACTACCACGCCATGGACCATTCCGGCCAACCGCGCGGTAACGCTGGCCGAAGGCCTGGAGTACGCGTTGGTGCAAATCGAAAAAGACGATGAGCATGAGGCTGAGCGCCTGATCTTAGCCAGTGACCTGGTTAACGATTGTATGGATCGCTGGGGTATTAGCCATTACCACAAACTCGGTTTTGCCACGGGTAAAGACATCGAAGGGCTGCAGCTGAATCACCCGCTGTACGACTTTAACGTACCGGTTATTTTAGGCGACCACGTGACCACCGAAAGTGGTACCGGTTGTGTACACACCGCGCCGGGCCATGGTGTTGATGACTTCTTAGTCGGGCAAAAATACGGTCTCGAGGTTTACAATCCGGTGGGTGACAACGGCGTTTACAAAGACGACACGCCATTGTTTGCCGGTCAGCACGTGTTTAAAGCCAACGAGCCTATTGTGGATGCCTTGCGCGATGCCGGTAACCTGATGCATGCCGAGGCCTACGAGCACTCGTATCCGCATTGCTGGCGCCATAAAACGCCGATTATTTTCCGTGCCACACCGCAGTGGTTTATCAGCATGGAAAAACAAGGCCTGCGCCAGAAAGCGCTGGAGCAAATCAAAAAAGTTGGTTGGTTCCCGGAGTGGGGCGAAAGCCGTATTGCGTCGATGGTTGAAGGCCGTCCGGATTGGTGTATCTCGCGGCAACGTACCTGGGGTAACCCCATTGCTGTGTTTGTGCACCGCGAAACCGAAGAATTGCACCCGAATACGCTGGAACTAATGGAAAAAGTCGCGCAGCTAATTGAAAAAGACGGCGTGCAGGCGTGGTTCGATTTAGAGCCGGAAACCTTATTAGGCGACGAAGCTAAGGACTATCGCAAAGTCACCGATACGCTGGACGTTTGGTTTGACTCGGGCGTGACGCACCACTGTGTACTGCGCGAATTTAAAGGCTTGAGCTGGCCGGCGGATTTATACTTAGAAGGTTCGGATCAGCACCGCGGTTGGTTCCAGAGCTCGTTGGTGACTGGTGTTGCGATGTACGAAGAAGCGCCGTATCACCAGGTGCTGACGCACGGCTTTACCGTTGATGCCAAGGGCCGCAAAATGTCCAAGTCCATCGGCAACGTGGTGGCGCCGCAAGACGTGATGAACAAGCTCGGTGGCGACATCCTGCGCCTGTGGGTTGCTTCAGCGGATTACTCCGGCGAAATGACGGTATCGGACGAAATTCTGAAGCGCTCGGCTGACGCGTATCGTCGTATCCGTAATACCTCGCGCTTCTTGCTCGCTAACTTAAGCGGCTTTGAGCCCGCTGAGCACAGTGTTGCGATGCAGGACATGGTTGAGCTGGATCGCTGGATTGTCGGCCGTGCCGCCGACCTGCAAAAACAGTTGGTAGAGCATTACAACAACTACCAGTTCCTGACGGTGGTGCAAAAACTGATGCACTTCTGCTCTATCGAGCTGGGTAGCTTTTATCTGGATATCATCAAGGATCGCCAGTACACCGCTAAATCAGATAGCCTGGCGCGCCGCTCGTGTCAGACGGCTTTACATCATATCGCCGAAGCGCTGGTGCGCTGGATGGCGCCGATTTGTAGCTTTACCGCGCAGGAAATCTGGGAACTGTTGCCTGGCGAGCGTTCAAAATACGTGTTTACCGAAGCCTGGTATGCCGGTTTTGACGAGTTTGCCGGGGTAAAAGACGAAGAAAACCAGTTCTGGATGCAGTTGCTGGAAGTGCGTGACAATGTTAACCAGGCGCTGGAACAGGCACGTCGCAATGACGTGATTGGTGGCTCGTTGCAGGCTGAAGTGACCTTGTATGCCGATGACGCTCTGGCGCAAAAACTGTCGCGTTTAGGTGACGAGTTGCGCTTTGCCTTGCTGACGTCGGGAGCCAGCGTTAAGCCGCTAAGCGATGCGGGTGACGATGCGGTTAAAGCCGAGCAGTTGCCGCTGGCCGTTGCGGTTAAAGCGACAGTACATAAAAAATGTGAGCGCTGCTGGCATCATCGCGAAGAAGTCGGCACCATCGCCGGGCATGATGACTTGTGTCAGCGCTGCGTGACTAACATTGACGGAGCAGGTGAGGAACGTCGTTTTGCCTAATCAAACGCTTAAAAAACGCGCTTCTGGCTTGCGCTATTTGTGGCTTACGGTATTGATGGTGATCGTTGACCAGATCACCAAGCTGTGGGTTGCCGCAGAATTTGAATTGTACGAAAGCCGCGTGATTATCGATGGTTTGTTCAACTTTACCTATGTGCATAACTACGGCGCTGCGTTTAGCTTTTTAAGTGATGGCGGCGGCTGGCAACGCTGGTTCTTTACCGTTATCGCGGTGGCCATCAGTGCGGTGCTGTTGATTTGGCTGCGCCGTAACCCGGTTAGTTTCTGGCGTCAAAATTTGTCTTTTGCGCTGATTCTATCCGGTGCTATTGGCAACGTGGCGGATCGTATGATGTATGGTTATGTCATCGACTTTTTAGACGTGCATTATCAGGGCTGGCACTGGCCGGCCTTTAATATCGCCGATATGGCGATTACCATTGGTGCTGCGTTAATGTTACTCGAAGCCTTTGTCGATAACCGTCGTGACGACGAGCGCAAGGGTCAAAATCAAGAGGGTAATAAGTAGTATGAGCCGTTTACCCATAGAAGATGGCCGCGAAGTGGTCATGCACTTTACCATCAAGTTGACTGATGGCTCGGTTGCTGACAGTACCAAAATGTCGGGTAAGCCGGCCAAGTTCCGCATGGGCGATGGCAGCCTGACCGATAATTTTGAGGCGTGCCTGGTTGGCTTGCGAGCCGGCGCTAAACGCGAGTTTACGCTGGAGCCGAAAGATGCCTTTGGCGAGCCGAACGAGGACAACTACTATTACGTAGACTCGTCTAAGTTCAGCGAAGAAACCAAGCCGGAAGTCGGCGCAATTTTGGCGTTTACGCAGCCTGACGGTACCGATTTACCGGGAATTGTGCGCAAAATTAATGGTCCAACGGTGACCATCGACTTTAATCATCCGTTGGCCGGGCAAACGGTCATCTTTGATGTCGAAATTATTAGTGTTGAGCCCTAATTCGCGTTAAGCGCGGGCTCTGGAGGAATGATGCAAATACTGTTAGCCAATCCACGCGGGTTTTGTGCCGGTGTCGACCGTGCCATTACCATTGTTGAACGGGCGCTGGAGATTTTTGAACCACCGATTTATGTGCGTCACGAAGTGGTGCATAACAAGTACGTGGTTAACTCGCTAAAAGAGGCGGGCGCAGTATTTGTCGAAGAGCTGGACGAAGTGCCGGATGACGCGATCGTGATTTTCAGTGCTCATGGGGTATCGCAGGCGGTGCGCCAGAATGCCAAAGATCGTGGCTTAAAAGTGTTCGACGCGACCTGCCCGTTAGTGACTAAAGTGCATATGGAAGTGACCCGTGCCAGCCGCAAAGGTCATGAATGCGTGCTGATCGGTCACGCCGGTCACCCGGAGGTGGAAGGCACTATGGGCCAGTATGCTAATAAAGACGGTGGCATGTATTTAGTTGAGTCGCCGGCGGATGTTGAAAAGCTCGAAGTGAAAGATCCGGACAACCTGCATTACATGAGTCAGACCACCTTATCGGTAGACGACACGGCTGATGTGATTGAGGCTCTACGCGCTAAGTTCCCCAATATTTCCGGGCCACGCAAAGATGATATTTGTTACGCCACCCAGAACCGCCAGGACGCGGTGCGTGAATTAGCCGGTGAAGCGGATGTGATGTTGGTGGTCGGTGCCAGCAATAGTTCAAACTCTAATCGCTTACGCGAATTGTCCGAGAAAATGGGCACACCAGCGTATTTGATTGACGACGCCAGCTGCATTAAACGCGAATGGCTGGACGACAAACCGCGCGTGGCCGTCACTGCCGGCGCCTCCGCACCGGAAGTATTGGTACAGTCCGTTATTGAACAGTTGCGCGAGTGGGGCGGCCAAACCGTCACCGAACGCGAAGGCCGCGCCGAAAACATCACCTTTTCCATCCCACCCGATCTACGCACCGCGTAGCTTGCGCTTTTCGTAGCTTGCGCCTTCGGCGCAAGGGCTCTCTGCCGCATCCGCGGCGGCTATTTGTGCCTTCAGCACGGCGGTTTGCAGCGTGCCTTCGGCCGCTGCGGCTGTTGCGGTGAAATAAGATAAAAGCGGTAGGCGCGTTCGATTGGAGTTTTAGAGTTTTACATCCATCGATTGATGCAGGATTCTCACGATTAATAGTGATTCGACATTGAGCCTTCGATAAAAAATTAGGTGTTGGTTAAAACTAAGCTTTCTATAATTAGGCAGAATTTCATCACATGCTACGCCGCTTTCGGGAAAGTCTGCTAGCTGCATAATTCGACTATCCAAGGCTTTTAAGTAACTCTGCCTTTTGGAGCGACCCCATCGTTGTTCTGTGTAGCGAGCTATCGCTTTAATATCATTTTTCGCTAACGGACTGATCTTAATCCGCATTAATAACGCTCGTCATCCAATTCACTCACTATTGAAGCCATGTCGTAATCTGCTTTGCCGCTCATTTCACCTTCTTGCAATGCGTTTCTTAGCATTGAGAGCTTTTCCTCTCGCTCTTCTAATAGCCTTAACGCCGAACGAACCACTTCACTCGCGGAGCCATAGCGACCGCCTTGTATCTGTTGAGCAATGAAATTTTCAAAGTGAACACCAAGTGAAATACTTGTATTTTTAGCCATAAAGTAACTTTTCATCTTAAATACCAATATTTACCAATAATAATTACAAATAGAAATTAAGCAACTCAATCCATGCGTTATCGTAATCACTAACGCGTGAGCAAAAACCTCAGGTTATGGCTGCCGGTGGATAAAGTGAGCACCGCCCGGTGTTCGTCGATGACATCGATTTGCCAGTCAATATCATGACTATCGACCGTTACAGCGCCATTCCGCCATTGCGCTGCGATATCAGCATGCAACGCCATCATGGCTTCGACTTGTTCAGCGCGTTGCTGCACTTTTAGTTGGGTCGCCAGGCCTAACTGCAATGCATACAAACTGCTGGGTAGCCAGATTGAGAAAATCGCCGCGGCCACCAGTACTTCGATTAATGAAAACCCGCTACTCTTGTTCAAGCTGCGCATAATAGGCCTGCTGCCGGGCAAGTTGCTGCTCGTTACGTTGCTTTAACAGCAACCATTGCCGATGTTGTTGCGCTTGCAACGCCTGCGCCTGAAATAACAGTCCCGCCAGCGCCATTGAACTTAATGCCGTTAACGTCACCACCGTCATCAGTACCGCCAAACCTTGCTGCGACGACAAGTTAACGTGCCGCATGTAAAACCACCTCGCGATTAAAGGCATGAAAACTGTCATCTCGTGGTGATTTTGCCATTAAGGCTATCGACAGCGTGGGCAAACCCTGCGATTTAAACAGCTGCAGCGTTAGCGACTTAATCGCAACCGAATGGTAATGACTTAAACTTTGCCAGCCAGTAGTTGGGCAATAAGGAGCCAGTGTATGGCGCTGCACTTGTTTATTCTTAACGCGATAGGCTAATTGGCGACCATCATGCTGTGGTAGTAAATAGCAGTTGCCGCGTAAGTCAATCGCTTCGGGGTTGGCATCGGTAATATCCTGAGTGAGCTGCTCTAATAACGACTGGGCGGTTAAAAAGGCTTTGGTTGAATCGCTGTGACCCAATTGCTGCCCCATTTGCCACGCCCAGGTTTGTTGCACCGCCAGGATCACCAGTAACCCCAGCGATGCGGCGACAATGACTTCTAGCAAGCTTGAACCGCGCTGGCGCGTTAACATGCGCGAAATCCGGGCAATACCATGCCAACGCTCTGACAACGGCGAATTCGGCCCAGGCCACTAATAATAATTTTGCTGCCGTAACCGGCATTTTGAAGTTCGATACTCCCGGCCCGCGCAAAGCCGCTATTACCCTCGAAAACCAGCGGCGAACCCGCACGAAAATTATGCTTAAGGCTCAAGCCATTGGGCAGCTCAGCCGCGATTGAATCTATAGCAATAGTAATCTGCCGGTTCTCAGACATGGCAAAGGCCTTGCGCTGTTGCAACAACATTAAAATACGCTCGCTCCACACCTGCATTTGCACCCGTTCAGAACTCTGTTGCAACCCCGGCATCCCCGCCGCCAACAAGATCGCCACCACCGCCATCGACACCAAAATTTCAAGCAAACTAAAACCCATTGATTTCCCGTCCAAAACAACCCAGTGTAGATTTCCGACTCAAAACACGAATTGCGATTTGGCGGATAAATTCGTGCGCTATTTCGGCTTCGATGGGCCTCGTCGTCGGGGATACGCTTTGAACCGCCGTCACGCGGCTTCGCCGCTAAGCCGGCGGCTACTGACGATCTTTTTGCATTCCCGGGATGTGCCGGCATTTGAGGTTTTAACGGAATTTGACGTTGAATTCATTTAAAACGCGGATCGTGACTGCCCCAAGATCTTAATTCATATCATAAGTACCCGCCGGTTTAGCGACCGCAGGGAGCGCACCGGCGGGGCGAAGCCCCCCATCCGCCGATAAATCCGAACTTGGCACAAATATTGAATGCACCAACCCCAGATACAAACTTTTGACGCGAGATAAGATGTATGGCGAGTGGAGCAGAACGGCTCAATAGTTTAAAAGGCTTTGCGCAAAAAAATCCCCATTTAATCAAAGGCTTCGGTACGCCGATGGCGGTAATGGCGATTTTGGCGATGGTGGTGCTACCGATTCCGCCAATGATGCTGGATATCCTGTTCTCGTTCTCTATCACCTTGTCGCTCGTGGTTATGCTGGTAGCAGTATATACCCAACGGCCGCTCGATTTCGCCGCATTCCCCACGGTATTGTTGATCGCCACGGTATTACGATTATCCCTAAACGTCGCCTCAACCCGTATCGTCCTGCTTGAAGGGCACAACGGCCCGGGCGCTGCCGGTAGCGTTATCGAAGCCTTTGGTAGCGTGGTTATCGGCGGCAACTACACTGTTGGTTTAGTGGTATTCGCCATTCTCGTCATCATTAACTTCGTGGTTATTACCAAGGGTGCCGGTCGTATCTCGGAAGTTACCGCACGTTTTACCCTCGACGCCATGCCAGGTAAGCAAATGGCTATCGATGCCGACTTAAATGCCGGCCTTATTAACCAGGAAGAAGCTAAACTGCGCCGCAGCGACGTCACCCGCGAAGCGGACTTTTACGGCTCGATGGATGGTGCCAGTAAATTTGTAAAAGGCGACGCCATCGCCGGTATCCTCATCCTGCTAATCAACATTGTCGGCGGCTTCCTGATTGGTATGATCCAACACGGACTAACATTTGGCGAAGCAATTGAAGTTTATACCCTGCTAACCATCGGTGACGGCCTGGTTGCGCAAATTCCATCGCTGCTACTCTCGGTTGCCACCGCCATTATCATCACCCGCGAAAACGACACCAAAGACATGGGTGATGCGGTGGTGTTTCAGCTTATCGACAACCCCCGTGTATTGGTCATTTCCAGCGCTATTTTATTTGCCTTGGGCGTGATTCCCGGCATGCCGCACCTGGCCTTTTTAAGCATGTCAGCGATTTTAGCCGGCGCCGCTTATTTCAAAATTAAAAAAGGCGAGTCACAAGAAGGCGAGCTGGTCGAGCAGGAAAAACAAGAACAGCAGCAACAGCAAACCCAAAAGGAACTCAGTTGGGACGATGTACGTCATGTCGACACACTAGGCCTGGAAGTGGGTTACCGCTTAATTCCGTTGGTGGATAAATCACAAGGCGGGGAACTGCTCTCGCGCATTAAAGGTGTGCGTAAAAAGCAATCGCAGGAGTTTGGGTTCCTGGTCCCCTCGGTTCATATCCGCGACAACCTGGATTTAGGCCCTAACAGCTACCGTATTACCATGATGGGCGTGACCATGGGTGAAGCAGAAATTCGTCACGACTGGGAACTGGCCATTAACCCGGGTCAGGTATTTGGCGAACTTGAAGGCGAAAAAACCAAAGACCCCGCATTTGGCCTGGATGCGGTATGGATCCGTCCGGAACAGCGCGAACACGCGCAAACCCTCGGCTATACCGTGGTTGATTCAGCGACGGTTGTCGCCACTCATTTAAGCCAGATTGTCACTAACCAAGCGTCGCAACTACTGGGCCACGAAGAAGCACAAGAATTGCTGGATCGCCTGGGACGCAGCCATCCAAAACTGACCGAAGGCCTTATTCCCGATATGTTGTCGCTGGGTAACTTCGTTAAAGTACTGCAAAACCTGCTGGACGAGGGCATCGCCATCCGCGATTTACGCACGATTGTGCAGACCTTGGTGGAGTACGCACCGCGGAGTCAAGATCCTGACGTTCTGACCGCCGCCGTACGTATCGCGCTACGCCGACTCATTGTCCAGGATATCTCGGAAGGCGCGCCAGAGCTGCCTGTCGTCACTTTAGCACCAGAGTTGGAACAGATGTTGCATCAGTCTCTGCAAGCCGCCGGTAATGAGGGCAATCAGCAAGGCGCAGGTATCGAACCCGGCCTGGCAGAACGCTTACAAACCTCATTACGCGACGTACATCAGCAACAGGAAATGAACGGAGAACCGTCAGTGTTGCTAACTTCGGGGCTACTGCGCTCGACCATGGCACGTTTTGCCCGTCACGCGACAGATGGCATGAGAGTACTGAGTTATCAGGAAATCCCCGACGATAAACAAATTCGGATAGTCAGCTCCATCGGCGGAAACCAAGCCGTGGGCCAGAATAGTTAGGATGGGAGTCGCTTGTGAAAATTAAACGCTTTTTTGCCGAAGATATGCGCCGCGCATTGTTGCAGGTAAAAGAAACCCTGGGCCCGGACGCTGTCATCATGTCCAACAAAAAGGTTAACGGCGGCATCGAAATAGTCGCCGCCATCGACCCCGACGCCCAACAGCCAGCAGAGGAGGCGACTGCGCAGCAGGAGCCCACCCCAGCAAATTCTCTAACCGAACTCCTACAACGCCAATCAGCGAGTGCCGAAGGCACAAGCCCAACAGCCGCTGCGGCCGAAGGCACGCAGCAAACAGCCGCGCCGCAGGAGCAAACAGCCTGGGCGCAGCCCAAAACAGCCCGGCCGCAGGCCGAAACAGCCGCGCCACAGGCGCAAACAGCCCACGCGCAGCGTGATGACGAAATCCCCGAGCACGTCACCGGCGGATCCGCCGCAGAAATCGCCGAATTAAAAGCCCAAATTCGCGGCATCAAAGACCTACTGCAACACCAGCTAAGCGGCCTGATGAAGCAGGAAGTCGAACGTGAAGAACCTATCCGCGCAATGCTGACCAAACGCCTGATGGGCATGGGTTTAAGCGAACGCATCGCCGATCAAATCGCCTGCTTTATTCCCGAAGGCGGTGACGACGATAGCTGGGAGCAATGCCTGCAATTGCTTGAAGGTCAGTTAAACACCACCGCTGACGATATTTTGACGCGTGGCGGCGCAGTGGCCTTGGTTGGCCCTACCGGTGTCGGCAAAACCACCACTATTGCTAAGTTAGCAGCGCGTTACGCCCAGCGCCACGGCGCTGATAACGTTGCGCTTATTACCACCGATACCTTCCGTATCGGTGCCAGTGAACAATTGCAAACCTATGGCCGTATTATTGGCTGTCCGGTCAAAGTCGCTAATAACGCCAAAGAACTGGCCGATGCGATGCTCACATTACGTGATAAATCGCTGATTCTGATTGATACTGCCGGCATGGGTCAGCGCGATAAACGCTTAAACGACCAATTAGCGACCTTACTGCACAATAATCGTCTGCGCATTCGCCCATATCTGGTATTATCGGCTACATCGCAAACACAAGTGCTTAACGATGCGGTAAAACAGTTTAAAACGCTGCCGCTGAGCGGTTGTATTTTTACCAAACTCGACGAATGTCTGAGTCTGGGTGAGAGTATAAGTGTTGCCATCGAGCATGGCATGGCGGTAAGTTATCTAACAAATGGTCAGCAAGTGCCGGAAGACATGAAAGTGGCCGACGCCCACTATTTAGTGAGCGAAGCCGAACGCTTGTATGACAAAAGCATTTGTTCGAACATGGCAGAAATGCCAAAATCCTACTGGCAGTCTAGTATTAACTAAAGAAGTAGCGCGCACATGGACCAAGCAAGTGGCTTAAGAAGAATGAAACAATCTAAGATCAAAGTAATTGCAGTGACCGGTGGCAAAGGCGGCGTGGGTAAAACCAACGTGTCGCTTAATATGGCTATCGCGATGGCTCAGCAGGGCAAACGCGTACTGGTACTGGATGCTGACTTAGGCTTGGCCAATGTGGACGTGATGCTGGGCTTGCGGGTACAAAAAAACCTCTCGCACGTACTCGATGGCACTGCCGAGCTGCGCGATATTCTCATCGAAGGGCCGGCCGGCATAAAGATTGTCCCGGCGACCTCCGGCACCCGCTCTATGGTCGAATTAACTGAACGTGAGCACGCTAGTCTAATTCAGGCCTTCAGCGATCTGCAGCACGATTTTGACGTATTGATTGTCGACACCGCTGCCGGTATTGGTAACACCGTGGTCAGCTTTGCCAGAGCCTCGCAAGACGTTATCGTGGTGGTTTGCGACGAGCCCACCTCAATTACCGACGCCTATGCGCTGATGAAGGTGCTAAGCCGCGACCAGGGTGTGTTTAAATTTAAAGTGGTCGCCAATATGGTGCGCAACCTGCGCGACGGCCAGGTGCTGTTCAATAAGTTGACCAAGGTCACCGATCGCTTTTTAGATGTTGCGATAGAATTGTCAGCGATTATTCCGTTTGACGAGAACTTACGTTTAGCCGTTCGCAAACAAAAAGCCATGGTTATGGCGCACCCCAAATCACCGGCGTCGCTGGCGATAAAAGCGTTGGCGAAAAAGGCTCTGGATTGGCCGATTCCGGCACAAGCCGGCGGTCATATGGAATTTTTCCTTGAACAATTAATAACTTCTGCCGATAACGCTAATAAGCAGGATGTTGCCAATGAATAAAGCGGCTGTTTACAGCGCCCATGCCGATAACCGGCAGGCTATCATCGAACAACATACCGGCCTGGTAAAACGCATTGCGCATCACATGATGGCGCGCTTGCCGGCCAGCGTGCAGGTCGATGATTTAATTCAGTCGGGGATGATTGGGTTGTTAGAAGCGGCGCGTAATTTTGACGGTAGCAAAGGCGCGAGTTTTGAGACCTTTGCCGGTATCCGCATTCGCGGCGCGATGTTAGACGAGATACGCCGCGGCGACTGGGCGCCACGTTCGGTGCATCGAAATCACCGCCGTGTTTTAGAGGCTATCCGGTTGGTCGAAAACGACACCGGCCGCGATGCCAAAGACGTTGAAGTGGCTGAGCGACTGGAGATGTCGCTGGATGAATATCACGCTATCCTGCGTGATGTAAACTCGGGGCGCATTATCGGAATGGAAGATCTAGGCGTGTCAGAAGACGCCATTATTCCGGAACAAGTTACCGGCTCGCACTATGAGCCACAGCGGGATGTAGAGAATGATGCCTTTCATCGGGCGCTGGCTGATACCATTTCGACGTTGCCAGAACGTGAAGCTTTAGTGCTTTCGTTGTATTATGATGAAGAATTAAACTTAAAAGAGATTGGCGAAGTGCTCAGTGTGAGCGAATCGCGAGTCAGTCAAATTCATAGTCAGGCTATGCTGCGTCTTAAATCACGGATGCAAAACTGGGTTGACTAAACGTGGTAATCGAGAGCCTCAGTGGAGGGAGCTTTGGATAAAAATATGAAAATTCTTGTTGTTGATGACTTTTCAACAATGAGACGAATCATCAAGAACTTGTTGCGTGATTTGGGCTTCACTAATATTCAGGAAGCCGATGACGGCAATACCGCGCTACCCATGTTGCAACAGGGTGACTTTGACTTTGTCGTAACCGACTGGAACATGCCGGGCATGCAGGGTATCGATTTGCTTAAGGAAATTCGCAAAGACGATAACTTGTCGCACCTACCGGTATTAATGGTAACCGCAGAAGCCAAGCGTGAGCAGATTATTCAGGCTGCGCAGGCAGGGGTTAACGGCTACATCGTTAAGCCATTCACTGCAGTGACGCTTAAAGAAAAGCTCGACAAAATTTTCGAACGCATTAGCTAATAAGGGCAAGCCTCCATGACTGAGCAAGCCCGAAATGTTTCGTTAGAGCAAGCACGAGAGCTGGTAGAACTGCTTGAGGCAGGCCAACAAAGCAAAGCCAATGATAAACTCGACGAAATGTTTGATCGCCGCAACGACAAGTTATTCACGTCGGTCGGCCAGCTGACGCGAGACCTCCACGAAGCGCTGCAAGACTTTCAGCTGGACCCACGTATTGTGCAGTTGACCGAAGACGATCTGCCCGATGCCCAAAACCGCTTACAGTACGTTATCCAAAAAACCGAAGATGCAGCCAACCGCACCATGGATGCCGTCGAAGCGTGTTTGCCTATGGCTGATGACATGCATCAAAAAATCGACCGATTAATGCCACAGTGGCAAAAACTCATGGACAATGACATTCAGTTAGACGAGTTTAAGTCGCTTTGTCATGGCGTTGACGATGTATTGAAGTCGTGTGGCAGTAACATGCCACAGATCCATAGCCTGATGACCGAAGTATTGATGGCACAGGATTTTCAGGATATTACCGGACAGATTATCCGCAGGGTTATACAACTGGTCGAAGACGTTGAGAAGAATCTGATTGAATTATTAAAACTTTTTGGTGATGACGCCAAAAAAGTTGCTAAGCAAGAGCCCAAAGCGGCCGATAAAAATCAAGCAGAGGGACCGATTATTGACGCCGACAAGCGCGATGACGTGGTTCATGGTCAGGACGATGTTGATGATTTACTGTCCAGTTTAGGATTCTAGGAGCAGCACTCGCATGAGCTTTGAAATGGACGAAGATATTCTACAGGATTTTTTGATAGAGGCCGGGGAGATACTCGAGCAACTATCTGAACAGCTGGTAGAGCTGGAAAACGATCCTGAGAATTCCGACTTGCTGAATGCTATTTTCCGTGGCTTCCACACGGTTAAAGGCGGCGCTGGGTTTTTGAATGTACACGCGTTGGTCGATACCTGTCACGGTGCCGAAAACGTGTTCGATACCTTGCGTAACCATCAGCGTAAAGTCACCTCAGAGCTTATGGACGTGATCCTGCAGGCACTGGACACCATTAATGCACAGTTTGCGCAGTTGCAAGCGCGGGACGAGCCCGAAGCGGCTTCTGACGAATTATTACAAGCGTTGCATAAGTTAAGCGAACCAGAGACCGAAGACGATAGTGCTGCTGATGAGAGTGTTGCCGAAGCTCCGCCAGAGCCAGAACAACCGGCGGCAGAGCAACCATCGTCTGACGGTGGTATTGACGAAATTCAGGATGACGAATTTGAAGCGCTGCTCGACGAACTTCACGGCAGCGGCAAAGGTCCTGGTGCTACCAAAGCTGATGATGCGGCTGCAACTCCTGCTTCCGGCAAGGGTAAAGACGACGACGAAATAACTGACGACGAATTCGAGGCGCTGCTGGACGAATTACACGGCAGCGGCAAAGCGCCGACCAGCGCTGAAAAACAGCAAGAAGAACAGAAAAAAGCGGATAAGTCGAAAGACGACGAAATTACTGACGATGAGTTCGAATCATTGTTAGACGAACTGCATGGCCAGGGCAAAGCCCCGACGGCAGCCGACAAAGCGGCACAGCCGAAGGCAAGCCCTAAACCAGGCGAAGCCTCTAAACCCGCCGAAGGCGCCAAACCGGCCGCAGGCCCCAAACCAGGCAAAGCCTCTAAACCAGCGCAGCCGAAGGCAAGCTCTAAACCGGCCGAAGGCCCTAAACCCGCCGCAGGTGCCAAACCGGCCGCAGGCCCTAAAGCCGAAGCCGCAAAGCCACCCGAAACCACAGTGCGTGTCGATACCAAGCGTCTCGACGACATCATGAATATGGTCGGTGAGCTGGTGCTGGTGCGTAACCGTTTACTGAGTCTGAGTAACAACGACGACGCCGAAAACGCTCAGGAAATGAGCAAAGCCATTTCTAATCTGGATGTGGTTACCGGCGATTTGCAGGGCGCGGTGATGAAAACCCGTATGCAGCCGATCAAGAAAGTCTTTGGTCGATTCCCACGGGTGGTGCGTGATCTGGCGCGTAGCCTGAAAAAAGAAATTAACCTGGAAATGCACGGCGAAGACACCGACCTGGATAAAAACCTGGTCGAGGCGCTGGCCGATCCACTGGTGCATTTGGTGCGTAACTCAGTTGACCACGGTATCGAAATGCCGGATGACCGAGTTGCCAAAGGCAAGCCACGGCAGGGTACGGTAACATTATCAGCGTCGCAGGAAGGCGACCATATCATGTTGTCGATTAAAGACGACGGTGCCGGTATGGACGCTGAAAAACTCAAGCAAATTGCCATTAAACGCGGGGTGCTGGACGAAGACAGTGCCGCCCGTATGAGCGACGAAGACGCCTATAACCTGATTTTTGCCGCCGGCTTCTCGACCAAAGAACAAGTGTCGGAAGTATCCGGACGCGGCGTGGGTATGGACGTGGTGAAAACCAAGATCTCGCAGCTTAACGGCAGTGTTAAGATCAATTCGGAGCTCGGCAAAGGCACTGAATTGATGATCAAAGTGCCGCTGACACTGGCTATTTTGCCGACCCTGATGGTGGCAGTAAAACAGCAGACGTTTGCCTTGCCGTTAGCGGTAGTTAGCGAGATTATTGACCTCGACATGAGCAAAACCAACACCGTCGATGGGCAGTTAACGCTGATTGTACGTAATCGTGCGATTCCGTTGTTCTTCCTGGAGAAATGGCTGGTGCGCAATCCTGATGGCTCAGCCCGCGACGAGAATGGTCACGTTGTGGTGGTGCAAATCGGCAACCAACAAGTTGGCTTTGTGGTTAATGCGTTGATTGGTCAGGAAGAAGTTGTGATCAAGCCGTTGGATAAATTATTACAGGGTACGCCGGGTATGGCCGGCGCGACCATCACCAGTGACGGTGGTATCGCGCTGATTATTGATGTACCCAGCATGCTGAAGTATTACGCTAAACGTTAACGGATAACCCTCCACATGACAGTACGAGTTCTGGTGGTAGATGACTCGGCGTTTTTTCGCCGCCGAGTCACTGAGATCCTCGAACAAAACAGCCGCTTAGAAGTTATCGGCTCTGCCAACGACGGTCGCGAGGCCGTCGACAAGGCTAAATCCCTTCGCCCTGACGTCATTACCATGGACATCGAAATGCCGGTGATGAATGGCATCGACGCAGTAAAAGAAATCATGCGCTCGGCGCCGTGCCCGATTTTGATGTTCAGCTCACTGACACATGAGGGCGCAACCGCAACCTTAAATGCGCTGGAAGCCGGGGCGGCTGACTTTCTGCCGAAAAAATTTGAAGACATCGCGCGTAATCGCGACGAGGCGGTAAAAACCTTGCAAGACCGGGTGCTGGCCATTGCCAACGATACCGGTGCCCGTTCAACCCGCGCGGCGACACCGCCGCCGTCACCGGCGTCTCGTAGCTCAACGCCGTTGACACGAAGCCCCGCGACGAGGGGTTCGTCAGGTTCGGCGCTGGATCGGATTCGCCAACGCAGCGAACAACGTCAACGTCAGCGGGACGAGGCCACAGCGCCGGCCAGCGTCGCATCGACCAGTAGTTTAACCATTAATCGTGCGTATCAAATTCTGGCAATCGGCACCTCGACCGGTGGTCCGGTGGCGCTGCAAAAAATTCTGACTCAGTTACCTGCCGATTTTCCCTACCCGATTGTCATGGTGCAGCATATGCCGGCGGCGTTTACCAAGGCATTTTCGCAACGGCTCGACGGACTGTGTAAAGTGCGGGTCAAAGAAGCCGAAGACGGCGATGTACTGCGCCCCGGACAGGCGTATCTGGCACCGGGTGGTAAGCAAATGATTGTCGATGGCACCAGCAGCAACGCCCGTCTGCGTATCAAAGAAGACAACAGTGGCCGGGTGACTTACAAACCGAGCGTGGATATTACCTTTGCCAGTTTATCGAAGTTATTCGGTGGCAAGGTTTTAGGTGTTATTTTGACCGGCATGGGCGCCGATGGCCGTGAAGGCTCGCGCATGCTTAAGCAAAAAGGCGCCACCATTTGGGCGCAGGACGAGGCCAGTTGCGTGGTTTACGGTATGCCGCAGGCAGTCGCCTCGGCCGGAATTTCATCGCGTAGTATCAGCCTTAACGAAATGGGTAAAGCCATTATTAAAGAAGTGGGATACCACTAACGATGATCGTATGGACAGTCGCCAACCAAAAAGGTGGCGTGGGTAAAACCACCACCACGGTTGCCTTAGCCGGGTTACTGGCTGAGCGCGGCCAGCGCGTACTGTGCATAGATACCGATCCGCATGCCTCGCTGACCTACTACCTGGGCTTTGATTCCGAAGAGTTGCCGGCCAGTGCTTATGACGTTTTTGTTGCGGGCAAAAACATTACCCGCGAGCAAGTTAAACAGACTATCTTGCCTAGTGAAGTCGACAATTTGCATGTCATGCCCGCCACCATGGCGCTCGCTACACTCGATCGCAAGCTCGGTAATCATGGCGGTATGGGGCTGGTGTTAAAACGTGCGCTGGCGCTAGTCGCGCAAGATTATGATTATGTTTTAATCGACGTACCGCCTGTGTTAGGCGTGTTAATGGTCAATGCCCTGGCCTGCTGCCATCGGGTGTTGATACCGGTGCAAACCGAATTTTTAGCGCTAAAAGGGCTGGATCGAATGATGCGCACTTTAACGCTGATCCAGAAATCACGCGGACACGGCTACAGCTACACCATTATTCCAACGCTGTATGACAAACGCACACGGGCATCGCTGGATACCTATAAAAAATTGGTTGAGCGCTATGGTAAGTCAGTCTGGAGTGGCATGATCCCCATTGATACAAAGTTTCGTGATGCCAGTAACCAGCAACTACCGCCATCGGTGTATGCACCGAAATCACGCGGCGTACTGGCGTATCAGAGTTTATTGACCCATCTTCAGCAATTAGCACAGCAGGATACAGCATGAGCGGCAGCGATAAAGCGATGATGGAATACCTTAAAGCTCTGCTTGAGGAAGAGAAAAAGCCCGTAGCCGAGTTCAACGACGAACCGATAAAAAAGCTGCTGCAAAAAGCAACCGTAGCGCGCGAAGCGCCCAAACCGCGAGACGAAGTCGAGCCTACACCGGTCGCAGACCCCACACCGCGCGAAGCGCCCAAACCGCGAGACGAAGTCGAGCCTAAACCGGTCGCAGACCCGACACCGCGCGAAGCGCCCAAACCGCGAGACGAAGTCGAGCCTACACCGGTCGCAGACCCCACCCCGCGCGAAGCGCCTAAACCGCGAGACGAAGTCGAGCCCGAACCGGTCGCAGACCCGATGCAGGAATACCAGTCTGACGATTTCCAGGCATTGTTCTTCCGTGTCGCCGGGCTAACCTTAGCGGTGCCGCTAAAAAGTTTGGGGGGTATTCACACGCTCAGCAAAATTAGCCCGATAATCGGCAAACCGTCCTGGTTCAAAGGAATCATGACTGAACGTGAAGAAAAACTACAAGTGGTCGATACAGCTAGATGGGTGATGCCGGAAAAAATCACGCCGGAGCTGGAAGAAAAAATCGAATACCAGTATTTGATAACGCTCAACGACAGCCCCTGGGGCTTGCTGTGCGAAGAGTTGGTTGATAGTGAGCCCTTGCACCCGGACTCGATCCAGTGGCGCAGCGGGGTTAACGAAAAGCGCCCCTGGCTTGCCGGCGTGGTACGCGATCGCATGTGTGCATTGCTCGATGTTAACGCATTGATTACACTGCTGGATAATGGTTTGGGACACATCAAGAAATAACGTAGGTCGCGCCTTCGGCGCGACAACAAAAGACGCGGAGCAATACTATGGCGACGGAAACTCGAAACGTGAAAGACAACAGAAAAAACAACGACGCAGAAGCAAATGACGAAGTATTGCAGTGGGTAACTTTTCAACTAGAAGAAGAAACCTACGGCATCAACGTAATGCAGGTGCAGGAAGTACTGCGCTACAGCGAAATTGCGCCGGTCCCCGGAGCACCAAACTACGTACTCGGTATCATTAACCTGCGCGGTAACGTCGTCACGGTTATCGACACCCGTTTGCGTTTTGGTTTGCCGCAAACCGAAGTCACCGACAGTACCCGCGTAGTGATCATCGAGTCTGAAAAACAGGTCATCGGTATTTTGGTCGACAGCGTCGCCGAAGTTGTTTACCTGAAAAAGTCAGAAATCGATACCGCACCTAACGTTGGTACCGACGAGAGCTCACGCTTTATTCAGGGTGTAAGCAATCGTGACGGCGAACTGCTGATTTTGGTCGATCTGGATAAGATGCTGACCGATGACGAGTGGGACGAAATCTCACGGTTAGGTTAACAGACGGAGTTTGCCGGTGATCCTGTCGACGCCGCTGGTTATAGCTATTATCGCATTAGTGCTGGCCTTGCTGGCGCTAACTGCTGTGGTTATTACTGCGCGTAAGCAAAGCCAGGTAATTGAACGGCAGCAACAGCGTCTGATGATGCTGACCGAAACCGCCAGTGATATTTTAGCCCTCAAAAAGCAGCTGGAGCAGCAGACCGAGAAGCAGGACGGTGGCGATTTTGCCCAAACCCAGCAACTGCAGCAAAGCCTTGAGTTAAGCCTAAAGCAACAGCTGGAACAACAAAACCAGCAATTGCAGCAAACCGTCGCACAGCTTAGCCAGGAGCAGCGCGCACTGGAACAAAAGCTGCAACAACTCTCCGAGCAAGACCCCGGCGCCAAACTCTACCAACGCGCCGCCAAACTCGTCGCCAGCGGCGCCAGCATCGAAGAAATCATGCAGGAATGCGATCTGCCCCGCGCCGAAGCCGAACTCCTCGCCGCCATGCGGAGATGATGTAGCCGATTTTTTGGTTTCGATGGGATGCACCGGCGACGGGGCGCTACGTCCCGCCGGTGGATTTTCGTTTATTCCCACGAAGCCGGAAATTTCCCGTCTAACAAGTAGGCGAAGGCGATGATTTCGGCGATGATGATGTATAAATCGCGGGGGATTTCTTCGCCAACGTCCAGGCGCGCGAGCGAATCGGATAACAAGGGATCCTCGTGCACCATCACGCCGTGCTCTTTGGCTACCGCAATAATCTCTTCTGCCAGCTCGTCAAAGCCTTTAGCGATAACCTGCGGTGCATTGACGCCATCATAGGCAAGGCCAATGGCTTGTTTTTCTTTGCGATCATCGCTCATACGGTCACCCGAATTATTCCACTTTGTTGTTTCGCCAGCGTGTCTGGTACCCGACCTTTTTGTACCGTTAAATTCAGTCCGTTTACCTCGAGTTGTTCAAAGCGCTTAGTCAGTTTTTCCAGCTTGGTCTCCAGCGCCCGTTGCGCATGGTCAGATTCGGTATAAAAATCGACGCGGGTGCCGGCTGGGTGGTAGCGACCTTTAACCAATAACGGGCCATAACTTTTTAATTCAAAGCGCAAGGTAAATAACCACAGCGTACGGCCTTGTTCACCGTCACTACCACGTTCTTGCTCGCGACGAATCAATAACTCGTGTTGTTGTTCCGGCTGTTGCGCATTAGCCGGCAACAACACATAGTATTCCGGTGTTGCTGCCGATGTCTCAGCGAGCCTCGCCTGACTAGTTTGAGCACTGTTCACCGCCGAGGTAAATAGCTGCATTAAGCGCTGTAGTTGCGTTTGCGGCAATTGTTGCAACAGCTGGTTAATGCGTTCGCGCACTTCGCCGGTAAAACCGGTATCGCCGGCACTGCGTGGTGCCGGGCGCATTACTTCGTCAATTAATGCCTGTGTCAGCTGGCTTACCGACTGCTGTTGCGAGCCACTTAGCGGAGCGGCCGATTGTGACGCCGCGGCTGCGGGCTTTTGCATTGCCGTGCCCAACAACATCATCAGCATTTTGCCCAGCGTACCCATTTGTTGTTGTGGCGCTGTTGCGACGGGTTTTGCCGCAAACCAGTCGTTAACCCATTGCTTAAGTTGCTGCGGTTGTTGCATGGCCTCGCCTTTCGGCAGTTGCTGCAAAACGGCCTGTAAGACGCTGGCCAGCGCTTGACGCGGGGAGGGCGCTTCGCGCGGTGTGGGCTCGGCGTTGCCTCGCGGGATAGGCGCTTCGCGTGGTGTAGGCTCGGCGGTGCCTCGCGGAGTAGGCGCTTCGCGCGGTGTCGGCTCGGCGGTGCCTCGCGGTGTAGGGAGTTCGCGAATCAGGTTTTGCAGGGCTTGTTGCAATTGGTTGGGGGTGGTTTGGCTTGCTTGCTTTAGCAATACGCCCGGGGTGGTTGGCGGTGGCGCGGCTGTTTTCGGCGTTGCCGAGGCTGTTGGCAGCGTGCCTTCGGCCGCTACGGCTGTTTGCGCTGCGCGCGGTGTCAACAACGGCTGCTGCGGACTGCGTTGTTGAGTCACGCTTTGCAACAAGGCATCGGCTGCGGGCCTGGGCAGTTGTGCCAGTGGCAATTTAATCTCTACCGGTTGTTTAGGCGCTTTAAGACTAACCAATTGCAGGTTTAATTGCGGCTTACTCTCTTGTGCTGCTGGCTTGCTGACGGACTTTGCAATAACCAGCATCGGTTGTTGCGGCGCTTGCTGCTGTAGTTGCTGAATCTGTTGTTGCTGAGTCCGGGTTATGGCTACCGGCACAACCACGTTTTTACCCTGCACAGTTAATTGCAGCAGCACCTGTGGTGGCTGCTGTTTTGCCGCATTGGCGGGCTGTACGGTCACCTTTACTGCCATTATCGGCAAGCGGCTAAGTTGCTGGCCGACTTGCTGCTGCACACTTTGCTGCAATACCCCCATCAGCACTTTCGCCGACTCCGCATTGACCACCCGGGTTAAGTCATTCAATACCCGCACAGGCAACGCATCGGCCGTGGCCGATTTTGCTCCGCCACTGTTACCCAGCAGATTTTGTAGTAACTGACCCAGCTCCATGTAACCTCTGTATTACCCGTTAGCAAACGTTGACTTAACACGGACAAATTGCCGCGCCTTTACATGGTATTTTCGGCAGCAATTGTGGTAAACTCGAATTAATTTATCCATCTAAATATGCGCCTTGTTGGAACCCACGAATGACTCAGTTCGCGAGCTCAGCAGTACCACTATTACACGCAGACGGTGTAAGCTCAATTCGCAGTGGCCGCGTATTATTTTCGCAGTTGCAGTTTGCCGTGCAAAGCGGCGAAATTTGGCAGATTACCGGTGCTAATGGCGCCGGTAAGTCGACCTTGCTGCGTATGTTGACCGGATTGCTGCAACCCTCAGAAGGGCGCATCTACTTTAACGGCAATCCGATCGAAAAAGTTCGCGACGACTACCATCAGCAATTACTTTACATCGGCCACAAAGCCGCCGTTAAGCCCGAGTTGACCGCGCTCGAAAACGTCTACTGGCAGCGCCGTCTTAACGGCGATACTAACGCCAAAAACCAACAACAAAGCGATTGGGATGTGCTGGAACAACTGGGCTTACTGGGGCTGGAAGAAGAATTCACCGGTCTCCTGTCGGCTGGCCAGCAGCGTCGTGTAGCGTTAACCCGCTTATGGTGCAGTCAGGCCAAACTATGGATCCTGGACGAGCCCTTTACCTCATTGGATGTCGAAGGCATTGCCTTGCTGCAACAACGCTTTATTGAACATTTAAATCAGGGCGGCACCATTGTCATGACCTCGCACCAGCCGCTAAACGACCCGCAACTGCCGTTGCAGCAATTAGCGTTAGCGGCACCGCAATACGAGATGCTGGCGTCATGAGCAGTAGCGTGAACTCGACCGCACTGTGGCGGTCTGTATTGGTACGCGACTTGCGCATTGCAGCACGGCGGCGCTCAGATGCACTTAATCCGTTGCTGTTTTTGTTGATGGTCGTGACCCTGTTCCCGCTGGGCGTGGGCCCCGGGCCGGATATCCTGGCGCGCATTGCACCGGGAATTATCTGGGTGGCGGCGTTACTGGCAACCTTGTTGGGACTGGATCGGTTGTTTAAAGACGACTATAACGACGGCAGTCTGGAACAACTGTGTTTGCTGTCGCAGCCGTTGGCCTTTACGCTGACTGCAAAAGTGGCAGCGCATTGGCTGTTAAGTGGTTTGCCGCTGGTTATTTTATCGCCGGTGTTGGCCTTGTTACTGAATTTGCCGTTAGATGCCTGGTGGGCGCTGGCGCTAACCTTACTATTGGGCACGCCGGCACTGAGTGCGTTAGGTGCCATCGGTGCCGCTTTAACATTACAGCTACAACGTGGCGGCACGCTGATTAGCTTGATATTATTGCCGCTGTTTATTCCGCTGTTAATCTTCGCGACCTCGGCGGTCGAAAATGCCGGCATGGGGCTGGCGGTACACGGGCAATTGGCTATTTTGGCTGCAATTTCCGTATTAACGGTAACCCTGGCGCCGCTGGCAATGGCGGCCGCTGTCAGAATGAGTATGAATTAATATGTGGCGATGGTTACATCCTTACGCAAAACCTGAAGCAACCTACCGTTTAGTCGACAGATTACTGCCGTGGTTTGCCGCTTTAACTATCATTAGCCTGGCGGTGGGTATGATCTGGGGACTGGCTTTTGCGCCGGCTGATTACCAGCAGGGCGACAGCTATCGCATCATCTATATTCACGTGCCGTCGGCAATCTTCTCGATGGGCGCGTATTTTGGTATGGCGGTGATGGGCGCCATTGCGCTGATTTGGCAAATAAAAACTGCCGAATGGTCAATTCCGGCTATTGCTCCGGTGGGCGCGGCCATGACGGCTATCGCCTTATTCACCGGCGCCATTTGGGGTAAACCCATGTGGGGAACCTGGTGGGTGTGGGACGCACGCCTGACCTCAGAACTGATTTTATTGTTTTTATACGTTGGCGTGATGGCGCTTTACTATGCCTTCGATGATCAGCGTACCGGCGCCAAAGCCGCAGCCATACTGGCGATGGTCGGGGTGGTTAATCTGCCTATCATTCATTATTCGGTGGAGTGGTGGAATACCCTCCATCAGGGCGCGACTATTACCAAGTTCGAACGTCCGTCCATTGCTACCAGTATGCTGTGGCCATTACTGATTAGCCTGCTGGGCTTTATGTTATTGACCGCGACGCTGGTGATGATGCGTTTTAAAAACGAATTACTGCGCCACGAATTGCATCGGCCGTGGGCACAGAAGGTGCTGGGTACGGCGCAGGAGGCTGACTAATGGCGTTTGATAGTTTCAGTGATTTTGTTCAGATGGGCGGCTACGGATTTTATGTTTGGCTGTCTTTCTTTTTAACCTTTTTGGTGATTGCCGGTGTCGCATTGGATGCCGCGATTGGGCGTCGCCGTTTGCAGCGTCAAAGTAAAACGTTACTGCGCCGCAAACAGCGTCTGTCCAAACGTCAACAACGGCAAGCATCGCCGGTCGGGGAGTCGAAGCGATGAATCCACGCAGAAAAAAGCGCTTAACCTGGGTCGCAATCCTGGTGGTTGGCGTGTCAGTTGCGGTAGGACTGATGCTCTACGCTATGAGCCAGAGTATTAATTTGTTTTACACGCCGTCTGATTTTGTCGAAGTCGAAGAAGGCAAGCAGGCGCCGGTTGTAGGCCAGCGCATGCGCGTTGGCGGCATGGTGGTGGAAGGCTCGGTTAAGCGTAACCGCGACACCCTCGAAGTTAAATTTAATATCACCGATACCGGCCCCGAAATTACGGTGTTGTATCAGGGCATTTTGCCGGATCTATTCCGCGAAGGGCAGGGCATTGTCGCGCAGGGCGAATTAGTTGAACCGCGTGTGCTTAAAGCCAGCGAAGTACTGGCCAAGCACGACGAAGAGTACATGCCGCCTGAGCTGGCCGAAAAAATGAAAGGCATTAAACATGTTAATCCGAATTCACCTGAGGCTTACACTGACGACGGGAGCGAGCAATGATTGCTGAACTCGGACACCTCAGTATCGCCATTGCCTTAGCTTTTTCGGTATTGCTGGCCGGCTATGCGCTTTATGGCGCGTGGCGTGGGCACGGTGGCGTGATGAGTTACGCGCGGCCGCTGGCTATCGGGCAGTTTTTATTTACCGCTATAGCTTTTGCGATGTTGGTTACGGCCTTTGTCGTTAACGATTTTTCCATTGCTTATGTAGCCGCCAACTCGAATACTGCACTGCCGACGCATTATCGAGTGACCGCGGTATGGGGGTCGCACGAAGGCTCATTCCTGCTGTGGATGTTGATGCAGTCGGGCTGGATAGCGGCAGTGGCACTGCTGTCACGCTCGATGCCGCTACCGATGGTGGCGCGGGTATTGGGTATTTTAGGCCTAATCAGCATCGGCTTTTACCTGTTTATGCTAACGGTCTCCAACCCGTTTGATCGCAGCCTACCGATGATCCCGGTCGACGGCCGCGATCTGAATCCGTTATTACAAGACCCCGGCATGATCATTCATCCGCCGTTACTCTATATGGGCTACGTCGGCTTCTCGGTGGCGTTCGCCTTTGCTATCGCAGCATTGATATCCGGTAAGCTCGACGCCGCCTGGGCGCGCTGGTCACGCCCGTGGACTCTGGCTGCGTGGATTTTTCTGACGCTGGGTATCGCTATTGGTAGTTGGTGGGCCTATTACGAACTCGGCTGGGGCGGCTGGTGGTTCTGGGATCCGGTCGAAAACGCCTCGTTTATGCCATGGCTGGTGGGGACCGCCTTATTGCACTCGCTGGCGGTCACCGAAAAGCGCGGCAGTTTTAAATCATGGACGGTGCTGTTAGCCATAGCGGCCTTTAGTTTAAGTTTGCTGGGTACCTTCTTAGTGCGCTCCGGCGTATTGGTCTCGGTGCATGCGTTCGCCTCCGATCCCACCCGCGGGCTGTTTATTTTAGTGTTGTTAGCCATCGTTATTGGCGGCTCGCTTATTCTTTATGGTATGCGAGCCTCGCAAATGCAGGGCTACAGCCGTTACGACCTGGCCTCGCGCGAAGTGATGCTACTGGGTAATAACGTGCTGCTGATGGCCGCCATGATTGTGGTACTGCTGGGCACCTTGCTGCCATTAGTGCATAAAGAACTGGGCATGGGCAGTATCTCCATTGGTGAACCGTTCTTTAACGAGCTGTACGCCTACCTGGTGGTACCCTTTGCATTACTACTTGGGGTCGGCCCGCTGATGCGCTGGCGCCGACAGCCACTGCAGCCGCTACTTAAACCACTGGCACTGTGTCTGGTATTAGCCCTCGCACTGACCTTTATTTTACCGCGTATTTGGGCTGAACAACTGCCGGCGTGGGCGGCTATTGGTCTGTTCCTGGCGTTCTGGGTAGCACTGTCGACGATAACCGAAGTGCAACAGACCCTAAAACAACGCAAACAGGGTCTGGCAGGCATTACCCGTATACCGGCCAGCCATTGGGGCATGGTGCTGGGGCACATCGGCTTCGCCGTAACCCTGATTGGGGTGGCGTTGGTGTCGCATTACGAAACCGAGCGTGATGTTGCCATTGCGCCCGGACAAACCGTAGAAGTTAGTGGTTATGAGTTAACCTTTAACGAGCTTACGCACTTTGAGGGGTCTAATTACCTTGCTGATCAGGGCATTTTCCAGCTACATAAAAACGGCGAATTCGTTACCGAAGTGGTTAGCGAAAAACGCTTTTACACCGTTCAGCGCATGAGCATGACCGAAGTCGGCTTAGACGCTAGTTTATTGCGAGACTTATATGTAGCGATGGGCGAGCCTTTAGATGATGTTGCGGATGCGGATCAGCCCTGGGCAGTGCGTTTTTACGTAAAACCTTTTGTGCGCTGGATTTGGTTGGGCGCGATTATTATGGCCATTGGTGGCGCACTAGCGATGGCAGACAAGCGTTATCGTTCGAGTAAACGGGTTAAAGCTAAGGAGCAGCCGGCATGAGTGAAGAGCAGCCCAAACGCCGTTGGTGGGTGCTGTTTGCGCCCTTAATCGTATTTGCACTATTGCTGGTGTTTTTATTAAAAGGCCTCGGCAGTGACCCGACCAAACTCGAATCGGTGTTAATTGATAAATCGGTACCTGAATTCAATGCCGTGGACTTGTTTAACAACGACAAAGTTTACAGCCAGGAGGTGTTAAAAGGCGGTCCCATGCTGATGAACGTTTGGGCTACCTGGTGTCCGACCTGCCGCGCTGAACATGCGTTTTTAAACGAGTTGGCGGCACAGGGAATACCTATTGTCGGGCTCAATTACAAAGACGATTCGCGTGCCAAAGCCATAGACTGGTTAAATACCCTTGGCGACCCGTACACCGTTAACCTGTTCGATCCCGAAGGCGACGTCGCCTTTGAATTTGGTGTGTACGGTGCGCCGGAAACTTATTTTATTGATGCCGAGGGCAAAATTCGGTACCGCCATGTGGGCGACGTCAATGCTCGTAACTGGCAGAACAAACTCAAAGGCATTTATACCCAGTTACAGCAGGAGGCGCAGCAATGAGACATTTCAGTGCGTTAATAGCCAGCCTGTTGTTGTGTCTGAGCCTGAGTGCAATGGCGCAACAGGTTACCTATGATGGCCACGAGTTCGACACCGAACAACAGCGCAAGACCTACGCGGAACTGATCAGCGAATTACGCTGCCCGAAATGTCAAAACCAGAATATTGCCGACTCCAATGCGCCGCTTGCGGCCGACATGCGTGAACGCGCCTACGAAATGGTCATGGCCGGTGAATCGAAACAAGCTGTTATCGATTACATGGTCGCGCGCTACGGCAACTTCGCGCACTATAAGCCGCCGTTTAATGTATTTACCGCCATACTTTGGGTGGCACCGGTGGCGATTGCATTAATTGGCATTTTTCTGGCGTTGCGCTTATCGCGTAAGCGTAGCCAGCCGGTCACCTTAAGCGACGAAGAAAAGCGTCGCCTGGCGCAACTAAAGGCGGAGGGCAAAGATGATTAAGTTAGTACTGGCGTTAGCCGTGTTAGTCATCTTAGCGGTGATTGTCATTTTATTGGCACGGGTATTTCAGCACAAACAGCAGCTTAGTCGCGATAACGAAAATCAGCAGTGGTACCGTCAGCGCCTGTCCGAATTAGACGAGGATCATGCCAACGGTCGTGTCAGCGAGGAAGAATATCAGCAAGCGGTAACCGAGCTGGATAAAACCTTTGTTACCGATAATCGTAATATCGAAGCCGACATAAAATGGCTACCGGCTAAACCCTGGCTACCCATTGCCTTATTGGTGGTGATGTCAGTTGGGCTCTACATGGCATTCGGTAGCTGGACATTGCAGCGCCAGGCCGACGACGCCTTGCAGCAACTGCCCGAGTTAGGCAAAACCGTGTTACAGGAACAACAGCAGGTGGATGCCGAAACGCTGTCGACCTTTGCGCTGGGGCTGCGGCAAAAACTACAACGCCAGGGCGATGATCCCATCGCGTGGTGGATTTATGCCGGCCTGATGAGTGATCTACAACAATTCGATCAGGCCAATAACGCCTTTCAACGGTCGCTGGACTTAGATCCTGATCGGGTCGGCACGCTAATAAGCTATGCTCGCTTCTTATTGCAAAATGGTAGTGCTGAGACCAATCAGCAAGCCGCACAATTATTAGCTCGCGCACTTCGGTTGGAGCCGGATAATGCTGATGCACTGTCATTGAGCGGTTTTGTCGCGTTCGAAAATGCCGATTACGAGCAGGCCATTAATGCCTGGCAGCGCTTGTTATCATTAACGCCTGCAGACTCAAACCGGCGCGAGGTGGTGGAACAGGCAATTGCCGATGCCAAGCAGCAGTTGCAACAGGGTGCCATGAGCCTGACGGTAACCGTGGAGCTGGGCGAAACCGTGCGAGATGCAGTGCCTGCCAATGGTACCTTATTTATTTACGTAACTGCGCCTGATGGGGCGCCGATGCCGGCAGCAGTTAAGCGTGTTGCCGCCAGCAGTTTGCCGGTAACGGTAACGCTGAGTAATCAGGATTCGATGCTGCCCGACTATCAACTAAGCTCACTCGAGCAATGGAAAGTACAGGCGCGGGTCTCGCAAGATGACAAAATAGATGTCCAGGTAGGTGATCTGAATGCCGTACCTGTGGCTATTAATGCAAAGGATTCTGCCAGCGTTACACTAAGACTGACAGAGCGAGTTGCGACAACAGACAATCAAAACGGAAGTGGAAAGTAAGCGATGCAAAAAACGTGGTATGCGAAGCTGTTTGGTGCACTGATGTCAGTGCTGGTGTTGGCCGGTTGTTCATCCACACCGGATGATCCTTATGCCGACAAGAGAGACCCGTTTGAGGACATGAACCGCGTGGTCTGGGATTTTAACCAGGATGTTGACGAAGCGGTAATAAAGCCAACTGCCGAGGCTTACGAAAATGTTCCTGAACCCGTGCGTAATTCGTTGTATCGCGCATTCGAAAACCTGCAAGAACCCTGGTCATTTGTAAATAATATTTTGCAAGGCAAACCTAAAGATGCCGGTATTACTGTCGGCCGTTTTTTCTTTAACAGTACCATTGGTTTGCTGGGGCTATTGGATCCGGCCACCGAAATGGGCTTGACCAAACGCGAAGAGTCGCTGGGTGAAACGCTGGCGCTATGGGGCGTGCCAGACGGGCCGTATCTAATGCTGCCATTGCTGGGGCCAACGGTGCTTATCGACCGTGGTACCGACTGGGTTGACGGTAACTACTTCCCCTATACCGAAGTCGATTCAGATTGGGACATCCCGCGTTACACCGTAAAAGGCCTGGAGCTTCGTTTGCGGCTGCGCGATCAAGAGCAAGTTTTAGAGAACTCGCTGGATCCCTATACCTTTGTAAAAGAAGCCTACTATCAAAACTGGCGTTACAACGTGTATGACGGTAATCCGCCGCAAGAGCCGGCTGAAGACTTCGAAGATTTTGAAGATTTTTAATCAAATCGTGACATTGACGCCAGCCTGATCCTGAACAATGCTTAAGGCAGTTTCGGTATTTAAAGGCGGTAAACATGTCGCAGGCAACGGTATTAATGATCGAGGACGACGTCGTTTTTCAGGGCGTCGTGCAACAATACCTGCGTCAGCTCGATTATGACGTGCACTGTACAGCTAACGGCGGCGAAGGCATCAAACTGTGCAGTCAACGTACCCCCGATATTATCATTTGTGACTTAAAACTCCCTGATATCAGCGGTCTCGAGGTTATCGAGAGACTGCTGTCGATGACCACCGACCTGCCGATTATTGTGGTTTCTGCCAGTGATTCCATGGCGGATATCCGCGAAGCGGTGCGACTGGGGGCGTGGGATTATCTGGTCAAGCCGTTAGAGAGTTTAACCACCCTAAACGAGGCAATTCAGCATTGTCTTAAGCGCTACCAGTTAGAAGAAACCTACCTGCATGATCGCTGGGAGCTGGATGATCATATCGACGTGCTCTACAACGATGATGCGCTGGTACAGCGGCTGACGCACGAATTATTGCCTAATGGCTCGCTGCAGTTGGGCGGCTACCGGTTTGATTTTCATCTGCAAAGCGGACAGCCTAGTTTGTGGCTGGATTACCGGCCACTGCTGGACGGCAGGGTGCTGGTGCTGATGGCAAGCCCGCAAAACGCAACCGACCAAACCCTGATACCCTTGCTGGTTTTCAAAACGCTGTTAGATCCGCTGTTACGTCAACACCTGTCCGGAAACGACGATACGGTTTTACAACCACAGCGGCTGTTGCGGCATCTTAATAACGAGCTCTGTCACTCGCGCATTCGTACGGTTTTTGATGTCTGGGTGGGGGTGTTAGATACCAAACAACAACACTGGCGCTGGGCGCAGGCGGGGGACATGATACACAGTGAACCGCAGACAAAACCGGATCTGGCGTTGGGCATATGGCAACAGGCGCGCTACCAGTGTCGCGAAATGAGCGAGGTGACTAAAATTCATGCCCGGCTGCCGCAGCAAGCCGAACTGATTATTCAGCGCGAGACGCCTCAAACTGACGAATAGCCTTATCGATGTAGGGCAGGCTCATATTGATATTAATCGGCTGGGTAAACAACGGATAGCCAATACCCGCCGCCAACAAAGCCGGCAGTTTCCACCAACCCTGCACGTCAACAATGGCATAAAATACCACACAAATTGGCACTAACTTAGCCAGGTTGCAGATTAACCGGCGTGGAACCGGCATCGCTTGTTGCGCAGCAGCGAGGATTGCAGCGCGTTCAACAAACGAGTATTGCTGCAGCTGGGGAACTTTTTTTGACGAAAAATACAGGGCCATAAGTACCTTTGTTACCTTTAAATTCACTGTCTATAGGCGCGTTGAGGTTGCATTATAACAGCAAATCACGGTATAAACGTGACCGATTTCTAGAATTTTAAAATAGGGAAGAGCATGGATAAGCACAGCGTCAAAAAAGTCGTTATCCCGGTTGCGGGACTTGGAACACGGATGTTGCCGGCCACTAAGGCGATTCCAAAAGAAATGCTGCCGCTGGTCGACCGCCCGTTGATCCAGTTTATTGTAGAAGAGTGCGCTGCGGCGGGCTTAACCGATGTGATTTTGGTTACACATTCGAGTAAAAACAGTATCGAAAACCACTTCGATACCAGTTTTGAACTAGAAACAACCCTCGAGCGCCGCGTTAAGCGTCAGTTGTTAGAAGAAGTACAGGCGATTTGTCCCAAAGGCACCACCATTATGCACGTGCGTCAGGGCGAGGCGAAGGGCTTAGGCCATGCCGTGCTGTGTGCGCGACCGCTGGTCGGGAATGAACCGTTTGCGGTGGTGTTACCGGATGTCCTGGTCGACGAAGCCAGCTGCGACCTTAAGCGCGACAACATGGCCGAAATGAAGCGCAATTTTGAGCAGACCGGCGCGGCCCAGGTGATGGTAGAGAAAGTACCACACGAAAATGTCAGTAGCTACGGCGTTGCCGATATTAACGGTGCGGATTTGGCCCCCGGTGAGCAGGCGGCCATTAAGCAATTGGTTGAAAAACCCGCCGTGGACGAGGCGCCGTCAGATTTGGCTGTGGTTGGTCGTTATGTGTTTCCGAAAGAATTATGGCCATTGCTGGAAAGAACCCCGGTCGGTGCCGGCAACGAAATTCAGCTAACCGACGCCATGGCAATGTTATTGCAGGATAAACCGGTCAATGCCTACTACATGAAAGGCAAAAGCCACGACTGCGGCAACAAATTCGGCTACGCCAAAGCCTTTTTAGAGCACGCCCTGCGCCACCCGCAATTGGCGGATGATATGCGGGATTATATAAAAAGCCTGTAGCTTGCGCCTTTGGCGCACGTTACGACGCAGCCGCTTTCTGCGCTTCGATCTCCTTGCCCATAATCAAGTCGGCCAATTGGCGTGCGCAGGGGCCGGTTTGTTCGCCTTTCGGTAGCACCATATACAAGCTGCCTTTGCGGCAGCTACTGCCTTCAAGTTGCAGTTTGCGAATAGCGCCTTTTTTCATCTCGCGCTCGGCAATGTAGGGCGGTAACCAGCAAAAGCCGAGGCCGGAACGAACCAATCGCAAAGCTTCGTCGAAATGGCTCACCGTCCAGCGTTGCTCCGCCTTCAGCCAGCCTTCATCCTCCTGCGGATGTTCGGCGGTATCGCGGATAACAATTTGCAAATGCTGGCTTAACTCGTCCTGCGCAATCGGCTGTTCGAGTTGCGCCAACGGATGGTCAGGATGGCACACCAAATCCATCACATAATCGTCAATAGGTTCGCCAATATAGCCTTTCGGCAGGTGGTGGGTAATGACCACATCCGCTGATTTTTCGCGAATGTGCTCCAGCGTGCCGGTCAATACGGTGTCTTCGATCGATAACCGGCTGCCGCGGCTAAAGTCCTGAAACTTGCGTAATGCCGGAATCAGCGTCGAGCGGTCAAACACCATCTCCAGCGCTAATTTAACTTCCGGCTCCCAACCTTGTTCCAGGTTATGGGCCAGTTGTTCCAGTTCCTGTGCCGTTTGTGTCAACTGTCGGGAGCGACGAAGCATAACTTCGCCCACCGCCGTTAAAACCGCCTTACGACCTTTAACCTCAAGCAGTTGTACGCCTAACACCTGTTGTAATTTTGCTACGGCGTGGTTTAAAGAGGATTGGCTCTTATTCAATTTATCGGCTGCGTGAGCATAACCGCCACAGTCGATAACGGCCTGAAAAATCCGCCACTGCTCTAAGGTGGATTTTGCTCTGTAATGTGCCATATCAGTATTGATACCGCCCTTATTGAAGAAAACTTAGGTCCGTGCGGTCAGAATGGCACGGATCGGTGCTTTGTACCCTTCAATAGTCATATTGTAGTCATTTGGATCAAGAAAATCTTTTAACGATTCACCCTGCATCCATTCCGTCGACCGCTGTTCGTCCAGAGAGGTGACGTTATGGTCAACAATTTCGATGTCTTTGAAGCCCAGCCGTTGTAGCCAAACCGCCAACGCCTCAGCGCTGGGTAAAAACCAAACATTGCGCATTTGTGCATAACGTTCACCGGGCATCATCACCGTGGTATCGTCGCCCTCGACTACAATCGTCTCCAGCACTAACTGGCCGCCGGGCTTTAACAACCCTTTTAACTGCTGCAAAAATTCCAGCGGCGAACGGCGGTGATACAGCACCCCCATACTAAACACGGTATCGAAGCTTTTTAACTCCGGCATCTGTTCAATACCCACCGGGAAAAAGTGCGCGTGCCGGGCAAGCGCCGGCGGCATATATTTTTTAATGGCCTGAAACTGGGTTAAAAACAGCTCGCCCGGATCGACTCCCCACACATCCTCCGCACCGGCTTCCAGCATCCGCCATAAGTGATAACCGCTGCCACAGCCGACATCCAGCACTTGTTTGCCCTGTAATGAATCCAGATGGGGCGCAACCCGCTGCCACTTCCAGTCCGACCGCCATTCGGTATCGATGGTCATGCCGAACAAATCGAACGGACCTTTACGCCACGGGCATAACTGCATTAACAGCCCGCGCATTTGCGCCCGCTGCGAGTCGGTCGCCTGCGCCGCAGAGCCGATGCTAATGGTGTCGCCTAAATCAACATCCGCGCTATCCGTTAGTTCGATATCCGGCAACTGCTTTAACACCCGTTGCCATTTTTTAAAGTCGCCATGGGGTTTGTCGCTAAACTGACGTAGCTGTGTTGGTAAGGTTTCCAGCCAGGCGGCGTGCGGGCTGTCGAGCAAGCGTTGCAGTGAATGATTAAACATTGGCATTAGTCCGTTCCCTTAACAGCCAGCATGGCAGCAAAATTAAAACACTGAAACCAGCAGCCATAGTGGGCAAAGCCGGCTTCCTTAAAACGCGCAAAATGGTCGGACAGCTTGTCAATTTTCATAACGTTTTCGATAGCCGCGCGTTTTTGACTGATTTCCAGCTCGCTGTAGCCATTGGCACGCTTAAAATCGTGGTGCAGATCCACCAGGACATCGTTCATGGTATCGTCCTCGGCGATGATTTTTTCGGCAATCATCAAGGCACCACCAGGGCGTAAACCCGAAAAAAGTGTCGAAATAATACGCTGACGCTCTTCACGCGGCACGAATTGCAACGTAAAATTGAGCACTATCATAGACGCATTAGTAATGTCGGTTTCGCGGATATCCTCGCATCGTAGTGTAACCGGCACTTGGCTTTTAAAGCCCTGAAGGTGTAGGCGCGCGCGCTCAATCATCGCTTCGGAGTTATCCACGGCGACAATCTGAACCGGTGCAGTGGCTTCGCAGCCTTTGCGCAACGCCAGCGTTGCCGCACCCAGCGAACAACCTAAATCATAAACAGTCGAGTCGGGCTGAACGTAACGTGTGGCCAGCTGCGGCAAGGTTTGTAAAATACTGGAATAACCCGGAACCGAGCGGTTTATCATGTCGGGAAACACCTCGACCACGTGCTGATCGAAGCTAAAATCAGCGACGCTGGGTAAGGGCTTAGAAAAAATCGTATCGCGGTGGTTCATAATTGGCGCGCCTGTCCGATAATGCTCTATAACTTATAAAGATAACTAACTAGTTTACCTAACCTGTCGGAGAATATACAACGAATGAAACATCAATGGCGGTCATTGCTTGCTTTCATGTTGCTGCTATTGGGTCTTAGCGCGCACGCCGCGAATGAGACCAATGACTGGCTGGTTGAGCATCCGGAAATACGGGTGGGCGTGCCGGACGACCTGAAACCACTCATTTCGTTCGAGCAGGGCACCGCGGTGGGTTTTGACGTGGATATGCTGACCACCATTACCCAGGGCGTTCCGATGGATTTTATCTGGGTGCCTTGCGGCAGCTGGTCAGCATGTTTAACGGCGCTGCAACAACGCGACATCGATGTGCTGCCGAGTATGTCATTTTCTACCGATCGCGCTGCCTACACTAGTTTTACCCAGCGTTACTGGACCATGCCCTGGGCCGCGCTGTCGATTCATGATGTGGGCGAGCAGGTTGCCCGTGAATTAAAAGCCGAACAGCTGCGCGGTCAGCGCATTGGTGTGACCCAGGGCTACAGCGTTATTCCGATGCTGCAGCACATCCGTCAAACCGAGGTGTTGGAGTTTAAAACCCTGCCGCAAGGTATCGATGCCTTAACTCGGGATGCCATTGATGTCTATATTGACAGCCTGCCGGTTTTGGTTGACGAGTTGCAGCAACGGCCATTAGCTAACGCTGATTTAAGCGTGCTAAGCGGTGCACCGGGCGAGGATTTATTCTTTGGTGTACGCAGTGACTATCAACCGCTGGTGGTGATATTTAATCGGGGTATCGAGAAACTGACCGATTTAGAGCGTCAGCGCATACGCCGCAAATGGTATGGCTACGAATTGCAGCAAGGCTGGACTGATCAGGAGCTGCTTAGCCTGGGCTTGAAATTGGGCTCGGTGGTGGTCGTGTTGATTGCCGGTGTGGCCTATTGGAACAGTCGCCTGCGGCGCGAGGTTAAATTGCGCAAGTCGGCTGAGCGCCGTATTCGTTACGTCGCTACACATGACGAACTGACCGGACTGCCTAATCGTAATTTGCTTAGCGACCGACTGGAGCAGGCGATTTTACAGCATCAGCGCGATAATAAAGCGTTTAGCATTATGTTTTTGGATTTAGATGGCTTCAAGGCGATTAATGATGACTTCGGCCACGAATACGGTGATGAAATACTTATCCATGCTGCGCAAAGGCTAACCGGATTACTGCGTAAATCCGATACCGTCTGCCGCTACGGCGGTGACGAGTTCGTGGTGGTACTGCCCAGTACCAACAATACCAACGCCGCACTGGCCGTGGCACGCAAACTGGTGGTGCATATCGCCCGGCCATATAAAATTAAAGGCGAGTCGCTCGATGTCAGCGTCAGCGTCGGCGTCGCCATGTTCCCGCAGCACGGCACCGACGAACAAACCCTGCTGCGCTCCGCCGACAAAGCCATGTACGCCGCCAAAGCCGCCGGCAAAAACGACGTCCGCCTAGCGGGGTAGGGTTTCCAATAGAAAACACTTAAACATTTAACCACGGAGGACACGGAGTACACGGAGAAAACCTTTTTAAGGGAAAACACAAAATCCGATTATCAGGGTTTAGAAATTAAAAATTCTTTCTCCGTGCTCTCTGTGCTCTCCGTGGTAAAGTCTTTTCTCTGCAGTTACATCTCCATGCGGCGCTATCGCTTGATGACATTTGGCGTTATTTCGCTATAATGTGGCGCTTCAAATTTCATAACATCCAACGACAGCTGGTAGTAGGAAAACGCACATGCGAACGCATTATTGTGGGCAGGTAAACGCCGAATTAGCAGAACAGCAAGTCACTTTGTGTGGCTGGGTCAACAAACGTCGCGATCTGGGCGGCTTAATATTTATCGATTTACGCGATCGCGAAGGCTTAATCCAAGTCGTTTTCGATCCCGACCAAAAAGACCTGTTCGAGCAAGCCAACAAATTGCGTCAGGAATTCTGTGTGCAGATAAAAGGCACGGTTAACCGCCGTCCTGACAGCCAGGTTAACAAAACCATGAAAACCGGCGAAGTCGAACTGCTGGCCTCAGAACTGACGATTTTAAGCCGCTCTGAACCGCTGCCTATCGACTTTAACTCGCAAGTGAGCGAAGAAGCCCGTCTGCGCTTCCGCTACCTTGATCTGCGTCGCCCGCAGATGAACGAAAAACTGCAGTTTCGTGCCAAAGTCACCAGCGCCGTACGTCGCTTTTTAGACGACAGCGGCTTTTTAGACATCGAAACACCGATGCTGACCCGCGCCACCCCTGAAGGCGCGCGCGACTACCTGGTACCGAGCCGCACCCATAAAGGCCGTTTTTTCGCACTGCCACAAAGTCCGCAGCTGTTTAAACAGTTACTGATGATGTCGGGTTTTGACCGCTATTACCAAATCGTAAAATGCTTCCGCGACGAAGACTTACGCGCTGATCGCCAGCCCGAATTCACCCAGATCGATATCGAAACCTCGTTCATGACCGCCGAGCAGGTGATGGAAGTCACCGAGCAGATGACGCGCGAACTGTTCCAGAACCTGTTGGATATCGACTTAGGCAAATTCCCGACCATGAGCTGGCACGAAGCGATGCAGCGCTATGGTTCAGATAAACCCGACCTGCGTAACCCGCTGGAGCTGGTAGATGTTGCTGATTTACTGAAAGACGTCGAGTTTAAAGTATTCTCCGGCCCGGCCAACGACGAAAAAGGCCGTGTGGCCGTGGTGCGCCTGCCGGGGCAGGCTGACAAGGTGTCACGTAAAATGATCGATGATTACACCAAGTTTGTCGGCATTTACGGTGCTAAAGGTTTAGCCTGGGTTAAAGTTAACGATTTATCGCAAGGCCGGGATGGTCTGCAGTCGCCAATTTTAAAATTCCTGCCGGACGAAGCGTTAAACGCAATTCTGGAACGCACTGGTGCGCAAACCGGCGACGTACTGTTCTTCGGTTCCGACAAAGCCAACGTGGTCGCCGAGTCGATGGGCGCGTTGCGTCTTAAGCTGGGTGAAGAGTTTGATTTAGTCAGCGACGAATGGAAACCGCTGTGGGTTGTCGACTTCCCGATGTTCGAAGAAGACGATGACGGCTCGCTGGCTGCATTGCATCACCCATTCACTGCACCGGTTAACGTCACCCCGGAAGAACTTAAAGCGAATCCGGCACAGGCGCTGTCTAATGCTTACGACATGGTCTTGAACGGCGTTGAAGTCGGCGGTGGCTCGGTGCGTATTTTTGATAACGCCATGCAACAGGCGGTGTTTGAAGTGCTGGGCATTGGCAAAGACGAAGCGCAGGAAAAATTCGGCTTCTTGTTGGAAGCACTCAAGTACGGCACGCCACCACATGCGGGTCTGGCCTTTGGTCTGGACCGCCTGGTGATGCTGATGGTTGGTGCCAGCTCGATTCGTGATGTGATTGCGTTCCCGAAAACCACCACCGCAGCCTGCGTTATGACTGACGCACCGGGGCTGGCAAATCCGGACGCATTGCAAGAACTGGGTGTTAAGAGTACGGTTGAGGATAAACCAGAAAATCAATAAGGGTGAACTATGGCCGGTCATTCTAAATGGTCCAACATTAAACACCGAAAAGCCGCGCAGGATGCCAAGCGCGGCAAAATCTTTACTAAGTTAATCCGCGAAATTAACGTCTCTGCCCGCGAGGGCGGGGGCGATCCGGAAACCAATCCGCGCCTGCGCGCTGCCATCGACAAAGCCTTGTCGAACAATATGAAGCGCGACACCATCGATACGGCCATCAAACGTGGCACCGGCGAGATGGACGGCGATAACGTCGAAGAACTCACCTACGAAGGTTACGGCCCCAATGGCGTGGCTATTTTGCTGGAATGCATGACCGACAATAAAAACCGTACGGTATCGGAAGTGCGCTACGCGTTTAGTAAGCACGGCGGCAATCTTGGTACCGACGGCTCGGTCGCTTACCTGTTTAATAAAATGGGTGTGATCAGCTACAGCGATGGTGTTACCGAAGAGCAAGTGATGGAGCCGGCGCTGGAAGCGGGCGCCGAGGACATTGTTAAACATGCCGACGGCTCGTTAGATGTCATGACCACGGCGGATAACTTTGGTGCCGTCAAAGATGCACTGGATGCGCGCGAGCTGGCCGCATCGAATGCGGAAGTGACCATGGTGCCGGATACCAAAGTCGATTTAGATGCCGACAGTGCGCAAAGCTTTTTAAAACTGCTTGATGCGCTGGAAGACTTAGACGACGTGCAAAACGCCTACCACAATGCTGATATTTCGGATGAAGTATTGGCACAGCTTAACGCCGACTGATGAGCGTGATTCTGGGCATTGACCCGGGCTCCCGCTTAACCGGCTACGGCATTATTCAGCGCCACGGCCGCAAGCTGCATTATGTCGCCAGCGGCTGTATTCGCGTTACCGGACCGTCGGCGCAGCCTTATTCGTTGCCGGAAAAGCTTAAGCGCATTCACAATTCGGTAGTGGAGCTGATCACCCAGTTTCAGCCGGACGAATTCGCCATAGAGCAAGTGTTTATTGCGCGCAACCCGGATTCAGCATTAAAGCTGGGCCAGGCGCGCGGGGCGGCCATTGTCGCAGCCGCCTGCCATGATTTGCCGGTAGCAGAATACAGCGCGCGCTCAATCAAACAAGCCGTAGTCGGCACCGGCGCCGCCGAAAAAGAACAAGTCCAGCACATGGTCATGGCCCTACTCAACCTCAGCAAACGCCCCCAGGCCGACGCCGCCGACGCCCTCGCCGTGGCTATTTGCCACGCCAACACCCGATCGTTTTGATACGCGCGGGTCGTTTTCGCCCCGCCTAGCGCCCCCGGATAGCCGATGGTATGATAACGGCATCGCCAATAGAACAAGATAAACAATGATTGGACAAATCTCCGGCAAGCTCATTGCCAAGCAGCCGCCTGAAGTATTGATTGATGTGAATGGCGTGGGATATGAAATCCAGCTGCCGATGACCTGTTTTTACGCGCTGCCGGCGCTTAATGAACAGGTTACGCTGGTGACTCATTTTGTCGTGCGCGAAGACGCACAACTACTGTACGGCTTTAACAGCCAGGCGGAGCGCAGCCTGTTCCGTTTGTTAATCAAAACCCAGGGCGTGGGGCCGAAACTGGCGCTGGCGATTTTAAGCGGTATGAACGCCGATGAATTTGTCTGGGCGGTTAATCAAAACGATGTCAGCCGGCTGGTCAAATTGCCCGGTGTTGGCAAAAAAACCGCTGAGCGCCTGGTAATTGAAATGCGCGATCGCCTGAAAGACTGGCAGGGTAGTGGCAGCCCGGCTACCGATGCGGCAGCTATTGATGCGGTTACCGCCGATTCCACCTTTGTGCACCCGGCCGATGCTCGCAGCGATGCCTTGAGCGCACTACTGGCATTGGGTTATAAACAAAACCAGGCCGATAAAGCCTTAAAAGCGGTGTATCAGCAAGAATATACCAGCGAAGAGCTAATCAAAGCCGCGCTTAAACAATTAGCGTAGTTAGAGCCTTCAGCGGAAAGAGAGCCTTATGATAGAAGCCGACCAAATACCCAGCCATCGCATTGTCGAAGCCGAAACCCAGGGTGACGATGAGGCCATCGACCGTGCCATACGCCCCAAGGTCCTCAAAGATTATACCGGCCAAAAACATGTGGTCGAGCAGATGGAAATTTTCATCGAGGCGGCACGCAAGCGTCAGGAAGCTCTGGACCACCTGCTAATCTTTGGCCCGCCGGGACTGGGTAAAACCACACTGGCTAATATCGTCGCCAACGAACTGGATGTGAATATAAAAACCACCTCGGGTCCGGTGCTGGAAAAAGCCGGCGATTTAGCCGCGTTGCTGACTAACCTCGATCCTCATGACGTACTATTTATTGACGAGATTCATCGCCTAAGCCCGGTAGTGGAGGAGATCCTGTACCCGGCGATGGAAGACTACCAGCTGGATATCATGATCGGCGAAGGCCCGGCGGCGCGTTCTATAAAACTCGATTTACCGCCATTTACGCTAATTGGCGCCACTACGCGCGCCGGCGCACTGACCTCGCCGCTGCGGGATCGTTTCGGTATCGTGCAGCGATTAGAATTTTATAACGTGGAAGAACTAACCGACATTGTTGCCCGCTCAGCCAATTACATGAATATGGTGATGAAAGACGGCGGCGCCCGTGAAATTGCCCGCCGTTCTCGCGGCACACCACGTATTGCCAACCGACTGCTACGCCGGGTACGCGATTACGCCGAAGTTAAAGGTAACGGCGAAGTCGACGAAGCCACGGCAAACGCTGCGTTGACTATGGTTGATGTTGACCAGGCTGGCTTCGACTACATGGATCGCAAGTTATTGCTGGCAATTATGGAAAAATTCCTCGGTGGGCCGGTGGGGCTGGATAACCTGGCTGCGGCAATTGGCGAAGAAAAAGACACCATTGAAGACGTGCTAGAGCCTTATCTTATTCAGCAGGGCTTTTTACAGCGCACGCCACGGGGTCGTATGGCAACACCGCGTGCCTACCAGCACTTTGGTTTAAAACCTGAAGAAAAGTAAAGCTTGAGTAAAAAATGGATAAAAAAAGCCCGCACATAAGTACGGGCAAACAGAACAACAAGAAGGAAGTTAAATAAAATCCAGGGAACTTATTACAAAAAATCAAAATTTCAGAAGTAGTGACAACCAAACTCTGTCTCTTCGATTTGTTCGCTATTATACGGCTAAAATGGCCCGTATCAAACAAGAAATTTTACATGTTCACATTAAATAAATTAATGCGAAGGTTTTAACTAACGGTTAAAAAAAGACCAACAATTTTTCAACAATTGAAAAAATACGTTAAAAAACAATGAGCATAGTTTTAATTGTTTCAGTTTTGTCATAAATAAAAGTCTGCTGAAGTTTTAATCAGCGCCACTTTTAAGTGTCTTAAAAAGTTATTGTGGCAAAATTGTCATTTTTAAAGGTTTACCCATGAAAAAAATACATTTTGAATGGCCAGTGAGAGTTTATTACGAAGACACCGATGCCGGTGGTATCGTTTATTATGCGAACTATCTCAAATTTCTTGAACGTGCCCGCACCGAATGGTTAAGGTCGTTGGGGATTGAACAGGACAGCTGGTTAGATCACAATAGGGGCTTCGTGGTCAGGCAGGTCGAACTGGATTTGTGCGAAGCAGTAAAATTTAATGCTGAACTGACCGTAACCGTGACGGTCGAACAGCTGAAGCGCGCATCGATGGTGTTTACGCAGCAGGTTATTGGTCAGCAGGGGCAGCTGCATTGCAGCGCCACTATCAAAGCCGCCTGTGTCGACCTTAATGCAATGCGGGCGGTCGCCATACCAGCGCCGATTTACGACAAAATAAATGACACCATAAAAACATAGTCAAACAGACAGAGGGTTAACGAGCGTGGAAACAGAATTATCCTTTATTGATTTATTCTGGCAGGCAAGCCTGCTGGTGAAGTTGGTCATGATCATGCTGTTGGCCATGTCAGTATGGGGTTGGGTGCTGATTTTCCAGCGCAAAAAGGTGATTAACACCGCCAACAAAGACGCACTGAAATTCGAAGATCGTTTTTGGTCCGGCGTCGACCTTGCGCGCCTGTACCAGGAAATTTCCGCCCGCGCCAAAAATGCCAAAGGCATGGAGCTGCTGTTCCACGCCGGCTTTAAAGAATTCGCGCGGTTGCGTAACCATCCCGGAACCAATCCACAGGCCACTATCGAAGGCGCATTCCGCGCCATGCGTGTCGCTCACGCCCGCGAGCTGGAAAAACTCGAGAATAACCTCGGCATACTCGCTACCATCGGCTCAATCAGCCCGTATATCGGCCTGTTTGGTACCGTCTGGGGTATCATGAATGCCTTTATCGCCCTGGGTGCGGTTGAACAAGCGACGTTGGCAATGGTCGCGCCGGGTATTGCCGAGGCGCTAATTGCTACCGCGATGGGTCTGTTTGCCGCGATCCCGGCTGTTATCGCTTACAACCGCTATGTAAACCGGGTAGAAAAAGTCGATAACCAGTATATGAACTTTATTGATGAATTCGTCGCTATTTTGCAACGCCAGGCGCTGTCGCAAAAAGCCACTGGTAATAGCCAGGAGGAACCTGCGCTATGATGGTGATGCCGCGTAAACGCCGTAAGCCGGTAGCGGAGATCAACGTGGTGCCTTACATCGACGTCATGTTGGTGTTGCTTATTATCTTTATGGTTACCGCGCCGCTGATTACGCAAGGCGTTAAAGTTGAATTACCTAAGGCGTCGTCAGAGCCATTGTCAAAAGACTCTAAGCCGCCATTGGTGGCGTCGGTCGACGCGCAGGGTAATTACTACCTGAATCAGAACACCGATCCCGACCAACCCATCAGTGCGCAGGAAGTGGCGACGTTGGTGGCAGCGCAGCTGCAGTTAGAACCGGAAACGCCGGTGATGGTGAATGGGGACGGTGCCGTTTCGTATGACCAAGTCGTACAGTTGATGGTGTTACTGCAAAAAGCAGGAGTTCCGTCAGTGGGCTTAATGACAGATTCGTCGGAAAATTAGTCGTGGCAAAAAAAGTAGCAGGCACAGACAGTATTAAATTACCCTTGCTTTACTCGGTTGGCATTCACGCAGCAATCGGGGCTGTTTTGCTGTTCAGTTTTGAGTTTGCGCCAACCGAACCGACGCCGATGGAAGTCAGCCTCAGCGAAAGCGATTTTCAGCAGCAGCCTGACGAGATCGTATCAGCGGTATCGGTAGATAAAGCGGCAGTAGAGCAGCAGGTGCAGCGCATCAAAGAGCAAAAAGAAGCCGAACGCCGAGCCGAACAGCAGCGTATAGCAGAATTAGAGCGTCAGGCCGAAGCGGCGCGCAAAGCCCGCGAGCGGGAAGAGCAGCGTCGTGCGGAAATTGAACGCCAACAGCAGATTGAACAACAGGAAGCTGCTGAAGCGCGTCGTGCCGCCGAACAGGCTAAAAAAGAAGCACAACAGCTGGCCGAGGAGCGTCGCAAAGCGGAACAAGCCGCTAAAGAAGCGGAAGAACGCCGTAAAGCCGCAGAGGAAGCCGAGCGCCGTGCCGAAGAAGAGCGCAAGCGCCGCGAAGCAGAACGTAAACGGTTAGAAGAAGAGCGTCGCAAGGCGGCCGAACGTGAAGCGCAGTTACAAAAAGAGATGGAAGCCGAGCGTCAGCGCCGTGCCGCCGCGCGCCGGCAGCAAATGCTCAGCGAAATCGAAAAATACCAGGCATTGATTCAGCAGACGATTCAGCGCAACTGGAACGTTGACGAGTCCATGAGTGGCAAATCCTGTGAGCTGACCATCAGCGTAGCGCCCAGTGGTTTTGTTAAATCTGTAACCACCGGAGCTGGTGACCCAACAGTATGCCGCTCAGCGGAAAATGCGGTGCTCAAAGCAACCACATTACCTGTTTCGGAAGACCCGGAAGTCTACGAGCAAATGAGTACGATTAAATTAACTGTTAAACCGCAGTTGTAAGCTTAACGAGCTAAGGTGACCCATGAAAAAGCTGTTTATCAACACATTGTTGTTTTTCTTCGTTCTGACTTCCAGCGTCCGCGCCGGGGTATTGGAAATTGTCATTACCGAGGGTATGGACACCGCCAGACCGATTGCGGTTGTGCCGTTTAAGTGGTTAGGTGATGGCCCTGCGCCGGGTGAATTAACCGAGGTAATTGCGGCGGACTTGACCCGCAGCGGTAAATTTAATCCAATCCCCGCATCAGCAATGCCCCAGCAACCAACTAACGACGGCGAGTTGGATTATGCCGCGTGGGCAAAACTTGGTGTTGAAGCGGTACTGATGGGCACCATCGAACCCTATAGTGTCGACCGCTACATGGTTAAGTTCCAGCTGGTGGACGTACTGCGCGGACAAATAACCGGCGGCAACGCGCAAATGTTGCGCGACGGCGAGTTGGTACAAAGCAATGATCACATTCTGGACGCACGCAGCTCGGTTATTGACGGTGATCAATTCCGTCAGTATTCACACCGCATCTCGGATGTCGTATACGAAGCTCTGACCGGTGAACGTGGTGCCTTTATGACCCGCATCGCCTACGTTACCGTTAACCACGACGACCAATATCCGTACAAACTGATGGTAGCGGATTACGACGGTGCTAACGAAAAAGTATTATTGCGCAGCCCGGAACCATTGATGTCACCTTCATGGTCACCGGACGGCAACAAACTGGCTTACGTGACCTTCGAAAACGAAACCGCAGAAATTTATATTCAGGACATTTACACCACACGCCGTGAAAAGCTGACTTCGTTCCCGGGCATCAACGGCAGTCCGGTGTTTTCGCCGGACGGTCAGAAAATGGCTATGGTACTGTCTAAAGACGGTAATCCGGAATTGTACGTAATGGACCTGGCGACTAAAAACTTGCAACGGGTAACACGCAATCGTACGATTGATACTGAGCCGAGTTGGACGCCTGACAGTAAATCGTTGGTATTTACCTCAGAAAGGGGTGGCAGACCACAACTTTATAGCGTAAATTTAGATTCAGGGCAGGTACGTCGGTTAACGTTCGAAGGCGAGCAGAACTTAGGTGGTACTGTTGCACCGTCGGGTGACTCAATGATTTTGGTCAACCGTACACGAGGCAACTATCACATTGCACGTCAGGAGTTTCCACGGGGTACCATGCAAGTGCTGACCAAAACATTTTTGGATGAATCGCCAAGTATCGCGCCAAATGGTAGCATGGTGATTTACAGCACGACACACAACAACAAGCAGGTGTTGGCGTTGGTGTCGACCGATGGCCGTTTTAAGGCACGATTACCGGCTTCAAGTGGTGAGGTTAAGTCGCCATCTTGGTCACCGTTTATGTAACGTAATTTGATACAACAGACGAGAAAAAATAAGGAATACAGGATGCAGCTGAACAAACTCTTTAAAGCTCTGGCAATTGCTGTACCAATGGCAACTTTGGCCGCTTGTAGCTCAAACCAGTCGACTGATTCCGGCGCTGGCGCAGGTCAGGAAACTAACCAGGCTTCGGACCAGGACTCTGGCTCAGGTGTACAGGTTGGCGCTGCTGACCGTCAAAAAACGCCTGAAGAAATCCGTCAGGAGCAAATGGAAGCGCTACGTAAAGAGCACATCATTTACTTCGCGTTTGACCGTTCAAATATCCAGTCTGAGTACGCAGAACTGTTAGCTGCGCACGCGGATTACCTGGTTAAAAACCCAAATGTCAGCGTTGTAATCGAAGGTCACGCCGACGAGCGTGGTACCCCTGAGTACAACATCGCATTGGGCGAACGTCGTGCGCAAGCGGTCGAAAGCTACCTGGAAAACCTGGGTGTTCAGGACTCACAAATCTCTACCGTATCTTACGGTGAAGAAAAGCCGATGGTTAATGCCTCTACCGAGAGTGCATACGCGAAAAACCGTCGCGCTGTTTTAGTTTACTAATCGCTAACGTTAGCTGTATTCAACCATGTTGAAAAAAACGCTAATTGCGATGAGCTTACTGGTGCCTGCCGCCGCTATGGCGCAGGCCCCGGTTTCCAGCCTTTCTGATTCAGCCGGCTCGCTGGAGCAACGCCTGGCCACTATCGAACGTATGATGGAGGCACGCCAGGGTGCTCAATTGCAGCTGATGGACCAGTTAAGTACTTTGCAACAGGATGTCGCCGAGCTTCGTGGTATTACCGAGGAGCACGAGTATCGCCTGGAGCAGCTACTGCAACGTCAGCGCGAGCTGTATCAGGAAATTGACCGTCGCTTCAGTCAACTGAAGGAGCAGGGCGGATCGTCGTTTGGTGGTTCTGGCGGGGGCGTTCAGACGATACCTACCGACAGTTCCGGCTCTGCGGATGGTGGCAACTCGGGTTATTCCAGTAACCTCAGCGAAAACGACGCCTATGACCGTGCTATTGCTTTAGTGTTGGAAGACAAGCGTTACGACGCGGCAATTCCTGCATTCGAGCAGTTTATCCAGCAGTTTCCGAACTCAAGTTACCTGCCTAATGCGCATTACTGGCTAGGCCAACTGCAGTTTGCACAGCAAGCGTACGATAAAGCAAAAACACACTTTCAGACAGTGGTTAACGACTATCCCGACAGTAACAAACGCGCAGATTGTTTGTTAAAGCTGGGCGTTATTGCCTCGGAGCAGGGCCGTAGTGCCGATGCCGAGTCGTTTTATCAGCAGGTTGTGTCAGAATACCCGGACAGTACCGAAGCTAATCTGGCCAAACAGCGGTTAAATTAATCGCTGTTTTTGCTCGCCTTTGCTAACACGAAGGTAACAACTGCTGGTGAATTAAGCAGTCGCACAAAAAACTGAAATAATCAGTTGCATCACAGCGTTATTTAAGTAAACTATGCCGCCGTTGCCAAGGACAAATCGTCTCCGGTTTAGCGTTGGTAACGGCACGTTTGGACGTGGGTTGTTAGCTCAGTTGGTAGAGCAGTTGACTTTTAATCAATTGGTCGCAGGTTCGAATCCTGCACAACCCACCACTTCCTCCCAAACCAGTAGCTTGTGCCTTCGGCACAAGAACACGCCAGAATATGGGTTGTTAGCTCAGTTGGTAGAGCAGTTGACTTTTAATCAATTGGTCGCAGGTTCGAATCCTGCACAACCCACCATTTCCCTTTAAGAACCTCAAAGATAAAAATCAAAGATATAACCACAGAGGACACGGAGAACACAGAGAAAACCTTTTTAAAGGAAACCAAAGTATGATTCCTGGGGCTTTAACATTGAAAGTCTTTCCTCCGTGCCCTCCGTGCTCTCCGTGGTTAGGTGTTTGGGGTTATATGTCTCGGCATTTGCCATTGAAATCCGCTATACTTGCCCGCACGTATATAGGACTTTACCGAATAAAGATGTAGGAAGTATGTCAGCGATCCAAACTCTAGATAATTTAGATTACGCGTTTCCGCCTAAGCCGAAGCCATTATCTGACGAACAGAAAGCAGAATACCGTGCGCGTATTAAAGACTTATTACAGCAACGCAATGCGGTGCTGGTTGCGCACTATTACACCGATCCCGAAATTCAGGCGCTGGCTGAAGAGACCGGTGGTTGCGTTGCTGACTCGCTGGAGATGGCACGTTTTGGTCGCGACCACGACGCCGATACATTGATTGTTGCCGGCGTGCGCTTTATGGGCGAAACAGCAAAAATCCTGACACCTAACAAAACCGTGCTGATGCCAACCCTCAAAGCTGAGTGCTCGCTCGATCTGGGTTGCCCGCCGGATAAGTTCGCTGCGTTTTGTGACGAGCATCCGGATCGCACCGTGGTGGTCTACGCTAACACCTCTGCTGCCGTTAAAGCGCGTGCCGACTGGGTGGTAACATCAAGCATGGCACTGGATTTAGTTGAGCACCTGGACAGCAAGGGCGAAAAAATCCTCTGGGGCCCTGACCGCCACCTGGGTAACTACATTCAGAAGCAAACCGGCGCTGACATGGTGATGTGGCAGGGCGCCTGTGTAGTGCACGATGAGTTTAAAGCGAAAGCGCTTAAAGACCTCAAAAAAGTGCATCCTGATGCTGCAATTCTGGTACACCCGGAGTCACCGCAAAATATCGTTGATATGGCGGACGCTGTCGGTTCGACCTCGCAGCTGATCAAGGCCAGCCAGGAATTGCCTAACGATACCTTTATCGTGGCCACCGACCGCGGCATTTTCTATAAAATGCAGCAACTGCAGCCAAACAAAACTTTTTTAGAAGCACCAACCGCCGGTAACGGCGCCACCTGCCGCAGCTGCGCGCACTGCCCGTGGATGGCAATGAACGGCCTGGTGGCTATTGCCGACGCCCTCGAACACGGCGGCGCAACCCACGAAATCCACGTCGACCCCGAGCTCGGCAAACAAGCCATGCTCCCCCTCGACCGCATGCTTGCTTTTAACGCGCGGTAATTGGGTCGACGGTTTTGATTGAAATTTTTAGGTGACGGCGGGCTTAGCCCCGCCGGTGCGTTCGGCTGCGCCTCACTAAACCGGCGGCTACACACGATATGCAAAGGGTTCTTTCTGCGTTCAGGGCTATCTCATTTTTAGGGTGCCGCGTTGTATTCTTTTGGTTTTAGAATCCAGCCGCAAATAGTATTCAAAGCCCCGATGCCGGCTACCCCAGGATATTAATTCAAATCGTACGTACCCGCCGGTTTAGCGACCGAAGGGAGCGCACCGACGGACTCGAATCCAAAGCCGGAAGTCAGAATAAATCCCCCTCTATCCGCATCGGCGATGCTCCATAAAATTCAACCCCACCATTCAACAAATTTATTACAAATTCGCGGCATCGCATGATAATCTAATAAGAATGAATATTCATTCATTGGAGTATCAAATGAGCTTGTACCAGCACGATGATGTGCGCGATAACTGCGGATTTGGGCTGATAGCCGATATTAACGGCGAAGCACGGCACGACCTTATTACCACCGCCGTGCAGGGCCTCGACCGCATGCAGCACCGCGGCGGTATCGGCGCCGACGGCAAAACCGGCGACGGTTGTGGGCTGCTACTGCAAATACCCGAGCAATTCTTTCGCGACTACGCCAAACAACAAGGCTGGGGTCTGAGCAAAAAATTCGCCGTCGGCAGCATCTTTTTCAGCAATAACAGCGACCAGCGCGAAGCCGCGCGCGCTGTTATCGAACAAGAGCTGAAAAAAGAAACCCTCGAAATAACCGGCTGGCGTAAAGTCCCCACCGACAACAGCGTGCTGGGCGAGGGCGCCAAACAGTCCGAGCCGACCATAGAGCAAGTTATCATTTCGGCACCGCCGGGATGGCGCAAAAAAGATATCGAACGGCGCCTGTACATGGCGCGTCGTCGTATCGAAAAGCAAATCAGCGATCCCAATCAATTGTATATCGCCTCGTTGTCCAGCCTGTTGCTGGTCTACAAAGGCCTGATGATGGCCGGGGATCTGCAAAACTATTACCCCGATCTGGCCGATGAAAGCCTTAAAACCACCATTTGTGTGTTTCACCAGCGCTTCTCGACCAATACCCAGCCGCGCTGGCACCTGGCACAACCGTTCCGTTTTCTCGCCCACAACGGCGAAATCAACACCATAAGAGCCAACCGGCAGTGGGCCAAAGCGCGGGCATATAAACTGCAAACGCCGTTAATACCTGACTTGCAGGATGCCGCACCCATTGTCGGCATGAGCGGCTCTGATTCCGCCTCGCTGGACAACATGCTCGAGCTATTATTAGCCGGCGGCATGGACTTATTCCGCGCCATGCGTCTGTTAATCCCGCCTGCGTGGCAGGGCGACAGCACTATGAGCGAAGAAATGCGCGCCTTTTACCAGTTCAACGCGCTACACATGGAGCCGTGGGACGGCCCCGCGGGTGTGGTGATGAGTAATGGTCGCCATGTAGCCTGCTCGCTGGATCGCAACGGCTTACGACCGGCACGTTACGTGCTCACAAACCAGGGCATCTTAACCATCGCCTCCGAAGTCGGCATTTGGGACTACGACGAGCGAGACGTAAAAGAAAAAGGCCGTCTCGGTCCCGGTCAAATGATGGCGGTCGACACCTATACCGGCCGTATTTGGTACAACCAGGAAATCGAAGACGAACTGAAAGACCGCCACCCGTACCGGCAGTGGCTGGATCAGCATCGCCGCACCCTGTTGCCATTCGAACAGTGCAGTGCCGACAAAATCGGCCAGCGCCTGTACGACGACAAGATGATGAAGGTGCTTCATAAAGCCAACCTCTACACCGAGGAAGAACTGCTGCAGGTGGTCGCGGTGCTGGCTAAAGACGGTCAGGAAGCGGTTGGCTCCATGGGTGACGACACCCCGACCGCAATCCTGTCGCAGCAGCCGCGCCTGTTGTACGACTTTTTCCGTCAGCAGTTCGCGCAGGTGACTAACCCGGCCATTGACCCCATCCGCGAGCGTCACGTGATGTCGCTGGCGACCATTATTGGTCGTGAGCATAACGTTTTTAGCGAGGCTTCCGGTGATGCTGATCGGGTCGCGTTTGAATCGCCGATTTTAATGTATACGGATCTTAAACAACTCCGCGAAATGGACCCGACCCATTACAAGCATAAAACCTTGTCGCTCGCATTTGATGCAGAAAACGACGACTTGCAGTCCGCTTTAATCCGTTTAACTGAAAGCGCTTACACTGCGGTAAAAGAAGAACAAACGGTCATTTTAATCCTCTCTGATCGCGGCCTCGAGCAAGGCCAGCTGATGATCCCTGCGCCAATGGCAGTGGGTGCGGTGCAACAAACGCTGGTCGACAACGATCTGCGCTGCGACTCAAATATTATTATCGAAACCGCCAGCGCCCGCGACCCGCATCACATGGCCGTGCTGCTTGGTCTGGGCGCCACCGCAGTTTATCCGTATCTGGCTTATGAAACGGTCGAGCAGCTGGTGCAGCAAAGCCGTCTGCAGGCCGACCTAAAGTTAGCACTGACTAACTACCGTAAAGGCCTGAACAAAGGCCTGCTTAAGATCCTTTCAAAAATGGGAATCTCGACCATTGCCGGCTATCGCGGCGCTTCGTTGTTCGAAGTGGTGGGGCTGGACGAGACGATTCGCAAGCAGTGCTTTGTAAATGCGCCTGCGCGTATCGGCGGCGCCACCTTTAACGATATCCAGCAGGATCTGCTGCGTGTATTCAAATCTGCCTGGCTGCACCGCAAGCCCCTCTCGCAGGGCGGTTTGCTTAAATACGTGCACGGTGGCGAGTATCACGCCTACAACCCGGATGTGGTGATGAGCCTGCAAAAGGCGGTCGCCAGTGCCAGCCAGCAGGACTACGACACCTACGCCAAGCTGGTTAACGAACGCCCGGTCACGCACCTGCGCGACTTACTGGCGATTGATAACAGCAAGGCAACGGCTATCGACATCAATCAAGTCGAGCCCAAAGAGCAGCTGTTCCAGCGTTTTGACACCGCTGCTATGTCCATTGGTGCGCTGTCAGCCGAAGCGCACGAGGCGCTGGCCATCGCCATGAATAAAATCGGCGGCCACTCGAACTCGGGCGAGGGCGGTGAAGATCCCAAACGCTTTAACAGCCTCAAAAACTCGCGCATTAAGCAGGTTGCGTCCGGCCGTTTTGGTGTGACGCCGCATTACCTGATTAACGCCGATGTCATACAAATAAAAGTGGCACAGGGCGCCAAGCCCGGCGAGGGTGGTCAACTACCGGGCGAAAAAGTCACCGCCGAAATCGCGCAGCTGCGATTTGCGGTGCCGGGCACCACGCTGATATCGCCGCCGCCCCATCATGATATTTACTCCATCGAAGATCTGGCGCAGCTAATTTTCGACCTCAAACAGGTTAACCCCAAAGCGCTGGTCAGCGTCAAACTGGTGTCGACACCGGGCATTGGCACCATCGCCACCGGCGTAGCCAAAGCCTATGCCGACCTGATCACGGTATCGGGTTATGACGGCGGCACCGGCGCCAGTCCGCTGACCTCGGTTAAATATGCCGGCTCGCCCTGGGAGCTGGGCTTAGCCGAAGTGCATCAGGCATTAGTCAGCAATAACTTACGCCATAAGATACGCCTGCAAGTCGACGGCGGCTTAAAAACCGGCGTGGATATCGTCAAAGCGGCTATTTTAGGCGCCGAAAGTTTCGGTTTTGGCACGGCACCCATGGTGGCGCTGGGGTGTAAGTACTTACGTATTTGTCACCTCAATAACTGCGCCACCGGCGTTGCTACGCAGGACGAAACCCTGCGCAAAGAGTTTTTCCGTGGCTTGCCGGAGCGCGTCATCACCTTGTTTGAATTTGTCGCTGAGGAAGTACGGCAAATCCTCGCGCAGCTGGGGCTGGAAAACCTCACCGATGCCATTGGACGCACCGATCTGCTTAAGCGTTTACCGGGGGATACCCCACGCCAACAGGCACTAGATTTAGCGCCCTTGTTAGATGCCGCCGGTACGCCGTCAGAGCAAACGCTGTATTGCAGCGAACCGAACGAACCGTACGACAAAGGCGCGCTCAATCAGCGGTTGCTCAAGTTAACCGAAGACGCGGTCAAACAGCGTCGCGGCGGCCATTGGGCGCTGCCAATCCGTAATGACGATCGCTCAGTGGGGGCAATGGTGTCAGGCGTTATTGCCTCTCATCACGGCAATCAGGGCATGGCCGCAGCGCCTATTCAAATCGATTTTAACGGCACCGCCGGGCAAAGCTTTGGCGCATTTAACGCCGGTGGCTTAAAGTTGCGGTTAACCGGCGATGCCAACGACTATGTCGGCAAAGGCATGGCCGGCGGCCAAATCGTAATAAAACCGCCAGCCGGCGTCAGTTATGCCAGCGAAAACTCGGCCATTATGGGCAACACCTGCCTGTACGGCGCCACCGGCGGCAAGCTTTATGCCGCGGGCTGCGCAGGTCAGCGTTTTGCGGTGCGCAATTCCGGTGCGGCAGCGGTAGTCGAGGGTATTGGCGACAATGGTTGCGAATACATGACCGGCGGCATCGTGGTGGTGCTGGGCAGTTGCGGCATTAATTTCGGTGCCGGCATGACCGGCGGTTTTGCCTATTTGCGTGACACCGACGGCGATTTGCATCGGCGTTTGAACCACGAGTTGGTTGAGGCCGTGTCGGTGGACACACCGATTATCAAAGAGCACCTGCGCGGACTCATCCACGAACACCATGAAGCTACCGGTAGTCGCTATTCGCAGCAACTATTGCAGGACTTCGAAGACGTGGTTGGTGATTTTTATATCGTCAAACCTAAATCGGCAGATATTAAGGAGCTACTCGGCCACCGTGCGCGCTCCACCGCAGAATTACGGGTCGAGGTGATGTAATGAACAAGAATGTATACCAATTTTTAGACGTACAGCGCATTGATCCACCCAAGCATCCGGTGGACGAACGGCGCATCGAATTTAAAGAAATCTACGAACCCATGTCGGATCGGCAGTTGCAGGGCCAGGCCGATCGTTGTCTGGATTGCGGCAATCCTTACTGCGAGTGGCAGTGCCCGGTGCATAACTATATTCCGCAGTGGCTGCAACTAGCCAATGAGGGCCGGGTGCTGGAAGCGGCGGAGCTGATGCACAAAACCAATTCGCTGCCGGAGGTTTGCGGCCGTGTGTGCCCGCAGGATCGCCTCTGCGAAGGTGCTTGTACGCTTAACGACGGTTTTGGCGCGGTGACCATTGGCAGCATCGAAAAGCAGATGGTGGATGAGGCCTTTGCCCAGGGCTGGCGACCGGATTTGTCCGACGTGGAAGCGCGACCGGAAAAAGTCGCCATTATCGGCGCCGGCCCGGCGGGCCTGGCCTGCGCGGATGTGTTGGCGCGCAACGGCATCAAACCGCTGGTGTACGACCGTTATCCGGAAATTGGTGGCCTGCTGACTTACGGGATCCCGCCGTTTAAGCTGGATAAGTCAGTGATGACCCTGCGCCGTGAGATTTTTACCGAGATGGGGATTGAGTTTAAGCTCGGCGTTGAAGTCGGCAAAGACGTGACCTTTGATGAGCTGGTTAACGGCCATGACGCGGTGTTTCTGGCGTTGGGTACCTACAAAGCACTCGATGGCCGGCTCGAGGGGCTGGATACCCCGGGGGTTTATCCGGCGTTGCCGTTTTTAATCGGTAACACCCAGCGCTTGTTGCAACAGCAGATGGCTGATTATCCGCTGATTGATGTTAAAGACGAAACCGTGGTGGTGCTGGGCGGTGGTGATACGGCCATGGACTGTGTGCGGACGTCGATCCGCCACGGCGCTAAGTCGGTGGTGTGTGCGTACCGCCGCGACGAAGAGAATATGCCGGGCTCGCGCCGTGAGGTGCAAAATGCGCGCGAAGAGGGCGTGGAATTTGAGTTTAACCTGCAGCCGCTGGAAGTGGTGAAGGGCGATGATGGTCGCGTCAGCGGCGTGCGCATGGTCAAAACCGAACTGGGCCCGCCCGATGCTGACGGTCGCCGTCGCCCACAGCCGGTCGAGGGCTCAGAATTTGTGATGCCGGCAACGGCTGTGATTATCGCCTTTGGTTACCAACCAAATCCGCCGCAATGGCTGGCCGAGCATGAGGTTAAACTAAGCGACTGGGGTACGGTACTGGCGGTCGGCGATAGCGAGTTTGCTATGCAAACCAGTAACCCGAAAATCTTCGCCGGCGGCGACATGGTGCGCGGAGCCGACCTGGTTGTCACCGCCATCGCCGAAGGCCGCACCGCCGCCGACGGCATCCTCGACTGGCTTGATCGGTAACGCACCTCTGCCCCGTACCGTGCGCCTCCGGCGCACGCAAACCAATCCCGTAGCGTGCGCCTTTGGCGCACGTTCAAGACATCCCACCACCGAGAACACCGAGAACACGGAGAAAACCTTTTAAAGGTAAACACCGATTGGAATCGGCCTATAGGTTTTGCCGGTTAAGCTGCATGGCAGCGGTTGCGGCTTCGCGGATAGCCTCGTCTGCGTGGTGACGGCCTTGGCTATCTAAAGCGTCGATAACATTCGCCAGCCTAAAAATTTGTGTATTGCCGACGCTAGTGAAAGGATGAACGTGCGATAGTTTTGTATTAACCAGAGCCTGAACTCGCTGTCGAGTGATTGAATATACACGGGCGATATCCGTCGGACCGACAAAGTCCGGTTTCACTTCGAGTAATTTTGCTTGCGGCAACGCTAAAAGCACCTGCTTTTGCGCATCTTGCATCGCATCAAGCGCCGTTGATGACTGGCGTTCGAAGGTGATATTAATCTCGCCGTGGCGGCCATGACGTACTAGCGCATCATCGCAGCCAGCCTCAAACAAACTATCGTCAATTTGATCCTGGTTTTTGCCACAGTTTGAGACGTCAAACCGAAGGCTGAATTCATAGTATTTAGTCATTTTGTCCCCGCCACTGACATTTTTCGACTGCTTTTATCAACATGCGTGCATGCTGTTCATGATTTTTGGGTGTCCCCCAAATGGAGACAAGGCAAAACTCTCCGCAACGGCATTCTTTGTTTCGTGCACCAAAAGGGCATAGCATCCGCCCCCAACAATGAGAACTTTTTCCGCCTGATATGATCGACCATCCTTTGCTTTCGGCGAAGACTATTGCACTTTCTATGCACTTTGAGGTGTGTTTTTTCCGTTTCATGAAAAGATAGTCCTTTATCTTTGTGTTGTCAATCGACAATATTTTTAATATGTGGTTTATAAGCATAGTTCAATCTAAAAAGTCTGCTTAAAATGGGATCCGAATAGAGTCCCGTGGTGGGTGCTGAGACACAGCAACAAATGGTTTCATCGGTTACGCACGCTATTCCTTCAAAGATATAACCGCAGAGGCGCAGAGCACACGGAGAAAACCTTTTAAGGGGAAACCCAAAAAACCGCTTGTTGAGGTTTTTACTTTAAAAATCTTTTCTCCGTGCTCTCCGTGTACTCTGTGGTTAAATGTTTTAACAATATAAGTCTTTCCTCTGCGCCCTCAGCGTCTCTGCGGTTATATCTCTTGCCCTAACCCCATCGAATGGTGTTATATTCTGCCGTATGAAAATATTATCAATTGGTTATGGCGATATTGCGCAGCGTGCGGCGCGGCGGTTCGTGGCGGCGGGGCATTCGGTGGTAGGTGTTTGCCGGGATCCGGATGACAAGCCGCCTGTAGACGGGGTCGAATTAATAGCTGCCGATGCGGGCAATGAGCAGGATCTGCGCGCGGTCTTGCATGGCAACGAATTCGGTGCCGTGCTGGTAACGCTGACGCCGTCTTCGTATGATTCAGACGGCTACCGCAACGGCTATGTCGTGCCCTGCAGGCATTTGCAGCAGGTGATTAGTGGCCTGGATTATGCCCCCTACGTGATTTATGTGTCCAGCACCGGGGTGTATGGCCAGCAAAATGGTGAGTGGGTGGACGAGGATTCGCCCTGTGAGCCAGAATCGGACTCGGGGCGCATGTTGCTGCAGGCCGAAGCCTTGGTACGCGACTTGCCGGTGCCGTCGACGATTATACGCTGTAGCGGCATTTATGGTGCAGGACGAGACTTTATGCTGCGCCAGTTAAAAGCCGGTAAAGTCACCTTGCGCGAGAGCTGGACCAACCGAATTCATCAGGACGACGTCGCCCGCTTTATTGCGTTTTTGCTGGAATACCCTGAAAAGCGCAATAACCTATACCTGTTAAGTGATGACGAACCGGTGATGCAATACGAGGTATACCAATGGCTGGCACGGCAATTGGGCGTAGAAGTATCGTCCGAAGTCGAACCCGGCCCCGGCCCGCGCGGTTCCAAGCGCTGCAACAACAGCCGCGTCCGCAACACCGGCTTCACCCTCGAATACCCCACCTACCGCCACGGCTACGCCGAAATGATTAACCCGTCGCGTGCGTCCTGACGCACGTTCCAAAGATTTAACCACGGAGGACACGGAGAGCACGGAGAAAACATCTTAAGGGTAAAACACAATTTAGGTTTAAAATTTAAAAGGCTTTTCTCCGTGCCCTCCGTGCTCTCCGTGGTTAGCGCTCGTCCTCGTAAAGAACCGACCCCATTGCCAACCATCCATTAATAAAGTATGTTAAGCGCATGTTACATGGAGGTAACGTCAGGGAGGTTTGAATGGTCAGGGGACTCGGGTTACAGAAATTAATTAACGAGCTTAAGCATAAGGTGCATTCGGCCAGTTTTGAGCGCCTGTTTGCCGAGAAAACAGCACACCTTAGCGGCCCGCAAAAGCTGCAGCTCAAAATAAAGCTGAACGAGCTGACCAAACCCAGCACCGCTGCCATCGACCTGCGCCGCAAGGTGCCCGGACCGGTTGCAATGTACGAATACCAGGGCCGCACCCACTTTTTTAACGCCGAAGCGCAAAAAATCTTTACCGACGGCCTAAAAGCCAACAACGGTGTGTATACCGACGAAATCTACCGCAACATCATGCAGTACATGCGCGAGCAACAGCAGACTCGCGTCACCAAGCAAATCGAGGCCGACAGCCAGAGTAAGCTGGGTAGCTTTGTGCTGGGGCGCTATTACCGCCGTAGCGAAGAGCGCATGAATTTTGTCACCGACGTGGTCGTGAAAGGCCGCATAGACGGCAAGCTCATTAAGCTAAAAGCCGTGACCGTCGACATTTCATTGCAGGGCGTACAGCTAAAACTCCCCGCCACCGCACCGGTGCAAAAACTACTACACCAAACAGTCGCCATTTTTTACCTGGGGCTGGCCAAAGAGTTTGTCTTTGATCAGAGCCAACCCTACAGCTACCAGGTGCTGGGCACCCACGAAAAAGACAAACAAAGCTATTTACGCCTGCGCCGTGACGCCGTAGCCGATGACGATGCGCTGGATAAACTGCTGCGCGGCCTGCTGAACGGCTATAAATTCCGTTACAAGGTGAATGTTGACCATGTTATCCTCTCGGTGCGCGCCAAAGGCCACGAAAGCCAGTGGCTGCAAAGCCAGCAGGGCGTGCCGGTTATCTTTAGCGGCAACCCGGAAAAGACCGCTTACGCCATTGCCACCGAGAGCAACAGTGCGCTAATTGATTCCTGCTGTAAGAAAACGCCGCAGCTATTGAATGCGTTAATTAATCAACGCTGGTTAAGGTTAAAACTGGCCGAGTTACGCGGCCATAGCGAACAAATCCGGCTGCAACTGCCGTTTTACTTTTTAACCCTTAACGTTAAGGGCGAAAAGCGCCATTATGCCGTGTCGACGGTAGCGCTGGCTAAGCAGCCGGCGATTAAAAACATACTCGCCGGGCTCAAGCGCGCGGGCTATTCGGTGCAGGCGCTGGTACTGAGCGTAACCTATAGTAGCCTCGATAAACTGTTCGTTGGCCTGGTTAGTGCCATTGATTTGCCTGGCTGGAAAACGATTAAAGGGTCGGAGTTAAAACTGGATGTGCTAAAACCACACCGACTGCATTTACAGGGCGTGCAGGGCACTAAAGTGGTAGAAGAGCATCCGCGGTTAACGCAGTTATACACCAAATGTGGTCTGTGCAATGCGCTGTTTGTACACCGCGAAGCTAAGCAACAAGATATTGGTTTAGCCGCTCTGATGCCGTTCAAACAGGGGTTGCCGGGCTGGTTTCAGAATCCGGAATTATGGCTCAGCCGCAGTCATTATATTTTGGGCGGCAAAAAAATCGAAAACGAAATTCTCGAGCGATTAAAATATATCGACCCGGCTGAACATGCCGATACCAAGACGTTATTACTGCGCCTCAGCCAAAGCGATAACCAGGCCGAGCCGACGGTAAACGGCCGCTGGCTAAGTGATTTCACCAGCTTTAACGAAGCCAGCCTGTATATGAAAAAGCTCTACAAAGAGAAGAAGTTACTAGCGGTGAATATCGAGCTGTACCGTTGCAAACGGCCGGTCATCCGCGCTTTCCGCGACGACCTCAACTACGTACAAACCTACCTGCCGCACCGCGCCAAAAGCCTGGAGCGCCAAATCAAATCCATCGACGGCGTCATCGGTGTCCAGGACGTCACCGCCCCGTTATTGCGCCTGGCCCTATAAGAAATATTAAGTGTTAGTAAAACGACACAACCAAAGGAGTGCTTGCCTTGCGATTACAAAACAAAATTGTAGATATTCATCTATGGCTACGGTGTAATTAATAAAAGCCCCAACGCAAGCGAAGGGGCTCTGACTTACCAAGGAAATGTGTGGTCTCTCCCGCCGTCAAGGCCCCCTGGGCATTACTACTAGGCCGTCAAACCTCGTTGCAATCAACGGTCTTATTAAAGTAACATCATTCGCCGTAGTCTTGCTAAAAACGACTACACAGGCTGTATGTGATTGACTACTCTCCCCGATATCCTCTGTATTGAGATCAAAATGACCTTTCCCCGAAAAACCAGCGCCTGAAGCTTTGGAATAGATACACGGATAAAGCGAATAAAGCCGAGAAAATTCGCGAGACCCACACAGATTAAGTTGATATTCTGTAAACTAAGTACAGTAAACAATAACTTAAGTAGCACAGCGTATTCATGAGCGACTCACACAGCACCTTCATTGAGCGGTTCTGGGAGGTTATCTTCCAGTTTTTAGCAAAACTATCGGTTTTCTCGGTAGTCAGAAAAGTTGTTAATCGCTTTTTGCCGAAACGTCATCAGCACCTATTTGTCGAATGTTGGGCATTAGGGCACCTGCTATTGTAGTTCTTGGCGATATCTGCTGTTTTGTACATACCTGCTGAATGGGCTGGGTGGGCGATATCTATCTACGTCCTGATGCGGGTATTTGAGGTTGTGGTTTATCAAGTTAATGTGCTGCTGTTTGACCATTTTCGTGCCCTTCAAAAAGGGCAGCAGTATAAACTGGGTGGATACCGCAGCCTGATTATTTTGCTGATCCAAAACTACTTCGAAATTATCCTCTGGTTTGCCGCGCAGTACGTCTTTTTTGGTCAGTTATTCAGCTTTTAGTAGATGGTACTGCAAACAGTGTTCTGGGTGCCATCTACACCTCGTTTGTCGTGATGACCAGTTTTGGTGTCGAAAACATTTCCCCCTCCGGCGTGTTGGCTTACACCATCGTCATAGCACAAGCCATGATCGGATTGTTTATGACTCTACTCAGCCTCGCCCGCTTCATCGGCCTGTTACCTGCACCAGGAACAATGATAAAGTAAGAACAGTAGGCTGTGAGGTTGCTATTAAGGTGTTGTATCAATCGTCCTGCCGATGGGTAATTACGTAAAAATGGTAATTGCCGGCCTCATCTTCTTTTCCACTGAAGTGATAGCCCCATTGCTGGATCTTTGAGTAGTTTTCGTAAACCTGATAGGCGATATCTTTAGATTCCGCGACGCCACGCATCAGACATGTTTTAAGGCGGCACTGCAGGTATTCAACGTCGATATTCATCAGCGTGTCCGATTGCATCAGGTCCGAAATCGCACCTTCACGCGAAATCCCCCATGAACTCACGCCGTTTTCGCTAGCAAAGCGGTCCACGATCTTAGGGTAATAACTATTTTCCCGCGCTATTTGCGCGTAGATGCCAGGAAAATGAAAAGGGTGTTTGCCGATAACTTCTGCAGTGTTATCTGACGACTCGCGTTTAGGCTTTTCTGTTGTGTTAACGGCTTGCCGCTGATTGATAGTCGGCTGATTAACGTCAAGCTCAGGTGTTTCCACAGCATCTGACCTGAATTGAGTGGGCATCGGCGAATCAACGCTACCCGCCATCTGTGACTGGCTGATGCCTAACCAGTAGCCCACACTTCCGGCAACCATGGCCGTTATAGCAATCCTTGTTTTACTCATCGCATCATCCTTGAATTATACCGCAGGTCTTTTATAACGCACTTGGATGCGAGGAGCAATTCGGAGTTCGTGGTTCGGTGTCCCTTCCTTAAAGATCTTTTCTCAGTGCCCTCCGTGGTTAAACCGTGGTAAATATTTCTGAAAAGGTGACTGATGAAATCTGAGAATACGGTTTGGCATGCGCAGAGTGTGAGTCGGCAGATGCGCGAACAGCAGAAAGGCCAGCGCGGCAAGGTGTTGTGGTACACGGGGTTAAGCGGCTCGGGTAAGTCGACTATCGCCAATGCTGTTGATATTAGACTGCACGAACTGGGCAAGCACTCTTATCTGCTCGACGGTGACAACGTTCGCCACGGTCTGAACGGCGATTTAGGCTTTGACGATGCCGCCCGTATCGAAAACATCCGCCGTGTTGCGGAAGTGGCTAAATTATTTGTCGACGCCGGATTAATCGTCAGCACCGCGTTTATCTCGCCCTTCTGCTCTGACCGTGAGTACGCTCGTGATTTGATCGGCGCAGCAGACTTTATCGAAGTCTTCATCGACACCCCATTCGAAATCTGCGAACAACGCGACCCCAAAGGCCTCTACCAAAAAGCCCGCAGCGGCGAAATCAGCAACTTCACCGGCATCAGCTCCCCCTACGAAGCCCCAACAACCCCTGATATTCATATCCAGACCAACGAACTATCTGTTGAACAAGCCACTGCCGAGATAGTGGCTCAGCTTAGGTTTGAAAAGATTTAACCACGGAGAACACGGAGAGCAAGGAGAAAAAACTTTAGAAGGAAAACAAACCACTGTGTTTACCCCTAAAAAGGTTTTTCGGTGCTTTCCGTGGTTATATCTTTAATCATAAATGATGACAAATCAATTAACGCTTGATATAACAACTAAACAGGGTTGTATAAACACTGCAAAAAACACTGCGTATTAACAAGGGTTTAAGAGTTTATTCGTTAACTTACAGTAGTTTATGAATTATTTAATCCCTGCATTAACGATAGAGATTTAATCTGTGTCTGAGCTTGAAAAGAACATCATTTCATCATTAAAGGCGGGGCCGATGTCAGCCGCTGAACTGGCTCGTGGGTTGCGGGTTGATGCAACCACCATCACCCGGCGACTCAGCCGTATGGGCGCGCAGGTAATAAAAACCGGCGACGGACGTGCAACACGTTGGTATGTTCGCCGCACGTTACCCATGCTGCCCGTTTTAGAGGTGTTGCCCATTTACCGTGTCGAACGGAACGGAGCGGCTGGAAAGATGGCACGGCTGCATATTGTTTATCCTGATGATAGCTATTTAGTGGAATATTTTCGCGTAGATGATGCCAGTGGCGAGGCTTATGCAGAGTGGAAGTTCTACGAGTCCTTGCCGTGGTGGTTGTCCGATATGAGGCCACAAGGTTTCCTTGGACGCTCTTTTGCCAAACGCTTGAGAACCGAGGGCGTGCCGCTCGAATCTGATCCGAATAAATGGTCGGAGGATGATGTTTTGGCGGTACTGGCGAAATTTCCGCAGGATCACGTGGGTAATCTGCTGGTTGGCGATTTGGCTTACACACATTGGTTGCAGTCAGCACAGGAAGCAGCTATTAGCGACCAACAAGCGGGCGCCAAAGCTGAGGCGATTGCCCGCGGTGAGCATTTTGATTCATCAGCTAAAGGCGAACAGCCTAAATTCACCACAATGCTTACCGAGGGAGAGTGTATCGTCAAGTTTTCTGGTCACGTGACGCAAACTGAGATTGATTCAGTAGCTAACCGATGGGCGGATTTACTTCAGGCAGAAGCGTTAGCTGCAACAGCACTCAATGGCTTGGTTGCCGATATTGCTGCCCATAATCGCACGTTCTGTGTTCAGGGGCGAACACTGCTCGCGTCAAAAAGGTTTGATAGAACGCCAGAGGGTGGACGAGTTGGGGTTAATTCGTTTTCGAGTTTGGATTCAGAGTTCGTTGGTAAAGCCAATGGCAATTGGCCTGAAATTGCTGACACGTTGTATCAACAAGGTGTCATAACCGAAAACGCAGTGACTCAATGTAAGGTCGCCTGGGCGTTTGGACAACTGATCGCAAATTCGGATATGCATTTAGGCAATGTTTCAGCACTCAACTGGGGCGGACGACCTTTTGAGTTAGCGCCGATTTATGACATGTTACCGATGCATTTTTCTCCTAACAGTGCGGGTGACTTACCATCCGAGCCTTATCACATAGGCTTTAACCCGAGTGTTCCAAAGATATGTTGGCAAACAGCCTATGCCGCCGCAGAAGACTTTTGGCACCATGTGTTGGCAAGCGGTGTCATCAGTGAGCATTTTAAAGTTCTGGCTAAACAGCAGCTGCAGGTCGTTGAGCAATTTGCAGTCACTATTAAAAAAATGGCCTAGAGAGGTTTTAACCACAGAGGACACGGAGAACACGGAGAAAAACCTTTTAAAATGGAAACCCCAGTTTTCGGGTTTTACATTAAAAATGTTTTCTCCGTGCTCTCAGTGCCCTCCGTGCTCTCCGTGGTTACATCTTGACCGAGCGGGCGAGTTGCCGGTAGTGCGCCACCTGGCTTTTATTTAAGTGCTGCAGGTCAATGACGTCGACGTAATGCTGTGCTTTTTGTGGCTCGTCCAACAAAACGTAGACCTCGCCAAGGCGCAGTCTGATTTTTTGTAATTGGTGCAGATCATGCGCTTGCTCTGCGTGCTCAGCAGCCTTCAATAATGGCTGTTCGGCCTGCTTGTAGTCGCCATTAAGACGCAGCGCCACCCCGTAGTTATTATAGGCAATAGCTTTTTGTTGCTCGTCCGGCACCTGCTTGGCCCAACGCACCGACTCACGCCGGTACTCCACATGCGCCTGCCGGGCGTCATTCTTATGCGCGATGTGCGCCAGTTCCGCATAGACCTCGCGGTAAAACAGCGGTGAATCGTAAGCTTTTTGTTTTAACTGCTCGACATAGGCCTTGGCTTGCTCAAACCGGTTTAACAGCACCAGGGTGTTGAGTATTTTCAGCTCCAGCTGCGCCGCCGCATTTTTATCTTCAAGTGCTTTAAAGCCCTCGAGTGCTTGTTCCAGCGCAACATTAGCTTCATCGAGGCGCTGGCGGCGTTGCAGCCACTTGCCATAGATTAAAGCAATATGCGGCTGGTATTGTGGCGGGACATCGGGGTTGTTAATCCAGGGACGTAAGGCGACGTAAAGGTCGTCAATTTTCTGAAACTTAAACAAAGAGTTCAGCTTTGCAATCTCAAGCTCCCACCAGCCATCGGTCCCACTCGCCAAGCGTTGCTGCTGCTCGTTGATGGATTGTAAGCAAGACACTGGCTGCTCACCACAGCTAACGCTTAACGTATCGCTGTGGCAAGGAGTTGAGTAGCTTAGGCTAAAAAGCAACACCATCGCACTTATTGGCAACGGCGTCGGGATTTTGGTCATTTGTTATGTTTCACTGCTTCTTCGTCGTGTAACCTACTTTATACCCTCCATTGCAGCCTCTAAGCAATATTACTGACGGTATAAGATGGTCTTCAAAAGGTATAATTTCTCGTCCTGACGCGACTTTCGGCAGAGCGTGCGTCAGGACGCACGGTACGGTTATTATTGAAGCGCCGGTTACGCGGTGCAAGGTTGCGTCGACTTTCTATAACTTGAGCATTGAATTGAGACTTACCGCATCGATCTTCCATCAGTAAGTTTTTTAGTTATAACTACTTATCAAAAGACAACTGACGTGAAATTTGAATCGATACAACAGTGGGGACAGAAGCATGCGTCGTTGAATGTGCTTTTTGCGAGCTCTAGAGTGTGTAATTTTGAATGCAGCTCGCCTAAACGCATTGGCATTTCGATCTTGTTAAGCTTTTTGCAGCCCTCACGATGGACAAATCGAGAAGGTTTACCGTTGTCAGCAACACCGATACAAACAAAATATTCACACATATGAAGTTCCTTATTCAGCTACAAAAGCGTACAAGAAAAAGAACGCTTGCTCAACCGAATGTTATACTTTTATGTTACATAAACTATTTAATGATATGTGTAATTAAGTAGAAGCATTTATAAGTTCATTGGTTTGCGACCTGGCTTGCGCTTAAAGCGCAAGCTACGACGATGGTTGAACTTGCGCTACAAGCGCAAGCTACGCATAATCAACTGCATCTTGTATAAATAAGAAGGCGATTGATTATGCGTTATTTGAAGAGCTTGGCTGTGGCGGCTACGGTGTCGCTGAGCCTGCCGGCGACGGCGTCAGCGCAGCAAGCATTGACTTATAAAGACCAGCAAAAACTGCACGATATCGCGGCGGCTGTGCAGGCCGACCGTATCGAAAAAGACATCCAGAAGCTGGTTTCTTTTGGCACCCGCCATACCCTTTCCGAAACTGAATCAGATACCCGCGGCATTGGTGCTGCACGGCGCTGGATCTACGAAGAGTTTAAACGCATTTCCGCCGACTGTGGTGGCTGCCTGGAAGTCATGTACGTTACTGATATTATCGAAGGCGAAACTCGCATCCCGGATGCGACCGAAGTTAAAAGTGTTATCGCGATTCAGCGCGGTAAGACGGACCCGGGCCGTTATGTGTTGATGTCGGGCGATATCGACTCACGGGTTAGCGACGTGATGGACTATACCTCGGATGCGCCGGGTGCTAATGACAATGCCTCGGGCGTTGCCGGCACATTAGAAGCTGCGCGTGTTTTGTCGCAGTATGAATTTGATGGCTCAGTTGTATACGCTGCGCTGGCCGGCGAAGAGCAGGGTTTGTTTGGCGGTAAAATTCTGGCCGAGAAGGCAAAAGAGCAGAACTGGCGTATTCATGCGGTGCTGAACAACGACATGATCGGTAACATCGAAGGCATTAACGGCGTCATTAATAACACGACTGCGCGGATTTTTGCTGAGGGTACACGCATGGACGAAAGCGACCGCGAAGCAACCATGCGCCGCTTTTATGGTGGCGAAGTTGATTCACCGTCACGTAACGTTGCACGCTATGTGGATTTGATGGCTGACCGTTATATTCCTAACCTGGACACCATGATCGTGTATCGGCTGGACCGCTTTGGTCGCGGCGGACATCACCGGCCGTTTAATGATCTGGGCTACCCGGGTGTTCGTATAATGGAGACCAATGAAAATTATTATCGTCAGCATCAGGATCTGCGCACCGAAAACGGCATTGAGTACGGTGATACTATTGATGGCGTCGATTTTGATTACGCGGCTAAATTAACCGCACTTAATGCTGTTTCGCTTGCTGGTATGGCGTGGGCGCCGGAGCCGCCTCAGAACGTTGACATAGAAGGTGCGGTACAGCCGTCAACAACGCTTAAATGGGATGCCGCCAGTCAGGGCGAAGATGTTGCCGGTTATAAGATTTATTGGCGTTTAACGTCAGAACCCCAATGGCAATGGAGCCGGTTTGTGGGCGATGTGACCGAATACACACTAGAGAACATCGTTATTGATAACTATATCTTTGGCGTCGCCAGTGTCAGCGAAGACGGCTTTGAAAGTCCGGTGGTGTTCCCCGGGCCTGCTGGCGAGTTCTCGATAGACTTTGAGGAAGAGGGCGATCAGTAATTCTACAGAAAAGAACAGTAACGAGTTTTTACCACTACAACGTGATTGCACCGTCGGCTTTGAACTGGAGTTTTCCGGGCTGTCGGTGCAGCAAACCCTCGATACCCTGCAGCATCAACTGCAGGGTCACATCCAACGCGTTTCGCTTGCAGAACGCACGATAACCCATTCTGAGTTGGGCGATTTCCAGATCGAACTGGACTGGAGTTACCTGAAAAAACTGGCCAAAGAACAGAGCGAAACCGGCGAGAAAGCCTGGTTGCAGGATTTACAGCAGCTGGCCGAAAAGGTGGTGCCGATGGAGGTGGTCTGTCCGCCATTGACGCTGACGCAATGTGAGCAGTTACTACCGCTGGTGGATGCGTTGCGCGAGGCCGGCGCGCGCGGCACCGACGAGAGCTGGATTGCGGCTTATGGCGTGCATGTGAATGCATCGGTGCCTATGGCTGATAATGGTGACGATGACGAGTCGATTTCGGCGGAAGTGATTCATCGTTATCTGCAGGCCTACGGTTTATTGCAGTGGTGGCTGTTTGACGCGCTGCAAGTAGATACCACCCGTAAGGTCAGTCCTTACATCGATAAATATCCTGAAAGCTATTTGCGTGTGTTGTTGTCGCACGAGTCGGTAACCATGCCGTTATTGATTAGCGATTACCTGGAGCACAATGCGTCGCGGAATCGTGCGCTGGATATGCTGCCGCTGTTTGCGCATATCGACCCGGACCGGGTTTATAAAGCGGTTGGCGATGACAAAATAAAGTCGCGGCCGACCTTTCATTTTCGGTTGCCTAATTGCCACGTCGAGCGACCGGACTGGAACTTAACCGAGAGCTGGAAGGGCTGGTGGGTGATTGAGCAGTTGGCCAATGATGGTAAGGCATTGGCGTATTGGCGCGATGAGTTTTTAGCGTTAAGCCGTCCATTGATGGGCGTGAGCGAGAGCGATTGGAAGCGGAGAATGCAGGCATGGCTAGTCGACCGCGGGTGGTGGTAACCGGTAATGCACGGCGCTGGTCGCCGTCGTGGTGGTGTACCTGGCTGGCGCTGCGCTTGCTTGGCGCTTGCCCGCTGCGGGTAAGTGTGCGGCATCAGGTGTCGCCTGATGCTATTGATGCCGTGATTATTGGCGGCGGTGATGACATAAGCCCGTCGCATTACGAGCAGCAGCCGGAACCCGATGGCGAATACGATCCGGATCGCGACGATCTGGAAATTAGCTGGATCCGTTGGGCGCTGGAGCATAATCGGCCGCTATTGGGCATTTGCCGGGGCTCGCAGTTAATTAACGTGGTTTTAGGCGGGGCGCTGAACCAAAACATCCGCGAGTTACGTAAATTGACCTATAACCGTCCCGGATTGTTGCCCACCAAGCAGGTGCGTTTAGCGGATGATTCTTGTATTGCTGCGGTATGCCGCAAGCAACGGCTGCGGGTTAACAGCCTGCATTCGCAGATTGTCTCGCGCACCGGCACGGACATGCGCGCCGTGGGTTGGGATCTTGACGGTTTTATTCAGGCGTCGGAGCATACACAGCGAGACGTGATTGGAGTTCAGTGGCATCCGGAGTATTTGTTTTATGTCCCGAGTCAGTTACGGCTTTTTCGCTGGTTGTTGGATTGCCGTTAGTTTAGTTTTAGTCAGTTGTTCCAGCCCTTCTTATCAGCCCACTAAACCCTGGCACACCGCCGAGGGTTTTAAAAACTTGCATGGCGCAGAAAAAGATACCGGTTTTTTTGATTACTGGTATATGCGCTGGTTTGGTGACGTGGAGTGGAAGGATCAGGCCGAGCAGGCGCATTTAATCCCTGTGGCCGAGCCCGATTTAGCGGCGATTCAGTCGCCGGACCCGGACGAGCGGATCGTTACCTGGGTGGGGCATTCGACGTTTTTACTGCAATACCAGGGCATGAATGTGCTTACCGACCCGATTTTTAGTGAGCGCGCGTCGCCGGTTAGTTTTGCCGGGCCATCGCGGTTAACTGAACTGCCACTATCACTGCACGAATTGCCGCCGATTGATGCGGTGGTTATTTCGCATGATCACTATGATCACCTGGATGAAGCCAGCATTTTGGCGTTGGGCCCGGATGTGCATTATTACGTGCCGTTAAAGTTAAAATCATGGTTTGTTGAGCTGGGTATTGCTGAGTCGCAGGTGACTGAACTGGATTGGTGGCAGAGTGCTTCGCTGGCTAGCGGTGATTTGTCTGTTTATGCCACGCCGAGTCAGCACTGGTCGGGACGGTCGTTGTGGGATCGTTTTGAAACCTTATGGGCTAGTTATGTGATTGATATTGGCGACTGGCGGGTGTGGTTTGGCGGTGATACCGGCTATAACGAGGTGCAGTTTAAGGAAATTGGCGAGCGCTTTGCGCCGGTCGATTTGGCTTTAAATCCGGTCGGCGCCTATTTACCGCGCTGGTTTATGGAAATGCCCCATGTTGACCCCTATCAGGCGACCTTGATTCACCGTGATATTGGTGCAAAACAAAGCGTGACCATGCATTGGGGAGCGTTCCAGTTAGCCGCGGAAGGCATTCAGAGAACCTTGGATGATATTGCGGCGGCGCGCGAGCAGGCGGGTCTGTCTGAGCAGGAATTTCAGATAATGGCAGTTGGCGAAACCCAACAGTTTTAGGTTTTTTCGAATATTTTTGATCTAAACCTGCATTAAATGGGTAAAACTCTTCGTTAAAATAGAATAATCAATCAATTTGGAGTTATTGATGACGATTGCCAACCGTCTTTATGCGGGTTTTGCCTTCATTATATTGTTGTTAGTCGCCACTACGGTGATTGGAACCTACCAGGTCGACGAAATTAATAAAACCCTGACCCGGGTTAACGAAGTCGGCAGCGAAAAACAACGCTATGCGATTAATTATCGCGGCTCAGTGCATGACCGCGCTATTGCCCTGCGTGATTTAGTGCTAACCGAAAGTGCCGCCGAGCGGGATGAATTTCGGGCGTTAATAGAAGAATTAGCGGCGGCCTATGATGATGCTGAACAGGGTATGGATTCGGTTATTAGTAATCCTCAGTATGTGAATAGCCGCGAAAAAGAATTGTTGGCGCGAATTGATGAGATTCAGCAGCGGGCGTTGGCGACGGCGGTTGAAGTTGAACGGCTGTTGGCCGCAGGGCAACGTCAGCAAGCGCAGGATTATGTATTGACGGACTTATCGCCGGCCTATGCTGAGTGGCTTAATCGGATTAATGACTTTATTGATTACGAAGAGGCGTCAATTGCAGATGGTGTCGACTCGGTATTGGAAGATAGTAATAACTTCACGACATTAATGTGGATTGTTACGGCGTTTGCGATTATTGCCGGTGCGGTAGTGAGTTATTTTATTGTGCGCCGCTTAACGCATACCATTGGTGGCGAGCCTGAAGAGGCGGTGGAAGTGCTGGAGCGCATTGCTGATGGTGATTTGACGGTATCGACTCACTCTAAGTATGAAGGCTCGATGATGGAGCAGGTGAACCGCATGGTTCGTCAGCTGCAGCGGTTGGTTAAAGAAGTGTCTGAGTCGTCTGATACCTTGTTAAATTCATCCGGCGAGTTGTCAGAGACCGCGGACAATAATTCGCAGCTGGTGATTAAACAACAGGACGAAACCACTCAGGGTGCTGCGGCAATTAACCAAATGTCGCAAACGGTGAGTGAAGTAGCCCGCCATACTAACGAAGCGGCACAGTTGGCTGACGAGACCGATCGTGAAACCCAGCAGGGCAGTGCCGAAGTCGATTCGACCATTCGCTCGATTGAATCGTTGGCGCATGAAGTAGAGAATGCCGCCGCGGTGATTACGCAGCTGAGTGATAATACCGAAGAGATTAATAAAGTGCTTGAGGTTATCGAGGGGATTGCTGACCAGACTAATTTATTGGCATTGAATGCGGCCATTGAGGCGGCTCGTGCGGGTGAGCATGGCCGTGGGTTCTCGGTAGTAGCTGATGAAGTTCGCGCGTTGGCGAATCGTACCCAGGAGTCGACGAAGAGCATCCAGACGGTTATTGGCACCATGAAAACCAGCGCGGGTAATGCAGTGTCGGTAATGGAACGCGGCCAGCAACAGGCGTCGGATAGTGTGGAGCAGGCGCGTCGGGCAGGGCAGTCGTTGCAGACCGTCAACGAAGCCGTCAAACGCATGACTGATATGAATGCGCAAATCGCCACCGCGGCGGAAGAACAAAGCTCGGTAGCGGATGAAATTAACGAAAACTTCCATAGTATTACCCAGGCGACTGAGCAGTCGGCGGCGGGTTCTGAGCAAGTCAGCTCGTCCAGCCGCGAGTTAAATGAGCTGGCCAAGCGCTTAAGTGGCCAGGTGCGCCGCTTCCGGGTGTCGTAAAAGATGTATGAGTTTTAGCCTGTTAGCGCAAAATGACTTGAACTAACCGGCTAAAACCCCTAGTATAGCGGCCGTTCCGGAGAGGTGTCCGAGTGGCTGAAGGAGCACGCCTGGAAAGTGTGTATAGCGCAAGCTATCGAGGGTTCGAATCCCTCTCTCTCCGCCAATATATAAGAAAGAACCGCCCTTGAGGCGGTTTTTTTGTTTCTGCAGGCTATGGCTTTGGAGGCTTCGATGGGGCTCGCAGGCGAATTCGGGGCGGCTTTGATGGGATTTATAGGCGGCGAGAGGCTTCTTCCGCCGGTGCGCTCGGCTTCGCCTCGCTAAACCGGCGGGTACACACGATATGAATTCATTCCCCCGGAAATGCAAACATCGAGGTTTTAAAGAATTTAACGTCAGCACGATAAAAATGAAAAGGCGCTCGCGATGCAGAGGAGCCTTGGCAGATCGTGAGTACCCACCGGTTTAGCGACCGTAGGGAGCGCACCGGTGGAGGCGGACTAGAACCCAGCGCCGGAAGCCAGCATAAATCCCAATCCCGCCGCTTCCTCGATGCAGCATAAATCCCAATCCCGCCGCTTCCCCGATCTCCCTTAAATCCCATCCCGAATTCAATCCCGCTCCCTAAAAAACCCTTCCCCGATATCCGATATTTCGTTGTCGATTTTAATCCAATATCCCCGGCGATTTTCGCGGCGATGATTTTCAATTGGGGGATGAAAAAATGGAAACCCCGAAAATATTATCCCGCGGGTATGTATTTCGTCACCATGAATACCTACCAGCGTGAGCCTGTTCTCACAGAGCCTGATGTTCTTGCAGCGTTTCGGTGTGCGTTGAAGCGTGCGCGGGACAAATATCCGCTCGAGGTTCATGCGTGGGTGGTGATGCCGGACCATATGCATTTTGTTATTCGAACCCATCATATTGAACTGGGTCGATTTATTGCATGTTTTAAAAGCCATATGACGCGTGCGTTACCGCAATATTCATCTAAAAAGTATAATTTGAATGATAAAGTTAAGCAGCGTCGAAGAGCGAAGCGGGGGAGCTTGTGGCATAAGGGATTTTATGACCATTGGATCGCTGACCAAGTCGATTATGAGCGCTGTATTAAATATTGCGTTTATAATCCGGTAAAACATGGCTACGCTAATCGGCCCTGGGAATGGCCGCATTCAACATTGCACGAATTTATCGCCAAAGGCCGCTACCCGCCGGCATGGCGGAATTTGGTGGGGCAATAAATGTTTTGGGCATAAAATATTTTTTCTCCGTGGGCTCGGTGCCCTCCGTGGTTAAATCTTTGGTTCTTAATCATGTTAATCGTTTTGCCCGCGTTGCGACGTATATGAGACACTATGGTTTTAATGGGTAATGGAGGTCAGGTGGTTCCTGCCAGCAGTGATTTTTGGTTTCTGCCGCTCGGTGGTACCGGTGAAATCGGTATGAACATGAACCTTTACGGGCACGGAGGGCAGTGGCTGATGGTCGATTGCGGGGTGTCCTTTGACGAACCGCTCAATCCGGACGATGCTGGTGAAGTAAAACATGAGGTGGTGGCGCCTGATCCAAAATTTATCACCGACAATCTCGATTTACTGGCTGGGTTGATTATCACTCATGCGCATGAGGACCATATTGGTGCGGTTGAAGATTTATGGCCACGGCTGAAGTGCCCCATTTATACCACGCCCTATACCGCGGCGGTGTTACGGCGAAAGCTCAGTTATACCAATTTTGCCGATAAAGTGCGGATAATTGAAGTTAACGACGGCGAAACTGTCACCATTGGCGTTTTTCAGGCCACCTGGATCCGGTTGACCCATTCATTACCCGATCCTTATGGCATTTTACTGGAAACTCCCGCTGCCCGTGTCGTACATACCGGTGACTGGAAAATTGATCGTGACCCGGTGATTGGTGCGCCGATTGATGCCAGCGCGCTCCAACAGCTGGCGAATATCCCCATTGATGCGGTCGTTGGTGACTCTACCAATGCATTAAAACCGGGCTGGTCGGTGTCAGAAGCAGAATGTTTTGAGGGACTGCTGGCAGAAACCAAACGCTGCGAAGGGCGCGTGGTGGTCGGTTGTTTCAGTAGCAATATTGCCCGCCTGGTTACACTGGCTAAAGTGGCTGAACGCGCCGGCCGGCGCATGGCTGTATTTGGACGCTCGTTAGAACGGCACGTCGCCACCGCCAGAGCGTTTGGCCTATGGCCGGATGATTTAGAGCTTATCACGCACCAGCACGTCGGCTATCTGCCGCCGCACGAAGTGATGGTGGTGGCTACCGGTTGTCAGGGTGAGCCGCGTGCTGCGCTATCGCGTTTAGCGGACGACTCCCATCCAATGTTGGCGATGGATAAAGGCGATACCGTCATCTTGAGCGCGATGGTGATTCCGGGCAATGAAGCGCCAATCGACACGATGAAGAAAAAATTCAGTGCCCGTGGTATCGCGGTTATCCAGAAGGATGACACTGAGTTGCCTATCCACGCCTCTGGTCACCCTAACCAGGAAGAGCTTAAGCAACTTTACCGATGGCTTACCCCGGCGCTGGTTATCCCCACCCATGGCGAGTCGCAACACTTAAAACGTCACGCCGAGATTGCTCGCGAAATCGGCATTAAACGAACGCTGACAGGTGTCAATGGCGATCTGTTTCGCATTGCGCCCATTCCCAGTATCCGCCGTAAGGCCATATCGACCGGTCGCATTCCTATCGCACGTAGCTAGCAACCTCGGCGTTTTTACACAATGATGCGACCAAGGTCGAATTCCATATTTCCTGCCACAGCCTATGCTGTTATCAAGATGTTAAAAAATGGATTTGAGGTAGCAGTATGCAGGCTTATCACGAGATTTATACCGAAGCGCAGCAGGATCCTGAGGGCTTTTGGCTGGAGCAGGCCAAGCGGCTGCAATGGTTTAAGCAGCCGACTATAGGTGCGGCTGTTAAAAAGAACGGACTGGCGGACTGGTTCCCGGATGGTGAAATCAACGCCAGTTATTTGGCTCTGGATGCGCAGATTAATGCCGGTCGTGGCGATCAGGATGCGTTGATTTATGACTCGCCGGTTACCGGAAGCCTGCAAAAATATACCTTTAACGAACTGAAAGACGAAGTGGCGAAGTTTGCCGGCGTTATACAGTCGATGGGGGTAGAAAAGGGCGACCGCGTCATTATCTACATGCCTATGATACCCCAGGCGGCGATTGCGATGCTGGCGTGCGCCCGCGTTGGCGCGATTCATTCGGTGGTATTTGGCGGTTTTGCCGCGCACGAGTTGGCCATTCGCATTGACGATGCCGAGCCTGCCCTGTTGCTAACCGCGTCGTGCGGTATCGAAGGCAAACGCACACTGGCCTATAAACCTATCGTAGATAAAGCGCTGAAAGAAGCCGAAAAGCCGCCAAAAAACGTGATTGTCTTCCAACGTGAGCAAGAAACTGCCGAATTACAAGACGGTCGCGACCATGACTGGCAGCAGTTAATGCAAACCGCGCAGCCGGTTGATGCGGTGCCGGTAGCGGCGACGCACCCGCTTTATATTTTGTATACCTCGGGCACCACCGGACGACCAAAGGGCGTGGTACGCGACCACGGTGGTTATGCGGTGGCGCTAAATTTTTCTATGAACTATGTGTACGGACTGCAACCGGGTGAGGTGTTCTTCACCGCGTCGGACGTTGGCTGGGTGGTTGGCCATTCTTATATTGTTTATGGGCCGCTAATTTTTGGCTGTACCAGCATTTTGTACGAGGGTAAGCCGGTGAATACCCCTGATGCAGGAGCATTTTGGCGGGTTATAGAGCAGCACAAAGCCACTGCGGTATTCTCGGCCCCGACGGCTTTTCGGGCGATTAAAAAAGAAGATCCGCACGCGGAATACCTTAAAAAATATGACCTCAGTTCGCTGCAACGCATTTATATGGCCGGCGAGCGTTTAGACCCGGCAACTTACGAGTGGACCACCGAGGTAACCGGACGGCCGGTGTATGATCACTGGTGGCAGACCGAGTCTGGCTGGCCCATGTGTGCGAACCCGGTAGGCGTTGGTGCAACGCCGGTTAAACCGGGCTCATCGAGCCTGCCGGTACCGGGCTATGAAATTGCGGTGCTGGACACCATGGGTAAGCCGGTTGCGGCCGGTGAAGAAGGCTCGATTTGTGTGCGTTTGCCATTGCCACCGGGCTGTTTACCGACGGTTTGGGGCGACGAACAACGGTTGCATGATAGCTATTTGAAGGCATTCCCCGGTTATTATTGCAGTGGCGACGGCGGCTATATTGATGACGAGGGGTACGTGTTTATCATGGGCCGTACCGACGACGTGATTAACGTTGCCGGGCACCGCTTGTCGACCGGCGAGATGGAAGAAATTCTGGCTGCACATCCTGCCGTTGCAGAGTGTGCGGTGGTGGGCACGCCGGATGACCTTAAAGGCGAACTACCTATTGGACTGGTGATCTTAAAAAATGACGTGGATGTGGATCCGGCACAGTTGCAAGCCGAGTTAGTGCAAACCATTCGCAACGAAATTGGCGCGATTGCGTGCTTAAAAACCTTGTACGTGGTGCCAAAATTGCCGAAAACGCGTTCCGGTAAGATTTTGCGCCGGCTTATTCGGCAGTTATTGCAACGCGAGGATGTGGCGATTCCGTCGACCATTGATGATCCGAACAGCATCGAGGCGATACAGCAGAGCATTGCCGAGCAGCAAGGGTAAAGCAAATAGTGTAACTTTGCGTTTAACGCGCTAAAATGACGCCATTAAATTAAACCAAATTCAAAGGGTTATTAATGGCGTTGTCGATTGTAGCGGTCATCGTTGGTTTAGCGGTATTAGTTTGGAGTGCCGATCGTTTTGTTGATGGCTCGGCCGCGGTTGCAAGGCATCTGGGTATGCCACCGTTGATCATCGGTATGGTCATTATTGGTTTTGGTACTTCTGCACCTGAAATGGTGGTTTCTGCATTGGCCTCGTTAGATGGCAGCCCGGCGCTGGCGCTGGGTAACGCCTACGGTTCTAACATTACCAATATTGCGCTGGTATTGGGTTTAACCGCGGTACTTGCGCCGATCACGGTGCAATCCGGCGTGATCAAACGCGAAATGCCGGTATTAATCCTTATTACGTTATTTTCTGCGGCACTACTTTGGGACTTTAATATTACCGAGCTTGAGGCCTGGTTGTTGTTGGCAATTTTTGCCGTCTACATGGGCTGGTCGGTGTATTTGGGTGCTAAAGGCAAGCAGAATACGTTAGCGGCCGAATTTACCCAGGAGATTGATTCGCATCCGATGGCGATGAAGCCGGCGGTGATTTGGCTGCTGGTTGGCTTGGTGTTTCTGGTGTTGAGTTCGCGGGCGCTGGTGTGGGGCGCGGTGAATATTTCGCAGGCGCTGGGCGTCAGTGACTTGGTTATCGGCCTGACGGTAGTGGCTATCGGTACGTCACTGCCGGAACTGGCTTCAGCGATTGCCGCCGTGCGCAAAAACGAACATGATTTGGCGCTGGGTAACGTGATTGGCTCGAATATGTTTAATACCCTGGCGGTTGTGGGTATCGCCGGCACCATCCATCCGATTTCGTTAGAGCCTTTGGTGCTTTACCGTGACTGGGTAACCATGGCCGCGCTGACGCTGCTGCTATTGTTGTTTTCGCTGCGCATCAACCGCATCGGCCGCATCAACCGGATTCATGGTATTTCATTTTTGGCGATGTACATCGCCTATTGTATCTATCTGGTCTCTACGGGATTTGCACCGGCGCTGTAGCTTGATGAGATGGTCCCCTCCCTCCTAAACGGCATCGCAATGTGCCAATATAGAGGTTCAAGCTTCTATAGAAACAGAGTGGAGAGGACCAA
>NZ_SNXI01000012.1 GCF_004362895.1 Idiomarina aquatica | reverse complement strand
GGGGGGGGGGGGGGGTGGGGGGGGTGGGGGGGGGGGGGGGGTGGGTAGCGCTGGTGATTGACACTCCTTATTCAAGGGACGCCCGCAAGTACGTCCCTGTAGGGCTTGTCTGGCGCCATCCCTGGCGCCAGACACCCTTGAATAAGGAGCTGTTCAATCACTTTCCGCGCTCCCCACCCCCCCACACTCGAGCTGAACCCAAGCTATTTAACAACTAATACCGGCGACAAGGAAAACGGACGGCATTAGGATTTAGTGCCTTGCCGTCAAAGGGTGTTGGAGGCCATGGATGGCCGGAAACAAGCGTACAGGGATGTACTTGCAGCGTCCCTTTGACGGCAAGGCACTGAAGCCTAATAAAGCCGTTCGTTTTCCTTGTCGCCGGTATTTTGAAACAAAAAAACCCGGCCGGAGCCGGGTTTTTCGAAAGCGAGGCGACTTATTTGTTGCCGAGCTTTTCGCGGATACGTGCAGATTTGCCTGAACGCTCGCGTAGATAGTAAAGCTTGGCGCGACGTACTGCACCGCGACGCTTCACGTTGATGCTGTCGATCAATGGGCTGTGCGTTTGGAACGTACGTTCTACGCCTTCGCCGCTTGATACTTTACGTACCGTGAATGCAGAGTGCAGACCACGGTTACGAACACGGATAACCACACCTTCAAATGCCTGAAGACGCTCACGGTTACCTTCTTTAACTTTTACATTTACACTAACCGTATCGCCCGGAGCGAATGCCGGTAAATCTTTTTTCATTTGCTCTTCTTCAAGAGCCTTAATGATATTTTGGCTAACTTTTGCCATGGTATTTCTCCTTTCCTAGGTAAACTGTACGTTAATCTTCAGAGTCTTGTGCGGCGATAAATTCGCTTAACAAGCGCTCCTGCTCGTCAGTCAGAGCTAGGCGATTAATTAAATCCCGACGCTGCAACCAGGTTTTACCCAGTGATTGTTGCAAACGCCAACGACGTATTTTCTCGTGGTCACCACTCAGTAACACTGAGGGAACCTGCTGATCGTTGTATACCTCGGGGCGAGTGTAATGCGGACAGTCCAGTAAACCATCAGCAAAAGAATCTTCTGCTGCTGAGTCCTGGTGACCCAATACTCCGGGAACTAGGCGTGCTACTGCATCGATAACGACCATTGCCGGTAGTTCTCCACCGCTTAGCACATAATCCCCGATTGACCATTCAGCATCGACATATTGCTGAATGACTCGCTCGTCGATACCTTCGTAACGACCGGCTATTAAAATCATTCGATCATTTTGGGCTAACTGCGTTACCCCGTGATGATCCAGTTTTTGCCCTTGAGGTGACAGATAAATAACCGGTGTATCAACACCTAGTTCAGCTTTTGCTGCTGTGATGGCATCCACTAACGGTTGCACCATCATCAACATGCCCGGTCCCCCACCATACGGTCTGTCGTCTACCGTGCGATGTTTGTCATGCGTGAAATCACGCGGGTTCCATACTCGAATACTTAACAGTTCGTCCTGAATTGCGCGTCGGGTCACACCATGTTCGGTGATTGCCGCAAACATTTCAGGGAACAAACTGATAACGCCTACCTGCATGGCAAGGCCGTTAAAAGTCTGCGGGCCAGTCCACCTGAATTAGCTGATTGTCGCTATCCACATCGAGAATATACTCGCTCTGGATAAACGGAATCAGTCGTTCAGACTTTCCAAACGCGTCATTCGAGTTAGCACGAACAACCAGCACATCATTGGCCGGTGTTGGCATCATCTGTTCTACCACACCCATATCGTAGCCTTGTTTGTTTTTCACTCGCATGCCAATAAGGTCACGCCAGTAAAACTCATCTTCGGCTAACGCTGGCAACTCATCAGCAGTTATGCTGATTTCCATTCCAGTAAAGCGACTGGCCTGATCGCGGTCATTAACACCGTCGATACGCGCAATTAAGCCTTTGTTATGACGACGCCATTCGGCGATAGTCACGGCTTGTTCGCTTTGCTGGCGGGTCGCAGCTGACTGCAACGTCCAGGGGCTATAACTAAAAATATCTTCCGGGTCGCCGGTGTATGACTGAATTTTCAACCATCCCTTAACGCCATAAACTGCACCAATTTGGCCGATTACAACAGGGGCTGATTGTGAGTTACTTGCTGTCATATGTTACCGATAACCCTGTGACTTAATTAAGTCGTTATGCTTACGCCGCAGCGCGAGCATCTTTTACTAATTTCGCTACGCGATCTGATAAAGATGCGCCTTGACCTACCCAGTGTTCTACACGGTCTAAGTCGATGCGAAGTTTTTCTTCCTGACCACGAGCTACGGGGTTAAAGAAGCCAACATTTTCGATAAAGCGACCGTCGCGGGCATTGCGACTGTCAGCAACTACCATTTGGTAGAAGGGGCGTTTTTTAGCGCCGCTGCGTTGTAAACGAATGGTTACCATTGCGTTCCTCGATTTCAATTGTGTAAATGTAAAACGTTTCTGTTAAAAACAGCAAAGCCCTCCGACACGGTCGGAAGGCTCCGCAATTCTACTGATTTTTTCTTCAAATGCAAGTTTATTAGCGTCCCGGAAACATTCCTGGTGGTAGTTTTCCGCCCATGCCACGCATCATTTTCTGCATGCCACCGCCTTTCATTTTTTTCATCATTTTTTGCATCTGCTGAAATTGCTTCAGCAACTTATTGACGTCCTGCACCTGGGTGCCGGAGCCTGCTGCAATGCGGCGTTTGCGAGAGCCTTTAATGACATCCGGATGGTTACGTTCCTGTTTGGTCATGGAATTAATAATGGCTTCCATGCGCAGCGTCACTTTATCATCCATTTGACCTTTAATTTGATCCGTCATTTTGCCCATGCCGGGTAATTTATCCATTAACCCCATCATGCCGCCCATGTCGCGCATCTGGGCTAATTGATCACGGAAGTCCTCCAGCGAGAACTGACCTTTTTTCATCACCTTCTTGGCAACTTTCTCGGCTTTTTCGCGGTCAACTTTACGCTCGACCTCTTCGACCAGCGAGAGTACGTCGCCCATACCCAGGATGCGCGATGCTACGCGATCAGGATGGAAGGGTTCTAATGCATCGTTTTTTTCACCAACCCCCAAAAACTTGATTGGCTTGCCGGTTATATGACGAATCGACAGCGCCGCACCACCGCGCGCATCACCATCGGTTTTGGTCAGGATAACCCCGGTTAAGGGCAGCGCATCGTTAAAGGCTTTGGCAGTGTTGGCCGCGTCCTGACCTGTCATCGAATCAACCACAAACAAGGTTTCGATGGGGTTAATGCTTGCATGCAGTTGTTGGATTTCCTGCATCATGTCTTCGTCAATACTTAAGCGACCCGCGGTATCAACCAGCACCACGTCAATAAACTGCTTTTTCGCTTGAGCGATAGCAGCTTTGGCGATGTCTTCCGGTTTTTGATCAGTAGTTGACGGAAAGAACTCAACCCCCGTTTGTTCAGCCAGGGTCTCCAGCTGTTTAATCGCTGCCGGACGGTAAACGTCGGCACTGACGACCATCACCTTTTTCTTTTCGCGCTCTTTCAGGAACTTCGCTAACTTACCAACACTGGTGGTTTTACCGGCACCCTGCAGACCCGCCATTAACATAACAGCAGGGGGCTGGGTATTGAGATTAAGCGGCACATTGGCTTCACCCATCGCCGCTTCAAGTTCGCTTTGAACTATTTTGACAAATACCTGACCCGGCGTAAGGCTTTTATTAACCTCGGTGCCAACAGCACGCTCTTTTACCTTAGCGATAAACTCTTTTACCACTGGTAATGCAACGTCGGCTTCCAGCAGCGCCATACGCACTTCACGCAGCGTATCTTTTATATTGTCATCGGTTAGCCGACCGCGGCCGCCGATATTGCGTAGCGAGTGTGACAGTCGTTCGCTTAAATTCTCAAACATAAGGGCGATCTCTTCCGTTGTTTTCTTCTTTAGCGGATAAATTGCTAAATCGAAGCAGCAGCACGTTATAATTCATGGGGTCATTATATCTGATTTGCAAGCAACTTTCGCCCTCTGATACTTGGGTTTACACGATCATGATCGTATACTCGCTGTCATTCATCGTTTCAATTGAGGATTGCGAGCCCGTGATGCTCACGATATTACTGCTGCTAGCTATTTTGGGGTATGTTGCCAGTGCTGTTGTGGTACTGCAAAACATACTGCAAAACCGGCTGTTAAATCCGGCGTTCCAGTTAATCCCTGCAGTCATTGCCATTGTTAGTCATGCGGCACTCATTTTTAATGAATTTTCTGCGGATAACTTCTATCACATTAATATCGCCTCAAGCCTGGCCAGCGTCGCATGGCTAATCGCATTATTCGCATTATTACGGGGTCAACATGCCGGCGCGATGATGCTAAAACCCGTGGTTTATTTGTTTGCTGCACTCAGCTGTATCCTGCTGGCCTTTGCCCCGGCTCGTTGGGGCACCTACCTGAGTATGGATGTGGGCCTGTTGCTACATATTGTATTGTCGTTAGTCGCCTATGGCATCCTTGCGCTGGCAACCCTATATGCTATTCAAAGTGCTTATGTCAGCAAGATCCTTAAGCAACGCAAGAACCCGGTAATCTTTAGTAAACTACCGCCATTAATGACGCTGGAAAGGTACTTTTTCCGCTTGCTGTTCAGCGGTACCTTACTGTTACTGCTTGCACTTGCCTCAGGGTTTGCGTTTTTAAATGATATGTTCGCGCAGGATGTTGCCCACAAAACGATACTGAGCATTGCCGCGGCGGCGGTCTATGTCGTGGCCAACGTTATCCACCGGGTCAGCGGTGCGCGTGGTCGCCTTATGGTTGTGTTAACATTGGTTGGCGGTATTTTATTAACCTTAGGCTATTTTGGCAGTCGTTTTGTCAAAGATATTTTGCTTAGTTAACCGGGCACCACTTGACAGCACAGGTCAGCACTTTACATTGTCTGTTTCTGTAACAACACTAGAACGATAGGATTTACATCTTGGACGATATCTCGACGAGTACGTTACTCGTTAGTTTAGTCATTCTCATTGCATTATCAGCATACTTCTCTGGCTCTGAAACCGGCATGATGTCAATCAACCGGTATCGTTTGCGGCATCTGGTGCAGAATCAGCACAAAGCGGCTACGCGGGTGCAGTACTTGCTTGATCGTCCGGATCGCTTAATTGGCCTTATACTTATTGGTAACAATCTGGTCAACATCGCAGCATCGTCTATCGCGACCATTTTGTTTATGCGCTGGCTGGGCGATCTTGGGTTATTGCTGGCCCCCTTTGTACTTACCCTAATCGTACTGATTTTCGCAGAGGTAACGCCTAAAACCATCGCCGCGCTACATCCTGAACGAGTCGCCTTCCCGAGCTCTTTTATATTGCGGCCTCTGTTAACCCTGCTCTACCCGGTTGTCACCTCGGTAAACTTTATTACTAATGCCTTTATGCGACTGTTAGGCATTGATCCGAAGCGAGCTCATGTTGGTGATGCGCTGAGCTCCGACGAATTGCGTACCGTCGTTAACGAAGCAGGTAGCCTGATACCCACCTCTCACCAGGAAATGTTAACCAGTATTCTGGACCTGGAAAAAGTTACCGTAGAGGATGTCATGATCCCGCGTAACGAGGTCATTGGTATCGATATAAATGATGATATCAGCCGTATTACTAAACAAATTGAACAGGCGCAACACACCCGTGTGGTTCTGTATCGTAATGATATTGATGATGCGATAGGTTTTTTACATGCTCGCGACGTGATGCGGTTGATGAGTAAAAACCGCTTTGAAATTGATAAAGCATTGCTGGTTCGGGCGGCTCGCGACATTTACTTTATACCGGAAGGCACGCCGCTTAACGTGCAACTACTTAAATTCCAGCGACGCAAAGAACGCATTGGCCTGGTGGTCGACGAATATGGCGACATTCAGGGTCTGGTTACACTGGAAGATATTCTGGAAGAGATCGTTGGTGACTTTACCACCTCAATGGCACCACCACCCAGCGAAACGGTTACCGCACAACCCGATGGCAGCTATCTAGTTGAAGGCAGTGCCAACCTACGTGAATTGAATAAAGAGATGGATTGGCATTTTCCTACTGACGGCCCTAAAACCCTGAGCGGCTTAATCATCGAGCAATTTGGCGATATTCCACAGGCACGGATGAGTTTGCGATTAGGGGGCTACCCGGTAGAGTTGATTGAGGTGGGCGATACCATGATAAAACAGGTCCGCGTGATACCCGGATTTTACCGTTCCAACAACAGTTCAGTAGAAAGTTAACGCTTTTATTACGTTAGCTAATCAAACAGCATATTAGCCGAAAAATAGGTTGTAAAACCAACCATGCTGTAACTCTTCTTCGCAGGTTTTTAACTGTGCAGCGTAACGCAATGAACGTTGTTTAACGGTCTTTGAAGTGCGAACCAGCCAAGGCTTCTGCAAGTAGGTTTTGCGCTGATAGCCGCCCCAGCCTTCGTGATAATTAAGGTATTGTGCGTAGGCATCCCACTTCGAAACACCATTGATCTTATAGGTTTTGGAAATGAACCAGCCCATAAAATCAATTGCATCTTCAAAATCACTGCGGCTGGCCCAACCGTTACCTGTCTCGCGTTGGTAGTCTTCCCAGGTCATGGTTTTAGCTTGAGAGTAGCCATAGGCACTGCTGACCCGTCCCCAGGGAATAAAACCTAACAGATAGTCACGAGGGGGAATGGCATCGTGCTTAAACGAGCTCTCCTGGTACATCATAGCCATCGGCACGTGAATGGGAACTCCCCACTTATCGCGAACGTCAGCTGCTGCGTGATACCAGTCTTCTTTTTCTTCAAATATATGACAAATATTCTCAGGGGATGCCGGTGGCGCCGACGCACAACCTGCCAGTATCAACGCACTGACGCCGATTAAAAAAGGATGTTTTAATTTTTTTAAATTTTTTTTCTTCATTATTGAACTTTCGTTGCACAACCGACTCAGACATAGTGAGCAGCGATGTTGTGTTCATCCCCTGAATATTATGTTTTGGCGCGGTCAGTATTGGCCGCGCTTTTTTATTGTCTGTAGCAAACTATCGATAAGCTGTTATGGAGCCCCGGATTTTGCCGCTGCAGTAAAATAATCACTTAAGAAGTGGTCAAAATCAACGACATTATCCTGTTCTTTACGCTCTGCAAATGCTTGCTCAGATTGTTGCTTCCAGTCAGCAAAGTCTTTGTCCTGATAAAACTCCAGTTCAGAACGCGTAAACTCGTCGCGGTAGCGGTGCGCTAAATCCATTCCCAGCTGGCTAAAGTCCCAATTATTCTCTTTCAGGGTGCTCATAACTTGACCTGATAGCGTTAGCTCCGGGTTAAGCACACATTGGTAAAGGTCAGCGATAGCTTGCCGGTAACCACCACGATTATCAGCGTGTTGATCCAATGATTTAGCAATCAGATTTAAGTCCGCAAATAACTCTTCCAGCCAGTCAGCCATTAGTCGCTGCTGTCCGTTTTGCCATAGCTCCAGGCTTGGGTTACGCCCTTCCATTACCACTTTGGTAAAGTTCTTGTCATATTGTTGCTGTTCGTCCCAGCTCATGGTCGGACTGTCACTCAGCAAACAATACATCAATAACGTATCAAGGAACTGGATCTGCTGTTCTGTAATACCAATACCGCTAAATGGATTGACGTCCAGTGCGCGAATTTCAATATACTCCACTCCGCCCCGCTCTAATGCCTGGCTTGGCGTTTCGCCTTTTTGAGCGGTGCGTTTCGGTCGCACCGGAGAATAAAATTCATTTTCAATTTGTAAGATATTGGCATTGAGCTGGTTATACTCGCCGTCAACCTTCACACCAATCTTCGCAAACTGCTGCGACGGTGTCGTGATGGCTTTGCGCAGACCCGCAACATATTCGTGCAGCGAATTATAGGTAATGCCCAGGCTTGCTTGCTCTTTGTTGGTGTAGCCCAGGTCACTCATGCGCAGCGACGTAGCATACGGTAAATAAGCCGTTCCTTTACCCAGGCGCTGAAAGTTCCAGTCAGTATCTTTTTGCTCGGTGCCCGTTTGTCGAAAAAACGACTGACAGAATGCCGGCGAGGCTCCAAATAGATAAGGGATAACCCAGGCAACACGTTTAAAGTTACGGATCAGGTCAAAATACTTTGCCGATCGAAATGCCGCATCATCCTGACACTGGTTTTGTTCGGCTAGCTGGCCCCACATCGCTTCTGACACAGAAAAGTTAAAATGAACACCCGAAATCACCTGCATAGTCGCGCCATAACGATGTGTCAAACCCTGGCGATACAAGCTTTTCATGCGGCCTGAATGTGAATCGCCATACTTGGCAATACGGATATCCTTATCAGAGCCAAGATAGCAAGGCATACTCAAAGGCCACAATAATTCGTCGCCGATAGCGTGGTACGTGACCCGGTGTATATCGCGAAGCTGCGCTAGCGTGGCTTTAATGCCGCTCGCAACAGGAGTAATAAATTCCAGTAAATTCTCGGAATAGTCCGTGGTAATCGTCGGATGGGTAAGCGTTTTACCCAGGCTCGCCGGGTGATCACTGGTGGCTAATGTGCCATCAGCTTTTATCCGCAGCGCCTCGCGCTCAATACCCCGGTGAATGCCAGACCAAGCTGCCCCCTGCTGGGCCTCGTTTAACTCCCTGACGCAATCAGCTAATGACTTTTGCAAAATACGACTCCATGAACCTTTAAAAACTGGCGTGTGCCAAGCTTACTGGTAATTTGATGTAACGTCTACGATCGCAGCCGCCAACTGGTTTAACCGCTTGGCGTTTTTATGGTCGCGTGGCACACTAATCACCTAATTTTTAGGGATGTAATTGTTGATGACTTCAATTTGGACATTTTTGCAGATCACCATTATTGCGTTGCAATCAATAAGTTTGATTCTTTACGCAATATTGCCTCCGCCATGGAACGGCACGGTGCTACTGGTTACGGTAATACTAAGTTTATTGGTAGCCTGCGGCGTTTGGATATGGACCCACCGCACTTCGCTAACGTCACCATTGCAGCAACCATTTTTGTCATCTAACTCGCTGAAGCTGTTCGAACAAGTATTTAATGATCTGCCGACCCGTGTTTACTGGCGTGACAGTGAGCTTAATTTACTGGGCGGTAATCATGCCTTTTGTCGCGACATTGATATCGATGACGATGAACTGAGTGGCAAAAGTGACGATCAGATTACCTTACTGGCGAAAAGCCGTATTCTGTTTGACCGCGATCAACAAACATTAGCCAATCAACACCCATCCTGTAACGAGGAAATCGAACTGGAACTCAGTAGCGGTAAACGCTGGGTCGAACACTCCAGTGTGCCCTTGTATGACGAAGACGGGCATGTCATCGGTATTCTCGGCAGTTATTACGATATCAGCAGTATAAAGTCAGTTGCTGAGCAAATGGAGCGGGCAAAAGAAACTGCAGAACAGGCAAACCAGGCTAAGGGCGAGTTTTTGGCTAACATGAGTCACGAAATTCGCACGCCGATCAACGCCATTGTCGGCATGGCTAACCTGTGTCTTAAAACTGAGCTGAACCAAAAACAAAAACGCTACATTAGGGTGATTGACTCGTCGTCACAGGCGCTGTTAGGCGTTATCAACGATATTCTCGACTTTTCTAAAATTGACGCAGGTAAGCTATCAATTGAACGTATTCCTTTTGACTTACAAGATGTTTTAACATCGCTGGCGGATATGTTTGCGTACAAAGCTTATGACAAAGACTTAGAATTTATTATTAATCTACCGGCTAATATTCCGACCCGACTACTGGGCGATCCGCTGCGATTGAATCAGGTGTTAGTTAACTTGGTGAGCAATGCGATTAAGTTTACCGAGGACGGTGAGATTAATGTTGCCGTAACCCTATTAGAAAAATCGCAGCAACAGGTTTGGTTGCGTATCTCGGTTAGCGACACCGGTATTGGTATGGATGAAGAACAGCGCGCCAACTTATTTCAGGCTTTTACCCAGGCTGATACATCAACAACTCGTAAGTATGGCGGCACCGGCTTAGGCCTGGCTATTTCCAGACGCCTAATTACGTTGATGGGGGGAGATATTGGCGTCACCAGTGGTGTGGGTCAGGGCTCTACTTTTTATATTGAGTTAACCTTACCGCTACAAGACGAGCAAGATACCTCTCATCATCAATACCTCATGCAAAAACTTGAAGGCGTGCGAGTTCTTGCCATCGACGATAACCTGAGCACGCGTGAAATGTTGCAGGAAATGCTCCGCAGTTACCGGGTTGACGTGCGCGTGTGCCGCACTGCCGAGCAAGCACTGACGCTGTATCAAGAATCCGTAGACGAACAAGAACCGTTTGACTTAATTTTAGTCGACTGGCGCTTACCGGGTATGGACGGCCTCGCTTTCTGTCAAAAAATACAACAACAGTACAGTGGTGAGCAACGTCCCAAGCTGGTGCTGGCGACGGGCTATTACGTAGAAGAGTTAAACGATAAAGCACGACAAGCGGGCGTTGCCGATATACTGTCTAAGCCCTACACCGCGGCAACACTGGGTAGAAGCTTAAGTGCCACACTCTACCCTTCTGCCGAGCAACCACGTGCTGTTGGCGAAGCCCATGTGCGAGTACCTGATAGTATTCGACACGCACCTGTGTTGGTGGTGGAAGATAACGAAATTAATCAACAAGTAGCGCGCGAGCTGCTTACCTCGCATCAATTCAACGTAGATATTGCCGAGCATGGCCAGGCCGCACTCGATGCTATCGCACGTAAACGTTATGCTATCGTGTTGATGGACATTCAGATGCCGGTAATGGATGGCCTTACAGCGGCAGCCGCTATCCGCGCACAATACAATTACCAACAACTACCAATTCTGGCTATGACAGCGAATGCTATGAGCGGCGATGAGGAACGCTCGTTAGCAGCCGGAATGCAGGGGCATATTGCTAAACCGATTAACGAAGATCAGTTATTAAAAGCGATCGTTAAGTGGTGTGTACCCGGTGATTATTCCGCTGAACCTGCGGATGATGCCGCGGATTATCCGGTTGCAGACACTGCAACACAGACAAAAGTCCGTTATCCACAAACTAAGGGTATCGATTTTGATGCGGCATTAGCGCGTCTTGGCAACAACGTCGAGCTGTATCTAAAGTTAGTTGCACAGCTGCATGAGCAATATCAAAATTCAGCTATGAAAGTGTCTGACTTTATTACCCGCGGTCAGCATGACAGTGCGCGACGGTATTTTCATTCACTGAAAGGTGCTGCCGGTAACCTGGGGCTGGAGTCATTACAGGCCAAAGCCGGCGAACTGGAAAAGTTTATGGCAGAAGGCAATATCGACAAAGTTGCCGATCAAATCACGGTGCTGGAAAAACGCCTGCAACATGCAAATCAGGCGGCAAGTGATTTAGACGCAATTCAACATCATCAGTGACAAAGGCGCTACCATGATTCGATTTATTTTCTTAATTCCGCTGGTTTTAAGTCTGGCCTGGATTGTTTACTTGCAACTTAATGGCTGGACCCTAAAACAAGGGCTTAAAGGCTTTGGCTATATTGCGATTTTCAGTACGGTTATCGCGGTGTTTTATACGCTAATGATGTGGCTAACCGGTCGGTAGCAAACCGGTTAGCCAGCTAGGTAGAGTTATTAGAGGCTAAGGACCAACCAAGGCTAACAATACACCGGCCGCAACCGCCGAACCCAGTACGCCGGCAACATTAGGACCCATAGCATGCATTAGCAGGAAGTTGCTTTGGTTCGCATCCAGCCCTACTTTGTTAACCACTCGTGCCGCCATCGGTACGGCAGACACACCAGCGGCCCCAATTAACGGGTTAATTGGGCTGCTACTGAATTTACCCATCAGCTTAGCCATTAAAATACCACTGGCGGTACCAATCGCAAACGCAATAGCCCCTAACACCAGAATACCTAAGGTAGTAAAGCTAAGGAATTGCTCGGCCTGAAGTTTTGAACCCACAGCCAGCCCCAGAAATATGGTGACAATATTGATTAGGTCGTTCTGCGTGGTTTTGGTCAATCGTTCGACCACGCCCGATTCGCGCATCAGGTTACCCAGGCAAAACATGCCTACTAACGGCGTGGCACTTGGCAACAGCAATAAGGTAAGCAACACCACCGCCAACGGGAAAAATATCTTCTCGCGCCGGCCTACCGGACGCAATTGCTCCATTTTTATTTGTCGCTCGGCTTTATTGGTTAGCAACTTCATTATGGGTGGCTGAATAATCGGCACCAATGCCATATATGAATATGCGGCCACCGCTATTGCACCAAGTAAATCAGGTGCCAGTCGCGAAGCAAGGAATATCGCCGTCGGACCATCTGCACCGCCGATAATGGAAATCGCCGCGGCATCCGCCATGGAGAACTCAATACCCGGGATCACGTTCAGCGCTATTGCACCAAACAAGGTCGCAAAAATACCGAACTGAGCCGCGCCACCTAACAACATCATTTTCGGGTTAGCAAGTAACGGTCCAAAATCGGTTAATGCCCCCACCCCCATAAAAATAAGCAGCGGAAACATACCGGTATCGATACCCACAGTGTAAACGTAATAAAGCACGCCACCCGGGTCGTTAAAGCCGCCCAACGGAATATTGGCCAGAATCGCGCCAAAGCCGATAGGCAGCAGTAACAAAGGCTCAAACTTTTTAGCAATGGCAAGGTACAACAGAATACCCCCTACCACGATCATGCCGGCCTGGCCCGGCGTCATGGCAGAAATACCAGTGGTCTGCCACAAGGTCAGTAATTTATCCATAATTTATTTAACCCAGCGTTACCAGTTCATCACCCACAGACACAGCGTCACCCTCTTTAACCTGTAAAGAGGTGACGGTGCCGTCAGACTCAGCTTTAATATCGGTTTCCATCTTCATGGCTTCCATAACAATGACGACGTCACCGGCTTTAACTGATTGACCCTCTTTTGCCACGACTTTAAAGATATTGCCGGCCAATGGGGCTTTAATCGTATTACCGCCCGCAGCTGCTGAGCCGGAAGCTTGTTGGCCGTCACTTTGGTTAGACGGAGCCGGCTGTACATCGTTAAGTTCGCCTGCCGGACCAACCGTCACGCGGAAGCGCTGACCGTCGACATCAATATCGTATTGTTCCGGGCCAGCTGCAGAGGCATTAGTTGTCTGGGCTTGATCCTCGGCCTGCTGTTCTTTTGCTTCGGTTGGCGCAGGTTCAAAGGCATCCGGGTTATCACGATTTTTAAGAAACTTCAGACCGATTTGTGGGAACAATGCATAGGTCAAAACATCATCAACAACGTCGTCAGCCAGGCGAATATCCTCGTCCTTAGCTTTTTGCTTGAGCTCATCAGTTAACTCATCGAGCTCGTTATCAAGCAGGTCGGCAGGGCGTTGAGTGATGGCCTCGGCACCATCCAATACGCGTTTTTGTAATTCTTCGTTGACCGGCGCTGCGGTCGCACCATATTCGCCTTTTAACACCGCAGCCGTTTCTTTAGAAATATTGGCGTACCGCTCTCCGCTTAGGACATTTAATACCGCTTGCGTGCCAACGATTTGGGAGGTCGGCGTCACCAGTGGAATATAACCAAGATCTTCACGTACTTTTGGTATCTCTTCTAAAACCTGGTCAAACTTATCAATTGCACCCTGCTCTTTTAACTGGTTTTCCATGTTGGTTAACATGCCACCCGGAACTTGAGCTAACAAGATACGCGCATCAACCCCTTTGAGTGAACCTTCGAACTGGGCATACTTCTTACGCACATCACGGAAGTAACTGGCTATTTCTTCCAAAGCAACCAGGTCCAGTCCGGTATCGCGCTCGGTGTTCTCCGTCATCGCTACCAGGGTTTCTGTCGGTGAATGACCATAGGTCATACTCATTGACGAGATAGCCGTATCCAGCATATCAATGCCGGCATCGATCGACTTTTGGTAAGTCGCAACGCTTAGACCCGTGGTGGCGTGGCACTGCATAGCAATAGGTAAGTCAGTATTTTTCTTTAATGCAGAGACTAGTTCAAATGCATCGTTAGGACGCAACAAGCCTGCCATGTCTTTGATACACAATGAATCGCAGCCAAGATCTTCAAGCTGCTGTGCCATCTCAACCCATTTTTCCAGCGTGTGAACCGGGCTTACCGTATAAGACATGGTGCCCTGCGCATGCCCATCAACGTCTTTCGCCGCTTTAATTGCGGTTTCTAAATTGCGCACGTCATTCATCGCGTCAAAAATACGGAACACATCGACGCCATTTTCCTTAGCCCGCTCTACAAAACGTTTGACCACGTCATCGGCATAATGACGGTAACCCAACAAGTTTTGTCCACGCAGTAGCATTTGCTGTGGCGTATTCGGCATCGCTTTTTTAATTTCGCGGATACGTTCCCATGGGTCTTCACCCAAATAACGGATACAAGAGTCAAAGGTTGCGCCGCCCCAGGATTCCATTGACCAATAGCCAATTTTATCGAGTTTTTCAGCCATCGGTAGCATGTCATCTAAACGAAAACGCGTTGCTAGCAAAGACTGGTGTGCATCACGAAACACAAGCTCCGTCAGTTTAAGCGGGTTACTCATGGAAAATTCTCCTTGTAGTTTTTGTTCGGACTGGCTCGCTACCGTTATTTTTTATGATTTTGGTTAGTCGAACGATAACGATGCACCGCAGCACTGATCGCTGCAACGACTTTAGGTGATACGTTATCGCCTGTCGTTGTGGATCCTTGCGCTGTGGCGCTCTGGCGGGATGTCGTTGGCTCGGGGTGTGGGATCACCTTTGCCATTAGCATCATAGCAGCGATCAATAGCAGCAAAAACGCCAACACAGCGCCCATACCGACCAACATAATTTCTGCGGCATTACTAAATAAGTCAGTCACGACAACTCCTGCAGATAAAGCCTAAATGTTATAAAAAGATTAAAGACTATGGTAGCAGGCTTAGCAAGTAGATAAAGGGGAATATAGTGACTATAAAGAAATAAAATAAAGGAAAATCAAAGAAATGGCGCGCTCGGAAGGATTCGAACCTTCGACCGCCTGGTTCGTAGCCAGGTACTCTATCCAGCTGAGCTACGAGCGCGCAGTAGGCAGTGTTGAAAGTGGCGCGCTCGGAAGGATTCGAACCTTCGACCGCCTGGTTCGTAGCCAGGTACTCTATCCAGCTGAGCTACGAGCGCGCATTTCAAACTTACTATAACAGTAAAACGTTACGTGGCGGAGAGGGAGGGATTCGAACCCTCGATAGGGCTACAAACCCTATACTCCCTTAGCAGGGGAGCGCCTTCAGCCACTCGGCCACCTCTCCGTAACGTTGTGGCGAGCATTCTAGCGATGTTGGCTATAATGTCAATTGCTTTTTTAGTATCTAGCGTTCAAGTGTGGGATATTTAACCATCTCGACTAGATTTCAGGCAAAACCCTGTAAAAACACAAAAGCCAGCACTAGCTGGCTTTTAGCAACTTTAAACAATAGGCCAGTAACTTACTACTGGCCTATATGCTAATCGTTACTCTTCGTTAGACTGTTCGTCATCTTTTTCTGACTGAATGCGCATGTAAATTTCTTCGCGATGCACGGAAACTTCTTTCGGTGCATTAACGCCTATGCGCACTTGATTACCTTTTACGCCGAGCACCGTTACGGATACATCGTCGCCAATCATCAGTGTTTCGCCTACCCGGCGTGTCAAAATCAACATAACTTGCTCCTTCAATACTGTTCCGCTTCACCGCGAATTAGAACGTTTCCCTAAGTTATTGATTGGCAGTCTAACAACATCCGCAACAATTACACTATAACGAAACATATAAATGTACGTTAATTTTTGAGTGTTTGCTCCAACCAAGTTGTTGCGGTCGCCAAGGCTTCACTTAGATGTTCAGGTTGCGAGCCGCCGGCCTGAGCCATATCCGGACGTCCACCACCTTTACCTCCGACAACGTTTGCGGCTTGGTTCACAAGTTCACCGGCCTTAACCTTTGCCGTCAAATCTTTGGTTACACCAGCAATCAGGCTAACTTTATTAGCCTGTGCTGTTCCAAGTAATACGATACCTGATGATAATTGGTTCTTAAGATCATCAACTAATCCACGCAACGCCTTAGCATCAGTGTCCTCGAGTGCTGCAACAATGACTTTGATACCGGCGATATCGGTAGCCTGGTTAACAAGACCGCCGCCTGCCTGCTGTGCAAGCTTTTGTTGTAGCTGCTCTTTGTCGCGTTCAAGTTCTTTATTCTTGTGTTGTAACTGAGCAACTTTTTCACCGACTGAATCACGGTCCGTCTTAAACTCAGCCGCTAACTGATCCAGCATTTTCTGCTGCTGTTGCGTGTAATTAATCGCTGCCGCGCCGGTCAAAACTTCAATGCGGCGCACGCCCGATGCGATACCCGTTTCGTTAATAATACGGAACAAACCGATATCACCCGTGGCACGAACATGTGTACCACCACAAAGTTCCATCGAAAAATCGCCCATACTGACAACCCGAACATCATCGTCATATTTTTCGCCAAATAACGCCATCGCACCAGCCTTTTTGGCTTCTTCGATGTTCATTAGTTGCGTTTTCAGGTCAACATTAGCGCGGATTTGCGCGTTAACTTCACGCTCTAATTGCGCCAATTGATTCGCACTCACCGGTTCAAAGTGAGAAAAGTCAAAACGCATACGCTCGGCTTCAACCAAAGAACCTTTCTGGTTTACGTGCTCGCCCAATAAATTGCGCAGCTCAGCATGTAACAAATGGGTAGCCGAGTGGTTGCGACGAATATTATCGCGACGCTCAGCGTCAACAATGGCAGTGACTGTTTGATTAACCTTTATAGCAGCTTTTGCGGTACCGTGATGTGCGATGGCTTTACCGACATACTGGGTATCGTTAACCTCAAACTCTCCGTCAGCCAGCAGCAGCCGCCCGGTATCGCCGACTTGCCCACCGCTTTCAGCATAAAACGGCGTCGCCGTCAGTACCACAATGCCATTGTCGCCCGCAGCTAATTGCTCAACCTGCTTACCATCCTTGAACAGCTCGACCACGTTTGACTGACCCTGGTCTTCGCTATAGCCGAGGAATTCGCTTTGCTGCGATGATTTAAGCTGGCTGTTGTAATCAACACCGAATTGCGAACTTTGCTGAGCGCGTTGACGTTGCTCCGCCATCGCCTCATCAAAACCGGCTTCATCAATGGTTAATTCTTGCTCGCGCGCGATGTCAGCGGTTAAGTCCATCGGGAAACCGTAAGTATCATACAGTTTAAAAACTACTGAGCCGGGAATAACACCGTCGCTTAACTTGGCTATTTCTTCGTTTAAAATCACCAGCCCACGTTCCAGGGTTTTAGCAAACTGCTGTTCTTCGCGTTGCAGTGCCTCTTGGATAACTTGCTGTTTTTGCTTCAGTTCAGGGTAGGCATCGCCCATTTGGTTAATCAGTTCATCGACTAACTGGTAAAAGAACGCTTGCTTAGCACCCAGTAAGTGACCATGGCGCACTGCCCGGCGGATAATCCGACGCAACACGTAACCCCGGCCTTCGTTTGAAGGCATCACGCCATCCACTATTAAAAATGAACAAGAGCGTATATGGTCAGCAATAACGCGTAGCGATTTGCTTTGCAGATCGTCCGTGCCTACCGCTTTTGCTGCCGCTTTTATCAGCGCCTGGAAGGTATCGGTTTCGTAATTGCTGTGCACGCCTTGCAAAATAGCGGCAATGCGCTCCAGGCCCATGCCGGTATCGATTGAGGGATCAGGCAGCGGCTCCATGGTACCGTCCGCTTGACGGTTATATTGCATAAATACCAGGTTCCAGATCTCGATAAAGCGATCTCCGTCTTCTTCCGGTGTTCCCGGTGGGCCGCCCCAAACCTCAGGGCCGTGATCATAAAAGACTTCAGAGCATGGGCCACAAGGACCAGTATCGCCCATCGACCAGAAGTTATCTTTCTCGCCAATTCGCGAGATGCGATCTTCCGGCACGCCAATTTCTTTTGCCCAAATATCGTAGGCTTCGTCATCCTCGGTAAATACCGTAACCCAGAGTTTCTCAGCAGGTAATCCGAGCTCTTCGGTCAAAAATTCCCATGCGTACTGAATAGCCTGGCGTTTAAAGTAATCACCGAAACTAAAGTTACCCAGCATTTCAAAGAATGTATGGTGACGCGCGGTGTAGCCGACATTTTCCAGATCGTTGTGCTTGCCGCCGGCACGCAGGCAACGCTGTGCTGAGGTGGCACGCGTGTAGCGGCGCTTATCGGTCCCCAGAAAAACGTCCTTAAATGGAACCATACCGGCATTAGTGAATAATAACGTAGGGTCATTGCCCGGAATCATAGACGCTGAGGGGACGCGCTCGTGTCCTCGGTCAGCAAAAAACTGCAGAAACTTCTCTCGAATTTGGGCGCTATTCATGCTCATTTAAGATCCTATAGAACGTTTGCCGCCACGGGCGAATTTCAATCAAAATATACGCGTAAGATTAGCATGAACAGAATCCTACGCCTAGCGCTCGAGCTCGCCTAATACGGCAAAAATTTCATCGCTGTTAAAACCCCGTTGCTGTAAATAGCGAACCCGTTTAGCCCATTGTTTTTTATCTTCGGGCGGTTGTTCGCCGAATTTACGGGCATGCACCTCACGACACTGCGAACGCCAGTCTACTTCGTGTTGAGCCAGTACCTGCTCCAACAATTCTCTATCAAGCCCGCGTTGTTGGGTTGCCTGCGCAATAATTTTCAAGCGCCCCTGACGCTGCATGAGTTTGTCTCGAACAAAGCTTTGCGCAAACCGTTCATCGCTTTGCCAACCCTCTTCGGCCAGCCAATTAACCAGTTCCACAATCCAGCTTTTAGGCCAGCCTTTTTGCGCCAATTTTTGGCGCAACTCAAATTGGCTGTGTTCGCGCCGAGCCAGTAATCTAAACGCACTATCTTTTAGTGTTTGTCGTTGTTCTTGTTCGCTTTTTTCGCCCATTGTGGAACTTTTATCCATGTAGTGACTCCAATTTGGCAAATTCGGCAGACCTTAGGTAAAGCATAATAATGAAACACTCCGATCCATTTTGGAAACCTACCCTGTTGCTAACGGTCGGTTTAGCATTGCTTATGTCGTTTACTGCGTACGGCCAAACTTTTGATCGTGGCCAGCAATCAGGTATCAGCGTTACCGGGGCAGCCAGCGTAAGTGCGGTACCTGACCAAGCCTCGATAAGCTTCGCTATCGAACAGCGCGGTAACAAACTTAGCGCATTAAAAACCCAGGTTGACCAATATACCACGCGCTTAATCGATGATTTACTCGATCGCGATATTCCGCGCGATAATATTCAGTCATTCCAGCTCAGTATTTATCCCCAATACGAGACGGATAACGATGGCAAGCGCGAACAAAGTGGCTTTATAGTAAGCCGAAATATCGATGTTACGCTGCCCAGTTTAGCGCTATACGATCAAATTATCGATTTAGCCATTGCACAGGGTGTGACCCGCGTCGGCCAGGTGCGTTTTGAAGTATCAGACCAGCAACAGCTGTATCAACAAGCATTACAAAAGGCCTTCGAAAATGCCCGTAGCAAGGCCGAGTTTATCGCCACTACAGCAGGACTCGAGATCGTATCCGTGATGAGCGTCCAGGAGCAATCTATGGCGCGTCCGGTAATGTTCGAAATGGCAGCTATGGATAGTCGCTCTAAATCCCCGTCACTACCTGGAGCGCAAGAGATCGAAGCGCGTTTAAGCGTGGTTTTTAGTGTTGCTGGTAAAAACTGATAGGGACAAGCTGCGATCGTTGTAATACACTCACTTTATAACCTGTTATATGAGTAAATCGTGAAGCTGACATTTCGCGCTCTCATCATTTTAAGTTTTTTGCTCTCCAGCCTACCCGGTCTGGCATCTGAGCCGTGGCAGCAATGGCGGATTGATGCCAGTAGTGACCCCGACAAATGGTTAGAAACCAGCCAGCAGTGGATAGAAACCTACGACAGTCAGCGTGATTTTTCCAAATTAGCTATGGCCTACGCCCTGCGCGCCGAAGCGCTGCGCTATTCCGGTAATGAGGATCAAGTTCAGTCTACTATCGAGGAAGGGCTTCGCTTTGCAAATATTGCTGATGACCCCGTAGCTACCGCGTTATTGCGTATTAACCAGGGCTGGTACTTTTTACAACGGAGCATTTTAAACCGCGCTGCAGCAAGTGCCGCCTACGCCGTAGAAGCAGCTAAAGCTAGTGGCAATAACAACCTATTTATAGAGGCTGAGATACTTGAGGCGCAGGTCTTTCACGATTCAGGTGACGTTGCCCGCGCACTGGAAATACTGGAGTCACTAGAAGCCGAACAGCGTTCCGATTTGCCGCGCCTGCAACTTGAGTTTCATAGTCTGATTGGTGCCATTTATCTGGATGTTGGAGCCACGGGGATCGCCTTAGAACACATTCGGGATGCTTACGAAATAGCAAGGGATTCACTCGGTGCCTGGGATCGTTCGGTGGCAGAATACAATCTGGCCCGTGCCTATGCCCGGACAGGAGAACTTTCGCAAGCACGTGAATTTTTTGAGCAAGCACTGCAAACCAGTCGCAGTATCAATGACGGCCTGGGTGTCGCATACGCCCAAATGCGACTGGCAGAAATAGAACATCAGCAAGGCAATAATGATATTGCTCTAACCTTACTGGATAAAACCCTACCCGACTTTCGCGATGCCGCAGCTCATCCAATGGAAGCACAGTCGCTGCTACTGAAAGCAGAGATTTTATTGGCCGAGGCACGATTAGCATCGGCAAAAGGTGTTATTGACACCACGCAGTCGCTTATTAACACGCTGCAAGACGTAACCCTGAAGCAACGACTATATGAAATTATTTCCGACTATCATCAGCAACAGGGTAACGCCGAGCTAGCATTGCAGGCCTACAAGACGTCCGTTGATTATTTGCTTGAGCGTCAGGCTGAAGTGCAAAACAAGCAAATACAGGAAATTATGGTACGCCTGGAAATCCGCGAGCAGGAGGCAACCAATGAGTTGCTGCAAAAGGAAAACCAGCTACAACAACTGCAATTACAGGAACAGCAGACATCCAATTACCTGATGCTGTGGCTGTTGTTTTCAGGGGCTGCCATTGTGCTATTGATCAGTTACTTTTTGTACCAACAAATGCGCTCCAGACGCCGCTATGCAGAGTTAGCACTTAAAGACGATTTAACCGGAGCACCGAATCGCCGCGCGGTTGTTCGCCATTGTAAATTGGGTCTTGAGCAAGTTCGTCAGAATAAGGCCGCACTGGCATTGGCTATTATTGATTTTGATTACTTTAAACAGGTCAATGATTCCTTTGGGCATGACGTAGGCGATGCCGTACTCAAGCGGTTCGCGGATGTTACACAGGAATGTTTGCGACGGCAGGACCATTTCGGCCGCATGGGCGGAGAAGAGTGGTTATTAGTGTTATTCGATGCGTCAGAAAATGATGCCGAACTGATTTTTTCACGCATTCTTAATCGTATGAACGAGGTTGAAATCAAAGGATTGCCCAGAGATTATCGGGTAACCTTTTCGATGGGCTTTGCCGAAGCGACTGCCGATGATACCTTCGAGCGACTCTATAAGCGTGCTGATGACGTGCTGTACGCTGCTAAAGAACGTGGCCGTCAGCGATTACAGATTGCGCCACTGCCGCCGGCACAGAATGGCTAATACAATGCAGTCCCCCGCCGCCGAGCACAAACTCGCGCGCGGCCGCCGACACTATCGTTTTACCCGGCAATGCCTGCTGTAAACAGTGTAACGCAACGGCATCGTAATCAATTTGATAGTGCGGCAGCACAATGATGTTTCCTATGGCAACAACATTAACGTAGCTACACAACAATTTAACTGCGGTGGTGCGCTGCAACGCACCCGTTATGCGAGCCAAACCACGACGTTCTGCGACTGTCGCTGACTGCGGATAGGGTAGCGGCAAAGCCACTTTGTTAATACTATCCGGAAGTTGCTCAAGTGCTTTCTCTAATTTCCGGCACGCCTGATAGTCAGGATGATTCGGATCATCGGTAGTACAGAAAAGCAGCGTGTCATCATCAATAAACAGCGCCATGTTATCAATATGTCCGCCGGTTTCGTCAGCACTCAAGCGGGTATCAACAAATATTGGTTTTAACGGGCTAAAAGTATTGCTAATAAGGTTCTTTAAGTACGCTTCGGTCATGCCGGGATTGCGTTGCTTTAAACACGCCATTCCCACCAGTAACCACTCGCCGTTATGACTGAACATACCGCCTTCACCACACCAGCACGCAGCACTTATTGGATAGTCGAATAAACGCTGTGCTAGTGTTTGATCGGCTTTTATCTGATGCTGTATTCCGCCCCATCCATCAAAAGCAGGTAAAATCCCCTGCCAGCCAGAACTGCTGGCCTGTTTAAACCATAACGGTAAGGTATCGCGAAGCCAAATATCGTTATAGGCGATGTTATGATAATCGAGACAGTGAACATTAACCGAGGAAGAAAGTTGTTGCTGTAGCTGTTTTATGGCTTTTTGCGCCGGCTCGCCGGACGCGCGCCATACATCGCTGAGATAAGGTAGAGCGAGCAATAGGTGTTGCTCGCTACTATACTCTTTAAACCACCAGCGCATGTTACTTTTTAGGCTTACTGGCGCGCGGTTTTTGTTGTCTTAACTGCTGTTTTCTTTTAGCGGTAACTTTACGGATTTTGCCAAACCGACGCTGCTTCGATTCCTGATTACGCGGGTCAATAAACGACCGTGTTTCAGGCGCCAACTTCACTTGCTTGCGTAAATAGTTAACATCTTCCAGCGACAGTTCTGCCCAACCACCCTGCGGTAAGCCTGATTCAAGCGGAATGTTGCCGTAACGAACGCGAATCAAGCGGCTGACCTGAACTTCCTGCGACTCCCATAAGCGTCGTACCTCGCGGTTACGCCCTTCGCTCAGGGTGACATGAAACCAGCGGTTGATACCTTCGCCACCGGCTTGCTTGATGGTATTAAATTTGGCCGGGCCATCTTCTAATTGCACGCCTTTAAGTAAGCGTTGCAACATCGCTTCGTCAACTTCACCAAAAATGCGCACGGCATATTCCCGCTCTACCTGCTGGCTTGGGTGCATCAGGCGATTAGCGAGTTCGCCGTCGGTAGTAAACAACAACAGACCTGAGGTATTAACGTCAAGGCGTCCCACGGCGACCCAGCGCGCGCCGGACATTTTCGGCAACCGGTCATAGACCGTTGGACGCCCTTCGGGATCCTTACGCGTACACAGTTCGCCCTCAGGCTTGTGATACATGAGTACACGGCAAATCACCGCTTCTTCCGGCTTTATTTGTGCTTCATGGCCATCAATACGAACCTGCGCATCAGCGTCGATACGCTCGCCAAGTCTTGCCACTTTGCCATTAACACGTATGCGCCCGGCTGATATTTTGGCCTCAATCTCCCGACGTGAGCCATGGCCGGAGCGTGCTAATACTTTTTGTAACTTTTCAGTCATTCAGGTCTCTCTCGTTAATCGCTGTCTCAGCGGTACGTTCATCTTCCGGCACATCAATTGCCGGCAATTCATCTAATGTTTGCAGGTTAAAATCGTCTAAAAACTCGGCCGTGGTTGCATAAAGTTGCGGTCTGCCCGGTACTTCTTTAACGCCGACCACTTTTATCCAGCCACGTTCCTGCAACGTTTTCATGATGCTACTACTTACACTAACACCACGAATTTGTTCAATCTCACCGCGGGTAATCGGCTGCCGGTAAACAATCAACGCCAATGTTTCCAACAATGCCTGCGAATACCGTGGTGGCTTTTCCTGCCACAGTCCGGCTAAACGCTGGCCTAAGTCGGCACGTGTTTGAAAACGATATCCTGATGCAACTTTCACCAGCTCGATACCGCGTTCCTGATAATCGTGCTGCAATTCCTGCAGGGTCGCCTTTACTGCTGCTAACGAGGTTTCTCCTGCATTGAGCACCAGCTGCTGCAACTGCTCAGCCGTCAACGGCTGTGGATGTGCGAATAACGCGGCTTCTAGCAATTGTTTAAGCTGGGTCGAATTCATCATGTTGACGTTTTAACCTAATATGAATGTCGCTCATTGGCTCCATCTGCGTCAATTCTATCATTGATTCCTTCACAAGTTCCAAAATTGCTAAAAAACTAACCACTGCCCCCGCGCGCCCTTCGCTGCGAGTAAACAATTTGCTAAAGCTGATATATGATTTTTCTTGCAGCAATTCAATAACTTGACTCATTCGTGCACGGGTAGAAAGCTGCTCACGTTTAATTTGATGGTGCGCCTGTAACTTTATTGTTTGCAGCACCCGGCTAAACGCTAAGGTGATGTCTTCCAACGTGACTTCCGGCGGTGGTGTCGTCACATATTCGCGGGCATCGGTGTGAATTTCGCTCAGCCAGCTGTCGCGACCTGTCTGCGGCTGCGCGTCAATATATTCTGCGCCACGGCGAATCGCTTCATACTCCTGTAATCTGCGCACCAGCTCAGCTCTGGGATCCGCTTCTTCGTCATCCTCCTGAGGCGCTTTAGGTAATAGCAAACGACTTTTAATTTCTGCCAGCATTGCCGCCATAACCAAATAATCCGCAGCCAACTCCAGCTTAAGCTCTTTCATCATTTCGACGTATTCGACGTACTGTCGCGTAATAGTCAGTACCGGTATATCGACAATATCCAGTTTTTGCCGACGAATTAAATAAAGCAACAGATCCATGGGCCCGGAAAAGGTTTCCAGGATAACTTCCAGAGCATCCGGTGGAATATAAAGATCCTCCGGTTTTTCAACGACCGGCTCACCACGAACAAAACCCAGCGGCAATGATTGTTGTTCAGCCATGGCTACGCTTAGCGCTCAGGAAGTTAAAAGCTGAAGGGCTCAATGTCACCGGCACCTTCGCGTCGAATAGTGGGTGCACCATCGGATAAATCCACGACGGTAGTCGGATGTTCCGCTTTATTACCGCCATCGATAATCAAATCCACCAATTTTTCTAATTGTTCCCGAATGCGTTGCGGGTCGGCCTCAGCTAACTCGTTATCACCAAGAATTAAACTGGTCGACATCAGCGGCTCATCGAGTTCTTCCAACAAAGCCAACGCAATTTTATTGGTGGGTACACGAATACCGATAGTTTTTCGCTTGGGGTTCAATAATCGCTTAGGTACTTCCTTGGTGCCTTTCAGGATAAAGGTATAAGGCCCCGGCGTATTATTTTTTAACAGTCGAAAAGCATCGTTATCGACTCGCGCATAAATGGATAACTCCGACAAATCACGACACATCAGGGTAAAGTTATGTTCTTTATCGATATCACGGATTTGGCAAATCCTGTCAACGCCCTGTTTGTTGCCTAACTGGCAACCTATCGCGTAACCCGAATCGGTTGGATACACAACCACGCCGCCGCGATGAATAATATCAACGGCTTGTTGCACTAATCGCTTTTGCGGATTATCCGGATGAATGTCAAAGTACTGGCTCATGTAAGCCTCCTGAGTTAGGTGGGCGACCATGCACTCCATATTGGCACACAGTGTTCGGGCAGACAAAGGTTTTTGCCTAAATCGCGCCAGCCATTGGGATGATGAAAATCTGAACCTTGTGATGCTTTTAAATCATAATCGGCGGCAAACTCAGCTAACGCTTTACGATGTCCCTCGGGTTGCTGGCTAATACTCACTTCAATGCCATCCAGCCCCCAGGCTTTGGCTTCCTGACAGAGCTTGCGTAACCACTTATTTGATAGTTTATAAGCATGCGGATGAGCCAGTACCGCACTGCCACCGGCGGCATGGATCGCCGCTATCGCCGTTTCGATATCACACCACTGCGCCTTAACGTAAGCACTATTGCCTTTGCCGATATACCGATCAAAGGCTTGCTGCGGATGCTCGACAATGCCTTTTTCGACCATCGCATCGGCCAGGTGTTTGCGCGTTGGCATACCTGTTATGCGGCATTCTTCTCGGCTTAACATCACTGCACGCTTGGTCAGCTTATCCAGCATTTGTGCAAAGCGCTGTTCGCGCGCCTGCTGTTGCTGTTGCAGCAAGTTATTCAAGCTTGCGTTGTCTAAATCGACGTTTAACGCCACCACGTGAATCTCGAACGCATGCCAACTGCAACTAATTTCGACACCCGTGACCAGTTGCAGAGGCAGCGCATGTTGCTGCAGATATTCAGTCGCAACGCGACTACCACTGAGGGTGTCGTGATCGGTAATAGCGAGCACATCCACCCCCCTCTCAACCGCACGCAACAGCAGTTGCTCAACACTTAACTGGCCATCAGAGTGATTAGTGTGGCAGTGCAAATCGTAGTGTGGCATTACAGCGCAGCAGCCAATTCTGTACCCTGGCGAACCGCACGTTTAGCGTCCAGCTCTGCCGCTACGTCCGCGCCACCAATCAGATGAACCGACTGGCCAGCGTCAACTAACTGCTGTTGCAGATCACGCATTGGCACCTGACCCGCACAAATAACCACGTTATCGACCTCTAGCACCATGGTTTCGCCGTCGCGTTCAATTTCAATGCCATTCTCAACTACGCGTTTGTAACTAACACCATTCCACATATTCACGTTTTTACTCTTTAACTCGGCTCGGTGTACCCAACCCGAAGTTTTACCCAGGCCTTTACCGACTTTGGTTTCTTTGCGTTGTAACAACCACACCTGACGTGCAGACGGTTCCGGCTGCTGCGGTTTTAAGCCACCACGCTGCTGATAATCTTTATCAATACCCCAACGCTCGGACCATTCCTGTTCTGCAACCGTTAGTGACTTATCGGTAGTGAGGTATTCAGACACGTCAAAACCGATTCCGCCGGCGCCAATCACAGCGACTTTTTCGCCGACCGGTTTATGGTCACGCAATACATCTAAGTAGCCCAGTACGTGTGGTAGCTCAATGCCGGGTAAATCCAGTCGTCTTGGCACCACACCGGTTGCCATAACGATCTCGTCGTAGTTACCCGCAACTAATCCGTCGGCCGATTGTGCTTGTCCCAGCTTGACGTTTACACCGGTATCTTTTAAGCGCTCACCAAAGTAGCGTATGGTTTCGTAAAACTCTTCTTTGCCGGGAATTTGTTTCGCATAATTAAACTGCCCGCCAATTTCGCTGGCTTTGTCATAAAGATCGACCTGATGACCGCGTTCAGCGGCGGTACAGGCGAATGCCAAACCCGCTGGACCGGCGCCCACCACGGCAATGCGTTTTTTCTGCTGTGCAGGTTTAACCACTAATTCGGTTTCGAAGCACGCTCGCGGGTTAACCAGGCAGCTTGCACGTTTGTTTTCGAAAACATGATCCAGACAAGCCTGATTACAGGCAATACAGGTATTTATTTTGTCAGCCTGCTGACGCTGTGCTTTGTTAACAAATTCAGGGTCAGCCAATAACGGACGCGCCATCGACACCATATCTGCCTGCCCTGATGACAGAATGGACTCTGCTATTTCCGGTGTATTAATGCGGTTAACCGCCACCACCGGCACCGTCAGTTCTCGCCTAACCCGTTCAGTAATCCAACTGAACGCGGCTCTGGGAACCGAGGTCACAATGGTCGGGACACGCGCTTCATGCCAACCGATACCGGTATTAATAATACTTACACCGGCTTTTTCCAGCGCTTTACCCAACTGCAACACTTCGTCCAGCGTGTGTCCGTCTTCCACCAGATCTAACATCGACAAGCGAAAAACAATAATGAAGTTAGCGCCCACTTTTGCTCTCACTGCGTTGACGATATCCAGCGCAAAGCGCATACGGTTTTCAAAGCTCCCGCCCCAATCATCAGTACGTTGGTTAGTTCGTGGACATAAAAACTGGTTAATCAGGTAACCCTCAGAGCCCATGATTTCGACACCATCATAACCCGCCTTTTGTGCCAGCCGTGCCGCCCGCGCATAGTGCCTAATGGTGGTTTTTATTTGCCCGTCGCTCATGGCCTTAGGCTTAAATGGATTAATCGGTGCCTTTATCGCGCTCGGTGCCAGGCTAAAAGGGTGATAACTATAGCGCCCGGCATGCAGTATTTGCATACAGATTTTTGCACCATGCTGATGGACACGCTCGGTTACCTTGCGGTGCTTCGCTACGTGCCAGGGCTTAGACATTTCGCTGCCAAAGGGCGCTAAGCGGCCGCGCATATTAGGACTAATACCGCCGGTCACGATCAGCCCAACGCCGCCTTTTGCACGTTCTTCATAGAAGGCAGCTAGCTTGTCAAAGCCACCTTTTTCTTCCTCCAGGCCGGTATGCATTGACCCCATTAACACACGGTTGCGAATTTGGGTAAAACCTAAGTCGAGCGGCTCAAAAATATGCGAATACGATGCTTGTGTCACAACAGCCTCTTTTTAAACGGGTGTTTGATTTTATCTACACTTTACGCCGAAAGGCGGGCTCGCTCAAGTTTAAAACGCCAATGCCTCGCGCATCAAAAAACGCGTCAACGCGGGTCCGTCAATCTGAATGTTGTCGGCACCCGATGACTGCCCTTGTCGCCATTGTCGTAACAGCTGTTCGATAATCGGGAAAATGAGCCCATCGACCTGGCCCTCCGTGCTATGTCCCTGATTTAATTCGTTGAGCTCCAGGCTGGGCAGGTGGACGCTGGCAATGGGTTCGCCGCGGTCGAATAAGTTTATGGTGACATCGGTAAAACGTAGCGTCTGTAATTGCCAATCGATTGCATTACCCAGTGATGCCAGTGATGCCGGCTGAAAACGCACCGCCTGCTCTTGTATTTGCTCAATCAGCGTATGCAGGTTTGATTGCCCGGTAGCATAATAAGCCACCGTTAATTGCGCGCCACTCAGGCTGACTTCATTAATGCTGACTTGCCGCTGACCTAACACCTGCCAATTGCCCGACATACGAATGGTATCTGCAATGATCAGCTGATTTAACGGCTCTGACAGAGCCTCCACCCGCGTCGCTAACCTTACGTCATCAGCACTGAGCTCGTCAGTCAATGCGTTTACCTGCAGCTGCCCTAACCATAAATCGGCATTTAACTGCTCTGATGCCGAGCTTTGAAGCTGCTCTGCCAAACGTTGCGATATGCTTTGTTGCGCCGACACCGGCAACGCCCATACCAAAGTCAGGGCCAGCAATAGGTAGACCATGCCCAATAAATTCAAGTTAATTAACCGCATTGCACACTCATTTCCAGCTGTGTTTATTCCACATATCGTAAATCATCCGACAATAATCGCATAATCTTTGACGCCCACCTGTAAAACTTTGTTAATGTTAGACAACAAAAACACAGGAGAAACACCATGAAGACCTCGTTTGCCCTTATTGCCGGGTTGTCTCTGGCCGGTGCCATGTTGACGACGCCCAGCGTTGACGCACAGCAGAATATCAGCGAACACATGCGTCAGATTCCCATTGAAACGACCTCTGTTACCGAACATAGTGTCGAAATTAACGGTGAAACGGTCGATTACACAGCAACGGCCGGAACATTGCCGGTTTGGAATGACGAAGGTCACCCAACCGCGACCCTATTTTATACCTACTATCAACGCGATGATGTTGATAACCGCGAAGAACGTCCAATCGTCTATTCATTTAATGGCGGCCCGGGCTCAGCCTCTGTCTGGATGCACCTGGCCTACACCGGCCCCAAAGTTCTTAACCTTAGCGACGAAGGTTACCCGGTTCAGCCTTACGGCGTGCAGGACAACCCGCACTCTATTCTGGATGTTGCCGACATTGTCTTTATTAACCCGGTCAATACCGGCTACTCACGGGTATTACCTAACGAAGATGGCGAGATGCCCTCTAAAAAACAACAGCAAGAGATGTTTTTTGGCGTTAATGCCGATGTCGAGTACCTGGCAGAATGGATGACGACCTTTACCAGCCGTTACAACCGCTGGCAGTCGCCTAAATTCTTAATTGGCGAAAGTTATGGTACGACCCGTGTTTCGGGGCTGGCCGGTGCTTTGCAAAACCGCCAGTGGATGTATATCAATGGTGTGATTCTGGTATCACCGACAGATATCGGAATTGACCGTGATGGTCCGGTGAAAGAAGCCAATCAATTACCTTATTTTACTGCTGCTGCGTGGTATCACGAGGCGCTGCCGAGCGACTTGCAGGAACGCGAGCTATTAGACGTATTGGCTGAAGTTGAGGACTACACCTTTGACACCTACTTACCGGCACTAGCTCAGGGTACGCGTTTACCGGATGCGGAACGTCAGCAGGTAGCGGCAACGGTTGCCCGCTATTCTGGTTTGTCCGAAGAGGCGGTATTATCCAATAACTTAGCGCCAAGCACCTGGTATTTCTGGAAGGAGCTACTGCGCGACCGTGACCGCACCATTGGTCGCCTGGACTCACGTTACCTCGGTATTGACGCCCGCCGCGCCGGCGACCGCCCAGATTATAATGCAGAGCTAACCTCATGGTTACACTCATTTACACCGGCCATTAATTATTATTTGCGTGAAGAGCTTAACTTTATTACCGACGTTAAATACAACATGTTTGGTCCGGTACATCCCTGGGATCGTTCAAATAACAATACCGGTGAACAGCTACGTGAAGCGATGGCAGCTAACCCATACATGAATGTATTGATTCAGTCGGGCTATTTTGACGGCGCAACCAATTACTTTGATGCCAAATACAATATGTGGCAGTTAGACCGCAGTGGCCTGATGAAAGATCGTATCTCGTTCAAAGGCTATTTTAGTGGCCATATGATGTACCTGCGCCGCGCCGACTTAGAAAAATCCAATGACGACTTGCGTGAGTTCATTGGCAATTCACTGCCGGGTAAAGGCGTACCAGCAGAATATAAGTAAGTGAGACAAATAATCGGCAACACCGACTTGACAAGCCAGCCAGTTCTGGTTAGTTTGTCTTTTATCAAAGGCGCTTAAAGAGCTATACAAGTTTATAGACAAGCGTTGAATTTATTGCAAAACGATGAGAACAACATGTTTACTAAAACTAACGTACAACATTGGTGGTGGCACATCTCGCAAGAGCGGGCTGTGACGTCGTGCGTGTAAAACACTCATCGTAATCGTTCAGAAACCCGCTCCATCGAGCGGGTTTTTTTATGTCTTCTCGATGGTGCGGAATTAATTAAAAGATATAATTTTTCGGGTGGAAGCAAGTTGTGAAGACGATTGATAATTCAAAACTAAGTAACCAAGGCAAAGTCGAAAGTATTCGGGTTCAAATTCCCTATCAAGCCGACACCGACAGCGTGTTTCGCTCGCTGTGCAGGGTCGATGGGCGCCACTTGTTACTCGACTCAGCGGATATCGGCACCAAACGCGCGGTAAAAAGTTTGCTGCTGATTGATTCTGCACTAACCATTACTTGCCGCGGGCAACAGGTGACGGTGCAGGCCGACAGCGATAATGGCCGCCAGTTACTCGATTTTTTAGCGGCTAACCTGCCCGACAGCGTTAACGTGGTCGCTGACACCCAGTCGTTAAACTTGACCTTCACCGCGCCGGCTAACAACTTAACCGAAGATCAGCGCCTTAAAGCCGTATCGAACGTCGAGCCACTGCGCATTTTGCAGCAACGGCTTGGCAAGGATAATGACGAAGCACGCCAGCACCCCTTTGCGGTATTTCTGGGGGGTGTTTTTGGTTACGACTATGTTGCTACTTACGAATCCTTACCTGAGGTACCCGCAGGCGATAACGATTGCCCGGATTACGTTTTTTACCTGGCTGAAACGCTACTGGTTATTGATCACGAACAGCATCGCAGCGAGTTACTCGGCAGCTTTTTTCGTGGCGCCGACGAACAATCCCGCTACCAGCAGTTAACGCAACGTATTGGCGCCATTGCCGCGCAGTGCCAGATGCCGGTCAGAACGGACGCCAGCGAGCGCCCGGCAAGCCAAACCACCGAGTCGGTCGATGCAACGCCGTCGGCACAGCAATTTAAACAACAGGTCGCTCAGCTTAAAGAGCACATTCTGGATGGTGATATTTTTCAGGTGGTACCGTCACGACAATTCAAATTACCGTGCCAGAATGCTGTGGCAGCCTATCAACAACTGAAAGTCAATAACCCGTCCCCCTACATGTTTTTTATGAGTCACCCGGATTTTTGCCTGTTTGGCGCGTCACCCGAGTCAGCGCTTAAATATGAACAGCAAACCAATCAGGTCGAGCTCTATCCGATAGCCGGTACGCGCCCTCGCGGTCGTAACCCCGACGGGTCGATTAACCTGGATATCGACGGACGACTCGAACTGGAGTTGCGGCTGGATCAAAAAGAGCTATCTGAACACTTAATGCTGGTCGATTTAGCCCGTAATGACCTTGCCCGCATTTGTCAGCCCGGCAGCCGCTATGTTGCGGACTTATTAAAAGTCGACCGTTACTCGCAGGTTATGCATTTAGTTTCGCGTGTGGTCGGTCAATTACGCAAAGATTGCGATGCGCTGCATGCTTACCGCGCTTGCATGAATATGGGCACCCTAACCGGCGCCCCAAAAGTCAGTGCAGCCAGCTTGATTCGACAGGTCGAGCAACAAGGTCGCGGCAGTTACGGCGGCGCGGTAGGATACTTAGCCGGCAATGGCGATATGGATACCTGCATTGTGATTCGTTCTGCCTTTGTTAAAAACAATCAGGCCATCGTGCAGGCGGGTGCCGGTGTTGTGTATGACTCCGACCCCGATGCCGAGGTCGCCGAGACCGAGAATAAAGCCAAAGCAGTGATTCTGGCTATTCAACAGACACAAACAGCGGAGGTTGCGTAATGACTGAACTCACTTATGCTCCCCGGATTGTGTTAATCGACAACATTGACTCGTTTTCCTACAACCTGGTCGATGAACTGGCACAGCTTGGCTATGAATTAGTGGTTTATCGCAACACCGTTGCTGCACAAACCATTATTGATGATCTCAGCGCTTACCCGGGCAAACAGGTGGTTTGCCTGTCACCGGGTCCGGGTCACCCGAGTAAGGCCGGTAACCTAATGCAGGTTATTAGCCATTGTCACGGTCGCTACCCAATGCTCGGTATTTGTCTTGGTTTTCAGGCGTTGATTGAATTTAATGGCGGACGAGTGGCGCGTTGTGGCGAAGTCGTGCACGGCAAAACGGCACAAATGACCACCGTTGAGCACCCTATTTTTGATGCCGTCAGCGACAATCACCGTTGTGTTATTGCACGTTATCACTCGCTCAGCGGTTATGACTTACCCGACACCATAGCGGTTATTGGACAGGTCAACCAAATTCCCATGGCAGCCGAATTTAACCAGGGCCAGTCGCTGGGTTTTCAATTTCACCCCGAATCACTGTTAACACCCAAGGGCAAACAGCTTTTGGCCAATAGTATGCAATTTTTGCTGGCGCAGCAGTTACAGGATCAAGCCGTATGAACAGTTTAAATCAACTTTTAGAAGGTAAAACGCTGTCGCAGCAAGACAGCAAAGGTTTCTTTCAACGTCTGGTTAAGGGCGAACTTAACGATACCCAAATCAGTGCTGCGCTGGTAGCGATGAAAATGCGCGGCGAGACGCCGGCAGAGTTGGCAGGCGCCGCCGAAGCTGTGTTGGATGTCTGTAAGCCCTTTAATCGTCCCGACCAGGTCGTTGTTGATAGTTGTGGTACCGGCGGCGACGGTAGTAATACCATCAATATTTCCACCACCGCTGCACTGGTTTCTGCCTCCATGGGCCTGTGTGTCGCTAAACACGGCAACCGCAGCGTGTCATCGCGGTCGGGCTCTGCCGATGTACTGGAAAGCCTGAAGCTACGCACCAATTTGGATCCGCGTGATGCCGCAACTCAACTTGCGGAGAACCATTTTTGCTTTTTGTTCGCACCGCATTATCACCCCGGTATAAAATACGCCATGCCGGTGCGTCAGACGCTGAAAACACGTACACTGTTTAACTTGATAGGACCATTGGTCAACCCGGCTCGACCCGATGCACAGTTGCTGGGTGTTTACAGTCCGGAATGGGTAAGACCGATGGCAGAAACGCTGCAGCGGCTGGGGGTTAAACGCGCCATGGTTGTGCACGGCAGTGGCCTTGACGAATTAGCATTGCATGGCCCCAGCCAGGTTGCCGAACTCGACAACGGTGAGTTAACTGAGTACAGGCTAACGCCGGCCGACTTTGGCTTAAACGAAGCGCCGTTAAGCGAACTTAAAGGCGGTGACGCCGACTGTAATGCGCGCGCGTTGCAACAGGTTTTGCGGGGTAAAGCAAGTCCTGCGCAAACGCAGGCGGTTGCCATGAATGTTGCCGCCATTCTTTACCTGGCCGGCCAGCACAGCGGCCTCAAGTCTGCCACCGAAGCGGCCCTGGCGCACATCCACAGCGGTGTGGCAAGCGAACACCTTGAGCGGGTACAACAGGCACAGGAGACGTATCATGTCTGAGAATGTATTACAGCGTATTGTGGCTGATAAGGCACAGCAAAATGCCGAACTCGCCGCCCGCTATCCGATAGCCAGCTACAAAGACCAATTGCAGCCGAGCGACCGTAGTCTTTATGACGCGCTGTCGCGACCCGAGGCGGGCTTTATTCTGGAATGTAAAAAAGCGTCACCGTCGAAAGGACTGATTCGGCCCGATTTTAACCCGGTCACTCTGGCGCGTGCCTACCAGCCCTATGCCGCTGCTATTTCGGTGTTAACCGAGCCCGACTATTTTCAGGGCAGCCTGGACTATCTGACAGCGGTGCGCGCTTCGGTACATCAACCGGTGTTATGTAAAGACTTTTTCGTTGACGAAGAACAGGTTTATCGGGCCCGTTATTTTGGTGCCGATGCCGTATTATTGATGTTGTCGGTACTCGACGATGCCCGGTATCAGCGCCTGGCAAAGATAGCCGACGCGCTTAACATGGACATTTTGACGGAAGTTGCCAGCGAACAGGAAATGCAACGTGCGGCTAGTTTGGGAGCCAGTATCATCGGTATTAACCACCGCGACCTGACTAACCTGACGATTAATCCGGAACGCAGTGCAGAACTGGCGCCATTGGCACCGGCAAATGCACTGTTAATTGCAGAATCCGGCTTTTCGTCGCATCAGGACATTCGTCACGTTGCACCACACGTGAATGGCTTTTTGGTCGGCAGCGCGCTGAGCGCGCAAAATGACGTTGACGCCGCCTGCCGTTCATTAATTTTTGGCGACAACAAAGTCTGTGGCCTAACCCGTGCCGAAGATGCCTTAAATGCAGCAGCGGCAGGCGCCCGTTATGGTGGCCTGATATTCGCTGAACGCTCGCCACGCTGTGTTGATACGGCGCAGGCGCGGCAGGTGATGGCTGCTACGCAAGACTTGCGGTATGTCGGCGTATTCTCAGATCAACCTTTAAATGAAGTGGCGCAAACAGCGCTGGACTTGCAGCTGTATGCGGTGCAACTACATGGCCACGAAGACATCGACTACATTAGCCAGCTGCGCCAAAAGCTAAAGCTTGCCGGTGCAGAGCACATTCAATTATGGCAGGCCATCCGAGTCGACAGCGCCGCGGATTTGAATCATTTACCTCATGCTGACCGTATTGACAGGTTAGTGCTGGATAACGGCAACGGCGGCACCGGCAAAACCTTTGACTGGTCGGCACTTGAACAACTCGGCCCGGGCCAGCGCCAGCGCTGCTTACTGGCCGGCGGCATCAGTCCGGACAATGTGGCCGGCGCCCTCGTCTGCGGTGTAGCCGGGGTAGACAGTAGTTCAAAATTAGAAGTTCAGGCAGGCGTAAAAGACGCCGCCAGGATTCACCAATTATTTTCCGAAATTCGTCGCTACGGTCGTTTTGCTAGTTCAGAACACCACAACGACACCCTTTTTACCCGTACTCAGGAGGCTGTATGAGTCGCACATTTCCCGCCTATTTTGGCGATTTCGGTGGCCAGTTTGTACCCGAAATTCTGTTGCCTGCATTAGATCAGCTCGAACAGGCCTTTGTGGATGCGTTAGATGACGAAGAGTTTCAGGCTGAATTTCGTGGTCTGCTGAAGAATTACCTCGGCCGGCCGACACCACTGAGCTTATGCCGCAATCTGCCGCTAACGTCGCCAAACAACACAAAAATTTATCTGAAACGCGAAGATTTACTACACGGTGGTGCCCATAAAACTAACCAGGTTCTGGGTCAGGCACTGTTGGCCAAGCGCATGGGTAAAACCCGTATTATCGCCGAAACCGGTGCCGGTCAACATGGTACTGCCACCGCACTTGCCTGTGCGTTGCTTGATCTCGAATGTATTATTTATATGGGCAAAAAAGACGCGGAACGGCAGCAGCCTAACGTTTTCAGAATGGAATTAATGGGCGCTAAAGTGGTGCCCGTTGATACCGGTAGTGGCACCCTCAAAGATGCCGTTAACGAAGCATTGCGTGACTGGACTGCCAGCTACCCAAATACCCATTATTTACTCGGCACCGCTGCCGGCGCACACCCGTTTCCGACTATCGTACGCGAGTTTCACCGTATGATTGGCGAAGAAGCTAAAGCACAAATCATTGAGCAAGCCGGACGTTTGCCGGACGAAGTGATCGCCTGTGTCGGCGGTGGCTCAAATGCCATTGGCATGTTTGCCGACTTTATCGACGAAGAAGACGTCGCCCTGGTTGGCGTCGAGCCTGCCGGTAAAGGCGTAGAAACTGCTCACCACGGCGCTACCCTGACCGCCGGCAAACCAGGTATATTACATGGCTGCATTTCGTTTTTGATGCAGACTGACGAGGGTCAGATCGAGGAGTCTTACTCCGTTTCCGCCGGGCTGGATTACCCCGGCGTCGGCCCACAGCATGCGCATTTAAAGGCTATCGGACGCGCGCGCTATGAATCCGTCACTGATGACGAAGCGCTGGAGGCATTCCAGTTATTGTCTCGCCATGAGGGTATCATCCCGGCACTGGAGTCAGCTCATGCTCTGGCCTACGCACTAAAACGTGCGGCTGAGCCAGATGCACCCGAAATTCTGTTACTTAATTTATCCGGCCGTGGTGATAAAGACATCGACCATGTCCGTAAAATTTTTGCGCAACAGGAGGCGCAGTCATGAGTCGATATGAATCGATGTTTGCCCAACTTAAACAAAACGGCAAAGGCGCATTCGTCCCTTTTGTCACCATTGGCGATCCCAATCCGCAACAAAGTTTGGCGATCATTAAAGCGTTAATCGATGGTGGCGCTGATGCGCTGGAGCTGGGACTGCCGTTTTCTGATCCCGTCGCCGACGGGCCGGTAATCCAGCGCGCCAACCTGCGCGCGTTAGATGCCGGCACCCGATTTGACGACATATTAACGATTTTACGCGAAGTTCGCGCCTACGCACCGGATATCCCAATTGGTTTGTTGGTTTATGCCAACTTAATTTATGCCAAAGGCGCTGAAAATTTTTATACCAAAATGCAGGATGTTGGCGTCGATTCGGTACTGATCGCCGACGTTCCCACCAAAGAAGCCGCTCGTTTTGCCGATATTGCCAAACAGCACCAGATTGATGCGGTGTTTATCTGCCCGCCCGATGCCAGCGACCGATTGCTGCAACAAGTTGCCGAGAATTGTTCGGGCTATGTGTACTTATTAAGTCGTGCAGGGGTAACCGGTGCCGAAACGCAAATGCAGGCACCTGCTTCTGAGCTAATCGATAAACTTGCAGAACATGGCGCACCGCCGGTGTTACTGGGCTTTGGTATTTCACAACCGGAGCATGTGCAAAAGGCGCTGGGCGCAGGTGCCCATGGTGCTATCAGTGGCTCGGCAGTGGTTGCCATTATCGAGAAAAACCTCGACAATGAAGCGCAACAAACCGAACAACTTAAGCAATTTGTCGCGCAGATGAAGTCTGCCACCTAAGTAGTCGTAGGAGAATTAGATGGCCCTGGTATTAGAGTATTTGCCAATCATTGCATTTTTTGTGTTCTATAAATTGGCGGATATTTATGTCGCCACCGGCGTTTTGATGGCCGGTACGGTGCTACAAATACTGGGGCTGAAACTACTGAAACACCCGATGACTACACGACATTGGGTAGCTCCGTTAGTCGTCCTTGGTTTTGGTACCCTAACGCTTGTTTTGCACGATGACTGGTTTATTAAATTAAAGGTCTCGGTTATTTATGGTGCTATTGCACTATTTTTACTCGGAAGCCTCCTATTTAAAAGGAACAACCCAATTCGTTCGCTTCGCGGCAAAGACTTGAACTTACCGGACTTTGTTTGGGCGCGATTGACTCTAGCTTGGATTGCATATTGTGTAACTCTTGCTTGTATAAACCTATATATCGCTCATTATTGGAGCCAAGAAGCCTGGGTTAATTTCAAAGTTTTTGGTATTTTAATAGCAACTTTCTTATTTATTTTGTGTACCGAGCTTTATTTGCACAGGTTTATTAATGCAGAGCAGGATGACCAATCATGATGTGGTTCGTTATTTTTGCCGAAGATCATGAAAACTCACTGGACGCCCGTAAACAAGCGCGACCTGATCACCTGGCCCGGCTTAATGCGTTGCAGCAGGACGGGCGCTTGTTAGTGGCCGGCCCCTGCCCTGCCATTGCCGAGAAAGATCCCGGCTTACTGGGTTTTACCGGCTCAGTCGTGATTGCTGAATTTGAATCGTTGCAACAGGCGCAGCAATGGGCTGACGAGGATCCTTACTGGGCAGCCGGAGTTTATAAAAAAGCCACCGTTAAGCCATTTAATGCTGTTCTACCGAACTAACACCTTCCATGCAAAGTATTGAATTGACGGCCAACGACCGTTATGTGCATTGTGTTCGCTTTGAGCCCCAGTCAACCCCCATAGCAACCGTGGTTATTGCCGCGGCATTGGGTGTTAAGCAACGGTTTTATCAGCCATTAGCCAAGTGGCTGAGCGAACAGGGCTATCGCGTTATTACCTTTGATTATTACGGCATTGGCCAGTCACTGGATAAACCGATACAGCAAATTGATACCGATATCTTTGCCTGGGCAGAACAGGATATTGATGCGGTGTTAGCCTATGCTGCCGAGTGCAAGGGTGAACAACCCTTGTTTTATCTGGCACACAGTTTAGGTGGGCAACTGCTGGCACTGGCAGACAACGCAGCACACATCGACAAAGTCGTCACGGTAGCCAGTGGCACCGGCTATTGGCGTAATGCCAGCAAACAGGTGCGCCGCACGTCCTGGTTGCTGTGGTACTTTGCCGTCCCCATTTCAACGCCTATTGCGGGTTACTTTCCGGGTAAAAAACTCAGAATGGTTGGCGACATGCCCGCTAACGCGATGCGCCAATGGAGCCGCTGGTGTCGCAGTAAAGATTATTTATTCGACCACCTCACCACGGAGCAAGCCAAGCGCTACCGAAACTTCACCGCTCCTATTCAGGCTTTTCACATAAGCGATGACGAGCTTTTAAAGCGCGAAAACATCGAAAACCTGCTGGCTCACTACCCCAATGCCCCTTCGACATTGACTGACCTCACCCCGTCAATGACACCGTTAAAAGGTATTGGCCACTTCAATGCATTTCGGCGTGAATTCCAATCCAGTCTTTGGCAAAACTATTTGCTTCCCGCACTGCACCTCGATTAAAGTCGACTAATACATAGACTCGAACCGCGGTTAAGGACAAACCATGCACTATCAGTTGGAGCTGGCATTATCGTTGCTCGCTGCTTTGGCTATTGGCCTGATGATTGGTATTGAGCGCGGCTGGAGCGGCCGCGATAGTAACGACGGTGACCGCGTTGCCGGTGTACGCACCTTTAGCCTTATAGGCCTGGTTGGCGGCGTCTTTGCGGTGTTGGGGCAAGAGTTTGGTAATGCACTGATCATCACCGGCTTTGTCGTCACTACCTTGTTAATCGCGGCATCCTATCTGGGCCACACCCGAATGTCAGATGACTCCGGCATTACCACTGAGTTTTCGATGCTGATAACCTTTGCGCTGGCGGTGTGGGCAGCCTCTGACAATCCATTACCTGCGCTTAGTGTCGCCGCCGTGGTGGTCGCTTTACTCGGCCATAAACAACGTTTACACGCGCTATTGCGCAAAATTTCACCACAGGCCTTTTACTCCGGCATTACCTTGCTATTAATATCCATCGTTATACTTCCGCTGCTACCCAATCAGGGATACGGCCCATGGCAGGCGTTAAACCCTCACTGGACATGGTGGATGGTGGTTCTTATTTCGGGGCTATCCTTTGTCGGTTATTTGTTTACCCAGCTGTTGGGGCAAAACCGCGGCACTCTCATCACTGCCATTGCCGGTGGCCTGGCGTCATCGACCGCGGTAACCGTTACCATGGCGCGTTTTGCGCAAAAGCAACAAGGCAATACCCTCTACGCCGTCGCTATGCTGTTGGCTTCTGCCATCATGTTCCCGCGGGTATTGATCGAAGTGTTTGTAGTCAATCGCGCTTTGCTGGCAAGTGTTTGGCTACCGGTGGTAGTTATGCTCACCGGCCTATTGCTCGTGTTGCTATGGCTAAAGCGCGAACAGCAAAAAAATGGCCATCACGACGCACCAGAGCTAGAACTTAACAACCCGCTACAGTTATCAACGGCGTTAAAATTCGGCCTGTTTTTAGCACTGATATTGCTGCTGGCTGAAGCCATGAAAGATTGGTTTGGTGATGCGGGGGTTTACAGTTTGGCACTAGTATCCGGCTTGATGGACGTCGATGCCATAACGCTGTCGTTAGCTAAGTCCGCACAAACCGATTTATCGCACAACGTCGCTGCCTTGGCTATCGTGCTTGCCTGTGCCAGTAACACGGTACTAAAGGGAGTGTTATTTGCGAGTATTGCAGGCTTTAAAAATAATGCCCGTATTGCGGTGTTAATGGCGCTGGGCGTATCGCCGGGGATTGTAACTGCACTGATCCAATTAGCGGTTTAAAAAGTAATCAATAAGTGAATGGATTGTTTTTCTCTCTGACTACATGTGGCGTAGTAATTTTGTCACATTGCTGAGGTACTCTTTACCTCGTCAAAGCAATCCACTCCCTGGATTAGACCTATTCGCCCCTCACCTTTTGTGAGGGGCTTTTTTAATGGTCTGGTGTCGTTAGCTGTTACGACTTATTCAAGTCAAAACGGTCTAACTGCATGACCTTAGTCCAGGCCTGAACAAAGTCTTCGACAAACTTCTCTTTACTGTCATCCAGTGCATAGATTTCAGCAACTGCACGCAGTTCGGAGTTTGAACCAAAGATTAAATCGACCGTTGTCGCCGTGTACTTTTGCTCACCGGTATCACGATCGCGTCCAATGAAAATAGACTCATCGTCTTCTGACTTAGACCATTCGGTATCCATGCTTAGCAAGTTAACGAAATAATCATTGGTCAGCGTGCCCGGTTGGTCAGTAAATACACCGTGTTTATGACCTTTGTAGTTTGCGTCTAATGCACGCAACCCACCAACCAACACCGTCATTTCCGGCACAGTCAGATCCAACGTATCCGCCTTATCAACCATCATTTGCGCCGGGTTCAGACGACTTTCTTCACTGTAATAGTTACGGAAAGCATCAGCCGTTGGCTCCAGGAACGAGAACGAGTGCACGTCTGTCATGTCTTGTGTAGTATCGTTACGGCCGACCACAAACGGAACGCTAACATCATGGCCTGCATCAGCAGCTGCTTTTTCGATTGCCGCTGCGCCTGCCAGCACGATCGTATCCGCCAGAGAGACTTGTTTGTCTCCGGATAAATCGTCGTTAAAGTCGGTGCGGATTTCTTTTAGTTCCGCCAATACCCGCTTCAGTTCGTCCGGGTTATTAGCTTCCCAGTTAATTTGTGGCTCTAACGCAATACGCGCGCCATTAGCGCCACCACGTAAATCGGTCGAACGGAAGCTTGATGCTGCGGCCCAGGCCGTACGCACCAACTCTTGCACTGTTAAACCAGAATCCAGGATACGCTCTTTAAGTTCAGCCACGTCATTGTCGTCAATCAGGGTATAGTCGATTTCAGGGATCGGATCCTGCCACATAAAGTCCTGTTGCGGAGCTTCGTCACCCAGGTAAACCGCTTTCGGACCTAAGTCACGGTGGGTCAGTTTAAACCAGGCACGAGCAAAGGCTTGTTCAAATTCTTCCGGGTTTTCTTGGAAGCGTTTTGCAATTTTGCGGTACTCAGGATCAAACTTCAGCGACAAGTCGGTAGTGAACATGATTGGCGCTGAACGTTTGCCTTCGACGTGCGCATCAGGCACCAGCTCAGAAGCCTGACCATCTTTCGGGATCCACTGAATCGCACCTGCCGGGCTGCGCGTTTGCTCCCATTCAAAGTTAAACAGGTTGTTCAGGTACTGCATGGTCCATTGGGTTGGTGCGGCAGACCAGGCGCCTTCTAAACCACTGGTGATGGTATCTTCAGCATTACCCTTACCACAGTTATTTTTCCAGCCCAGTCCTTGTTGTTCAACCGGCGCAGCCGCAGGTTCTGCTTCTAAACACTCTTCGGGGCTGTGCGCGCCATGTGCTTTACCAAAGGTATGGCCACCGGCGATAAGCGCAACCGTTTCTTCGTCATTCATCGCCATACGGGCGAATGTGTCGCGGATATCTTCTGCCGCTAACAACGGATCCGGGTTACCGTTAGGTCCTTCAGGGTTCACATAAATTAGACCCATTTGCACTGCTGCAAGTGGATTCTCTAATTTGCGGTCGCCCTTGTAACGCTTGTCACCCAGCCATTCCGACTCAGGTCCCCAGTAAACAATATCCGGTTCCCAGGCATCAACCCGGCCTCCGGCGAAACCAATAGTTTTAAAGCCCATGCTTTCAAGTGCAACGTTACCGGTTAGGGTCATCAGGTCACCCCAGGAAATCGCACGACCGTACTTTTGCTTAATTGGCCATAACAAACGGCGAGCTTTGTCCAGGCTAACGTTGTCCGGCCAGCTGTTTAACGGTTCAAAACGTTGTTGTCCGCCGGAACCACCGCCGCGACCATCTTGCACACGATAAGTACCGACGCCATGCCACGCCATGCGAATAAAGAACGGTCCATAATGACCCCAGTCGGCCGGCCACCAATCTTGTTCAGTGGTCATCAGCTCTTCGATATCAGCTTTTAACTGTTGCAAATCGATCTGATTAAAGGCCTCGGCGTAGTCAAAGTCTTCGTCTAACGGGTTTGATTCCGGGCTGTGCTGACGCAGTGGCTCCAGGTTGAGTTTATTGGGCCACCAGAAGCTGTTTTCCTTAGCTTCATTCATATTTTTCTGTGTGTGGTACGCATGCTCACCCTGCGCGTTAGCCACGCCTGAGGTCATCGCCATAGAAACCGCCAGCGCAACCGCCGACAGCATTGGTATTTTTGTTTTAATCATGGTTAAAAACCCTTTCGTTAATTGTGTTGATTACAACAACGTTACAGCAGCCGATATACTATAGACGACCTACAAAAATATGAGACATTGGAATTCATTGGAAAAACAGATTGTCTTAATCGAAAGCTCTGGTGAGGTTAATCAAAGTATTAGCAGGGTTAGTCACCATTTTGGATTGCACCGTATCAATTACTTCCAACCAAACAGTAAGTTAGAAGATAATATAGTATAAATAAATCTAAAATATTCTGTTCGACTGCCGATTACCCCACTATAGTTATATGATATAGATCAACGTTAAAGGAACCGTTAGGTGCGCAACAATCAACCGGTAACACAGAACGAATATCGATTTCCCGATCATCAGCGTCTTATTTCATCCACCGATAAACGCGGCCATATTCAGTACGTTAACGAGGCCTTTGCAAAAGTCAGTGGCTTTACTCGCGAAGAACTCATTGGCCAGCCACACAATATTGTTCGTCACCCCGACATGCCACCCGCTGTTTATGAAAATATGTGGCAGACCATTAGTAAAGGCAAACCCTGGATGGGGCTGGTTAAAAATCGTCGCAAAAATGGTGATTTTTATTGGGTCAGTGCCTATGTCACGCCTATTTTTGAAGGCAATGCCATCTGTGGTTATGAGTCTGTTCGTGTGTTGCCGACCGAAGCTCAAAAGCAACGCGCCGATCGCGTCTATCAGCGTTTGCGCAACGGCCATGCGCCGTTTTCTGCACTGCAGTTCGCACAGTACTACGCTAAACAGCTAATGCCGGTCTGGCTGCCTGCGCTGCTTGGCATGCTGGCGGCATTTTTTATCGCCGGCTGGCCGGCCGCGTTAACCCTACTTATTACCGCTTTGGTTATTTGCGTCAGTGCCTGCTGGCATCATGAAGCATCGTTTAAAGAACTCATTGAACTGCGTCCTGATGCGTTTACGAACAAAGTTGTTGCCTACACTTATTCCAAAGATGGCGGTGCTAAGGCGCAGCTCGAAATGATGATTCTGAGTGAAGCGGCCCGTTCCCGTACCGCGATTACCCGGGTAGAAGACTCCGTCGCAACCCTCGACTCTATCGTTCGAGCCACGCGCGAGCAGGCAAACTCCAGTAACGCCTTGATAGAAGAGCAGAACAGCAAGACACAGGACGTGGCTTCTGCGATCAACGAAATGTCCACTTCTATTCAGGAAGTCGCCGATAGCGTTGAAAACAATGCCGAAAAATCGGAAACTGCGGCGCGCAATGTCGACACCGGCGTGGAAGTCGCTGCGCAAGCCTTACAAGCCATCAACCAACTCAACGAGTCGGTGGCTACCATTGCCGAAACGGTCGAAGAACTGTCCGCGTCGACCGATGAGATTGGCAAGGCGGCTGACCTGATTACCGCAATTGCTGAACAGACGAATTTGTTGGCCCTTAATGCTGCCATCGAGGCCGCCCGTGCAGGCGAACATGGCCGCGGCTTTAGCGTGGTTGCCGACGAGGTTCGGACACTGGCAACGCGCACTCGCGACTCAACAGATAGTATTCATAAAATCATCGCAAACTTGATGCAAAAAGCCCAAAATGCCGTGCAAGTTTCGCAACAGGGCGAACAAGCAGCGCAACAAGGCGTGCAAATGGTTGGCAAAACCGAGAGCGCGTTGGAAGAAATTCGCCAGGCGGTTGGTTCTATCAACGACATGACGATTCAAATGTCATCGGCGGTTGAGGAGCAAAGCAATGTCGCTGAGCATATTAATCAGCAGGTGACTGATATTGCCGATAGCTCCCGCACCGCAAGCGAGAACGCTAACGAAACGTCGATTTCCAGCGAACGGTTGCAGTCAACAACGGATGAACTCTATAAACTCATTCAACGTTTTAGCAGCGCTTAAAAAACAGCCAAAGTTTTACTTTTGAGCCGTATCGCTGTATTATCCGCGCGAATTTCGATTTTAACACCTTTTCTGTTTTCTTTTAGCCAGCAAAGGTTTACCAACTAAAGACGCATCAATCATGAGCCAGCAAATTGCTAATAACAATTTGATTACGCCACCCTAGGCGCCCTCTCCTTTTCGCCTCGCGAAATTGTCTCATGCATTTGATTGCGTGGCTCAATGCTACGCGCAAAAACCTGACTAGTTTACTTTCTGATTTTTAATCGAGCTGGAATCCGTCTATCTATGTTTAAGTATTTAAAAGAGCATTGGTTCTTTAACACCAAAAATGACCTCCTATCAGGGATTGTGGTTGCACTGGCCCTGATCCCGGAAGCTATCGCGTTTTCTATTATCGCCGGCGTTGACCCTAAAGTTGGTCTGTATGCCTCGTTTTGTATTGCCGTAATTATCGCTATTGTGGGTGGTCGCCCGGGCATGATTAGCGCTGCAACAGGCGCCATGGCGTTGTTAATGGTTACCCTGGTCCGGGAACACGGGCTGGAGTATCTGCTGGCGGCCACCTTGTTAACCGGTGTGCTGCAAATCGTCGCCGGCTACCTTAAGCTGGGTGAGCTCATGCGTTTTGTCTCGCGCTCGGTTGTTACCGGCTTTGTTAATGCGCTGGCGATTCTGATTTTTATGGCACAGCTACCCGAGCTGACTAACGTAACCTGGCATGTGTATGCCATGACTGCGGCAGGGCTCGGCATTATTTATGGCTTCCCATACCTACCGGTGATCGGCAAAGCCGTACCTTCACCGCTGGTGTGTATCGTTACCTTAACCATTGTTGCCGTTGCACTGGGTCTGGACATCCGCACCGTTGGTGATATGGGTCAATTGCCGGATACATTACCGGTATTCTTGTGGCCGGATGTTCCGCTCAACTTAGAAACACTGTGGATTATTTTGCCCTACTCAATTGGTTTAACCGTAGTTGGTTTGCTTGAATCAATGATGACCGCAACCATCGTTGACGACCTGACTGATACCAGCAGTGACCGCAACAAAGAATGTCGTGGTCAGGGAATTGCCAACATTGGCGCAGGATTATTCGGCGGAATGGCCGGTTGTGCAATGATTGGTCAATCCATTATTAACGTTAAATCCGGTGGCCGTGGTCGCCTGTCAACGCTGACCGCCGGCGTGTTCTTGCTCATTATGATTTTAGTGCTGGACCAATGGCTTAAGATCATTCCGATGGCGGCGCTGGTTGCGGTGATGATTATGGTATCCATTGGTACCTTCAGCTGGGGATCGATTCGCGATCTGAAAAAGCATCCGCTCTCTACCAACATCGTTATGGTCACCACGGTGGTTGTGGTGGTCGCCACCCATAATCTGGCTATTGGCGTTGCTGTAGGAGTATTGCTGGCTGCGCTGTTTTTTGCCAACAAAGTCGGTCATTACATGCACGTCCGCTCAACCATTGATAACGATGGCACCACGCGCCGTTACGACGTTATCGGGCAAGTGTTCTTTAGCTCTTCAGAAAAATTCATCGCTTCATTTGACTTAAAGGAAGCCGTTGATAACGTAGTGATTGATTTAACCCATGCACACTTCTGGGATATTACTGCCGTTGATGCGCTGGATCGGGTGGTGGTTAAATTCCGCCGCGAAGGTGCAGAAGTCGAAGTTATTGGTTTGAATGAAGCCAGTGCCACCATTGTCGATCGCTTTGGTGTACATAATAAAGCCAACGCCGAAGATATTCTTGGCGGCGGTCATTAAAGCACTCGAAACAAGGAGAACACTATGAGTAACGTAATTGCATGTATCGATGGTTCGAGTGCCATGGCAGCGGTCGTTGAGTCGGCAGCCTGGGCTTCGTCACGCTTAACCGCGCCGCTGACGTTATTACACGTTATCGAAGAAGGGCACGCCAGTGCCCGGCAAGACATGACCGGTAATATTGGTCTTGGCAGCCGGGAAAAATTGCTGGAGGAGCTAGCAGAACTGGATGCTAAAAAAGGCAAACTATTGTTAGAGCACGGCCATCAGTTACTTGACGAGGCCAAGCGTCAAGTACTGGAAAAAAGCCAGGTGACTGACGTTGCGATGCGCCAGCGCCATGGCGAATTAGTTGAGTCGCTGTTGGCGTTAGAGCACGAAACACGCTTACTGGTAATGGGCACTCACGGTGAGGATCATGGCGATGGTTCGCATATCGGTAGTCAGCTTGAAACCGTATTGCGCCGTGTGCACAAACCCATTCTGCTGACACCTGATACTTTTGCTGAGCCCCAGTCTGTCATGTTGGCCTATGACGGCAGCGCGTCCACTAAAAAAGGCATCGAACTGCTGGCAAAAAGTCCTTTATTCAGCGGGTTACCGGTACACGTGGTGATGGTGGGAGCTGAGTCGGACACCAATAAAGCGACGTTAGAGTGGGCACGCGATGCGCTACAACAAGGGGGTCATCAAGTTGAAACCGCCATTGTAGCAGGCGACGTCGAACCGGCTTTGCATCAGTATCAGGATAACAACGATATTGGCATGATGGTGATGGGTGCTTACGGCCATTCAAAAATTCGTCAGTTTTTAGTGGGTAGCACCACAACCGCTATGATCGAAGCAAGCAAAACCCCGCTACTCATCTTACGGTAAGGAGTAACGCATGGCGCAAACAGCACTGATTTTAGAAGGCGGCGCCATGCGCGGTATTTTTACCGCGGGTGTGCTCGACGGCTTTATCGAGCAGCATTATAACCCGTTTGATTTCGTCATTGGCGTATCTGCGGGATCAACCAATGGCATTGGCTACCTGTGTGGGCAAAGTGGTCGTAGCCATAAAATCATTACTGAATTTGCCACCAGCGATCGTTTTATCGATATGGTGCGTTGGCTGCGGGGCGGCCATTTTTGTGACGTAGACTGGTTATGGCGGCAATCGTTTGATGACGTCTGGCTGGATCTCGATTACTACGAACACCATCAGGTGCCTTTTTACGTTGTCACCACCAGTATTTTAACCGGTAAGCCTCACTACATCCGCATGACCCGCGATAACATGCATGAAGTGTTTCCGGCATCTTGTGCCATTCCGCTGGCGTACCGGGACTTTCCGCTGGTTGGCGACGAACCGATGGCGGATGGCGGCATTGGTGATTCCATTCCGGTTATTAAGGCCTACCAAATGGGTGCGCGACATATTACTGTGGTGTTATCGCGCCCGTTGGGATACAAGAAAAAGGTAAGCAACAATAGCGTTCTTGTGCGCACATTATTTAAAGACTATCCACAGTTACAAGAAGCGATTATTAAACGCAATCAGGCCTATAACGATGCCCTTGAGTTTATTCGCAACCCGCCCGAGGACTGTCAGTTGCGTGTCATCGCACCTCCTGAAGATTTTAACGTGGGTCGTTTTACTCGTGATCTGGAACGGCTAGAGGCAGGCTATCAGCAGGGTTTAACTATCGGACGCCGCACTGCTGCCGATGCAGGAGCTCAAACCCTAACAACGAAATAGTATCACTCTTCCATTAACGATTTCGTAATCGGCTTGATAGCGTTCCGCCAGCCAATTTATTGTTTGCCGGGAATAAAAACTGACATGAGTTGGATCGTTTTTATAATTCCAGTTTTTAAACGAGGCCGTCGTTTTAAGCTCGTTAAGGGATGTCATTACAGCTAACCAGCTCGCTGGCTTTATCAGGCTAAATAGCTGTTGCCAACTGCGCGCAGGGTGAGCAAAGTGCTCGACGACTTCGCTCGCGGTAACAAAGTCGTAACGCTGCTGTAGTTTTGCCTTATCGGGATAATAATACAAGTCATACAGCTCCACCTGCATGCCCTGCTCCTCCAGCATCAGATTTAATGTTGGCCCGGGACCACAGCCAAAGTCTAAGCCGCGCATGCCTTTTTTAAGCTTTGTTAACAAGGGTTCAGAAAGTTGCGATAAAAATTGACGATAACGCTCATCATACGGGTCATTTTCGTGAAAATCGTAAATGGCTTTTTCGTCCGCTTCGGCAATTAGCGAATCAGGATCAGCAAACACCAAATCGCAAGTCAGACAGCGATAATAGCTGCGTTTGCGATCTGCGCAATAAAGCTCGGAATGCTCGGAACAAAGGGTACACTGCATGGCGCAATACTATGATAATTCCGTTCGTTGCGCTAATTTCATTGCATACATATCACGGTCTGCTTCGGATAGCAGCGTCTCCCGCGTCTTATCACCATCGGCGATCGAGTAGCCAATGCTCAACGACGGATAAATTAACTCGCCCTGGTATTCAAGGGGTGTCCGTTCGATATCAATTTTGAGCTTTTCGACAAAACGTTTAATTGCCGCTTCGTCGCGAACACGACCCAGCACAATAATGAATTCATCACCGCCAATGCGAGCTACAAAATCAGTTGCGCGAACACGCGACAACATATGGTTGGCAATATGTTTCAGCAGTTCGTCACCGGCGTCATGACCTAAGTCGTCATTAACTTTTTTAAAGCGGTTTAAATCCACGTTAACCACGGCAAAACGTGGTGGTTGCCCCCAACGAGTGAGCAAGCCGTCAATATAATTGATTAAAAACCGTCGGTTAGGCAGGTGCGTCAATTCATCATGTAACGCATTTTGGTGCGCAATACGAAAAGAACGAATCAGCATAAATACCGCCAGGTACGCCAGTGATGCCACAATTAAACTGGCTAACCATAGCACCGCAAGCACTTGCTGTTCTGCAGCGTCCAGTGATATTCGATACTGGGCTGCTAGTTGCCAGTGTCCGGTAGGCAGGGTAATGGGTAAGCTAAAGTCAGGCTGTTCAAAAATAGCCGCACTGCCAAAAAATACGCCCTGGGTATTATCGGTGGCATTGTCGTTCTGAATCGCCACATCAACTCGCTGTAGCGAATTAAACCCCGCCTCCGCCATGACTTTATCGTAATCGATGACCACACTTACGATGCCCCAGTAATCCATGGATATCGGATAATCACTAAATATAGGGAAACGTGCGATAAGACCGACGCCACCCTGAACGAGTTGGCGTGGCCCGTCAATCACCAGATTACCGGTACGTTTAGCGGTCATTACCGAGGCAAATTGTTCCGGCCGACTTTGATACTCGAAGCCCATGGCCCTCTCATTACCCGCTAACGGGTAGATAAATTGAATCGTATCGTCAGGCGCCATGGCTACATTGCGAACGTGTGTAGACTGCGCCATGAGTTTAGCCGAGCTCGACTCCCAGTTATCAATGGCGAACTGTGGTTCGATATTAACCACGGTAGCGAGACTGTCAGCCAGATAAATATCTTTAAATATGATCGCTTCGAAAGTTGATTTGGCCAGTGACACCTGTTGGCGGGCTTGTTCCTTTTGGGCATCAAAACGCGAATTAACATATGCCTGGGCAGCGTATTGCGTGACCAGATACCAGGCAATAGCATAAGCGCACGATGCTATGATAATCAGTAATTTCGTGCGTTTAGTCATGGCGTCAGTCACCTCATTGTCGCTTGAATGAATGTTAAGGCAAAATCAACATTTAAGCAACAAACGAGGCGTCGACGCTTTAGGTTTGCCGAGATTTTTTGAACAAACCAAACCAGAAAGCGAGTTCAAACACAGCCCCGGTAATTACAAACCCGAGCGCGCCACTCGCCATGCCTGCAAAATAAAAACCGCCAGCAGCGAGTAGACACAATGCCAGGGGCAGCCAACGTTTAAGCATGAGCGTAATACCCGTGCGATTGTTGCGAATTAAGGTGCTTCATATGTGAATAAATTCGCTGGTAATAAAACACTTCAGCAACCACTGAGAATACAAAACCAAATACGGTTAACTGGTAATGACCCTCACCGTAAGCAATGGTTCGCAAAATAACAACGACCAACCCCAGGATAAAAAACACCGGTATCACCCGCCAAAAAACGACCCACGACAGTGCTAAAAAACGTTCCAGAAACTGCGTGCCCTGCGCCCCGCCGTTAGCCCGATACGCTATAACGGTACCGCCAATAATAATGGCCAACGACGCCCAAAACGAAGCGTAATCCCAACCGTTATCGCCATTGCCGATCCAACCGATGGGTAAGTACCACAATAGCGTCAAACCCAATAAATAAAAGAGCGCATGGGCCTGATTAAACTGCTGTTCGCGCAATTGCTGTTTTAGCGCGTCGATGTTGAAAACATACATACTGATTTTCCCTGTCAGTAAAATCCATCTTTCAGGCTAGTACAACTGCAAAAAAATTACTGCCGACAATTGTAAACATTTGTGACTTTGACTAGACAATAGTGCGCCAACAGGCATGATATGAAACACCAACAATTTCTCGAAAAGGATTTTTATGAGAGCTTTAACCTTGTTTGTTTCGTTGCTGTGTTTAGTAAGTATCAACGCATTTGCCAATCCACAAGAATTTGTCGAAGGGACACATTATGAGGTACTCGATACCCCCAAAACGACACAACCCGAAATCGTCGAGTACTTCTCTCTGTATTGCATGGCCTGCTTTCGTTTTGAGCCCATCGCTAACGATTTAAAATCAGCGTTCCCAAAAAGTTTCCGTAAATCACATATGTCGGGGTTGAGTCCACAAGCCAACATGGGCGAGAAAATGACTCAAGCTTACGCGTTGGCGCGCTTTAAAAACCTGGCTAAGCAATTCAATAACATTGTCTTCAAAACCAACTTTTCAGATCGCAACACGATTGAAACAACAGAGCATCTTATCACTGCGCTGGAAAAAGCAGGTATTAACGCGGAAGATGCGGAAACTGGTTTGAACAGTTTCAGTATTAAAGCTCGCGCACGTCAAATGGATAAAGAAGCGCGCGACCGCAACGTGCGTGGTACTCCCACATTGATCGTCAACGGCAAATACAAAATCAATATTAATGGATTCAGAAACAGTAATAATCTATCCGACGATCTCGTTGCGGCGATCAACATGCTACTCAAAAAATAAAACCGCGGTTTTAGCGCTTGTTCACTGCTATTTTTTCTACAAAATAAACGCTACGGTGCGCCGGATTAGCACTATTTCACCTATCCCTGCTACGCGCGCCCAAAGGTGCAGGTAGCCGCAGCGTTTGGCTGCGCACGCGGCGCCCCTGATATAACAGCAGTGGTCCGATAATAGGCAATAACCAATTATTCATGTGATGAATTGAACCTTTATCTTTTATGTCTCTCTACAGTTTATTACTCTGCAATAACTTAACAACAAGGAAGTCTTTGTATGCGCAACTGTATTAAATTAACCAGCGCTGTATTTTTCGCCATAACCTTAACCGCCTGCTCGTCTAACTCCTTTGGTGACAGTGCCACCACAGCTGGCAAACGAACGCTTGAGAATCAGCAGCAGAATGATCAGAGAGATCATCAGCGGAGCTCTGACATCGACAAGGAAGCAGCCCGCAATGGCGGCATTGCTTTCCTCTGGTGTTGGTTTGGCCTTGCTGATTGTGGCTAAAACCAAGGTTCAGCTGTTAGTATGGGCACATTGTTAGTAAAACCTTATCAGAGATTTCAATGAGCCTGACTTTACCCACCTATAAGGACGTTCAAGCTGCTGCAGCGCGTATCGAACCTTATATTCGACGCACGCCCGTAATGACCTCGCGAACCGCCAATGAGAGCTTAGGTGCTGAACTATTTTTTAAGTGCGAAAACTTCCAGCGCATGGGAGCATTTAAATTTCGCGGTGCCATGAACGCGCTGTTGCAATTTTCTGACGCGCAAAAAGCAGCAGGGGTACTGGCTTTCTCGTCGGGTAACCATGCCCAGGCCATTGCTCTGGCAGCAAAGCAGTTAGGTATTAAAGCTACCATCATCATGCCGGAAGACGCTCCTCAGGCCAAAGTAGAGGCCACACAAGGCTATGGCGCGGATGTTATCCGTTATGATCGCTATACCGAGGACCGTGAACAAATTGGTCGCCAATTGGCGGAAAAGGAAGGTTATACACTCATTCCGCCATACGACCACCCCCATGTGTTAGCCGGTCAGGGCACCGCGGCCGATGAGTTATTTGAGCAGGCAGGTCAACTTGATGCCTTGTTTGTTTGTCTCGGCGGTGGCGGTTTGCTGTCAGGCTGTGCGCTGGCCGCTCGCCACCATAACGCGGCTTGCAAGGTATACGGCGTCGAACCCGAAGCCGGTAATGACGGACAACAATCGTTCCGACGCGGCGAAATTGTTCGTATCGATACGCCAAAAACTATCGCTGATGGCGCTCAGACTCAATATTTAGGGCAATATACCTTCCCCATTATCCGTGACAATGTCGACGATATTTTAACGGCAACGGATAACGAGTTGGTTGACGCGATGCGCTTTTATGCCGAACGGATGAAACTGGTGGTTGAACCAACCGGCTGTTTAAGCCTGGCTGCTGCCGAAAAAATAAAACCTGAATTGGCGGGCAAGCGCGTCGGCATCATTATCAGTGGTGGTAATGTCGATCTAACGCGCTACGCAGAACTACTCCAATCCTGAAGGAACCTCAATGACGCAGATACCCGCCTGGCCGGCCCAACTCGATACCCCCTATTTGTTAATTGACGAGGCAAAACTAAAACGCAATATCGACCGGCTACAATCTCACATAAAAGCACAAGGAAGTCAGTTGCGGCCGCATTTAAAAACTTTGCGTACGCTCGAAGCAGCGGATTACCTGTTGCCCGGAAAAAATGCGCCGGCAACCGTTTCCACATTAGCCGAGGCAGAAGCCTATGCTAACGCCGGTTATACCGACTTACTTTACGCCGTGGGTATCGCTCCTGCAAAGCTTGCCCGGGTAGCTCAATTACGCCAGCAGGGCATCAGTTTACATATTCTGTTAGATACCCCCGAACAGGCTACCGCAGTGGTGAATTTCGCCGAGCTACATCAGCAGGACTTTTCTGTGCTAATCGAAATCGACAGCGACGATCATCGTGGCGGCATAAAGCCTGATGCATCACAGCTTGTAACTATTGCTGCACAACTAGGCAGCCATTTTAGCGGTTTAATGACCCATGCAGGCGGGTCTTATGGTTGTAGCACGCCTGCTGCTTTGCAGACGTTTGCACAACAAGAGTGCGACGCCATCCGACAAGCCAGACAGCGTTTGGCAGAAGCCGGCATAGATTGCCCTATCACCAGTGTCGGCTCCACACCTACTGCGCATTTCGGTACCGACTTTAATGACATCAGTGAAGTGCGGGCAGGTGTTTTCACCACCTTCGACCTGGTGATGAAAAATATCGGCGTATGCACAATGGATGATATTGCGATGTCGGTGGTGACCACCGTTATTGGGTACAATAAAGAAAAACACTGGTTGCTTACCGACAGCGGCTGGATGGCTGTGTCCCGTGACCGCGGCACAGCAAATCAAGCTGTCGACTACAACTACGGACAAGTCTGTCGGCTGGACGGGACTGTTATTAACGGTTTAACGCTGACCGGTACTTCACAGGAACACGGCGTTATTGAACTGCCACAAGACTATGCCGCCGGTGACTTTGCCGTCGATGATTTTGCCATAGGTACACAGCTACGCATTTTGCCTAACCATGCCTGTGCCACGGCCGCCATGCACCCCGTTTACCACATACTTAAAAGCGACAACAGCCATGAGCAATGGCAACGTATAATTGGCTGGTAAGCGGACTAGGTAACGTCTTTTAACGCAGCTCTGATAGTCGGGTAGTTAAATTCAAATCCGTGGTCGCGGAGTTTATCCGGCACCACAGCCTGGCCCTCCAGTAACATAGACGACATTTCCCCCATCGCCGTTTTCAATACCACTGCTGGTACCTTAAAAATATGCGGCCGCTTAAGCACCGACGTTAATGTGCGACTAAATGCTTTATTCGTCACCGGCCCGGGTGCCGTCATATTAACCGGTCCCTGAATGGTATCGTGCTGCAGGATGTACTCTATGGCACGAACCATATCGTCGATATGAATCCACGACATCATTTGTGTGCCGTTACCCAACGGCCCGCCTAAGCCCATTTTGTAGGGCAATATCATTTTAGCCAACGCACCACCTTCGGCTGACAAAACTACGCCTGTACGCAACAGCACGACTCGAGTCTGTTCGCTCGCCGCCAGTGCTTTTTGCTCCCATTGTTGGCAAAGTTCAACCGCAAAATCACGCTGCTTAGGTGTCCCCTCTTCGTTTACCGGTTCGGCATCGCGCGGCCCGTAATAACCAATGGCAGAGCCACTGACAAAAAGCGGCTTTTTGTCAGCGGCCGTGATCATCTCTGCGAGTTTCTCAGTAACCTGCCAACGACTGTTCTGCAACCTTTGTTTTCGCTGGGCACTCCAGCGTTTATCGGCAATACCCGCACCCTGCAAATTAATCACAGCGTCAAAGGCGCTGATATTATTAATCTCATCCACCGATTTGACCACAGTAACCGCGCCGCCTAACTGACGACGCGCTTTGTCCGGTGCACGCGAAGTCACCGTGAACGTGTGCTGGCTGCTGTATTTTTTTATAAAATACGAGCCGATTAAACCAGTTCCACCGGTTAACAATATGTTCATGGAGACCTCCTCATTAACGACAAACGGACTCGCGCAAAATACGCGAGCTACGCCAGTTTACGAATTAATTGTGCGGTGTTTCGACGGATTAACCGCGAGCACGACAGACGACCCAGTACACCCACGACAATAGCGCCGGTTAACGGCCCGACAAGCCATAACCGCCAATGCCAGGTGGCATCCATATTGAAAGCCTGGGTCTGCAATATTAGCAACGAAATATCCATTGCGATGGTCGCAATCAAACCGCTAATTCCCCCAAGTACCAGGAACTCATAGGTAATACTGCGACTTAAAAGCTTACCCGGTGCACCGAGTGTACGCAGAATCACAAGCTCTTTCTGACGTTCTTCCATGCTGGCCTGTACTTGGGCAATTAACACCAGCGCACCGGCGACAATCACTAACACCAGGACAAATAGGATAGCCAGGCTGACCTGAGAAATAACCTCACGAATTTGATCAATAATGGCATCGAGATCGATTAAAGACGCCTCCGGGAAGGGCCGGAAAAGCTCATAAAGTTCGTCTTTGCGATCTTCGTCCAGATGGAAGCTAGTGATATATGTTGCCGGAAAGTCCTGCAATGTATTGGTGTTAAACACCATATAAAAGTTCGGTTGCAAGGTGCTCCAGTCGGCCTCACGCAAACTGGTGACCGGCACCGTAAACTCTTCACCACCGATATTAAAAGTCAGTTCATCGCCAACCTGAATATCTAATCGCTCCGCCGCATTCAACTCGACAGATACTTGCGGTTCTGCGTTATCACCCCACCAGCTGCCCTCAACAATCTCATTGTTTGGTGGCACGGTATCGCGCCAGGTCATCGAGAGTTCACGGCCGAAGCCTTCACGCCCCTCTTCGCGCTCTTCGTCATCACGATCTTCTTTGGTGACTTCGGCTAACAAACGTTCACCGTTGTGATAGGTTACACGCCCCGGCACAATCGGGTACTGGTCTGTCGCTTCGATATTCTCGCGCTCAAACATTGCCTGTAAGTCAGGCACTTTTTCCTCCGCAATATTGAGCGCAAAATAATTCGGCGCATCGTCCGGCAGCTGCCGTTGCCAGTCGGCAAGCAAATCGTTGCGTAGTACGATAACCAATAGCAACAACATAATAGCAGTGGAGAATGCCAACATTTGCACACTATTGGCCGCTGCACGGCGTTGTAATCCTGCCATTGCCAAACGCCAGGCGCTACCTGCCTGCATACCCGCTTTGCGACTGGCATTGATCAATAAGCGCCCGATACCAAGTAGTAACACTGCCGCAAATGCGCCCCCGGCAAACAACGCCGTCGATAGCCACCATTGCTGAGAATAAAGCACCAGTAAGCCGTAAATGGTACCGCCACTTAATATCCATTGCAGCCAACGTACTGCTTGCGCCCCTACCAACTGGCGGTGGAGTACCCGCAGCGGCGGGATCGCAACCAAACGGAACAATGGATAAAGAGTGAACATCACCGCACTAATAATCCCCGTTGCCGCAGCCAGTAAATACGGTTTAACTGTCGCCGCCGGTAACTCCGCATCCAGTTGTTGCGCTACCCAGTCGATTACAAATGACTGGATCAACCAGCCCAGGATCATACCGATACCAACGCTCAATGCCGTTAACAGCAACAAGTGCAGGATAAAAATACGGCGGATCTGCTGGCGACTCGCACCTAAGGTTTTGAAAATAGCCACGACGTCGTAGTTACGCTGACAATAACGCTGCGCAGCAACCGCAACAGCCGTCGCAGCCAGCACCACACCTAACAGACTGGCCAGCATCATAAAGCGCTCGGCACGGTTTAACGAACGCGCTAACGGACTATCACCGTCCTCGATACTGCGCCAGCTGTGTGTATCATCATTCAACTGCGGCAGTAACCATTGCTCGTAGTCCGCCAGCGCATCTTGCGAGCCTGCCATGAGAACGTTGTAGCGCACACGACTGCCGGGCTGGATTAGCCCCGTCTGCTCTAATTGAGAATACGGAATAATGACATTAGGGCTGTCAGTAAACACCGAAAAGCCGACATCGGGCTCATAAGTAACAACCTTAGTCACCTTAAAGGCACTGTTACCGACCTCAATCGAGTCGCCCAAATCGATTTGTAATGCCTGAAATAATGAAGATGCAACCCACGCCTCCCCTGCGGCAGGCAACCCCTTGGCGACCTCACCTTCGACAAACGGCGTATCAGCAATACGCAATTCACCGCGCAACGGATAGCCATCGGATACCGCTTTTACGTCAATTAACTGCAACTTATCGTTAGCAAATGCCATGGAGTTAAAAACCACCCGCCAGGCCGTTTTTATATCGCGCGACTGAGCCTCTTCAAGCCAGTCCTGATTAATATCCCGACGTGAACTCAAGACCCGATCGGCCGCTAAGAACTCACTACTGCGTTCCAGCAATCCCGACTGCAGACGTTCGCTGAATAACGACAATGACAAAACCGCTGTTACCGATAGGATGATGGCCAGCGCCATGATGGTCAGTTCACCCCGTTTCAGCTCCTGCTTTAATAACCGAAACGAAATTTTATGCCACATCGCGCGTTGCCTCCGCCAGCTCACCAGCTTCCATCCGCAGCACACGCTGGCACTTCTCTGCCAACTGATTATCGTGCGTGACCATGATCAAGGTAGTGCCGTAGTCCTTATTCAGGTCAAACAACAACTGCTCAACCTTATCACCGGTATGGGTGTCCAGATTACCGGTCGGTTCATCAGCAAATAAAATCTTTGGCTGGCCAACAAAGGCACGGGCAATCGCCACACGCTGTTGTTCACCGCCGGATAATTGATTGGGATAGTGATGCCAGCGATCTTCCAGACCCACTTTGGCTAGTAGTTCACGCGCTTCCTTTTCGGCGCCTTTATGTCCGGCAAGCTCCGCCGGCAACATAACGTTCTCCAGGGCGCTTAAACTGGGTACCAATAAAAACTGTTGAAAGATAAAGCCAACCTTATCGGCACGGACTTTTGCCCGCTGCTCCTCATCCAATTCGCTAAGTTTTTCGTTATCTATAAGAACTTCACCAGACGTCGCAAGGTCCAATCCGGCAAGTAACGACAATAATGTGGATTTACCCGAGCCTGACGCGCCAACGATGGCGACGGTCTCACCCGCATTGATTGCTACGTTAATAGGTTGCAGAATTTGCAATGGACCTTCTGAGGTCTCGACGATTTTTTCCAGTTGTTGGGCTTGAATGAGCATATGATGAAAAACTTCCTTTTGAAATTAAGTCTTGTAGTCGTTCTGTTACTGTCTATACGTACGGTTTCAGCAAATGTTTCACTTGTTGTTTTAGGCGATAGCTTAAGTGCCGGCTACGGCCTGTCCAGCCAACAAACCTGGGTAGCCGAACTCGACCGCCGCTGGCAGCAAACGCACCCGCAATATGCCATTATCAACGCCAGTATCAGCGGTGAAACCACCACCGGCGGTTTGCGTCGCCTCGAAGGCGTTCTCGAACGCCATAACCCTGATGCATTATTCATTGAACTCGGCGGCAACGACGGCCTGCGCGGTTTTAACCTCAGCACAGTACGCAGCAATTTGGAACAAATGATCGATAAAGCCCAGGCTGAGGGCGTTAAAGTGGCATTAAGCCAAGTCATGGTACCACCCAACTATGGCCAACGTTTTGCCGAACAGTTCACCAGCCTGTATAAAGAAGTCGCTGAACAGAAGAACGTTCCACTGATCCCGTTTTTCATGGAACCCCTAATCGAAGAAAGCACAGACTACGTGCAGAATGACGGCATCCACCCCACCGCCGAAGCACAACCCAAAATCGCCGACTTCCTCGAACCGCACCTAGTCGACCTACTGCAACGCGCACAGTAGCTCGCGCCTCCGGCGCGAGGGGGGTGGCAGTGAATTAAATGACGTTGTGTTGCAAACTCAGAGAAAGCAATGGAATGGCTAATTGCTTTTGGCAGGCAACCGAGGGGCTGTAGCCAGAAACCGCTCCAAGCACGTCCGTGTGGCTTGTTTCCGGCCATCCATGGCCTCCAACATTTCTGGCTACAGCCCCTCGGTACCTACCACGCAATTAACCATCCCATTGCTTTGCTATTTCTGTTAATAACGCCATTTAATCCGCTACCACAAATCCGTAATACGATAACTTTTTGGGGTAGCTTAACCAACAAGACACAGAATAGCGGCCCTTTGGGATGGGCGAGCGTCAGGATTTGCGTCCTCGTTTTCAAAGGGTGTTGGAGGCCATGGATGGCCGGAAACAAGCGTACAGGGATGTACTTGCAGCGTCCCTTTGAAAACGAGGACGTAAAGCCTGATAAAGCTCGTCCGTTCCAAAGTGCAGCTATACCGTCTTGTTGGTTAAGCTATCCCCACCCTCGCGCCAAAGGCGCGAGCTACGGATTTTGGGTACAAAAAAACCGCCTTGGTGGCGGTTTGTGCAGTATGGCGTCCCCTAGGGGATTCGAACCCCTGTTACCGCCGTGAAAGGGCGGTGTCCTAGGCCTCTAGACGAAGGGGACCCGGACTGTGGTTTGATGCGTTACGATTTGGCGTCCCCTAGGGGATTCGAACCCCTGTTACTGCCGTGAAAGGGCAGTGTCCTAGGCCTCTAGACGAAGGGGACGCAATATCGTGTTGCATCGCTGTGATTGAAGTGGCGTCCCCTAGGGGATTCGAACCCCTGTTACCGCCGTGAAAGGGCGGTGTCCTAGGCCTCTAGACGAAGGGGACGCAGTTCATTCACAATTGCTGTTGGACGTTTTGGTGGAGCTAAGCGGGATCGAACCGCTGACCTCTTGCATGCCATGCAAGCGCTCTCCCAGCTGAGCTATAGCCCCTCTACCGAAGCAGTAAAACTGCCCTGACAGCGGGGCGCATTCTATTGCGAGCAGCGTTAATGTGTCAACTGTTTTTTGAAAAATTTCATCCGTTTGGTGAATTTTATCGCAATCTGCACAATTAACGTTCAACTGACTCAGCGGGCGCGTTTCGGCAGATTCTGGTGATACACATGATAGACCTGCTCCAGTCCTTCCCGGCTGGAAACCGACACGTTCATATCGTTAACCAGACCATTGTCCAGCCGATAGACCCAACCATGAATATGCAACTCTTCGCCGCGGTCCCAGGCTTCCTGGACCACATTAGTCTTTGCCAGATTTTTGACCTGCTCGATAACATTTAATTCGCACAAGCGGTCGATACGTGTAGGCTCGTCGAGCTGCTCCAGCTCTGTCGCGTGTTCACGGTAAACGTCACGGATTGGATACAACCAATGGTCGACCAAACCGTGGGGCTGCGATTCAACCGCTGCTTTTACACCTCCGCAACCATAATGCCCGACCACCAGTACGTGTTTAACCTTTAGTGCTTCAATGGCGTATTGGATAACCGATAAACAATTAAAGTCAGTTTGAATAACCTGGTTTGCGACATTACGGTGTACAAACAATTCACCGGGGTCCATCCCGACAATCTGATTTGCCGGCACGCGGCTGTCAGAACAACCAATCCATAAATATTCCGGCGACTGTTGACCCACCAACCGATGAAAAAACTCCGGGTCGCGCTCAGTTTGCTGGCGCGCCCATTCCCGGTTATTGTCGATCAAATGTTTAATTGTTGGCATAAGACCTCGGTTAAGCCAGTGACCTAGCTATTCGCTTCTCGTTCAGCGATAAATTCTAAAGCAAGGTCGATACGCTGCAAGACACTCTGTTGGGGTATTAATTCCAGTGTCACGTCTAACGAAGGAGAGTTACCTCCGCCGGTTGCAGCTACTCGCAATGGCATACCTACTTTGCCCATTCCTACTTCCAGCACGTCAGCTGTTTGATTAATCGCTGCCTGAATATTCTCGGCGTTCCAGTCAGTGACTGCACTCAACAACTCTTTAGCCTTCTGCAGTGGCTCTTTAGCTACCGGGCGTAAATGTTTTTTCGCGGCTTTTTCTTCAAATTCAGTCACTGGTGCAAAGAAATAACGGCTGATATCTGCCATTTCTTTCAGAGTTTTTACGCGGTCTGCCTGTAACTCAACGATTTTTTCTAACGCCGGTCCCGTGCTGGTATCCACATCCAGCTGATCAAACTGCCATTGCAATTGCGGTGCTACCTGCGCTGCAGGCAGTGTTTTCATGTAGTGCTGGTTCAGCCAGTTTAACTTTTCGGTATTAAATGCTGATGCCGCTTTGTTAACGTCATCCAGCTTAAAGTACTTAACCAGTTCATCAACACTAAAGATTTCCTGATCACCGTGCGACCAACCCAGACGGGCTAAGTAGTTAATAACCGCTTCCGGCACATAGCCATCATCGCGATATTGCATGACACTGACAGCACCATGACGTTTTGACAATTTCTTGCCGTCGTCCCCCAGAATCATCGACACGTGTGCATATTGCGGTACCGGGGCACCCAACGCTTTTAATATATTGATTTGACGCGGGGTATTATTGATATGGTCTTCACCGCGCACAACGTGGGTGATTTCCATATCCCAGTCATCAACAACCACGCAGAAGTTGTAGGTCGGCGTGCCGTCAGTCCGGGCAATAATCAAATCATCCAATTCCTGGTTAGAAAATTCGATACGCCCGCGGATGTGATCATCAAATACCACACTACCCTCTTGTGGATTACGGAAACGAATCACGTATTTGTCGCCGCCCACATTGGGATTGTCGCGGCAATGGCCGTCGTAGCGCGGCTTTTGCCCGGCTGCCATTTGCTCTTCACGCATTTTTTCTAAGCGCTCAGCAGAGCAATAGCATTTATACGCTTTGTCTTCGTCCAGCAATTTGTCGATAAGCTGTTGGTAGCGGTCAAAGCGCTGGGTTTGGTAAAACGGTCCTTTATCCCAGTTTAAACCTAACCACTGCATGCCTTCTAAGATGGCGTCGATTGCAGGCTGGGTTGAGCGTTCACGGTCGGTGTCTTCAATACGCAGCACAAATTCGCCGCCCTGCGCTTTAGCCACTAACCACGAATACAGGGCAGTCCGAGCACCACCAACATGCAAATACCCAGTAGGACTGGGTGCGAAACGCGTTACCACACTCATGCTTTGTTCCTTTACAATGAATTCATTCAGATAGGCCGGACGCGATGTCCGTTATTGGCGCGAAGTGTAGCAAGAACTCCGCCTTTTCGCATCTGCTACAACCGCAACAACGTACAGAAATTAGCAAAAGCGGTTATTTTCTCAGCAGTTAAACAAAACTTTCAATTTTTTGTTTGACAGTTTGATTCATCGCCCTATAATGCCACCTCGCAACGACGCAGAAGTGTCACAGTGAGAATGGTTGCTTAGCTCAGTTGGGAGAGCATCGCCCTTACAAGGCGAGGGTCACTGGTTCGAGCCCAGTAGCAACCACCACTCTCTTCTATCCCCTTCGTTGTAACCTTTGAGTGGTTGCTTAGCTCAGTTGGGAGAGCATCGCCCTTACAAGGCGAGGGTCACTGGTTCGAGCCCAGTAGCAACCACCATTTCTTTTTTTATCCCAGTTTTTCAATTAAAAAATCTAACAATACCCTGACCTTTGGTATTTGCTGCCGGCTTTCCGGATATAGCGCCCAAATTCCGTCATCGTCCTGTCGATAAGCTGCCAGCACTTCTTCAAGCTCGCCCTTGGCAAGCGCTTCGCTAACATAGTAATCCGGTAACATCGCCAGCCCCAGGCCTCTGATTGCGGCATCTCGTAATGCCAGGCCATTATTACAATGAATAAAACTTTCCGGTACCAGCGACTGAGTTTTGCCCTGTTGTTGAAAGCGCCACTGCCGCACAGTTCCGGTAAAGCAGCGGTGTTGTGCTAAATCGTCGATAGTTTGCGGCTGGCCATAGCGTCTAAAATAGTGTGGCGAACCAACGATATAATGGCGCCGGCTGCCCAGTCTACGCGCACGCAAACGTGGGTTACCCAAATGCCCCAGTCGTATTGCTAAATCATAACTGCCCTCGATCAAATCTAAGGTGTCGTTAGTTAAATTAAGATCCAGGCGCAGGTCATCGTAGCGTTGTAAAAATTGATTAAGTAACGGCGCGATAATTTGCTCGCCATAGTACACCGGTGCGGTTACCCGAATCAGACCCTGTGGTTGTTCATTACGTTGCTGAATGAGCTGATTAGCTTCGCGCAGTGACGCAACCAGATGCTGGCAATGGGGTAAATACAACTTTCCCTCTCCGGTTAAACTGACACTGCGGGTTGAACGGTACAGCAGCTGCATTTTTAATCGGCTCTCTAATGCTGCGACATTACGACTGACTTGTGCCACCGACATATCCAGCCGCTCAGCTGCGGCAGAAAAGCTATTAGTTTCTGCCGTCGCGACAAATTCACTGATCCCCTGCCACTCTTTCATTATCCCTCTTGATTATTTCATTAATGCAAAAGTAATTTGTATAAACCCAGATTACCTTTAAATGAGAAAAAGTTAAACTTTCGCTATCATTACACGTATTAGACATTATTGATTAAACAAACGGAGTCATCATGGAAACGATTAAGTCTCGCGCAATGGTAGCCTGGGGTCCAGGCGAACCTTTAAAAGAAGAAATTATTGATGTTGCACCACCTAAAAAAGGTGAGGTGCGCGTACGTATCGTGGCTACCGGTGTATGCCATACCGATGCTTACACACTGTCCGGTAAAGATCCCGAAGGTATCTTCCCATCAGTGCTGGGTCATGAGGGCGGTGGTATTGTCGAAGCGGTCGGTGAAGGGGTCACCTCGTTGGAGGTTGGCGATCACGTGATACCACTCTACACCGCCGAATGTGGTGAGTGTAAATTCTGCACATCGGGTAAAACCAATTTATGCCAAGCCGTTCGTGCAACTCAAGGCAAAGGCTTGATGCCTGATGGTACCAGCCGCTTCTCTAAAGACGGTGAAACAATTTATCATTACATGGGCACCTCGACCTTCTCTGAATACACGGTGCTGCCGGAGATTTCTTTGGCAAAAATTCCTAAAGAAGCGCCGCTTGAAAAAGTCTGTTTGCTGGGTTGTGGCGTGACCACAGGCATGGGCGCGGTTAAAAACACCGCTAAAGTAAACGAAGGCGATACCGTTGCGGTATTTGGACTCGGCGGTATTGGTCTGGCGGTCATCATTGGTGCCGTACAAGCCAAGGCGTCACGCATTATTGCGGTGGACGTTAACGAAGATAAATTCGAAATCGCTAAAGAATTGGGCGCCACTGATTTTGTTAACCCGAGCAAACACGACAAGCCCATCCAGGAAGTCATTGTCGATATGACCGACGGCGGTGTCGACTTCTCATTTGAATGCATCGGTAATGTTGATGTTATGCGTGCTGCACTCGAGTGTTGCCATAAGGGCTGGGGCGAATCCGTTATCATCGGTGTCGCCGGTGCCGGCGAAGAAATCAGCACTCGACCGTTCCAGCTGGTAACCGGACGTGTATGGCGTGGCAGCGCCTTTGGCGGCGTTAAAGGCCGTACCGAACTGCCGGACTACGTAAAACAATACATGGACGGTAAGTTCGACCTGGATACCTTTATCACGCATACCATGCCATTAGAGGACATCAATAAGGCATTTGATTTGATGCACGAAGGTAAATCGATACGTTCCGTGATTCATTATTAATCCGCTAACAACGGAGCCGAACATGAAAAAGATAAGTGAAGTTCGCAGTTTTGGCGGTCGCCAACTGCGTTACGAACACGACTCAAAAGTACTGAACTGCGTTATGCAGTTCAGTGTTTTTCTACCCCAGGCGGCAGCAAAGCAATCAGTACCTGCGGTCTATTTTTTGTCCGGGCTAACTTGCACCGATGAAAACTTTTCTACTAAAGCAGGCGCACAGCGCGTAGCAAATGAATTAGGTCTGGCACTAGTAATACCCGATACCAGCCCGCGCGGTGACGATGTTCCCGATGATCCCGAAGGTGCCTACGATTTTGGTAAAGGCGCCGGCTTTTACCTGAATGCAACGCAAAGCCCCTGGTCAACTCACTATCACATGTATGATTACATCGTTGACGAGTTACCCGCTCTGGTCGAGCAGGAATTACCGCTAACCGCGCAACGCGCTATTGCCGGTCACTCGATGGGCGGCCATGGTGCGTTGGTCATTGGCCTCCGCAACCCTGAACGTTACACCAGTATTTCGGCGTTTTCACCGATCACAAACCCGACCGATTGTCCGTGGGGGCACAAAGCCTTTTCTAACTATTTGGGTGATGATAAAGACAGCTGGAAACAGTACGATGCGGTAGAAATTATCAACGCTAATGGTCAGTCATTACCGATTCGCGTTGATCAGGGCTTAGCTGATGGCTTCTTAGAAGAGCAGTTAAAACCCGAGGCTTTAAAATCGGCAATTACTGCGGCTAACGGTGATGGCGAAGTGCATTTGCATGAAGGCTATGATCATAGCTACTACTTTATCGCTAGTTTTATCGAAGCGCAGCTGCGTTTTCACGCCAAGCACCTTAACTAGCCAACTGTCGTTACTTTTGTCAGTAACTTTTGGCGTCTTTTTCAGGCGCTTCACGAGTAGCCAGGTGGTTACGGTAGAAGCGCCAGTGACGCGACTTAACCAAATACCATAAGGTAATAAACCAGCCCATAACAATGGCAGCGCGGCCAAACGAAAAGTGCCCCTGATGTTCAATAAACAGCCAGAAGATCAGGAATGCATCGAGAAACAGCGAGAATAACAGCAACGGCTGCGCAATCACCATCATCCGATTGCCCAGGTTACGATCATCTTCTGCTGCGAAGGTCGAGCTCAATAAGACAATTAACGAGGGTAAACCGACCAGCAACATCAAACCAAACTGCTCGGTATTACTGTAAAAAAGGTTAAGCAGGCGGGTGCGATCTTCCGAGAATGTCAGCGACACAATGCCGGCAAGGTAACCGCGCATCTGAAAGAAGATAACCAGCATTAAAGCGAGCGGGACACTTGCCCGCCCCTCTTTATCCAGATAACGCACTTTCTCCACGAACGCTGTTGCGCTGCCAGATTTTTTCATGGAAATAATAACCTACTGTATTTGCTAACGGTTCAATTAAAGCAATTGCGCCACCTAAAACCATGTCTCCCGTCATCAACCAGACAACGCCGAACGCGATGGTAAAGTGCATAAGCGCAAAAGAAAATGTTTTTTTCATGGTTCTGTTCCCTCTTCAGATACCTGTCTAGGGAACAGTATTAACGATTAATATTTGCTTATCTAATTAGTATTTTAGATTAACCTATTCGATACGCTAAACGGCGCGCTTTAACTGCTCACGCAGTTTAGCGACATCGTCACGCAGCTGTGCGGCTTTTTCGAATTCTAAATTCTGTGCGGCCTCGTACATGGCTTTTTCTTTGCTTTCCAGCTCTTTGGTCAGGGCTTTCACGTCTTTAACTACAGTAACCCGCGGATCATAACCCGCTGCGACCTCGGCAATTGCATCCGCTGATTTAGATTTACGCGCAGGCCCCTGGCCTAAATCCATCACATCGGTAATCGATTTATTCAGCCCTTTCGGCGTAATGCCATGCTCTTTGTTAAAGGCAATTTGCTTTTCGCGGCGCCGATCGGTTTCGTCAATCGCCCGTTGCATCGAGCCAGTAATACGGTCAGCATATAAAATAGCTTGTCCGTTAACGTTACGCGCGGCGCGGCCAATAGTCTGTATCAACGAGCGGTCAGAGCGCAAGAAGCCTTCTTTGTCCGCGTCCAGTATCGCCACCAGAGACACCTCCGGCATATCCAGGCCCTCACGCAGTAAGTTGATGCCAACCAGCACGTCAAACTTACCTAAGCGCAAATCACGAATAATCTCCATTCGCTCAACGGTATCAATATCCGAGTGTAAATAGCGGACTTTTAGGCCATGTTCGTCCAGGTAGTCACTTAAGTCTTCCGCCATTTTCTTAGTCAGTGTGGTGGCCAGTACCCGCTCACCCTTTTCAACACGAATGCGCACTTCTGACATCAGGTCATCAACCTGTGTTGCCACCGGCCTAACCTCAATGGTTGGGTCAACCAAACCTGTGGGCCTGACCACTTGCTCGATAACCTCACCGCTGCTGCGTTCGAGCTCATACTTGCCGGGAGTTGCCGACACGTACAACGTTTGTGGTGCAATCGCCTCAAACTCATCGAACTTTAACGGTCGGTTATCTAACGCCGAAGGCAGTCGAAAACCATACTCGACCAAATTCTCTTTACGCGAACGGTCGCCTTTATACATGGCACCAACCTGCGATACCGTCACGTGCGACTCATCAATAACCAGTAACGCATCGTCCGGTAAATAATCCATCAACGTTGGTGGTGGCTCGCCCGGTGCGCGCCGTGACAGATAGCGCGAGTAGTTTTCAATGCCCGAGCAGTAACCTAATTCCAGCATCATTTCGATATCAAACTGAGTACGCTGGGCAATACGTTGTTCTTCGATCAGCTTGTTTTGCTTAAGCAGAATATCGCGGCGGTCTTTTAATTCTTCCTTGATGTGTTCAATCGCGTCCAGCAACACTTCCCGCGGCGTAACATAGTGTGTTTTTGGGTAAATCGTCGTACGAGCCACGTCGGCATCCGTTACCTTGCCGGTTAACGGCTCAAAATAACTGATACGATCGATTTCGTTATCAAATAACTCAACCCGCACCGCCATGGCTTCAGATTCAGCCGGGAAAATATCGATAACTTCGCCGCGCACGCGGTAAGTCGCCCGTTCAAACGCCGCATCATTACGTTTATATTGTAACTGCGCAAGACGCCGTAAGATGTCGCGCTGGTCGATAATATCGCCCCGACGCAGGTGCAACATCATTTTCATATAGGATTCAGGATCACCAAGACCGTAAATTGCTGATACTGACGCCACCAATACCACGTCACGACGTTCCATCAGTGCTTTAGTCGCTGATAACCGCATTTGTTCGATATGATCGTTGATGGAAGCATCTTTTTCGATAAATGTATCGGTGGTCGGTACGTAGGCTTCGGGCTGGTAATAGTCGTAGTACGAGACGAAGTATTCCACCGAGTTATTCGGAAAATACTCTTTCATTTCGCCATAGAGCTGCGCTGCCAGCGTTTTGTTGTGCGCCAGAATTAAGGTCGGTCGCTGTGATTTCGCAATCACGTTAGCCATGGTAAACGTTTTACCTGACCCCGTAACACCCAACAACGTTTGATGAGCTAAGCCGGCATCCAGGTTATCTAATATTTTTTCGATCGCCGCTGGCTGATCACCGGCCGGCTGATACTTCGAAACAAGTTCAAACGCCTTGCTCATCGAACCTCCTTAACTCACGCGAGAACCAAAAATAGGCAATTGCCGCGGTAATAAAATTGGCAACCACGCCGCCAATAAACAGCCCGGTTAAATCCGCCATCAAACTGCCTAAGTAAGACAAGGGTACGAAAAATACAAACAAGCGGATGATGCTGAGCCATAACGCATGCATCGGCTGATGGATAGCGTTAAAGCTGGAGTTACTCAAAATAATCCACCCCTGTAGCCCATAACCCAGCGGCATAATGTAGATAAACAGCTCAACAATTTCTGCAACCTTTTCCTCTTCAGCAAATGCAGAAGCTATCCACGGAGCAGTTAATACCATCAATAGGTAGATGCCCGCCTGAATAATTAATACCGCCTTTAACGCGGTATTGTAGGCATAACGCACGCGCTGGATTTTGTCGGCACCAAAATTCTGGCTAATCAACGGCGGTAGCGACATCGATAACGCCAGAATAATAATACTCGCCAACGATTCCAGCCGCGTGCCGACCCCGAAGGCGGCGACTGCGGGCGCACCGTAAGCGGCGATAATCGCTGTCATCACCGACATGGCTAGTGGCGTTAACATGTTGGCGCCTGCCGCCGGCGTGCCTATTTTTAATACTTCACGGGACGACTTTACCCAGGCTTTTGCGAAGCCGAGTCCATTGGCGGGCCTGAACGACACCAGTTGTTTACGCTTTAATAACCAGAAAATCAGGATCAGGCCACTCGCCCACGAAATAACGCTGGCCAATGCCGCGCCCTCGACCCCCATCGCAGGAATCGGGCCCCAGCCAAAAATTAAAATGGGATCAAAAATCGCGTTAGCCAAGCCCCCGGACGCCATAATAATGGAGGGCGTACGGGTATCGCCTGAAGCTCGCAGAACGGCATTGCCGACCATGGGTGTAACCAGCATCACACAACCGGCGAACCACAATGTCATGTACTCGCGGATTAACGGCAGTAATCGGTCGTGTGCCTGCAACAGCAGGAAAATAGGGTCCATCAACAAGTAGCCGATCAATGCCAACACTAACACCAGCAAAGCCGACACGGATAATGCCCCAAAGGCATCAAAATGCGCTTCTTCCGGCCTGTCGCTGCCGTACTTTCGGGCAATCACAGCGGATGTTCCTATGCCCAGGCCAATGGTTAGCGAGACTACCGTAAAGGTTACAGGAAACGTGAAGCTTACCGCCGCCAGTGGATCGGTGCCCAGCAGACTGATAAAGAAGGTATCGACCACGTTAAAGCTAATCAGCGTGGCAACGCCGAAGATAACAGGCCATGTCATTTCCCACAGGGTTTTACCAACCGGCGCATGAATCAAACTGCGTGAAGCGTCGGCTGATGACATGGATACCTCCTCTTAAATAAAGAGGGTTAGTGTACCGCATTAGCCCCTGGCTTGGCTATTGAGGCGTTAACTCAAATAGACTTTCCGGCGCTGCATCCGTATCATAAACAGCTATTATAAACCGACACTAAATAAGGGATTTGCCGTGGACTATCAACTGTCGGATCGCGTCAATTCGATCCAACCCTCGCCTACGCTGGCGGTAACGCAAAAGGCCAATGAACTGAAACAGCAAGGCCATGACGTCATTGGTTTGGGTGTTGGTGAGCCTGACTTTGATACGCCGCAATTTATCAAAGATGCTGCGATTAAAGCGATTAATGAGGGGCATACCAAATATACCGCTGTCGATGGCATCGCTGAACTTAAACAAGCAGTTATTGCTAAATTCAAGCGCGATAACCAACTCGACTATCAAGCCGATGAAATTATTGTTTCGGCAGGTGGCAAACACAGTATCTTTAACTTGCTAAGTGCTTGGCTTAACCCGGGCGACGATGTCATCATTCCGGCACCTTATTGGGTATCCTACCCGGATATGACCAAGTTAGTCGGCGCCAATCCCATTATTGTCAGTGCAGGCATCGATCAGCGTTTTAAAATTACTGCAGAGCAATTGCGTAAGGCGATAACACCAAAAACCCGATTGATGTTTATTAACAGCCCGTCCAACCCCAGCGGCACCGCATATACCGCTGAAGAGTTAAGCGCGCTGGCCGAGGTGCTACGTGACTACCCGAATGTATTGATCGCGACCGATGACATGTATGAGCATATTCTTTGGCCGGGTAAAGCATTTGCTAACCTGGCCATGGTAGCGCCTGATCTTAAAGATCGTATTGTTATCCTATCCGGTGTCTCTAAAGCATACGCCATGACAGGCTGGCGTATTGGTTACGCTGCAGGACCTAAAACAATTATTGCAGCAATGAAAAAAATTCAGTCACAAAGTACCTCCAATCCGGCCAGTATTAGTCAGTATGCTGCCGCCGCAGCTCTCGATGGTGATCAGTCCTGCATTGATACCATGATTACTGAGTTCAAAAAGCGCCATGACTATCTTGTTGATGCGCTGAATGCCATTGACGGTATTGAGTGTGTCGCTGGTGACGGGACATTTTATGCATTCGCACATATTGATGTTTTAATGCAAAAAGCCGGCGTTAGCACTGATGTTGAGTTGTGCGAGAAATTATTAACAGAAGCGAAGGTGGCGTTAGTACCTGGATCAGCCTTTGGCGCAGACGGCTACTGCCGTTTATCATTTGCAACTAGCATGGATGTATTACAACAAGCGATAAAACGCATCAGCGAATTCGCTGCATCACAGCACTAGCAAACGGTAGAAAAGTTGAGAAAATAACGATAGCGGGCTTGTTTTGTCATCAACAGCCCGCTTTTTTATTGTTGATTGATCATTAAAGCTCAAATCCAATGCTTTTACCCACTTTTTGTTCGCGACATTTTTATTACAAATCGAAACAGATCAACTGCTCCTAACACCGATCCCTTGGCTACGCAATACTTTATCGACAGATAACATGAGTGCAAAAAACGCGCCTATAAACCCACCAATTCTGCTAAGAAATACACAAGTTGCTGAAACTTCATGCAAACTTGGCTGAATTGCTCTACTGTCAACCCCGGCAAAGTCATTTATTTTATAAATTATTGATTTTATTAATTATTTTTTAAATTAGCCAAATTATAACCAATAGCAAATTAACCCGCAAAACCGCACCATTAAGGCAATTGCACAGACTTAAACACAGGGTTATCCACAGATTCCGTGGATAAGATCGTGTAGGCTTTAACAGACAAAGGATGTAGCCGACTGTGGATAATCAGCTAAAACTTTTTGTATATCATTTGATATAAATACAATTATGACAAGTTATTGACATTGTCTGTGATACGGAGTAGCGACCTATTAGCCTGACAAGTCACTAAAATAAACAAGTAGATAGCAACCGCACTGGCCGATGTTTCGACAAAATGGATAAATTATCAGCGATTAAACCTGCAAGCTAAAAAAATCCGAGCCTAACAGTTGACACCCCCGCCCAACCTCTTTAATATTCGCGGTCGTTAAGCGCTGTTCCCCAGTAGCTCAGTTGGTTAGAGCGGTGGACTGTTAATCCATGTGTCGTTGGTTCGAATCCAACCTGGGGAGCCAACTAACGCTTAACAGCATACAACCTCAATTCCCCAGTAGCTCAGTTGGTTAGAGCGGTGGACTGTTAATCCATGTGTCGTTGGTTCGAATCCAACCTGGGGAGCCATTCCAAAGGCTGTTCCTTAATTCATCTTTTGTTTGTCTGCAACCGTCCACTAACCATTGTGCTATTGGCTCTGCCGCGTTTGACCAACGTAATGGCGCCGGCCGTTCGCCACTCAATCCATTAGCTAACCAATACCCAATGTCGTGTTCATTTATCGATGGTAATACCGCTGCACGCTGTTCCTGAGCTAATAATTTTGCATTCCAGTGTTGTTCGAACTGTCCGGCTAACGGTTTTACCGCCAGGTGCTTGGCCTGATTCAATGCCTCGCAGGTGGTCTCGAACCCGGCATTAGCGATAACGCCGTCCGCCAGCGCCAACTGCTCAGCGAATGCATGACGGGACGGTGGTAACCCCAAAACATGATCGCTGGCAAAATACTTAGCACGATTAATAGCAGGATGGAAAATGGTGAAAGAGAACCCGCTAAAGGGTAATAACGCATCAACAATGTTGTATAGGTTCTCAAATGGCAGGTATACCAACACCTGTTTCGACGACAGTGCGCCAACCTGGTGCTCTCTGACAACCGGCGGCAGGCAACCCGACAGGGGTTGCCAATGCATACCCAGCCACTCGTCGGCAGGGGCAAAACGGTCAATAATAAATCGCTGCCAACGTGATAGCCTGGAATAAAGCGCGGCATCTTTAAACGCATATTGTCGGCCAATGCCGATACAGCGCTTACCAGCAAGCTTAGCCGCCCAGGCAGTTACTGGCTCGAAATCGGAAACCACCAGGTCATAACCGCTCACATCTAACTCCCGTACTTCACGCACGAAGCCAGGCAACGAGTTTTTGGCTAATGTTTTGATTGGCCGGACGCGACCGTTTTCGGTGATAAATGTAAGCCCCGATTTGGTTTGATAGTTGCCAAAGACAGCCGTATCAAAAAGTTGGTTCGGGCGACGCCCGGAAATAACATAGTCTACCTGTACCGGTAGCTTAGCCAGTTCACTGGCTATACGGTAACAGCGACTCAAATGCCCGTTACCGGTGCCCTGAATGCCAAAAAGAATTCGCATGCACCATCCTCTGTACGGTTAGATTAAATAACAATAAACAGCACTAATTCAGCTAGCGCCATGCCAAGGCATGCGCCGGCAATAACATCAGTAGGGTAATGAACACCTATCGCCACGCGAGAAATACCAACGCCACAGGCCCAGAGCCACAACACAATGTTTAACGAGGGAAAATAGAAAATTGAAATCGCGGCAAATAAATATGCGGCACAGGTATGGCCGGAAGGAAAGCTAAACTTGTCGTGAGCTTTTAATAACGCATCGATGGTAACCCAGGAGCCACTGGGCCGGTCACGCCTAAAACTATTTTTTAAAATCCAATATACCGGCCGTTCGATAGCAAAAGCCAGCGCCAGCGTGTAAAAGTAACTCCATGGTAACCCCAGGCTAAAGGTCGCTACCAGAGCGGTTAATGCATACCAGTAGCCATCACCGGATGCGGACACTAACCGCATGGCCAGTGCGAATAGTGGTCTGGTTCGCCATCTTGACAAGCGTCGATAGAGTTGCCGATCCCACTGTGTAAGCCGCTGCTGAAAGGCCAAAAGCATCCCTTGATCCTTGCGCTGATTGCATGCCCGCTTAGCTACTATGGCCAACTGATATTGCAGTCGCGCGACAGTTAATTGACAAAATGGTGACAAATCCTCGTAATTAGCCGTAAAAATCTACAAACCCCTACCCTCTGTCTGTTGTTTATCGATGCTAAAACACCGATAATACGCACTGCTTTTTTAACGCACGGAAGGAGCCATGACGGACTATTTACTGCTGTTGGTCGGTACCGTACTTGTCAATAACTTCGTCTTAGTGAAGTTTCTGGGCTTGTGCCCGTTTATGGGCGTGTCTAACAAACTAGACACCGCTATTGGCATGTCTGCGGCAACCACTTTTGTGCTGACGCTGGCATCCGTGTGTAGTTATTTGGTCAACCAGTATCTGCTGGAACCGCTGGGACTGATGGCATTGCAGACCCTGAGTTTTATTTTAGTCATTGCTGTGGTGGTGCAATTTACCGAGATGGTGGTGCACAAAACCAGCCCCACGCTTTATCGTCTGCTGGGTATTTTTCTGCCCTTGATTACCACCAACTGCGCAGTACTCGGTGTGGCGTTGCTTAACATCAACGAGCAACATAATTTTGTTCAGTCTATTGTGTATGGGTTTGGTGCCGCGCTCGGTTTTTCATTGGTATTAATTTTATTTTCTGCCCTGCGCGAACGACTTGCCGCAGCCGACGTACCACAGGTGTTTAAAGGCTCAGCCATTGCGATGGTTACCGCGGGACTGATGTCGTTGGCGTTTATGGGCTTTAGCGGTTTGGTGACAAGTTAATGAGTATTGTTGTTGGACTTATTGCCATTGGGGTTTTAGCGCTGATTTTTGGCGTTATTCTCGGCTTTGCAGCGGTCAAGTTTAAGGTCGAAAGTGATCCCATTGTCGAGCAAATCGATGAAATTTTACCGCAAACACAATGCGGTCAATGTGGTTACCCCGGTTGCCGCCCTTATGCTGAAGCTATCGCTAATGGTGATGAAATTAATAAATGCCCACCGGGCGGTGAAGCTACCATTAAACAGCTTGCTGATCTGATGGGGGTTGAAGCAAAACCTTTAGACTCAGCTCATGGCGAAGAAGACGTTAAAAAAGTCGCGATAATTCGCGAAGACGAATGCATTGGTTGTACCAAGTGTATTCAGGCATGTCCGGTCGATGCGATACTCGGTGCGGCAAAACAAATGCACACAGTGATTGAGCACGAATGCACCGGCTGTGACCTATGCGTTGAGCCATGCCCCGTCGACTGCATTGACATGGTGCCGGTTAAAGCCAAACCAGAAACCTGGCAATGGGATTTAACCAGTATCAAACAAAATGTCGCTCAGGCGAAAAATATTTCGTCTGCTGACACTATTCCGATCAAGGTGGTGGAATAAATGCGGGATATTAAGTCATTTGTCGACGCAGGCGTCATCGGCCACTTCCCCGGCGGAATTCATCCGCCGGAACGTAAGTCGCCGGCAAACACGGTGGCGCTGCGCCGCCCTCCACTGCCGTCGGAACTGATTCTGCCATTACGACAGCACATAGGACCGTCCGGACAATGTACGGTCGAAGTTGGCGATAAAGTCTTAAAAGGGCAACAACTTACCGAAGCTCAACTAAGCCAGGGTCTGCCTTTGCATGCCCCAACGTCCGGCACCGTCAGTGCCATAGAAGAACGACCGATGGCACATGCATCAGGCTTGCCTGAGTTAGCCATTGTCATCCAGCCCGATGGCGAGGATCGCTGGATAACACGTCAGCCCTTGCCTAACTATCGCGACTGTGACCGTGCAACGCTGATAGAAACGATTCAAAAAGCAGGTATTGCCGGGCTCGGCGGCGCAGGCTTCCCTACAGCACAAAAGCTTGCTTCACAAAAACCGATACAATACCTGATCATTAACGGCGTAGAATGCGAACCCTATATTTGTGCAGACGACCGTTTAATGCGTGAACATGCCATCGACATTGTAGCCGGTATTGAAATCCTGCAGTTTATTAGTAATGCCGGGCAGGTATTATTAGCGATTGAAGATAACAAGCCGGAAGCGATAGCTGCGATGCGGGAAGCCATTGACGGCTCAGACAGCATTAAACTGCGGGTCATACCCACTAAATATCCATCCGGCGGCGAAAAACAACTGATTGAATTGCTAACCGGGCAACAGGTGCCACAAGGGCAACTACCGCTGGATATCGGCTTATTAATGCAAAATACCGGCACCGCGTATGCCGTTAAACGCGCGGTAATTGATGGCGAGCCGTTATTAGAGCGCGTGGTGACGCTAACCGGAGACCTCATGTCACAGCCCGGCAATGTCTGGGCTTTATTAGGTACCCCCATCGCTCACCTGTTAGCTGAAGGCGGCTTTAACGCAGATGGTGACGCGCGCGTTATCATGGGTGGCCCGATGATGGGCTTTACCTTGCCGTTAACCGACGTTCCGGTTATCAAGACCACTAATTGTATTTTAACGCCGAGTTTGCAAGAGCTACCGCCGGCTGCCGACGAAATGGCCTGTATTCGCTGCGGTGCATGCGCTGATGTCTGCCCGGCGACATTACAGCCACAACAGTTGCAATGGTTGGCTAAAGCTAAAGATTACGACGCACTTGAGAGCAACGATTTATTTGATTGTATCGAGTGCGGTGCCTGCGCTTACGTTTGCCCTAGTGAAATTCCGTTAGTGCATTACTATCGCAAGGCCAAAGCAGAGATCCGCAATATCGCTCGCGAAAAAGCTAAAGCCGAATTGGCACGGCAACGTTTTGAACGCCGTCAGGAACGTCTGGAACGCGAAAAACAAGAGCGCTTAGAACGTCACCGCAAGGCCGCCGAGGCGCGCAAAAAAATGCAGCAGGAAAAAGCCGCGACGGAAACCTCAGACGCAGCTTCCGCTGCCAACAAGCCGGCACAGGACAAGTCCAGTGCTGTAGCAGCAGCTATTGCCAGAGCTAAGGCTAAAAAAGCGGCACAGCAAGCGGCCAATAACACCAGTGATGAGGAAAACAGCTAATGACTTTTCGCGTTGCAGCAGCCCCGCACGGGCATAGTCAGCAAAATACCGCGGATATGATGCGCTGGGTTTGCTATGCGTTGATACCGGGCGTGTTGGTGCAAAGTTATTTTTTCGGCGCCGGTGTCTACTTTCAGCTGTTTTTAGCCATTGTTACCGCTTACGCGGCTGAGAGTTTATGTATGCTGGCCCGCAATCGCAATGCGAGATCAGCGTTACGTGATAATACTGCCTTAGTTACTGCGGTGTTGTTGGCAATTTCTATTCCGTCGTTGGCACCCTGGTGGATCATAGTGATCGGCACGGCATTTTCTATTGTCGTGGTTAAACAAATCTATGGCGGTATGGGGCAAAACCTGTTTAATCCGGCAATGGCTGGTTATGTTTTGCTGTTGGTTTCGTTCCCGGTACAAATGACCAACTGGCTGCCTCCATCAACGTTGGCCAACTATGAATTAAGCCTGTGGCAAACCCTGCATACCATATTATTCGAATATACTCCTGCCGGTTACAGCGTCGAACAACTGCGTACAACCGTTGACGGGGTTACCATGGCGACGCCGTTAGACACCATTAAAACCGCGTTGTCGCAAGGTTATACTGTGGCCGAGGCCTACCAGCAACCGGTATTGTCAGCCATTGCCGGTGTCGGCTGGCAATGGGTTAACCTGGCGTTCTTGTTAGGTGGTTTTATTTTATTGCAGCGCCGCATCATTAGCTGGCATATCCCGGTTGGCTTGTTAGCTGGTCTATTAATTCCAGCGTTAGTCGCCAATCTGTTTGCTCCGTCAGTTATGCCGGGACCGGTATTTCACGCACTCAGCGGCGCCACCATGCTCGGGGCTTTCTTTATTGCCACCGATCCGGTCTCTGCTGCAACATCGCCCCGAGGCCGGTTGATATTCGGTTTGCTTATTGGTTTTCTGGTATGGGTGATTCGTAGCTGGGGCGGCTATCCCGATGCCGTCGCCTTCGCGGTGCTACTGGCTAACTTGAGCGTACCATTAATCGATCGCTATACACGCCCTAGCGTTTATGGCCATTCGCGCAGTCACGGAGGTGGTGATGGCCAATAAAAGTATGCAGAAAAACGGCCTGTTACTGGCATTATTCGCGATTATCGCAACCTTTTTGGTGTTAGCGGTAGAAGCGCTAACCGCCGACCGTATTAAACAACAGTTGCGTGAACAGACGCTGCGTAGCCTTAACGAAATCGTAGCGCCGGAATTGCATGACAACGACCTGTATCAGTCTTGTCGTTTGCTACAGGCCGACGCTTTGGGCAGTAGCCAGCCGCAGCCACTGTATCGCGCTTTTGTTAATCAACAGCCCAGTGCGCTTGCCGCAGAAATCGTAGCTCCCAATGGTTATTCGGGTGCGATCCGACTGTTAGTTGCGATTAAGCCTGACGGCGAAGTGCTCGGTGTGCGGACACTCGAGCACAAAGAAACACCGGGCTTAGGTGACAAAATAGAAACCAACAAAAGCGACTGGATATATTCTTTTGCCGGCAAAGTAGTCCGCTCCGAAGAAGATGACCGCTGGGCGGTGCAACGCGACGGCGGTATGTTTGATCAATTTACCGGCGCTACCATCACTCCCCGGGCAGTGGTGCAGGCAGTAAAACGCGCCACGCTGTATTTAAACGAGCACAGCGAACGTCTGTTTACCCAAGCGTTGCCGCAGTGCCAGGCCACTGCCGAAAATAATGCGACGGAGGCTAATTATGAGTGAATTTAAAGAACTCACGCGCCAGGGACTATGGGAAAATAACCCGGCATTAGTACAACTGTTGGGACTCTGTCCGCTATTGGCGGTAACTGCCTCAGTTACCAATGCGCTGGGCCTGGGTCTGGCTACATTATTTGTGCTGATGGGCTCTAACATTACCGTGTCACTGGTCAGACAATGGGTGCCGTCAGAAATACGTATTCCCGTGTTTGTCATGGTAATAGCGACCTTTGTAACCATTATTCAATTACTCATGAACGCCTACGTCTATGAGCTATACCAATCACTCGGCATTTTTATTCCGTTAATTGTAACTAACTGCGCCATCATTGGCCGCGCCGAGGCGTACGCCTCTAAAAACCCCTGGCAGAAGGCCGCCTTTGATGGCTTTATGATGGGCTTAGGCTTTGCCTTGGTGTTAGTACTGCTGGGCGGTATGCGCGAGGTTATCGGTAACGGCACACTGTTCGACGGCGCCGAGTTACTATTGGGTGACTGGGCCGCACAGTTACGGATTGAGTTATTCGAGGTCAATTACCCGTTGTTACTTGCCATTTTGCCTCCCGGTGCCTTTATTGGCTTAGGTTTTATTATCGCCGGCAAAAACTGGATTGATGCTAAACGCGCAGCCAAGGCAGAAAAAGTCGAAAAAACAGTAACGCGCGCACGCGTCACTGCCGAATCCTAACCAATTAGCATAGTTAACGATGAATAAAGAAAAACGTTACCAAATACTCAGCCGATTACGCCAACACAATCCAAATCCCACCACCGAGTTGGAGTACGGCAGTCCGTTTCAGTTATTGATCGCGGTACTGCTGTCGGCACAAGCGACCGACGTCGGCGTAAACAAAGCCACGCGTAAGTTATTCCCGGCAGCACCAACAGCCGAAAAAATGCTGGCATTGGGCGTTGATGGTATCAAGGACTACATTAAAACCATCGGGCTATTTAACTCCAAAGCAGAAAACGCCTATAAAACCTGCAAAATTCTGGTAGAGAACTATGCCGGCGAAGTACCGCAAGATCGCGCTGCATTAGAAGCGCTGCCCGGGGTCGGCCGCAAAACCGCCAACGTGGTATTAAATACCGCTTTTGGCTGGCCGACTATTGCCGTCGACACGCATATATTCCGGGTTTCGAACCGAACAAAGCTGGCACCGGGAAAGAACGTTAAAGAAGTCGAGGAAAAGCTCATTAAGGTGGTGCCAAAAGAATTTAAAGTCGATGTACACCACTGGCTTATCCTACATGGACGTTATACCTGTGTCGCACGAAAGCCGCGTTGCGGCTCTTGTGTTATCGAAGACTTGTGTGAGTTTAAAGACAAAACCAGCGACTAGAGCTGAATACCCGACGGCTTGGATAAACGCACCACGACGCGGCGGTTTTTAGCACGATCAAGTTCGTTAGCGTTGCCGGCAATCGGGCGATCTTCGCCATGACCCACGGTTTCGATACGATCTTCGGTAATACCGCGTTCGACAAAAAAGTTTTTAATCTCGTCAGCGCGTTGTTCCGATAATTGCTGGTTGGGTTCGCGGGCACCCAACGCATCGGTATAGGCGTTAACCAACACCAATTCGAGATCGCTGTCTACTGCCAGATACTGGCTAATTTGTTCCAGTTTACGCTGCGACGCAGTGGTTAGCTTTTCGCTGTCTGCCTGGTGATTAATGACCGTATAGGCAATGTCGTCAAAACTAAACGGCAGCAACGCATTCACACAACCACGGAAGGCATCGTAAGCGGAGCGAAAGTTAACCGATGATAGCGCCACCGCTACCGTGTCCGTTGCGTTATACCAGTCTTGATAATAAAAGGTAGGGTAACGGCCTTTTTCAAGTTCGCCTAACAACCGCCACGCCATCTGTTTTTGCAGCTCGCCGTCGAATTGCTTATAAAATTGCATATCGCCCAGTGCGTATGTAGCCTGGCCTGGTTGCCAGCGGGGCGCTACCGATTCAATTTTGGCCACGCCGTAGCCGTCGGGTAATTGGTGCATGTCTAATTGCATGCGGAGGTTGAGCTCTTTACTCGCCTCGCTATGGAACTCGACCTTGCCGTAGCGCGGAATGGTATGTTCAAGACCACATTCCAGCCGCGAATTTTCTGCCAGGTGCCACATTGAATTGTCTAGATTGGCACTGTAATGACGCACTGAGTTAGCCTCAACTGCCGGGCTAAGTGCACTAACAGCAATACCCAACAACGCGCTGGTAATTAAGGTCAGCTTGAATCGCTGACTCACCTGTTGGTGTGTATCGATAGGCATAACTTCCCCTAAGTGGCTGCTAAGAACAACGTTGTACGCTTAATCTATCGGCATTTTTATTGAATCCTTTAGCGCTTAAGGCGACAACCGGCAGTGATTTTTGGCATACTGTAGCTTAATTCAGGAAAACGTTATGGAGTACCCATGGCTGACTCGAGCGAGTCTTTAATGAAACAGCGTTTTCGTGGCTATTTGCCCGTTGTCATAGACGTTGAAACCGGTGGTTTTGATGCTAACCGCGATGCCCTGTTAGAAATTGCAGCTGTGCTGGTGGATTTTGATGACGACGGCTTGCTCAAGCCCACCGAAACCCTGCATTACCATGTTGAACCTTTCGAGGGTGCCAATATAGAACAGGCGGCGATTGACTTTAATGGTATTGATCCCAGTTCACCGTTGCGCGGCGCCGTAAGTGAAGATGTTGCGCTGAAAGAAATGTTTAAACCCATCCGTAAAGCGCAAAAAGCTGCCGGTTGTCAGCGCAGTGTATTGGTTGGTCACAATGCCAACTTCGACCATAGCTTTATGATGGCCGCAGCCGGGCGTGCACAGCTCAAGCGCAATCCATTTCATCCATTTGTGAGCTTTGATACGACTTCTCTGGCTGCCCTGACCCTGGGTCAAACGGTACTGATTAAAGCCTGTCAGGCCGCTGGTATCGCGTTTGATCAACAACAGGCGCACTCGGCTATATACGATACGGAGCGAACCGCGGAGCTGTTTTGCTGGATGGTTAACGAGTGGCAGGTTTTGGGCGGTTGGCCGCGAAATAAAGAATAGCTGCCCCTAACGAGCAATAAAAAAACGCCGCTGTGACAGCGTAATGCTTGTCAGTTAAGCTAATGGCTAGCGGCTTTATAAGGCGACCGCATCGGATAACGTTGCGGTCGCCTTTTTATTGCACGAGGATAATGCC
>NZ_SNXI01000011.1 GCF_004362895.1 Idiomarina aquatica | reverse complement strand
ACTTTGCTTTGCTCATTGCAGTGTCCAGTATCAGCGTGGGTTCGGTGATCTGATCAACGCTAACCGGGAAAGTTCCCTATTTATTCAACAAGGCCGCCTGCAACCGATTGACTACCTGATGAGCCTGTTCAAGCAGTGGCCACTCATTAACGACAGCGATAATATCGACCACTTACTGCCCTGGAATATCGAGCTCACACCCTAGCGTCAATTATCTTGGCCGGTTGTGTGGTTCGCGTTACGCTTACATAACAACAGTGGCGTCAGGGGAAAGTGAACAGTCGTAGCGCTGGCTTAGCCAATGCGCTTAAATATCACGGTTTGTCTTTTGAAGGCACGCATCACCGAGGTATTGATGATGCGTTAAATATTGTTCGATTGCTGAGGTTTACTGAACTATGAGCTCTCACCTGCGGTAGAACCGCAGGCTACGTCAAAATGCATTATTCGATGTTCTGGAACTGCTTGTTGAAATTCATTTTAAATCCAATTAAATCAATGCATTACGGTTTATTCGTCATGCTTATCGAATTAGGCTAACCGCAATACTCACCGGTTTATGGCTTTCTTAGTCAATCTAAGAAAATTAAATACTCAGTTCTAACTGAGGTTTCAGCTTTAATGAGCTCACTTGCCATAACCAAGAGTCAAATTCCCTACGAGAGGTATTCATTAAATCCGCTGCGTAAGAAAATGCGCGTTGAAGAAAGTAGTAGTCGTCATTAACAATACCAACTTTTTTCGCATATGCTCGTACATGTCGATCAACTGCTATCGATTCAATCCCCACTAAGCATGCCATATAATCAACAGTTTTAGGCCCGATTCCATTAATTGATAGTAAGCCAGACTTGAAGTTTTCGTCTGTAAGCCTAATCCGCAAGTCATCTGTAGCTTCTACATTCTCTTGATATAAAAAATTAACGAGAAGCTCAAATCTCATTATCTTAAGATGATGTTTCCACTGCAGTATAGATGCTGTCTGCCCCTCATTAATTAGCGTCAATAGATTACTAACAGTATTAGTAGTAGGGAATTGCTCTATAATATATTCAACCCGAGGGCGAACGACTGTGGCGTAGTTGAGCCCTGCTTGGAGAACTGAATCTGCCAACACAGCGCCCATGTGATTAAAAGCCGCTCTTCTATTACTCAAAGCAAGGTTTTCCCCAAATTCTCTAGAGGAATAATCTGCTATTTTTCTTGCAGCAGTTAATAAGTCTATTGTCGAAGCTTGCTTTATGTTCATCATATTAAATTTAATTCGTGCAATGCATTTAACCTTTCAACGCAGTTAGGACAGGCTCCGCAGGGGAACAATGATGCAGCTTGACAAGAAAATGTTCGCCCGACCGGAACCTTTAGCTCTAGCGCCTTTTCTAGTACGTCACGCTTTGATGAATACCTAAATGGTGAGTGGAATCGAACTACCCCTACATTTTCTGCTAGCTCATCCAAACCATTCAGAAAAGATGCACTACAATCGATTTCTTTAGCGTGATTACTATTTATGAACCCAGTAAAAACGTCAAAAATACCCAGGGTTTGAGCTCGAGCCGCTGCGGCGGCGAAGAATAGCATTGTCCTGTAAGGAATGTATAGATCATCATCTTTAACTGGGTCCTTCCAGAGGTTTGCCTCCAAGACCAAACGGGAACTAGAACCTTTGAATATTCCACTGATGTCTATTCGTTCAGGAGGCTCTACGCCGTTAGGTAGGACCTCGTTTAGCCTTTTCCACTCAGTTTCCACACAATGTTGTCCATAATCGAAAAAGACTGGCTTTACCACAACACCCTGATTGACGAGTTCATAAGCCACCGTAGTTGAGTCTAGCCCTCCAGAAGCTATTAACATTGCTTGTTTCATGACGTTTCAGCTCGCATGTTTGAAATTTGAGAAAACACGGCATTGATACATTCACCCAAACTATCACTATAAGCCGCACTTCCACCTATAACCATGGTGTTTTGGTTTTCGTGTCTTGGGTCAAAAGTTATCACTGGAATCCCCATAGCAATAGCCAATCCGACCTCAACCAAAGTGCCAGGGTCACGTTCAAGCGGGACAGCAAATAATAAATCGCACTCAACTAAGAGTTGATAATCACTGGAGTACACACTTAATAGCTCCGAAAGCGCAGCATCTCTTTTCAACTCTCCGTTTTCTTTTACAGGTCGCCTGACGTTAAAGTTATGATAATTTAATGAATCTAGCGCACTATCAAATTCGGGCTTGTTTATGTAAGTGAAGTCCGGCCCCGCCATATAAATTTTATACTTCGGCCTTTCATGCCAAGGTAGCCTACACCCCCCAAGATTCATGAAAGTTTCATCATCAAGATTGAATTGTCGCGTCACATCTAACTTGAGGTCGTCAGGAAAAGTTGTTTGAGTATAAGCAGTCGCAACCTGCACACCTCGGACGATAGCTTCATGCCATCCTAATGTTGGGACTAAAGCAGACGCAACGGCAGTATACGAGTCTCCTACACCGACCGAGTTAACTGTTGAGGACAAAGAAGCCGGTAACTCAATGACTTTACTATTTTTGAGGTCGAATAAACGGCTCCCTCCTCTATTTTCCTTTAAAATCAAGTGGCTGGCACCTAATGAGCGGGAGCCTTCGATTAGACCTGTTATGTCGCTAGACCAATTATTTAGAAAAAGTCCTGATGAAGTTGAAATAAACAAACCATGAATTCGGCCAACGAAACAGTTTAATTCTGCTAAGGAGCCAACGTCATAAGCGATATCTAGGAAGACGGTAGCATCTAGATGCAAAACTTTCGCTAAGTAACCAAGCTCAAATTTTCCGGGGAAAATAACAACCTGTCTGAATCTGTCTAAAGTACTATCGACATCTTCGAAAACTATCCTTTTTACTTGCCTCATTAAATCATCATAGCCCTGGTCTGATGTCTCAGTTGGGTCCCCTATAATCATCACGTTTGGGGCATCGAAAACTGCACCTAGCCATATGACTTCAGTGCAACCATGTGACTTCAGATAATTCTCAGTTTCGGTTCTAAGGTAAGCTGGACAAATGGCAGCTACAGCATAGGCTATATCAGCTGCCCAAAGACCGCGGGCGGCATGAACCAATCCTCCAAGACGAACTTTTTGATCACCCCCTATTTTAGGCAGGGTATAGTCGACGTAGACTTCACCGATCAGCAGCGGCTTATCAGAAACCTCACGCATCATCAGCTACAAAGTCGGCTGAAACTCTTGGTACAGGCTGTTCTGTAGCCATTGTGATTATTCCTGAATATGTAAAACCATCTTTGAGACACCCTGCTAGGTAGTTGTGCGAAGTTGGTAGTGCCCCCACTTTCATTCCTTGTTCATTAACAGCAAAAAGTCGCCCGTCCAGAAGGATTTTTAGTGTTTCACCTTTATTCGGTAATCTTCTTAGTTTGTCGTAATATTCACTCTGAGCAACTTCTTCCAGTCCAACAGTAAAAGCCTGCAAACAGCGATCAGTGCCACTGGCGCCACCAGCCATTCCGTTTCCTGATTCCGATGGCGGTGTGCCTGAGTAATCAGTAAAGCTCCCTGAACCAGTACTTCCCATAAGATTCTCCCTGTTTTATATTTGAGTGCAGTAACTGTTGAAATTAAGTTAGGCCTTTTTCAATCGACGGTCAAACTCTCCTTGATGCATCATCCAATCATCATTGCTTCTAGTGCTGATTAGTCTCGTTCCTCTATTCTTTTAATTGCTAGGGACCATGAGCCCTTTGCCAATAATTAACAAGCTGGTATCTTAATTGCTAGATTTGTTTCATCAGAACAATCAGGAATCGGCCAAAAAGGAATTAAGATGAATGCAGTGGGGCAACATGAGTCAGCTAATTTCGCTTTTTTAGCGGAGCACGATGAGTTGTTCGTCGAGCTGGCATCGGCAGCTGAACGCGCGTTCTCGAGCGACCCCAATACAACTCTTATCAAACTACGTCAGCTCGGTGAAGCTCTGGCGCAACATATAGCCGCTCTCTCAGGTCTTGAGTTTGATGAACAAACAAGTCAAGCCGATTTACTTTACCGCCTAAATCGAGAAATAAGCTTAGAGCCCGTCGTTCGGGAGTTATTTCACACGCTTCGAATTGAAGGAAACAAGGCAACCCACCAGTTTCGCACACAGCATAAAGAAGCCTTAAATGGGCTCAAAATTGCACGTTCGTTAGCTGTCTGGTTTCACCGCTCATTTGGCAAGTCAGGAACTAAATTCAATCCTGGTCCGTTTATAGCGCCGTCTGACCCAAGCTCAAACCTTCGCCAGCTGCAAGCTGAAATCGACAAATTAAAAACCGATTTGCAGCAAGCCAATATGGAGTTGGACAACAGCCAGCAACTTCAGGACTTATTAGCTAAAGAGAAAGATGAGTACGAGGCTTTGGCTCATGAAATGGATCAAGAATCGCGTTCCAAAACTGCGGAAGCACTAGCTCATGAACAAGCGCTGAATCGTCAACGCGAAGCGTACGAAAGTAAACTCCAATCATTACAACGTCAAATTGCGCAGCAAGACGAGTCGGCCAAAAGTAAAGAGCGTTCTGCTGTTACTCAAAGAACCAAAATCGCAAGCCAACACATTGTTCTGAACGAAGAACTTACTCGGATTCTGATTGACCAACAGCTAACCGAAGCCGGTTGGGAAGCTGATAGCCAAGACATCACCTACAAGAGCGGTGCGCGTCCAGAAAAAAGCAAGAATAAGGCAATTGCTGAATGGCCAACCAAACATGAAAGCAAAGGCGGCCGAGCCGATTATGTTTTGTTTGCTGGTCTCACCCCTATTGCTGTTGTTGAAGCCAAGAAAGAAAATGAGAACGTCGCTGGAAAAATCAAACAAGCAGAGCGTTACAGTTTTGGACTTCAAATTGACGCGCCAATGCAACCGGCATGGGAACTCGAGGGGCGTGATAAGCCTTGGTCGGATGGAGATGCTCGTTTCTACCAAGTGCCGTTTGTGTATTCATGCAATGGTCGACCTTACGTACCACAACTAGCAGAGCAATCAGGAACTTGGTTTCGGGACGTTCGAAGCCCGTCGAACACGAAGCGCGCACTTCAAGCATTTCACTCGCCAGAGGGCTTATTAGATCTGTTATCTCGCAGCAAAGAGGAAGCAGAGCAAAAATTAAAACGCGAGCCTTTTGGTTATCTGAAACTACGAGATTATCAGCAACAGGCAATCAAAGCTGTTGAGAACACCCTGTCGCAGGAAATACGCCTTGCGTTACTAGCAATGGCGACTGGCACTGGTAAAACACGCACAGTCATCGGTTTGATGTATCGCTTTCTCAAAGCGGAACGATTCAAACGCATTCTCTTTTTAGTCGACCGCAGAGCACTTGGAACACAAGCAATTGATGCGTTCAACGAGGCACCTCTTGAAGGTAACTTAACTCTCTCAAAAATATACAATGTTGCTGAGCTAGGTGACATGGCTGCTGAGGCCGAAACTCGAATTCAGGTGGCTACCGTTCAGGCGATGGTTAAACGCATTTTTATGAGCGATGAACCACCATCAGTCGATCAATTTGACTGTATTATCGTGGATGAAGCTCATCGCGGATACACACTCGATCAAGAAATGACAGAAGGTGAACTCGCAACTCGTGATGCAAGCCAATATATTTCTAGCTATCGCCGAGTACTGGATTACTTTGACGCTGTAAAGGTGGGTTTAACAGCAACTCCGGCAAAACATACCAGCGATATTTTCGGCAAGCCTGTTTACACCTACTCATACCGAGAGGCAGTTGCCGATGACTGGCTTATCGATCACGAGCCTCCTATTCGCTACGAGACACTTCTCACCCAAAACGGCATTAACTTCTCAAAAGGTGAGCAAGTTAGCGCTATAAATACGCAAACCGGAGAAGTTGAGTCAGCGGAGCTTGAAGACGAGCTCAATTTCGAAGTTGATACATTCAACCGCCGAGTCATTAACGAGAATTTTAACCGTGTAATATGCGAACAATTAGTGCAAGAACTTGATCCGTTTGGTGATGAAAAGACCATGATCTTCTGCGCCACAGATCTGCATGCGGACATGGTAAAGCGCTTATTAGATGATGCGTTTAAAGAGATCTACAACGGTGAGTACAATCAGGCTGCGGTTGCAAAAATTACTGGCAAAAGTGACAAAGTTGATCAGCTTATTCGTCAGTATAAAAACGAGCGTTATCCAAATATCGCAGTAACCGTAGACCTATTAACCACGGGTATCGACGTTCCTAAGATTTGTAATCTTGTCTTCATGCGACGCGTTAAATCGCGGATTCTATACGAACAAATGATTGGTCGAGCAACGCGCCGCTGTGATGAGATTGGTAAAACCGTATTTCGCATCTATGACCCGGTTGATATTTATGCGGCCTTGAATGATGTGAACACCATGAAGCCACTGGTACGCGACCCAAACATAACGATTGAGCAGCTGGTGGATGAGCTGACTGATGACGAAACCTTGGAACGCGCACTCAATGCGCCTGGCGAGCAATCTGATGAAACGCATGCGGACGTTATTCTCAGTCAGCTCAGTCAAAAGGTAATGCGTGTGTTGCGTAAAGCTGAGAAGCGCTCCGAATCCAAACCGGCATTAAAGGAAAAGCTTGGGGAGTTGAACGCCCTGTGGGGTGTTGAGCCGAAGTCATTACACACCCATTTACGCCAATTAGGTCCTAAGCAAGCTTCTGAATTTATCAAGAAGCACAGCGGGCTTATGAACCAGCTTGCTGAAGTGAACGCATTATTGGGCAGTGAGCGCCAACCTATTATTTCTGAGCATGAGGATGAGCTGCGTGAAAGAGAGCAAACGTATGGCCCTCACAAACGTCCAGAAGATTACTTGGACAGTTTTAACCAATTCATTAAAGACCAGCTAAATAAAAACGCCGCGCTATCCGTTGTCGTTAATAAGCCTAGGGACTTAACGCGCGAACAGCTTAAAGAAATCAAATTATTGCTGGATAGCGCCGGTTACAGTGAAGCCAAACTCCAAACGGCTGTGCGCAATCAAACCAACCAAGACATTGCGGCCAGCATTGTCGGTCATATTCGACGTGCTGCAATTGGTGAACCGCTCATTCCATTTGAGCAGCGTGTGGCACAGGCTATGCAACGTATTTACCAAAGCCATCAGTGGACGCCAGCTCAACGAAAATGGCTAGAACGTTTAGGCAAGCAATTGGTTCACGAAGTCATCATTGATAAAGCATTCGTGAATGACCGGTTCGCTGACAATGGCGGAGCTAAGCGTCTGGATAAAATACTTGGTAACCAATTAGACAACGTCCTGGATGAACTTAGCGAAGCCATCTGGCCGCCGAAATCGGCCTAAAATATGTATAATACTGCGATCGGATTTAATACCTTACAGGGACAACAATGACAAACAACGATATCGTTCAAAAGCTATGGAATTTATGTGATGTACTACGTGACGACGGTATCAACTATTCTGATTACGTGACAGAGCTAGTACTTTTACTGTTCATTAAAATGGTGCATGAGAATACCGAAGCAGGTGTATTGAAACGCCATCCTCTGCCAGAGGGTTGCCGATGGACTGATTTGAACAGTAAGTCTGGAATTAATTTACTGAATGATTACAAAGCCATTTTGCTGGCGTTATCGACAGGCAAACGTATGGAAGCGGATCGGGAAAATCCTGGTCAGACTAAAGAAGTCGTTGTTCATGAAGATCCCCTCATTAGCGCTATATACTCCGATGCACAAACTCGTTTACGTGAGCCCCGCCATTTAGAGCAAATGATAAAAACGCTGGACCAAATTGATTGGTTTAGCGCACAAAAAGACGGCCTTGGCGACTTATATGAAGGCTTACTCGAGAAGAATGCCAGTGAAACTAAATCTGGCGCAGGTCAATATTTTACGCCTCGCGCTCTTATCAACAGTATGGTTCGATGCATCAAGCCACAGATTGGTGAGGTTATTCAAGATCCAGCGGCAGGCACGGCGGGCTTTTTGGTCGCTGCTGATCAATACATGCGAGACCAAACAGATGATTATATGGATTTGCCCACTAAGCAGGCGGAGTTTCAAAAAAACAAAGCTTTTATTGGCGTTGAGCTAGTTCCAAATACTCGTCGCTTGGCACTTATGAATTGCCTTTTACATGGCATGGAAGGCGACGACGAGGGTGTCGTGCATTTAGGGAACGCTTTGGGCGACGCTGGTAAAGCATTAAAACAAGCAGACATCATCTTAGCAAATCCCCCGTTCGGCACGAGCAAAGGCGGGGAAGCATCAAATACCCGTGACGATTTAACCTATAAAACCAGCAACAAACAGTTGGCGTTTTTGCAGCACATTTATCGAAACTTAAAGCCCGGTGGCCGTGCAGCCGTAGTTTTACCTGATAACGTGCTATTTGAGGCGGGTGTCGGCACAGAAGTCCGTCGCGACTTAATGCATAAGTGTAACTTGCACACGATTTTGCGACTACCAACAGGCATTTTTTATGCTCAAGGCGTAAAAACCAACGTGCTGTTCTTCAGTAAAGGTTCTGCGAAAGACAAGTACCAAGAAGAAAATTGCACTGAAAACGTCTGGGTATATGATCTTCGCACCAACATGCCTAGCTTTGGCAAGCGTACCCCCTTTGGCGATAGTCATCTGGCCCCGTTTGAAGCTGTTTTCGGCGACAAAGCTGATGGCACCAGTGAACGCACCGAAGGCGAGTACAGTTTTGGTGCTGAAGAGATTGCCGTGGATAAAGAGGCCGCAGCAGAAAATAAGAACGTTGATGACAAACTACTTCACTCTCGTTGGCGTTGCTTTAACCGCAATTGGATAGCTGAAACTAAAGGAGACTCACTAGATATTAGCTGGCTGAAAGATAAAGACAGCGTTGATGCTGCTGATTTGCCGGAGCCAGAACTATTAGCGCGAGAAGCGAAAGTAGAGCTAGAAGCTGCGCTGAATGAGCTAGGTAGGTTGCTGGCGGAACTGGAAGGGGTGAGTTGATGAGCCTCGGTTACATCGGTGAAAACATACCGGCCGAATGGGCGCAGCCATTACTGACCGATTTAGTAAAACCCAAGCAATGGAAGACCATTCCGACTAAAGACCTTCGTGAAGAAGGTTATGTTGTTTATGGAGCGAATGGCAAAATCGGTTTCTATAACGAGTTTACACATGAAAATCCAACACTAATGATTACTTGCCGTGGTGCAACTTGTGGAAACCTTCACATATCAGAGCCATATTCCTACATTAACGGAAATGCGATGGCACTTGATAGGCAACAGGTAGATCTTATTGGTGTTAATTTTTTGAGATATGCATTAGAAGCTCGTGGTCTTACAGATACCATTTCCGGTTCAGCACAGCCTCAAATAACGAGGCAAGGGTTAAGTAATGTTCGCATACCACTCCCTCCACTAGCTGAGCAAAAAGTCATCGCCGACAAACTTGAGAACATGCTGGCCAAGGTGGAAACCACCAAAGCGCGCATCGAACGTATACCCGAAATCCTAAAAACCTTCCGCCAATCCGTCCTCGCTGCCGCAGTGAGTGGCAAGTTAACAGAGGATTGGAGAGCTAGTTCAAAATACTCTTCAGTCACACAACTGCCCATATCATGGCAAAGAGAGAAGGCATCTGATGTCTGCGAGAAAGTCCAAAGCGGTTCAACGCCGCGTAATGACCCATTCAGTCAAAATGGTACCGTCCCTTTTCTCAAGGTATATAACATCGTTGATCAAAAGATAGATTTTGATTACAAACCACAATTTGTAAGAAAGGAATTGCATAACACTAAACTAAAGCGCTCTATTGGACTTCCCAACGATGTCGTTATGAACATAGTTGGCCCGCCTCTAGGGAAGGTTGCTATATTGACTAATCAATATCCTGAGTGGAACCTAAATCAAGCAATTACGCTTTTTAGACCAAATGCAAAGATTTTAAATTTCAAGTATTTATATTTCGTGCTCTGTGAAGGAGAGCTTGTGCGAGCAGTTATGCCGGATACGAAAGGCTCCGTAGGCCAAGTCAATATCTCATTGACTCAATGTCGCGAGGCTTTGATACCAGTTCCTACGATAGAAGAACAAACCGAGATCGTTCGCCGCGTGGAAGATATATTCTCCTTTGCCGACAACATCGAGCAAAAAGCTATTGCCGCTTTGGAGCGGGTAAATAATCTCACTCAATCCATATTAGCCAAAGCCTTTCGTGGCGAACTCACCGCCGACTGGCGTGAAGCCAACCCAGATCTAATTACGGGTAAAAATTCTGCTGAGTCATTGCTGAGAAAAATAACGGCTGAGCAGAAAAAATTGCTTGCTAACAAACCAAGGAGGCGCAAGCGGTGCAATGGTTGAAAAAGCTATTTAAAATACCACCTAAACATGAGAGTGAGCCGACAAGCGACGCATTTAGTTTAAATGATGACTCCTTCAGAGCTAACCAAGATATCATCAAAGGTGTTCAGTTTACTGCAACCTTGCAGATTAGAACCCCTTTGTCAGTTTTGAAGCATCACGGTGAGATATATGAGGGGCCGCCCAGCGAAGCTCCGAAATACGGTTCTCAGAAGGATGGAATCTGGGTATTTGTTACCGACTCGGAAGATCAACAATTGTCTTATGAGAGCAAACATGCTAGCGATATCGGCCCTGTAGAACCCGCTTATTATTTACCATTTCTCCTCGAGTTTCGCTCAGTTGTTGAAAGTAGCTTCGACCATGATGAGCAAATTCAAAAATTATATCAGTTGTCTGAGCGCTCTAAGGACTTCAAAACTATTTGGCAGAAGCTCACTAGCCACTACGACGATTTTCCACATTCCTACTTTTACGACCAATTCACTGCATTACCCGGTATTGGTTTGAAGACGGCACAGACTCTCTATGAAAATGGCTTCAAAAGTGTTGAACAAATTAAAGCAGCATCAATAAGTGAACTATGTAAAATTCCTGGGCTTGGTAAGAAATCCGCCGACAGAATAACGGGAGTCCGCAAGTAAATGTATAACCTATTAGTCACCAGTTCTTACGATGCTTGGGAAAACGATAACGACGGTTATACGTTCGATAAAAGCCGTTTTCTTGAGTACACCACCGACTCGGTGGCAGCCAAACACAAACAACTTACTTCCGATGTCATTGAGGCCTTAAAAAGCTATCCAACGATTTTTGCTTATGAGGGCGACGAACCCGTTCGAATCGGTTATTTAACGCTAGTTCGAGAGCAAGGTCGTCAGATTTATATAGAGTTTGAATTTTTAGGTGATGTCCCTCCCATTCCGTTTGATCAGATAGAACCTTTACGGACTTCTCTTGATATACGTGACTGGGAAATGAATAGAACTCACTGGGCAATCAAGGATGATGAGCTGCTACCAAGGTTAGCAAAAAAAGAACTGATTCCGGCGCACTACGGCGAACCAAAGGTTAAAAGGAGTTCAGTTAGTACGATTAACAAATCATTGGCAGCTAAGCGTTCGTTACAAGGCTTTATTGAATCGGTGTTAGGCGCCCAGACTGAGCAAGACTACGAGGTTTTCTTTAGAGGTCACGCGTCAAAGAGCTTCAAACTGGAACCATCCGTTTTTCGCACAAACAAGCAGGGTGACTTTCTCTATCGACAAGAGGAGCAACGCCTTTACCAAGAGTTACTAGTGGCTAACTCAGATCAATTTCAAAACGATAGCGGTACTCTTGACCGATTAGTCAGAATGCAGCATTACTCTTTGCCGACGCGATTGTTGGATATCACCACTAACCCACTAATAGCTCTATTTTTTGCCTGTAAAGAAATGCTTTCAGAGGAAGGTGAAGTCATCGTATTTAATGTCAAGCGCGATGAAATAAGGTACTTTGACTCAGATCTTACCAGCTGTATTGCTAACCTGGCCAGATTGACAGAGGCCGATAAACGACAGATAGATTTCGATAAAAAGGACTTCAATGACCAGCCAGCGGTACAAAAGCTTCTTGATTTCATAAAGCAGGAAAAACCGCATTTCCGAAATGAAATAAAGGCGGAAGATCTGCGACGCATCATCTGCGTAAAAGGTAAGCGGAATAACAACAGAATAACTTCGCAGGCAGGAGCATTCCTATTGTTCGGCGAAGATGCAATTTTTGATGAAGAGACGAATCATGATATTAAATTTTCTCGAATTCGAGTAGGCGATAAATCGCGTATTCTACGCGAGTTAGATCAGCTTAATATCAACGATAGCACCGTTTTCCCTAACATAGAGAACACCGCTAAGTACGTTGCTCAGAAGTTTAAATTTACCGACGATTAGGCCGTTATTATGTCAGTTACCTCAACATTAGTCAGTGTTTTTGTAGGTGCCGCATTATCTCACGGTGTGGCTTATTTTCAGAACCGCCGTTCTGTAAAGGTGAAAAAAACTGCAATATTTCAGGAAATTGATGATTTAACAGGTTGGGCAGATAGGCACTTAAGAACGCTCAAATTCAATTTGCAGCTTATTGAGTTGGAGCAACCTTTCAATAGTCTTCCTATTGACATAAAGCCATTTCTTTTTGAACAGCATTTCCATGAGGTTTGTATTCACCTCACGAAGCGGCAACGGATCGCTATTGTCGATTTTTATAGCGTGTGGGAACACTTCAATCAAAGCGTAAGCTCTTATATGAGCCTTTACGATAATCCGGACATTCGCGAGAAAGTTGATTTATATGAAAAGTTGCGCGCGCTTTACCACGTTGCGTGGGAGTTAAAAGCTAAGGGTCCATGGATTCAACACATTGAGAAAACTAATGTTGAAGCGATGAAAGGAGCTCAATTAAAAATTGACCAAGCAGCAGAAGCGGAACTGCAACAAGCTCTGAAAGAAGCGCATGATCTAGGGCCGCAAAAACTGAGAGAAAAATACTATTCAGGGTGACTACAACTTTTTTGACTGCCACTCAAAAACTTCCGACAACAACCACCGCTTCATCTGCCCAATACGATAAACCGGTGGTGTTTTGCCTTGGCGCTCTAGACGCCACCACGTTGTCCGGCTTATGCCGGTTATTTCCGCACGCAGCTTTTCATCAATGTATTGATCAAACGGTGCTGATAGTGGCGCTTGCGTTCGTTTTTTACTTTGTTGGGACATAGCTTTTTTGAATCCATGCATCAACTTCCAAATGTTTGAAGATGACTAGCATACTGCGGCTTTAAATATAGAATGAACCTCTTTCTAAGTCGGCCACTCATATTCCACATATGATGTATAATACCTCCAGTCATAAAGAGTGTATAAGGGAGCGAGTCTATGTCAGATAAAAAACAAGCCAGGTCATACAATGACCAACAGCTTCCCTTATTCGAATTTGATCAAGAAAACTTAGATAAACTGCGCGACCATCAACCCAGAGTAGATGGTAAAGACAGTCAGTTCAGTAAATACATTGTTTACGTTGATGAAAGTGGCGATCACAATTTGCAAAGTATTGACCCACAGTATCCTATCTTTGTGCTCGCTTTTTGCGTATTCCATAAACGGCATTACAGTGAAGTTATTGTTCCGGCACTAGAAAAATTCAAATTTAACCACTTTGGCCACGACCAGGTTGTTTTGCACGAAAACGAAATTCGCCGCCGTACTGGTCAGTTCAATATTTTTAGAAGCCGAGAACATCAGCTTGCGTTTATGGGAGAGCTAACCGAGATAATCGAGTTTAGTAATTTCGTTCTCATAAGCGCAACAATTGACAAGCGTGATCTTGCAAAAAGTAACCCTGAAGGTAATGCTTACCACATTGCGTTAGCGTTATGCATGGAAAAACTGTACGGGTTCTTAAAGGAAAAAGAACAACATGACAGGAGAACTCATATAGTCGTCGAGCGACGCGGAAATAAGGAAGATGACGAGCTGGAGCTTGAGTTCCGCCGTGTATGTGATGGTGATAATGCTCTTGGAATCCATCTACCTTTTGATATCATTTTCGCGCACAAACAGGTTATGTCATCAGGTTTACAACTAGCAGACCTGGTCGCACGTCCCATAAGGTTAAAAACATTAAGACCAGGGCAGGAAAATCGTGCGTTTGAATCACTACAACCGAAATTCTACTGTGAAGGTGGAAGATGTTCTGTCGGTGAAGGGTATGAAGGAATAGGGATGATGGTTTACCCTACCCCAAAAAGCGAAAAGCCCCAGTGAAACCACTGAGGCATTAACGCCGACCGGGACTGCCCAATCCATTTAGACGTAAGTTTGACCGAGCATTTCATTCTTGTCAACTATCAGTTGAGTACAAGTCAGCCAAAGTAGACATATGAAAGATTGCACCTGCGGTAATAACCGCAGGCTACTCTTAACATATCATTCGATATTTTGGATCTGCTCTCGCATCTGCTCAATCAAAACCTTCAGCTCCACTGCGGCGGAAGTGATATCAGCATTAATCGACTTTGAGGCCAGGGTGTTTGCTTCACGATTAAACTCTTGCATCATAAAGTCCAGGCGCCGTCCGCAAGGGCCGCCTTTTTTCAGTATTTTGCGGGCTTCTTCTACGTGAGCATCCAGTCGGTCTAGCTCTTCAGCAACGTCGACTTTTTGCGCCAGCATAATCATTTCCTGCTCAACCCGCTGTGGGTCCAGTTCTATTTTTACTTCTTCAAATCGTGTAAGTAAGCGCTCACGTTGCCACTGCATGACTTCTGGCATGCGTTCGCGCACAAAAGCAACTTGTGTGCTGACGCCATTCAGACGCTCTTGCAGCATGCGATCGATGGCACTGCCTTCACTTTTACGGTTGTCGATGAAATCAGCAGTGGCTTTATCGAGCGCAGCTAACACTTCTTTTTGCACTTCATCCATGTCTTGTTCATCATTGCTCACTACCCCCGGCCACTTAAGCACATCAATTGGATTCAGTTGACCAGCGGCTGATTGCTGACTGACCCATTTAGCGCCAGCGATAACACTTTTAGCCAGCGGTTCATTGATGTTTAATTCTGTCTGGCGTGCTTCGTCCATGTGTATATAGAGTTTGCATTCAACCTTGCCGCGTTGCAGTTTCTTACGAAACTGTTCACGTAAGGTGTTTTCCAGCGAACGGAACGCTTCCGGCAGGCGAAAATATGTTTCTAAATAGCGCTGGTTAACGGAACGAATTTCCCACGTGGCAGAGCCCCAATCAGCTTTATGCTCGTAACGTGCGTATCCTGTCATGCTTTGAATCATTGCAATTCCTTATTTTTTCGCGTGTTTTTCGCGATTCTTTTGCTTTTGCTCAGCATTTTTCTTGAGCATTACATAGGCCGCGCCGCGGCCGCCGTGCGGTCGTTGCGCGCTATGGAATGCTAATACCGGCGGCATTTCACGCAGCCACTTATTCACATAGCTCTTTATCAACGCAGGATGTGGCTTCGAGTGTTTACCTTGCCCATGAATAATTAGCGCAGTGCGAATACCCGCATGATGACAATCCTGCACAAAGTTAAACACCGCTGTGCGAGCTTCACGCAACGTGTGGTGGTGCAAGTTCAGGCTGGCTTCCATTGTGTAACGACCTTGTTTCAGGCGTTTAAAAACACCTGCCTGAACACCATCACGCTGGTACTCGATCACCTCGTCCGGCTCCACTAAATCAACATATTCAGTGGATAAAAAATTCACGTTTTCCTGTTCTTCCGCCTCCGCCGCCCGGCGACGTTCCTTTTGAGCCAACGTTGGCTCAAACGCAGTACGGATATCCGCCACTTGGTCACCGACCAATGGCGTGACATCGTTCATCTCCTGGCGGAACAATTCAAACTCTTCGTCATCTGAACGCGACATACAGCCTCCCGTTCATCGTTGCTTAACCTATAGTGTAATACGTCAACGGCAGTTAAGCGATCCATTCAGTGCACGAATTTGCTACAATACGCCGTTATAAATTATCAAGCCAATCACAGGAGATGCCATGCGTCCAAGCGGCCGTACTGCCCAACAAATTCGCCCGGTTACTATTACCCGAAACTTCACAAAACACGCAGAAGGCTCGGTTTTAATCGAGTTTGGCGACACTAAAGTACTTTGCAACGCTTCGGTCGAGCGCGGCGTGCCTCGCTTTTTAAAAGGTAAAGGTCAGGGCTGGGTGACGGCGGAATACAGCATGCTACCGCGCGCAACACATACGCGTTCGGCTCGTGAGGCATCTCGCGGCAAGCAAGGCGGTCGTACGCTGGAGATTCAACGTTTGATTGGTCGTTCACTGCGCACCTGTGTCGATATGAATACCTTAGGCGAGCACACAATCACCATCGACTGTGATGTTATTCAGGCAGATGGCGGTACTCGTACCGCGGCCATCACCGGTGCTTGCGTTGCCTTAGTCGATGCATTGAACTGGATGCGCAGCCAGGGCATGATCAAAACGAATCCACTAAAAGAAATGGTTGCTGCCATTTCAGTGGGTATTTTAGACGGCGAGCCGGTTAGCGATCTGGAGTACGTCGAAGACTCCAAAGCTGATACCGACATGAATGTCGTAATGACCGAAGCCGGTAAGTTTATCGAAATTCAGGGCACTGCCGAAGGCGAAGCTTTCAGTCTAGAAGAAATGAATACGCTGGTTGATTTTGCCCGCCATAGCATTAAAGAGCTTATCGATATCCAGAAATCAGCGTTAGCATAAACGAGGGTTAGCCGGTGAAAGACTATCAAAAAGACTTTATCAGTTTCGCTATCGACCGAGGCGTACTTAAATTCGGTGAATTTACCTTAAAATCGGGGCGTACCAGTCCGTATTTTTTCAATGCAGGCTTGTTCAATAAGGGCTCTGATTTAGCCAAACTGGGCCGATTTTACGCTGCCGCCTTAATGGATGCCAAGGTTGAATTCGACGTGTTGTTTGGTCCGGCCTATAAAGGTATTCCCATTGCAACAGCAACGGCCGTCGCACTGTATGACCATCATCAAAAAGACACGCCTTATTGCTTTAACCGTAAAGAGAAAAAAGATCACGGTGAGGGCGGCAACCTGGTCGGTTCAGAACTTAATGGCAAGGTCATGCTGGTAGACGACGTTATCACTGCCGGCACAGCGATTCGCGAGTCAATGGAGATTGTCGAAGCCAACGGCGCCAGCCTCGCGGGCGTTCTGATCGCGTTGGATAGGCAAGAAAAAGGCAAGGGTGAGTTGTCGGCTATCCAGGAAGTTGAGCGTGACTTTGGGGCTACGATTATCTCTATCGTTGGCCTCAACGACATCATTGAATTCCTTAAAGACGACCCGGAATTCAACCAACACCTACCGAAAGTACAAGCCTACCGCGAACAATACGGCGTGTAGGTTGCGCCTTTGGCGCAGCCAAAAAGCGGACGGTGAGATTGCATTAGATTATCTCAGCCATCCGCTTTTTCTTTCAGTTACAGCTGTTCTTCCGGCTGATAGGCCATGCCGATTTTGCCGTTGATGATTTGGCATTCCCCGCCCGCTGTTGCGGTGCGACTGCTGTCATCTATCTGTGCGACTAATCGGTATTCCTTATTAATCAGCGTCATCTCTTTACGATCACCGCACAGCACCCGCATTGAGTCTATTAGGCCACGGTCTGTAAGGAAGTTAGTCGTTGGTTCTGACTGAACAATATTACTGCCGTCAGCAAACTCTGCCGTTTGCATTCCAAATGGGCTCATCATTCCGGAAGCCCCTGCGACTAAGTAATGAAATGTCGCCGCAACGGCATTCGCAGCACCTTGAGCATTTTCCACAAAAAAGACGCCTCGTTCACCGATAATATCAAAGTCACCTTTTTCCAAATTAACCAGCATCGCGGTATTTTCATCGATGCCAATAGACAATGGGGTGGTGCTATCAGCGGCTAAACGAACCAAGCGTCCGTGGCGGCCACGTTCTGAGAAGTGTGTATCCAGACTGGCGAAATGAAACAGCGAAAGGCCGCCAAACGGATGATACGTCAACGTATCTGGGCCGGTATTGGCCGGACAGGTATTATCCAGGTCACAGCCAAACGGCGGTGGGTTAGTGGCTACGCTGCCGTTTTTAATGGCGGAAGCCGTTGTGCCATTCGAAATCATTGGCTTGGCTGTTAACACTGCGGTTCCGGCACTGGTGCCGCCAACAACGAGCTTCTTCTGCTGTACCCGCGCAACCATCATGCGCAGTAATTCCGATGGGCTGTTATCGTCTTTAACAAACGCATTGCGAATTTGATTGGCGTTATTGCCCGCAAAGAAAACCGCATCAGCATTCGCTAACATCTCATATTCAGTATCGCCTGACTTGCAAAATTCGACCTGACGCTGATAATCATCACGATAAACACGATTGCGATCATAAGCGCCGAATAGCTCTTCCTGTACACTATTCAGTTCGCTGCAGCGGTTCTCCGCTCTTGCAGCAATCACCGCCTCATCTAATGGTAACCAACGTGCTTCCAGGCCAAGCTGAGACAGCGTACTTTGATAAAAATCGATACGGGAGTATGGATCCCGATATCCAGCTGTTGAAAAGTAAACTACAGGCTTTTCCTCATTGCTAACGTTCTGTTCGGCAAAATCCGCGAAACGGCGAAACACCTTTGCAGACGCTTTATCTAGTGACTCTTCGACGTTAACAATTTCAGGAAAGCTACTCGACATCGGTACTTCGAGCAAATCAATTACCTTGGCGTATTCTGCATCCGAGAGCGAGTTATAGGTTTGCAAGGTTGCACGCCGGGTAAATTCTCTCTCGAACACCCGTTCTGACACGATGTCCTCGTTTATACGTTCATGAATCAGCTCTAATGCGTCGAGAACCTTTTTGCGAGTTTCCTCCCGATATGCACTCCAAACACGATCTGATGTTGCTTCAATACGAAATTGCTCAGATATATTCAGATAACGATCGGTACGCATGTTGTCGCTGTCTATCCAGTCTGCGTCATCACAATTATTTGGATTAAAGCTAGAACAAAGCTGAAGAGCACCACCCGATAGATAAACATGGCGATAGTCATCTTCATTTTGTTGTGCAGCAACACATGGTGATGCAACCAGCAGCAAGGCTGCTGTCAGACTTGGCTTCATACCACTAAATTTCATAAATTAAAGCCTCTAAGAGTCGTTAAGAGTTGTGCTTATTATAGCGTTTACACACTAAATTGCTTGCACGATTAAGTAGTCAGTTTTGCTGTGACTAGTAGCGATGCAAAAGATTCCCATAGACCGGTCCATCAACCGGTTAAGATGACATGCGCTTAGATCTTGTTATACTGCGTTTTCGTTGAGTCAACTATTGAAGTCGTATGCGCCAACGCTTGTCACTCACATTGTGTTTTTTATTTATCAGCATCTGGCTAACACCGGCTGCTGCGCAGCAGGCGCTGACATTTCGTAAGCCTGCAACGGGTCCAACAGCTGATTACATAACCGCCGTACTTGAAGAGGCTTATGCAGATTTAGGTATCGAACTTAACTATCAACCGATACCACGCCTTAGAGCCGAACAACTGGCACAAAATGGTGAGATTGCGGGCGAGCTGGGAAGACTTGCCGGCCTGGAAGAAGAGCTCGATAACCTGAACAGAGTGCCGTTCAAACTTTATGAGTTCTCTATCGTCCTGGTCGCTCGTAAGGCGGCCTGCGGTTTGTGTACACTAAAATCCGTCAATAATATTGCTTACATTGGCGGGATGCGCGCAGCAGAAACTGTACTTACCGACGCTAACTTCGATAAAACGACGTTTCGCCAGTCTGATATACACCAGGTGTCTAAACTGCTCAACGCAGAACGAATTGACGCTGCCCTAATCGCAGACTTTCAACTGCGAAACCTTGAGCTGTCCCAACCCAAAGATTTTATCGTGTACCACGTTAAGTCAGAGGTTGGTTTTCATTATCTACATCAAAAATATAAACACCTGATTGAGCCCCTCTATCAACGCCTTTCCTTGATGCAGGCCTCGGGCAGACTATCGCAGTTACGCCAGCAATTTAAATTACAAGCGCCCGAGCAATTAAAACCCATGCCTATGCCAACGGAGTTGACCGCAGCTGCAGCGGCTAGGCCTGGTTTAACCGGGGCTAACGGTAACGGTCGGTTGTGGCAACTTATCAACACAGTCTACGGCGACACCGTAGCTGGAGTTAAAACCCTGGCAAGTAATTGGCCCCGAGCCTTAAACGCTTTGCTCGAAGACAAAGCCCACATGGTGGTAGGGGTTTATAAAAATCAGTTTGATAATGAGCTGCTGTACTCCAAAAAACCCATTGCGATGGATGATGCCCTTTACCTTTTTGCCAGTGACAGGACAAAAAAACAGGCTATTCTGGCTGGCCAAGAGAGCCACACCGTATGCTATTCAGGCAATGAAGAATTACACAAACTACTACCAGACTCGCTTTCGTTTTATCGAGCTAACACGTCATTAGACTGTTTTGCATTATTGGATTTAAACCGAATTGAAGGCGTCATCGATTACAAATACAATCTGCCTGACTGGGTCACTACGCCTTATCACCGAAGTCGCTTGCGTGAGCCATTACCATTATATGTCGCATTTAAAAATAACGAGTTAGGTGCTCAGTTAAAGGCGCACTTAGATCGCGCCCTCGAAGCCAAGCTGTCGCCACGCTTCATAAGCGAAAATAGCAACACAATTCGATAAATTCAGACTTCGGCTATTACTTGCCATAGGCAGACGCAACCAGTTCTTCGCGGGGAATGTCTCTAATACTTCCAGCGGCAACCCCCGTGTTTCTGGCCCAAATAACAACACGTCACCCGGCTCGAATTCTACGTCTGTATAGCGGGTTGTACCTCGTGTCGTGCAGGCAAAAATACGGTTATGCTCAACCGTGTCCAAAAAATGTTGCCACGAACCGTGAATACGAACATTAGCGAGATCCCGGTAGTCAAGACCGGCACGGCGTACCTTTTTTTCCTCAAGTTCGAAACCCAGTGGCTCGATCAAGTGCAGTTGCATACCAGTATTAGCCGCCAACCGAATGGCGTTTTTGCTTTAGGGGGTATTTCTGGTTCAAATAAGACTAAATGCAGCATGATAATTTTAACGACAGCTAAAAAGCGTTAGAATAGCAAACTATCGCTAACACGGCGCATCAAATTTCGGTCCTATTGTGAAACCAACTAACGAAAACTCAGCAGCTAACTTTCGTAAAACCTATTCATTCTGGGTTAAGCTTGCCAGCACAGCTTCTGTTATCGTCGCATTTTCTCTTATTGCCATGAAGCTGTTTGCCTGGTTGCAAACCGAATCGGCGAGCATGCTGGCATCGATGACCGATTCAATTCTCGATAGCGGCGCCTCGGTATTTAGTTTTTTCGCCATTCGTTATGCTCTTCAGCCTGCAGACGAAGAACACCGCTTTGGTCACGGTAAGGCTGAGTCTTTAGCCGCACTTGCGCAAAGTGCATTTATTGCCGGTTCCAGCATGCTGTTGGTGTTTCATAGTATTGAGCAATTAATCCAAGGGCCCAGACTGCCTTCGGTTAATACCGGTATATGGGTGTCAGGAGCTGCTATTGCGCTAACACTTGTGCTTATCACTATTCAGCGTATCGCAATTAAACACACCGACTCGCAAGCAGTTAAAGCCGACCACCTACATTACCAATCCGATATTTTATTGAATATTGCCGTTATTATCGCGTTGCTGTTGAGCGGCTGGGGGTTACTCTGGGCTGATAGCGTATTTGCCATTGGTATCGCTGCATACCTCATCATTGGCGCTATCAAAATAGGCTCTCAAGCCTTCAATTCGTTGATGGATCGCGAGTTGCCCGAACAGACACAACAACAAATTATCACGATTGCCAAGTCAGTTGATGGTGTGCGGGGCTTACATGGACTGCGCACCCGGGAAGCCGGGCCAACACGTTTTATTCAACTCCATATCGAACTTGATGATCGCTTGTCGTTGCTAAAAGCACATGCCATTTCTGACTGTGTAGAGGCTGAATTGATGAAGCACTTCCCGGCAGCAGATATCATTGTACACATGGATCCTGAGATCGTAGCTAAGGTAGAAGGTTCAATCACTCATTAATGGATAGCAGTTTGCTCATCAGTGCTTGTCTATAACGATCACTTTCCATTAATAGCTCGTGCCGTGCTCCCTCAATGACCACCTTAGTTGCCTCATTGTACATAACAAAACGATCTTGCCCTTCAGCCGTCACCACACTGTCACTGCCGGCCTGAAATAAGGTCACTGGACACGCTATTGAGAGGCTCCCCGAGCTTGCTTTATCACAGGCAATTAACGCTTCGTGTAGCCAGTTAAAGGTAGGCCCACCCAATTGTACCTCGGGTTGCTGCTGATAAAGCTCTCTAAACACCCGATACCGGTTTTTACTATGAGTCAGTTCGTTTTTATTAAACTCTACCGGTTGGTAGCCCTTCATACCCAAAAAATACCAGGGTCGGTTTGGCATCAAATGCTTATTAAGCCAAGCGCCAGCCGCGGTTATAGACTTAGCAACACTAACCGGAATACCGGCTGTGTTAATAGAGAACATGGGAGAAGAAAGTAGCATTTCCTCATAACCACCGTCGCGGTTATGCATATATAATGCGGCAATAGTTCCACCCATCGAATGACCTAATAGCCACCGCCTACTGGCAAGCGGAAAAACGTCACTCACTGCTTCATTGAAAACCTCGAAGTCACCAATAAAGTCACTAAATTTTTCCACGTGTCCTTGGTGAGGGTTAGTCGTCATGCGCTCTGATTCGCCTTGCCCACGGTGATCTAACACGGCACACGAAATGCCCGCCTGCGCTAATTCCCAGACAACTTCCTGATATTTAAGCGCCGCCTCAATACGTCCGGGGCTGATAACAACCAGCGGGGCACGCTCGCTGACTTTATAAAAGCACCAGTGCAAATTAATGCCATCGAAGCTTTTTAGCCAACGATTGTTAACCTGCTGCCAGAACGGCATTACTTGGTCGTAATAATGCGTCAACCAGGCTGGGCTATCGTCGCCGGGGCGGGTTGTGTCAGTGGTTCGGGTCACGTGCTGCTTGGTGTCGTTAATCTTGAGGCAATGTTAACACAACTTCCAGCCCCCCATCAGGGTGATTAGAAGCTGATAAGGTGCCGCCCAACACCACGGCAGCGCGCTGACTCAGCGCCAATCCCAAGCCCACCCCTGCTTTATGTTTTCGTGAAGGGTCACCACGATAAAACGGCTCAAACAATTTCGCTAATAAGTCGTCGTCGACACCAGGCCCGTGGTCACGAATGCTAATTCGGTGTTGATTATCACTCAGGCTATAGCCGAGTTCGACAGTACCATCGGTATAATGAAGCGCGTTGCGAACGATATTTTCGATTATCATGCGTAACAGCTCTTCGTCAGATTGGAGCTCCGGCCACTGCGCATGCTGTTGCTCTAAGCGTTGTCCTAAAGCCGCGTCAGCATATTGAATATCATCAATCAAACGCGCAACAAGTTGACCCGTATCAACTGCTTCTTTATTCAGGTTCACCAATCCGTTTTCTAATTTAGAAAGTGACAGAATTCGTTCAATAATTAGATTAAGTCGCTCGGTATCTCTGCGTAACTGCTGAATATGCGCATCATCTTCGCTGGCATCGGTTAGATCCAGTGCTACTTGCATACGTGCCATTGGCGAACGTAACTCATGCGAAACATCGCTGAGCAACCGTCGTTGTGCGTCACGTGAGACCGCTAGATCACGCGCGGTTTGTGCAAGAGACCTTGCTAAGTCACCAATTTCGTCGCGCCGATTTGGCAACTTAGCAAGGTTAGGTTCAGCGCTACCTGCTGCTATTTCGCGGGTTGCAGAACTTAGCCGGCGAATTGGGCGTATCAGCCATACCCCCAACAGAATAGCGATAACAAAACTACCGGACACGATGGCCCATGTTCGGGCTTGTGTCAGCTCTCGTTCGGCTTGAGCCTGATCTTGCCATTCAGCAGCCTGCAGTGGCCGCGTTACCAGTACTTTATTACCATTTAACTCGAATGGGCCAATCAACAACCGGTCAGCTAACGGCATCTGCATCGTTTGCTCATAATTCAGAAATCGCAACAGCGTACGCCGATGTTGCTCACCAAGGTATTCATCCAGCATTAATTTCTGCTGCCCGGCGGCCGATACGCGTGCAGCAACACGATAATTACCGGCAATTAACCGGCCAGGTTCTAAACTCAGAAAGGTAACAGGGTCTTGTAAAAGCGGAGCAATCGTTCGTTTTATCGGCTCGGCCACAGGCTGTGGTTCGGGCGTTGCTCGATTCCACACAGCGAGAAAGTAGCCACTGCTTGCGGTAACAAATAATAATGCCCAAAACAATAACAGCAGTCGCAATGTCAGCGACTGGTACCAACGACTTTTGCGGCGACTACTGTTGGAGATCATGCCTGCGCGGTCAGACGGTAACCTCGGCCGCGCACGGTCTGTATGCGCTCAGGCCGGCTGGGAAGTTTCTTGCGAATATTACTGATATGTACATCCAGGCTGCGGTCAAACGGGCCCATTTTGCGCCCCAGCGCAGCTACCGATAGTTGATCTTTACTCACCATTTGTCCCGCTTGCTGCATCAAACAGCGCAAAATATCAAATTCGGTTGGTGTAATGACCAGCGCCTGGCCGTCACAGCTCACTTCAGCTTTGGCCGGATCAAGTTCAAAGCCGCTAGCGACTAGCTTCTCCGATTGCATGGTGGTGTTAGGTGTTCTGCGCAACAACGCGCGAACCCGTGCAATAAGTTCACGCGGATTAAATGGCTTGGGTAAATAGTCATCAGCACCTAGCTCAAGCCCCATTACCCGGTCATCGTCATCGCCACGCGCCGTTAACATCAATACTGCAGTATCTCGATGCTGCTGCCGCAATCGCTGTAGTAGCTGCATACCATCTATGCCGGGCAACATGACGTCGAGCAGGATCAACTCGAAATCGCCATTTAAGGCAGCGTCCAGACCTTTTACACCGTCATCAACGACAGTAAGCTCAACAGACTCTCGCTTGAATAACTCCGTCAGCATCGCCGACATTTCATGATCATCGTCAATCAGTAATACAGAATGCATTGTTTGCCTTCTCAGTTGCATGACATCTACCCTATCTTCTATAAACCAGCGGCACAGGGCGATGCCTTTTACAAAAGATTTACTTTAATAATAGCTTGGTTTTACGGGTTAAGGTATTGCGTCCCCAACCTAACCAGCGCGCTGCTTTTTGTTTATGGCCGCCGAAACGCTCAAGAGCAAATCGGAGTGCGCGGCGCTCTAGTTCTTCATTTAACGCGGTTAACACGTCGTGTTGATGAACACGTCGACGCAGTTCTGCGTCAATGGTGTCGCCCCAGCTAGCTGCTTCATTGACCTCTAAACTAACGTCAGGTTCATTTTTCTGTTGTAGTTCATCCGGTAATTCATGTGTCTGAACAGCCTGTCCTGGCGCCATTACAGTTAGCCAACGGCAGACATTCTCTAACTGCCTGACGTTACCAGGCCAGTTGTACCTGCACAGCGCAGCTACCGCATCGTCACTCAGTTGTTTGGTGTTTACCGCTAGCTCTTGCGCTGAGCGTTGTAAAAAGTAATCTGCAAGTTGTGGTATATCTTCGGTGCGCTCTCGTAATGCGGGCAGTTTCAACTGAATAACATTTAGCCGATGAAATAAGTCTTCTCGAAATTCGCCACGAGTGACGGCCTGCTCTAAGTTTTTGTGCGTTGCTGCTATGACCCTTACATCGACATTCAATGGCTGATGAGCACCTACTGGATAAAATTGCCCTTCGGCTAAAACTCGCAACAAGCGGGTTTGTACAGGTAACGGCATGTCGCCAATTTCATCTAAAAAAAGAGTACCGTGGTTAGCTTGTTCAAAACGTCCGACACGACGTTTATCGGCGCCGGTAAATGCGCCTTTTTCATGACCAAATAACTCGGACTCGATAAGTTCAGCCGGAATCGCTGCCATATTCAACGCCACAAACGCATGTTCCGCTCTTGGGCTGTGTTGATGTAGTGCGTTTGCGATTAGCTCTTTACCGGTTCCGGTCTCGCCGGTAATCAAAACGCTGACACTGGACTTTGATAGTCGACCGATAACGCGGAAAACATCTTGCATCGAAGCCGAGTCACCAATCAGCGTGGGTGGCGTGCGTCGAACTTCGGTAAGTTGAGGTTGGCTTTGCCGTTGCTGGTATGCTTTCCTGACGGTTGCTACGGCATCATCCAGGTCAAAAGGCTTTGCCAGATATTCAAACGCCCCGCCTTTAAAAACATTTACTGCGGTATCAAGATCAGAGTGTGCTGTCATGATAACTACCGGCAGGTCAGGACGTTCCCTGGTCATCTTTTTTAATAACGTCAGTCCATCGTCACCCGGCATGCGAATATCACTTAACAATACGTCCGGCGCGTCTTCTGCAAATGCTTTGTAAACCTGTTCAGTCTCATTAAAGCAACGTACCTGAAATTCGGTATCGTTAAAGGTTTTCTCTAACACCCAGCGAATAGAAGGATCATCATCAATTACCCATAGTTTAGCGGTCGTCATGCGCAAACGCCTCCGGCTGCCGGTAAGGAAGGAAAAGGTTGAAACAGGTATGGCCTGGCTCTGAGCTAAACTCAATTTTGCCGCCGTGCTGATGGACTAGGCTATGCACTAATGACAACCCAAGGCCGGTACCTGCGGGTCGTCCACTCACCATCGGATAGAATATTTGCCCCTGAAGTGAGGCCGGTATTCCCGGACCATTGTCGTGAATACTGATAACCGCACACTGACGGTAGCGTTGCCCAAACAGCGTTAATTGGTGCTCGACCCGGGTTCTAACGGTAATAACACCGTCGCCATCCAGGGCTTGTGCTGCATTTTGTACGATATTTAAGAACACTTGCTCGAGCGCATCCTCTATGCCACTCAAATGCGGCAACGAAGGATCATAGTCACGCTTTAACACCAAGGTTTTCTCATACTCGTAGCTAACCGTCTGAAGTACACGCTCGATTACCTGGTGTAAGTTAACTGTTTTTGGCTGGTCAATCCGTGATGGTCCCAACAGCCGGTCAATCAAATTACGTAGTCGGTCAGATTGAGCAATAATAAGGTCGGTATATTCCAACAGCTCGTCATCATGTAATTGCCTCGCTAGCAATTGTGCAGCCCCTCGCAGCCCGCCAAGAGGATTTTTAATTTCATGAGCCATGCCGCGTAACAAACTTTGTGTTGCGAATAATTGTTGCCGTTGCGAGTTTTCCCGCAAAATTTGACGCTGTAAATCAACTTGTCTCAATTCCAGCAACAAACGGGGCATATCGGCAGCGCCGTCGTGCCAAAACTGGATACTCACTTCAACCGTGATCTTATGCCCAGAATGCAACACCAATTCAGCTTCGGAATTAACCAGTGTTTGTTGGTCGAGTAAACAACTCTTTAGTAAATCCGAACTTAATGTGGTAGACACATAACTACTGGCAAAGGGCTCGTTTAACAGTCTACGGGCACTATGGTCGAGTAACGATTCAGCTGCCGCATTGACCTGTCGAATAACCAGTTGTTCATCCAGCACCACGACCGCTGTCAGCAAAGCATCCAGTATAGTTGCCTGTTGTGTTTTTAGCGCCGCCATAAATTAACTCACGTTGGATGCACCAATATAGTGCATGTATTCTGCTTAAAAAAGGGAGCCTTGCTCCCTTTTAGTAATTGCTAAAGTCTTAGCAATAGAAATTAGCAGCTGTAGTACATATCAAACTCAACGGGGTGCGTTGTTTTCTTCAGTGTCTCGACTTCGTTATATTTCAGATCAATGTATGCGTCGATCATATCGTCATCCATTACTCCGCCTTGTTTTAAGAAGTCACGATCTTTGTCCAGCGCTTCTAATGCCATCTCCAGAGAGTGACACACGGTAGGAATATCGCGCGCTTCCTCGGCCGGCAGGTTATACAGATCTTTATCCATAGCATCGCCAGGGTGTATCTTATTGCGGATGCCATCAAGACCTGCCATCAGTAGCGCAGTAAAGCATAAGTATGGGTTTGCGCTTGGATCAGGGAAGCGTACTTCAATGCGGCGTGCTTTTGCACTCGAAACCAGCGGTATACGAATAGAAGCCGAACGGTTACGTGCAGAGTAAGCCAACATTACCGGCGCTTCAAAACCAGGTACTAAGCGTTTGTATGAGTTGGTCGATGGGTTGGTAAACGCATTAATGGCACGTGCGTGTTTGATAATACCACCAATATAATACAATGCAGTTTCGCTTAACCCACCATACTGGTCACCTGCAAACAGGTTTTCGCCACCTTTTTGCAATGACATGTGCACATGCATACCGGACCCATTATCACCCACCAATGGCTTCGGCATAAAGGTCGCTGTCATGCCATAGCTATGGGCTACATTGTGCACAACATACTTGTAAACCTGAATTTCGTCGGCTTTCTTAGTCAACGAGTTAAACTGAGTAGCAACTTCGTTTTGTCCTGCGGTTGCAACCTCATGGTGGTGTGCTTCAACCACCAATCCCATGTCTTCCATAACCAGACACATGGTGCCGCGAATATCGTGTGCTGAATCTACCGGAGGAACCGGAAAATAGCCTCCTTTAACACCTGGGCGGTGTGCCAGGTTACCTTCAGAGTATTCACGACCTGAATTCCACTTGGCTTCTTCGGCATCTATTTTATAAAACGAGCCGCTCATGTCGGTGTGGAATCGCACATCATTAAATAAGAAAAATTCCGGTTCGGGACCAAAAAAGGCGTTGTCAGCAATACCTGATGACTGTAAAAATTCTTCTGCTCGTTTAGCAATAGAACGTGGATCGCGGCTGTAGCCTTGCATTGTATCCGGTTCCAGAATATCGCAACGCACGTTCAGGGTCATTTCGTCAGTAAACGGGTCCAGTACCAGTGAATCTGAATCAGGCATCAATACCATGTCTGACTCATTGATCCCTTTCCAACCCGAAATCGATGAGCCGTCAAACATTTTACCTTCTTCAAAGAAGTCATCATCGATTTGCGACACCGGAATAGTGACGTGCTGCTCTTTACCTTTGGTATCGGTAAAGCGCAAATCAACGAATTTTACGTCGTGTTCTTTAATGGCATCGAAAATCTTGCTTGCTGACATGTTTTCCTCCAGCGGAATGAATAAATTAGTTATTTTTAACTAGTGTAATCGATAACTCTGTTAATAGCGGTTTCGATCACAATTAATTTTGTTGTAATGACTCGACACGTTTTACTAAGCAACAGCCGTGCCAATATAAATATTTCACTTATTTCAATAGGTTACGATTTTAGAAGGGAAGCCTAGCAACACCTTTCGCACCATATTAGTGCATTGTACACCATAATGGTGCATCTTGATGTTGCTTTATGAATCTTTTGAGTAAAAAACGAACAAAGGCTTTTTAATTAGTCACTAAACAGGTAGAATACGCCGCTCTTTTTTATCAACCCTCTGTCGGCAGGGTTTACTCCGACAAACACAGGCTTTCTTAATGACAACTCAGGCATTTGATATTAATAAACTTCGCAACATTGCGATTATTGCGCACGTAGACCATGGCAAAACCACACTGGTCGACAAACTACTTCAACAATCTGGCACCTTAGAAAGTCGTGGTGAGCTCGAAGAGCGCATCATGGACTCTAACGATCTGGAAAAAGAACGCGGCATCACCATTTTGGCAAAAAATACAGCCGTTAACTGGCAGGACTACCGCATCAACATTCTGGATACTCCGGGACACGCCGACTTTGGTGGTGAAGTAGAACGTGTATTATCAATGGCTGACTCCGTATTGCTGGTGGTCGACGCTGTTGACGGCCCTATGCCGCAAACGCGTTTCGTTACACAGAAAGCGTTTGAGCACGGTTTGAACCCGATTCTTGTCATCAACAAAATCGACCGTCCCGGCGCTCGCCCTGACTGGGTGATGGATCAGGTGTTTGATTTGTTTGATAACTTAGGCGCAACCGACAAACAGTTAGACTTTCCTGTTGTTTACGCTTCGGCACTGAATGGCTGGGCTACTCGTGAAGAAGAAACGGTTGGCGAAAACATGACGCCGTTGTTCGAAACTATCGTTAACGAAGTCAGCCACCCGGACGCAGATCCTGACGCTGACTTACAGATGCAGATTTCTCAACTTGATTATTCAAGTTACCTTGGCGTTATCGGTATTGGTCGTGTAACTCGTGGTAGCGTTAAAGTAAACCAACCGGTTACTATCGTTGGTGCTGACGGCAAAGAGCGTAGCGGTAAAATCGGTAAAGTATTTAATTACCTGGGTCTTGACCGCATTGACGCAGAATCAGCTCATGCAGGCGACATTTGTGCCATAACCGGTTTGGGTGAACTTAAAATTTCAGACACCGTTTGTGCGGTAGGTGCTGCTGAAGCGATGAAGCCGCTAAGCGTTGACGAACCGACTGTTACCATGACGTTCCAGGTCAACACCTCACCATTTGCCGGTAAAGAAGGTAAATTCGTTACTTCTCGTCAAATTCTTGAGCGTTTGCAACAAGAGCTAGTCCATAACGTCGCATTGCGTGTTGAAGAAACTGATAACCCGGATAAATTCCGTGTCTCTGGTCGTGGTGAGCTGCACTTAGGCGTATTAATCGAAAACATGCGTCGTGAAGGCTTCGAATTAGCCGTATCGCGCCCGGAAGTTATCATCAAGTACGAAGACGGCCAGAAAATGGAACCGTATGAGTCATTGACGGTAGACATCGAAGAACAGCACCAGGGTGCGGTTATGGAAAAGCTTGGTTTGCGTAAAGCCGAAATGACCAACATGACTCCGGATGGCAAAGGCCGCGTGCGCGTCGATTTCGAAGTACCAAGCCGTGGCTTGATTGGTTTCCAGACTGAGTTCATGACATTGACCTCAGGTACTGGTTTGATGTACCACACGTTTGACCATTACGGCCCGCATAAAGGCGGTACCATCGGCCAGCGTGTAAACGGCGTATTGATTTCTAACGCACAGGGTAAAGCACTGACCTATGCACTGTTTAACCTGCAAGAACGCGGTAAATTATTCGCAGCGCACGGTGACGAAGTTTATGAAGGCCAGGTTATTGGTATTCATAACCGCTCTAACGACTTAACCGTTAACTGTCTAAAAGGTAAGCAGCTAACCAACGTTCGTGCTTCAGGTACTGACGACGCTCAAACATTGAGCCCGCCAATTAAATACACACTTGAGCAAGCGTTAGAGTTTATTAACGATGACGAATTGGTTGAGGTTACGCCTGAATCTATCCGCATTCGTAAGCGTTTGTTAACCGAAAACGAACGTAAGCGCGCGGGCCGTGAGCCTAAAGCTTAACAGCCACGCTGCTTAGCTAAAAATACCCGCCATTGAGCGGGTATTTTTTTATCCAAGCGCCAATATTTCAGGCTGCGGCAGTACGTAATAAAAAATAGAAAAGAAGTGAAAAACGCTACCGGCCAAGACAAACAAATGCCAGATAGCATGATGGTAGGGTAATGACTTCCAAACATAAAATACCACGCCCAGCGTATAGGCCAGGCCGCCAGCCAGAAGTAACATCAAACCTTCGAGTTGGACATTATCCAGCATTGGCTTAATGGCAACCAACGCCATCCATCCCATACCCAGATACAAGGTCAACGATAGCCATTTGGGCGCGTCTTTTACAAACAGCTCAATTACCACGCCAATGAGTGCGATACCCCACACCACGCCGAGCAGGCTCCAGCCCCAGGGACCGCGCAAATTAATCAGCGCAAAGGGCGTATAAGTGCCTGCTATCAATAAAAAGATTGCAGCATGATCGAGCTGCTGAAAATATCCTTTTAGCCTCGGCCACGGGAATGCATGGTAAAGAGTTGAAGCAGTATAAAGAATGATAAGGCTGGCACCATAAATGCTCGCGGACACGACGTGCCAAACATCGCCGTAGGCTAAAGCCCACCAAACCATCACCGATAGTGCTGCAATACTCAGCGCAGCCCCAATACCATGCGTAAGGGCATGCGCAACTTCTTCCCGGAAGGTATAGGCTTTTTTACTCATCCACGCTCTCTGCCGGGCGTTTCATAACCTTCAGAAATGTTTTTAAGGGCTCGAATAAAGTTATCTAATTGCGTGCCGTTATCATAATCCAGATGATATTTGTTATGAAATTCCAGCCGAAACTTAACACCATGCCCTTCCAGAAACACCGTGTAGCCATCATGGTCAGTAAATGCAGTGATGCCGTCTAACACGTGCTGGCCCTGCTTTGCCTCACCATGCTCATGAATTTTTTCGTACGCATCAAGAATCAGGCGAAAATCAATTTCGTTTTTCATAAAACCTCCACGGTTTCCGACTACTTGTATAATCAGTACTATGTCTTACGTATTATCTGCACAGCTAGACCGCTATCACAAGGACTTTTCAATTCCGAACTTGGTACTTATACATGCGTAGGTGCATGATTAAACAATGTGCGATATAATTAATTGTGCTTAAGTTCGCAGGTAACTGACTGGAAGGTGATATTTTGGTAAGACGGACTAAAGAAGATGCCATGGAAACGCGGGCTAAATTGCTCGATGCAGCCGAACTTCTGTTCGGTAAAAATGGTGTCGCCCACACGTCTATGGCCCAGGTTGCAGAGCAAGCAGGAGTAACTCGCGGCGCCATCTACCACCACTTTCGTCATAAACAGGATTTGATCGAGTCACTGATGGATCGAGTTCGGTTACCCATAGACGAGATGCGCGAGCACATCGCTGAACTCAAAGACTACGACGCCTTAAAGGAAATCCGTAAACGCACCATTGAGTTTCTTACCCGAATTCAAAGTAATGAGCGGGTACAGGCGCTAGCCAGTATTTTACTGCACAAGTGTGAATACGTTGATGAAGTCAACCCCATAAAATTGCGTCATGTCAGTGGTCGGAATGAATGCATAGAAGACTTCGAAACGTTGTTCGAGAAAGCATTGCAGGATCAGCAATTAAAACCCGAGACTGACCCCAGAATGGCGGTGATTGGCCTTTTCGGTATGGTTGATGGATTAATTTACAACTGGTTACTCGACAGCAACTATTTTGATTTAAGTGAGTATGGCAGTAAGGCCATCGAAACTTATCTCGACGGCCTTAGCCAGAGAGACTAATCACCCTGCTCCAGAAAGCTTTTCAGAAATGACTCGTCCATATTTGCAATGGTTTCGTCATTGGCGTTTGGGCAGATAGCGAAATTAGGCGCAGTCCAGGCCTGCACATTGCCCAAAATGTCGCGCAAGTGCATCAAACCACGAATTCCGCCTAAACCACCCGGTGACGCCGCGCCTAAGAGCACCTTTTTGTTTTGCCATGCCTGGCTCTCAACTCGAGAAACCCAGTCGATAGCGTTTTTAATTAATGGCGACACAGATGAATTATATTCCGGGCTGATTAACACAACCTTAGACGCAGCTTTTATTTCCCGCGCCAACGTTTGCATCGACTCCGGCACGCCTTCAGCTGCTTCATAATCACCGTGATAAATCGGTGCATCAAGTGCATCGGCATCAAGTAACTTGTAGTGAATACCGTATTTATCAGCGACCTCTGCAATACGATGTTTAACTTTTGTATTAAGTGAGTCTTTTCGGCGACTACCGCCAATTAATAAAATTGACATTCAAAGCTATCCTTTATTTGCTGTGACTAGGTATTGCATACGTAACGAGCGAGCCGCTTAGTTCATCGACGCAATAAACTTATCCGATTCAGCAATCGCCGCTTCCATTTCTTTGATTAAATCGCGGATATCCACCTGTAAATTATCAAACTCGCCTCGAATGGCACTAATTGCCTGTGCATTAAGGTTATGTTTAAGATACAGAACGTTATCCTGTAACTTCGCCAACACCGGATCCATCTTGCTCGCAGCTCGTTCCATGGTACGAATCAGGTCGGCGTAACGGCGCTCTGTTTCGCGCAGTTGGCGTTCACTTTGGCGGCGCATCGAATCATTAGAATATTGTTCTAACTCCTCACTCCACTCATCAAATAAGTCCTGAGCGACATTGTCGACGGCATCAATACGTTCACGTACGCGCTCAGCTGCGGATTTGCTGGCTTCGTAATCGTCATTCAGGGCATTGTACTGCTCTTCCAGCTCGCCACCATCAATGTTAAGCATGGTATCCAGACGCTCTAAAGCTGAACGAAACTCTTCCTGTGCCTCACCTTGAGAATCTTTGGCCTCGTCAACACGGTCAACCAATATATCGCGTTTTTCGATACCCAGTTTTTCCATTGTCGAGTAATAAGCCGTCTGGCACCCCGTTAACAATAAAACTGCCGTAACTGCGGCTAATAGCCTCATTTTTTATCCCCCCGCACTGCACGCACTAACCGTTCGTCACGTTTTTCCTGGCGGTGTCCATGCACAATGATGATCGCGTGAATGATAGCGAGAATATAGATTAAACCGAACGCGCCCAGCGTGACCACGGCTAAAATCACACCGACAGCCGCCAAAATAAGATTAAAAATAAACTGAAATATTTTACCGGTGAATAACACCGCCAACGGCGGCAATAAGATCGCGAGGATGTATAACATGTGATGCTCCTTGGTTTTTTACCAATTTAGAACCATTTGCAGACTAAATGCAATAATGACATCTAATAAGGTAATTTTACTCCATCCCAGTGAAACAGTCCTCCTGACTTATCAGGGGTTAATCCTTTTATCACGTGCACAATACGCTTAGCGGACAAGGAAGCAGAATAGAGCTTGCCTTCAGGTACGCGCTTTTGAAAAGGCTTCGATAACCGGGTATCCGTTGTTCCGGGATGAATCGCCGCAACAACCAGCTTCTTATGACTGCGTTTTAACTCTATCGAGGCTGTTTTTAACAGCATGTTGAGCGCGGCTTTTGACGCCCGATACGCGTACCAGCCACCCAGGTAATTGTCCTCTATACTACCCACTTTAGCCGATAACTGAACAAAAAATGCCTTGTGTTTCTTATCGAATAACGACTGGCAATGCTTGAGGATCAGCATCGGAGCAGCCGCGTTAACGGCAAACAACTTTTCCAGATTATCCGCTGTGATATCTGCTAGTTGCTTCTCCGGAAATGCTTCTTCATCGTGCAACATACCGATGGTGGAGACCACGCCATCAAGTTGCGCTCCGGTTTGCTTAAAATTGGACACCCATTGACTCAAACTTTGTTCACTGTACTCACCCAGCGCAATATATTGAACGCCGGCGATACGACGCTTAGTTGGCTGACGAGAAATAGCAATTACCTGTTGCTCCGGGAACTCATGAACCAAACGCTCCGTTATCGCACAGCCTAGTCCGCCTGCTGCTCCGAACACCACCATTGCCATAAGTGATAAACTCCCACATGATATAGTACGTACTGATACGTATCTTAATCACAAATTGGCTCAGGACTCACGCGTGAAAACAACGATGGATTGGCAGCAAAAGCTACAACAGGGTGCGCAGTTCTTTAAGTATTTCGGACAACGCTGCTCTGCTGATAAAATCAACGTCACGGCAGGTCATCTTACCTACGTCAGTCTGCTGTCGTTGGTGCCGCTGATTGTTGTTATGTTTACTATTTTTTCGGCGTTTCCGGTATTCGAACAGTTACAGCGCAATATTGAAGACGCTTTGATCGCTAATTTACTGCCGACATCAGGCGAGCAACTCAAACAGTATATCGACGAGTTTGTCGCTAACGCCTCACGAATGACAGCTGTAGGCATTGGCTTTTTATTTGTGGTCGCGGTGATGCTGATTTCAGCCATCGACTCCACGCTAAATACTATCTGGCGAGACACCAGTAAAAGGCGCTTTATTGTGTCGTTGGCCATTTACTGGATGATACTCACGCTCGGGCCCGTGCTTATTGGTTCAGGGTTAGCTGCAACCTCTTATCTCATTTCTCTGACGCAGTTTGCGGAAGAATATGTATCCGGTGTGCGCAGTTTTATGCTGTGGTTTGTTCCCGTTGTAACCAGCTTTGTGGCATTTGTTCTGCTTTATCAGCTGGTACCTAATCGTACCGTTAAGTTCCGTTATGCCGCTTTTGGTGCCGTCATTGCCGCTATTTTGTTTGAACTTAGTAAACAAATCTTCTCGTTATATATCACGCACTTTCCCACTTATCAGGCCATTTATGGTGCGTTAGCGACGGTTCCCATTTTGCTTATCTGGATTTATTTATCCTGGAACATAGTGTTAGTTGGTGCAGAGCTGACTGTCAGCCTGGAAGAATATCAATACCTGAACCGTAGATCGAAGGACAAGGACGAATGATTGGACTACTGCAACGTGTCTCACAAGCAAAAGTAGAGGTTGAACAACAGACCATTGGCGAGATTGGTCCGGGTTTACTGATACTGCTGGGTGTAGAGCATGCAGATAACGAAGATAAAGCCAAAAAATTAGCCGCACGCATTGCCGGTTACCGTATATTTAGTGACGCCGACGGCAAAATGAACGAAAGCCTGCTAGACCAGAAACTATCAGCACTGGTTGTTTCTCAGTTTACACTTGCCGCCGATACCCGCAAAGGTCGCCGGCCCTCGTTTTCGTCAGCTGCAACCCCGGAGCAAGCCAAACAGCTCTACGAAGTATTTTGCGACGCACTAAAGCAACAAGGTATTGCTGTAGAAACCGGTCAGTTCGCCGCCGACATGCAAGTGTCTTTGGTTAACGATGGACCAGTCACGTTTGAGTTAAGGGTCGATTAATGTACAAAGTTATTACCCCGGAAACACAGCAACAACTCGAGCGTTACTATGACTTACGCTGGCGGGTGCTGCGCGAACCCTTTCAACGACCACGAGGCTCGGAGCAAGACGAGTATGATCAGGTTGGCCAACACCGCATGGTCGTCAATGCAGCCGGTGAAGCTGTGGCGGTGGGCCGTGTGCACTTTAACAGTCCTGAGGAAGCTCAGATTCGTTTTATGGCTGTAGCGCCCGAATATCGGGGCGAAGGCCACGGCGTAGCTATTATTTACGCACTCGAATTGGCGGCCAGAAATGAAGGCGCACAACACGTCGTGATTAACTCACGCGACAATACCATTGGTTTTTATAAAAAATGCGGTTACTACATTGCTGAAGAAGGCAATACCGTAAATAACCCCATGGCTGAACACCAGTTACGTAAATCGTTTAGCGAGCAAAACCGCATCATCTACCGGCCTGAGTGGTGTGCCGAGCTGCAACAGACCTGGCAAAACGATATCCCCATATCTGATGCAATGGGTATTAAGATACACCAGTACACTGGCCGCCTATTTGAAACCCGGGCGGTATTATCGCGCAACATTAACGTCCACGGCACTATGTTTGCCGGTAGTATTTATTCGCTGGGCACGCTCACCTGCTGGGGCTTATTGCACTTACAACTGTTGGAACGGGGGTTAGAGGGCTCAGTAGTACTGGGAGACGGAAATATCCATTATCACAAACCGGTCACACAAGAACCACGTTCAGTTGCACGCTTAAGTGACGTAACCGGAGATTTTTCGGCTCTTAAAGAGGGCAAAAATGCCCGCCTGACGATGAAGTCTCAAATTTTAGATGACGATCGGCCGGTGGCAGAATTCACCGGCCGCTTCGTGGTTTTAGCTAAACGGTAAAGTCTGCCAATGTCATGCCTAAAGCACCCGCTTTGATTAAGTCACTGGCGGCTTTAATATCCGGCGCGAAGTAGCGGTCCTGATCATAAAAAGGTACCTGGTCACGTAAACAGCTGTAAGCCACTTCAATTTTGTCAGACGCTTTTAACGGCCGTCTAAAGTCCAGTCCTTGTGCCGCTTCGAGCCATTCGATGGCAACAATATCAGCAATATTATCGGCGATATCGCCGAGGCGACGGGCCGCATAGGTAGCCATCGATACGTGATCCTCCTGGTTAGCCGATGTCGGAATACTGTCGACCGAAGCAGGATGCGCCAGACTCTTGTTTTCGGATGCCAGCGCTGCTGCGGTCACTTGCGCCATCATAAACCCGGAATTAACGCCACCGTCATTAACCAAAAACGGCGGCAAGTTGCTCAGGTGTTTATCGATCAACAAAGCGCCCCGACGTTCAGAAATAGAACCGACCTCACTTGCAGCAATAGCAATGATATCCGCTGCCATCGCAACCGGCTCTGCATGGAAGTTGCCGCCGGATAAAATATCCTGTTGTTCGCTAAATACCAGCGGATTATCAGTTACCCCGTTAGCCTCGCGCTCCAGAATGGTCGCCGCATGTTTGAGGTTGTCATAGGCGGCTCCCATCACTTGCGGCTGGCAACGCAGTGAATAGGGGTCCTGTACTTTCTCGCAGTTCTCATGATCTTTAGCGATAGCAGAGCTATCGGTAAGAATATCCCTGAAGGCAGCTGCAACCTGTTGTTGTCCATGCTGTCCACGAACCTGGTGAATACGCGCATCAAAAGGCGACCGAGAGCCCATCGCCGCTTCCACCGACATGGCTCCAATGGTAATAGCGCTATGAAAAACCCGCTCGATTTTAAACAGTCCTGCCAATGCCAGAGCTGTTGAAGCCTGAGTACCATTCAACAAAGCTAAACCTTCTTTCGGAGCCAACTCAAGCGGCTCCAGCCCGGCTTTTTTAAGCCCTTCAGTAGCTGGCAATATCTTGCCCTGGAATCGCACTTCGCCCTCGCCTAATAGCGGCAATACCATGTGAGCAAGCGGTGCCAGATCGCCTGACGCTCCCACCGAACCCTTGCTGGGAATACATGGATATACTTGGTGATTCAGCAGTGCAATTAAGGCATCAATGACCCTTAAACGAATGCCGGAAAACCCCCGTGACAAGGAATTAACCTTAAGCAATAGCATCAGCCGCACCACATCGTCAGCCAGCAATTCGCCCGTTCCCACGGAGTGCGATAATACGATCCTGCGTTGTAAGTCAGTCAAGCGTTCTGGCGGTATCCGGGTGTTGGCCAACAAACCAAACCCGGTGTTGATACCATAAACTGTTTGCCCGCGCTCCAGTACGTTAGCTACGGTCTCTGCTGATTGATTAATGTCAGTAACAGCTGCTTCACTGAGCTTCAGCGTATGCGAAGCAAAGTACCACTGGCGCAGATCTGCCAGTGTTAGCTGGCCCGGATTTAACGGAAAACTACTCATAACAATTCCTTTTTCGTAATGCTAAACGCTACGATGTTTGATTCTCGAGCATTGGCAAATCTAAGCCCTGCTCCCTGGCACAATCTTTGGCGATATCATATCCCGCATCGGCATGACGCATAACACCAGTTCCGGGGTCATTCCATAACACACGACCCAGGCGTTTTTCTGCTGCATCCGTGCCGTCGGCAACAATTACAACCCCGGCATGCTGCGAATAACCCATACCAACGCCACCACCATGGTGTAAACTTACCCAGGTTGCGCCGCCAGCGGTATTTAATAACGCATTGAGCAACGGCCAGTCAGACACTGCATCTGAGCCATCTTTCATGCTTTCGGTTTCACGATTGGGGCTAGCCACAGAGCCTGAATCCAGATGATCACGCCCTATTACAATCGGCGCTTTTAACTCACCATTTTTGACCATCTGGTTGAACGCCTTAGCAATACGCGCGCGGTCTTTTAAACCAATCCAACAAATCCTTGCCGGCAACCCCTGAAACGAAATGCGCTCTTTAGCCATATCCAGCCAGTTGTGCAGATGCGGGTTGTCCGGGATTAGCTCTTTAACCTTTTCGTCGGTTTTATAAATATCCTCAGGATCTCCCGATAGCGCGACCCACCGGAAAGGCCCTATACCCTCACAGAACAACGGCCTAATGTAGGCTGGTACAAAGCCCGGGAAGTCAAATGCATGCTCAACACCGACATCTTTTGCCATTTGCCGAATATTATTACCGTAATCCAGCACAGCAGCACCCTGTTGCTGAAAATGCAGCATGGCCTTGACCTGCACTGCCATCGATTGCTTAGCAGCGCTCACCGTGCCCTGTGGGTCTTGCTGTTGCTGCTGATGATACTGTTGCAGCGTCCATCCTTGCGGTAAGTAGCCATGCAGCGGGTCGTGAGCCGACGTTTGGTCGGTAACCACGTCAGGTAACACACCTTGCTCCTGCATCTCGCTATAAACGTCGGCGGCATTACCCAGTAACCCAACCGAGATAGCATCGCCCTTGTTTAACGCGCTTTTTATTAGCGTCATTGCCTCATCCAGAGAGGTTGCTTTATGGTCAACGTAGCCTGTACGCAATCTAAAATCGATACGGCTCTCGTCACATTCTACCGCCAGCATACAAAAACCAGCCATGGTCGCCGCCAGTGGCTGCGCGCCACCCATGCCACCGAGCCCGCCAGTCAGTATCCACTTACCTTTAGCATCGCCATTAAAGTGTTGTCGAGCTACCGCACCGAAGGTTTCGTAGGTACCTTGCACAATGCCTTGTGAGCCAATGTAAATCCAGGAACCTGCGGTCATTTGGCCGTACATCATCAAGCCCTTTTTATCGAGCTCGTTAAAATGCTCCCAATTAGCCCACTCAGGCACTAAGTTTGAATTTGCGATGAGCACGCGCGGCGCATCCTCATGTGTTGGAAATACACCCACCGGTTTGCCTGACTGAATCAGTAATGATTCATCTGGTTTAAGCCGCTCCAGGGTTTCTATAATTTTGTCATAACAAGGCCAGTTACGGGCAGCTCGACCTATGCCACCATATACGACTAGCGCCTGAGGATGCTCCGCCACCTCGTCATCGAGATTGTTCATCAACATGCGTTTCGCCGCTTCGATCTGCCAATTAGCGCAGGATATTTCAGTACCGGTATCGGCTTTAATTGTTCTTGATGTATCAAGTCGTGGTTGACTCATGACGTACTCCTAAGAATTCGAAAAATTCAAATGCCCACCCAACTTAAAGCGGGAGCCTGGGTGGGTCAGAATGGCGTAGCTCACTACACCGCCCGAGCTCCAGGTGCGGCGAATGATGCGCAAGCAGGGCTCGTGCCGATCAATACTTAGGTATTGGCATACTGCAGAGATAGGCAGAATAGCTTCTATTTGGTGGCTCGCTTCCGTTAGTGGTGTCACAACACACAAATACTCATGTGGGGTCACTTTGCTAAAATCTTGCTTTAAATAGTCGGGCACCAAGTTGGGATTAACATACCTTTCCTCGAGCTGAACCGGTTTGTCGTTTTCGTAATGCACAATAGTTGAATGCAGCACGTCTACGCCGGGTTCAAGTGCTAACGCTTCCGCAACCTGACTTGAGGCTTGTTGCACGCGCATATGATGCACCTTGGCGCGATAATCGTGGCCTCTGCTGCGCACCTCATCGGCGATATTTCGGATAGCCATGAAAGACGTTTGTGACTTAATTGGGGCGACGAACGTTCCGGCACCCTGAGTTCGGATAACTAGTCCCTCATCAGCAAGCTCCTGCAGTGCTCGGCGTGCTGTCATACGACTTACTGAAAACTCCTCGGCAAGCGCATTTTCTGAGCTGACGGGGTGATTTTCCGGCCATTCACCGGATTCGATTTTTTGGTAGATGTGCTGCTTTATTGTCGAAAATTTTGCCATGAGGCACCCTTGCATGTGACCAGTGTTGGTGAAAGCCCATGCAACAAAGTTTAGTTCAATTGAATTGTCTATACAAGACCTAAGCAGGTTGCTATTCTTATAACAAAGCCACAAAACGAAGTTAAATAATAGCTATGCAACGTATACAAAACATCGTTTTAGCAACGCTATCCGACAACTCTGACGATTACGGTATTATCGAAGACGGGGTCGTGATTATTGACGGTGAATCAATTTATTGGTCGGGGCCTGCTGTCGAAGCACCAGCCACGCCAGCGGCAACAGTTATCGACGGCCAGGGCATGTGCCTGACGCCGGCACTAATTGACTGCCATACCCACTTAGTTTGGGCTGGTTCTCGCGCTGACGAATTCGCACAAAGATTACATGGTAAAAGCTACGCTGAAATCGCTGAACAGGGCGGGGGGATAGCCAGTACGGTCCAGGCTACTCGTGCTGCCGATTTTGATGAGTTACTGCGTTTGGCCAGCAAACGTGCATCTGCATTAATGCAACAAGGCGTCGGCACCATTGAAGTTAAGTCCGGCTACGGTTTGGATCTGCAAAACGAACGCAAACAATTACAAGTAGCACGCGCTTTGGGCGAGCAATTACCCATTAACATCAAAACTACGCTGCTTGCGGCGCATGCCCTGCCTCCGGAATATAAAAACAATGCCGATGGCTATATCGAATTAATAATTAATGAGATTTTACCGACACTTGCTGCTGAGGGATTAATCGATGCGGTTGATGCTTTCTGCGAACGTATCGGTTTTAGTCTTGAGCAGACTGAACGTGTCTTTAAAGCAGCAAAAGCCCATGAATTACCCATCAAACTTCATGCCGAGCAGATCACCAATCAAAACGGTGCTGCCTTAGCAGCTCGTTACCACGCATTATCCGCTGATCACCTGGAGCAACTGGACGAGAACGGCGTAAAAGCGATGGCTGAAAACGGCACAGTTGCGGTACTTCTGCCTGGTGCATTTTACTTTCTGCGTGATGACACTGTGCCGCCTATCAAGCTACTGCGGCAATACGGAGTGCCGATTGCGCTGGCTACCGATGCCAATCCGGGATCTTCGCCTATTCACAACTTACCCCTGATGTTGCAAATGGGTGCAACGTTATTTCGGTTAACGCCGGAGGAGTGTTTGCGCGGTGTTACCGTAAATGCTGCAAAAGCGCTTGGCATTGAAAAAGAATACGGTCAAATAAAGGCTGGAATGAAAGCACATCTGGCATTGTGGGATATACAAAACCCCGCCGAATTGACCTATCAATTCGGCGTTAACCCGCTAAAAACGTTATGGCTTAACGGCGTCGCTCACGACCGTGAAGATACGCTGTAGTTAGCTCACAAAGCACTTGTCCTGTCACCTTTAAACCCTCTTCAGGACCGGCGCTACAAAGACTTGGAGCTGCCTCAGCCAAGTGCACATACCTGGCATCGGGAAGCTCAGCCAGGCGTTTTACAAACTGGAAGCCCTGCGCCAGTGACAAGCCACTGTAATTTATCGCGCTAGCCGGAACACCTGTTAGCGCATCCACGTCTAGCTCAATACCCAGCGGGCGTTGCCATGAGTCAGCTTTAGCGACAACTTCATCCATCACTTCGTTAAAAGACCGCTCGAATAAGCGATGGATAGAGTGATAGCGCATACCCGCATCGCTGAGGTTGCGTAGACTACTCGCTGAATTTTTACCCGGATGCAAACCCACAACGTGATAGCACTCGAGGATGCCCTCGACATACGCATAACTAAACCCGTTACCGCTATGCCGCCCCTCAGTCGCACGGAAGTCTGCGTGCGGATCCAAATTAACGGCGCCCACGGTCTGGTCTGTCACTTGATGCAGTGATTTCAGCAGCGGATAGGCGTTATTGTGACCGCCACCAATGACAACAACGTCAAAATCTTGCGCAAAAATAGGAGCTAACACGCGACTGACTCGCGCATCGATCATCGCAGTCAGACGCCGCAACTCGGCAAGTTCTTGCTCGTCTTCGATACTCAGTGACTCAGCTTGTTGCATCAAGTCGCTACATTCAATCGAGCCAACGAGTAATAATTCGTGCGTTGAAACCAAGCCGGTTTTTTGTAGGTTTAAAAAGTTTTGCAGAAATGCCTGCCAGCCACCTTCTGCCCCCGGACGGCCCAGGTTCGCTTTAATCCCGATGCTTTCCGGAATACCAACAATCGCGACACGTTGGCCGCCCTCCCAGGCGCTGGCTAAGCTTTGTTCAAAGCTTCCCTCCAGCGCCAGAGAATGAATTGCCTGGCCAATCTTGGTTTCGTGCTCTCGAACTCGAACCCAATGGCTGGGCTCAACTAACTTTAAAAACGACAGATCAGACATTACTCAATATCAAGCGGCTCGGGTGACAAGATAACCCCGGTACTATCCACATAGATATGATCCTCCGGTAGAAACGTGACGCCACCGAAGTTAACCGGAATTTCCATTTCGCCGGTACCTTCGCTAGGTGCCGCGACCGGAATAGAGGCAACGCCGAGGATGCCAATATCTAACTCTTCTAATGCGTCGACATCCCTGACAGAGCCATAGCAAATAATGCCTTCCCAGTCATTATCCATGGCTTGTTCAGCAATAGCTAAGTCAATTAACGCCCGGCGTACTGAGCCACCACCATCGATAAGTAGTACTTTACCGCCGCCATCCTGATTCAGGGTTTCTTCGATCAAGCCCTTATCTTCATAGCTTTTAATAATCACCAACTGACCGCCGAACGACGAACGGCCACCGTAACTCTCGAACATGGGTTCAACCACATCCACCATATCCGGGTAGAGATCGCATAGCTCTGAGGTATTATATTCCATGTCTTTGTCCGCGTAGTTAGGGTTAACTCTCTGAGTATAACGGGTATTGCCTAATTCAAAAACCCAAATCAAAGATTGGCGTCAAATTACCTACTTTGACGTTAACTAGCACTTGAACTTACCCATTAAAGTGCATTAATTTAGGTGAAAATAATAATAATAAAGAAATGTGGCATGCCTACGCTTGATTTGATCACCGGATTGGCGATCGAAACGATAACCCATTCAGTTCAAACACTCCTGTTACTAGGGTTTACGGGACTACTGCGCTTTTATTTTGCATCATACGACTATGCCTACTTGCGCTATTGGTCATTCGCTTGTTTCTCGTACGGCTTCAGCGAACTGATTCGCGTCACGCTAGGCGCACTGGGCATGGGTGAAATTCAAATCAGCGCAACCAGCGTCCAGCTTGCGCAAGCTGTTGCACTGGCTCTGCAATATTTGGCTATCGTATACATTGCGCTGGGGACGCTCGATGCAATTGACAAACGACAACCCTCACGTCTTATCCGTTACTTAGGATACGCTTCAGCAGGTCTTGGGGGTGTTATTGCCTGGCTGTCTTCTAACAGTTTGTCGGTCGCCATAAGTAACCCCAATCAAAGCTTTTTACAATTTCTGGTTCCGGCATTGCTGTTTTTCGCCATTGGTATACCCATGTGGAGCAAAATTAAGGCGGGTATTGGTCCACGTCTAGTCGCATGCGGCTTTCTGTTTGTGGCATTTAAAAATCTTGTCGTGGTAGCCGCTATTCAGACACTTAGCGACCGTCCGCTTGACTGGGTAATCGCGGTACAAGGTGTGTTTACGGTGATTTTTCTGGCCATAGTCATGGTCGGTATCATTATCTGGTTACTCGAATCAGAGCGCAACACATCAGTACGAGCCATACAACGTGCCGAATATCTGCATACACATGACGCGCTCACCGGCGTGTCTAATCGTGCGCAGCTGGTATTAAAAATTCCTTATCTTATTGACTTTTGCCGTTCCAATAACCGCCAGCTAACCGTTTGCCTCATCGGAATTTCCCGTTTTAAGTCAATTAACGAAAGCTTGGGTATTAAAGGTGGTGATAAAGTTTTAAAAGAAGTGGCCAGTCGCTTGCGACACTTCCACAAAACACCATTGGCGGTCGCCCGCATTAGCGGAGACGTTTTTGCGATTGTTTTTGACCATTTAAAAAGCCGACATTTGCTTAAAGATCTTGGCAATGAGCTACAGCAAAGCTTGAGTATACCCATAACTGTTGGCGAAAAATCAGTCGCCATCAGTGTCGGAGTTGGTATTTCCCGGTATCCGCAACACGGAACCAATGCGGAGATTTTGTTAAATAAAGCCACTATCGCGCTAACCGAGTCCAAACGCCACCATCAACCCGGTGTGGTGTTTTTTGAACGGGGTATGGATGACATGTTCAGCCAATTGCTGGATATGGAGCCTGTTCTTAAACGGGCATTTAAAAACAACGAATTTTTGCTGTATTTACAGCCCCAGTTTGATTTTGATCATCAACAACTTTGTGGTTTCGAAGCGTTAATACGCTGGCAGCATCCCGAGCGAGGACTGTTATCCCCGGCAGAGTTTTTACCTTACATCGAGCAATTGGGGATGACCGATACATTAGACAGTTGGGTACTTGAAAAAGCAGCGGCTACCCTCAAGCGTTGGCATCAAAAGTTCGATCACTGTTGGCCGATTGCCGTTAATTTATCAGCCCAGCAATTTCAACATTTTCAACTCATCGATCAGTTACAAGCGGTTGTCGATAAATATCAGATTGCACCTGCGGCACTTGAGTTGGAGATTACCGAAACCGTTGCCATGTCTGACCTGCACAATGGCATGAGTGTGATTAATAAATTAAGAGCAATGGGCTTTAACGTGGCCATTGATGATTTTGGCACGGGTCACTCTTCTCTGGCATACCTGCGTTCTTTACCCATAAGTAAAATAAAAATCGATCGGAGTTTTGTCAGTGAGCTACAAGTTAATCGTACCGACGCAACTATATTAAAAGCAATGATACGCTTGGCTCACGGCCTGGGTAAGCGAGTTATTGCCGAGGGCATAGAAACCGAAGATCAACAAATGATTTTACAACAGCTCGGTTGTGACATGATGCAGGGTTATTACTACTCACCGCCAATGCGGCTGGAATTCGCCGAACAGTTGATTGAACGAGAACTCAAAGAAGGAAGAGAGCCGCTGCCTGCGCCTTTTGCAGCAGCGGCTATTTAAGTCACCCGTTACAGAATAAAACGGCTGAGATCTTCATCTTTTGACAGCTCACCGATATGTTTATCAACATAGGCCGCGTCAACAGAAATCGTATCTCCACTATGATCGGTGGCATTGAAGGAGACTTCCTCCATTAACCGTTCAAGTACGGTATGTAAACGGCGCGCGCCGATATTTTCGGTCGTTTCGTTTACATGAAAGGCAATTTCAGCGATTCGCTGGATACCGTCATCCGTGAACTCAACGGTTACCCCTTCAGTATTTAACAAGGCACGATACTGTGTTGTTAATGACGCATTAGGTTCAGTCAAAATGCGCACAAAGTCATGGCTTGTCAGCGCATCAAGCTCTACCCGAATCGGCAATCTACCCTGCAATTCAGGAATCAGGTCAGATGGCTTGCTCATCTGAAACGCACCGGACGCAATAAATAGAATATGGTCGGTGCGGATCATGCCATGCTTAGTATTAACCGTAGTACCTTCGACTAATGGCAACAGGTCGCGTTGCACACCTTCTCGTGACACATCCGGACCCGAGCTATCTCCGCGTTTACAAATCTTGTCGACTTCATCCAGAAAGACGATACCGTTTTGCTCAACAGAATGAATGGCCGCCTCTTTTACGTCATCCGGATTGAGCATTTTAGCCGCTTCTTCGTCGACCAGCTGTTTAAACGCATCTTTAATCTTCATCTTGCGTTTCTTGGTCTTATCGCTACCCATGTTCTGGAACATGTTCTGTAGCTGTGAAGTCATTTCTTCCATACCCGGTGGCGCCATGATCTCTACACCCATTTGCGGCGTCGCCAGGTCAATTTCTATTTCCTTATCATCGAGCTGGCCTTCCCGTAGCTTTTTACGAAATACCTGGCGCGATTTACGTTCTTCCTCAGTTGGCGCTTCTTCTTGCTGGGCTCCCCAGCCGGAGCCTGCTGAACGGGCCGGTGGTAACAACACATCAAGGATACGATCTTCAGCGGCTTCTTCGGCGCGATAACGGACTTTTTGCATCATCTCTTCACGCTTCTGCTTAACCGCTGCATCGGTCAAATCTTTAATAATCGACTCGATCTCTTTGCCGACGTAGCCTACTTCCGTAAACTTCGTTGCTTCGACCTTAATAAACGGCGCATTGGCTAACTTCGCCAGACGGCGAGCAATTTCTGTTTTACCAACACCCGTTGGACCAATCATCAAAATATTTTTAGGTGTTACTTCGGGCCGCAACTCGTCATCCAGTTGCATGCGGCGCCAACGGTTTCGTAATGCTACCGCGACGGCTCGCTTTGCTTTGTCTTGCCCTATGATGTGGCGGTTTAGTTCGTCAACGATCTCTCTGGGGGTCATATCAGACATCAGGTTGTGTCCCCTTAAGTTATTGGTTCTTAGCAGCAGCGATAGACTCCTGCTCTTCGATGGTTTGATTGCCATTGGTGTAAACACAAATGTCGCCGGCAATTGTCAGTGACTTTTCGACAATCATGCGGGCATCAAGCTCAGTATTTTCCAGCAGTGCGCGCGCAGCTGACTGCGCATAAGGCCCACCTGAGCCAATAGCAATAAGATCATTTTCTGGCTGAACAACGTCGCCGTTACCAGTAATAATTAGGGAGGTTTCTTTATCAGCAACAGCGAGTAAGGCTTCCAGCCTGCGCAGTGCACGATCTGTGCGCCAGTCTTTGGCGAGCTCTACCGCAGCACGCATTAGATTACCCTGGTGCTGCTCTAGTTTTGATTCGAATCGCTCAAATAATGTGAATGCGTCAGCAGTACCTCCGGCAAAGCCGGCCAGCACTTGCTCGTGATATAGGCGACGCACTTTGCGCGCATTAGATTTCATTACCGTATTGCCCAGTGATACCTGGCCATCACCGCCAATGACGACTTTGTCGCCCCGTCGAACTGATACTATCGTGGTCAAAACCTCATCCTCTCTCGTAGTTTGGTGATGTCGCATTAGCGACAGCGATGACAACTATCTGAGGGTATGCCGTTTAAATTTCAAGGTCAGCAAGGGGCTAATCGATATTCCAGTTCCAGATGGCACAGCCGTAGATTTGTGCGCGCTGCAGTTTATGCCGGTCTCGCTCAGCATCTCGTTTGGTTTCGTATGGACCCAGAATAACCCGATACCATAGACCGTTTTTACCGGTAGTACCGCGTATCTGGCTTTCTAAACCAGCCATAGCAATTTGCGCACGAAGCCGCTGCGCATCAGCTTCTTGCCTGAACGAGCCGCACTGCATCAATTTAGGCGGGCCGACTTCACGTTCCGGCACGTCGACTTCGACTTCTTTGCTTTCCAGCTCCTCAATATACTGCCAGCGTTCTTCCGGCTTTTCAGGCAACAAATTTTCCGGAGGAGGCTGAATTACGGGCTGTTGTGCGGAGCTTTCTGAGCTACCGTTGATCTTGACCAAGCCATAAGCAAATGCAACGATCAACACGATTGCTATGATAACAATCAGCCAGGGCACATTGCGCGTCTCCGATTTTCTTCGGGTCGCGCCACTGGCCGACTTGCGCGCAGCAGACTTCTTTTTACCGCCTCGTTTAGGCTGCTTATTAGGCTTGCGATTGGCGTAATCCAAACTTACATTTTCTCCAGTGTCGGAATACCCAGCAGATCCAGTCCTTCACTGAGTGTATTGGCTGTAAGGCGAGCCAGTTTCAGACGGCTATTGCGCAACGCTTCATTATCTTGATTCAAGATAGGGCAGGCTTCATAAAAGCTTGAGAATCGACCCGCAAGTTCAAATAAATAGCCACACAGAAAATGCGGCATGGCTTTATCGTAAACCTGATGCACTACCTCATTAAACCTGACCAACTGGTTAGCCAACGCAACTTCGCGCGGGTCATCTAAAATAAAGTCGGCTGTTTGATCAAAACCGGTTTCCCCCAAGCGAGAGAAAATACTGTTGACTCGTGTGAAGGCGTAGAGCAGATAAGGCGCAGTGTTGCCCTCAAAGGTGAGCATCAAGTCCCAGTCAAAAATGTAATCACTGGTCCGGTTCTTCGATAAATCGGAATATTTAACTGAGCTAATGCCCACGACCTTTGCAATTTCCTGCTGCTGTGATTCCGTCAAATCAGACGACTTTTGTTGTAGCAACGAAAGCGCACGGCGCTCTGCTTCATCTAACAAGTCAGCTAACTTCGTCACACCGCCATCACGACTCTTATAGGGCTTACCATCTTTACCCATTACGGTCCCGAACCCGTAGTGCTGGGTGCGAATATCGCCCTCAATAAATCCTGCTTTACGCGCCAACGTAAAAATTTGCTCAAAATGCAGTGCTTGACGTGCATCGACAAAATACATCAGATAATCGCCGCCAAGTTCTTGTTGCCGATATTGAATAGCCGCTAAATCAGTCGTGGCATACAGATAGCCGCCGCCTTTCTTTTGCACGATAATGGGTAACGGATCGCCTTCCTTACCTTTAAACTCATCCAAAAAGACACACTGAGCCCCCTGATCTTCAACCAACAGGTTCTTTTCTTTTAAATGCTCGATAACTCCCGGTAAGCGGTCGTTGTATGCACTTTCCGCCATCACGTCAGCGCGCGTTAATTTAACACCCAAGCGGTCGTAGACCTCCTGACAGTGGCTTAACGACACATCAATAAACTGGTTCCAGAGTTTTAAGCAGTACTCATCTCCAGACTGTAATTTAACGACCAGCTCGCGCGCTCGCTCAGCAAACTCAGGACTTTCGTCAAAACGCTGTTTCGCCGCTTTATAAAAAGTTTCCAAATTACTCAGCTCGTATTCCGCTTCCTGGTTATCAAGCGCTTCCATGTAAGCCAACAACATGCCGAACTGAGTACCCCAGTCACCCACGTGATTCTGACGAATGACCGTGTGACCCAGGAACTCACTAACGCGGGACACTGCATCACCGATAATGGCAGAACGTAAATGTCCGACGTGCATTTCCTTGGCTAAGTTCGGCGACGAGTAGTCAATAACAATTGTGCGCTTATCCTGTGCGGGCTCAACCCCCAGACGATCACTGGTCATCATCGCTTCAAGTTGTTGCTTGAGCTGATCCTGGGCGATAGTAAAGTTTATGAAACCCGGTCCGGCGATATCAGTTTTCGCTAACAGCGTATTTTGCGGAATCGCTGCAACGATCGTTTCGGCTAGCTGACGAGGGTTTGTTTTTGCCGGCTTTGCCAGCATCAAGGCCAAATTAGTTGCAAAGTCGCCGTGTGATTTATCTCGTGGTCGGTCGAGCTGAATATTTACCGTTTGATCTGCGGGTAAAACGCCATCGGCTTTTATTTGGCCAATAGCATCAGCAAGTAACTGTTCCAGTTGTTCTTTCATCGACTCGACTACCTGTGCATAGATTAAAAAAGAAGGAATGATAAGGGTATTAGTTTACTCGCTTTATAGCCCTTATGTGAAGTCCTGTGGGTCAACATCTAACGACCAGCGCACTTTGCGCCAACTCGGCAGTTTGTCTATTAGCGGCAGCATGTGTTCGAGTAGCTGATAACGTAATTTACGTGTTTGGCAGTGTACCAACAGCTGATAACGATAACGCCCCGCTTTGCGCTCCATTAATGCCGGCATTGGACCCAGTATTTGCGCTCCCTGAACAACGGGTAATTGCTGCACCAGCTGATCAAGTGCTGTCGTGATAGCAAGACGGTCGGTACTCTCTACCCGAAATAGCCCCATGTGCCCATAAGGTGGAAGTTGAGCAGCCTGGCGCTCTGCAAGCGCCGTTAAGGCAAAATCCTGATAGCCATTATTTAACAGATCCTGGATCAAGTCATGTTCAGGGTGGTGAGTTTGCAAGACCACTTTGCCTGCTTTTTTCGCCCGTCCGGCACGCCCGGCAACTTGAGTGAATAGTTGTGCCAAACGCTCGGCAGCGCGAAAATCAGCACTATAGAGCGCACCATCAACGTCTAATAAGGCGACCAGCGTAACATTGGGAAAGTGATGGCCTTTCGCCAGCATTTGGGTACCGACCAAAATCTGATAACGACTATCAGCGGCTGCCTGTAACTGCTTACCTAGTTCACCCTTACGACGGGTAGAATCACGATCGATACGTAACACGCCATAATCGGGAAAACGTTGCTGCAATGCATTTTCTAATTGTTCCGTGCCAACACCATGAGTCATCAAATGAGAAGAGCCACAGTCATTACATTGTTTTGCAATTGGCCTTTGTGAGCCACAATGATGACAATGTAGCTGGTAGAGGCTTTTGTGTACCGTATAGTAGGCATCACAACGCTGGCATTGCGCTATCCAGCCACACTCGTGACACATAAGCGCGGGTGCAAAGCCACGCCGGTTTAAAAACAAAAGAACTTGGTTTCCCCTGCTCAGCTCGTCGGCAATCTGCTGCTCTAGCGGCTCAGAAATACCGGCTACAACTTTCTGCCCTTTGATATCCAGCAGCTGGTGTTTTACCTGCTCTGCGCCACCAGCTCGTTGATCAAGCTTTAACCAATGAAAGCGCTGACTTACCGCGTTGTTCAGCGTTTCCAAAGAGGGCGTTGCAGTACCCATAACAATCGGGATATCCAACAATTGAGCCCGTTTAATTGCAATATCTCTGGCATGGTAACGAAAACCGTCCTGCTGTTTAAAGGACAAGTCATGTTCCTCATCGATAATAATCAAGCCAAGCTCTTTACATGGGGTGAATACCGCAGAACGGGTGCCGATTATGATAGCGGCCTTACCAGTTTGGCTGTCTAACCATGCTTGTAAGCGCTCACTATCATTCAATGCTGAATGCAGCATAACAATGGGTACGTCAAAGCGCTGCTGAAAACGATGCAGCGTTTGTGGCGTTAAACCAATCTCTGGAACCAAAACCAACACTTGCTGGCCGCGTTTAAGCACAGGTGTCATTGCCTGCAAATAAACTTCTGTTTTACCGCTACCGGTAATGCCCTGCAGTAACATTGCGGCATGTTTCTGTTGCTGGTTGATCGTTGTCACCGCAATGGCTTGCTGTTGGTTCAACGTCAGTGGCTGGTTATCTGAGTCCAGCTGCCAGGGGGTCTCTTCTGCTGCGGGAACGCGCTGTTGCCGCTCTACCCAACCTTTTTCTTCTGCAGCCTTTATCACGGTGGCACTAATGTCTGCTGCCTTTACAACAGTTCGCGGCTGCGGACCCCGCTGTAACAAGTGAATTAACGCTTGTTGCTTTTGTGCACGCTTCATTTGCTCGCTGTCGAGCTCGGCACCCACCTTCGTCAAGGCAATATATTCAACCGGCGGATAGCTGGCAGCCGCGCCTTTGCGCAGCAATGTCGGCAACGCATTAGCGGCAACTTCACCAAGGCTGTGGTGATAGTAGTCAGCTGCCCAGCAAATTAACTGCCAAATATCATCAGCCCACAACGGTTGCTGATCGAGCACCTCGTCGACATCTTTCAGGGCGTAGTCATTAGTCACCGTGTGTGCTAGCGGTGCTAAATAAAAACCTATCAACGTTCGGCGCCCAAACGGCACTTTAACCCGCGAGCCTACAGCAGGGAGAGGCTCGGTCATTTGGTAAGTGAAGGATTTACGCAGTGGCACCGGCAGTGCGACTTCTACCTGACGTTGTGTATGGGGCTTTTCAATCGGCATTTTGCTATTTTGTGGCGCTACTCAAGATAATACAAGCGCTGATATTTTACTTGATCAGTAAGCTGTTATCACATAGAATGCCGCGCTCCAAACGATTGATGTTTTTTTGCGCATGGTGTCCGGCATAACGATGACCGGATAGCGATGCGGCCCATTATTGAGGTTATCCCATGAAAAAAGGTATTCATCCTAAGTATGAAGCAATTACCGTCACCTGCTCGTGCGGTAATAAATTTGAAACACGCTCTACCCGCACTGAAGATCTGCTGGTTGACGTATGTTCAGAGTGCCACCCGTTCTACACTGGTAAACAGCGTGTAATGGACACTGGTGGTCGCGTTGACAAATTTAAGAAGCGTTTTGGTACGTTGGGCAAAAAATAAGCCGGACGATTAAAACCGCTGAAAACAACGCTTTGTTATCAGTTTTTTAAAGAAGGCGCTATTAAGCGCCTTTTTTGTTGCCCGCCTTCTGCGCAGCCCCTTTTGTTAAAGAAAAGTTAACCGGTGCATTTTTAGACACGATAAAAGTTATCTTGCTCTAACAAGTCTCTGTATAGCAGGTAAGATTTGTTCCTACACGAAAAGCCGTTAAACTAAGAGCTCGATATTATCACAGATAAAAGGCCGGCTTTTATGTCTGACTTTCGCCAACAAGCGTTAGATTATCATCAGTATCCCACTCCGGGAAAAATCTCAGTCGAGTTAACCAAACCTGCAAATTCCAGTAAAGACTTAGCACTGGCCTACAGCCCCGGCGTTGCCGAACCTGTTCGGGAAATTGCCGACGATCCAGATAACGCCTATAAATATACTGCCAAAGGAAACCTTGTGGCCGTTATCAGTAATGGCACTGCGATTCTGGGGTTAGGTAATTTGGGGCCGTTGGCTTCAAAACCGGTAATGGAAGGCAAAGCATTATTGTTTAAGCGCTTTGCCGGACTCGACGCGATCGACATTGAAGTTACGCACAGAACGACGCAGGACTTTATCAACACGGTTGCCAATATCGCGGACTCTTTTGGCGGCATTAACCTTGAAGACATAAAGGCGCCAGAGTGCTTTGAGATCGAGCAAGCGTTAATCGAAAAGTGCAGCGTGCCCATCTTTCATGATGATCAGCATGGCACGGCAATAGTTACCGCTGCAGGCATGCTAAATGCACTGGAGATTCAGGGTAAAAAATTGCGCAGCGCACGTATCGTATGCATGGGAGCAGGCGCAGCGGCTATTGCGTGCATGGAACTGTTGATCAAGTGCGGCGCTCAGCGCGAACACATTTATATGCTGGACTCAAAAGGTGTCATTCATACCCGCCGCGACGATCTAAACGAGTATAAAATGCTGTTTGCGAATAACACCGATAAACGCTCGTTAGAGGAAGTAATTGAGGGAGCTGATTTATTCCTTGGGGTTTCGGGTCCTGACTTGCTATCACCAGAAACACTTAAGCTGATGGCTGAAAAGCCCGTCGTATTTGCTTGCTCCAACCCCGATCCGGAAATTAAACCAGAACTCGCAAAACAGGCGCGTAACGATGTCATTATTGGTACCGGCCGTTCTGACTATCCCAATCAGGTCAACAATGTGCTCTGCTTCCCGTTCATGTTCCGGGGCGCACTTGATGTTCGGGCAACCGCTATTACCGATGAAATGAAAGTTGCAGCTGTCGAAGCGATTCGCCAGTTAGCTAAAGAGGAAGTTCCCGATTCGGTACTCGAGGCTTCAGGCGAATCCAGCCTTACCTTTGGCTCTGATTACATCATTCCTAAGCCCATGGACCCGCGGCTGTGTCACCGCGTAGCCCGCGCTGTAGCAGAAGCCGCCGTCAAATCAGGGGCGGCAAAAATCGACATGCCCAAAAACTATATGCTGGATCAGGACTGATCCAGCTCGTCGTCCGTTGGAATAGGTAACCCGCGTGCTTCGAGTTCCTCACGCACAGCGCTTGGAATTTTGTGCGGGTTAGACTTTTCCAGGTCTTCATCCGTTGGTAGTGGTTGCCCTGTAAACGCATGTAAAAACGCTTCACACAGGAGTTCACTGTTCGTAGCATGGCGTAAATTCTTTACTTGGCGGCGAGTTCGTTCATCAGTCAGTACTTTCAGTACACGGGTTGGTATCGATACCGTAACCTTTTTGACTTGTTGACTTTTACGCCCATGTTCTGCGTACGGGTAAATATACTCACCGTTCCACTTCATCGCATTCTCTCGCTGTATGAAAAACCCTTATAAGATATAATGAATTGTACTCACAGGATTAGCTACGTCAAATTTTATCCGTCTAGATGGCTAAAAGTTGCTGACATTTGCGCCACAATATTTTAGCCTTACAGCATAACGACCAATTATTTGTAGTTTAGAGGACGTAGTTGATGGCAATAGAAGGGCTAACTCAAGAGCAAGTGCAGGCTGCTGCTGATACCGTACAAGTTCATAAATTTGGCGGCAGTAGTCTTGCCGATGCCTTCTGTTACCGCCGCGTCGCTCGAATTGTGACCGAATACGCTGGTGCCAGCGACGTTGTTGTCGTTTCTGCTGCCGGCGACACTACCAACCGCATTTTAGCTATTATTGCAGCGGCTAAAAAGCCCGGCGATACTGCGGCAATCCTGCTCGAACAACTGGAAAAATTTCAGTTAGGGCTTATCAATGAACTGCTTGGTAGCGATTTAGCACAATCCCTGTGCCAACTATCTAATGCAGACTTTGAACGTTTTCGACGCTTTATTCGCGGCGAAGAAAGCATTAGCCGTGACGCAGAATTATTAGCGTACGGCGAGTTATGGTCAGCTCGCTTACTCGCTGCACTCCTCAGAAAGCAAGGCACTCGCGCTGAACACATCGATGCCCGGGATTTTCTCTGTGCCGAAGACGCACCTGAGCCATTAATCCAGGAGCAAGTGTCGCGTGAAGCGCTGCTGCAACGGGTTGCTCCCTACCCAGGCACTCGGTTTATCGTCACTGGTTTTATAGCCCGTGGGTTAAATAGTGAAAGCCTGACCCTGGGTCGAAATGGCAGTGATTACTCAGCGACTCTGGTTGGTAGCCTGCTCGATGCAAAACAAGTAACCATCTGGAAGGATGTAGCCGGGGTTTACTCCGCGGATCCCCGCAAAATTGAGCGGGTCGTCAGTTTGCCAGCGTTAGACTGGTCTGAAGCTGAAGAGTTAGCTCGCCTGGGCAGTCCGGTACTGCATCCGCGAACTTTTCAGCCGGTTAACCGCGAGCGCATGGTTATTTCCGTTCGTTCAAGCCTTAAAGTCGAGAACCAGCAAACCCGAATTGGTCAGTTTGAGCATGCTGAGCCCCGCGGCAAGGTATTTACCTCGTTATCCGAGGTGGTGCTTTTTAAAATTGAGTTAAACGATAAACGTCTGGTGGATCAATTGGATGAGCTCGACCTTGAGCCAATATTTAGTTGGACCGAGCCGGAAAAGCATCATCAGTACTTAGTCTTTCATCAAAACCACCTTGACTATATAAGTCGTTGGTTAGAGCAGATTGATAATGACAATGCCGTGACCCAAATACGTGGCTACTCAATGGTCGCTCTGGTCGGTGACCGCATACAGGAGACCGATCAGTATACCACATTCAAGCTCCAGCTAAGCGAGCAAAAAGTCCGTCGGTTTGGGCTGGGAGAACATGGCAATTCGGCTATCGCTATTCTTGAACAGCAGCTCGATAGTCGTTTTTTAAACCGTTTACACAGCCAGTTATTCAATTATCGCCGTAGTCTGGGTGTGCTGGTGTTGGGGCGCGGAAATATTGGTAGTGCCTGGTTAGAACTGTTTAAACAGCAACGCGATCGAATCAACCAGGTGATGGACGTGCGGATCATAGGCATAGCTAACTCTAAGCGCCTGTGGCTAGACTACGGAGGTGTTGAGTTAAATGCTTGGTCTGCTGATTTTGACCGGCTGGCACGACCCTACGTACTGACCGAATTATTACGTGAATTACCTAATGCGCCATACGATGAACTGGTGATACTTGATTTAACCGATGCCAAACCGATAGCACAATTGTATCCCAGCTTGTTTGCTAACGGACTGCATATCATCAGTGCTAACAAACGCGCGGGCTCTGCCCATGAATCTCTGTACCATGAGATACGCACAATCCAGCATGAGTACAAACGTGAATGGTTATACAACACTACGGTTGGGGCTGGCTTACCACTTAATTACGCCATTAACGATTTGCGCGCTCAAGGCGATGAAATTCGAAGTATTTCAGGAATTTTTTCGGGCACCATGTCATGGCTGTTCGAAAACTTCAGTGCCGACACAGCATTTAGCGATTTAGTTGCCGAGGCAAAAGAACGCGGCTACACCGAGCCCGATCCCCGTGAAGACCTGTCGTGTCAGGATTTGGTTCGTAAACTTCTAATCCTGGCTCGCGAGATTGGGCTGAAACTTGACTGGCAGGATATCGAGGTTAATAGTCTGGTTCCTGAACATCTGCGTGATATTTCAGTTGCTGAGTTTATGCAACGGCGTAGCGAGCTCGACGAGCCAATGAATGAAATGCTTGAATCAGCTGCTAAAGATGGCAAAGTCCCGCGCTTGCTCGCCAGCTTTTCAGTATCGGAAGAACGACGGGTTAAAGCAAAAGTCGGTATCGAATATATACCCGCGGGAGACATGTTAGCGAACCTGATCCCGGGTGAAAACATTTTTGTGATCTATACAGATTGGTACTCAGAAATGCCACTGGTAATAAGTGGCCCGGGGGCCGGCAAGCAAGTGACTGCAGGCGGAGTGCAATCCGACCTCAACCAATTACTGGGGCGTCTTAGCGCCATCAGCTGATCACCTGCGCAGTAAACGACAGCGAGCTTAAAAGAGCTCGCGATCGTCTTCCTTAAAAATGTCGCCGTTGTCTTTTTGTGTATCGGCATACTCGGTAGGTTCGGTACCATCTATAAAGTATTCAAACCGAGTCGTGTGGTCAGTTAAATGTGACAACTTGCCGGTTGCCAGGTCGATTCGCACGTTGACCACACCCGGCGGTATCATCATGTTGCCTGACTCATACCGGGGCAATGCTTTCTCCATAAACAAAATCCACCCCGGCAACGCGGTTTTAGCGCCGGCTTCACCGCCCGAAATAGCTTGTTGTTTGCTATCAAGCAATGGATTCATGGTGGTTCTGCCAAGCTGCCGGGATACATCATCAAAGCCGACCCAGGTTGTTGTCACCAGGCCGGTAGTAAAGCCTGAGAACCAAGTATCGCGAACATCATTGGTGGTACCTGTCTTACCAGCGATAGAGCGACCGACTTCATTAACAATCGGCTTTGAGCGCTGTATGCGCCAGGACGTTCCATTCCAGCCGGTATTGTGGGCCCAACTGCCACCGCCCCAAACCGCCGAGTTCATAGCCTGAGCGACCAGAAACGCATTCTGCTCCGAAATAATTTGTGGCGCAGGATTGTCACAATCCACGCAAGCCAGCTTAGGCTCAGCATTAAAAATCACTTCGCCATTGCGGTCTTCTATTCGCTCGATAACATAGGGGTCAACCAAGAAACCGCCATTTGCAAATGTCGCATAAGCTCGTGCAACTTGCATCGGCGTCATCGAAAGCGAACCCAGCGAAATTGATTCATTTTCAGGAACTTCACTTCGATCAAGTCCGAACTTAGCAATATGATCAGCGGTTTGCTTTACACCCACTTCGCGAATTAAACGCACCGAAACCACGTTTTTAGATTTTGCCAGTGCCTTACGTAAACGAATCGGCCCTTCATAAACATCAGGCGAGTTTTTCGGTCGCCAGGCGATGCCGGAGCCGGGGTTCCACTGATTTATCGGCGCGTCATTCACTAGCGTTGCCAGCGTTAAGTCCTGCTCAAAAGCAGCCGAATAAATCAGCGGTTTGATATTAGAACCAACCTGCCGCTCGGCTTGCAACGCCCGATTATACTGACTTAATGCAAAACTATAACCACCCACAACAGCCGCCACTGCGCCATCTGATGGTCGCAATGACGCTATGGCTGAACTGGGCTCAGGTAGTTGGGCTAAACGCCAGACAGCGTTGTTTTCATCTGTTGCTGCAACGCGACGCAACCAAATAACATGCCCCGCGGCCATAATGTCGGCGGCCGACTCCGGCGGAGGTCCCTGGCGCTCCTCGTTAAGGTATTCGCGTGCCCAGTGCATTGATTCCCATGGCAAGGTAACCCTACCGACATCTTTTGCCATAACAGTAGCGGTTTGTCCCTCCACTTCAACAACAACCGCGGGGATTACTGCACCAACCGATTTTAACTTCTCAAGATAACGAGTAATTTCATTTGACGATAATGCAGCTCTACCGTCTTCTTCAGACCACAACACACTGACGGGACCACGGTAACCATGACGCTCATCATAGGCATGAAGGTTATCCCACACAGCCTGACGCGCGGCTAGTTGCACATCACTCTTAACGGTCGTATAGACGTTGTAACCCCCATTATATGCCTCTTCCTCACCGTAACGATCGATCATTTGTTGCCGAACCATTTCGGCAAGGTAAGGCGCATTCACTGTAACTTCGGCGCCATGGCGGCGGGCAGTAACCGGCGCATCAGCAGCCTGATCAAATTGTTCTCGGGTGATTTTTTTCTCATCCAGCATGCGCAACAAGACCACTCGTCGACGAGCTTTGGACGCATCAGGATTGCTAATAGGATTAAGATTAGAAGGTGCTTTAGGAAGGCCCGCTATAGTTGCTATTTGCGCCAGAGTAAGTTCATTCAATGACTTACCATAATAAACCTGCGCTGCTGCGCCAACCCCAAAAGCCCGGTGGCCAAAGGTTATCTTATTAAGATACAACTCTAAAATTTCGTCTTTATCCAGTAACTGTTCAATATGAAGCGCGATAAATGTTTCTTTAATTTTACGCATCCACGCACGGTCAAACGATAAAAAGAAGTTTCGCGCTAACTGCATGGTGATAGTACTTGCGCCTTCTTTTATCTCCCCCGTTGTTACCAGCACCCAAACAGCACGCATAACGCCAATCGGATCGACCCCTATATGTTGATAGAACCGACTGTCTTCCGTTGCCAGAAATGCATCTACCATCGACTGGGGCACGTCTTCTAAATCAACGGGAATACGCCTTTTTTCGCCAAACTGAGAAATGAGCTCACCGTCTTGGGTAAACACTTGCATTGGCGTTTGCAACTCCACATCACGCAACGTCGCAACACTCGGGAGTTCTGGCTTAACATATAAATAAAGCGCACCAACAGCGGCAACTCCAAGCACCGCAAGTACCAACAAGGCAAGTATAAAACGTTTAAAAAACTTCAATCGTTAGCTCCATTTAGGACAACGGTTTCCATGTATTTCGTACAGTATTACGCGACTGTGCATTATGGCTGATTTTTATCCGAAAAACTAACCTTTGAAGCTATTTTAAAAACCTTTACAAAGAGAACCGCATGCCTCGAACAAAAGCCGCTTTAGCCGCTGTCGACATAATTGACAACGAGCTAATTTATTTACAGTTAAGCACCGAACGAGGAAATGTTTTTATCCATCAGTGGCACAAACAGAAAGCTAACACCGCCTGGAATAAAGGCTTAGATTGTCGCGAGCTTATGACCGTGATGGAGCACCGAGCGTCTCACTACCAGCGGCTTACACAACCGAGTGCTACGGACAATGTAACTAGTTTCGTACATGAAACCTACGGTGGAACTGCTGACTATACACAAGACATAGTACTCGATTATCAGTACGACCCTACTTCAGCACACGTAATATCTGCTCACAGCTCACAGGTCAAAAAGCGCCAACAGTTATTTGCTCAACTCGCGGGTCCCTTGAGCATTGTCGAGCCCGCTTTTCAGGCCATCCTAAGAGCTACCAATTTTTTATTAGGGCAAGGCGAATTAATTACTAGTCGCCCTTGCGAACAGTGGCTCATAGTTGAACTCAGCCATCCCTTATCCACCTGTTTGTTTTGTCATCACGGTTGTTTAGACAGGTTGCAGTTTGTTGCAGAGTCGGAACTTCATGAGGTTATAACTAACTCACCCTTAACCCTTTATTTTGGCGACAAGACAAAGTTTTCCGAGACAACACAAAATCTTTTGAACACTGCTATCGAGTTGCAGCTACCCAAGTCGATGGGCGATTTTAGTTCTGCAGTCGGCTCAACCGCAGCCATCAGCTTATTTGGCAACGCATTAAGGGGCTTCAGCTCTTGGCATCATTAAATTTAGCCGATTGGCGCCGCCCCGGCATTCAGCTTGTGTTGCGCAGGCAGTATCGCCGTGTGCTGACAGTAGCTACTGTCTTTGCACTTTTAGTGGCGGCCTATTACCTAACATTTAATTCGCGCCTGATAAAACTAGAACAACAGCTGGCAACGCTAAACGTTGAATTAAACGACTTTGAGCTAGTCGCAAAACAAGCGAGTGAACTTCAACAAGACACCACCGCAGCCACAAAACAGCGCTCTGCGCAACAAACTCATGCGCAGGTAATAGCTGAGTTCATTAAGTTACTCGACTTGACACAACAGGGAATTCAGATTTCTTCAATTCACCGATTAAAACGTGAAGTAAAAATAAGCGGCAGTTTTTTACGAACAGAAAGTGTCAAGTTACTCGAAAACCAACTAACAAATCTTCTCAATAACTCATCTATTTCCGTTCAGTTTTCGGCGCCAAGGCAGTTTGTTATTCGGGCGATAATCGAGCGCGCGTCATGACCACACCCTGGCTGCGAACATCACACATTGTTTATGGCATGTTCTGTACTATTGTCATTATTGCTGTAGCTGCTGCTTACATGATGACTCATGCCGCTGAAAAAAGCCTTTTAAGCGAGCTTAAAAGCCGGCGCCAGCAACTCACGCAGCATCACCAACATTTGCGCATGATAAGATCTCATACGCCCCCTGACGGCCCCCAAACGGAGTTTATCTGGCAGCTAAGTCAATGGGTTGATGAGCTTGGCCTCACGCTTACTTTACAGCCGCTTAATAATACTAAGTTTACTTATTCGGTAGTTGTTACCGGTGCAGCCGCTAAATTACGACAGCTGTTGTTGCTTACATCAGGGCAGTCGCTAAAAGGTGTCTGGAAGCGAGCGCTTCACTCTCAGTTTATCAGCTTTTCTAAAACGCCAGGACAGGATGGCCGACTTAATTGGCAGCTTACAAGAACTAATCAGGAGCAAGCGTTAGAGCCCATCATGGCAAACCTTTCGATTACGGAAGTGAGCTGCCCTGAAGCACCGGTAACACAGCAGCAAGCCGAGCTGAACCTGGCTGACTTAAGGCTAGCAGCAACCGTTACCTCTAAGCACGCTGCATCATTCGCATACTGGCAATCCGACACTGGCGTGTACATCAAAACAACAGTCGGCCAACGGTTCTATAACCCGACCTCGGTTATCACTTCTATTGCTGACGAACACGTCGAGCTTGACCAGCTGTTGCCGACAGAAGACTGCAATGTCACCACAAAAAAAATCATTCAACTATAGAGGATATTATGGCAATACTGAGGACGGTAGCTCCTATCACCTTGTTACTGGGCGGTATTTTTGCAACAACAGTAAGTATTGCTAAGGATAATGCTTGGTACTCCTTGCTCAGCGAACAACAACGCCAACAAAAAGTGAACCTTAATCTTACTCGTGTTGGTTTAAGCGAGGCGCTACAGATTCTTGCCGATCAGCTTCAGTTAAACCTTATTGTCGCAGACGATATAACAGGTTCAACCAACTTAAAACTGAAGGACGTCAGCTGGCTGGACGCTATGACTAGCTTGTCGAAAACCCACGGAATCTTCATCCACCTGCAAAACAATGTACTGTGGGTTTCTAAAAGCGATGACAACCCTTCGGAACCGGAAGAACGAAAGCTGGAACTGGTTAGCGTTAACTTTGCTGCGGCTAATGAGCTAGCTGAGCTAATAACTCAAAATGGACAAAATCTAAGTTCTCATCAGGGCTCTATTACCGTTGATGAACGAACTAATACCCTAATTATTAACGATACTGAGAAACACCGGCAGGCAATAAAACAGTTGGTTGCTGAGCTCGACCGGCCAGTAAGGCAAGTCATGATCGAAGCCAGAATGGTAAGCTTAAAAACTAACCTGGCAAAAGAGTTCGGCGTTCGCTGGGGCGCTTCATCCTCGGGGCTAGAAGCCACAACAGTTGATGACACGAATTTTATTCATGGCATGCAAATTAGTGCACCGGTTGTTCAACCTCACGCAACAGTTGGTCTTAACGTTGCGCGCCTGAGTGACGATCTGCTTCTGGATTTAGAGCTCACCGCACTAGAGCACGAGAATAAAGGTGAGATCATAGCGAGCCCGAAGATTTTCACGGCTAATCAGCAACCTGCCTTTATAGAACAAGGGACCGAAATTCCTTATGTTGAGAGCGCTGCATCAGGGGCAACCGCAGTACAATTTAAAAAAGCGGTAATGGGCTTACGGGTTACTCCTAAAATCACACCCAATAACCACGTTCTACTCGACTTAACTATTACCCAAAACACCCGCGGCGATACTGTTAGCACGCCGACCGGACCCGCTGTAGCCATTGATACCCAGGAGATGGGGACACAAGTGTTGGTAAAAAACGGCGAAACCATCGTACTCGGTGGGATTTTTCAAACACTGGAGTTGAAGGACGACTCCGGCGTCCCAATTTTATCCTCGTTGCCGCTAGTCGGCAGCTTGTTCAAACACCAGCGTCAACAACAGCAGAAGCGTGAGCTTGTTATCTTCGTAACACCCACAATTTTAGAGGGCTCCGAATAGAGTTGCTAAAACGCTGGTGAATTGCGATAATCGCGCTTCTTTTCGTTGGGTTGGGGGACGTCTCTAGACACTCCGGATTCGTGAGTTACAGCTAATTTAAACAGTGATGTAAGCAGGAATATGGCTGAGAAACGTAATATTTTTCTTGTCGGCCCTATGGGCGCCGGCAAAAGTACTATTGGTCGTCAAATTGCCAGACAACTCCATCTAGATTTCTATGATTCTGACACAGAAATTGAACGCCGAACCGGTGCAGACATCAGCTGGGTATTTGAGCTGGAGGGGGAAGAAGGCTTTCGTGTAAGAGAAGAGAAAGTCATCGAGGACCTAACTGAGCACATGGGCATTGTCCTGGCAACAGGTGGTGGCTCCATCATGAGCAAAGAGAGTCGTAATCGATTATCGGCTCGCGGCGTGGTGGTTTATCTTGAAACGACAATAGAAAAGCAACTGGCCCGTACGCAGCGTGATAAACGACGCCCACTTATCGCCGAGGCGGATGATCCGCGCAAGGTATTGGAAGAGCTGGCCGAAGTTCGCAATCCTCTTTACGAAGAAATCGCTGACATCACCGTTCGAACTGATGAGCAAAGCGCGAAAGTCGTCGTCAACGAGATTGTCGAAAAACTTGGTGTTAACGGCTTAGGTTAAAACCATCAAACGGAGCTGCGCATGGCAAAAGTAACCGTCAAGCTCGCAGAGCGCAGCTACCCAATTGATATTAGCCCGAAGGCGCTGAGATCAGCAGCAAACCTTTTTCCCGGCAGCCCGCGCCAAATACTTATCGTCACCAACCCCACGGTCGCAGAACACTATTTGCAGCCTCTTTTGAGCGTGTTGCATTCGCATCATGTCGAAGTGTTTAACATGCAGGATGGGGAAGAGTACAAAAGCCTCACAACCTACGCCGACATCATGCAACAGTTAATCAGTGCAGGCTTTAATCGCGATTGTGCGATCATTGCCCTTGGGGGAGGGGTTGTCGGTGACTTAGCTGGCTTTGTTGCATCAACCTATCAGCGCGGGGTGGATTTTTATCAAATACCAACCACCCTGTTAGCACAGGTCGACTCTTCCGTTGGCGGTAAAACGGCCATCAATCATCCGCTGGGTAAAAATCTTATTGGCGCCTTTTACCAACCGCTGGCAGTGCTCATTGACACTGACTGCTTACAAACCCTCAGCGCACGAAATTATCGCAGCGGCTTGGCCGAGGTGGTCAAGTACGGCGTCATCTACGACGCGGAGTTCTTTCATTGGCTGGAAGACCATGTAGCTGAGTTGCGCAACCGGGACACCGCTGCATTAACCTACGCAATCGAGCGTTCCTGCGCCATAAAAGCGGAAGTTGTGGCTGCCGATGAACGCGAATCTGGCATAAGAGCGCTGCTGAACCTGGGTCATACCTTTGGTCACGCAATAGAGGCGGCAACTCACTATGGCGAATGGACTCATGGCGAAGCTGTTGCAGCTGGCACTGTTATTGCATCTAAACTGTCGGAAGTGACACAAAAGCTATCGTCGTCAGATTTCCGTCGCGTAGCCGACCTGCTCAACCAGCTGGGCTTGCCAATAAAAGCGCCACAGATGCCCTGGCAAGACTGGTTAAGCTATATGCAGCGTGACAAAAAAGTTAAAGACGGAAGACTGCACTTTGTCCTGCCAACAGCGATTGGTTCCGCTGAGGTAGTCAGTAACATCGAACACGAAACGATAGCTGCTGTGATCACTGAATGTTGCTAACGCATCAGACAGGAAAACAGTTATGCAAGCTTTGGCTCAACAACAGATTGTTGCCGCTCCGGTAAAAGTTAAAACATCTCAACAGCAGATTATTGACCAGATACATCATCACTGTCAGCAAACTGACACGGTGATTATGCTGCATGGCAGTGATGGTTCGGGTAAGACAACCATAGCGGAACTGTTCCTGGAACAAGCATCTAACTATGCTGAGTGCGCGTTTATTACTGTCAACGAACGCTCTACACCCGACCGTCTCCGCGCGCAAATATTAAACCAATTATTTGGCACTATCAGCTTAAGTGACGAAACGCTGAGTCGACAAATCCAACGCCAAACACCGTTAAAACACGCCGTCATTGTGATCGATAACGGCGAACAACTCAGCGAGAGCTTTTTAGCCGAATGCGTTGCTGCCATTAACCAACTGTCCGCAGTCGGTCAAAAAGTCAGTATTATTATCGCTGCCGACAGCCGTTGGGCGTATCAACAAAAGCCTGCACCTCACCTGCGTTTACAAGGCCCGGTTATGGTTGAGGTACAACCGCTGAATAAAGATGAGCAGGTGCAGTTTGTCCAGGCCTTGCTGCCAGAAAGACTTCAGCGGCTATGGAATTTTGATCGTATTCATCAGTTCCTGAGCACCATTAACGGTTATCCGGGTGAAATCCAGCAACGATTGCAACTGGCGCTGGCAACCCAAGCCCAACGCTACAAAGAAGATACTGCACCGGCAGACTCTGCTATTGACGAACCAGACGATGACCACGTCAAGTTAAGCCAAACGCATGAGCAAAATAAAGGCAGCGGAATAAAACTTGGCTACATAATTGCCGTAGCCATGTTAATCAGTCTGGCCGTTGTCGGGTTCATTAATAAAGAACAATTGACTGACTGGTTTAGCCAGACGCAGTCAGTCCCTGCAACAGCGGAATCGCCTGAATCAGCTCCCGAGCCAGTTAAAGCCGAGGCTCCGCAAGCACCAGTTGAGCTCCCTAGTTTCGAGCCGTTGGCTGAGCAGTCATTAGCGCTAATGCCCGAAGATCTTGCTATCTCTTACCGGGAAGCACTTGATGATCTTAACCGGGTTGCTGCTGCTGAAAATGACCCGCGTGAACTTGAGCTTGGGCTGATCAAAGAGCCCAAGCTAGCCGAAGCCGAAACAGTTGAACCGGCTGCCGCTCCCCCTCAGCGAGCACTACAAACAGATCAAGTTATGGCAGCCGACCCGCAACATTTTGCATTGCAAATTGCCATCATCACAACGGAGCGGTTATTAACAGAGTTCCGCAATGACTACGACCTGACCGAGAGTACCTCGGTGTATCAACGCGAAGATGGTCGTTACGTCATTATTTACGGAAATTATGCATCGCTGCAACAAGCACGCGATGCCACCTCTGAGCTGCCACAAGCCGTTCAACAGATGGAGCCCTGGGCCAAATCCTTTGCCGCTATGCAAACGGAAATTGCAGCACCAGTGCAACAGTAATTTTCATCACCCGGCCTTTGGGGTACACTAGCGTTAAGATTCACCAAAGGCCGGCAAATGAAAAAGAACAGGGCTTTTTTAAAATGGGCGGGCGGTAAGTACTCTCTTATCAATCCCATAAAAAATCAGTTGCCGCACGGTAAAAAGCTCATCGAACCCTTTGTCGGTGCAGGATCTGTATTTTTGAATACGGACTACGAAAGTTATCTGCTGAACGACATAAATGCCGATCTCATCACCCTGTACCAGTTTGTAAAACGCCGTCCCAAAACCTTTATTCAGGACGCCAAAAAGCTGTTTACTGCGCGTAACAACCAAGCCGATGTTTATTACGCACTGCGCGCAGAGTTTAATGCCAGTGCCGATCCTTATTACCGTTCGCTGTTGTTCTTATATATGAATCGCCATGGTTATAACGGACTTTGCCGCTATAACAGCAAAGGTATATTTAATGTGCCATTTGGCGATTACCGTAAGCCCTATTTTCCCGAAGCCGAATTAGAGTTTTTTGCTGAAAAAGCAAAGCGAGCCAAATTTATTTGTCACTCATTTGAGCATGTTTTTCGCCGCGCCCGCAAAGGTGATGTGATTTATTGCGATCCGCCCTATGCACCGCTGGTTCAGGCATCAAACTTTACCAGTTATGCAACCGGTGGTTTTGGACTGGGTGACCAAAGCGAGTTAGCTCGGCATGCACTGCGAGCGGCTTGTAAAAGACAAATACCTGTACTAATAAGTAATCACGACACGCCGTTGACGCGAGCGCTGTATGAGCCGGCAACGATAAGCCAATTATCCGTTGCCCGGAGTATTAGCCAGAAGGCTGATGGCAGGAAGCCGGTAAAAGAGTTGTTAGCATTGTATTCAGGCACCCTAACAGCCTCCACAGCAGGAAAGGTTATTCCAATTTCTAAACAGATTAAGAAAGTGGGCACATGAATTGGTTTTTACGTACCTTTGACGAACTATCTTTGCGGCAGCTATACCAATTGCTGAAGTTACGCCAGGACGTCTTTGTTGTTGAACAAAACTGTCCGTATTTAGATGCAGACGGTGAAGACGAGCAAGCCGAGCACTTATTTGCACGCTCTGATGATGCCCAGATGATAGCCTATGCGAGGTTATACCAAGCTAACGATAGCCAGAGCTACTCCCGCATCGGACGGGTGTTGACCGCACAGTCTGTGCGCCGCACAGGGCTCGGCCGCGAACTCATGCAACGCGCCATTGATTATCTTGAGCAGCGCTGTAGCAATGCGCCAATACGGGTTGGCGCGCAAGTCTATTTACTGCAATTTTATAAAGACTTCGGGTTTAAGCCCATCGGCGACGAATATCTTGAAGACGGTATTCCTCATATTGATATGGAGCGTTAATGAGCGTTGGCTTTGAGCTACAACAAACCGATAATGGTCTTGCCCTTGTTTGGTTAGATGAGCCCAGGTTTCAGCCATTAATTATTGATTTTCATAAGGGTAAAAGTGCCTATCGCGCGCAGCATAGTGCGTTAAAATCAGAGGCCATTGCCCGCGCTGTAGGAATCACCGGTAAGCGTCAACCGTCTGTTATCGATGCTACCGCCGGCTTGGCACGAGATGCTATGGTGATGGCTGGTTTTGGCTGTCAGGTATTGCTGATTGAGCGCCAGCCATACGTGCGGGCTTTGCTTAATGACGCGCTGGCCCGCGCACAAGCAAAGTCTGACGCTATTGGCGAAGCAGCAAAGCGGCTAAACCTTCTGGACGTATCGAGTATTAACGAAGTTGAGCACAATGCGGCGGATGTGGTTTATCTGGATCCGATGTATCCAAAAACCGGTAAACGCAAGGCGCAGGTTAAAAAAGATATGCAGATGTTTCAGCAACTGGTTGGCAGTGACCTGGATGCCGATGACCTGTTGCAGCCGGCTTTAAGCGTTGCGCGTTACCGTGTAGTCGTAAAACGCCCTAATTCAGCACCGTTTTTGAATGGTAATGAACCAAACCAGCAGTTAACCAGTAAAAAGCATCGTTTCGATATTTATATCAATCAAGGATTCGACAAATGATTAAAGAAAATGACCAAATTCCGAACGGCGCGCTTACCAGTAAAGGTGACTTAGGTATTCAGCATTATGACCCGCGCGAGATTTTTGCCAAAGGACGTCACGTACTGTTCGCCGTACCCGGCGCATTTACTCCGACCTGTTCGGAGAAGCATCTGCCAGGCTATGTCGAAAATGCCGAAGCCCTTAAAAAAGCTGGGGTTCAGAGCATTAACTGCCTGGCTGTGAACGATGCTTTTGTAATGAAAGCCTGGGGTGATTCCTTGGGGATCGGAGATCAGGTTCGGTTATTATCTGATGGTAACGGTGCTTTTAGCGAAGCCTTAGGTTTAGCCACAGACACAGGCGCGTTTGGCGGTATCCGCTCTAAACGATATGCCATGGTTATTGAGGATGGCGTCGTTGAGCACTTGTTTGTAGAAGATGACAAGCAATTCGAAGTCAGCAAAGCTGAATACGTATTAGAAAAACTGAAATAAACCCGATGCAGCAGTACGACACGATTATTATTGGCGCAGGTGCCGCCGGCCTGCATTGCGCAGCAAACGCGGCCCGCCGTGGCAAAAACGTACTGCTGCTTGATCACGCTAAACAAGCGGGAAAAAAAATACTTATTTCCGGAGGCGGACGCTGCAACTTCACGAATTTATACGCAAGCCCCGAAAATTATCTATCCAGCAATCCGCATTTTTGTAAATCAGCCCTGAGTCGTTACACCCAGTGGGACTTTATCGCACTGGTCGATCGCTACAAAATTCCGTATCACGAAAAAACCTTAGGCCAGTTATTCTGTGATAACTCCGCCAAAGACATCGTCAGGATGCTGTTGGATGAATGCGCGGAGCACGGTGCCAAAGTACAGTTACGAACCGACATAACAGCTGTTGAATACGATCAGTGCTATAAATTAACAACCAGCGCCGGCGATTATAATGCCAAACAATTAGTGGTAGCTTGCGGTGGTCTATCCATGCCGAAACTTGGCGCAACGCCATTTGGTTATCAGATTGCCGAACAGTTCGGCCACTCGATTATTCCTGTGCGCGCAGGGCTGGTTCCGTTCACCCTCCATGAAGAACAAAAACAACGGTTCGGTGAAGTTTCTGGTATCTCCGTACCTGTTACTGCGGCCAGTGGTGATGGCTACTTCCGAGAGGCTATGTTGTTTACGCATCGTGGCGTAAGTGGCCCTGCGGTGCTACAAATTTCCTCTTACTGGCAACCGGGCGAGCCGGTCAGTATTAATTTAATGCCCGACACTGATGCGCTGGACTGGCTGCAGTCGAGTCAACACAATAACCCCAAAATGCAATTATCAACGTTATTGCAAAATGCATTTCCTAAACGATTAGCGATCGCTCTCATTGATGAGTTTAACTGGCCGGGCGACAAACGTCTGGCAGATATCAACAAAGCAACGTTCAACGCAATTGCGAGCCAGCTGAACAATTGGCAGTTAAAACCCAATGGCACCGAGGGCTACCGCACTGCAGAGGTCACTCTGGGCGGTGTCAATGTTGACGAAGTAAGTTCTAAAACGATGGAGAGCAAGTTGCAGCCCGGGCTTTACTTTATTGGCGAAGTAGTAGACGTTACCGGCTGGCTCGGTGGTTATAACTTTCAATGGGCCTGGGCCAGTGCCTATGCCGCAGCAGAGGCACTGTAATTTAGTCAGCAAGCACCAGAAAACCACTTTGTAAGAAGCGTTGTGCCAGCGCGAGTTTAACCGCATCTTCCAGCCCGCCGGGAATATCTTTTACCCGAAACTCATCTGTATTGGCAATAAACTCAACACTCTCTCTGGCACCTAAATGAATTAGAATCTGCTCACCAGGCTGGCAGAAATCTACGATTTGTTCCGTTACGGTTATCTCACAGATGGCAAGCGGGTGGTGTCTAACCCGGGTATTTAAGTCTAATGAATTTATCGCCTTACCACTTGGTAATTTTGGCAGGTCGCGAATCATTCTAGTTTTGCGGCGGCTTAATGCAGCCTTGATAAAATCGTCTGCTTTGCAGGCATCGCTCAACCCACTCAGGTGTTCCCGGATCTGCTCCATAACTCTCCGCTGGTCTGTGTTGGCCGTCAGGCAATCTGCACGCGATCCTAACCCCATGCGTACTGGCTTGTTTAAATCAGAATAATGATCCAGCGCGGCATTGATAGCGTCTCTGATAGTTACAGGAACAAAACCAATCGCAATGTGAATTGACTCCGATGTCGACTGCACCGTATGCGCAGTCCCTCTCGGTATATAGATCAGATCACCGGGTTTTACATCTACAGTGTGATAGTCCTTCATTTGCGGCGGTGTTTCACCAGCAAATTTCCACTTGTTTGGGTATACAGGGCGGTCTTTAGAGATAAACCACCTTTTAGTTCCTTCCAGCTGCACCACAATAACGTCAACATCATCATAATGTATGGGAGCCGCGGCTCCCGCCTCACTCCAGAATACAACCACACCAACTTCAGATTGAGTTTGCACTTCCAGTGAGCGTGTAAAACGCGTTAAGGCATCCGACAACTCGGTAACCTCAGGGATACGAATAGTATACCCCCCACTAAAGTATTCATTTATCAGGGCATAGAAGGCATCAGCATCATCAACAGCCCGTGGAGTAGGCGCGGGGCCTTTGGGTGAGCGGGAATGACTAGTCAGAGTTGGCGCATAGCGCTTAAAGTCACTAAGCAATTGTTGACGTGGGTTTTCGCCGGCTAGCTTTAAACGTGCTGCGTTTTCTTCCGTCAGCACCAGCGGCTTTTGACCAAAAAATTCATCGAAAAACTGATCGTAAGAAATGGGCGAAATGACCGACTCTACAACATTAATCGACTTCGAACTCATTGTATGTTCCGCCTAAAACCTCAAGGTTAACCAAAAATAAGTTTATCCTCAGGCATAATTTGTAACGAAATTTGTTTTACCACATCACGCCGTGTTAATCATCCGTGAAACTGCCAGTCAGATGGGCAATTCCAGTTACTTACCCAGTCGTGTACATCCGTTGCCGGCATAGGCCTGGCAATGCCGTAGCCCTGGCCTATATCGCAGCCCAAAGCGACCAGAAGACGACCCTGCTCGGGGGTTTCCACACCCTCTGCAATCACGTTAAAGCCAAAAGCATCCGCTAAACCCATGATACCTTTTACAATAGTCATGTCGGTATCGTCGCCCTGCATATCGCGCACAAAGCTTTGATCAATTTTTAATGTTTGCGCAGGTAATCTTTTTAGGTAGTCCAGAGCGGCATATCCGGTACCAAAATCGTCTAATGAAACACTCACGCCAAGCGCTTTACAGCGTTCAATTACTTTTGCAGCTTCGTTGATCTTGCCAATAGCCGCACTTTCAAGAATTTCTATTTCAAAGTCAGCGGGCTCGACCTTGGGATGATTGCGTAAATGTGTCACTAACGCTTCAACAAACCGCTGGTCTAGTAACTGCAACGCACTGACATTAACGCTTACCGGCAGCTTCAAGCCGGCCTTACGCCATGCTTCCATTTGCGTTAATGCTTGTTCAATCACGAAGTCACCAACCTCTATCGAAAAAGGATGCTGCTCTATGTGAGGTAAAAAGTCGCCCGGCGGTACCAGTGTGCCATCCGCTTTCTGCCAACGCAGCAGGGCTTCAACGCCAACAACTTGACACCGTTTCATATCAACCTTGGGTTGGTAATACAAAATCAGTTCTTTGTGTTCCATTGCACGACGGAGCTTTTTGATCAGTTGAGTTAACTGAGTTTGTTCACGCTCGCGCTCCGCATCAAACCAATTAACCTGGTCACGACCTTTACGCTTAGCCATATGCAGGGCCTGAGTCGCATGGCGAATCAAAGTGTCCGCATCGTGTTTATCATTAGGATAAGCGGTCGCGCCGATACTCGCGGTAATTTGCAAAGTTCGACCATCAATAGACATTGGCGCTGAAGTTTCCTCACGGATACGCTCAAGCAAATTATTGATTACTGAAGTATCGCAGTGGCCCTCCAGAATGAAGATAAATTCATCGCCGGTGACTCGCCCCAGGGTGTCCCCGCTGCGTAGCAAATGATTAAGCCGACTAGCCATGCACTCGATTGTTTTATCGCCGATGACATGACCGAAACGTGCATTAATCGCTTTAAAGTTATCAATATCAAGCGACGCCACAACCACTGATTTGGTATCTCGGTTGGCTAAGTTAATTGCATGTTCCAGGCGATCCCGTACCAGCATGAGATTCGGTAGTCCGGTCAAAGCATCGTGATAGGCCTGATGTTCTAGTTCTCGCTGATGAGCTTCAGCGCGCTCGGTAACATCTGAAGAAACCGAAATGAAGTTCTGTATCGTGCCATGCTCATTACGAATGGCGCTAATTGACGATTGTTCCGCGTATAGTTCGCCGTCCTTGCGACGATTCCACAGCTCTCCCTGCCAATAGCCCTCACGCAGGATACGATCCCACATAGCTTTGTAGAACGCCTTGTCCTGGCGTCCGGATTGTAAAAATCGCGGATTTTTCCCCAACACTTCTTGCTTGCTGTAACCGGTCATTCGCGAAAAAGCAGGGTTGACGTCAACGATACGTCCGTTTGCATCGCTGACAGTTATACGGTCATGGCTGTGGTTAAACACCTTGTCTGACAGCACTAGACGACGTTTTACAAAGCGCAAAATAAGTAAAGCGAGGAACAGACTGACAACTAATGCAAGTGGCGAAATAACAGCATAACGCCACAACTCGCCTTTTGCTGCAGTATACTGTGCCGCTGATTGTTGCTCTAAGTTAGCGATAATCTGCTGTTCTACTTGCTTCACTTGCGCGATCAGTCGCGATTGGCGTTGATACCAGTTCTCTAAGTTGGTCTGGCTTAATAATGCTTGCGGATTTTCCGACTCCAGTATCTGCTCTCGCAAGTTTGTTGCCACTGACTGTAAATTGATCACGTCTGCCAGCTGTGTCTGATTTTGTAGCCCTACCAATAAACTCTTTTGTCGACCTGCCAAATAAACAAGATCGCGCAAATCAATCGAGTTTAATTGCTGCTCAGCGATAGCGACACCAAGCAAAGCGCGCTCCTGACCAAGTAACTCGCGTAACCGGTTGAGGATAAAATACGCATTCAATTGCCGCGCAAACCGGGGGGCTGAAACATCCCGTGATAATCGACTAATTTGGTCATTAAAAGCGGCTATCGGCTTGCTGTAAAACGCGATGACTTCGTTGCTGTTTATCGTCGCTGTAGTGATCTGACTACGTATTTCTTTTAGTTGTGACAGGTCGCGCAGAATTTCAGATAAGTTTTTGTAGGTGGCGCTTTGTCGATGCGCCGGGGTGGTACTGTCGAGACGTTGTTCTAAATCGGCTAAGACAGTGTCCGTTCGCTGTTGGCTCTCTTGTAAACGCTGCCCGAAGGCAGCAGCACCCGTTTTTAGCCGCAGAACACTATAGTCTCGTTCATCCTGCAAGTTACCAACTAACTGCCCGGCATCAACAGTCAACGCGAGGTTGCTTTTCAAGCGATCGATTTGACTCACCGACGTGCCTAATTGGAGAATGTTACTGGCAGTAACCCAGGCAATGACCAACACGGGCAGTAGAAAAGCCAGCCCAAAGCGCACGTAAAGCGGTAACTGGTCAAATAAACGAATCATCGTAGTTTTGATTTGCCAAATGTTCAGCAACGCGTTACCTACCTTCTCTTTTATACCGTTCAATTAATCGCGAAGCATAGCATAACGTTAAGGTAAAACTTACGTAAAATGATCACAATGCGTTTACCGCAACGTATTAGTCGATAGACACCAAGCTTAGGCTTGGTAAACTTATTACTTAACTGCACCGATTTGCTAAAGGGATGACTTAATGAGCCTAACCCGTCTTTACCTCTCAGTTACTGCAGGAGCACTTGCATTATTTTCACTACAGGCAGGCGCCCAACAAAACGAACAACAGCAGTGTTTGCTTGAACGGCTCCAAAGTGCCGATGAGGATGTTACCGTAGCGGAGATTAAAGCCTGGTGCGAAAAATCGCTCGCTCGAGTCGAGAACTCTACAGACAGCGAAGAGGTAGTTCAGGTCGATGCGGTGGAAGATAAGCCGGGGGCACTAACCGAGCGAATGCGCAGTGAGCAACTGACTGAATTCGATCCCTATGTACTAACGCCTCATCGACGTAATTACATACTGCCAGTGCTAACAAGCAACAACATTAACCGTCTGCAATACGCAGACGTTGAAGGTTACGAACAAAATCTTGAAGATCTCGAAGCTAAAGTTCAGTTAAGCTTTAAAGTGCCGCTAATTAAAGACAGTTTGTTATTTGAAAATGACCGCCTCTTTTTTGGCTTCACAGTACAATCCTGGTGGCAGGTATACTCTGATGAAATTTCTAAGCCTTTCCGGGAAACCAATTATATGCCCGAGTTTGTGTACGCAACACCGACCGGGTGGCATCCTTTTGGCACCAATACAGCAATAGCATTTGGTGCGGAACATCTCTCTAACGGACGCAGCCAGCCTTTATCGCGCAGCTGGAACCGGTTTTATGCACAATTTGTGGTCGAAGACGGTGATTGGGTGTTTTCCTTTAAGCCCTGGATCAGATTACAAGAGGACGCTAAAGAAGACCCCTTGCAGTCTAGTGGTGACGACAACCCAAATATTGAGGATTACGTCGGCAATTACGAATTCTCGACCGCATATAATGACGGTGACTTTGAATATATTTTCCGCATCCGGCATGCCATAGACACGGGCCGCGGGTCGGCAGAAATTAACTGGACCTTCCCGCTGTGGGGTAAATTTACCGGCTACACCAGCTTATTCACCGGATACGGCGAGAGCCTGATTGACTACAACCACAAGCAAACTCGCTTTGGTGTAGGCATTGCGCTAAACAATATCCTTTAAAATAGCCTCAAAGAATTGTGCGCCTTTACGACGTGCGAACTCAATATTACGCTCGGGGATTGCCTCAGGGCTATCGGTTTGCGCAAGCGCCTGTGCCATCGATTCTTCTCGCAGAATGTGCAAGGTTGGATGCGGTGAGCGGTTAGTGTAATTGGCTGGGTCGTCAACCGCTTCACCTTCAAAACAGTAGTCAGGGTGGAAGTGCGCCAGCTGGTAAACGCCTTCATAGCTGCTCATGGCTAATAGCCGCTCCGCTACCGCAATTAAATCAAGAAAATCGTCGAAATTTTTAAACGTTGGCAGTATTAGCAAGGTGGTTTCTGTGCCCGGGTTCTCATCCAGGTAACGGCATTCGTTAATCAATTTATCCAGTGTCGCTTCGAACTGCGTATCGTTAAAAACAACATAACGGACGGTTTGCTGCTCTAATTCCTTGCGTGCAAACGGACAGATATTGTATTTAACAATCAGCCGTTGCACCCAAGCCTCGGTTTGGCTAATAATCACAACATCGCTCAACACAAAAGACTCCTAAATGATGAAAGCGCTCGAGCTCAAAATACCACCGGTGATTATCGTCGTGCTAGTCGCCGGCTTGATGTTATTAGTCGCGTCATTGTTCCCGCAAGTGCAGTTTGGGCCTCTACCCAATTGGATCTCGCTTGCTGTAGCGATACTGGGTGTCATTCTGCCACTGGTAGCGGCGATTAGTTTTCGGCGGGCCCAAACAACGGTACATCCATCTAACCCCGAAAAAACCTCTACCATCGTAACTACCGGCATCTACCGTGTCACCCGCAACCCGATGTACCTGGGTTTTGCATTTATACTACTGGGCTGGGGATTATACCTCGGTAACATGGTGGCCTTGTTTGGCTTACCGGCTTACATGTTCTATATGAATGCGTTTCAGATAAAACCCGAAGAGCGCATTTTAACCGAGAAATTCGGCCAAGCCTACCAAGACTACCGCAGCAAAGCGAACCGATGGCTTTAGTCGTGGACGGACTCAACTATTTGCCAGTAGCGCGGTTAGCTCATCTAAGTGAGTTATCGTGTGATTAGCTTCGATATTGCTGTTATCAGCATCATCGCCGCGTTTAAACCAGCACGTATGCCAGCCGGCGTTGATACCGCCGAGAATATCGGAGTGCGGATTGTCACCGACCATCAGAATTCGCTCGGCTGGGACTGACTCGTTAATGTGGTTTCTGTGGGTATGGTGGAAGATTTCCGGATCGGGTTTAGCCATTCCCACTTCTTCTGAAACCACCAAAAACTCAAAGTACTTATCGGTTTGTGTTTTTTGCAGGCGTTCTTGTTGCAGCTCGGTGAAGCCATTGGTGATAATACCCATGCGAGTATTGCCGTGCAGGGTATCCAACAACCTGCGTGTGCCTTCAATGGTTTCGCTAACGTCGGCCATGCACTGCATAAATTCCAAATTGATTGCTTCTGAGGGCTTACCAAAGTATGGTTCCCAGGGCACAAAACGTCGTTGCTTGATGTCTTTAGCTTGTAGCTTACCTTGCTGAAAGCCTTGCCACAGCGGCGCGTTGACGGTTTTAAATTGGCTAAAAACAGCCTCATTAAAGTCTAATTCATAACGCCAAAACAGGGTTTCCAGACCCTTTCGGGCATCAAAACTAAACAAGGTTTCGTCGGCGTCAAAGACAACCCAATCGTATGGCATAACTACTACTCCCGAAGCTATTATTCACTACTCACAGCCAATATCTTCGTTCCACAATTGCGGTGACTGCTGAATAAACGTCTGCATCAATGCAATACAGGGCTCTGCCTGCACCACTTCGACTTCTACGCCTCGTGATCTTAACAGCTCTTCCTCGCCCATAAAGGTCTTGTTCTCGCCAATCACCACTTTTGGTATGCCGTACAGCAAAATAGCCCCTGTACACATCGGGCAGGGCGACAACGTCGTATAGAGAACGCTATTTTTATAAACCGATGCCGGCTGACGTCCGGCATTTTCCAGTGCATCCATTTCGCCATGCAGAGTTGCACTACCTTGTTGTACGCGTTGATTATGTCCGCGGCCGATAATTTCACCGTTGTGAACAATCACTGAGCCAATCGGAATACCACCCGTTTCCATACCCTTTTTTGCCTCAGCCAACGCGGCTTCCATAAATTTATCCATGTTGTTCTCCCGTTTGCTTCTTTCGCAGAGGTAATAACAGTAAACGCAGCAAAGACTCCATTATCACAGCCACGAGAAGCCCTAAAATCAAACCAATGGCCATCGCATGCGGTGTCAGCTGAATGGCATAAGTGTAACTTGTCACCACTTCGCTTCGAATATCCGTTTGCGGACCAACGAAGGTTTGCCAGTAGGCGGACCGCAGACTCTGTTGGTAATTAGATAACGCCTGTTGTAACTGCTGATTACGTTGGTAAATAGCATCGATGCTATCACCACCCTCGCTAAACACCTGATCACCTGATTCTCGGTAATAGGCTATTAGCTGTTCGATATCGCCATTAAAATAACGGTCTGCTTCTTGCTGAAATTCATCAAGTGCTTGCTGTGACTCGATTGCATGCGACTGAAGTGCTTTACCATATTGGTCGACAAAGTGTGGAACCTGCACACCAATAAGCACGCCAAAAATAAAAGTAATCAGGCGCAGATAAGAATAGAACACCCGCATAGTGTCACCTCAATTGCGCAATGCGCTGCTTAAGTTCGGGCAAAACCTCGACTTCAAACCAGGGGTTTTTACGTAACCATAGATTATTACGCGGGCTGGGGTGTGGCAATGGCAAAACTCCCTGTTCCAGGTGCATTTGCCAATCTTTTACGCGCTGGGTTAATGTTTGCCTGGTCGTTTTCTTTACGTGCCATTGCTGGGCGTATTGGCCTATAGCTAAAATAAGCTCAAGATTTGGCAGCTCAGCGAGTATGGACGCACGCCAGGTATCCGCACACTCCTTACGCGGCGGCAAGTCGCCGGATTTGCCGGTACCAGGATAGCAAAAACCCATTGGCACAATAGCCAACTGCTGAGGATCGTAAAAGTCGGCTTTATCTACACCCATCCAGTCGCGCAATCGGTCGCCGCTCGGATCATCAAATGGCTTACCTGACTCATGTACCCGGCGGCCTGGTGCCTGTCCGGCAATCAGAATGCGCGCATTAGGATGAAATTGAACCACCGGCCGGGCACCCAACGGCAGGTGTTTATCACAGAGCTGACAAGCTCGAATGTCGGTCAGTAATTGGTGCCAGCTGATAGCGCATCCCCGAGCGTCTGTTATTTTTCCAAAAAGGCCTGTTCAATCACATAGTCACCTTGTTTGCGTGAGGTGGCTTTGGTAAATCCGCGGCCATTTAGTATCGCCATAATATCATCCAGCATAGCGTTGTTTCCGCACAGCATAAAGCGGTCGCTGGCCGGGTCGATCGCCGGCAAGCCAAGTTGCTGCGTTAACGTGTCTGTTTCCAGAAGCGTGGTAATGCGTTGTTGGTGCGCCTCGTCCATAAACGCCTCACGAGTTACTGTCGGGTAATAAATTAGCTTTTCACGTACCCAGTCGCCAAAGAACTCATTGTTTGGCAATTGCTGCTGAATCTCTTCCTGATACGCTAGTTCCGATACATAACGTACTCCGTGTACTAGCACGATTTTATCGAAGCGCTCGTACATATCAGGATCTTTTATCACACTCATAAACGGCGCCAGTCCAGTGCCGGTCGCGAGCAAGTATAAATTCTTGCCGGGTAGCAGATGGCCCGGCACCAGTGTTCCGGTAGGGCGGGTCGATAACACTACTTCATCTCCCACCTGAATATGTTGTAAGCGCGACGTGAGTGCGCCGTCCGGCACTTTGATACTAAAAAACTCCAGCTCGTCTTCGTAATTAGCGCTGGCAATGCTGTAGGCACGCAACAACGGCTTATCTTCCAGCTGCAAACCCATCATCACAAATTGACCATTTTCGAAGGTAAACGTCGGCTTGCGCGTGGTTTTAAAGCTAAACAGGGTATCGTTCCAATGACGTACAGCTGTGACCGTTTCCGAAATAATACTTCTCATAACACCTGCTCTTAACTTTTACTAAAGAATGCATCCACGATTACTATATTGTAAATGCGAATTGTTTGCATATAGAGTAACACCAAGTTCTGTTGTCACCAAATAGTTGTTGTTACATCGTTATGCGCGCTAAAACCATTAAAGACTGGCACTGGATCAGCTCGGCAATTTGCCTAATCGGCATGCTACTGTTTTCGGTTACCGGTATTACGTTAAACCACGCCGGCTGGATTGAATCAAGCCCGGATGTGGAGGTGTTCGAAACGTCCTTGCCTAAAAACACCCTGGACCAGTTATCGAGTGCATCCGGTAGTGACGCGCTCCCCGCAGCGTTCGAACAATGGTATGCGGAACAGTCCGGTTATGCACTTAGCAACAATGCGCAAATTGAATGGAGTGACTACGAGCTTTACGTCGGCATGCCGCAACCCGGTGGCGACCGTTGGTTTAGTGTCGATTTAACCAGCGGTGAGATTTACGGCGAAAATACCGATCGTGGCTGGATTGCTTATTTAAATGATCTGCATAAAGCTCGCAATACCGGCTTTATCTGGAGTCTGTTTATTGATGTTTTTGCCATCGCCAGCATAATTTTTACCATGACGGGGTTATTACTTTTGAATAAATACAGTAAAGGACGAAAATCCACCTGGCCACTGATTCTGGCCGGTTTCATGATTCCCTTGTTTGCCATTATCGGATCAGCCCATGCCGCCGATAAGCCCTTACCAACGGCGACACTCAGTATCGAAATACCACGGCTTAATGTCGCAGAATATCATCCACCTTATGTTGCCGTCTGGTTGGCTAACGAGCGTCAACAGCGAGTCGCTGATATTGCCGTATGGTATGACTTACGCTTAGCCAACAATGAGAGTGAAAAGTGGCTTAAAGACCTGCGTCAATGGTGGCGCCGCAGCGGTCGCATGGCAGAAATGCCTATCGATGGTGTATCAGGTGCCACTCGTCGGCCGGGCACACAGACTGTAGAGCTAACTCCGCTGTTAAAACAGCTGCCACAACTGCAACCCGGCAACTATTACCTGTATATCGAAGCCGCCCGGGAAGTCGGTGGCCGCGAGCTACTGCGTTTACCTCTCACACTACCGTTAACCAATGCCTTGTCAGTAACTGAGTCAGGTGAACACGAATTGGGCTCGGTAACACTCCACCTACTTCCTTAACCTTGATTGCCAATACCTGGAGCATTATTTATGAAATTATCTTCTGTATTAACCACTAGCCTGGCAGTACTCACGTTATTTGCCAGCACCAGCTCGAATGCCCACCGAATCTGGATAAAACCAAGCCATACCGTTGTTTCCGGCGAAGCAGAATGGGTAACCTTTGACGCGGCCATCGCCAATGGCCTGTTTTATCCTGATCATTTCCCTCTGGCGTTAGATCGCGTTAACGCCATGGGCCCTGATGGTAACGCCATCACCCTGGAGAACGGTCATAAGGGTAAGTACCGTTCGGTGTTTGATATCGAGCTTGAACAAGAAGGTACTTACACCATTTATTCAGCCAGCTCAGGGTTAACGGCGCGCTGGGTTGATGACAATGGCCAGCGGCAATTCTGGCCGCCTCGTGGCAGTCAAAAAAGTAACGCGGACTTTTATAAGGAAGTGCCAAAAAGCGCCAAGCAGTTAGAGGTTAGCGAGCGTTCACGTCGAGTAGAAACGTTTGTGACTGCGGGTATGCCGACCTACGACACGCTGGGCGCGACAGGCAGAGGCCTTGAGTTGGAACCCGGCACACATCCTAACGACCTGTACACCGGTGAAACCATCAATTTTACCTTTATGATGGACGGAAAACCTGCTGCGGGGACTAACATTTTGTTAGTCAAAGGTGCAGAGCGCTATCGTGACCAAGCTGACGAAGTGTCGCTAACCACGAATAACAAAGGCGAAGTCAGCTTTAGCGTGGACGAGCCTGGCATGTACTGGTTAGAAGCTGAATACCAGGACAATAACGCAGAAGCCCCAGCGACCCAACGCCAGGGCTCCTATGTGGCCGTTTTAGAGGTTTTATCGCTGTAACTTAAGGCGTTAAGCGAACAACACCCACGGTATCGACATCGGTACCGAACCAAATCGAATCGGTCGATTCGTCATAATACATATGGCGAATCGTACCGCCACCACTGGGTATTTCCATCGGTTCAGAAAAGGTTTTTGACTCGGTATCAAAACCCACCAAGCGGTTAGGCTGCATGCCGGTTTCGACAAACCACACGTCATCACGTTTATCGATAGCCATGCCATAGGGCCGTGAGTTTATTTCACCGGGAGCACGCCAGTCATTATTCTCGCCGGACTCCGGATCATAAACACCGACATACCCCTGGTTATAGTCGACGTACCAAATATGGCCATCACTGGTCATGCCGAGGCGGCGCGGCCGGTTATCGTCACGATTCAGCTCGATTTCCTTTAGTTGACCCTTTTCGATTGTCGCCAACTTGTTGGTGCCAAACAGCGTCGCCCAGGGTTTGTCATTTTCTACGATTAAGCCATAAGGACGAGCACTATCAGTCGGCACATCCCACAACATGATTTGCTCGCTATCGGTGTCTAAAAAACCCAACTGATTGCCATTTTGTACGGTAAAGTAAATATCACCGTTACTGGTAAAATCCATGGTGTGACTATCTTTGGTGCCCCCGCCCGGCAACGGAAATTGCTTAACGCTGCCGTCATTCGGGTTAACCAGACCAATATGCTCATCCAGATTACCGGCGTACCATGCACCTCGGTCATCAACAATCACCGTATGCGGGTGTGCACCCTCGGGGATTTCATAGCGTTTAAAATCGCCACTGTCCGGGTTAAGTGTTGCCACATAGTTACCAGACTGTCCCACAAACCAAACCGTACCGTTATGCACCCAGGGGTCTCGGGGCCGCGTATCTTCCCATGGCACATCCCACTCCTGAACTTGTGCTGTTGCCAAACCGCTGGCAGACTTGTGGTGATCAGCACTTGCATCGCCGATAAAAAATAACGCAGAGAGCGTCGCTGCTATCATCGTATAAGGCAGTCTCATCGTATTAACTCCTTGGTAACTAATACACTAGGTATAGTTAAGTTCAGCCGCTAGTACAACTCGTCGCTTGCGTGTAAGGTATCTAAAATTATAACGAGGCACGCGATATGCTGGATCAATGGTTAATTGGTATTATCCTACTGGCGATGTTGGTGCTACTGGTCATAGACAAGTGGCGCTACGACTTAGTCGCAATGATGGCGCTGCTGACGGCCGCCGTGCTTGGACTAGTGCCCACTACGGAGGTTTTTTCAGGCTTTGGTAATGCGGCAGTTATAACCGTTGCGGCAGTGTTGGTTATCAGCCAGGCGCTTTGGCGTTCTGGTGTTGTAGACGCGCTGGCGGGGTGGATGAAAAACATCGGCGATAACCCCTTACTGCAGTTAGCAGTTTCGCCGTAAACCCTCGCCCGATGAGGGCGGGGATATAAGGCGTAGGTTTTATAGTCAGTCTGCGACCTTGACTCAGATAAAGGCGC
>NZ_SNXI01000010.1 GCF_004362895.1 Idiomarina aquatica | reverse complement strand
ACACGCCTTGGTATGCCTGTGAGCGAAATGGTGCGCTAACCCCGAGTTGGGGAAAGGGGGAGTTTACCCTCAATAATGATTTGATCAACAAGGCCCTTTTGCATCAATAACCAAAGAGTCGGCCGCTTGTTGGTTGGTATAACCCAGGAATGTTTTGAGTTTATTCAGTCGCTCAATACTACTTTTACCTGGTAGACCCAACTCATTTAGCCCTTCACGGATGAACTTTGTACCCTCTTCGTAGCGCTCTACACGACGGCAATGCTCTTTCCAGTTAAGCAACGCTTGATTTTCAACATAGTTCCAAATCGATTGCATGACAGCCTCCTTATTAAACACCTAATTACTTCAATTGCAGGGATGAGTTTTTACCCTTTAACCGAGCACTGCTTCTTGCAGTTGGTAAAGGAATATCGCCAGTCTCATCGATAAAGCGGCCGTCGGTGTCATAGCGCGCAAGTGTTTTGTTATCGACTACCAAAATATAATGACTAACGGTGCCGCGAATACGATGCACACCGCTTGAGTCTTCTTGAATAGCCGAACAAATGTAGGGCTCGCCTGCACTGGACTTGATTGCAGAGTAATGCTGGGATAAGTCGAGTACAAAAATGCGGTACGAGCCTATCATTGCAGCAAACGTGATTTGATTCGGCACTGGCTCGACAAACTCACGCTTTAAGTAAGCTTTAGGGGCGTTTTCGCGCTTATAGTCATGGGGATGACTCATGGGTATCTCCTTAATTGCGTTAAACAAAGTGCAAGTAAGGAGAGCAATGCAATGTGTGTCTGATGGTTCCTGACATCGACAGGCACATCCTAAGGAACTCCTTAGTAACCACCTTACCCAGACCGGCAGGTTGGCGAGAGCATCGCTCTTCTCTTAATGCGGGAGATATAATAGCAAAACTGCTTATGGATGTCTAGGCGTCCAAATGGGGTGGGGGGATAGACAACTGGACTGACTGACGATATGGTTCAAAGGTGGGGTATAATTAATGAAGCTTAAATCAGGCCTATTAAAGCGAACGGTTCAATGCCAAGTCAGCAGTGATGATTTTAACAATAGGAAGTTCCATAGGCGGATAGCAAGTTTTGCTTTAAAGTAAAGGCAATAAGCGCGCTCAACAGACTCACCGGAAGCTCGCTTAACCTTCTCTACCTGAATTCAGAAAAGACTAAGTGTTGTGGCAAACTAAATCTGGCCAACTCCATATAGTTAATTCAACTTATGTTCTTCAGAACCCAGTAACAATGGTCATCGGCCTTTTCAGAGTTCAACATAATTTACCATTTTACTCTATAGCGTATTTATCTTTTTTATACGGTATAGAGTATACTTGCTAGTATTACGCTTTACCGTATACTTAGAGTCTAATCTGAACGGCGACTATACGGGTAAATATCATGAATATCACAAGACCTGAGCAGCTTAGTGCGTTTATAAAGGACTACCGCAGTAAAAGCGGCCTCACTCAGTCTGATATTGCAAAGCTTGTGGGCATTCGTGTTGCCACAGTGTCGGATTTCGAAAATAAACCCCAATCCTGCAAACTAGAGACCTTCTTTAAGATTCTGGCCGCGCTTAATTTAAAAATAGATATAAATACGCGAGACGCCGGAAGCCAGGGCGATTCGTCAGAATGGACTGAAGAGTGGTAAACAATGGATAAACTAGATGTTTACATGAACGGTCTAAAAGTGGGTGAGTACGGGCGTAGCAGGAGCGGGGCGAATACGTTTGGCTATGATGAAAGCTGGCTGGATTCGCCGGGGCGACGCTGTATATCACTGTCACTGCCGCTTCGGAGCAAGCCCTATCCGGGACCAGAAGTTTATAATTATTTTGACAACCTACTTCCCGACTCCCGGGAAATTCGCGAGCGAATCGTTGCACGTTTTCAGGCTGACTCTACTGAGCCATTTGATATTTTAACCCAAATCGGCCGGGACTGTGTTGGCGCTATACAGCTCTTACCTCATAAGACACAGCCACCCAATTTAAAGTGCATTGACCTGAGCCCTCTATCTGAAAAGCAATTAGCGAGAATCTTGAGGGGATATCAATCCAAAACCCCGCTGGGTATGTTAAGAGGTGAGGCTGATTTTCGCATTTCTCTTGCAGGTGCCCAGGAGAAAACCGCTTTATTATTTCACAACGGGCAGTGGTGCTTGCCCCACAACGCGACACCAACGACTCACATTATCAAGCTACCCATCGGTGAGATACAGTCTCATGACCGAGTTATTGACATGCGACATAGCGTTGAGAACGAATACTTATGTCTGCAAATTGCAAAAGCGTATGGGTTTAAAGCCGCAAATTGCGAAGTCATTACGCCTGATGGTATGAAAGCGCTTGCCGTAGAGCGTTTTGACCGTAAGCAAAGCCCAGACGGGTCATGGATAATACGTCTTCCGCAAGAGGACTTTTGCCAGGTGACTGGTACATCACCGGCAAGAAAATATGAAACCGATGGCGGTCCTGCAGTTTCGCAAATTATGAAGGAGCTGCTAGGGTCGGTTACACCTATTGAGGATCGTTATACCTTCATGCGTGCGCAAGTCTTATTTTGGTTGTTGGGCGCGACAGACGGCCATGCCAAAAACTTTTCTGTTTTTATAGAGCGTGAAAACCGATATCGCTTAACGCCACTCTACGATATCCTATCGGCGTTTCCTGCTATTAATAAAAAGGGTCTGCACGAAAAAGACCTAAAGCTTGCCATGTCGCTTAAGGGGAGCCATGGCAGAAAGTACGAATGCCGAATGATCCGTCGAGAGCACTTTCTGGCAACCGCTAAAGAGGTTGGTTTTAGCCAAGACGCTATGAACGAGATATTAGACGATATGGCTGAAGGAACTGAGAGTGTCATAGAGCAAGTTACTCGCGATTTACCTGAGTCGTTCCCCAGTTTTATTGCTGAACCCATTTTCAATGGTATGCGCAGGTACAGCCAACGACTTTAGAGAACACTCGATAAAACCATCGATGCCAAGATAACGTACTAAAGGTTGGTTATTAACGAGGCGGGCGTGTGCTTAAACCCAAAGTTTTATTTCCTCAGCAGTTTATTCACAAACACCCTATTCATCATGGGGAAGAGTTTGGCGTGCTGTGCTGGAATACGCAAAAACTGACCGAAAAGCCAGAGTTTCAGCGCACTTTATCACGCGTTTTAACAGACTACCCGAGTTTGTTTTTGTTACTCCAGGAGGTGAAGCTGAGCGCAAAAAATAATTGGCTGCTGCCGAGCTGGTCTTATGCGGTGGCGCCGAATATGCAAACCCGGCGCTCTGTCTATGGTGTTCTTACGGCAAGCGGTTATGCGTTTAAAGAAGCTCAGGCTCGGCTGAGCAGCAAGCGCGAAGGCATGTTCGCAACTCATAAAAGTTACATGCTCTCTCATCACTCGTTGGCAGAGGGCGGCTCACTGCTGGTCGTCAATGTTCACGCGATTAACTTTGTTCGTGCGCGCCAGTTTTCCCAAGAAATAGAGCTTATCAAAGAAGAAATACTAGAACATAAAGGACCGCTTATTGTGGCGGGTGATTTTAACGTGTGGAGTCGCCAGCGCCGGCTAAGCTTGTTGCAGTTCTGTCGCAGTGTGGGTCTTCGGCAAGCAATTATGGTCGACCCTCATCATGTTAAGGCCTACCGACAACATCCGCTCGACTTCATCTTTTATCGCGATCTGGCATTGCAGGAAACATTAGCGATAGATACCAGTAAAGTGTCTGATCACAACCCGCTTTATGCACGATTCAGACTATAGCGACTCAGAACTAACGTTTTACCACAAAAAAAGTGAGCCCCTGCGACAGAGCTCACTTTCCCTCTTTACCTCTCAATAAAACGCTCTACAGAGTTTTCAATAACTCATCAACCGCACGTTTTAACTGCGGATCCACGTTTTTGGCTTTATAAGCCGGCGGGTTGAATACCTCGATATCGGGCTGTGCCGGGGTAAAGTCCATATTGGCGTCGGATTCCTTAACCCACCAGCCTCTAAATGGCATTCTGATAATAGACCCATCAACAAGACGTTCAGCGCCGGTACTGATTACCGCACCAAAGGTGGGGCGACCAACCAACTTGCCGATGCCTAAGGCTTTATAGGCATGAGAGAAGATTTCAGCATTTGAATAGCTGTTTTCGTTACTCATGGCAATAGATGGCTTAGTCCACGCCGATAACGGTAAGCGTTCAGAGTAGGGGTATTTGTCTCTGAACTTCTTCTGGTCTTTGTCCAGGTCGTCAGTGGCACCACGAGGAATGGTATAAGCGTGCTGTTCAACGTTTAAGACGGCCATCAGGTAGTCGGTTGTCCAGCCCCCGCCGTTATAACGCACGTCAATGACGATACCGTCTTTGCCGTAACCGGCAGCCATCAATTCGCGCTCAAAACGCTCAAAGCTGGTCCAGTTCATACCGCGAATATGCAAGTAACCTAAGCGTCCGTCGGAGTACTCTTCGGTCATTGCACGGCGCGTCTCGACCCAGTTGTCGTACTTCTCATCGCTCAAGCTGGTGGTTGGCCACAACACGACTTCGGTGTCCTCATTGGCACGCTTGATGTTGAGCAACACCCGTTGGTTTGCGTAGCCATTCAGCAACTCATAGAAGTTGGTGTCTTTGACCGATTGTTGATTGACTTGAGTAATGACATCACCGACTTGCAGGCGGCTGTCATCGCGTGCTGCAGGGCTTTTGTTAAGAACAGAAGTTACCTCTAAGCCTGCATCGGTTGGTATAACCTCAACACCCACTAAACCGGTTTGGGTTTTTTGAGTCTGTTTTTGGTTTTCACCGCGGTATAAGCCCATATGGCTGGCGTTAACCTGACCCAGCATCAAGTTGAAGATATACTGAAAATCTTCTTTGGTTGATGCTTTTAATGCTAATGGACGGTACTTTTCTTTTAGCTCCTGCCAGTCATTGTCATGGAATTCAGGATCGTAAAATCCGGCATTAAGTGCTTGCCAGGCTTCATCAAAGATCTGCGCGCGCTCGGCCATGTGCTCGATGTTCTGTTGAGACACGGTCGATAAGGTTTCGGGCTTGTCTTTTTTGGTGTCTACTTTGACTAACTGGCCTTTACCGGTTAACGCAAACAAGTGCTTGCCGTCGTTACTCAACGATAAGCTACGTGGGCTTTTGTTACCCTCAATGACCTGTTTTTTATCCTCACCGTTCCACTTAATCTTGAACAGATCCTGGTCCATTTTAAAGTTCTGACGGCCAGCACCACCAATGGTGTAATAAACATGCTCGCCTTCTTTGTCGAACGCTAAGCCCGATTCATTACCGGCAAAACGCGTGACCTGAACCAGTCGTTCATAGATGCGATCTAAATCAATTTGCATCGGCTCGACTGCTTTTTCATCAACTTCCGAGTCGTCTTCGTCTTTTTTGGCATCAGCCGTTTCGTCTACAAACTCATCGCGCTTCCACTCTTCTTTTGAGCGTTGCCAATCGCTTTCTGTTAACCAGGCAAACCAAATGTCGTAATCACCGTTATTACGCATGGACGTAAAGCCTAGCTTGCTACCATCGGGCGACCAAACCGGGCTGTAATCGCCTTTCGGATGCATACTGACATTAACAGGTTCTTGCGAGTTATCGGCAGCATGAATAAAGACTTCGCTGTTAAACGACAGATCCGATTTAGCGTAAGCTAACCAGTTACTGTCTGGTGACCAACTTATGCCGCTGGGTGTTGCCCAGCCGTCTAACAAGGTAACTCTATTGGTTAATGACTTGTCTGCAGTAATGTCAGCGACAATCAATTTACCGCGCCCTTCACGGTAGGCTACTTTCTTGCCATCCGGAGAAACCAGAGGCTGGCTTTCTTGCGCGTCGGTGCGTGTGACAGGTGTTACTGAATGCTTCAGCGATTTAAACAAGTTTGGCTCTTCAGAGTCAGCCGATGTCAGCGCAAATATATCGTTTTGTCCATCGCGGTCTGACACAAACAACAAGGTGTTGTCGTCAAGCCAGGTGACATCTCTGTCTCGTGCGGCACCTGTTGTTAGTCTGACTGACCGTTTATCTTCTTTATCGTTGCGTTTTACAAACAAATCGCCACGCACGACATAAGAAATTAATTTACCGTCAGGGGATACACTGTATTCATCCAGTGAGTCCGTGGTTGATTTTTTGGTGACCGGGTCAAAACGAAAGTCCGTAGGAATTGACAGGTCGAGCGATGAGCTCTTACCATCAGCGACAAGTTTAACTTTATCAGCTGCCTGATAAACAAGATGGTTTGCTTGTTTATCAATACTAAAGTGCTCTACACCAAACTCGCTTTCATCGGTGACTTGTGTTGCACGCCTCGAACCTAGCTTCTGCTTGAACACGTTGTATTTACCGGCGCGAGCAGAAATAAAGTACAACTCGTTATTGCTCGACCATTTAGGCATAAAGTCATTGCCATCAAAGTCGGTTAGCTGTTCGTATTCACTGGTTTCGGTGTCATAAATCCAGATATTGCGATTGGCAGGGCCACGGTAATCCTCACGTGATACTCTGGCGGTACTGCGTACAAAAGCAATCTTTGTGCCGTCCGGAGAAACCACTGCATCAAAGCCCAGAGCGTCCATATACCGCGATTCGGTAGCGTCATCTGTCGGAGCTACACCATAGACTTCCCACTCGCGTTCAACTTCAGCGTATAAACGGCGAGTATTAAAGAGTACTTGGTTATCGTTGCTAAACCCTAAAACACGATCGGGGGCACTGTGATAGGTTAAGCGATCGGGACGGCCGCCCTCGCTTGGCATGATAAACACGTCATCATTACCAAAGCGGTCACTACTGAATGCTATGGAACTGCCGTCTTTTGACCATTTCGGTGAGCTTTCATAGCCTTCGTGGATGGTTAAACGGTTTGGATTGGTGCCCGATGTCGACATTGTCCAAATATCGCCCTGGTAACTGAAGGCGATTCGCGTCCCATCAGGACTAATTTCGGGTTGCATAATCAAAGGTCGTTCTGAGCTACCATCAGACGCGGACGCCCCCAGCGCCGCAGATACAAGCAAGCTTGTAAGCAGTCGTTTCATAGTTTTGTTGCCTATTTTAGTTAGATTTATTCATTATCGCGGAATGATACATCTCACTATCATTCCGCGAAGTGCGAGGGGTTGCACGTCTTACTCGGTAGGCCGCGCATTTTGCGCGACTAGAAGATGTAAATGAAACCTATACCGACCTCTGCTTCGTAGTTGCTACGAGCAATCGGACTATCCCGAACATCACTACTGTAATATTCAAACAAAGCCTCACCGTAGAGCTGCCAATTCTCATTGATGTATTGGCGGTAATTAAAATCAACGCCTATCGAGCGCAATCCGCCACTCATTGATGTCTGTGGCAAACCGGACGCAGCAGCCTGGCCCGCGTCTATGCCAAATCCCTTGGTCGCATACTCACTGTCGTGGAACGTCGCTACTAAATTAACTTCTGAACCCGTACCGTCAACTTGGTCGCCAAAACGACGGCCGATACCAAACAGGGCAAGATTTCCCTCGTCACTGGCTACCACACGGCTCACCAACCAGTAGCGCCAGTCGGCATCGAGCGCACGACGCGCTTGCAGCACCAGTTCAGCGCCTTCGTCCTGATCACCAAGCCCATCCAAATAGCCGTCCTCGGAATCATTCTCTCACCGGTCGGGTCGATATTGGTGAACATCTGCCCGCGGGTTCGATACCGCGAGAGGATGTCGCTCATGTGTTATTGGGCTGCCTGAAGAACAATGACATGGTTGGCAAAGCCTTTGACGTGATGTCGGCTGACTAAAGCCATAGTCGAGTATTAACCGCTTTTCCGATTATTTTTGCGACCACGAGCACCGCCCGGCTTTGGCTTGCGCGGTGGTCGTTGAGTTTTCTTCGGTGGTGGCGTTTTGCCGTTCAGTTCAACGTCAGCGAAGCCTTCCAGTTGATCGCGTTTTATCGGTTGGCCAATCAACTTTTCAATCGCCTTCAGGGTTTTAAATTCTTCATCCATTACCAATGAAATAGCATGGCCCACCTGACCAGCACGACCGGTGCGGCCGATGCGATGAACGTAGTCTTCAGCCACCTGTGGCAGATCATAATTTATCACATAGGGCAGCTTTTCGATGTCGAGTCCACGCGCGGCAATATCGGTGGCGACCAGTACTTGTACCTTACCGGCTTTAAAGTCGCCCAAGGCCTTTGTGCGCGCGCCTTGGCTTTTGTTGCCGTGAATAGCTGCAGCCGAGAAACCACCCGCATCGAGCTGTTTAACCAGTCGGTTTGCGCCGTGCTTAGTGCGCGAAAATACCAGTACTTGAGGTAAGTTAAGGTTGCGTAGAATTTGCATCAGCATGCGAGGCTTTTCGCTTTTTTGCGCCGCATATAAGGTTTGTTCGATGCGCTCTGCGGTAGAATTAGGTGGTGCCACAGACACCTCTACCGGGCTGTTGACTAAACTTTTGGCCAGTGTACGGATTTCATCAGAAAACGTTGCCGAAAACATCAGTGTCTGGCGTTTTGCCGGTAATAACTTGATGATCTTCTTGATGTCATGAATAAAGCCCATGTCCAGCATACGGTCGGCTTCGTCCAGCACTAATACGTCGAGTTTAGGGAAGCGAACGGCGTTTTGTTGGTACAGATCGAGCAGTCGTCCGGGTGTGGCGACAAGAATGTCGACGCCTTTACGCAGCTTCATCATTTGTGGGTTAATTTTAACGCCACCGAAGACCACTGCATAGTTTAGTGGTAAGCCTGCGCCGTAGGTGGCGACACTTTCACCCACCTGGGCTGCAAGTTCACGCGTCGGGGTCAAGATAAGAACCCGTGCTGTATTCGACTTAGCGCGCTCACCATCTTTCAACATCTGTAAAATCGGCAGGGTAAATCCTGCGGTTTTCCCGGTACCGGTTTGAGCCGCAGCCATAACGTCATTGCCGTTAAGTACAGGAGGAATTGCTTGCGCTTGAATCGGAGTGGGCTTGGTATAGCCCTGACGAGTCAGGGCAGAAAGGATTTCCGGACACAGTCCGAGATCAGAAAAAGTCATGTATAAATGTGCAACTTAATAGTGATAATTGACGCCATTCTACATCACCGCGGCAGTTAACGCATTGACAAGTGCATGGTAAAAAGCGATGCTGGCTAACATGAATATTACACAACAGAGCCTAACCCTAATTACAACCACAAGCCTGCGGGCCTGTGGCGAGCTTTGTTGACTTAAATAAAATTAAGAAAACAAAAAGCCCACGGCCTAAAAACCGTGGGTTTTTTTTTGCCTAAAAGTGGAGATAAGACAATGCAGGTACTGAAATTTGGCGGTTCGTCATTAGCATCGATGGCACACATGCGACGCGTGAGTGACCTTATCACTGAGCGTGCAAACAACACGCAGCTAACCGTTATTTTATCAGCACCTAAAGGCGTCACGAATTTACTTGAACAGATGATCTCACAGGCGCTTATCGGCGAGCCTAATCCTGAGCTATTAGCTCAATGGCGACAGCGCTGCATGGAATTTATTATTAAAGATCACCCGGGACTTGAGGCGTTTATTAACGACTTAACTCAACGATTGGAACAGCAACTACAGGGAATAGCGCTGCTGCAAGAATGCACACCGAGAACGCGGGCAAAATTGATGGCTATTGGCGAACTGATAAGCGTTAAGGTGATGCAGGTATTAGTTGATAACGGAACACAAGCCAAGACGCCGCTGTTACCGGTCGAACAGTGCATAAGTGCGTCTGGCGACTATCTGAATGCGCAGGTCAATATTAGAGAAACAGCAAAGTTAATACAGCTTTGGCTCAAACAAAGTCAGCCTGGCCTGGTACTAGTGCCAGGTTTCCAGGCAAGCCATGAAGATGGGGGACTGTGCTTACTGGGTCGGAATGGCTCGGATTATTCTGCTGCGGTGATCGCTGCGGCGATAAATGCTGAAAGTTGTGAAATATGGACCGATGTGGATGGCGTTTTTACCGCAGATCCCAGGGCGGTAGACGATGCCAGGCTTATCACCCGATTGAATTACGAAGAAGCGATGGAGTTATCGCACTTTGGAGCCCGTATTTTACATCCTAAAACTATTGCCCCCTTGGCCCAGTTTGGTGTCCCTTGCCGGATTAAAAATAGTGATAACCCAGACGCTCCGGGGACGTTGATCGATGCGCAAGGTGATATCAGCTTGCCTGTAAAGGGCCTGTCAAGTTTACAAGACATGGCGTTAGTGACGGTTTCGGGACCCGGCTTAAAAGGCGTAGCGGGTATTTCCGCTCGGGTGTTTTCGAGTCTGGCGAATTGTAATATTTCAATCAACCTGATTACTCAGTCGTCCTCAGAGTTCAGCATTAGTTTTTGTATTGAGCAACGGTGTGTTGCACAGACTAAAAAGGCGTTAAGAAGCGAGTTTGAATTAGAGTTAGCCTCTGGCTTAATAAAGCCGCTGCAGGTGCAAAAGAATATGGCGATCATATCCCTTATAGGTGATGGAATGCGTCAGCAGGTGGGGCTCGCTGCACGATTTTTTGCCTCGCTTGCGCAAGCGCATGTCAATGTTTGTGCAATGGCGCAAGATAGTAATGAACGGGCTGTTTCTGCAGTTATTAACGATTCTGAAGCGCCTGATGCGATTACCGTATGTCATGAAAACTTCTTTACTCACATGCCCAGTATCGATTTGTTTTTGGTGGGCTGCGGCACGGTGGGGCGTCAATTGCTGGAACAGCTTGAGCGTCAACAGCAGTTCTTGCAAAAACGTAATGTGAAACTGCGGGTGTTTGGTATCGCGAATAGCCGTCAGTTATTACTCAGTAAAAAGGGCATCGATTTAGGTCAGTGGCAGGCAAAACTCGATAACGCTAAACAGGCATACAGCGTAGAGGCGATAAAGCAGTTCGTTAAACGCCAGCATTTGGTCAACCCTGTGCTCGTGGATTGCACCAGTTCGGCCGAAATCGCGTCAAGCTATCAAGAGTTTTTGAATAATGGCTTCCATGTGGTCACGCCGAACAAAAAAGCCAATACCATGGGGTGGGATTATTACCAGCAGTTACGAGAAACAGCCCGGGCCAAACACAGGCGCTATCTTTACGAAACGACGGTTGGCGCGGGGCTGCCGATTATTGACGCTGTACAGGGGTTGCAGCATGCCGGTGACCAGTTACGCCAGTTCGGCGGTATTTTGTCGGGTTCATTGTCGTACTTATTTGGCTTGCTGGAAGAAGGTGAAAGCTTTTCGCAAGCCATAATTCAGGCGAAACAAAAAGGCTATACCGAGCCGGATCCCAGGGATGATTTATCAGGCATGGACGTGGCGCGAAAACTATTGATTATGGCACGTGAAATAGGTCTGCCGTTGGAGCTTAATGACATAACTATCGAACCTTTATTGCCGCCGGGTTTTACCGACGATAGCGACAGTATTGACGATTTTATGGCAAAACTCCCGCAGTTGGATGCCTATTATCAACAACGTTATCAGCAGGCAAATAAGCAAGGAAAGGTGTTGCGTTACGTTGCGGAAATCCACGATAACCAATGCCAGGTGCAAATCTTAGAGCTGGAACCTGATCACCCACTGGCAACGATTAAAAATGGTGAAAATGCACTAGTGATTCAAAGTGATTATTACCAGCCTATTCCATTTGTGCTGCGCGGTTATGGCGCGGGAGCAACGGTGACAGCGGCTGGTATTTTTAGCGATATTATGCGCACGTTGGCTTGGCAGCAACAGGCTTGAACGACTGTTCGAATAGGGAGTTAAGTGATGGAAAAGACCTATTATGCGCCGGCCTCTATCGGCAATTTTTCAGTCGGATTTGATACCCTCGGGCTGGCACTATCACCCGTTAATGGTGAGCTGCTGGGTGACCGACTCGCTATAGCGACCGCGGCTAAACATTCAACAAAATCTAAACTGGTAGTAGCGGGCCGCTATCGGCACCAGTTGCCGACTAAATCGCAAGATAACTTGGTGCTGCGCTGTTGGACGGCTTTTCGACGCTTAGTAGCCAAGCCATTGCCGGAACTTAATTTCACGCTACAAAAGGAGTTGCCGGTAGGTAGTGGTTTAGGCTCAAGCGCGTGTTCGGTGGTAGTGACCTGTTATGGGCTCAATCACTTTTTTGCAGAGCCGCTAACGACGATGGAATTACTCAATCTAATGGCAGAAATCGAGGGTGGCGTGAGCGGTTCGGTGCATCTTGATAACGTTGCACCAGCGTTTTTAGGGGGTATGCAGTTGATGACACCAAGCCTGGACGAACCGGCGCTTAAATTGCCTTGGTTCAGTCATTGGTCGGTTGTGGTGAGTTACCCAGGCACTGTGATCAACACGGCCATGGCGAGGCAGGTTTTGCCGGCAACCATTGCATTGCCAACAACCGTCCGCGCGGCAAAAAACTTAGCAAGCTTTGTTAGTGGATTGTATACGGAGAATGAAGCTTTGGCGCTGAATGCGCTCGAGGATACTATTGCAGAGCCGTACCGCCAGCCGTTGATTCCAAAGCTTGCATCATTGCGTGAGCAGGCGCATCGCTTAGGTATTCATCATTTGGGTATTTCAGGCGCCGGACCAACATTATTTGCATTGTGTACCGATGACGAACAGGCTCGGCAAGCACAACAGCTGTTTGAAAACCACTACCACACGAATGCGGATGCGATGACTCATCATTGTCGGGTAGATTTATCGGGAGCGCGTTTATTAGTATCGGAGGAGGCACCAAATGCCATTAGTTAATCTCGCTGATGAGAGTCAATGTGTCAGTTTTTATGACGCGGTCCGTATCGGTTTGGGGCGCAGTCAGGGCCTTTTTTTTCCAAAGGTTGAAGAGCTGCCAAAGCTCCCTGTTGATGAACTGCTGGCCATGCCTTTTGCGCAACGCAGCGGCGTGATTTTGTCGGCGCTGGCAGGTGGCGATATCAGTATTGAAGATGCCACGGAGATGGCACAACAGGCGTTTAACTTTGCTGCCCCTGTGGTTGCGGTAAACGAAGCGGTCAGTTGCCTTGAGTTATTTCATGGACCAACGCTGGCCTTTAAAGATTTTGGTGCACGTTTTATGGCGTTGGCGCTGGCAAAGGCAAAAGAGGTTAATGGTGATAATCGACCGTCGACCATTGTCACTGCAACATCGGGGGATACCGGCGCTGCAGTTGCTGCCGCGTTTTATCGTCAATCAAGTGCCCGGGTTGTAGTGCTGTATCCTCAGAATAAAGTGAGTCCGCTTCAAGCGCGGTTATTTACGACCTTGGGCGATAACGTGCAGAGTATTGCTGTTAATGGTGACTTTGATCAGTGTCAGGCACTAGTAAAACAACTGTTTAATGACGCAGAGGCAGTAAATCATCTAAATTTAAACTCTGCCAACTCGATTAACATTAGTCGTTTATTTGCGCAGGTATGTTATTACTTTGAAGCGTGGGCACAGTTGTCGACTGACAAACAAAACCGCACGACCATAGTGGTTCCAAGTGGCAATTTCGGTAACGTATGTGCCGCACTTTTGGCTATGCAACTCGGTTTACCGATAAAGCGGGTGATTGCCGCTACCAACAGTAATGATACGGTGCCGAGGTATTTACAGAGTCGGCAATGGCAGCCATCACCAACCAAGCAAACGCTATCTAATGCGATGGATATTAGTGCACCTAATAATTGGCCTAGAGTGGAAGCATTGTTAGCACATAATCCTGAGCTTGGTGGCCGCTTTGAATCGGTTTCGGTTTCTGAGCAGGATACAGTAGAGGCGCTTCAAGCATTGCATTCGCAGGGTTACTTAAGTGAGCCCCACACGGCAGTAGCATTTTCTGCATTTAAAAAGCAACAGCAACAGGGTGAGCATGGTCTTATCGTGGGAACTGCGCACCCGGCCAAGTTTGCTGAGCTTGTTGAACAGATATTGGGTGCATCGATAGAACTGCCAAAACGATTACAGCATGTTATCGGAAAAGCAGAGCTTAACCAAACCATGGAGCCCGATTATCAACAACTTAGAGAATTTTTGTTCGACTACCAATAAAAACGGTTGCATGACAAGTTTTAGCGTGATACCAATAAATAAAGTTGAATAAATAACAGCCAAAAGAAGACTAATGTTTAAAATTATGTTCGTTCAAATTATTAACCTACTACTCATCGTGCGTCTAATCAGCCGCGCGGGAGCTTTTATGCGTTAATAGAAAAAAAACGAACAAAAAAAGCCCCGCCTTCAGGTCGGGGCTTTTTTTTTGCCTCGACGGCAGGTAGCAACAGAGCCGAAGAGGAAACGCAATGACACCTACAGCAGATAATAGAGTTTGGATTTTTGACACAACTTTACGAGACGGTGAACAGGCATTACGGGCTAGTCTCAGTAAAAAGCAAAAAATTCAGCTCGCCGACGCGATTAGCCGCTTGGGGGTCGACGTGATGGAGCTTGGATTTCCAGCCTCTTCACCGGGTGATTTTTCTGCCGTTGCGGAAATTGCTCAGACAATTAAGGGCCCTGTGATGTGTGGATTAGCGCGGGCAATTCCTGATGATATTCGTGCCTGCGGAGAGGCGTTAAAAGGAGCCGAACGTGCTCGAATCCACACGTTTATTGCAAGCTCGCCCTTACATTTGCAGTACAAACTTAGAAAGTCATTACAACAGGCGACCGAGCAAGCAGAAGCCAGTATCCGGTTAGCAAGGCAATATACTGACGACGTTGAATTCTCTTGCGAGGATGCCGGGCGCACACCCATTGATGACTTATGTTATATGGTTGAACGCGCCATCGCGGCAGGTGCCACCACGATTAATATTCCCGATACCGTTGGTTATACCGTCCCCACTGAATTTGCTCATATCATCACAGCTTTAAAAGAGCGAGTGAATAACATTGATCAAGCTCGATTAAGTGTTCATTGCCACAATGATTTAGGGTTGGCCGTTGCTAATAGCTTAGCTGCTATCGAAGCTGGCGCCAGGCAAGTTGAGTGCACGGTAAATGGTATTGGTGAGCGCGCAGGTAACTGTGCGCTTGAAGAAATAGCTATGATACTGAATACCCGCGCTGACACCTTACCCTGGCATACTGGTATTCAAGGTCACGAAATATATCGAACCTCACAAGTGGTGAGTCAAGTTTGTAATATGCCAATTCAGGCAAATAAAGCCATTGTTGGCAGCAACGCGTTCGCTCATTCCTCCGGCATCCATCAGGATGGTGTACTAAAAGCACAAAACACGTATGAGATCATGCGTCCCGAGTCGATAGGTATGCGTGCTAACTGCTTTAACCTAACGTCGCGCAGTGGCAAGCATGTCATTAAACATCGTTTACATGAACTTGGATATCGCGATCAGGACTACGATTTAAACGAGGTATATAGCAGCTTTTTAGAGCTGGCTGATAAAAAAGGCCAAGTCTTTGACTACGATTTGGAGGCTTTGGTTTTTGCGCAATCCCTGCAGGCCCAGGACGATCCTTACAGCCTGGCTGAATTAACGACACAGACAGACACTGATGGCAAAGCCTCAGCGACGGTAAAGCTAGGTTGCCACGGGCGTTTGGCGACTCAAACACGAGAGGGCAATGGACCCGTTGATGCTGCGTATGACGCGCTGCAAGCCATTATAGAGCAACCGATTTCGCTAGAGAGCTATCAACTCAGCGCCAAGGGGTGTGGAGCGGATGCGCTTGGGCAAGTTGATATTACTGCGAATTTTGATGGGCAACACATCCATGGTGTCGGTTTAGATACTGATATCGTCAAGGCATCGGTGCAAGCTTATATCCATGTGCTGAACACGGCTGCGCGGGCTATTCAGGTGCGTGCTCTCAAGACTGATTTACAAACAGAGTCGAAGGAGAAAGCATCATGAACACTTACTATATTGCTGTGTTAGCCGGCGATGGTATTGGCCCTGAAGTGGTCAATGAGGCGACCAAGGTATTAGATGCTTGTGCGCAACGATTTGATTTTTCGTGTTGCTATCGTTATGCCGAGGTTGGTGGTGCGGCTATCGACAGCTCCGGCAACGCACTTCCCGCAGCCACCTTAACGGCATGCGAAACCAGTGATGCTATTTTGTTCGGTTCAGTCGGTGGACCTAAATGGGCTAATTTGCCGCCTCAGCAGCAGCCCGAGCGAGCCGCCTTATTGAAGCTTCGTCAACACTTTGATCTGTTTTGCAATATTCGCCCCGCGCGCTGGTACGACGGCTTTGAAGTACTAAGTCCACTGCGCGCTGACATAACCGCTAAGGGAATGGATATTGTCTGTTTTCGCGAGCTCACCAGTGGTATTTACTTTGGCGCCAAAGAGCGTTCAGCAGAGCAGGCGACTGACACTCAGACCTATCGTTACAACGAAGTCTATAGTATCGCAACCAAGGCATTCGAAGCCGCCGCAAACCGTAAAGGCAAAGTGACCTCAATCGATAAGGCTAATGTGATGGCGACCGGGGTCTTGTGGCGACAAGTTGTCGATGACGTCGCTAAGCAGTATCCGCACATAAAGCTTGAACACATGTATGTGGACAATGCTGCGATGCAATTGATTCGGGACCCAAGTCAGTTTGACGTAATGCTTTGCGATAACTTGTTTGGCGACATCCTTTCGGACGAACTCGCGGCAATCGCTGGCTCGCTTGGGCTGTTGCCATCAGCGAGCATTAACACCCGGGGATTTGGTCTTTACGAACCTGCAGGCGGCAGTGCACCCGATATCGCCGGTCTGGGTATTGCTAACCCAATCGCGCAAATTTTAAGTGCAGCACTGATGCTGCGATACAGCTTTGCTAACGACGATGCCGCCTGTGCAATTGAGGCAGGTGTCGCACAGACATTAAAACAACATCAAGTAACTGCAGATTTAACCAGCAATAACGCGGTTTCTACCGCCAGCGTCGGTGACGCGGTAGCACGATTCATTAGTGAGGAAGCAACATCATGGGCATGACATTATACGAAAAAATCTATCAGCAGCATAAAGTAGCGACTATGAATGACAGTACTGATCTGCTTTATATTGATTTTCATTTTATCCATGAGGTGACTTCGCCACAGGCCTTCGCAGGATTAAAACAAGCAGGGCGAGACGTACGTAACCCCGTAGCAACACTGGCTACGATGGACCATAATATTTCTACCCAAAACCGGCGTATCGATGGTGCCGGTGACGTTTCCAGACAACAGTTAACGGCTTTAAAACAGCATTGCGATGAGTTCCGAATCCCGTTGCTTGATATCACCCATCGTGATCAGGGAATTGTGCACGTAATTGGTCCGGAACAAGGTATTACCCAGCCGGGAATGACAATTGTCTGCGGCGACTCGCATACATCAACGCATGGCGCATTCGGCGCTCTGGCTTTTGGCATTGGCACCAGCGAGGTCGAACACGTTTTGGCTACGCAAACGTTACCCCAGCAACGTGCAAAAAGCATGAAAGTGCAAGTAGACGGGCAATTGCCTGCCGGCGTTACTGCAAAAGACGTTATTTTAGCGGTGATTGGCAAAGTTGGCACTGCCGGAGGTAGTGGTTACGTTGTTGAGTATTGCGGTGAAGCAATCGAGTCGATGGACATGGAAGAACGCATGACGATTTGTAACATGACCATCGAAATGGGCGCTAAAGCCGGCTTGATCGCGCCGGATGAAGTGACCTTTAGTTACCTGGAAGGACGTCCTCGAGCGCCCAGCGCACAACAATGGCATCGAGCTAAAGCGCGTTGGAAAACATTGAAGTCAGATGCCGATGCCACCTTTGATAAAACAGTGGTACTGGATGCTGGTAGCATCCGCCCTCAAATCACCTGGGGTACGTCACCAGAGCAGGTTATGGCGCTTACCGACCGGGTTCCTGACCCGACTCAGTTCGACACCAGCGACTTACAGCGCAGTGTCGCCGACGCATTGCATTATATGGGCTTAACACCTGGCTCAGCCCTGCAGGATTACCCGGTAGATGTCGTGTTTATCGGATCGTGTACGAACAGTCGGCTGGTTGATTTGCGCCAAGCAGCTGCGGTAGTAAAAGGCGGGCGAGTGGCACCGCATGTAAGAGCTCTGGTGGTGCCGGGTTCAGCACAAGTGAAACGCGAAGCCGAAGCCGAGGGACTTGCCGATATTTTTAAAGCCGCTGGTTTTGAATGGCGTGAACCCGGCTGTTCAATGTGTCTTGCGATGAACGATGACATCGTGCCCGCCGGTAAACGCTGTGTGTCAACCAGTAATCGTAATTTTGAGGGGCGACAAGGGCGTATGGCAAGAACGCACTTAGCTAGCCCGGCGGTAGCTGTAAGCGCTGCAATACATGGTTATTTATCAAGTACTCCGTTAGTGAGTGGGGAGGGGTTAATATGAGCAATTACTTTCACCAGGGAGCTGCGTGTCCGTTAGCTGTAGATAATGTCGACACTGATCAAATTATTCCTAAACAGTTTTTGACTGGGGTGTCGCGGGAAGGTTTTGGTGAAGCGCTGTTTTACGATTGGCGTTACCGTGAAGATGGCACTAAAAATCCAGACTTCGTTTTGAATAAACCCCAGTTTAACGAGGCAAGCGTATTGGTTGCTGGCCATAATTTTGGCTGCGGTTCGAGCCGCGAGCATGCGCCGTGGGCATTAGCACAATTTGGCTTTAAAGTTATTGTTGCGAGTAGTTTTGCTGATATTTTTTACCGCAACTGCATTAACAATAAACTCTTGCCTGCGCGCGTGACAGCCAATGCGCTTGAATCGATTCAGCAGTCTATTAGCGACTCTGCAGATAGCCAACAGGCACGGCAGATAAGTGTTGACCTAAAGAATCAGGAACTGATTTTGGCTAACGGTGAGGTTTTCAGCTTTGAATTAGCGTTTAGTGATCGCGAACAATTGCTAAACGATAATGACTTTATTGGTATGGCTGAACAGTATGCCGATGCGATTGACCGTTATGAAGATTCGCGGGCAAACGATGCGCCATGGTTTATGCCGCAGTCGTTTGCCGTGTGATAAGAGGCTAGTTTGGGGCAGCAACGTGTTTAGCGCTGCTGCCCAGGAAGAATTGATAGCTGGGTTGTTTTGTCACATCGATAAATGGATAGCCAAGTTCATGTAGCAATTGGTTAAGCGCTTGCTCAGAAGCATCGGTAAAGCCCACCAACACATCACCATAGGCTGCGCCGTGATTGCGATAGTGAAACAAGCTAATATTGGCGTGATCGCCCAGCGCACTCAGAAAGTCACTCAACGCCCGGGGATGCTCCGGAAAGGTCACTTGATACAAACGCTCCTGCAACACCTGTTGAGGACGTCCCCCGACCATATGTCTAAGATGTTGTTTGGCTAGTTCATCCTGAGACAAATCGACAAACGGATACCCGGCAGTGGCTAATGTGTGTTTAACATCAATTAGTTCGCTATCACCGCCGGTCAGTTTTATACCGACAAAAATATGTGCTTGCGAATCATCGGCATAGCGATAATTAAACTCGGTAATAACGCGGCCTTCGAGCAATTCGCTAAAGCGCCGGAAGCTACCCACCTCTTCGGTAATGGTTACAGCCAGTAACGCTTCACGTAGCTCGCCAATCTCACTTCGTTCTACGATATAACGGAGCCTGTCAAAGTTCAGGTTGGCCCCCGACAACACCGTTGCCAAGCGCAGGTTTTGCTGTTGTTCATGTGTGCGCGAAAACTTTTTTAAGCCGGCTAACGCCAGCGCTCCGGCGGGTTCGGCTATAGCTCTGGCATCATCAAAAATATCTTTTATAGCTGCACAAATCTCATCGGAACTAACCGTAATTACTTCATCACAAAGGGCACTAGCAATTTTGTAAGGCAGCTTTCCTACTTGTTTGACAGCGGTGCCGTCAGCAAATAGTCCAACTTGAGATAACCGCATAGGATAGTGAGCAGCAAGCGCGGCGCTGAGTGATGCCGCATCTGCCGGCTCCACGCCAACCACTTTTATATGTGGTTGGATACTTTTAATATAAGCTGCCATACCGGCGAGTAAGCCGCCACCACCGACAGGAACAAAGACCACATCAAGATTGGGCTGCTGTGCGAGCATTTCTTTGGCGACAGTACCCTGACCGGCAATAACAGCCTCGTCATCAAAGGGTGGTACATAATGTAGCTGACGAGTTTGAGCCAGCTGCAGCGCGTGATCACTTGCGCTATCGAAATTAACACCGTGCAGAATAACTTCTGCGCCCATATCACGAACGGCCATCACCTTAATTTCGGCCGTGGTTACCGGCATCACCACCACGGCGTGCATGTCGAGTTTAGCGGCTGAATAGGCAACCCCCTGAGCATGATTACCGGCTGAGGCACAAATTACACCGTGGTGACCTTGCTGCCGGAGCTGATAAAGTTTATTAAACGCTCCCCGCAACTTAAACGAATAGATAGGTTGCTGATCTTCGCGTTTTAAAAACACCTGATGTTTCAGTCGATGGCTTAATTTCGGCATGCGTTGCAACGGGGTTTCTACCGCCGCCTGATAGACAGGAGCGAGCAGAATTTGCTGTAAAAAATGGTGCCGTAACTCGTTGGTATCCAGTGATTCAATCATCATAACTCCCGCCCAGGATGCGCTAACGGCAAGACACGCACAGCACCTTTGTCGGCACTGCTGGTAAATGCTGCATAAGCGCGCAGAGCGGTGCTGACAGCGCGTTGCCGCGGCATCGGTTGCCAGCTATCACAGCCGCGTTCATTCATCACCTGGCGGCGCGTCGCTAACAGCGTTTCCGAGATGTTTAATGTTATTGAGCGACGGGTAATGTCAATGGTGATGGTATCTCCATCTTCAACCAGACCGATGGCGCCACCGGCTGCAGCCTCAGGCGACACATGACCAATTGACAAGCCAGACGTGCCGCCGGAAAAGCGACCATCGGTAATTAGTGCACACTGACTATCAAGGCCAACCGACTTTAAATAGCTGGTGGGATAAAGCATTTCTTGCATTCCCGGGCCGCCGGCAGGTCCCTCGTAGCGTATTACAACTACCTCACCGGCTTGAACATCGCCATTTAAAATGCCTTCTACCGCACTATCCTGACTGTCAAAAACCCGCGCGGGGCCAGTAAAGTCATACATCGATTCGTTAACCGCTGCGGTTTTTACGACACAGCCGTTGACTGCAATATTACCGTGTAAAATAGCCAGCCCGCCCTCCTGCGAGTAAGCATAGTCGCCGGAGTGAATGCAGCCGTGTTCGCGATCAATGTCAAGACTGGGGTAATAGCAATCTTGGGAAAAGGCCTTAGTGGTGCGAATACCCGCCGGACCCGCCCGGTAAAAGGTTAATACGTGTTCTTCTTGCGTGCGGCGTATATCCCATTTTGCAAGCCAGCTCTCCAAGGACTTGAAGGCGACGTGTGCGACATCGCGGTTGAGTAGGTTCATGCGTTCAAGCTCACCCAGGATGGCTACTACGCCACCTGCGCGATGCACGTCCTCCATGTGAAACTTCGGTGTTGCAGGAGCTACTTTGCATAAGTTGGGAACTTGCCGTGACAACGCATCGATTTCTGCCATGGAAAAGTCAATTTCGCCCTCATAAGCCCCGGCCAGCAAGTGCAAAATTGTGTTGGTCGATCCGCCCATGGCGATATCCAGCATCATCGCATTCTCAAAAGCTGAGCGGTTAGCAATTTGACGTGGTAGCGCGCTGTCATCGTCATTTTGATAATAGCGTTGGCATAAATCCATGACTGTTTTGCCGGCATCAACAAAGAGTTGTTTACGCAATTGATGGGTGGCCAATAACGAGCCATTTCCAGGCAATGCCAGCCCTAGCGCTTCGAGTAAGCAGTTCATCGAATTAGCGGTAAACATGCCCGAACAGGAACCGCAGGTAGGACAGGCGCTTTGTTCAATCGACTCGCTATCGCTGTCGGATACCGTCGGGTTGCCACCAGCGACCATAGCATCGACCAAGTCGAGTTTGATAATTTGGTCAGAAAGCTGCGTTTTGCCTGCTTCCATGGGACCACCCGAAACAAAAACGACAGGAATATTAAGCCGCATAGCGGCCATAAACATGCCCGGGGTGATCTTGTCGCAGTTTGAAATGCACACCATTGCATCGGCACAGTGGGCGTTTACAACATACTCGACCGAGTCAGCAATCAAATCGCGCGAAGGCAGGCTATAAAGCATCCCGTCATGACCCATGGCGATACCGTCATCAATGGCAATACTGTTAAATTCTTTTGCGATACCACCACTGGCGCTGATGCTGTCAGCAACCAGTTGGCCCACTTCGCGTAAGTGAACATGACCGGGTACAAACTCGCTAAACGAGTTGACCACTGCCACAATGGGCTTACCAAAATCAGTATCTTTTACGCCTGTTGCACGCCATAAAGCGCGAGCTCCAGCACGATTTCTTCCTTGTGTGACCGTTGATGATCGTAACTTGGGCATAACTAACCTCGTTGACTGCTCAGTTGTAATGGGTTCAATGCGCTATGGCTTGCTGCATAGCCGGTTCGGCTTGGTTTATATCCAAACTGGCACCGACTTTTAGCTCCATCACGTGATAGACTTTTGCTAATTGATTGATGAGTAGCTCTATATTTCGGTCGCTGGCAATTTCCAGTGTTACGTTTTGTTGACATGTGTCCTCGCGGCTCAGCTTAAGTCCGGTAACGGTAAAGCCGCGATAGCGTGTGACCTGTAAGATGCGTTCAATAGCGATGGGGTGATGATCAACGAGTAAGGTAACTATGGTATGCATTAGTTATTCTCCGTCAGCATTTGGTGGTTGGCAGCGCCCGGCGGTACGAGTGGCCAAACATTTTCGGCGGCATCGATGCGGACATGTAATAGGAAAGGCCCCTGACTGCTGAGCAGTTGGTCAATGGCGTCAGGCACCTGCTCGGCACGATCGATATAAGCAGATGGAATTTCAAACGCTTTTGCCAGGGTACAAAACTCAGGGTTATCGCTAAGGTCTGTTTCGCTGTAGCAACCATCAAAGAACAGTTGTTGCCATTGTCGAACCATTCCCAAGCGTTGATTATCGATGATGATTATTTTTACCGGCAGGCTAAAGCGCTTTATGGTGCCAAGCTCTTGTACGTTCATCATAAAAGAACCATCGCCGCTAATAGCAAACACGCTGTCACTAGGGCGAGCGATCTGCGCGCCAATTGCGGCGGGCAGGCTAAACCCCATAGTCCCTAAACCACCGCTACTTAAGTGATTGTTGGGCTGAGCGAAGCGCATATGTTGCGCAACCCACATTTGGTGCTGACCAACATCCGGGCAAATGACTGAATTGGCCGGCATACTGTCGCTGATAAGGCGAAGTAATTTAGGCGCATAAATACCCTTTTCCGGGTTGCGGTACTGCAGTGGATACTGGTGGTTCAAATCCTGACAGTATTGGCGCCAGTCGTCACACTGCGTAGTAACCTGCAACGATGGCAATACCTCGCGTAGGTTACCGTGTATACCGCATAGCGCGCGTCGTCTTTTATTGAGTTCGGCCGGGTCAATGTCGATGTGAATGACTTTAGCGTGGGGCGCAAAGTCAGCTAACTTACCGGTAACACGGTCATCAAAACGCGCGCCAAGGTTAATTAGCAAGTCGCACTCCTGAACCGCCAGGTTAGCGCATTGCCGTCCATGCATACCAATCATGCCTAAATCATGTGGATAGTCGCCGGCAACACTGCCCAAGGCTTTTAGCGTCGATACGGTAGGTAACTGGGTTGTTGCAAGAAACTCCCGCAGTTGCGGCACGGCATTTGCCATGGTCACACCACCACCGATATAGGCCACCGGACGCTTCGCCTGCGATATCAAGTGACGAGCCAAAGCAACCGCTGCCGCATTACTTATCGTGTGGGAGGGCTGAGGTGGCGGCATTGGACTGTGATCAGCTGCTGTCTTTTTGGTCGTGCTGGCAGCGCCCAGCTGGATGTTTTTAGGAATGTCGATGATGACAGGCCCCGGCCGTCCCTCGCTGGCAATTCGAAAAGCTTGTCGCAAGGCTTCCTGAAGTTCGCTGGCTTCATTAACCAATATACTGTGTTTGGTAACGGCTAAGCTTAGTCCGAGTACATCGATTTCCTGAAATGCGTCAGTACCCATCACGGCTTGATCCACCTGGCCGGTAATAGCAACGATGGGCACTGAGTCAAGTTTGGCATCGGCTAAAGCCGTTAGGAGATTGGTCGCTCCTGGTCCTGAGGTTGCCATACAAACGCCGGTTTTGCCGCTGGCTCTCGCATAGCCGATAGCTGCAAACGCAGCGCCTTGCTCGTGCCGGCATAAGAAATGTTGCACCGGCGATCTATAGAGCGCGTCGTAAATCGGCATGATAGCGCCGCCGGGATATCCAAAAACGTGCTCAACGTGCTGGCTTTCTAAAAATTCGATGATGGATTCGGCGCCTGTCATTACTTTTTAGCCTTTTTTTGCCCTTAAACGAAAAAACCCCCGCTTGTTGAAGCGGGGGTTTTTGGATTTTGCTTTTTGTCTGTTGCTTTACAAATTCCAACACCTGCCCGCGCAGCGATTAATAATCACCACGAGTAGGACTAGAATGTTAATGTTTGCAACAGCAACTAAACGCATTGTAAAAATCTCTTTCTCTAACTAAACGGTCTGTTTTTGTTCGTGTCTATTTATTGTTCTAACATTCGTGAGGTTAATGTCAACGCTTTTTTTGTTTTGGTTGCATATCCTTCATATAACGTCGAAGTTTTCGGCCGATTTGCTCGATAGGGTGCTGATAAATCGCTTCGTTGATTGTATTTAAGACTGGGTAGTCAAACGTTGCCGATTCAGCAGTTAGTCCCAACCCGATATCACTGCTACTGATATGAGCAAAAAGCTCTTTTTGCAGAATCGGATAAGCGGCGTTAGCAAACAAATAATTTCCATATTCAGCGGTATCAGAGATAACAACATTCATTTCATAGAGCCGTTTTCTGGCTATCGTGTTAGCGATCAAGGGTAACTCGTGTAACGACTCATAGTAGGCTGATTCAGAACGAATACCGGCATTCACCATGGTTTCGAATGCGAGTTCTACACCGGCTTTAACCAGTGCCACCATCACCACTCCGCGCGCGAAGAAATCGTTACAGTTGCGTTGCTGATCAGAATCAGGAGCTTGCTCGAATGCACTTTGTCGCGTGTTTTCTCGCCAGCTCAGCAAGTCATGGTCATTATTCTGCCAGTCTTGCATCATCTGCTTAGAAAACGCACCACTTAAAATGTCATCTTGATGTTTATTAAATAACGGGGTTAGCGCCTCTTTTGCCTGCTCTGCAAGCTGGTATGCCCGAACCCTTGAAGCACTGTCGAGGTTGCTCATCATCAGGGTGATACCGCCAAATTTTAGCGCTTCGGTAATTTCTTCCCACCCATACTGGACTAAGTGCGCTGCTTCAGCGGCTTCAATGCCGTTACTGACCATATGTTCAAAACACAGCAGCGAGCCCACCTGTAACATACCGCACAGGATAGTTTGTTCGCCCATGAGGTCCGATTTGACCTCTGCCACAAACGAGCTTTCCAGTACGCCCGCTCTGTGACCACCGGTGGCTGCTGCCCACGCCTTGGCCCAGGCAAGACCGTGGCCGGTTGGGTCATTCTCAGGGTGGACTGCGATTAATGTCGGCACACCAAAGCCGCGCAGATATTCCTCGCGAACTTCGGTGCCGGGACACTTAGGCGCCACCATAATGACGGTGATATCGTCACGTATCTTTTGTCCTACTTCGACGATATTAAAGCCATGCGAGTAACCCAGCGTTGCGCCTTTTTTCATCAATGGCATCACCGCTTCAACGACCGCGCTGTGCTGCTTATCCGGGGTTAAGTTAATGACCAGATCAGCGCTTGGAATAAGCTCTTCATAGCTACCTACAGAAAACTTTTCTCGTGACGCGGATTGCCATGAGGGCCGTTTTTCGTCGATCGCAGCAGGTCGCAGTGCGTAGCTGACATCAAGGCCTGAGTCACGCATATTAAGCCCTTGGTTAAGTCCCTGGGCACCGCAGCCGACAATTACAACCTTCTTACCAACAAGTTCCTGGCAACCTGCTTCAAACTCGTTAGCCTGCATAAATCGACACTGTTGCAATTGCGCTAATTGGCGCCGAAAGGGAAGTTGATTAAAGTAATTCTCAGCCATAGGTTTCTCCTTAAATTTAAGATTACCTTACGGCAAAGCAATTGTTGCGTATAATGAATTATTTGCATTATTGTATTGCGATTCCCGCAACAAACAGTCGCAACAACTCGCAACAATAAGGAAGGTCATGGATTTACGTTCTCTGGAGTTATTCATTTCACTGGCCGGGACATTGCATTTTGGCCGCACCAGTGAGGAACAGCATGTCAGCCCATCTGCTTTATCACGGCACATTCAGCGCTTAGAAAATGCCCTGGGTACTCGTTTGTTCGTCCGTAATAACCGCTCCGTAACATTGACCCAACAGGGCCAACAAGCTTTGCAGAGCTGTCAATCCATTCTCGCGGAATGGCAGCAGCTGCAAATGCAATTAGCAGATGACGGCGAACTAAAAGGCAAGCTACGATTGTTTTGCTCGGTAACAGCAGCGCAGACTTTTATGCGTCAGTTTATCGAAGGCTTTCGACCAAATTATCCCCACGTTGCGTTAAGCGTTGATACCGGAGATCCTGCGCTGGCTCTTGAACACGTGTTACGGCAGCAGACGGATATTGCCATTGCCACACGCCCTGAGCAGGTACCGGATGGTGTGCTTATGCATCAGTTATACACCTCGCCGCTAGTGATGATTAGGCCGAAAACGACATGCGCAGTGCGGGAAAAAACCCTGGCCGGGAAGATTGACTGGAACGACATGCCAATAGTGGTGGCACAGATGGGGCTATCGCGTGAGCGATTATTTACATGGTTTGAGGCGCACCGTCAGCAACCGCGCGTTTATGCCGAAGTGGCAGGGCACGAAGCCATTGTTGCTATGGTCGGTTTAGGGCTGGCTGTTGGATTGGTGCCTGAAGTTGTGGTGGAGCAAAGTTCGATTCGCGAGCAAATCGAGGTATTTCTGCGGCCCCGGGACATTGAGCCGTATCACGTCAGTCTATGTTGTCTAAAAAAGCGACTACAAGACCCCGTGATAGCGGCGTTTTGGCATAGTGCTGTTGGCTAGAATTGCACTTGGCTCACATCAATTGTTTAAGATAGTCATCGTAACTTCCCGAAAAGTTACGCATTCCCTGGTCGGTTAATTCGATAATTCGTGACGCCAGTGACGACACAAACTCGCGGTCATGACTGACAAATAACAGCGTGCCGTCGTATTGTTCCAAAGCCAGATTTAATGCTTCGATAGACTCCATATCTAAGTGGTTAGTGGGCTCATCCATAATCAGCACGTTAGGGCGCTGGAGAATCAACTTACCGAATATCATGCGACCCTTTTCGCCACCGGATAAAATCGTAACGGGTTTATTAATGTCATCCTGCGAAAACAACATGCGACCCAGTACGCCACGTATCGCCTGGTCATCATGGTAGGGTTTTTTCCACTGACTCATCCATTCAAAAACGGTTATTTTGTCTTTAAACCAATCTGCGTGATCCTGGGCGTAGTAGCCAATATTGACGTTCTCAGACCACTTAATCAGGCCGCTATCGATATCGTACTGTTCCATTAGGCACTTCAATAGCGTGGTTTTTCCAATACCGTTAGCACCTAAAATAGCGACTTTTTCGCCGACCTCGATAATACCGCTTAAACCTTTCAGCACATGATTGTCGTCAAAGGACTTATTTAATCCATCCATCTCCAACGCTAAGCGATACAGTTTTTTCTCTTGCTCGAAACGAATGTACGGACTGACTCGACTCGATGTTTTAACTTCGGCCAATTCTATTTTTTCTATTTGCTTAGCGCGTGACGTTGCCTGCTTGGCTTTTGACGCATTGGCAGAGAAGCGGCTGACAAATTGCTGCAATTCAGCGATTTTTTCTTTCTTCTTGGCGTTATCATTTAATAGCTGTTCACGCGCCTGGGTTGCGGCAAACATATACTGATCATAATTACCCGGATACACGCGCAGTTCGCCATAATCAATATCGGCCATATTGGTACAAACGCTGTTTAAGAAGTGCCGGTCATGCGAAATAATGATCATGGTCGCTTCGCGTTCGTTAAGCGTATCTTCCAGCCAGCGGATAGTATTGATATCGAGGTTGTTGGTCGGTTCATCCAGCAGCATGATATCCGGCTCCGCAAATAGTACCTGGGCCAGCAATACACGCAGTTTTAACCCGGGAGCGATTTCGCTCATGGGGCCAAAATGTGACTCCAGCGGGATACCCACACCAAGGAGCACATCGCCGGCACGTGATTCTGCGGTGTAACCGTCAAACTCGGCAAATTCGACTTCCAGGTCGGCGACCCGCATGCCATCCTCTTCGCTCATTTCCGGTAAGCTATAAATACGGTCACGCTCAGCTTTAACCTTCCATAGCTCTTCATGGCCCATGATCACCGTATCGATAACGCTAAACTGCTCATAGGCAAACTGATCCTGACGCAACTTGCGGACGCGCATATCCGGGTCAATCGACACATTGCCCGCCGATGGCTCAAGGTCGCCACTTAGAATTTTCATAAACGTGGATTTACCACAACCATTTGCGCCGATAAGGCCGTAACGGTTGCCGTTACCAAATTTAACAGAGATATTTTCGAAGAGAGGTTTTGCACCAAATTGCATGGTGACATTAGAAGCAGCGATCACTATTTATACCCGAACAAAAATTAGGCGCGTAATCTACGCGTTATTGGGCAAAATTACAAAGGAAATCGCAGTCTGCGGGTAAATTAGCCCGCCTGACGGCGGGCCGTTTTATTACAGTTCTTGTTTGGTTGGGCGAATGATCATCTCATTCACGTCAACCTCGCCAGGTTGCTCAATAGCAAAGGTGATGGCGCGTGCAATAGCATCTGAGTCAATCGCATCGTTATACAAATCGTCTGCCATTTCTTTTGAGTCTTTATGACTAATATGGTCGGTTAATTCTGTAGCGACCGCTCCCGGCGAAATATTGGTTGAGCGAATCTCGCCGTTAGATTCCTGACGAATCCCTTCGCTGATCGCTTTAACCGCATATTTGGTCGCACAGTAAACTGCTGCACCTGGGAATACCACGTGACCGGCCACTGACGATAAATTGATAATGTGTCCGGCATGCTGCTCGCGCATCGTCGGCAGTACAGCACCAACACCATACATAACACCCTTGATGTTGACGTCAATCATCTGATCCCATTCATCGATTTTTAACTCATCAAGCGGGGCTAGCGGCATAAGGCCGGCGTTGTTAACTAACACGTCAATGCGTCCAAACTTATCTTTCGCGGCTTTTGCCAGTGCTTCAACCTGGTCACGATGCGTTACATCGACCGTTTGATAGATGGCTTCGCCGCCAGCCTGGGTAATTTCATCGGCTAATTGCTTTAGCCGTTCTTCACGGCGAGCGCCGAGTACCAGCTTGGCTCCCTTAGCTGCCAGCATTTTTGCTGCCGCCTCGCCTAACCCACTACTTGCACCGGTAATAATGACTACTTTCCCGTTAACTTCAGACATTGTGTACTCCATAACGTCAAATATGTGGTTATTACTACGGACAGACTGTGATTTAGATTACTGCCTTTCATTGATCGAGATGTCATACTGATCAGTATTCCATATCACGTTAAAAAGTAAGTGGAGGATTTATGTCCAAAGTATTGTTAATTACCGGTGCATCGAGTGGCATTGGTAAAGCAACAGCTAAAAAAGCTGTAAGTGAAGGAATAAAAGTCATATTGACCGCACGGCGTAAAGAGTTACTTGAAGAGCTAGTGGGTGAACTGGGGGCTGATAATGCCTTTGGCGTTGCAGCAGATGCAGGCGACTACGAGCAACTCAAGCAGGTTGTCGATAAGGGCGTTGCTCACTTCGGTAAGCTAGATGCTGTGTTTGCCAATGCGGGTACCGGCGTCAATACTGCTGGTACAGAAGGCGGTGACCCGGACGAATGGAAGTCAATGATTGACGTAAACATCAATGGCTTGCTCTACACCGCCAAACTGACCTTACCCCATTTGCGTGAATCAACCGGACACTTTTTAATGACAGGCTCAGCAGCCGGGCGCATTACTCTAAAAGGGTCAGTTTATGGCGCGACCAAATGGTTTGTGCACGGCTTTGCCCAAAATCTTGCCGAAGAAATGAAAGAATGGAATGGCCGCTGCACAACCATCGCGCCGGGCATGGTTAATACACCGTTCTTTGATGAACCTAAGCCTGATAAGTTAGATCCCGATGACGTTGCAGATGCAGTACTGTATGCTTTAAACGCGCATCCTCGTAATTGCGTAAGGGAAGTATTTTTAATGCCCGCTTATAACTAACAGCGTCATGTTCGAGCACTTGTTCGCACAAAGGAGTGTCAGTGAAAAAACAAAAGCAGCCTGTTTCATGGAAGCGACTCAGTATTTTTGCTGCGCTGTTTGTGGCATTAACACTGGCAGGCTTTTTCACGGTATTTGAGCACTTCTCGGGGCGTAGTCTTACGTTTGACTGGCAGCTGCTGCGCCCCGAATTTATTCTCGCCAGCCTCGCTTTATTGACGGTCTATTTTGTCAGTGATGGGCTTCGCTTTTACTACACCCTAGTGGCGCTGGGTATAAAGGTTAGCCCCAAAGTTATGACAAAGCTGGTGTTTATTAATATCTTTTTCTCCAATATTACGCCAATGGCGACCGGTGGTGGGTTTGCGCAAGTATGGTTTTTGCACGAACACGGGGTGTCTGTGGGTAAAGCGATGGCCGGTAGTACGATTAGAACCGTATTAGCAGTGCTTTTTATTTTCTCATTGTCGCCCATTTTTCTGCTGACCCTTCCACCGTTGCAAGAGTCGTCCTTAAGTAACAGTATCAGCTCGGCCTTAGCTGTGTTTACCGTAATCTATTTAGCATTTTTTATCGTACTGCTGTGGCGTGCGGTGTGGTTGGTCACGCCTATGACGGGAGTGGTTAAAGGCCTCTATCGGCTTAACCTGATCTCGCAGGAAAAAATGCGGCGTTGGAATTTTACCTTAATGCGCGAGTTATTTAAGTTTTCAAAAAGTTTTTCGGACTATGTGCGCGGTCCAAAAAAAGCCATTATCTTGTCGGTGTTACATACTGCACTATTTTTACTCGCGTTGTTTAGTTTCCCCGCGTTGATCATGTGGGGACTGGGCTATGACGTGCCTTACTTGTTATCAGTCGGTTTGTTGGTGGTGACAACGTTCATCATGTACTTTTCGCCCACGCCGGGGGCTTCGGGCATTTCAGAAGGCGTGTTCGGCAATTTCTTTAATACCTTATTAGAGCAGCATCATCTGTTATTGGTAACCTTTAGCTGGCGCACGCTAACCATATACCTGGGCATGGTCATCGGCTTATTTATTTTGCAGCACTATTTAATTAGCCGTTCTAAACAGTCTGTGCAGGTGGGTTATGAATAAACGCCAGTGGTTAAAGCTGCTTTTTTACTTCAATATCGCGATACTCCTGGCGATGGTGGCTTACAAGCTGTATTTAAACTTCGCTAGTGCAGAGTACTCTGCTGTGCATAGTGAACAGCTATCTTCTATCAGCGCTCGAATTGAAGGCCAGCCCCAGTATAGCTTTGCCGTGGTGGGTAATATTAATAATTCGGTGGGTATCTTTGAGCGCCGCATTATTCCCGAGCTCAATAATAGCGATATTGATTTTGTTATTTCTGCCGGCAATGCGGTCAGCGGCGGTGGCGAGGACAAATACCGTGCATTAAAGGGTACGCTGTCGCATTTAGATAAGCCGTACCTGTTAACTTTTGGCGAAAACGAGTACGAGGAATTTGGCAGCTTCCGTTTTTATGATCATTACGGGCCACACTTTTTCAGTTTTAGTGCCGGTGATAGTCGTTTTATCTTTCTGGATAGTACGGGAAAAACGCCTTGGCAGTGGCAGATCCGTTGGTTAACTGACATATTGCGTGCAGATCAATCTGAACATCGGTTTGTGTTTATTGGACACCCCTTGTTTGAGCCGAAAGAAGAGTTTTTGCTTTCAGACGAAGAAGACTTTCTGCAACCCGAAACATTTCGCCAGGCGCTATTGTCAACTTTTGAGCAGTTTGACGTTGATCGGGTTTTTTCCGCCAATATATCCGTATTTTCGGAGCATATAGAAGCAGGCATCCCCCATGTAACAACCGGCGGCGCCGGTGGCTTAGTACTAAATCAGGATGATAGCTTTTATCACTATGTAAAAGTGACCGTCGATACCAATGATGGCATTTCTCAGCAGGTGGTCGAGTTGCCGGTCGGGCAACACCCAGTATTAAAGCAACTAGAAAGCTTTTGGTTTTTTATCTATTCGTTATTCTACACGGGCTTTGTTAATTTTTTCTTATTGTTAGCACTGTTCCTGGCGGTCAGCATTAAACTGTATAACGCGGTATTTGTGGGCAAGAATTATTACCCTAACTATGATATTGATGCCGGACCCTGGCTTAAAAAGTCGTTAAAAGTAGTGATGTTTACCAACAACTACTTGCCGTTTATAGGTGGAGTGCCAATTTCTATAGAGCGCCTGCGCTACGGCCTAACAAAGGTAAAAGACACAGTTTTAATCGTCGCGCCGCGTTATCGCGATAACGTCAAAAAGGAAAACAACGTCATTCGCATGCCATCGTTGTTTTCGTTTGGCGATAAGAGTGAGTTCCGTTTTGCCAACATATTTTCTGGCTATGTGCGTAAAAAAGTCCGCGAGTTTAAGCCCGATATTATCCACTCCCACCACCCGTTCTGGATTGGCTCGGTTGGCGTATTTATGGCCCGCCGCTTAAAAATACCGGTCGTCTACACCTATCACACGCGGCTAGAGCATTACGCACATTTTGTATTTTTACCCGGAAGTCTATTCCGCAATATTATCGCGCACTTTTTGGTCAGGCGGTTTGCCAATAAGTGTGACAGCGTGATCGTGCCTACTCAGTCGACTGAAGAGTACCTGCGTTTAATTGGTGTGAAAAGTACCATCTATGTGCAGCCAACGGGCATTGAATTTGATCGTTTTCAACAGCGCGACGAGGCAGTTATCAAGCAACTCAAAACACAACAAAATATCAATGACGAAACGGTATTTGTTAGTGTGGCGCGCTTGTCCAACGAGAAGAATATCGACTTTATGTTAGAGGCGCTGGCGCAGCTAAAAACGCAAACAGATAAACCGTTTCGTTTTTTAATGATTGGCGATGGCCATCAACGCCAGCGCTTACAGCAAAAATCCAACGATCTTGGTTTGGCCGAGCAGGTGTCGTTCGTTGGCGCCGTGCCGCCGGAAGAAATGCCGCAATGGTACCAACTCGGGGATGTGTTTTTATTTGCCTCACAGTCCGAGACTCAGGGCATGGTTATTCTAGAAGCCATGGCGGCGGGACTGCCGGTGGTGGCAGTGCGCTCAAGCGGTATTGACGATGTCGTGGCCGATGGGGTTAACGGCTATAAAACCCCGGCGCAACAAGCGTTGTGGTTAGAAAGGGTTAAATACCTACTCGAAGATAAAAAACAACGCCAATCACTGGCAAAACAAGCGGTTGAATGTGCTGCGTCGCATTCGGTTGAGAACTTCACCCAGGAAGTTCGCTATGTTTATGCGGAAACGTTGGCGCGCTATGCGCAAAAGCGACGGGATAATTAAGACTATGACGACAGCAAACGTTTGTTTTGGCGAACAGCCGGTCACCATAAAGGATGTTGTAGCGCTTGCTAACAATGAGGTGACAGCAACCTTGAGTAAAGCGCCGGAATTTGTTGCCCGAATTGACGCTGGTGTTCGTTTCCTCGATGACCTGTTAGAGCAGGATGGCGTGATTTACGGCGTGACCACGGGCTATGGTGACAGCTGTACCGTTTCTGTGCCTGACAACCTGGTTTCAGAGCTGCCTATTCATTTAACACGCTTCCACGGCTGTGGGTTGGGCGACTACTTTAACGAGCAGGAAACGCGCGCTATTTTGGCGGTGCGCCTGGCATCGCTGACTCAGGGGTACTCAGGGGTGAGTTGGCCGCTGTTAGAACGTTTGGTACTGATGCTGAATGAAAATATGCTGCCACTAATTCCTAAAGAGGGCAGTGTTGGCGCCAGTGGTGACTTAACACCGCTGTCTTATATTGCTGGCGCTTTAATTGGCGAGCGGGATGTTCGCTTTAACGGTGAAATTATGACAAGCGCGGAAGCTTTCAAGGCTCTGGGTGTCGAACTTCACACGCTGCGTCCCAAAGAAGGTTTAGCGATAATGAATGGCACGGCGGTGATGACCGCACTGGCTTGTCTGGCCTGGGATCGTGCTGACTATTTAACCCGCCTGTCCAGCCGCATTACTGCGTTAGCCAGCATTGCATTAGACGGTAATTCAAACCATTTTGACGAACTGCTGTTTGCCGTTAAGCCGCATAAAGGCCAGCAACAAGTCGCCAAGTGGATACGTGACGACTTGAATCATCATGAGCATCCGCGTAATTCCTCCCGGTTGCAGGACCGCTACTCCATTCGCTGTGCGCCGCACATCATTGGTGTGTTGAAAGACGCTTTGCCGTGGTTCAAAGACACCATTGAAAACGAGCTGAACAGTGCTAACGATAACCCGATTATTGATGGTATTGGCGAGCATGTTTTGCATGGAGGCCACTTCTACGGCGGCCACATTGCTATGGTCATGGACTCGATGAAAGCAGCTATAGCGAACCTGGCCGATTTGCATGACCGGCAAATGGCGTTGTTGCTTGATACGAAAATGAATCATGACTTGCCATCGAATTTATCGGCGGCTGAAGGCGAGCGAAAGGCGATTAACCATGGCTTTAAAGCGGTGCAAATTGGTTGTTCTGCCTGGACTGCAGAAGCGCTAAAACTGACCATGCCTGCGAGTGTTTTTTCACGCTCCACTGAATGTCACAATCAGGACAAGGTCAGTATGGGAACCATCGCAGCTCGCGATTGTATGCGGGTACTCGAACTCACGGAGCAAGTGACAGTGGCCACCTTGTTAGCGTCCTATCAGGGCAGTGTTCTGCGCGAACGTATGGCAGGGAAGCTGCGTGACACCGGGCCAGAGTTGGCGGCAATGCGAGCGTCGCTAGCCGCTGAATTCGAACTGCTAGTAGAAGATAGACCGCTGGAACACGAACTTCGTCACTGGTTAGAAAAAGTTCGAGGCAAGCCATGGAGCTTATACGCGGAGTCTGAGTAGATTAAACAATCTCAATCCCCTCACACTTATAATGACCGATGAGTGTATCAGCGTGTAAAACGTTTCCTTGCAGATCGAAAGCAAAAAAATAGGTTTCGGTTCGGTTTCCCACTTCAACGCTTTTCAGTGCTACACATTCGTTAGGAAAGCCGGGTAAAATCTTGAATGAAGAGACGCCGCGCTCACCTATAGCTTCGCCTACTTCGATTATCTGGATGTCGCTAAAGTCCTCGCTAACAATAAATAATTTGTTACTACCGCAGCAGTTTTCATCGTGTTGGGGTTCAAAGGCTTGATTTGATATTTTACGTGGAAAGAACAACCACTTTTGCAGTTGTGGATGCCATTCTGCGGCTTCATGAACCATGTATCCTTCAGGCCCTAGGCCTGCAGCCTCACGCAGGGCCTGATAGTTATCATGCCAGTTGATGCTTTGTAAGCCGTAATTACGCCCAATCACTTTGATCCATTCTTCTTCAGGCTTTTTGCCATGGCTCCCGACAATCAGTTCGTTACCTTTTATGGTTGCCCACTCACTTTTAAAGCCTTTAAATTTTTCATCGCCACTACCGGTCATCAAAATTTGCCGGGGTACCAATTGATTTTGGTGACGGATTTCGCAGACTAGTCCGGTACGATCATCAAAGGTCATCAAGTGCTTACCGAACATGACCAGCTCTGAGAATTCCGCGCCTCTGCCACCTTCCGCTATCAAGCTGATTAAGTGATGTTCTCCTCCATCATCCTCTTCGATATCATGCAGCTCATAGGTGCCCGTTGCTTCGCGAACTAGCTCGTCATAACGCAAGGTAGAGCGCCATGCCGTTTGACCATCATCGAGTTCGACTTGTGAAGAATCATCTTCATCGGTAATGATCGCTAACAGAAATTCACGCTGCTTGTTGTCATAGCGCTGCTGGCGTTGTTTATCAAACGGGGTTTGTTTCATTCGGTGGACTCCTTGTTAACTTTCGAAGGGGTGAACGTACACTCGCCTCGCGAAGCACCAAGTTGTTGGATTAGCTGCGGTATACCCTCTTTATTGAACTCGACATAACCAATGCCAGACTGGTTCCACAAACGCTCCCCGGCGTCGCGTTCGCTTGGCAGGCGAGGTGTTACACGAAAGCGTCGGCGTTTAGTGAACCAGTTTAACGGGGAATAGGGCGCAAATAGCCAACGGTTTAACCGATCAAGCCACTCCAATAGTTTATCCGGGAACTCATTTTTGATGCCACTGCTGGTTATTTGATATATGCGAGGGGAACGCTTGCGGTGCTTTAAATGCACATCGTAAGCAAAAGAATAATGCACATCGCCTGATAAAATAGTGAAGTGTTCAGGTGTTTTCCGGTGCGCAAAAATATTCAACATGACTTCGGCAGCGCCCTGGTGCGCCATCCAGTTTTCGGCGTCGACTAATAACGGCTTGCCAAAGAAGGTAAACACGTCTTGTATGGCTTCTATTAATTTGACCCCGAACATCGGCGCAGGCGAAACAACAATTACCGATGGTTTGTCGATGAGTTTATGCTGAAAAGCGGTTAACGCTTCCCAATCCATGAGTCCTGATGGCTTGCTTCGCGCTCGTTCGCTTCGCCAGCGCTGGGTGCGGGTATCGAGCACAATAATTGCGGGTTGGCTATTAATGTCATAATCCCAATGCTCAAAATACAGAAGCTTATCGATAAGGGCATCTTGCATGGATTGTGGCCAGATGGAGTCAGATGGGGGGCCTTCTTGTAGGTGATTTATCAACGGCTGAAATTGGTCACGATGATTGCCCCAGCTTTGGCATAATAAGTAGCCAATTAAAGCATTACCAACGATGCGTTTGGAGAAGGGGGGTTCATAGGCTGTTTCCTCCCATAGTGCCGATAAGTTCCAGTCATCGGTTATGTCATGGTCATCGAAAATCATATAGTTAGGAATATTGGCCAATGCTCGAGCAGCTTTTGGCAGATTGGAACTGAATTCATTTAGCGCCTGTAACTCGGTGTTGAAGCGTTGTTTATTTTGCTCACAGAGTGACGTTGGCGTCTCGATATTTACCCAACACCATGGTTGTGGAGACCAGCACAACAAATACATGGCAATGACTTCGCTCAACGATATCAGGTGATTGGCTGCGTTACTGGAAGTAAAAATAGGTTTGCGAACGCCACCAAAAAACTTCTCGGTGATAGCCTCGTTTGATTCAGTATCCGGCAATAGCGAGTCGCGTGCGTAGTAATGTCTGTCCGACTGATAGAGTTCCTGCAACGAGCTGAACGGAGCGCCGTCAAAGTGTTCATCATAAAGCCCGAGTTGTTCTATAACCTGTTTTATAGCCACCAGCATTGGCCCGGCTACATCATCAACGTAAACCTGGTCACCCGAGTGGAGGAGTAGCGCTGGTCTATCTGCCGGGCTATTGACGGATGCTTCGAGTTTTTGGTCCACACGAACTAAGCCGTCGGTAGCGGCATGATGGGGGCGACGGCAAGAGCCGTGTAGTAACTTATCGATATTGCTTTTAAATACAAAACCGGGACTATGCTGGTCGGCGTACAGCAAGTGCGGTGATGTGTGTTTAATCCCCTGACCATCAAACAACACGTCGTATTCTATGTAGTGCTGATCGGGTAGTGGTGTTTTAGGTGTGATGCAGAGTCGACGAATCCAGGCGTATCGACCGACCCTCACTAATTGCTCATCGCAGCGTTCAATATCGACAGTTAGTCGCACATCTGCTGGACTATCATGAGATGTAACTAGCCATAGAATAATGGCGTCAGGTTCGACCGAACGTAAAATAGGTCCGCAAATGATCTGGGGTAAATCAGCCACTGGTCGCTCTTTTTTTGCTGACAGTCGTTACCTTTCTAGCAAAGATTCCTCTTGCTGCCTAGTTCTGCTAACGTATTGCAATAAATAGACACAGGAGAATAACAATGAGAATGGTCTTAACCGCGGTTGCCGCGAGTGTATTAATGGCATGTTCGCCACAACAATCTGCAGAGCAAGCGCAAGAACCACAAACAGAGCAACAAGCACAACAAGAGAGCGCGCAAATGCAGTACCCCGAAACGCGGAAAGGAGATGTTGTCGATACTTACTTTGAGACCGAAATTGCCGATCCCTATCGCTGGTTAGAAGATGATCGGAGCGAAGAGACGGAAAACTGGGTAAAAGCGCAAAATGAAGTAACTTTTGATCATCTCGAAAATATTCCGTTTCGTGAAAAAATCGAAGCACGTCTGACGGAGCTTTGGAATTACGAAAAAGTTAGCGCCCCGCGTTTTGAAGGCGACTACATTTATTTTTATAAAAATGATGGTTTGCAGAACCAGTATGTCGTTTATCGTAAAAAAAGTGAGGATGCGGAAGCTGAGGTCTTTTTAGATCCGAATACCTTTAGCGAAGACGGTACCACCTCGTTGGCGCAATTAACTTTTAGCGAGGACGGCTCGATTGCCGCTTACTCTATTTCTGAAGGCGGTAGTGACTGGCGAAAAATCATTGTTATTGATGCCGAAACCGGTGAGCAACTGGAAGAGCCGCTCGTTGACGTCAAGTTCAGCGGTATTTCCTGGAAAGGTAATGACGGATTTTATTATTCCAGCTATGACAAGCCCGAAGGCAGTGAGCTGTCGGCGAAAACTGACCAACATAAATTGTATTACCATGAGTTAGGCACAGCGCAGTCTGACGATCAGTTAATTTTTGGTGGTACGGAAGAAGAAAAACATCGCTATGTTGGCGGCTACGTTACCGAAGATGACCGTTTCCTGGTGGTATCTGCAGCGAACTCGACATCAGGCAACACGCTTTACATTAAAGACCTGAGTGACCCGGATGCTGACCTGGTTTTAGTTGACGGCAACATGGACTACGACACATCGGTATTAACCAGTCGCGATAATATGTTGTATCTGGAGACCAATATGGATGCTCCAAATGGTCGTGTGGTGACCGTTGATGCAAGCAATCCGCAGCCGGAGAACTGGCAGGATTTTATTGCGCACAGCGATAATGTATTGAACCCGTCTACCGGTGCCGGCTATATCTTTGCCGAGTACATGGTTGATGCCGTGTCTAAAGTGGAGCAATACGACTACGACGGTAACAAAGTACGTGATATCGAGTTACCAGGCGTTGGCAGTGCCAGCGGCTTTAGCGAGAAACAAGACGCTGAAAAAGTTTTCTATAGCTTTACTAACTACAGCACGCCACAAACGATTTATGAAATGAATCCGGATACCGGCGAATCAGTGGTATACGAAGAGTCGGGTGCTGATTTTGACTCCAGTCAGTATGTCAGCAAGCAAGTATTTTATACCTCTAAAGATGGTACCAAGGTACCGATGATTATCACGCACAAAAAAGGTATGGCGCTGGACGGCAGCAACCCAACGATTTTGTATGGTTACGGTGGCTTTAATATTAGCCTGACCCCAAGCTTTAGTATTGCTAACGCAGCCTGGTTGGAGATGGGTGGTGTTTATGCCGTGGCTAACTTGCGCGGTGGCGGCGAGTACGGCAAAGAGTGGCACAAAGCCGGTACTAAGATGCAAAAGCAAAACGTGTTTGATGATTTTATCGCTGCGGGTGAGTACTTAATTGATGAGGACTACACATCATCTGAGCGACTTGCTGTACGAGGCGGCTCTAATGGCGGCTTGTTAGTGGGTGCCGTGATGACACAACGGCCTGAACTATTCGCTGTTGCGTTACCGGCAGTTGGGGTACTGGACATGTTGCGTTACCACACCTTTACCGCTGGTGCTGGCTGGGCTTACGATTACGGTACCGCAGAAGATAGCCCGGAAATGTTCGAGTACTTGTTAAACTACTCACCAGTACACAACGTAGAAGAAGGTGTGGCTTATCCGGCAACATTGATCACGACGGGTGACCATGACGACCGCGTTGTGCCGGCCCATTCGTTTAAATTTGCTGCAGAACTGCAAGAAAAGGCGGGTGGAGATAACCCACAGCTCATTCGTATAGAAACGAATGCGGGGCATGGCGCCGGGACACCCGTTTCAAAAACGATTGAACAGTATTCCGATATTTTTGGTTTCACCCTCTACCACATGGGTTACGAATCATTACCACAGGAGTAATTGAATAATGCAAAACGCCGCCAACTTTCCCATTTTATGGGTGGTGGTCATTATAATCGGGCTCGCTCTTTTAGCGAGCTCGATTCGTATTGTCCCCCAACAACGTATTTTTATTATTGAGCTTTTTGGTCGCTATCGGCGATTATTGCGCCCGGGTCTTAACTTTATCATTCCCTTGGTTGAACAAGTTGCGCATAAAGAGTCTATGCGGACGCGCCAACTGGACGTTGATGTAGAGACTAAAACTAACGATAACGTATTTGTGGTGGTGCGGGTTTCAGTGCAATACCGCGTAGGCTCAACAGATGCTGTATATAACGCGTTTTATCAGCTGGAAAATCCCGAATGGCAAATGCAGTCCTATGTTTTTGATACGGTGCGGGCGCAGATACCTAAGCAAAACCTTGATGCAGTTTTTGATAACAAAGACAGTATTTCTAACGATGTGAAAATGCAGCTGCGCGACACTATGGAAGGCTATGGTTTTGAAATCATTGCATCCTTGGTTACCGATATAGATCCGGATCAGTCGGTTAAAGATTCAATGAACCAAATCAATGCGGCAGAGCGGGAGCGGCGCGCGGCTGAGCACAAAGCCGAGGCTGAAAAAATAATCAAGGTAAAGCAGGCTGAGGCAGACAAAGAATCTAAAATCTTGCAAGGCGAGGGTATTGCCGGGCAGCGCCGTGCAATTGCCGAGGGCTTAAGAGATTCTATTGCCATGGTGACTAATGAAAACCAGGACGTGACCTCACGTGATGTCATTGATTTGCTGAAGTTCACCAACTATGTTGATGTACTCGGCTCATTCGATAATTCTTCCAGTAAGGTTATTATGTTGCCACAGCCTACCGGGCAACTCGATTCGTTGTCGAGCAATCTGATGGCCGCGATGGAAGCGGCTAACGAGCAAAACCCCGCGCGCAAAAAAGAAGTAACAAAAGGAGCACAAGATGAACATGATTAAGTTAGCAACCTCAGCTGCTGTAGTTTCGTTATTAGCAGCCTGCAGCGCCGAAGAAAGTGTTACCCAGTGTACGACCGCTGCAAGCTCGGAATGGATGGACGAGGGCGAGTTTCAAGCAGGCCTTGAGCAACAGGGTTACCAAATTAACGAGTTTAAGGTGACACCCGGTAATTGTTATGAAATCTATGGCCAAAGTCCCGCTGGCGATAAAGTTGAAATTTACTTTAACCCTGTTGACGGCAGTATCGTAAAACAAGAAATGGAGTAATACGGTGAGTGCGACAAGGTTAATCTGGGATCCGTTTATTAGGCTTTACCATGTTCTAATTATTGTCGCATTTACATTGAATTACTTTATCCTGGAGCCCGGCGAAACGATTCATCAATGGGTCGGTTACAGCGCCGTGGCTCTGGTTTTATTGCGAATCGGGTGGGGCTTTATTGGCCCACAAACCGCACGAATCACTGACTTTTTTCCTACCCCGTTACGCCTACGGCGACACTTTGATCACTTACGTATGCGGCGACTGTCACAGCGACAAGGCCATAATGCTTTGGGGGGCATGCTAATATTGGTGTTTTGGTTACTGTTTCTGGGGCAAGGGTTAACCGGCTTTTTACTTGAAGAAACAGACCGATTTTTTGGCAGTAGTTTAGTGGAGAATATTCACGAGCTGATTGCTCACGCGTTATATGCGGGGGCTTTACTGCATATTGCAGCGGTGTTGATTATTGGCTGGTGGGGTCGTATCGCATTAATACGACCCATGATCACAGGATGGCGAAAGCCGAACGACTAACTGGCTTTGGCAATATCCTGAATCTTACCAACGATGGCACGGAGACCATTTCCCCGAGTGGGCGTGATGTGATTTTCTAAATCCAACCGATTAAAATAGCCATCGATATCAAATTCGAGTATTTGCGCCGGGGTTTTATCATCATAAGCCGCCATCACCAGCGTCAAGAGACCTTGTACGATAACTGCGTCGCTATCGACGTGAAACAATAGCTTACCGCCTCTTTGTTCGCTGATTAACCATACGTTGCTCTGGCATCCACGTACCCGGTATTCGTCTCTATGCTGCTCTTCCGGCAAGCCAGGCAGTGCCTTGCCCAGGTCGATAATATACTGATAGCGTTGTTCCCAGTCGTCCAGAAACTCCAGGTCGTCAATGATTTCTTCAGTGCTGGGTAGGTTACTCATGATTAGAAAAACACTCCTGCTTCTAGTTGCGCTTCTTCGCTCATCATTTCGCGAGACCATGGCGGATCGAATACCAGGTTAACTTTTACATTGTTCACGAAAGGCACCAGTGAAACACGGTACTCAACATCACCAACGAGCACAGGACCCATGCCGCAACCCGGGGCGGTCAAGGTCATGTCGATATTTACCTGATTGGCGTCTTGGTCAACGTCCACCTTGTAGATTAGCCCAAGCGATACCAGGTTAATAGGAATTTCCGGATCGTAAATCGTCTCTAATGCGTCCCAAACTTGTTGTTCCGAGATTTTCCCGTCAGCGGGCGCTTCGAAATCAAGTTTTTCCGGTTTGCGACCAATGGCATCGCCATCGGTACCGTCTATACGCAGCATATTACCTTGCCACGTTACCGTGTAGTTACCGCCGAGGTCCTGAGTTATATTAACAAATTCACCTTTAGGAATAACTTTGGGTTCGCCTGAAGGGACCTTGCGCGCTTTTACTTCGCGCAAGGTGTTGACCATTTTCTGTTGCATAGGGTTACGGCAGCCTTTTAACTGACGCTGAAGCTTTCGCCGCAGCCACACTCGTTAACAACGTTGGGGTTGTTAAACTTCACAATGCCGTTAATGCCTTCTTTGACGTAGTCAATTTCGGTGTTACGCAGCAGTTCGATGGCGTTGGCTGCAACAGCAACGGTGATGTTGTCGTTGATCTTAACTAACTCATCGCCTTCCTGTGCATTATCAACCGAATCCAGGACATAGGCATAACCGGTGCAACCACTGGCTTTAGTCGATAACCTCACGAGGTTGCCTGGTTGATCCTCTAGGCGCGATTCGAAATATCGAATCGCGCTGTCAGTCATCGAGACTAACGCGGTTGATGGGACAAAAGATTCGACAGACATATTTCCTCCCGTCGTTAAGCCAACATCATGCGGGCTTTATTGATCGCTTTAAACAGCGCATCAACATCGTCCATGGTGTTGTAAATAGTAAAAGAAGCTCGAGCCGTACCGGGCACACCCAATCTTTTCATCAATGGCTGTGCGCAGTGATCGCCGGTACGAATGGCGACGCCTTGCTTATCGAGTATAAAGCCAATATCGGCCGGGTGCGTACCCTCGATAATAAAACTAAGCACGCCGATTTTGTTGCTGGCCGTGCCAATGATACGCATACCGTCGGTCTTTTCCGCGAGCTCGGTGGCTCGTTTAAGCAATGCCTGCTCATGAGCCCAGATATCATCGGCATTGAATCCCTGTAACCAGGTAATGGCGGCAGCTAAACCGATTGCTCCTGCGATATTCGGGGTGCCGGCCTCGAGGCGATTGGGCAATTCGCCCCAAGTCGCGTCCTGATAGGTCACTGTTGCAATCATTTCACCACCAACGAGCCACACCGGCCAGTCGGCGAGTACGTCATAACGACCCCACAAAACACCAATACCGGTCGGACCAAATAGTTTGTGACCCGAAAACACGTAAAAATCGCAGCCAATATCCTGTACGTTGATAGCACCATGAGCAACGCCTTGCGCCCCGTCGATCAACACAAACGCACCGCGCGCCTTAGCCGCGGCGGTCAGTTCTTTAATCGGATTAATGGTACCTAACGCGTTCGAGATATGCGGCATTGCGACGAATGCCGTGTTGTCACTCAACAAATCATAAAACGCATCGCTATTCAGTTCGCCGTTATCATGAATAGGTACAATCTTTAACGTCGCGCCTGAGCGTTTACACGCCTGCTGCCAGGTAACTAAGTCTGCATGGTGTTCCATTTCGGTCACCATGACTTCGTCGCCTGCTTTTAAACGTTGCGCCATACCATTAGCGACAAGGTTAATACCCTCGGTGGTACCGCTGGTCCAAATGACTTCCTCTGGGCGGCCTGCGTTAATGTAGTGAGCAACGGTTTTGCGGGCGGCTTCATAACGCTTAGTCGCCTCATCTGACAAGTAGTGAGCGCCGCGATGCACATTCGAGTTGCACTGTGTGTAGTAGTCAACCAGCGCATCGATAACCGCCTGCGGCTTCTGCGTTGTTGCCGCATTGTCCAGATAAACTAACGGCTGACCATTAACCTGACGCGCCAGGATCGGAAACTGCTCACGAATTTGTGCGACGTTCAGGGTCATTTTTGCTCCATCATGCGCTCAAAACGCTGCCGTAAAATCGGCTGCAACCAATCCGCCAATGCTTTATTCGGCATTTGAAACAGTAGCTCCTGCACAAAACCAAAGTTGAGCATAACCAATGCCTGTTGCTTATCGATGCCGCGTGTCAGCATATAATAAAGCGCTTCTTCGTCAATCTCGGCGACTGTAGCGCCGTGAGCGCACTGCACGTCGTCGGCATAGATCTCAAGCTCGGGCTTGGTATTGATCTGTGCTCCGCGCGACAGCAACAAGTTGCGATTATTCAGTTCCGCCAACGTCTTTTGGGCGTCACGGTGAATATGAATACGACCGTTGAATACCGCTTTAGCTTTGTCGCCGATAATGCCACGAGCATTTTCTTCGGTGGTACCATTGGGTTGTGCGTGCTCAATCGTGCTGTGCAGGTCGAAATGCTCATGCGGTGCCAGCAAATAGATATTATTGAACTTGGCAAAGGCATGTTCACCGGCATGCTCGATATCAACATCCAGGCGTGTTAACTGTGAGCCATAACCAACCAATGTACTGTTTAATTTCGATTCATTGTGCAGACGGAAGTGACTACCGCCAACATGAATCGCCTGGTCTTCTTGCAACGCTAAGCGGTAATGTTCGAGTTTTGCGTTGTCAGCAATGTCATACTCGGCAAACACTGTGTTTAGGCTTTGCTCGTTGCCGGCACCGTGTTCAATGATGGTTGCGCGAGCGCCTTTACCAACACGAACCAGTGTGCGTTGGTGTGACTCAACGCCGTCGGTAGCAACATTCACAATACGAATGGGCTGTTCGACCTGTGAGCCTTCAGCTACATCAATAACAATGCCTTGTTGCGCAAGCACATCGTTGATCAGTCCAAATAAATGGTGCGCAGGCTTAACTTTTGCGAATAATGCATCGGCAGCCTCACTTTTAGCATCTAAGGCTGTAATGCTGATACCTGCGGGCAGCTGCAACTGAGCAATATCAGTCGTCAGGCGGCCATCAACAAATACCAGATCGATGCTGTTTAAACCATTAACCTGAGGAGCTTCTGCACTCGCCTGACTGCCGGCTTGCAGGTTCAAATCGGCGACTTTGTGCAGTGACGTATAGCGCCATGCCTCGGTGCGACGTCCCGGCCACTCTTTTTGCTTTAGCTGGGCAAGCGCGTTAGCGCGTACCGGAGACAGCCAGTCGTCAACGTTGGCAGCACGCTCAATAACGTGGGCTAACCATTGACTCATGCGCTTTCTCCCTCTTTCAACCACGCGTAACCCGAGGCTTCAACTTCTTTAGCGAGCTCAGGGCCACCGCTCTTAACAATTTTGCCTTGCGATAAGATGTGCACGTAGTCGGGTTCAATGTAGTCCAACAGCCGCTGATAGTGGGTAACCACGATAAAACTGCGGTTACCGTCGCGTTGGCTGTTTACGCCTTTTGCAACCACTTGCAGGGCATCAACGTCTAAGCCTGAATCAGACTCATCGAGAATCGCAAGCTTAGGTTCAAGCATGATCATTTGCATGATCTCGTTGCGTTTTTTCTCGCCACCGGAAAAACCTTCGTTAACGCCTCGTTTTAAGAAGTCCAACGGCAACTCAACGTGCTTGCATGCTTCTTTCGCTTTTTTCAGGAACTCGGCCGAGCTTAATGCATCTTCCCCACGAGCTTCGCGCATCGCGTTGACTGATTCTTTCATGAATTCCATGTTGCTTACGCCGGGAATTTCTACCGGGTATTGGAAAGCAAGAAAAACGCCGGCTTGCGCGCGCTCTTCTACTTCCATATCAAATAAATCCTTACCATCGAGTTCAGCACTGCCACTTTCGACTTCATAACCTTCGCGACCGGACAATACATAGCCAAGCGTACTTTTACCGGCACCATTAGGGCCCATGATGGCGTGTACTTCACCCGGTTTCACTTCCAGGTTAAGGCCTTTAAGAATGGTAGTTTCTTCTACACGTGCGTGTAGGTCTTTAATCGTTAACATGTTTTACCCCACTGAACCTTCAAGACTGATTTCGAGCAACTTACCGGCTTCTACCGCAAACTCCATTGGCAATTCGCGGAATACTTCTTTACAGAAGCCATTTACAATCATTGAGACTGCTTTTTCAGGGTCAAGGCCTCGTTGCTGGCATAAGAATAACTGATCATCACTGACTTTTGAGGTGGTTGCCTCGTGCTCAACAATCGCCGTTGGATTGCTGCTTTCGATATATGGGAAGGTATGCGCACCACACTTATCACCAATTAACAGCGAGTCACATTCGGTAAAGTTTCGTGCTCCCTCGGCGCCCGGTCCCATGCGTACTAAGCCACGATAGGCGTTGTTGCTGTAACCGGCAGAAATACCTTTGGAGATAATGGTCGACTTGGTGTTTTTGCCCAAGTGAATCATTTTGGTACCCGTATCAGCTTGCTGTTTACCACGGGTCAGAGCGACTGAGTAAAACTCGCCGACACTATTGTCACCTTTAAGGATACAGCTCGGATACTTCCAGGTTACCGCAGAACCTGTTTCTACCTGAGTCCAGGAAATCTTCGCGTTCTTTTCACACAGGCCGCGTTTAGTCACGAAATTATAAATACCGCCTTTGCCGTTTTCGTCACCCGGATACCAGTTCTGTACGGTCGAATATTTGATTTCGGCGTCATCTAACGCTACTAACTCGACTACCGCTGCGTGTAACTGATTCTCGTCACGTTGGGGTGCGGTACAGCCTTCGAGATAGCTAACGTAACTGCCTTCTTCGGCAACGATTAAGGTGCGCTCGAACTGGCCGGTATTCTGTTCATTAATACGGAAATAGGTCGACAATTCCATTGGGCAACGTACGCCTTTTGGAATGTAAACAAACGAGCCGTCAGTAAATACAGCGCTGTTCAATGCCGCAAAGTAGTTGTCGCCTTTAGGCACCACAGTACCCAGATACTTTTTAACCAGCTCTGGGTATTTGTGTAGCGCTTCGGAAATTGGGCAAAAAATAACGCCTGCTTCTTCAAGCTTCTCGCGGAAGGTGGTGACCACAGAAACTGAATCAAATACCGCATCCACGGCAACGCCGGCTAGCATTTCCTGCTCATGCAGAGGAATGCCCAGCTTCTCGTAGGTGCGCAGCAGTTCAGGATCGACCTCATCGAGCGATTTAGGCTTATCTTTCATGCTTTTTGGCGCTGAATAATACGAGATAGATTGATAGTCAATCTTCGGGTAATCAACGTGCGCCCACTCGGGTTCTTCCATCTTCAGCCACTTCCGATAGGCCTGCAAACGCCACTCCGTCATCCACTCCGGTTCTTCTTTCATTGCGGATAAACGGCGGATAACATCTTCGTCCAACCCCGGCGGGAACGTTTCTGATTCTATTTCAGAAACAAAACCAGCATCGTATTTGCGCTCTAGCGCTTGATCAATTTGTTCGCTCATGATGACCACCTTACTAACTTGCGAATGCCCATATTATAAAATACCTGACTAAAACACTCAACTTTATCTGGTGCTTGTAGACTATGCTCGGGCAATTGGTCGCGTATTATACGCTGTTGTGCGTTAAAAGTCGCTTTCGTCCGGTGCGAAACCGCTAACTCTAAATGGGTAGGTGACCGGTTTTTACCCAGATAATGGTTTCGTGCTCAACAAAGGGATGATGGGTACTCATGTGAGGACTACGTAACCAGGTGCCCTGAGGATACCGGCCGTGTTCATCGCAGAACTCACCCTGTAGTACAATGATTTCTTCGCCGCCCATGTGGCGGTGAGGTTTGAAAACTTCATTGGCCGGCCATTTTACCAGTGCAACGTGTTCTGTATTGTGGCTGTGCAGTGGCATGACTTGCAGTCCACCCTGTCCCGCTAGCCACTCGGCGTTGTTGATATCAATACGCACAGTGTTGCGGTCATCAGCATCAAACTGGTGAAGTTTCACCAGTAATTTGCAGCCTTTTTCGCTGAAAGGAGCGTGCGAACTGCCGGGAGGGTTGCGTAGATAAGTGCCAGCGGGATAGTCTCCATTTTCATCAGAGAATACACCCTCAAGTACCAAAATTTCCTCACCCAGAGGGTGATGATGGGTCTTGAATGACGCGCCGGGCTTGTATTCGACAATACTGGTAGCACGGCCGCGTTCTGCTTCTTCGCGCTCGAGCTGTTTGCGCCGGACACCTGCTGCGGGACTATCAATCCAATCTTGTTCAGCGGTATTTATGACAACGCGTTGAGTAAAATCTAAATTTAGCATGATATTAATCTTTCATCTGATTAAAACAGTACTACGCTTACGAAAAAGGCAGACTATTTAGTTCATTAGGCTCAACTAAGAAGGTGGCTATTATGGCAAACGTTGGTGGTATTGATCGTATTTTAAGAGCGATTGTAGGAATCGCTATTATCGTTTGGTCGTTACAAGCGGGTAACTTATGGTGGATTCTGGGCGCAGTAGTGTTAGGTACTGCCATATTCAAATTCTGTCTGCTGTATAAACTTATCGGGATGACAACGGATAAATCGACAGGAACAAAAGAATGAGCGAGAAGAAGGTTGTGGCATGCCCCGCATGCCACAAAAAGAACCGTGTTGCTTGGGAAAGAAAGCAAGAAAATGCTGTGTGTGGGCATTGCAAAGCGGCGCTGTTCGGTGGTCGGGTTATCAAGGTGAACAGCGACGAGTTTCGTGCTCATCAAAGTGCCGACTTACCATTAGTGGTCGATTTTTGGGCTAGTTGGTGTGGGCCTTGTCAGCAATATGGACCGCACTTCGAACAAGCAGCAAAACAATTGCCTTATGACGTGCAGTTTTTAAAAATCAGTACAGAAACAGAGCCCAACCTAGCTCAACAGTATGCGGTACGCAGTATCCCGACAACCATGCTGATAAAAAGTGGCCAGGAAGTGGCGCGGCAAGCCGGCGTTATGTCGACACCGCAATTGCAGCAATGGGTCGCCAAATTTTCGTGATAATACTCTCTTTATTTGGCATAGTTAGTAAAAAAGTAGTGTAAGGATAGTTCAGTGCCCTACGGGAAATACCAAAATTTACCGCTTAGTGACCGTTTGATGATGATGCTAGAGGCCACTCAGGCTGGCACATGGGAGTGGAACGTGCAGACTGGGGAAACGCACTTTAACGAGCGCTGGGCGGAAATTATCGGGTACACGCTGGATGAGCTGCAGCCGATTAATATCCAGACCTGGTTGAAGTTCGTCCATCCTGATGATGGAAGCGAGTCTGATAAACGGCTGACTGAACATTTCGATGGCAAGCGCAGCTTTTACGAGTGCGAAGCCCGCATGCGACACAAAGATGGCCGCTGGGTCTGGGTTCGTGATTACGGCAAATTGGTGTCCCGCACGGCCGAGGGAAAACCCGAATGGGTTGTGGGCACACATATTGATATCAGCGGCTTAAAAGAATTAAGCGAACGCTTTGAGGCATTTGCTGATCTGTTACCGGGGGTCGTTTATCAATACCAGCAACGCCCCGATGGCAGCTCGTCTTTCCCCTTTGCCAGCCAGGGTCTACGGCATATCTATGGCGTCGCACCCGACGCCGTTAAAGAGGATGCCGCGCTGGTATTTGAAGCCATTCACCCAGAAGATCTGCCACGCGTTGCCAGAACAATTAACCAGTCGGCGCAGCAGGGTCAAGACTGGGTATGTGAGTATAGGGTCATACACACAGGTACACCTCGTTGGGTGTTTGGGCATGCGCGCCCGCAATCCGGCATTGATGGCTCAGTGTTGTGGTATGGCATGATCATTGATATTACTGAGCGCAAGAAGCTTGAGTTGGAGCTGGAAAAAAGTCAGGCAAACCTGAAGCTTGCACAAAAAATAGCGCGTACCGGACATTGGGAGGCGAACCTTGAAACAGGCGCCTTGTATTGGTCGGATATGGTATTTCAGATACTGGGATTCGAGCGTGGAGAAGTTGAGCCCTCCGTCGAACTGTTTAATAGCCTGGTGTACCCGGAAGATTTAACCGCTGTTCGCAAGAGTGAACAAGAAGCGCAGCAAATTGGTATTCATGACGTGCAGCATCGGATGTTCACAAAATCCGGTGAGCTAATCTGGGTGCATGAATTAGCCGAGTTACAAGCCGACGGTGTCACGCTAATTGGTACCGTGCGGGATGTTACGACGCAGAAACAGTTGGAATTAAAATTACAACAGCAAGCCGTCATCGATCCACTCACTCAAATTGGCAATCGTCGCTATTTCCACCAGGCGTTGCAAAGGGAGTACAACCGCTATCAACGCTATCACACGCCATTGTGTCTGATCATGTTCGATCTCGACCATTTTAAGAGGGTAAATGACACTTACGGTCATGCGATGGGTGATAAGGTGCTGAAGGCAACCGCTGAAGTTGTCGGCACTAATCTCAGGCAACAAGATATCTTTTCGCGCATTGGCGGTGAGGAGTTTGCCATTTTATTGCCGGGACTGGATGTAAGCGGAGGTCAGCTGGTGGCAGAGAAGCTCCGCGAGGCTATCGCAACCAACCCGATAGATGATAATGGCACGTCTGTCTCAGTCTCGGCGACACTGGGGTTAGTCGCTATTTCGGAAGATATTGACTCAGAAGAGCAGTTACAGCAAATAGCGGACAGAGCGCTTTACCTTGGCAAACAAAAGGGTAGAAACTGCGTGATTACGGCTGATAAAACGCTCTACTGATTTCCATAGACCCTAGCGCGATGCCCGTGTAAAATTCACGTTCTTTGTTAAAAATAACAGAATAGAGAATCACGTTATGGGTCGCGCATTCCAAAACCGAAAAGAATCTATCGCCAAAACGGCAGCCGCTAAAAGTAAGGTCTATAGCCGTTACGGCCGTGAAATTTATGTCTGTGGTAAGCAGGGTGGAACAGATCCAGAGGCTAACCTGGCGTTACGCAGCCTGATTGACCGGGCGAAAAAAGATCAAGTGCCCTCGCATGTTATCGATAAAGCCATTGAAAAGGCACAAGGCGGTGCGGGCGAGGATTTTTCACCTGCCCGTTACGAGGGCTATGGTCCGAGTAATTGCATGGTTATCGTGGAATGCTTAACAGATAACCCAAACCGCACCTTTGGTGAAGTCCGCAACTGCTTTACTAAAAGCAAATGTAAAATTGGCGAACAGGGTAGCGTAATGCACTCGTTTGAGCATTGTGCGATTTTCTCGTTTAAACACGATAGCGAAGACGAGGTTCTGGAAGCCTTGATGGAAGCCGACGTCGATGTTACCGACGTAGAATTTGCAGACGGTGTTGTGACCGTTTTTGCTCCCCACACAGAATATGCTGCAGCACATCAGGCATTAACGTCTGCTTTTGCTGATATCGACTTTGATACTGACGAAATTCAGTTTGTTCCGCACGTAACCACAGCAATCAGCGACGACGACATGCCAATGTACGAGCGCCTGATGGATATGTTGAATGACTGCGATGACGTGCAAAACATTTATCACAATGCTGAAGTTTAGCCAGTCAAAATACTGATCCAGATCAAATTGATTTAACGCAAAACCTTTTAAACTTCATGGGTATTCTACAAAAGGAGTTACCCATGAAGCGTTCAGTTTTGTCTGTTGGTATTTTGTTCGGGTTGTTAAGCGGCGCCGCACAGGCTAACGATTTTTCGGTCAATATCGGTGCAATCAGTGTTATGCCTGACGACAGCAGCGGTTCACTAAACGTTGTTGAAAGCGTTGCGGGTTTGGATGCGGACAGCACCGGCGTTGGCGTTAACACCAATACGCAACTTGGCCTGACATTCGACTATGCGCTTGATAATCACTGGGTTATTGAGTTGGTCGCTGCGACTCCCTTTAGTCATGATATCACCGGTACCGGTGCTTTAGCGGGCGTTAAAATCGGTGATACCAAACATTTACCGCCAACCTTATTAGCCCAGTACCACTTTGATATCGGCAGCGATATGTTTAAGCCGTTTGTTGGTGTCGGTGCTAACTATACAGCGTTTTTTGACGACCAGGTGTCACCGGCAGTAAAAGACCTATTAGTCAGCACCGGTGTTGCAACAACGAGTGACGCAGTAGATCTTTCTTTAGAAAACAGCTGGGGTGTTGCATTGCAAGCCGGTGTTAACGTCAGTCTAAGCAAAGACTGGGGGATGCACGTTATGGTCAGCAAAATGGATATTGATACCACGGGTGATGTGCGTCTGAATGGTGCAACGATAGAAAGTGTCGACGTACAAATCGACCCATACGTGGCAATGGTTGGTTTACGTTATTCGTTCTAGCGTTTTAGGGGCCTGAATTAGGGAAGATGCCCTCGCCGCCACAGGTTTTCTGATGGCGGCTTTTTTATGGCGCTTTTTTAGCGAGTTTGCGTTGCAGTGTGCGTCGATGCATACCCAACTCTCGTGCTGTTTTAGAAATATTACCCTGATTTTCCAGCAATACCCGGTGAATATACTCCCACTCTACCTGAGCCGGTGATAATGGCTGGGCTTGTTCAAGGTTGGTTGGAGCCTCGCCATTTAAGCGTTTAATAATATCCTGACTGCTGACCGGCTTAGCTAAATAGTCATCAGCCCCGCGTTTTATCGCCTCAACCGTGGTTGCAACACTGGCATAACCGGTTAATACAATCAGTTGGTCGGGCGTATACCGCTTAATCAGGGGTTGAATAAGCTCTATGCCATTATCGGAGCCAATCATCATGTCGAGCAAGATCACGTCATAGTGGACAGGCTGCTGTTCCAAAGCAGACAAGCTGTCAAAACTAACATCAACGTTAAAACCATGATACTGAAGACGACGGCTCATGACGTGGCAAAAGCTTTTATCATCGTCAATGAGTAATACCGACAGACTCATACTGCTTAACCTATATTGTTAGCGGGTGATAGCGGCAGTCGTATTTTGGTTATAGCGATGCCGTTGTGCCAATTCCAGCTTACCTGACCATGATGTCGCTCTATCGTAGCATGGCTAATGACTGCGCCTGCGCCACTGCCTTTATCACTTTTTTGTAAGCTAAAACCCAGGTTATTGGCTAGCGAATCAACGTGCTGGGTTTGATTTGTTATGTGCCAGTATAAAAAGTTATTTTTAGTCGTAATTTTCACGTCAATTTCGCGCTCTGGTGAAGCTTCGTGTGCATTGATAATGAGATTAGCGATCGCAGGTATTAACGTCCGATCACAGACCAGAGACTGTTTAAGCGTTGCGTTATCAAGCTGCCACTGGGCAAGCGTTTGTGGGCTTACAACTCGCAATAACTGCCGAATTTGTTGACTTAGCTGTTCAACACTCAAGCGATGGCGACGGCCGCTACGAACATCATCAGCAGTTTGCCGCCATTGCGCGAGTGAGTGGCCGATTTTCGTTAGCTCAGTGTCCAGAGTTTGCCAGTCAGCATACGGGGCTTGCTCAATAAGCTCTTCATGCAACAGTTGCATGGTTTGGATGGGTGTCGCTAAGTCATGCGCTAGTTGTGCCGCCGCAGAACCGATGGTGAGTAGCTGTTCATCGCGCAGCTGGCGTTCACGCAGGGCTTGAGCAACCTGTTGTGAGCGCTGCCAGCGTTGCTTTAACCAAAGGCTTGATACCCAAATGATCATTGCTGCGATAACAAAACTAATGACCATACCCTGCGCGTGGGCGGTAAACTCCGGCCCCATGGCATGGCCGCTGTGGTCAGCTACACTGAGCCACTGATGCCCCCACAGTTGCGCGATTTGCCCTGAAATACTAGCAACTAAAATGATTAATGCGGGTAACCAGTTAAGGAGCAAGACGGCAACCACAACAAATAGCAATAAGATCGTCGAAAAGGGGTTACTGATACCACCAGTAAAGGCAATAACCACGTTGGCGATGCTGATATCAATCAACATTGCCAAGACTAATAACAAGGTATTTTCACGGCCGTATATCGTTGCTAAGAGGGTCAACATTCAGATGCTCCGGGGCGCCTAAAAATACAGGTTACTTTGTAACCAAAAGACCCGTCCGGGTTCGTTAACGCGATCAACCTGTTCATAGCCTGCAATGGTGGCTCCGCTGCTACTAATGTGTTCAGCATACGTTTTATCTAACAGGTTATCGACACCTATGGCTAACTTCCAGCTTTTATCGAGTTGCCAGTTCATGTTAGCTGACAGCACGCCATAGCCTGGCGTTTCGGCAAAGTCATAACCAATGACGTTGCCACGCCCGATGTCCACCTTGTCTTGCTGCTTAACGACCCGCCATAGCAGTGAGTAGGTAAGGTCGTTATGTGTATAGTCGCTGGCAAGTCGCAGTTCATCCGCCGATTGTTGTGGCAGATAGCGATTATCGGTGTCGTTGCTACCTCGGGTAAAAGCAAAGCTGGCTGAAAGTTTCCAGGCTGTCGTTACATTCCAACGACTGGTTAGCTCTCCACCCCAGGTGGTTGCATCGATATTGCGGACGCTATCGGGCATCATCCCTGAGCTTTGTTCCAGTAGAATAAAGTCATCGATATTGCCGAAAAATACTGAGGTTTCTAATTGCAGGGCGTCGTTTTGGTATTGCCAGCCTAAGTCCAACTGTTGATTTTGTTCGGGTTGCAGATAAAGTGCCGAGGGCGAGTTCTGATAGGTTTTATTGTTGCCAATGGCTTCCCAATAGTCCGGAAAGCGCTCTGCCTGGCCCAAGCCAGCATACCAAGTGCCCAAGTCGGTTTGCTGCTCATAACGAATAAAGCCACTAAACAAATCATCGGAGTGCGTTTGGTTTAGTGTTGGATTCGGCTGACTATTCATCATGTTACCCAGACTCTCGCGGCGATCAGTCAGCTGCCAGTGGTCAAAACGAACTCCTGTGATGAGCCGCTGGTCGGCTGTTAATGACATACTGTGGTCTGCGAACAGTCCAAACTGGGAACTTTCAGCATCGGCTTTGCGTGGCAGCGATTGATAAGGGCTCATTTCTTGATTGCGGCTAATGCGATCTCGGTGCTTGTTATCATGATATTCGATACCAAGCTCAGTGGTATGTTGCGAGTGTAGCTGCCATGTCGACTCGATCCGTGCGCCACGCGAGTAACGGTCAGGATTGCGCGCGGTCTTATTTGGCATCATCATTGATGGCGTAAAGTTACGTAAGGAATAATTATCCATCACGTGATCGATATAATTGAAATAACTGTTGGCGGTAAGTGATTGGAAGGTACCGGCGCCCTCATAATCATAGGTTAATGCGGTGCTGGTGCGCTCGAACTTAGCACCGTCCATGGCGCGATCGGCGTAGGCCGCTTCACCATCGCTGGCGCCCAGGCTCAGTTTAAATGAGTGATTTAGCGACGGTGTCCAGCCCAGATCGATGTCACCGCTCCAACGTTGGTACTGGCTGTTGATTTCAGTTCCATCGCCATCTTCGTAATTATCTGCAGTGGCTGCGCTAAGGTTAGCTTTGACATAGCCGGTTGCATTACCGCCAATGAGCTCGGCGGTGCCATTTAACCGCCCAAAGCTTGCCGCGGTGAGGTTGGCATAACCCTCCAAAGTGGGTTCAGAATAGCGCAGAGTATCGCGTTCGAACTCGATGGTTGCGGCACTGCCTGCATAGCGGACGCTTTGCGGACCTTTAACAATGCGAACAGTATCGTAACTTTGTGGCGTGATATAGGCAGTTGGCGGATCCATGCGGCTACTGCATCCGCCCTGCAACATTTGCCCGTCATTAACGATGGTCAGCCGCGAAGCGCCCATTCCCCGGAACATAGGATCTGATGAAGCGCCGCCTTTGCGCGTCGCACTAAAACCTGTAATGGTCTTTAAAAAGTCACCGCCATCGTGTGCAGGTAAGGGCTGCCTGGGTTGCTTCGCGTTTAATTCATAGACACTGGGTGACAACATCGAGTCACCGATTATGGTGATATGTTCTTCAGGCTGTTGAGTCGATTCATTAGCGTCTTGGGCAATGGCTGAAAAACTACTTAATACAGCTATGTAACAAACCGACTTTTTCATTACAGGCACCTTTATTAAAAAATAAGGTGCCTATTATCTGTGTAACCGCTACGTTTGGGGATGTGACAAAAGGTAGCACTTAGCTATTTTTGCGGTTATTTTGCCAGCTCTTTTTCAGTCTTAAGTCCAAACACTTTTTTCATGACCATGCTGGCAGGGCAAAAACCGGTAAAAGATTGTTGGAACAAGTTTGCGCCCACAAATACGGTTAGCCAGACAAAATTAGGATGAACCCAATAGGTCAGGGCAACAGACAGCATCACCATAAAACCGGCAAAGGCCATTAATGCTTTTTCTACGCTCATGCTTATTACTCCAATAGAGATACTGCAAAATAGTCCAGTCCGCTAATTAATGACAGCGACTGGATTGATATGCGTCAATCGTCAATACTGCTAATTCGGTTACATTGAATCGCATCAAAACAATTAAGTTAAAAGCATAATATATGACGACACCACATATTCAAGCAAAATCTGATCAATTTGCAGAAACCTGTTTATTGCCCGGCGATCCACTGCGCGCAAAGTTCATTGCTGAGAACTATTTGCAGCGTGCAGAATGCATAACCAGCACGCGCAATATGTTGGGCTATTCGGGCTTTTATAACCAACGGCCGGTATCAGTAATGGGTACCGGAATGGGGATGCCAAGTTGTATGCTCTATGCCGAGGAATTAATTAAGGATTACGGCGTTAAGCGGTTAATTCGTGTTGGTTCGTGCGGCTCAACCGATCCCGAAATTGGTCTAAATGATATTGTATTGGCGGCTGGCGCATCGACAGACTCCAATGCCAACCGGCATCAGTTTAACGGCTATGACTATGCTGCCATTGCAGACTTTGATTTATTGAGCGGAGCTGTGGATGTAGCGAAGCAACAAAAGAAGACGGTAAAAGTCGGTAACGTATTTTCAACCGATAGCTTTTATCACCCGAACCGTAAGTTAACCGCCATGCTCAACCGGTTGCATATACTCGCGGTCGAAATGGAGGCTGCCGGGCTCTATAGCGTGGCAGCACGGCACCGTGCCCGGGCACTGGCTATCTTAACGGTTTCTGACGACCTGATTACACAACAGCACCTGTCAGGTGATGAGCGCGAGCGCTCTTTTGATACCATGATCACGCTCGCGCTGGCAGTCGCTACAGATAGCGATGGTTAAGTTAAACCCAGGCTGATGACAGCAGCGTCATCACGCTCTTGCTGTTGAACGAAGCTCTGTTTGTCGTGAATGTTGCGCCAATTCATCATCGCCAGCGTTTGCCCAACGGCGCCGCCAAGACTGTTGCCAGGCCCTAACAGCAACAGCTTGTCTGGCGCAAACTCACGCACGGCAACCTCAAGCGCGCGAGTGAAATTATAGGTTTGTGCCACTTGATGATTAAAGGTGTAGCCGCGCAGGTCGTTTAAATCAACCGCAGGGCGCTGCCAAATATGACCTCGCCCATCAATCAGCGGCAGCGCTGGTTGGTTAAAGTGTTCGACTGACCAATTGGCTAACGCCCGTTGACTCGCCTGTTGCATCAGTGGCGAATGAAAAGCCGCATGCCCCGGTAGTATTAACGGAAACCTGTCGTCAACCTTGGGTAACTTCCCGGCCACTTGTTTAATGGCACGCTCGGTGCCTGACAACAAGATATAGCCACCATAATAAATGGATTCAAAGAGCTCGTTACGTAACTCATTGAGCATCTCTGTAATGGCAGCTTGAAATTCAGGCTGCGGTTTCCAGTTCGCGTCTGTTAACGGGAAAATAAGCTGGGCGCCCTGAGCATCGGCGGTATTGCGGGCCATGTCGGTGACGATATCCATGGCATTGACGGGGTCCCAAACACCGGCACAGCTCAATGCGGTATACCAACCCATCGAATTACCCGTAACGGCGACAATATCGTAGTCGTCTTTGATCGCCTGATAATCGAGATAACCGGCCGCGTATATCAGTGCGGCGGAGTTTTCGGCGTGTAGGTGTCGTTTAAAGTCAAACTTTTGTGCTTGATCGAGTTCGGTAACGGTTGCTGCACCCAGGCTATGACGACGCTCATCCCAAGCGTCAAGCCAGTGCTTTTGTTTGCCATACTTGCGGCTAATAGAGCCCAGTTCAGGTTTGTTATAACCGCCACGGCCGGGGCAGACAACAATGGCGGTTGGCTTTTGCTGACTCATCGCTTGGTCACTCCCATTGCCGTTAATGCGGATTCAATATCTGCTGCCGAGGGCAGTACGTCATACGCTGCGGAACCCAACGGAATAAAACAGTCGTCTGCGGTTATCCGCTGTACCGGTCGGCGTTGGGAGTCATGCTCTGCCAGATAGGTTATGATTTCTTCACTGAGCGAACCGCGCTGGCGGCACTCGTCAACGATCAGTAGCTGCTCACAATCGTCGATCGCCTGCATAATCTGATCCATATCCAGGGGCACTAAGTAGCGCAAATCAATGACTTTAATTTGCTGTTCTGCGTTTAATCTGGCACACGCCTGGCGGCTTAAGTAATAACCATTACCGTAGCTGATTACCCCCACTTTTTTGCCGTTGCCATACACACTGGGTTGACCCAATTTAGGCAACGGTTGGTCAGCGTTAGGGTAGTCACCGACCCAGCCATTATCAGCTTCTGTGAGTAAATCGCGGGTCATATAGAGTGCAATGGGCTCTAACATGATTACCACCCGACGTTCACGTTGCGCCAGTTCAATGGCGTGGCGCATGAGTAGAGCGCCGTCGCGGCCATTGCTGGGGCACATCACGATAACGCCGGGGATATCGCGGAATACGGCAAATGAGTTGTCGTTGTGGAAGTGTCCGCCAAACCCCTTCTGGTAGGCCAGTCCGGCAATTCGAATAACCATCGGGTTATCGTATTGGCCATTAGAGAAAAACGGTAGTGTCGCGGCCTCACCTCGAATTTGGTCTTCCGCGTTATGCACGTAGGCGAGGAACTGGATTTCCGGAATAGGTAAGAAGCCCTGTTGTGCGGCACCGATGGCTAAACCTAAAATACTTTGTTCGTCGAGCACCGTATTCATTACCCGGTTGGGTCCAAAACGGTCTCTTAACGCATGGGTAACGTGGTAAACGCCGCCTTTTTTGCCGACATCTTCGCCAAATAGCAGCGTATTCGGATAATCCTGCATGGCCTCATGCAAAGCCCAGTTCAGCATTTTGCCTAACGGTTGCGGTTGCCCGGCATTACGTTTATCGAAAGAAAGCGCTGCTGCAATACTCTGTTCGCTACGAGCAGGCAAAGTCTGCGTCTTAGCTTGCGGAACAATCGATGCTTTGATGGCGGTTGCCGTTTTTAAGCGCGGTCGAGTAGCCGCTTCAGCAGCCACGCGCTGAATGCGGGCTTTAGTGTCCTTTGCGTGTTGTGCCAGCTTGGCACCATCGAATACTCCCCTTTCAACGAGTTGCGCCGCCGTGTGCAGCAAAATATCCTCTTCAAAGTCAGCCGCGATACTCTTTTTATCGCGATAAGCTACCTCTGCATCGGCGCCCGCGTGGCCAAAATAGCGAATGGTTTTTAAATGCAAAATAGCTGGCTTACCGGTTTTGCGGATGTAGGCCTGTGCCGATTGAGTGACTAAGTAAGTCTGTTGCGCATCGCGGCCGTCTGCATAAAAGTATTTTAACGGGTGGATAGTCTGTAAGCGTTGACCGATCCAACCGTTGGGAGAGCGGGTCGAAATACCGATGCCATTGTCCTCGCAAACATACAGCACCGGCATCGGAATCCCCTGATAGGCAGCCCAGGCGGTGGCATTAAGCGCACCTAACAGCGTTGAATGATTGGCTGAGGCATCGCCGAAACTACACAGCACAATACTGTCGTGTGGCCAATTGCCATTAAGCTTTAAGCGCTTACTCATGGCGATGGCATGCGCTGCCCCCATGGCTTTGGGCAAGTGAGAGGCTATGGTTGATGTTTGCGGCGGAATGTTGAGTTCGAGACTACCCAGTACTTTGTGACGACCGCCAGAAATGGGATCGTCGGCTGAGGCGCAAAAGGACAACATCAGGTCATAGAGTGCATGGCAGCCGGGCTGTTGCTTCGCGCGTTGTAAAAAAAAGGCGCCGCTGCGGTAGTGCAGAAACGCCGGGTCGGTTACGCGTAAGGCCGCAGCAACACAAGCATTAGCCTCGTGGCCGGCGCTGCCTATGGTATAAAAACTCAGACCCTGCTTTTGCAGTCGCCGGGACTCTAAGTCGGCAAAGCGGCTGGTCAGTTGGCTGTTATACCACTCACTGAGCATGGCATTGGATACTGAGGGTTCTGATACCTCGGCTGCAGGTAAATCAGCTACGGCCAAACGCTGAATAAAGTCTGCCTGCCAACCTTCAAAATCGGTTCGCATCATGATGACGACTCCTTGTCAGCAATTAAAACGCAGCAATACCTGTCTGCGCGCGTCCTAAAATTAAGGCATGAACGTCGTGAGTGCCTTCGTAGGTATTGACGGCTTCCAGATTCATCACGTGACGGATAACGTGATACTCGTCAGCGATACCATTACCACCGTGCATATCTCGAGCGGTGCGCGCGATGTCTAGCGCCTTGCCACAGTTATTACGTTTAATCAGCGAAATAGCCGCAGGGTTTAGGCTACCATTGTCGAGTTCACGTCCGGCTTGAAGCGCGGCCAACAAGCCCATACTGATTTCGGTTTGCATGTCGGCGAGTTTTTTCTGAATCAGCTGATTAGCCGCTAGCGGGCGACCGAATTGTTCGCGATCTAAGGTGTACTTACGCGCGGCATGCCAGCAGAATTCTGCTGCACCCATGGAGCCCCAGGCAATACCATAACGGGCCTTGTTAAGGCAGCTGAATGGACCTTTCAGGCCTTTAACTTCAGGGAAGATATTTTCTTCGGGTACTTCGACGCCATCCATGACAATTTCGCCGGTGATCGATGCACGTAGTGAGAATTTGCCATCAATTTTGGGTGCGCTCAGACCCGGCATGTCTTTTTCCAGCACAAAACCGCGGATTTCGCCATCGAGTTTTGCCCACACCACAAACACGTCGGCAATGGGTGAGTTAGTAATCCACATTTTACTGCCGCTTAATACATAACCATTGTCGGTTTTTTTGGCCACTGTGCGCATACTGGCGGGATCTGAGCCGGCGTCAGGTTCGGTCAAGCCAAAACAGCCAACCCATTCGCCCGATGCCAATTTAGGCAAATACTTTTTGCGTTGTGCTTCGGTGCCAAAGGTATAAATCGGGTGCATCACCAATGATGACTGCACACTCATCGCACTACGGTAGCCACTGTCGACACGTTCGATTTCGCGTGCAATCAGGCCATAACAAACATGATTAACACCGGCGCCGCCGTATTCTTCAGGGAGTGTCGAGCCAAGTAATCCCATTTCACCCAATTCATTCATGATTTCACGGTGAAAAATTTCTTCGCGGTTGGCTTGTAACACGCGCGGCATTAACTTTTCTTGTGCGTACTGACGCGCACTTTCGTGCACCATACGCTCTTCCTCGCTTAGTAGCGAAGTCATATTTAAAGGATCTTCCCAGTTAAATGCCGGCTGTGACATAGAATGCCTCCGTTGTTATGAGTTGTTATGAGTTGTTAGGCCGCTATTTTTTGCAGTTCCTGTAAATTCTTAATGGTCAATATAGACTGTTGTGTCGCGATTAACCCCTGGTTTTTAAAGGAGGTGAAAATGCGACTGACAGTTTCTACCGCTAAACCCAAGTAATTGGCAATATCGGTACGCGTCATGGGTAAACGAAATTCTTGTCGCGAGAACCCGTGCTCGTGCAAATGATCGCCCATCGCCATTAAAAACGAGGCGACGCGTTGTTCAGCGGTAGTGTTGACGACGTTAAGGTAATGCACATTACGCTGACCGATACGCTTACTGAGTAATTGCAATAAATTCTTATCGACACCGTTGAAGTTTTGCGCGAACAGGCGGCTAAGCTTTATTTCACACAGCATCGACGTTTCTAGTGCTTCACAATAGGTTACTGCAGCGCCTTTAGCGATTGACTCCATGCCTATGATGTCGCCGGCTAAATGGAAGCTGGTAATCTGCTGTTTGCCTTCACTGTCGATGGTATAGCATTTGACCGACCCTGATTTAATGGCAAATAAAGAGTGCATCGGTTGATCGGGGCTATAAACCATCGCTCGTTTATTGTAGACATGGGGCTCGCGACTACTTTTGTCGAGCAACTCAACGTCGCTAGAAACTAGGCCGGCGGGTACGCAAATGGATTGCATACTGCATTGATTACACTGAATAGGATTGCGCATGGCCACCTCGGGTTGTGATTTTGCTGCGTGTTGCATGTGAGTTACCTTCATTACTGAATGCGTTAGTCTTGCGTAATATCAACAGCATTAACAGGGCAGACGGCATAACAGCTCGGTTGATCGTAATAGCCTTCGCATTCGACACAAAGTGCTTGATTGATTTCGTAATGCTCTGCTCCCATGTCGATTGCCTCTACCGGACACTCGGGCACGCACATATCACAGTTAATACAATCTTCGTTAATCACTATCATATCGATTTGCTCACTGTTTAACCAATAGGCTATAAGGGATATCTCGTTCGGCTAAGGGTAAAGTTGTCTGTACAATTACTCTGTAACCCGAGCCAGGGGCGCGAATAATCGCTTCGCCGTGCTCGTTTTCAAGGGTTTCTAAATTAAAACTTTGATTACCGGATGGTGACATCAACAGCACGGTATCGCCGACGTTAAAACCATTTTTTACGTCAATTAGATAACGGTTACTGCCCACTTGCTCGATAAACTGACCGATTAATAGTTGCTCACCTTCGCTATGCGAGCGTTGATAATTTTGTAGATCTTGTGGTGAGTGGCGCTGTAAAAAACCATGTGTAAAGCCACGGTTCGCCATGCCGTTCAGGTCATCTAACAATTGCGGGTCAAAAGGTTTGCCGGCTGCCGCATCGTCGATAGCGCGGCGATAGACTTGCGCGGTGCGGGCGACATAATAATCGGATTTAGTACGTCCTTCGATCTTAAGCGAATGCACGCCGATACTGACAAGATCAGGAACCAGGTCAATGGCTCTTAAATCTTTAGAGTTCATGATGTAACTGCCATGTAAATCTTCATCCAGTAACATCAGGTCGTCAGGTTGTTTGGGGTCACCCAATAACACCGGATCGGGGTGATTGGTGGGTACATATTGGCCCACCGCGTCTTCTTTGGCCTCGTGAACCTGATACCCCCAACGGCAGGCATTAGTACAGGCGCCTTGGTTGGGGTCGCGCTTGTTCATATAGCCCGATAGCAAACAGCGGCCGGAATAGGCCATGCATAGGGCGCCATGCACGAATACCTCGAGCTCTAAATCGGGTACCTGTTGGCGCATTTCTTTAATTTCTTTTAACGAAAGTTCGCGCGACAAAATAACACGCTCGATACCTTGTTGTTGCCAGAACTTTAATGCGGCCCAGTTAATGGTATTAGCTTGCACAGAGAGATGTAGCGCCTGTTCCGGGAAGTGCTGGCGCAACAGCATGATAACGCCGGGGTCGGATACGATCAGAGCATCCGGCTTTAAAGCTACTATCTGCGCCATATGCTCAACAAAGTGAGTGAGCTTAGCATTATGAGGGGCAATGTTTACGACCACGTAAAAGCGTTTGTTGTGGCTGTGAGCATAAGCAATTGCCTCACCCATATTCTGTAACGTAAAGCTATTGTTGCGTACTCGTAGGCTGTAACGCGGTTCGCCTGCGTAAACCGCATCGGCGCCGTAGGCAAAGGCTATTTTCATCGCGTTAGGGTTGCCGGCAGGGCAGAGTAATTCTGGTTTATTGACCATGGACAGCTTGACCTAGATCAGGATTGTGGAAAATTTGCGCTGAGATTAGCAGAGTAGTGGTAGCAAAAACTTGATGGGGATCAAAACTTCGCTAACTAGGCTACCCCCAAAGTGGTAATTAATCCCCCCATTCAAGGGAATTTCGTAAAACGCTTGCACTGCGTAAGCTTGTCATCACATTCGCCGAGCGACGGGCTCTAACTTAGTGGTATAGCCGCTGACATGAACCGTGTGCCGTGGTGCTCTTAACCTTGAGCCCACCGGGTGGAGCTGGAAACGGTGACACCTCCCGACATTGGAAAGGTGACTTATGACACAACTGCAGGATCGCTTTAAGCGCCGTTTTACCTATTTGCGTCTTTCGCTAACCGAAAGTTGCAACTTCCGCTGTGACTACTGTCTGCCTAATGGTCCCGATTGCAGCTCACGCAAACACGAAATAACGCTATCTGAGATACGTCGGTTAGTTACCGCCTTTGCTGAATTAGGCACCACCAAAATTCGCCTAACCGGTGGTGAACCTTGTTTACGCAAAGACCTGACGGATATTATTGCAACCTGTAAAGAGGTGCCGGGTATCGAAAAGGTGGCAATCACAACTAACGGTTACCGTTTGCAACGTGATTTGCCGGCGTGGCGCGATGCTGGCCTGGATGCGATTAACGTCAGTATTGATAGTCTCGACCCGTCAACTTTTCATTTGATTACCGGGCAAAATAAATTACCGCAAATTATCGAGGGCATTGACGAGGCTGTGGCAATGGATTTCGCCAAGGTAAAAGTCAACACCGTCTTATTGAAACAATACAACGGCGGTGAGCTGCCACAGTTTTTGGACTTTATCAAAGACCGCAATGTGGCGCTTCGGTTTATCGAGTTAATGCGTACATCCGATAATGTCGATTACTATAAAAAACATCATGTCAGCGGGCAGGAAATTAAGCAGCAGCTGCTTAATGAGGGCTGGGTTCAACGCTTGAAAAGTCATAACGATGGCCCTGCTCAGGAATTTAAGCATCCCGACTACGCTGGTCAGATGGGCCTCATCATGCCTTACAGTCGAGATTTCTGTGACGATTGTAACCGCCTGCGGGTATCCAGTTTAGGGCAGCTTTTCTTGTGCCTGTTTACTGAACAACATCAAGATATTCGTCAGTACCTTCAGACTGACGACCCTGAACCGTTGATGAATGCCTTGCAGCACAATGTAATGTTAAAAAAAGCCACGCATGGATTGCACGATGAAAACAGCGGAGCGACACGCCACCTGGCAATGATTGGAGGCTGAAACCGTGCCATCACAAGTAGCCTTAGAGCCTGCCGGCATTATTTTAGCGGGCGGCAAGTCGAGTCGCATGGGTCGTGATAAAGCGTTGTTGAAGCTCAAAGGTGAAACCTTGCTGCAGCGGGGGCAGCGCCTATTGAGCGAAGCGGGCTGTAACCCCATCGTGGTGAGCGGCCAGAATGTCGGCGGAGTCTCAGATATTTATCAGGAGCGCGGACCTTTGGGTGGCCTTCATGCAGGCTTACAAACCTTGCTGTATCAACACCCCATTTCGAGCAAGCCGTTACGAGTTTTAGTCACTCCCGTTGATATGCCAAAACTAACCGTATGCGCTTTAAAACGGTTACTCGATGTTGATAGCGACAACCCCGTTTATTATCAACACTGCGCGTTGCCGTGTGTTTTAAGTTTAACGCCGGATTTGCTTCGCTATATCGAGAATTGTCTGGTCGATCATGATGGTGATCGATCGATAAAACGTCTTTTGCAAAGCTTCGATGCCAAGCCAATAAAAACCGACAAGGTTGAACAACTGGTCAATACCAATACCCCGGCGCAATGGCATGACGCATTAAAGGAGGAGCAGGTATGAGCTCAGCAAAACAGTTTAAGCCATTGAATGTTGCGCTACTGACATTTTCAGATAAACGCGACCAAAGCAACGATACGACCGGTGCCAAATTGCAGCAGGCTGTTGAGGCCGAGGGCCATGAAGTCGTTTACCGCAAGGTATGTGAACACAATAAACATCTCATTAGGGCCGCAGTATGTAGCCTAATTGCCGATGACGAAGTACAGGTGATTTTAACCAACGGTGGCACCGGGTTTGCGCTGGACAATGTGACGCAAGCAGCAATAGCGCCATTGTTAGAGCAGCGAATAGATGGCTTTGGCGAGCTATTTCGTCAGTTGTCATATCAGGATATCGGCTCTTCATCACTACAGTCACGGGCCTTTGCCGGCATTACCAATAAAACCTTAGTCGCCTGCGTGCCGGGTTCCGGCGGAGCTGCCATGCTAGCGTGGGAAAAACTATTGAAACCACAGATGGATGCTCGACAAGGTCCTTGCAACTTCGTCGGTCATTTAGTTTAAACGAGAGATAAAATGAGTGAATTTACACATTTAACCGAAGACGGCTCGGCGCACATGGTTGACGTGGGTGACAAGCAACAAACACAACGTGTGGCGTTGGCAACCAGTACCTTAATCACCCGAGGCGATGTGGTGGCGTTGTTAAAAAAAGCCGCAGACAAAAAAGGTGATGTTCTGGCGACAGCCCGCATTGCAGGAATCATGGCCGCCAAACGTTGCAGCGATTTAATTCCGTTGTGTCACCCTTTGGCATTAACACGCGTCAGTGTCAGCTTTGATATTGACGAGAACGCAGGCGCTATTAAGGTGCTGACAGAGTGCAAAGTCAACGGCAATACTGGGGTTGAAATGGAAGCCCTGACTGCGGCATCGGTTGCTTCGTTAACGCTATACGACATGTGTAAAGCCGTTGACCCGGCCATGGTGATTACTAATACACACCTTGTCGAAAAGCAGGGCGGCAAGCGAGGTCACTGGCGCTTTAGTGAGCAACAAGGTGACGTGTAAGAGGTCTAGAATATGTTGACGATTAAATTTTTTGCCGTGCTACGCGAGCGTTTAGCGACGGACGAAATCCAGTTAGATGTTACTGAATCAACACCGGTAAGTGAATTACTGGAACAGCTTAAGCAGCGTTCAGAAAAGTGGCATAAAGAGCTTTCGCGTTATGATTTGCTGTGTGCGATCAATCATGAGTTCGCCGATCCTGCCGCAACCGTCCGTAATGGCGATGAGCTGGCGCTATTCCCGCCAGTAACAGGGGGCTAAGGCGTGACGGTCAATGTGTCTGTACAGAACGACGACTTTAATGTTGGCGAACTTTATAACCAGCTCGCTACAGACTCACGCAGTGGTGCTGTTGCGACGTTCTGTGGCTTAGTGCGTGATGATTCAGGAGATCTAAAAGCACTGGAACTGGAACACTACCCACAAATGACTGAAAAAGCACTGCATGGCATTGTTGAACAGGCTCAACAGCGCTGGCCACTGCAGCGGGTCACGGTCATTCATCGGGTCGGTTATTTGCGTGTAAACGAGCAAATTGTTTTTGTTGGTGTCGCTAGTGGTCACCGTGATGCGGCGTTTGAGGCGACCCGCTTTATCATGGATTACTTAAAAACCCGGGCGCCATTTTGGAAGAAAGAACATTATGCTGACAAGACACATTGGGTTGAAGCAAAACAAAGCGATGACGAGGCTGCAAAGCGCTGGCAGGGTAGTGAGTCATGTGGCGACTAGTACTGCCATTGTTGCTGGTGTTCAGTAGCAACGCGGCGACGCAAACACTCACGTTAGCGGCAGCGTCAAGTTATCGACCCATACTGGAAGCCGTAGTTACTGACTTTAAAGAAGCCAACGACATTTCGGTACGCATCGTTTATGGTTCTTCAGGTAAGCTGGCGTCACAAATACAGGCCGGCGCGCCGTTCGATATCTATTTTTCAGCCAATAAGCGCTTTATGGAGTTGCTACAAGACAAAGGTTTAGTCCGTGACGTAACGCTGGATGGTTATGGACAACTTGGCCTGTGGGCCGCTGCTCCACAAGCCACAGCGTTAAGCGTTGATAATTTGCAACACACGCAACAGCGCATTGCTATTGCACAGCCGCGACATGCGCCTTATGGGCAAGCGGCAATGCAGTGGCTACAAAGCAACGACCTGAACCTGGCAGAGCAGCTCGTTTATGCTGAGAATGTCGCTCAGGCTGCACAAATGGTTTTTAGTGGCGCCGCCAAATTTGGCCTGGTAGCGCTATCGGTCATTCCGCTAGATGCGCGCACAGCAAAGCAGTTAGTTATTCTACCTGCGGTCGATAACAGTCTGTTGCAACATAGGCATGGCATTGTTTCTGCGACATCTGAGGCCAGTGTTGCCCGTCAATTCAGCGACTACTTCCAACAGCCTAAGTTCGATGAGATTAAGCAGCAATACGGGCTAACCACTGATAGCGGGAGTGATAAGCGATGAGCGAGGCCGACTGGCAAGCGGTGACGCTAACGCTAAAGCTTGGTATCTATAGCACCTTGATCCTGCTGTTAGTGGCGATTCCGCTAGCCTGGTGGCTGGCACGCAAAAACGGCTGGGTAACCTCTATCGTGCAGACGCTGGTGGCTTTACCACTAGTGTTACCTCCCACGGTGCTGGGCTTCTATCTACTGATTTGGTTAGGGCCCTCGGGCTTTATTGGCTCCTCACTCGAAAGTCTGGGACTTGATCATTTAGCGTTTAGTTTTGAGGGCATTGTCATCGCCTCGGTGATTTATTCCTTACCTTTTGCCGTGCAGCCATTAATCGAGTCATTTCGGCAACTCCCCCAGGGCCAGCTCGATGCTGCAGCAACCTTAGGGGCCGGATGGTGGCGACGTTTTTGGACACTCGTTATACCGATGAGTCAGGGCGGTTTGTTGGTTGCGGCGACGCTAAGTTTTGCCCACACGCTGGGAGAATTTGGTGTTATTTTGATGCTCGGCGGCAGTATTCCGGGTGAAACCCAGGTGTTGTCTATTCTGATTTATGATCACACGGAAGCAATGGACTATGACAGCGCCGGTACGCTGGCGCTTGGGTTGTTAGTGTTCTCATTCATTGTATTAGTTAGCGTTTACAGTTTACAAAAGCGTTATGCAGCAGGAGGACTTGGTGTTAAGCGTTGATATCAGATTACAGCGCCGGGACTTTATGCTGCAGCTGCAGCACCGTTTTGCTGATAATAAAATAACCGCGGTATTCGGGGCCTCAGGTAGCGGTAAAAGTACCTTGCTACGCTGCATTGCCGGGCTAGAAGCAAGAGTTACCGGTGAAATTAGCTGGCAGGGACAGCCATGGCAAAACAAAAAGACGTTTCGTAAAGCAGAGCAACGAAACTTAGCGATGGTATTTCAGCAAGCCAATTTGTTTAGCAAAAAGCGTGTTATTGACAATATTCGTTACGGTTTGCCTAAAACAACAGACGATATCTTTATCGAGCCGCAAGAGGTTATCGATTTACTGCAATTGCAACCGTTATTACAGCGCCTTCCGTCGCAGTTATCCGGGGGTCAGCAACAACGCGTTGCAATAGCGCGGGCACTGCTGTCCCAACCTAAATTGTTATTGTTAGATGAGCCGCTTAATGGGCTTGATAGCGACGCAAAGCGCCAAATACTGGGAGACCTGAAAAGGATTCAACAGCGTTACCAACTACCTATGTTACTGGTAAGCCATCACGTTGACGAAGTTGTTTCGTTAGCTGATGAGGTCGTTGTTATCGATAACGGGGTAAAGGTTTCAGCCGGTTCGCTTGTTGATGAAGCTCCCTATTTAGGTCAGGTCAGCGACGGTCCGTTATCGATTATTGAGTTAACCCAAACGGACAAACCGGTTGAGCAAGGGTTACGTTGCTGGAGTATGGGAGTGCAACAACTTTGGCTACCTGACGGTTTAACCAAGACTCTGAATCAAGTGGATAAACACAAACGACTCGTTATTTGGGCTCGGGACGTGAGTATTTCTTTAAGTCCTGCAAGGGATAGCTCGTTGAGCAACCAGGTTGATGCAACGATTACAGATATCCAGAGTGCCGGTCACGAGGCTGAGAAAATAGTTACGCTGTTGGTAGACGGTCAATTGTTACGGGCATTGGTAACTGTGGTCTCCTGTCAGCGCTTGAAGCTGGGCGTGGGTCAAAAGATTACGGCAGCCTTTAAAGCTGCCGCAATGCATTAATTGGCCTAGCGTAACAACTCGGAAAATGGCAATACTTCTACCGTTTCGCCGGCAGCAACGCTGTCACGCTGTTGTTCAAGGCGAGCAAAACTATTGGCGCTTTTCATGGTACTCAGCACGCCAGAGCTTTGTGACCCAGCGCTTTTAACTTTTAGCGGTCCCTGCGGATCCTGCCAATACGTTGCGCGCTGAAAATCTGCACGTCCGGGTCGCTTTTTAAAGGCTTCATCGGCTGCTGCGTTAAAGACTGGAGATGCTGTTGGCTGTTGACCCGCTAACTGGATTAACACTGGCTGAACTAACTGGTCCATGGTGACAGCAGCAGCAACGGGATTGCCGGGCAAACCGAAAAACCAGGCTCCGTTGTCGGCTTGTTTAGCGCCGATACGACCAAACGCAAAGGGCTTGCCGGGTTTCATTGCAACCTTCCAAAAACCAACGTCGCCAAGCGCATCTAAGGCCGCCTTGGTGTGATCTGCATCACCAACCGAAACCCCACCGCTGGTAATAATGGCATCGGCTTGCGAAGCTGCCTCGCTCAGTGCATCCTTTATTTTGCCTAAATCATCGGGTAAACGACCCAAATCGATAATGTCTGCGTTAAAGCGTTGTAACATGGCATGGATAAGGTAGCGATTTGAGTCGTAAATTTGGCCTGACTCTAATGGCGCGCCGGGAGCAACAAGTTCATCTCCGGTAGAAAAAATAGCCACCGTTAATTTACGCTTAACTTTGACTTCAGCAATCCCAAGGGACGCTAACAAACCAATATCAACAGGGCTGAGGCGCTCCCCTGTGGCGATGACAGCGTGGCCCAGTTTAATGTCCGCTCCCTGCAAACGAATATTGTCGCCAACTGCTGCTGCTTGATTAATGGTAATCGCTCCGGCTTCGGTGTTGGCAGTTACGTTTTCCTGAATGACGATAGCGTCAGCCCCGGTGGGGATGGTGGCACCGGTCATAATTCTGACACACTCGCCGTCCCCCAGTTCTTTAGCGAACGGGTGTCCGGCCGCGGCAACGCCAATCACTTTAAGCTCATCGCCAACTTGAGCTGAACCGGCTTTAACGGCATAACCATCCATGGCGGAGTTGTTATGGCCCGGTACGTCAATCGGTGAAACGATGTCCTCAGCTGCGATACGGTCTAGCGCTTGAGTTAATGGGACAGTTTCCGATGACTCCGATGCACTGACTTGCGCTAGCATGGTAGCAATAGCGTCATCGAACGGCATCATTGGCGCTGTTGCGTTAGACATTATGACTCTCCTTGCTGGCCTTGCTGATTAACCATCCAGACTGCCGCCTCGACACGCGAGCGGAGCCCAAGTTTTTTGAGTAGGTGTTTCACATGCACTTTTACGGTGCCGTCAGAAATATCCAGCTCGCGGGCTATGACTTTATTGCTCATGCCTTTAGCAATCAGGCTGAGGATTTCGTATTCACGATTGGTCAATGAGCTTAACTGTGACGAAGGCGCTTTAGCTGGCTGGCGCAGGGCGGTGGCAAGAATTTCGGTAATGGCTTCGCTAAGTACCATTTTGCCGGTAACCGCACGATGGATTTGTTCCAGTAATTGCTCGGGCTCCATGTCTTTAAGTAGGTACCCGTCTGCACCGTTAGTGATGGCGGCGACGACATCGTCGTCAGCGTCACTGACAGTGAGCATGATGATACGCGACGTAACGCCGCTATCACGCAGTTGCTTGAGTGTCTCAATGCCATCCATTCCCTGCATGTTTAAATCTAAAACGATGAGGTCCGGGTCATGTTCAGCAGCTAACGCAATCGCGTCCTTCCCACTACTTGCTTCAGCGACAACCTGCATATCGTCTTCCATGGCGATGAGTTGCTTTAATCCTTTGCGTAACAGCGGGTGGTCATCAACAAGCATAATGCTGGCTGCTTCATTCGACATGAGTATCTCCCTAAAACATATATTCTCTATGAATCTAACTAAGCATAGGTTGCCATATTCTTAATTCAAATACATTAAAAATACTCCTTTTGGAGTATTTCATTACCCCATAAAAATCAATAACTAACACGTAAAACGCATTGTTGTTTGGCGGCGCTCAAGGCAAAGTTGATAGGATCTTAAAGCAACCATAATCATTAACGTAGTGACCCAGGAAAGCCGTGCAACTTGGCTACAGCTGCTCATAGGCATGAGTTATTGGGCTAGCTGGCCAATAATTATTGTATTGATGTATCAGACGAGCCGACTGGCACCGTCTGATGCATTTTTGTTGCTTGGTATTTGTGGTGGTAGTGGTGTTCTTGCCCGCGTTGTTGGTAGTTTTATGAGCCCAATGCAGTCAGCAACTATTGCGCGTTTTCATAATTTGATCATGGCATCTGTCGCCGCTCTTGGCTGCTATGCACTCGTTGATTTTTCACTCCATTACGCGTTGTATTTTGCCGTGGCGGTGTCCGGCTGTTCGGGGCTGCTTTACGCACGAGCTTTTGACTTATCTCTGGTCGGTTCGCGAGCTGACTTAAGTGGTGAAATGCTGCCTTCTGCATGGGTGGTGGGCATTATTCTGGTGGCCACTTTCTTAGCCTACCTGATTGTGCCATTAGTGGTAATGGTTCATCTACCGCTGTCAGGGGCCGCTCACGAGTTTGTGCTAAGTAGTGGTAATTTATTTATTCGTCGGGCTCCCGGATCGGTTATATGGTTGGCATCCTTCCCTTTATTTATCATGGCGCTGTTCTTAGTTTCTGGTGTCAAACAATGGTGCCTTCCCGATAGACGCTTTCAGTTCTTAACCGGCAAGCGTCAGTCACTCAGCCCGGAATTACTCAGAAATCGACATTTTTGGTTTATCGGTATCCTCTATAACTTAACACTAGGTACCTTCATCGGCGTTAGTTTTGTTTTGCCTTTTGTGCTGGAAATTGTATTTGGTTATAGCACCTTAATGCTCGTGTGGATGGCACCGTTTTTGGCAATTTTATCGCGACCTTTGGGGCATTGGCTCGGACGTCTGGTCGGCGGTACGTTAATCACACAGGTTTGCTTATTATTGATGGCTATCTTTGCTGCGCTGGCGGCAAAGCAGTTTGAATTAACACACCACCAACATGACATGCGCTATTTTGATGTGCTGTTTACTTGCATGTTGGGCTTGGTTATTAGTGCTGCGATGGCAAACGGTTCAGTCGTTGTGACCTTGCACAAAGTTTTTCCTGTGGCTTACATTAACCGCGCGCTGACCTGGATGGGGAGCTTTGCTATGTTAGGCGCGCTCTATTTGCCGTTGCGCTTTGCTGTCGCCTGGCAGCCATTCAGCTTTGATCAAGTAATGACTGAAGTGGCGCTGTTTTTTGTTGCTGGATTTATTTTTAATTACGTTATTTATTTGCGCCGCCATGGCGACTTCTATAACCCATAACAGGCCGCGCACTTACTGTAGCAAGTAATCGGGGGTAAAGCGGAAGCTTACCTCGGTGCCGCCTTGTTCGCGACGACGCATGTCCAGGTCACCGCCCAAATTGCGGCTGCGCTCTTGCATAATGGCCAGCCCGTAATGATTCAGCTTTTCTGCACTTTCTGGAATACCCACACCGTCATCACTAATCGTTAGCTCGATATCTGAACCCGTCGGCTGCGTCAGCGCTATATGAAGGTTTTGCCCTTCACTATGGTTTACTGCATTTTGGCTGGCTTCGCGGATAATCTGTAATAAATGAATCTCTTCGTGGGGTGCCAGTGGAATATCATTCAGGCGATAATCCAGATGAACCTGTAATTCACTTTGCTCAGACAGCTGCTTCACCGTCGTTTGCAACGCACTGTAGAGCCCTGAACCATCAACTTTAAGACGGAAGGTCGTTAGCAGCTCCCGTAATTGTTTGTAAGCCGCATTGAGTCCTTCACGAAGCTCAGTCGATACGTCGTCAATAACTTCACGGTCTTCTTTTTCTACTGCTTTCTGTAGCCGTGTGACCTGAATTTTAAGATACGACAAGGCTTGCGCTAATGAGTCATGCAGCTCGCGGGCGATAACCGTGCGTTCATGCATCAGGGCAAGCCGGCGAACTTGCTCTTCTTCTGTTTTTAAACTTTGTGACAAGGCCAGTTGGTCGGCTGTTGATGCCATCAATTGTTGCTGCCATGGCGCAAGCGTTGCGTTTTTATCGCAGCGAACGATCAGCACGCCATATTCCTGATCTTCGCGTTTTAACACAAAGCGATAGACCATTTTGTCTTCGATAACAGAGGCTCCAGGCCCTGCTTTGATGCAACTGGCACAATTTTGTGAACTACACGGCTCTTTTGAATTGGGGCGCGGCTGCATTTGCAAAAATGGCCGGCTGCCTTCCTCGGTCAACAGGCATAGCTCGATGTCATCGACTTCACCCACCTCATAAAGGCGCTCGATGACGTCTTGGTAATTGGCGTAATCATAGCTGTGGACAATGATTGAACGTGCCGTGTCGTACAAAAAAGACAATACCCGGTTTTTGCGGCTCAGTTCAGCCGTTTGCTGGGCAACACGGCGCTCCAGCCCGCCATAAAAATAGCTGACGGTATCGGACATTTTATTTAAGGCACTGGAAAGCTGTCCCAGCTCGTCATCAGACTTGACCTTTGACTGTGCGGTAAAGTCGCCCTGAATAAGGCGGCGACAGACGCCCATGATATGGGTGAGAGGGTCATCGATACGTCGGCGCACAATGTAAAGCAAAAAGAAGAACACACCGACAATAATAAATGCTGATACAGCAAGTGCGCCGCGGACTAACGCCATGCGTTGCTCCGATTTTTGCTGCAACGCCATAACAAAGTTCTGCAACGCAGTGACGTAGTGTTGTGTTTCATCGTAGCTGATGACGTTATTGTCATTTAGCTGTTGCTCTAGCTTCTGCCATTGCTGGCGGGCTATCACTGCGGTCGTCGCAGCATTAGTTGCAGGATCCGCGGTGTGGAACTCGACCAAGGGGTGTTGCCAGCGTTGATTAATATCAGCAGCGATCCGGGCAACTTCTCCCGGCTGGTTTGCCTGTTGCGCAGCAACAAGTTCGAAAGCCAGCATTCGATGCATACCCGCGGCATTGATAACGGCGGCGTCCTTTTCGGACTTTTCTAACAGTAAGAAGCCGGTTAGCGCTGAGCCACTGGCGACAATGACAATCACGGCGAGTGAAACGCGAAAAAGATTAATGATCGACGTTGTCTTCATAAACCGAAAGCTACCCTGCTAATAAGTAAAAAACTTACGTAAATACATGTAGTTTTAATGCATATTAACAACGATGTTAGCAGAGAATTTAGCAGTAAGTAACTTTGGGCTACCCCTTTTTTACTGCGAGAGCCAGTTAATGAAAACCACTATCAATTGTAAAAAATTAAATACTTATAAAACAGCAAGTTAAAAAAATACCCCCATCACCCAAAAGAGGTATTTTTTCTACCTCTAGTCTATTTTTACGCCGCTACCCCTACTGGTGTTACGGGCTTTGATCCCGCACACTTGCTGACATCCATTAGAAATACCTGTTAGGCGTGGACTGGGAGTCTGAAATTATGAGTCGTCTACTCGAAAAATTGCGTTTTTTTAAAACGCACAAAGAACCATTCGCCGACGGTCACGGTGTTACCACCGATGAAGACCGTGCTTGGGAGCAAGGTTATCGGCAACGTTGGCAGCATGACAAAGTGGTGCGTTCTACCCATGGGGTAAACTGTACCGGTTCATGCAGCTGGAAGATTTACGTGAAAGACGGTTTGGTTACCTGGGAAACCCAGCAAACCGACTATCCACGTACTCGCCCTGATCTGCCGAACCATGAGCCGCGTGGCTGCCCGCGTGGTGCAAGCTATTCCTGGTACATCTACAGTGCTAACCGCCTCAAATATCCAAAGGTTCGCCAGCAGCTGATGTCGCTGTGGCGCGAAGCAAAAGAAACCCACAAAGATCCGGTAAAAGCCTGGGAATCTATTGTTACCGATCCAGCTAAAGCGAAGAGCTACAAGCAGGCGCGCGGTATGGGCGGCTTTGTTCGTGCAAACTGGCAGGAAGTCAATGAGATTATTGCTGCTTCGAACGTATATACGGCGAAAGAATATGGTCCTGACCGCATCAGTGGTTTTTCACCTATTCCGGCGATGTCTATGGTGTCGTATGCGGCAGGTGCACGCTATCTATCGCTGATTGGTGGTAACTGCTTAAGCTTTTACGACTGGTACTGTGACTTACCGCCGGCGTCGCCGCAGGTGTGGGGTGAACAGACAGACGTTCCTGAATCAGCGGATTGGTACAACTCTAACTACATCATCGTTTGGGGTTCTAACGTACCGCAAACGCGTACACCGGATGCGCACTTCTTAACGGAAGTTCGCTACAAAGGTACAAAAACCTGCGTTATTACATCGGACTATTCAGAAGCATCAAAGTTTGGTGATACCTGGTTGTCGCCTCGTCAGGGAACCGACTCGGCACTAGCGATGGCGTTTGGACACGTAATCTTAAAAGAATTTTACGTGAACAAGCAAAGCCAGTACTTCCAGGATTATGTTACGCGTTATACCGACATGCCGATGCTGGTTATGTTAGAGCCGGGTGAAAAAGTCCTGAATCAGGGCCGTTTCCTGCGCGCTGCGGACTTGGTCGACAACCTCGGCGAAGACAACAACCCAGATTGGAAAACCATTGCCATCAATAGCAAAGATCAGCGTTTGACCAGCCCGAACGGTGCCATCGGTTATCGTTGGGGCGAAAAAGGTAAGTGGAACCTGGAACAAAAAGACAAGCAGGGTGCAGTTGATCTGCAATTGTCTCTAAAAGACAACCATGACGAAGTCGTGGAAGTAGGCTTCCCATACTTTGGCAGTGCACCGCATGAGTATGAGTATTTCCAGCACACTGATCATGACGAAGTTCAGATCCGTAAAATTCCGGCTAAAAAAGTTGAGCTGGCCAATGGCGAGACCGCCTACGTTGCCACAGTATTTGATTTAATGCTGGCGCAGTACGGTGTCGACAATGGCATGAACGACGAGAATCGGGCTAAGGATTACAGCGATAACGTACCCTACACGCCGGCGTGGCAAGAGCACATTACCGGTGTAAAACCCGAAGACGTTATCCGTGTTGCAACCGAGTTTGGTCGTAATGCAGACAAAACGAAAGGTCGCTCGATGGTTATCGTTGGTGCGGCAATTAACCACTGGTACCACATGGACATGAGCTACCGTGGTTTGATCAACATGTTGATGATGTGTGGCTGTATTGGTCAATCGGGCGGCGGCTGGGCTCACTATGTGGGTCAGGAAAAACTGCGTCCGCAAACGGGTTGGCAACCACTGGCCTTCGGTCTGGACTGGCAGCGCCCACCTCGCCACATGAATGGTACCTCGTTCTTCTACAACCATTCTGATCAATGGCGTTACGAGAAACTCGACATGAGTGAGGTGGTGTCACCACTGGCAAATAAAGACAAGTGGAGCAGCACCATCCTTGATTACAACACCCGCGCGGAGCGCATGGGTTGGTTGCCGTCTGCACCACAGTTGGGAACAAACCCGCTGGGGCTGGTAAAAGCAGCCGAAGAAGCCGGCATGGATGTAAAAGATTATATTGTCGATCAACTCAAAAAAGGTGATCTGAAGTTTGCCTGTGAGCAGCCGGATGATCCGAAAAACTTCCCTCGTAGCATGTTTATCTGGCGTTCAAACCTTTTAGGTTCGTCAGGTAAAGGCCACGAGTACATGCTGAAGCACCTGTTGGGTACTAAGCATGGCTTGTTGGGTAAAGATTTGGGTGAGTTTGGTGGCAAAAAACCGGAAGACGTGGAATGGATTGACGAGGCACCGGAAGGCAAGGTTGATTTGCTAACCACGCTGGACTTCCGCATGTCGACGACTTGCCTGTACTCAGACATCGTGCTGCCCACAGCTACCTGGTATGAAAAAGACGATATGAATACCTCGGATATGCATCCGTTTATTCACCCGTTAACAGCGGCCGTTGATCCGGTCTGGGAAGCGCAGTCTGACTGGGACATCTTTAAAGGGATTGCCAAAGACTTCTCACGCTTAAGCCAGGGTCACCTGGGTGTTGAGCAAGACGTGGTCACGGTGCCATTGCAGCACGACTCACCGGGAGAACTAGCACAGCCATACGGTGGCAAAGCTTGGTGGAAAGGCGAAATCGAAGCGATTCCGGGTAAAACCATGCCGAATATTACTGTGGTTGAGCGTGACTATCCGAATACCTATCACCGCTTTACCTCGCTTGGACCATTAATGGACAAGCTAGGTAATGGTGGTAAGGGCATTAACTGGAATACTAAAGAGGAAGTTGAGTTCCTCGGTAAGCTCAATCGCACCCATGTTGAAGAAGGCGCCAATCAGGGTCGTCCGAAAATCGAAACGGCGATTGATGCCTGCGAAACGATTTTATCTCTGGCGCCGGAAACTAATGGTCATGTTGCCGTTAAAGCATGGGCTGCACTGGGTGAGTTGACAGGTCGCGACCATACGCACCTGGCTAAGCCGAAGGAAGAAGAGAAAATTCGCTTCCGCGATATCGTGGCGCAGCCGCGTAAGATTATTTCGTCGCCGACCTGGTCAGGTCTGGAAGACGAACATGTGTCTTACAACGCCGGTTACACCAACGTTCACGAGTTCATCCCGTGGCGCACCATTACCGGTCGTCAGCAGTTCTATCAGGATCACGAGTGGATGCGTGACTTTGGCGAAACGCTTTGTGCGTACAAGCCACCTATTAACCTGAAAACTGTTGCGCCGGTGCTGAACAAGCGCCAAAACGGTAATAAAGAGATCGTACTGAACTGGATTACGCCGCATCAGAAGTGGGGCATTCACAGCACTTACTCAGATAACTTGTTAATGCAAACCCTGTCACGTGGTGGCCCGATTGTCTGGATCAGTGAAATCGACGCGAAAGCAGCCGGCATTGAAGATAACGACTGGATGGAAATCTTTAACGTTAACGGTTCAATCTGTGCCCGTGCGGTGGTTTCGCAACGTGTACCTGAGGGTATGAGCATGATGTACCACGCCCAGGAGCGTATTTTGAATATGCCGGGCTCTGAGCTGACCGGTACCCGAGGCGGTATTCACAACTCAGTGACGCGTGTGGTCATGAAGCCAACTCATATGATTGGTGGTTATGCACAACAGGCATACGGCTTTAACTATTACGGGACAGTAGGCTGTAACCGCGATGAATTCGTGGTGGTCCGCAAGATGGACAAAGTCGACTTCCTGGACACTGAATAAATCGGAGTGAGGACAACACGATGAAAGTAAGAGCTCAAATTGGCATGGTGCTGAATTTGGACAAGTGTATCGGCTGTCATACTTGCTCCATCACCTGCAAAAACGTATGGACCTCTCGCGAAGGGGTCGAATATGCCTGGTTTAACAACGTAGAAACCAAGCCGGGCATTGGCTTCCCGAAAGAGTGGGAAAACCAGGACAAATGGAACGGCGGTTGGTCACGCAATAAAAAGGGCAACCTGGAGCTGAAAATTGGTAGCAAGCGTCGCGTGCTGGCAAACATTTTTGGTAACCCTGACTTGCCGGAAATTGATGACTACTACGAGCCGTTCGAATTTGACTATCAGCACTTGCACACGGCCAAGCCAAGCAAGCACCAGCCAACGGCACGCCCGCGCTCACTGATTACTGGTAAGCGCATGGAGAAAATCCATTGGGGGCCGAACTGGGAAGAAATTCTGGGTACGGAATTCGAGAAGCGTAAGAAGGACAAGAACTTCGACGACGTGGTGCAAAAAGACATGTACGGTCAGTTCGAAAAGACCTTCATGATGTACTTGCCACGCTTGTGCGAACACTGCCTGAACCCTGCGTGTGTGGCTGCGTGTCCTTCAGGTGCAATCTACAAGCGCGAAGAAGACGGTATTGTACTGATTGATCAGGACAAATGTCGCGGCTGGCGTATGTGTGTATCGGGCTGCCCGTACAAGAAAATCTACTATAACTGGAAGACCGGTAAATCTGAAAAATGTACGTTCTGCTATCCGCGTATCGAAGCAGGTCAGCCAACCACGTGTTCAGAAACCTGTGTCGGTCGTATCCGCTACTTAGGTGTGTTGCTATACGATGCGGATCGCATTGAAGAGGCAGCAAATACACCAAACGAGCAAGACTTGTACGAAGAGCAGTTAGGTATTTTCCTAGACCCGCATGACCCTGAAGTGCAGGAAGCGGCACGTAAAGAAGGCATTGCTGAAAACTGGATCAAAGCAGCCCAGCGCTCGCCGGTCTACATGATGGCGATGCAGTGGAAAGTGGCACTGCCACTGCACCCTGAATATCGCACGCTGCCAATGGTTTGGTATGTGCCACCGCTGTCGCCCATTCAAAGCGCGGTCGAAGCCGGCCATGTTGGCATGGACGGTGAAATTCCGGACTTGAAGTCATTGCGTATACCGCTGCGTTACCTGGCAAACCTGTTGACTGCTGGTGACGAGAAGCCGGTAATTCGTGCGCTCGAACGAATGATTGCTATGCGTTCACACATGCGTTCTAAACACGTTGATGGCGTAGAGGATTTGAACGTACTAAAACAAGTTGGACTGACTAAGCATCAAGTCGACGAAATGTATCGCTACATGGCCTTGGCTGACTACGAGGATCGTTTCGTCATTCCGACTAGCCATCGTGCTTATGCGGAAAATGCCTACGACATCAAGGGTGGTTGTGGCTTCAGCTTTGGTAACGGTTGTAGCGATGGTAACAACGAAGTCAACTTGTTCGGTGCGAAAAAACAAAGCGTCCGTCAAGTCATTCCAGTAACGATGAAGGAGTAATCACATGCAGGTACTACAGGTTATTTCTTTATTATTGGATTACCCAAAACCCGAGCTTGTTGAAGCTCGGGAAGACATCGAGGTAATGATTCAGCAGTCGTCCTTGCCTGCAGGCGATAAAGCCGCACTCATGGAGTTTGTGCAAACCCGCTGTGCAATGGGTTTGATGGACTGGCAATCAGAGTACGACAGCTTGTTCGAGCGCGGACGAGCGTTGTCATTACTGTTGTTTGAGCATGTTCATGGCGAGTCTCGCGATCGTGGTCAGGCTATGGTTGATTTGAACAATCAGTACAAACAAGCGGGATTGGAATTGGGTGTTAAAGAGTTGCCCGATTATATTCCGCTGTATCTGGAGTTTTTATCAACTCAGGGTGACGAAAACGCGACACTGGGCTTACAGGAAGTGGCTCATATACTGGCGCTATTGACGGCTCGCCTGGAACAGCGCGGGAGTAACTACTCACTGCTGTTTGAAGTGCTATTGCACATCTCCGGTATCGATATCGATCTGGACGACGTGCGTCAGCAAATCGCAGACGAAAAGCGTGATGATACCGCGAAAGCGTTGGATAAAGTTTGGGAAGAAGAAGCGGTTACCTTTACCGGTAACGATCAAACCCAGGGCTGTCCAACAGCGCAAAATCGCCCGTCGGAAGGTCAGCGTCGCGATCAATATGTACCGTTTAACACCGACGACCTGATGAATTCAGATCCGTCACAGCCAAGAAAAGTCTCGGGTATTTAAGGAGAGCATCATGGATTACATTAATATGTTGGCCTTCGGCGTATATCCTTATATTGCCCTGGCTGTGTTTTTTATCGGTACCTGGATTCGCTACGACCGCGAACAGTACACCTGGAAGACCAGTTCCAGTCAAATGCTGGAGAGCAAGCAACTGCGAAAAGGCAGTTTGCCGTTCCACATTGGTATTATTGGTATTTTCTTCGGGCACTTAGTCGGCTTATTAACACCAAAACCAATCTGGTATGCATTGGGTGTCAGCAACGAGCTGAAGCAATGGGTTGCGATTATCATGGGTGGCATCTTTGGTGTTATTTGCCTGTATGGTTTAGTCATCCTGGTCAACCGTCGCATGAACAACGTCCGTGTGCGTGTGAATAGTTCTTCCATGGATATCTTCCTGCTGTGGATTCTGCTGGCGCAGTTAGTGCTGGGCTTAATCTCAATTTTCTACTCGGTGAGTCACGTCACTCACGGTGCAGAAGGTGAAAAAGCGGCGGTTATGGTGGCGTTGATGACATGGGCACAAAACATCGTCACTCTCGACCCGGTCCAAGCCGTAGCGGCAGTTGCTAATAATCCAGTGGATTGGGTGTTTAAACTGCACGTGGTATTGGGAATGACCATTTTCTTAATCTTCCCGTTCTCGCGCTTAGTTCACATGTTTAGTGTGCCGGTGCAGTACATTACTCGCCAGCACCAGGTGGTGCGCAAGAAGTTTGCTAAGCCGACCTATTAAGTGACTGAAGTAGAGGGGGCGATGCCCCCTCAAGGAAGCAATAATGATTCAAGTTAATCAAAACGAAATTCCAGAAAAAGTGATTCTGGAAGAAATGCAGTATCATCCCGCTGAAACGCGCGAAGAAGCCATGGCGAAAGCGGCGGAAGCGCTGGTCATTGGCGAGCTGTTTAAGCAACGCGCTAAAGACTTAGGTATTGAAGTTGCTGATGACAGTGCCGATGGTGGCAGCGATGACTTTATCGAAACCTTGATTGACCGTGAGGTTGCGCGCCCAGAGGCTGATGAGCAAGCATGTCGTCAGTACTTCGAGCAAAACCCGGAACGTTTTAAAACGTCGCCCATTGTTGAGGCTCGCCATATTCTGTTGGCGGCTGCACCCGATGACGACTTAGAGCGTGTTAACGCCAAACGTATGGCAGAGCAATTAATCGAGGAACTGAAACAAGGCCATGATTTTGCTCAGTTGGCGCGTCAGTACTCTTCATGCCCGTCGAAAGAAACCGATGGTAACCTGGGGCAACTGAGTAAAGGCCAAACGGTGCCGGAATTTGAGCGGCAATTGTTTACGGCTGATACCGGCATTATGAAGTACCCGGTAGAAACGCGTTATGGCTTTCACGTAGTCAGCGTGGATCATAAAATTGAAGGCAAACCGCTGCCATACGAGGCAGTACGTGACAAAATTGCTGAGTACCTGGAAGAAAAAGTTCACCGCAAGGCGGTATCGCAATACATTCAGGCTTTAGCAAACGAAGCGGACATTAAAGGCTTTGATTTTGTCAGTACCGGGTCGCCACTGTTACAGTAGGCGCAGTAATACTGGATTTTTGATGTATTTAAAGGCACCCTTCGTGGGTAATGCCGATCAGTTAAAGAATTTTTAGCGATCGGTTGACCGATCCGGCAGAGCCTTCAAAATCCATAGTCAGACTGTCTGGCTATGGATTTTTT
>NZ_SNXI01000009.1 GCF_004362895.1 Idiomarina aquatica | reverse complement strand
TCGGCAATCCGAACAGTGATTTCGGAAAAAGGCTAAAAGTGATCGGATAAAACCGAAACAGGTGATCGGTTTAAACCGAAATGGGTGATCGGATTGAACCGAAATGAGTGTTCGGATTCATCCGAAACATGCAGTACTAGCAGAATACAAAAGTTACGGTACATTTGCCGCTGTTTTTATATCTACAATACTACTTGTTCTGAACTCTTACACCAAGGATTATGACCTTGGGGAAATTGCCCAAAAACATCGACAAGCTGGAGCTGATTTATGGGTAATTCGTGAAAATTATCTCTCTCTATTAACGGACTTGAAAATGGATGCTGACACAGCACATGAAATCCGACGTCGGCGAGATGAGCTAATTGAAAAGTTACACGCTGTATATACTGGAAGCCCGATCACCAATTACCGTGCTTATACCAAGGCCCAAAAAGCATTAAAGAAGCTTGAAGACATGACTTTTGCCGAGGCCGAAATTGACGCTTTTCTACCCAAAGAGTTGAAACAAAAAAATACATGCTAAAACTCCACCCCACCCGCAAGCTCTTCGACAAACTAACGCTCACCAGCGACGGTGCACTGCCGGTCACTCCAATGAGCAAGTGGCTGTATGAAAAGCCGAGCCTTGATATCAATCCTTTGAGCGGATGGCATGGTCACCTGGTTACGCTGCAACGAAGAAACTGCGTATTAATGGCGCATGACAGCACACGCTTCCCGCTGGTGTTGCCGGCGCTGACTAAGCCGGACTTCGCTGAGCTGAACGACCGCTTTGTCGATACCTTTATGAATACCCTGCTTAAATGCGGCGCTAATGAGGTTCACCTTGAAACTGCGGATAAATACCTGCGCCCATTACAAATCGATAGTGACTGTAGCCGATCCGTTCAGGGCACGCTAAACCGCATGAAAGACGAGTTTGAACATCAGCTTTATTACGACCGGCTGAATATAGCCGACATGACCGGCTATAACGCCGGTGCCTGGCTCGCCGACACGCCACGCTCAGTAAAAGGTCAAAAGACGGTGCTATGGCCAAAAGATGCTATGCTGACTCTGCTGGAGCGATTGGCTAAGTCCCCCGCAGATAATCAGGACATTCGGTAATTATGAACACTCGCAATCAACCATCCGGAAATTCCGGATGGTTAGTAAAAGCGCGTTGAAGCAGTCATTGGATATAATGAACTCAAGAGATAATTAATATGCCTCGGCAACAAAAACCCTGGATATCATTAGGTCAGCAGTTAGAATTGCTAACCGACCGTGGTATGACAATTGATGAACCTGAAATAGCAAGAAGTTACTTGGAAAAGCTGGGTTACTACCGGCTAAGTGGGTATTGGTACCCCTTTCGCAAAATATCAACGCACTTCAACCAAGAATTGGATATACCTATCCGTTATGATGAGTTTATTAATGGCTCGCACTTTCGGGATATTGTTGATTTATATATTTTCGATAAGCGACTCCGGCTTCATGCGCTAGATGCCTTAGAACGAATAGAAATGGCAGTACGAGTCGACATTGCTCACTTACTAGGCGAAATAGACTGTTATGCGCATGAGAACCCAAAATGCTTGCATGGCCGCTTTAGTAAACAGGCTAAAAAGAAAGGGCCTGCAAAAGGTAAAACGGAGCACCAAGTCTGGTTAGAAAAGTACGAAAGAGCCATATGGCGAGCTAGACGAGAGCCATTTATTGAACACTACAAAAAGAACTATGAAGGAATACCAATTTGGGTTGCTATTGAAGTGTGGGACTTCGGCATGATGTCGATGCTTTACTCAGGCATGAAGGTACAGCATCAAGATAAAATAGCTGAGAAGTATGGTGCTCCCAGTGGCCATGATTTTAGTAAATGGTTAAGAAGTTTAAACTTTATACGTAATGTTTGCGCTCACCACAGTAGGCTTTGGAACATCAACGTTCTCGAGCGAGCTCCCGTTCCTCATTACGAACATTGGCAAAAGATAAATAACTCACGCCCATTCTTCTACTTTTGCCTTATGCAAAAATTACTCGCAGTAATAAGTCCTAATTCGACATGGAATAAGCGATTTGACACTATTGTTGAAAGCTTCCCCGAACCGGAAAATAACGCAATAAAAATTAGCGAGTTTGGGGTGGTTGATAACTGGGAGTCTTGGCCAGTGTGGGGCCTGAAATGAGAGCCGACGCGTACACAACAAAGTTGCGAAGAGGCGCCGGGCGTATTACGGGTTAGTATAAACAAGATGTTTTACCTGTCAATTACTTTAAGGTAATTTAGGCAAAGTACAATTAAAGGACTAATGGAATGACCGAAGACCAGTTAGAACAACAATGCCTGGAATGGTTTGCCGAGGATGGCTGGGAAATTGCCCATGGTCCTGATATTGCCCATGACGGCCCCTACCCGGAACGGGTCGATTATAAGCAAATTCTGTTGTTCGCTGATCTTGAAGCCGCTTTACGTCGCATTAACCCGCACCTACCCGACAGCGCCATCGAGCAAGTTGTTGCGGTTGTCCGCAAACCCGACAGCCTAGACTGTGTTGTTAACAACCGTGAGTTTCATCGGTTGCTTATTGACGGCGTACCGGTTGAATACAAAAAGCAGGATAAGGTCATTCATGACCGCGCGTTTTTAATGGATTTTGGCGACCTGGAAGCCAATCGCTTCCGAGCCATTAATCAATTTACTATTGAAGGTTCAAAGCAACTGCGTCGGCCGGACATTATCTGTTTTATTAACGGCTTACCGGTCGCTGTTATCGAGCTTAAAAGCCCGAGCGCCGAAAACGTCAGTATTTGGGACGCGTTTAACCAGATACAAACCTATAAAGACGAGATCCCAGACTTATTTGCCTACAACGAAGCCTTGGTTATCAGTGATGGTTACAATGCCAGAGTCGGCTCGTTAACCGCTAATCAAGAGCGCTTTATGCCATGGCGCACCGTCAACCACGAAGACGATAAGCCTTTGCTGGAATGGCGCATGGAAACCATGGTTCGCGGCTTTTTTAAACGTGAGCTGTTGTTAGATTACATTCGCTATTTTGTGATTTTTGAAAACGACGCTGACAACCTCATTAAGAAAATAGCGGGTTACCATCAATTTCATGCAGTACGCGAAGCCGTTCGTGCCACCGTTGTTGCAGCAGCGCAGCAAAGCCTGGATGAAGTTGCGGAGAAGCGCGCAACCTACGCGGATGACGTTGTACCTGGCAGCAAAAAAGCTGGTGTTGTCTGGCACACACAAGGCTCAGGCAAGAGCATTTCAATGTGTTGTTACGCCGGAAAATTACTGCAACAACCGCAAATGAATAACCCGACGTTGATTGTCGTTACCGACCGCAATGACTTAGACGGTCAGTTGTTTGCAACCTTCAGTGCCGCTAAGGATCTGCTCAAACAAGAGCCGGTGCAGGCAGATAATCGGGACAAACTTCGACAGTTGTTAGCCGAGCGCGAGTCCGGCGGAATTATTTTCACCACGGTACAAAAGTTCGCGTTACTGGAAGATGAAAACGGCCACCCCATTTTAAACGACCGCCACAACATTGTAGTGATTTCGGACGAGGCACACCGTAGCCAGTACGGTTTAAAAGCCACGTTGAAAAAGGACGGAAAATATAAGTTTGGCTACGCAAAGCACATGCGCGACGCCTTACCCAACGCCTCGTTCATTGGCTTTACCGGCACACCCATTGCCAGCGAAGACAAAGACACCCGCGCCGTTTTCGGTAGCTATGTGTCTATTTATGACATTCAGGACGCGGTGGACGACGGCGCTACGGTCCCCATTTATTACGAATCACGCCTTGCCAAGTTGGACATCAATCAGGATGTTATCGAAGAGCTCTCCGAGCAGGTCGATGAGGTAGTCGAAGACGAAGAAGATGTCGGCGCTCGAGAGAAAACCAAAAGCGAATGGAGCCGCTTAGAAAAGTTAGTAGGCTCTGGCCCTCGTTTGGCGCAAGTAGCTGAAGATCTGATTAACCACTACGAAACCCGCGCAAAAAGCATTGAAGGCAAAGCCATGATTGTGGCGATGAGCCGCGATATTTGTGCGCATCTGTACAACGAAATTGTGAAGTTACGCCCTGACTGGCACGACCCTGACCCTGAAAAAGGCGCGATTAAAATCGTCATGACCGGCTCTGCGTCAGACAAGCCGTTGTTGCAGCCACACATCTACAATAAGCAAACCAAAAAGCGGCTGGAGAAGCGCTTTAAAGACATTAACGATCCGCTGAAACTCGTCATTGTGCGTGATATGTGGCTGACCGGATTCGATGCGCCTTGTTGCCATACAATGTACGTCGATAAGCCAATGAAAGGGCACAACTTGATGCAGGCCATTGCACGGGTAAACCGCGTATTTAAGAACAAACCCGGTGGCTTGGTGGTTGATTACATCGGTATTGCTAACGAGCTGAAACAAGCGCTTAAAACCTACACCGACTCGCAAGGTAAAGGGCAACCGACACACAGCGCCGAGGAAGCTTTTGCAATGCTCCTGGAAAAGCTGGATGTCATTCATGGCATGTTTGCCAAAGGTCCGAACGCGGACGGTTTTGATTACACCAATCATAATGGTAAGAGCTACGAAGACGACCCAAACCAATTGCTGCTGGCAACGGCGAACTATGTACTCAGTCTGGAAGATGGCAAGAAACGCTTTCTGGACACAGTGCTAGCCATGAATAAGGCATTTTCATTGTGCAGCACGCTGGACGAAGCGCAGAAATATCAAAAAGAAGTGGCGTTCTTGACGTCGGTAAAAACCGCCATTACTAAGTTCACCAGTGTCGATAAAAAGCTCACGCAGGAAGAAAAAAACTCAGCGTTGAAGCAGATTTTAGACAATGCCGTTCGAGCGGAAGGTGTGTCCGATGTCTTTGCCATGTGCGGGCTGGACAAGCCCAACATCGGTCTATTGTCTGAGGAGTTTTTGGAAGATGTGCGGCAGATGCCTTACAAAAACTTTGCCGTAGAGCTGCTTGAGAAGCTGCTTAAAGACGATATTAAGGCCAAGACACGTAACAACGTGGTACAAGAGAAAAAGTACGCTGAGCGCCTGCAAGAGACATTGCGAAAATACAACAACCGCGGCATTGAAACGGCTCAAGTTATCGAAGAGCTCATCGCCATGGCCAAGCAATTTCAGGAAGAGCTGGCTCGTGACGAAGCCCTGGGTCTAAACCCCGATGAAATTGCCTTCTACGACGCCCTCGCCGAAAACGAAAGCGCTGTTCGCGAACTGGGCGACGACACACTGAAGAAGATTGCCGTCGAAATTACGGACAAACTACGAAAATCCACCACGGTAGACTGGCAAGTCAGGGAAAGTGTCCGGGCAAAACTTCGAATTCTTGTACGCAGAACCTTGCGCCGATACAAGTACCCACCCGACCGCGCACCAGCAGCCGTCGAGTTGATTTTAAAACAGGCGGAAGTGCTTTCTAGTCGTTGGACTGGGTGACTTCAAAACTTAAAATCATAGTCGGTCGCTTTTTACTGTAAATAAGACGGCGGCTACTCTATTTAAGAATCCCAACATCCGCTAGCTAAAATACTCATTTTTTTCTAATACATCATAATATTTTGACGCAAAAAACCGGCCTAAAAGTCGAATTTTAGAGCCCACCAAAACCCCCTCTCTAACTTCTTAACTTTTGCAAGTCACTCACACACAATGGGCTCATCTTAACGACGGAGAAACACGATGTACCAAGAACCGAGCCCTGAAAATCGATCAGAGATTTTAAAACGTTATAACCAAACCGAGCGCATGTTGCGTAGTTGCGAAGTACTGGACATGCTGGCGGTTAGTAGAACAAGCTGGTGGCGTTACGAGCAAGCAAACCTCGTGCCGCCTGCCCGTACCCTCGGTGGCTTAAAGTACTGGCGTTTATCGTCAATCCTGTATTTTATTGAGAACATGCCTGCGAGCCGATCTGAATCATGTGCAGCGTAAAACACAGGGCCATTGCTAAGGTATACCCTAAGGTAACCCCAAGCGGAATTCGGCAAAACACAAAATGACCTAAGTCATTGATAAGAGTGGTGGCCCCTCGCAGATTTGAACTGCGGACCAATCGATTATGAGTCGACTGCTCTGACCACTGAGCTAAGGGGCCTTATTCGGAAGGATTGCTATAAAGCGGCGCAAATTATACGAACTTTTTACTCGCTTGTCATGGGTATCTGCAAGATAAATCGAGAGTTTTCGCCATCAGATTCGTAACTCACGGTTGCGTGAATGATCGCAAGCGTGTCGCGCACCAGTTTTAGCCCCTGGCCGTAGGCTTCGGGTAAAACATCATCGTCGCGGAATACGCGCCGTTCCTGTTGTGCGGATAAGCCGTTATGTTCATCGATGACTTCAACGGTAATGGTTTTATCATCGGTGCTACCAGCCTTTATCAATATCTCGCCGCGATCGGGGCCGAAGGTGGCTGCGTGGCCTATTAGTGTATCCAGCGCGAACCGTATTAGTAAAAGATGGCTGTGCAGCGCAAGTTGTTCTGTGCACACCGCGGTAATGGTTTGGGTATCTTTTGCCGTGTGGTCTTGATGGTAATTGGCAATATGATCCAGCCAGTCGGCCAGATTTTCACGTTCGTAGCCCTGCGAACTTGGTGCCGCCAAATCTAAGTTCTCGTAGCACACAACTAAGGTGTTAATCCGGTCCAGTTCAGCGGCAACATGGTTCAGTTGGTCAATACGCTGTTGTTCTGTCGATAACGCCAGGAAGTTGTTTTTTGTTTGCTCCAGCCGTTTGCTCAGTTCTTTGGCGAATGAGGCTGCAATACGCGCCACAGCCGAAAGGTCAGAAGTACGTGCTAACTTAGCCTCCAGCGCAGCAATTGTTTGTTCTAAATTTATATTCTTTTGACGCGCCTGATACAACAGCATTAACAGCGGTTGTACTTCGTTAATATTCGACGTGACAGGCACAGGTTGGGTCTCGTCATCCCCCTGCTTTACTAATTTGTCACGCTCTAGATACCAACGCCGCTCAAACGCTAGCGACTTCAAATACATAACAACCCCGCCGATGGCGAGTAATGCGAACAAAATGACATTAGTAATGGTGCTGGCCGTCGGCACCAAACTACTGCGCTGTATTAACCACGCACTGAGTCCCTCATGGGTCGTTATCGGGCAGGCAACCGCAAGAACTGCCATATTATTGTCCCGCTGTACCGATTCAACCAGCCCGCCTTGTTCAATAGCACGCAATGAGAGTGCAGCCAGCAAGGTGCGCTCTGTTTCCGGCGTGTCTCTTTTTATATCGCTACCGCGATAGGACGGGAAGGTATAACCAAAAAAGCCACTGTCTAAATGCCACAGACCGCCCTCAATTCCTTCTTGGCTGGACAAGACGCGTGTTAACTGTTGTTGGAACAGTTCTGGGTTATTAACCCGGGTCTGGGTTTCTTCTTCATTGGGGAAAAGCTGTTGAATCTCTGACTGTATTGCCCCACAGGTTTCAAACAGGTGCAGTTGACGATTATCGACTGTTTGCTGTGCTGATTGTGACAAAGCAAAGCTAAAACCAATAACCGCAATGGCGACAAAAGCTATCGCCATCCAGCGGTTATACTTGGAATGATTAGAAAGTGAGTACACCCAATACCACGCTTGTCTCGTGAATAAACTAACTAAGGTAGCTTATAAAACTCTCGCGCATTTTGATAGAAAACTTTATCAACGGCTTGTTCGTCATCAAGCGCTGCCACCATGGTATCGATGTCACTGGGTTCAAACGACCGGTTACTGCGAGTTCCCGGTAAATCAGTGCCAAACATCAGGCAATCCGGATTAGCCTTGTATAAGGTCTTCATCGCGTCGGTAATATTAACTTCGGTACGTCCGAATCCACTGGCTTTGATTTTCACACCAGCTTCTGCCAGCCGGCGGACTTGTGACAAACCTGACTTTGCCATACCCAGGTGATCCACGCTAAGTTTAGGTAGCTTCAACAAAGTTGGCACCATGTCATCCAGCTCTCGACTGTCGACATAAATTTCCAGGTGCCAGCCAGCCAGATCCCAAATACGTTTACCAAAGTCGACAATACCTTCGATGTCGCGGTGAACACCACGCTTTAGGTTGACTCGTACACCACGAATACGGTGTTCATTGAGCTGCTGAATTTTTTCATCGCTAACACTACCGGGTAACTGAGTTACGCCGACAAAGTTATCACCGAGATTTTCCAGCGCCGCTTTTAAGTAACGCTGCTCAAATCCCTGAAACGAGCCCGACACGATAACGCCGCCCTCGACAGGCATGCCGGTAACTAACTTGCGGTAGTCGTCGATGTAAAAAGGCTCTGGGATATGCCCTTGGTTTTCAATCAACGGAAACTGTTCATCGTATATATGCAGGTGTGAATCAATAATCCGTTTTGGCCAATTGTTGCGGCTATTTCCCATAGTGCCTCCTGACATTGCAATCGAATCGTGGTCAGGTTAACGCACCTGACCTCATAACGTAAGCCTTATCTTTACTCGTCCAGGAACGACTTAAGCTGTTCAGAACGGCTAGGGTGACGAAGCTTACGTAATGCTTTGGCTTCAATTTGACGAATTCGTTCCCGAGTTACATCAAACTGCTTACCCACTTCTTCCAATGTATGGTCGGTATTCATATCAATACCAAAACGCATACGCAAAACTTTCGCTTCACGCGCAGTTAAACCACCGAGTACTTCACGCACCGAATTGCGCAGGCTTTCGGAGGTGGCTGAATCAATCGGTAGGTCCAGCGTGTTATCTTCAATAAAGTCGCCCAGATGCGAATCTTCGTCATCGCCAATCGGCGTTTCCATCGAGATCGGTTCTTTTGCGATCTTAAGCACTTTACGAATTTTGTCTTCCGGCATCATCATGCGTTCAGCAAGCTCTTCCGGTAACGGCTCACGTCCCATTTCTTGCAACATTTGGCGTGAGATACGGTTTAATTTATTGATCGTCTCGATCATATGCACCGGTATACGAATGGTCCGCGCCTGATCCGCAATCGAACGCGTAATCGCCTGCCGTATCCACCAGGTCGCATAGGTAGAGAATTTGTAGCCACGACGGTATTCAAACTTATCTACCGCTTTCATCAAGCCGATGTTACCTTCCTGGATCAGATCCAGGAACTGCAATCCGCGGTTGGTGTACTTTTTGGCTATTGAGATAACCAAACGCAGGTTGGCTTCGACCATTTCTTTCTTGGCTCGACGTGCTTTCGCTTCGCCAATCGACATGCGGCGATTGATGTCTTTTACCTTGGCAATCGTCAACCCGGTTTCGCGTTCAACTTCGAGTAATTTACCGACGCTGCGCTCAATGTCAGCACGGATTTCCTTAAGGCCGTCAGCGTAATTTTCCCCTGAAGCAATGTGCTCATCGACCCAGGCCATAGAGTTCTCATTACCTGAAAACGCCTTCATAAACGCGCGTTTAGGCATTCCGCCTTGCTCAACGCTGGCCTTCATCACCAGGCGTTCCTGCACCCGCACTCGATGCATCATGTCGCGCATGTCTTTTACCAGGCGGTCAAATTGCTTGGGCACAAGACGGAACTGTTTAAACAGGTCGCTAAGTTTTTCTATTTCAGCGCGTGCTTTTGCATGTTCGCGCCCATTGTCGATAATCGCTTGGCGGGTTGCTTCGTACTGTTCACGCAGCTCGGTAAATTTAGCACGAGCAAACTCTGGATCGATGCCGGTATCAGTCTCTTCATCGTCTTCATCTTTGTCGTCTTCTTCCTCTAACTCGTCTTCAGACAACTCAGAGCCTACGTGGGTCGCGCTAACCGGCGCCTCATCAACCTCGTCAGGGTCAATAAAACCAACAATAATATCGGTTAAACGCAGTTCTTCCGCCTCGTACGAATCCCACTGATCCAGCAAAAAGTTTATCGCTTCGGGATATTCCGCAACGGAACACTGAACTTGGTTAATACCTTCTTCGATACGCTTGGCGATATCAATTTCGCCCTCACGGGTCAGTAGTTCCACGGTACCCATTTCGCGCATGTACATGCGAACGGGATCCGTTGTTCTGCCGATTTCGCTATCGACAGAAGCAAGTGCCTGGGCTGCTTCTTCTGCGGCATCTTCGTCGGCTGCACTCTCCGCCATCATCAGATCATCGGCATCAGGCGCACTTTCGAATACGCGAATACCCATGTCATTAATCATGCGGATGATGTCTTCTATTTGATCGGAATCAACAATTTCCTGAGGTAAGTGATCATTTACCTCAGCGAATGTCAAAAACCCTTGTTCTTTGCCTTTCGCAATAAGGACTTTAAGTTGCGATTGCCGACTCTGCTGCATACAGATGTTCCACCCAATAACTGACTAAAGATTACTCAAAATGACCAGAAAGTATAACAGATAACTGACTTTTAAACCAGCCAATCACGCATTTCTGACCGTTCAATGCTTTTTACGAAGATGTTGTAACAACATCAAATATTCCTGCTTTTCTGCTTTAGTTAATTGTGTTGTTTGTTCCTTTTTCAATAGGTCATTTGCTCGTTGCTCGACATACTGATCAATCAAATAAATAAAAATATCGTTAAACTCAGCGGCAATTTGTTCCTCATCCAATTGGTGATCCCAACTCGCCAATTTGGTTAACGCACTATAATAATCTGTATCACGCCACTGCTCTAGTAACTGCGCTGTCGTCATAGCCTGCGTTGCGGTCTGCTGGTGTATGGCTGCAAACAAATCTATACCGGCTATTCTCAATTGCGCCAGCTCCGCTCTTACCGGTGCTGTTTGGCCTAAACCCGGATGCTGCAATAACAAGGCAATGGCCTTTCGCAGCGGCGTCATTCGCATTGACTGCGGCATGGCCCGTTGTTGCGCCGGCTTATCCACATAACGCTCTAATTGCGACCGGTCACGGCGTAAAAGCGTTGCCAATTTTTCCATCAGTGATTCACGATAAAAATCGCTGGCAACCCGTTCAATACGTGGCTTAGCTTCATTTAATAATTGAGAACGTCCGGCATCGCTACTTGGATCGATTTCTGCCAATAAATGCTCGAAAAAGCAATCGATGAAAGAACTTGCCTGTTTAAGCTTTTCCTCGAATACCTCTGCACCGTGACGTTGTACCAGCGAATCAGGATCATCGCCGTCGGGCAGAAACAAAAACTTCATGTCGACACCGTCTTTAAGCAACGGTAACGCATTCTCCAACGCCCGCCATGCCGCATCTCTCCCAGCCCGGTCGCCATCGTAGCAACAGACCACGGTTTGCGTTGTACGAAACAATCGCTGTAGTTGCTCGCTGGTGGTTGCCGTACCAAGTGAGGCCACCGCATAATCAACGCCCGCCTCTGCCAGGCTAACGACGTCCATGTAGCCTTCCACGATGACGATTTGCTGTGGTCGTTTATGAGCCTGCTGTAAATGCCAGAAACCATAGAGTTCCTGGCCTTTATGAAACAGTCGGGTTTCCGGTGAGTTAAGGTATTTGGGCCCGTCACTATCAATCACGCGGCCGCCAAAGCCAACAACCCGACCCCGGCGGTCATGGATAGGGAACATAATACGATCACGGAAAAAGTCGTAATGACGGCCGTTATCATTTTTATTAATTAACTTTAATTCAAGTAATTGCTGGCGTTGCTGTGCGGATTGCCCAAACGTAGTTAATATTCCGTCCCACTCGTCGCCGGCGTAGCCTATTTGAAAACGTTTTACCGTTGCGCCGGATAAGCCCCGGTTTTTTAGGTAATTAATGGCTTTATCAGCCTGCGCGTGGTGCTTTAACTGATGCTGAAAATAGCGTGCGGCCTTAGCCATAAGGTCGCTGTCGGCTCGTTGTTGCTGCTGGCGTTGTTGCTGTTGTTGTGGGTTCTGTGTAGCGCTTTCCCGCGGTACTTCAAGCCCCATCATGTTGGCGAGTTCTTCCACCGCATCAGGGAATTCAAGACCATCGTAGTTCATCAGAAAATCAATGGCATTACCGTGTTCGCCGCAACCAAAACAATGATAAAATTGCTTATCCTGACTTACCGTAAACGAGGGTGTTTTCTCGTTGTGGAAGGGACAACAGGCCTGATGATTTTTGCCCGCCTTTTTTAACGTAACCCGGCTGTCGACGACGTCCACAATATCAGCTCTATCCAGCAAATCGTGAATGAAGGATTTTGGGATCAGCCCAGCCATGCAACACCGTACCTTTTAAGTTACCCACATAAAACACAAAAGCCGCGACGGCTTTCCGACACGGCTTTTATAACATGACAATGATTAAGTTTATAAACTCAATGCGTCATTGTTGTTGCGAAAGAATCCGCTCGTTGGGCTCGGTGTTCGAGCACCAATCTATTAATACAAACGAGTACGACGAGCGTTTTCGCGAGCCAGCTTTTTAGCGTGACGCTTAACAGCGGCTGCTTTCTTGCGCTTACGTTCTGCAGTTGGCTTTTCATAATGTTCGCGACGACGAACTTCAGACAGAACGCCTGCTTTTTCACAAGAGCGCTTGAAGCGACGCAGAGCTACGTCAAACGGCTCGTTTTCTTTCACTTTAACGACTGGCATTAAAAAATCACCTCGGATAAATTATCTGTTTTGGTTAAAAATTAACCGTTTCGGGTTCAATTGGTGCTGAATTGTACCGAGTCAGATTACAGTTGTAAAGCCTTATCCGAAATTGATCTTTCTGATCGTTTGCCATCTTTTACCGCAAGAACCGACAACGAATTGAGCAATAAGTTTTGCATCAACTGCACCCGTTGCTCGTCACTTAAATCACATTCCAGACCAATCCGCCATTGCCTTGGCCCTCGTTCTTCGACAAGCTTAACCCGCACCGACAGCGATTCGCATTGGTCATCGGAATACTGAATTCTAAGGTCGAGTTCCCGCCCCAGAAGCTGACTTTCAAAACATGGCAACACGCCTTCGCAGTCAAAGCCAAACCCCTGCGCCGACATGTCGTGTAACATACCATTTAACAACGGCTCAGGTGCCTCGGGCTCTATTAGTTGAGCTCGCACCTCTATTTGCATACGGGGTGTTTTTCGCAGTGCACGGGCTTGCAGGTTTTGTGGGTACGAAATAAACAATAGTTTGTCAGGAAACTGCGTTGCATGAACAATATTGACGTAACCGACAATAACCTCTCCGTTAGCCGATATCGTCCGCATAACTAACTTGTCGCTGTTACGCAGCGCGGGCAGAACATCTTGCCAGCGATATAACGTTGGCACATCAAGGATCAAATAGTCAGGGTAATGTTGCCCGATTAAAGTGAAATGAAAGGTAGCCTCGCGCTCTGCATTGTCGTTAACAACACCCTGAATTTCTACTACCTGGTTGTAGCCAGAGGCGATGAGCTTATCCGCGCTTGTTTTCATATAGTTATTATTATGATGTTTTAATTGATGAATTCAGCATAGCGCATTTTTTTCTGATGTAAAAAGTTAGCTTTAAAAAATAGTTATGACGTTATTTGACGTCAATTTATGACTGCCTATGCTGTGTGTATCACAGTCTTTGTGCGAAATCAGTTTAAATAGGTACACTAAAAATGGATTAAACCTGTCAGCAGAAGGGATGCGGCTTTGGTTAGAGAGGGCAATAACGCCAACAAGTATAATGTGTTGATCAGTGATAACGACGGCGACGCTTCGTTTCCGTACCGTATCGCTGAGCGTTATCATTGCAAAGGCTTTCTTGGCAGTGGCGGCAGCGGCTTAGTATTTAAAGCCTGGGACGATATGTTGCAACGCATGGTTGCAATAAAGTTTATCCGCAACCCTTCCTTTGTCGCACGGCAACGTTTGGTTGCAGAAGCTCGCGCTTTGGCTAAAGTCAATCATCCGAGTATTTGCTCAATCTATGACATTGGCGAGCCAGTTGACGAGCATTCATCACTATTTATGGTTATGGAGCTTATTGAAGGTCCCCGCCTTGCTGAACTGGCCGGCAAATTAACCACCACTCAGGCTATTAAACTCATCCACAAACTTGCCGAGGGCGTGAGTGAACTGCATGCCGTTGGTTTAGTCCACAATGACATCAACCCAGGCAACGTCATCATTACCCAGCAGGGTAATGAAGAGCCGATGCCCACGTTAATTGATTTAAGTATTGCCGGCAGGCCCAGTAAACAGTCGCGACCCAAAGGGTTTGGCGTTACGCCGTTATTTTGTGCGCCCGAGCAGCGAGAAGACAACGAAATTGCAGCCGATATGCTGGAGAAGGTAGACATATACAGCCTGGGTGCATTACTGCTGTTTTTAGTCAGCGGACAGGCGCCATCGAAAAATCCTGCGGCTCAACTTAAAACAATAAGAAGACGCTGTTCGCCTCCTTTACGTAAATTTATCCTGCGATGCCTTGCCGAGTCACCGAAAAAGCGATTCAGCTCAATGGCCGAGGTCGTCGGTATCTTAGGCGAGCTTAGTTACTACAAACCCAACCGACAGCCAGCTATTTTAGCTGCCAGCGCAGGTGTCATTGTAGCGTTAAGCGTGTTAGTTACCACGCAATTAACCCCGTCTGCATGGTCTGATGACGAGGATAGCGAGGGTTTAGTAAATCAGGCTTCTATGCATGCACTTTATGCCACTCAACTTATGCATGAAGGTAAAGGTAGGGAAGCACGACAACAAGCACAAAAATCGATCCAATATTATCGTCAGGCGATCACTTTAAGTGACGGTCAAACTATTGAACCATTACTGAGACTGGTTGATTTTGTCGTTACCCAGCAACAGCTATTTAGCCAATCGGAGTTATCGGCACTGTTGCTGGATACGTTATCTCTGGCAGAAAATATAAACAGTGAGCAACCACAGTTAGCGTTTGCGATGGCAAAAATATACTATCACCTGGCCAAGCTTCACCAACCCCGGACAAACGTTTATCAGCGATGGCTTGAACATGCCAAAACCGCTATAGAGCGGGCGCTTTCGATTCAGCCTGACACACCGCACTACCGCACGCTTGAGTGCAAAATTGATGCACTGCAAAATCAATCCAGTGGCGGCACCTGCTGATCACGAGCCGCATAAAAGCCGCTTACAAATTCGTCAAAACTATCATTATCCAGCGCTTCGCGCATATCGCTCATTACACGCTGGTAGTAGCGCAAGTTATGGATAGTATTGAGCCGTGCGCCCAGGATCTCATTGGTGCGATCGAGGTGATGTAAATAGGCCCGTGAATAATTTTTGCACGTGTAACAATCACAGTCTGAATCCAGTGGCCCGGTATCAGTGCGATGAACAGCGTTGCGGATTTTTACCACACCGGTACTGATAAATAGGTGGCCATTGCGTGCGTTACGGGTTGGCATCACACAGTCAAACATATCAACGCCCCGGCGCACTGCCTCGACCAGGTCTTCAGGTTTGCCAACGCCCATCAAATAACGCGGTTTCTGTTCCGGCATTTGTGGTGCTGTGTGCTCGAGAATACGCATCATGTCTTCTTTCGGCTCACCCACCGAAAGACCACCGATAGCGTAACCATCAAAGCCGATATCTGTTAACCCCTTTAACGAGATGTCGCGCAGTTCTTCGTACATACCGCCTTGAATAATACCGAATAGTGCAGCTTGGTTACCTTGGTGAGCCTGTTTCGATCGTTCAGCCCAACGCAGTGAGAGCTCCATCGACTTTCGCGCTTCACTTTGCGTTGCCGGGAAGGGTGTGCACTCGTCAAAAATCATGACAATGTCTGATCCCAGTTCGCGTTGCACCTGCATCGACTTTTCCGGCGTTAACAAGATTTTTTCGCCATTTATCGGCGAGCGAAATGTTACGCCCTCTTCGGTGATTTTACGTAACTCGCCTAAGCTAAACACCTGGAAGCCGCCCGAGTCAGTTAAAATCGGTTTATTCCAGTGCATAAAATCGTGTAAGTCACCATGCTGCTGAATAATCGAGGTGCCCGGACGCAGCATTAAATGGAAGGTGTTGCCCAGGCAAATTTGTGCTCCGGTTTGTTCAACCTCTTCTGGCGTCATGCCTTTTACGGTACCTAGTGTACCGACCGGCATAAAGGCCGGTGTTTCTACCGTGCCACGCTCAAACTTCATACGCCCGCGACGCGCGCGGCCATGTGTTTTGTCTAATTCAAATTTCATCATAGTCATTAATCTTTGTTGTTAACACGTCAAAAACATCGCGTCGCCATAACTAAAAAATCGGTATTTCTCGTCAATAGCTTGTTGATAAGCACTCATAATCAGATCTCGTCCTGCAAAGGCAGAAACGAGCATGATTAGTGTCGATTCCGGCAAATGAAAGTTTGTGATCAAGCCGTCGATAACACGGAACTCGTAGCCCGGATAGATAAAAATATCAGTGTCATCAAAAAAGGGTTCAATGAGTTTCGCTTGACTAGCGGCAGCGGCTGACTCCACCGAGCGAACGGATGTTGTGCCGACAGCAATAACACGTTTGCCCGCTGCCTTGGTCGCTATAATTTTCTCGCAAGTTTGTTCGGGGACTTTCGCATATTCACTGTGCATAACATGCTGCTGGATATCATCCACGCGCACAGGCTGGAAGGTGCCGGCGCCAACATGCAATGTCACATAGGCAAACTCAACGCCCTTATCCTGTAATTGCTGTAAAATATCATTATCGAAATGCAAACCGGCGGTTGGTGCTGCAACCGCGCCCGGCTCTTTGTTGTAAACAGTTTGATAACGCTCTTTATCACTGTCTTCATCAGGTCGGTCGATATAAGGTGGTAACGGCATATGGCCATATTGCTCAAGCAAATCGAGCACCGTCTGTTGGTGCTCAAAGCGCAGCTCAAATAATGCATCATGACGACCTATCATCGTCGCCGTTATTTCACCTTCTAAGCGCAATTGTTGATCAGCTTTGGGCGCCCGGTTTGCCCGTACATGAGCCAATACCCGATGATCATCAAGGATCCTCTCTACCAGAACCTCAACTTTTCCACCCGATACCTTTTCGCCTAACAAGCGTGCCGGAATCACCCGTGTATCATTAAAAATCAGCAGGTCACCCGGTTCAAGCAAGTCGATAATATCGGTGAACTGATTATGGCCAATGTGCTGCGTTGCCGCATCAACACGCAACAAGCGACTGGCACTACGTTGCTGCTGCGGATACCGCGCAATGAGTTCATCGGGTAAATCAAAATTGAAGTCGCTGACTTTTAGCGAAGTCTCAGGTCGGCTCATGGGTCGCACAAGAAATCTGTTAAGGTAATGTGCGCGGATTTTACTCGAAACTCGGCAACCTGTCACGGCTGCCGAGTCGTTCAATGAATTAAAAGTAGTAGGGTTTTGCCTGTTCCAACAGTTGCCGGGCGCCATTATCGTCGGTGCACGCATCTATCGTCTCTTTGGAAAACACATAAACACGGTCACGACGACGCTCACCCACACTATTATCAGCCCCTTCAATTATGAAGGTAACAAACTCGTCTTCAGGAAGAGATTTTAACGTAACCCCATAGTCACACAACGTTTTTGAAAGTAACTGCTCAGCTGTCGCAATTGTTTTGTCTCGTGTTTCTATACGTTGTTGACGTGCTTCTTGCTGTTGCTGCTTAAGTTGCTGCTTTAACGCGGCTGCCTCAGCTTTTATTGCCGCTTGCTGTTCACGCAGCTGTTCGATCTCTAAGGCTAAATTATTGCGCCGTTTTGTCAGCTCAGCTTTATCACTGTCCTTGGCATTACGTAACTGAAATTCTAAGTCTCGTAACTCGCGTTCGCCATCACGAATATCCCAGGCCAGGTCGCGTTGCTGCTCAACTAGATCAAACCACTCCTGTGAATATTCACCGCTTAGCTTACTCAGTATTCTATGGGCACTGCGCAGCCCCTGCTCAACGACAACATCAAGTTGCATATCCCGTGCAAACTCGCCCATCTCCGGTGCTTCCGGTGGTAACGGCGGTTCTGGAATATCGGGGGCAACAAAACGCCAATTAGATGCGCCAAGACGAGCTCGATAAATTACGCCCTGATCTCTGACGTAAGTGTAACGAAAGTCCTCCAGCTTTGTTTGCTCGTCACTTTGCTGGCCAACTGCAGTCGTCAGAATACCGGTGAATATCTCTAACTGATTCTTCAGTTCCTGATAAGGTTCATTTGCTGCCGCCGGCACCGATAATATGGCGCTACCTAAAATCAATCCACTCATCCACTTATTCATCATTCATTCTCCAGCATCGTTGATGGACCTGCTACTTCAGCGCGACGTAACTGCTGTGCATAAAAAGTTAAGTCGTCTTCGCGTGTTTCGTTTACATATTCAACTATGTTTTGCATATCGTCTTTTCGTTCCTGGCGGTTAGTTGCCAAAATGTAGGTTGCCAACTGGGTGGTCGACGTCGATAACTGCTGCCGAAAATCGTTACGTAATGCTTTACTTTGCTGAGCCAAACGTATTTTCTGCTGTTCTTCGAAAACGCTTAGCTTCTGCTCCACCAGTTCTGCCACCCGATGATCAACTTCAGCGGCCATATCAGCTCGATAACTTTGAACAACAACTAAGGACACAGCGACACAGGACAGGGCAAAAGAGGCAAAAGCCATCGGTTGTAACCAGCGCTGACGTTTACCGGAAGGCGCATATTGGCGTATCGCATGCTCCCGATCCCACTCCGGTAATTCCTCAGTTGACTGGTAACGTTCTGTCGTATGACTCAGCCATTGCTCGAAGTTAGGCGCATTTTTACCTGACTGCTTGTTCATATACATCCTCCAGGTACACTTTTAATTTATCTAAACCACTGTACAGGCGCGACTTTATGGTGTTTTCTGATTCACCCTGCTGCTGCGCAATTTCACGTGTCGTTAACTGCTGAAAAAACTTTGCCTCGACAACACTGCGTTGTTCTATGGGCAAATGTTGTAGTGCCTCGATGATACATTGCTGCTGTTGTTCCAGCGTCGCGACATCATGCGGACTCGCTGCGACTGTTTCATCGACTTGGTCATGTTCGCTTAAATCCCAACCCTGTTCATTCTTCCGTCGCCGGTAATATTCTACGCAGCGACGATGCGCAATCGTCATCAACCACGCATTAAATGCGTGCGCCTGGTTCCAGCTATGTAAGCTTTTAAACACACTGGTAAAGGTTTCCTGCACCAAATCCATTGCTTCATCAGCACTGGGAAGCATCCTTAAGCCATAGTGAAATACTCTTTTTTCATACCGCTTAACCAGTGCTACCCATGCTGATGACTTTCCCTTCAGCGCTTGTTCCGCAAGTCGTTTATCCGATTTTTTGAACACGTGTCAGTTTGTCCATCAAGTTATTTTTAATCGTTTGCTAGTTAAGTCGATAGTGGCGAAAAAATAGTTGGATGAAAATAAAATATTTTTGTTGAGAGGCAGTAATAAAAAAGCCCCGCAACGAGCGGGGCTTTTGAGCGTATTAAAGCATCGCTTAAGCAACGCCAAATATCGCCTTAAGAATATAAAAGAAGATAATCGACATAATGGCACCAGCCGGTAAGGTGACAACCCAGGATACTACGATGTTACGCACAACCCCCAGGTTAAGCGCGGCAATACCTCGCGCCATACCGACACCCAAGACCGCACCAACCAAGGTTTGTGTGGTAGAGATGGGCAGGCCTGTACCCGATGCCAGCACCACTGTTGAAGCGGCTGCTAATTCTGCGGCGAAACCCCGGCTTGGGGTCAAATGCGTTATACCTTTACCGATAGTGGCGATAACGCGTTTACCCAACATTGCCAAACCAGCGACGATGCCAACAGCACCTACTGGTAATACCCACCAGGCTAGCGCGGCAGTTGAATTAATCTGGCCTTCGCTGGAAACAATACTGACTACTGCAGCCAATGGCCCGATGGCATTGGCAACGTCGTTTGAGCCGTGCGCAAACGCCATCGCACACGCGGTAACAACCATTAGTACAGCAAACACCTTTTCAACGTTGGTGTAATGCATTTCTTTGTCATCAGAAGGATTAAATTTAAGCCGCGAAATCGCAAACTTACCGATAACAAAAACGACAGCTGCAACACCTAACGCCCATAGATAGCCCTCTAGCGAGCCCAAGTCTAAACCAACGTGTTTAAGGCCTTTTTTGATGGTCACCAGCGATAGCACAAAGCCGGCAAATGCCATGTAAAATGGCACATAACGTTGCGCCATTTTTAGCGGGTTAGAGCGGTCAAAAATCAGTTTCTGAGCACTCATAAAGATCATATAAGCTATAAACCCGGATATGGCTGGTGTTACAACCCAGGAGCCAACAACCCCTCCGACTTTAGCCCACTGCACCGAATCCATGCTGACGCCAATGGCGGAGAAACCGACAATAGCACCAATGATCGAGTGCGTGGTTGATACCGGCCAACCCAGATACGACGCAATAAGCAGCCAAAAACCTGCAGCCAATAGTGCGGCGATCATACCAAACACGAGCAGTTCCGGTTGGTCGACAAAGTACGCAGAGTCGATAATACCTTTGCGTATGGTCGAAGTCACTTCGCCCCCCGCCAAGTAAGCACCGGCAAACTCAAACACCATCGCAATAATAATGGCTTGTTTAATCGTAAGCGCTTTTGAGCCAACGGAGGTGCCCATGGCATTGGCTACGTCATTTGCGCCGATACCCCAAGCCATAAAAAAGCCAAAGACTGCCGCCATGATCACCAGGATCATGCCATAAGAAGTAATAATATCCATGAATCGCTCCTTTAAACTCGTGCTAGCATGAGTTCGAAGCGTGCGCCGACACGCTCTGACAGGTCGGCTAAGTCACCCACCCAATCTAAAATCCGATAAAGGAACATCGCATCCAACGGATTCATTTCGGTTTCTATCTTGCGCAAGTCTTGGCGTAATTGTACTTGCAGGCTGTCTGTGTCGGCCTCTATGGCGTCGAGTTCAGCGATAAAATTATTAACTAAGTCACGCTCACGACCTTTAAAGCCGGTTTCCAGCAAGTCATCAAACTCGCCAATCGTTTCTCTGGCTTTTTCTGTCGCATCAAGGCAACGATGAAGGTAGGCATCAAATGATTTAACTAAGGTTTCAGGAATTTCCAACTGACGCCCCGTCATTAAGCCGGAAATATCTTTAGCTTTGTTAGCTATGCGGTCCTGTTGCGATACCAACTCGAGTAAGTCTGTGCGCTCTACCGGCATAAACAAACCGCCCGGCAAATTTAAGCGAATTTTGCGCTTTAATTCATCAGCGCGCTGTTCATGCTCAACAACGTGTTGGCGCGCTTTTTCTGCAGCGCTCCAGTCTTTTGCATAAACGGCTTTAAAAAACTCCTTTAACCATTCAGCACACCGATGCACTTCATCCATGTGCTCGATCATAGGTTTTATCGGGGACTTAGCAAACACCCCTAAAAACGAGTTTACCGACATATCGGATCCTTACTTGGCTTAGCTTGTTTTAGCTGCGCGAATGTTAGCTAAATCTTAGTTCAAAAGGAACCGTTTTGCCGACAAAACTTGCAGCTAGTCGCCAAAAACCTGCTCAATTTTTTGTTGTTGCTGTGCCGTTTGGGACGCCGTATGCTGCAACAGTTGTATACTTTCACTCAGTTTATGCAACATATCTTGCATCGCACGTTCAAACTCCGACATTTTGTCAGCTTGGGATGCTACTAATGCATAGGCTTCATTTACTTCTGCCGACGACGACCGTGCTTGCGCGCCGGTCTCTGCATTGATCGATAAAATTTGCTGAATTTGCTGCTGTTGTTCTGACGCTGACTGGTCAATAACAGCGTAATTTTTACTGAGTGTACTGGCCGCACTCTGCAAGCGTTGCAATATACCCTGAACTTGAGCCAATGAATCATTGGTCTTACTGGCGAGCTTTCTAACCTCGTCGGCCACCACTGCAAAGCCGCGCCCATGCTCTCCGGCACGAGCCGCCTCAATCGCTGCATTTAACGCCAATAGATTCGTCTGTTCAGCAACGGTACTGATCACATTAAGTATCTGGCTTACTTCATCAACCGAACTATTAAGTTCTGTTACTGAGCTTTCGCCGTTGCTAATAATTGCCTGAGTTTGTTTGGATGAGTCGGTTAGTCGCGCACTCGTTGTCTCACTTTCAGCCACAAATTCAGCCGTCTGATTGGTATTTTTTTCTAACACGTCAAATCGTTCACGGAGCCGAATACCAATGTCAGCCAACACAGATAACTGTTGTTGGTTATCACCTGCAACTTGATGGTTGCGTTGCGAGTCCTGCTGAACCCGCGCTATTTCTGAACCAATCGAATCCAGAGCTGAGTTGACTGCCTGCATTTGATGACGTTTTTGCTCAGCCTCCGCATCATGTTGTGCCAGTATGTGATTAAAGCTAGTGGCTATTTCTCCCATCTCGGTATCGACATTTGCACCCGCAAGTTTTTCCTTGTGTCCGTCACTAACCAGGCGCTGCATAGCATCCCTCAAGCGCCTTAGCGGTGCCAGCACCATACGATTTAATAAAAGATAATTCACCGCTGAAAATAACATCAGCACAACCACCAGACCTACTACCGCAAGCTTTACTTGCAGCAGAGTTTCGTCACTGTGCTTAGCAACGTTAGTCTCTGCTTTAATCACGCTATCCTGCACATGTGCAATGTCTTCACGCAGCTTAGAAAATGCTTGTTGCCGCTGGACAATTTGTTCCCGCGTCTTTTGCATTTCCCCGGGGTAGCGGCCCAATAAGCTGTTAAGTTCGCTAATGATGCCTAAGCCGAGATCCTTGGCTTCACGTTGTACGAGCATCATACTTTGGTCAGGTAGCGACTCTTTTATCCCCAGCAGGGGCAATTGCTCTAGCTGACTCATACTTGCTTGCATCTGGTTAATCGTGACTAAGTAATCGGCCTGTTGTTGACGGGCATGGATTAAATGGATTAACTGCTGCATCAAGTCATTTGCCAGCGCCAAATAGTCGCTCGAATTAGGTCGTCCCTCTTTTAAGCCCTGCTCGGCGTAATCCAGTAAGCTGGATATCTCATTCCCTATCGAGCGTTCGGCGTTAATCACTAATTCCTGTTCGGCCCCTGCAAGCTTTCCCAGCGCTCGATAATCACTGTTAGTTCGTTTAAGCAGTGTACTCACTGAAGGTTTAAGCAACTGCTGAGTCTCGGGTGTCATTGTCTCAAGTTGCGTATTTACGGCCACCAGTATCTCCGACGCCTGACTTAAAAGCACGGCGTCACCTGATTGCAGGTACTGACTGAGTGTTGTCACCAATTCGACCTGCACCTGTTGCTTTAATGCTTGAAATGAATCAGTTAATTGCTTTTGCTCAGAAAGCTTCTGGTTACCCCAAAGTAGCAAACCTAAAAAAGCGAGCGAAACAAGCGATAACGATAATGACGATAGGCGACTAAAATGAGAGACCCGCATACGGTACAAGAGACGGTGAAACGTAGCGATAGAATACGTGTTAAAAATGACACTTTTATGAAAAAGCCCGCTCAAAGGCGGGCTTGTAAAGAGGGTACTCGCTTTTAGAAGCTATAAACCAAGGTCACTGCGGTTTCTGTATCTAAATTTTCGATCGTTTCGTTAGCAACCTCAGAGTTATGGGTTGCCGAAAGTGAAATTTTCATGGCCAGCGAACTATTCAGGTTTGATGAAACAGACACCTCACCACGGCTCTTGGTGTTGTCTTCACCAATCTCTGATGACAGCAATGCATTAAATTTCGAGTTTTCAGATATTTTCCAATGCGCATTGCCTGCTAGACGCAAAATTGCTGAGCCTTCAGATTCTTGTGCTATACCATTTTCTATTGGCTTAGAACGAGCGTAACCAGGACCGATCTCATAGTCTGCATACACGTTTTCGCTATAACGATAACGTGCACCATAACCCAGCGCTACTGTGCTCTGATATTCATAACCACTGTATTCATCCTCTTCGTAGGATACGAAGACAAACATGGACGATTTACTATTCGGAGCAAATTTGTAGTTACTTTGTGCGGATAAAAACAAACTGTCAGCCGTTTCGTAGGTATCGCCGGTTGACTGATCTTCCTGCTCCGCAGTGTAATAATCTAACACCCCTTTGTGACGCCACTTTTTATAGTCACGCGCCACATTAAGTTTACCTTTTAGACTTTCTGTTTCAGTATTACCTGTTGTAAACAATAAGCCGAATTCAGCACTTGCTTCCCATTCTTCGACGGTATCGGTATCCATATCGTTAGCATCGTCAAACATAAATGTTTGCGCTGATGCACTAAGTGGAAGCATTAAACTGGCAAATAAAACTGATAAGCGCACGCACACCTCGATATACTGCTGTAAATATCAGTTACTGCCGCCCACGACAGAAGTAACTAACGTTAAGTGATTTTTTGCAAAGTTTACGTTACTTTACGATGGCCTTCAAATCACCGTTTTCGTATTGTTTAAACATTGTCTCAAGAGAAATCGGTGTAATTTTGCTCGCCTGACCTTCACAACCAAAAGCCAAATAACGTGCTTCACAAATTTCCTGCATGGCTTCAGTTGCTGCAGTAAAGAATTTACGTGGGTCAAAGTTAGACGGATTTTCTGCCAGGTGGCGGCGGATAGCCCCCGTCGAAGCTAGGCGCAAGTCTGTATCGATGTTGACTTTGCGAACACCGTTTTTAATGCCTTCTTGGATCTGCTCAACAGGAACACCATAAGTTTCGGGAATCTCACCACCATATTCATTAATAATGGCAAGCCAGTCTTGCGGTACCGAAGATGAACCGTGCATCACTAAATGCGTATTTGGAATGCGACGGTTAATTTCTTTAATGCGGTCAATGGCAAGAATGTCACCCGTTGGTGGACGAGTAAATTTGTAAGCACCATGAGAAGTACCACAGGCGATTGCCAATGCATCAACCTGGGTTGCTTTGACGAAGTCAGCAGCTTCTTCCGGATCGGTCAACAGCTGTTCATGCGATAACTTACCTTCAGCACCAACGCCGTCTTCCTCACCAGCTTCACCTGTTTCTAACGAACCCAAACAACCGAGCTCACCTTCTACCGATACACCACATGCGTGCGCCATAGCTACTGCTTGCTGGGTTACACGTACGTTATAGTCGTAGTCTGCTGGTGTTTTGCCGTCTTCCAGCAACGAGCCATCCATCATAACCGAGGTAAAGCCCAATTGGATTGAACGCTGACATACCGCTGGCGAAGTGCCGTGGTCCTGGTGTACAACCACAGGGATATGTGGCCATTCTTCGGTAGCCGCTGCCATTAGGTGGCGCAAAAATGGAGCACCGGCATATTTACGCGCGCCAGCTGACGCCTGCACAATCACCGGGCTGTTGGTCTTATCTGCGGCCTGCATAATCGCGCGCATTTGTTCCAGGTTATTAACGTTAAACGCTGGCACACCGTAGCCGTTCTCCGCGGCGTGGTCCAGTACTTGTCTAAGTGACACAAGGGCCATGATATAACTCCTTACTATTCGGTTCTGTTAAGCGTCTTTCGCGCGCTGTTCTAAAATTTCTACTGCCGGTAGCTTTTTGCCTTCTAAAAACTCCAAAAAAGCGCCGCCGCCAGTGGATATATAGCTCATCTTATCAGCGATACCATATTGGTCAATTGCTGCCAGCGTATCACCACCGCCGGCAATAGAGAACGCATCACTATCTGCAATCGCATTCGCCATCACTTCGGTGCCGTTACTAAACGCCTCAAATTCAAAAACACCAACGGGTCCATTCCAAACAATGGTACCGGCAGTTTTTAATTTCTCAGCAAGCATATTTGCCGTATCGGGACCGACATCAAAAATCATGTCGTCTTCTTCGATTTCAGTAACGGGCTTTGTTTCTGCACGAGTGTCAGCGCTAAACTCTTTACCCGTCACCACATCTGTCGGTAACGGAATTTCAGCATTATTAGTTTGTGCCTGTTCCATTAAACGTCGCGCTTCAGCAATTAAATCAGGCTCATACAATGATTTACCGACATCATGCCCGGCCGCAGCAATAAACGTATTAGCAATACCACCGCCGACAATCAGTTGGTCGACAACGTGAGACAACGATTCTAGTACGGTCAGCTTGGTCGACACTTTTGAGCCGCCAACGATAGCAACAAGCGGACGCTTCGGGTTATCCAATGCCTTGCTTAAGGCATCCAGCTCGTTGGCCAACAACGGCCCGGCACAGGCAATTGGCGCATACTTTGCCACGCCGTGAGTTGACGCCTGAGCGCGATGCGCGGTGCCAAATGCATCCATAACGTAAACGTCACAAAGTGCCGCTAATTTTTTTGCCAACGCATCATCATTTGATTTTTCGCCGACATTGAAACGCACGTTTTCGAATACCACCACGCTACCGGCAGTGGTCTCTACACCGTTCAAATAATCGTTTTCCAGACGCACCGGCACATCCAGCGCTGCAGCCAAGTAATCGACCACCGGGGCCATTGAGTAAGCCGCATCAAACTGCCCTTCGGTGGGGCGGCCTAAGTGCGACATCAGCATCACAGTTGCGCCTTTTTCTAAGGCTAACCTGATGGTTGGTAGTGCGGCCCGCAGGCGTGCATCAGAGGTGACTTTGCCGTCTTTTACCGGTACGTTAAGGTCTTCGCGAATTAATACCTTTTTGCCGTTAAGGTCTAAATCCGCCATCGCTAAAACTGACATGGTTTGTCCTCTTAATTCAGTGTGTTGATCATCACGTTAGTGGTATCAAGCAGGCGATTTGCGAAGCCCCACTCGTTATCGCACCAACACAACAGTTTTACTAAGCGCTTATGACTAACCCGCGTCTGCGTTCCATCGACAATGCTGGAGTGTGAGTCGTGGTTGAAATCAATCGAAACCAAGGGTTCTTCGGTGTAATCGATAATCCCCTTTAAACCACTGCGAGCAGCCTCTTTAATCACCCGGTTGACGTCTTGCAGCGACGCGTCACTGTTAAGTGTAACGCTTAAATCCATTGCCGTAACATTGGTAGTAGGCACGCGCACCGCAATCGCTTCAAAACGACCTTCGAGGTGCGGCATAATCCGCTCGATACCACGTGCAAGTCGTGTGTCGACCGGGATAATCGAACGTCCCGCCGCCCGGGTTCTGCGCAAATCAGGATGATAAGCATCTATCACCTGTTGGTCATGCATCGCTGAATGGATTGTGGTCACAGCCCCCGAGTCGATGCCGAACGCATCGTCAATAAGCTTGATAACCGGAACAATACAGTTGGTCGTACAAGAGCCGTTAGAGACCACTTTATGGTTTGAGGTCAGCTCATCGTCATTGATGCCATAGATGGCTGTAAAATCAACATCCGGTGTGCCAGGGTGAGAAAACAACACCCGTTTAACGCCCTGTTGCAAATACCGCTGCCCATCTGCCTGGCTGCCAAACACGCCGGTGCAATCAATAACGATATCGACGGCGTGTTCAGCCCAGTCAATGGCTTCTATTTCGGTCTCGTGAGTTAGCGCAATGCTATCGCCGGCTACGGTTAATATCTCGCCTGCGTATGCTACCGGAAACTTAAAGCGGCCATGACTGGAGTCGTATTTTAATAAGTGCGCCATCGATTCTGCCGGCGCCGGCTCATTAATCAGCACGACACTGAAGCTCTCACGATAATTATTCTCGTAAAGCGCACGCAAGCAACTACGCCCGATGCGACCAAAGCCATTAATAGCAATGCGTACGCTCACATCTTACCCCAGCATTTTTTGTGCGTGTTCAAGAGCTGCTTCAACGGTAATGTTAAAGTGTTTATATAAATCGGCAGCCGGCGCGGACTCACCAAAACTATTCATACCTACAACAGCACCATTTAGGCCAACATATTTATACCAGTAATCAGCAATACCCGCTTCGATCGCAATGCGACGGCTAACCGCAGCAGGCAGCACCTGCTCTTTGTATTCCGCACTTTGCTGGTCAAATACGTCAGTCGATGGCATCGATACTACGCGAACCTTATGCCCTTTGTCGGTTAACTGTGCCGCTGCCTGCACCGCAATATCAACCTCAGAGCCGGTCGCAATCAAGATCAGTTCAGGTGTTCCTGAACAATCTTTTAATACATAGCCACCTTTGCTGATGTCATTCAATTGTTGCTCATCACGTTCCTGTTGTGGCATCCCCTGGCGACTGAATACCAATGCTGTTGGTGCGTCGTTACTACTAATCGCATTACCCCATGCAACAGCCGTTTCGACCGCATCACAAGGGCGCCAGCAATTCAGGTTTGGAGTTAAACGCAGGTTTGCCATTTGTTCTACCGGCTGGTGCGTTGGGCCATCTTCACCCAGACCAATCGAATCATGCGTGTAAACAAAAATCGATGGCTGCTTCATTAATGCCGCCATACGAACAGCATTACGTGCATATTCCATAAACATAAGGAAGGTTGCACCATACGGCTTAAAGCCGCCGTGCAGTGTGATGCCGTTCATAATTGCCGACATCGCAAACTCACGCACACCGTAGTAAACATAGTTACCACTTGCATCATCAGCCGTAACCCCTTTAGCGCCGTCCCACAAAGTCAGGTTTGAGCCGGCTAAATCGGCGGAGCCACCTAACAACTCAGTTAGTTTAGGTGCAAACTCATTCAGCGTATTTAATGACGCTTTGCGCGTTGCCGGATGGTCGGGGTTATCTTGTAGTTGCTTCGCATAAGCCGCAACGTGCTGCTGAAAATCTTCCGGCAACTCGCCATTTAGGCGTCGCTTTAATTCTGCTGCCAGCTGGGGAAACTCTTGTTCGTAGGCAACCCAACGCTTATTCCAGCTAGCTTCAATTGCATCGCCGCGATCTTTCGCAGACCACTGTTGATAAACATCATCAGGAACTTCAAACGGTCCATAGTTCCAACCGAGCTGGTCGCGCGTGGCGGCAATTTCGTCATCGCCTAATGGTGCACCGTGGCAGCTCTCTGAACCTTGTTTATTGGGGGAGCCAAAACCGATAACGGTTTTGCAAATAATCAATGTTGGCTGAGAAGTGTTTGCCTGAGCCTTGTCTATTGCGTCGGCAACAGCTGCGGCGTCATGGCCGTCAACGTCGCGGATAACTTGCCAGTTATAAGACTCGAAACGCTTGGCGGTATCATCGGTAAACCAACCTTCGACTTCGCCGTCAATGGAGATACCGTTATCATCGTAAAACGCGATTAGTTTACCCAGTCCCAGCGTACCTGCTAACGAGCAGGCCTCGTGAGAAATGCCTTCCATTAAGCAGCCATCACCTAAAAAGGTATAGGTGTGATGGTTTACAATGTCATGTCCGTCACGGTTAAATTGTGCAGCCAGCGTTTTTTCGGCTAACGCCATGCCGATGGCGTTGGCAATGCCCTGACCTAGGGGACCGGTGGTGGTCTCAACACCCGGTGTGTAACCATACTCGGGGTGACCGGGAGTCTTAGAATGTAACTGACGGAATTGCTTTAAATCATCGATACTCAGGTCATAACCACTAAGGTGCAGCAACGAGTAAATCAGCATCGAGCCATGGCCGTTAGACAACACAAAGCGATCACGATCGGCCCAGTTAGGGTTGTTGGGGTTATGTTTTAGATAATCACGCCACAGTACTTCGGCAATATCAGCCATACCCATGGGCGCACCCGGGTGACCTGACTTAGCTTTTTGTACCGCATCCATGCTGAGTGCACGAATGGCGTTGGCGAGATGACGACGATCAGACATGAAAAACCCCCAAAAGGTGACAAGCAAACGTTTGAGCGCGTATTGTCCACATTTCGGGGGTTACAAGCAAATTTAATGCGTTTTTTATGAACAGATAGTGTGAACCAAAAGCCGATCAAATATCGGCTTTCAACTGCTCTGCTTTATCCGTTTGCTCCCATGGGAATTCATCACGACCGAAGTGACCATAAGCTGATGTTGCGCGATAAATGGGGCGCTCTAAATCCAGCATTTTTATTAGTCCATAAGGGCGCAGATCGAAATGTCGGCGCACCAGCGCAATCAGCGATTCCTCGTCATGGCGTGAGGTGCCAAAGGTATCAATGCTAATAGAGGTTGGTTCGGCTACACCAATTGCGTACGAAACCTGAATTTCACATCGTTCAGCCAACCCGGCAGCAACCAGGTTTTTGGCAACGTAACGCGCCGCGTAGGCAGCGCTGCGGTCAACTTTAGACGGATCCTTACCCGAGAACGCGCCACCACCATGACGTGCCATACCGCCGTAAGTATCAACAATGATTTTACGTCCTGTCAGGCCACAGTCGCCCATAGGGCCGCCGATAACAAAGCGCCCGGTTGGGTTGATATGAAACTTGGTGTCTTTACTGACCCACTGCTGCGGCAGAACCGGTTTGATAATTTCTTCCATCACAGCTTCTTTTAACTGCGCCTGAGAGATATCTTCATGGTGCTGCGTTGATAACACCACCGTGTCGATCGCAACAGGCTTGCCGTTCTCATAAACAAAGGTTAACTGGCTTTTAGCATCCGGTCGTAACCACGGCAAAGTGCCGTCTTTGCGCACCTGAGACTGGCGTTGTACCACTCGATGAGCATAGGTAATCGGCGCCGGCATCAACACCGACGTTTCATTTGAAGCGTAACCAAACATCAAGCCCTGATCACCGGCACCCTGCTCTTCAGGGTGGTCTCGATCAACACCTTGGTTGATATCCGTGCTTTGTTTACCAATGGCGTTTAATACCGCGCACGAATTAGCATCAAAACCCATGTCTGAATGCACATAACCTACGTCTTTGATGGTATTTCGGGTAAGCTCCTCGATATCAACCCAGGCATTGGTTGATATTTCGCCGCCTACCAGCACCATGCCCGTTTTAACGTATGTTTCACAGGCAACCCGAGCACGAGGATCATCGGTAAGAATTGCATCCAAAACGGCATCAGAAATTTGATCCGCAATTTTGTCCGGATGTCCCTCAGAAACAGACTCTGAAGTAAACAGGTGACGTGACATATGCCCTTCATTCCTTTATTTTGATTAAAGCTAATAGTACTAAGATGCTAATGTAACCGATCAGTAAAACTTTTTCTACTTCTGGACGTCTAAAAGTCCACTACACAAGAGAAGAATTGATGCGAATTCCGCGACTATTTCATCCGGGCAACCTTGCTGTTGGTGATCAGGTTAAACTTTCAGCCGATGCATTTCAGCACAGCGTAAAGGCGCTGCGGATGAGCAACGAACAGCCGGTATGCCTGTTTAATGGCGATGGCAATGATTATCAGGCTGAATTGCTGGAGGTCGATAAACGCAGTGCATCGGCGCGTGTTGTTGCGGTAGAGAGTAACGACTCTGAGTCAACAGTAAGTGTTCACTTAGGCCAGGTAATCTCACGCGGTGACCGGATGGATTTTGCCTTACAAAAATCCGTTGAGCTGGGCGTTGCGGAGATCACCCCGCTGTTTAGCGACCGTTGCGGCGTTAAGCTTACCGGTGAGCGACTAGAGAAGAAACAGCAACAATGGCAAAAGGTCGTCATCTCCGCATGTGAACAGTGTGGCAGAAGCCGTGTACCGGTGGTGCACGCAGCTCAGACGGTGGCAAACTTTGTGCAGCAAGTTACCGCCGATTTAAAACTGACACTCGACCCTTATGCGCCGCTACCACTGCGCCAACTAACCGGCGCTGACCAGCCAGCGTCAGTTGCCTTGCTGATTGGGCCCGAGGGTGGTTTTACTGAAGCAGAAGTCGATTTAGCCAAACGCGGCCAGTTTAAACCGATACGAATAGGCCCGCGTATTTTAAGAACCGAAACGGCAGCGTTGACCGCGCTAAGTGTTATCCAATATGAATTAGGTGACCTGGCCTAACGAACTTTGCATTAAAAGGATACTGTAATGAGAAAGCTTGCCATGGTGATGGATCCCATTGCGGACGTTAAAACCGTTAAAGATACCAGTTTTCGTTTGTTGTTGGAGGCTCAGACACAGGGCTACCAATGTTATTACGTCGAGATGGGCGACCTACTCATCGACAATGGCACACCCTATGCCGTTACCCGCAAAGTTAAGGTGACTGACCAAGTTACTGACTTTTATCAGCTGGGTGAAGACGAGCGTGTCCGGCTTGGTGATTTCGACGTTATTATGATGCGCAAAGATCCCCCTTTCGACAGCGAGTTTTTATATGCCACACATATGTTTTCGCTGGCAGAACGCGACGGTGCGCTGGTCGTAAATAATCCACAAAGCTTGCGCGATTGTAACGAGAAACTTTATACCAGCTGGTTTGCTGAACACATCGCTGACACTCTGGTAAGCGCAAACAGCGACGTGCTGCGTGAATTTCATAAAACCCATGGTGAGGTTATTATGAAACCGCTTGATGGCATGGGTGGAGCGTCGATATTCAAAGTCGGCCGTGACGGCTCTAACCTGGGCGTTATTATCGAGACGTTAACGCAAAAAGGCACGCGTTACGCGATGGCACAGAAGTACCTGCCAGCCATCAAGGACGGCGATAAGCGTATTTTGATTGTGGACGGTGAACCCATGCCCTATGCCCTGGCTCGCGTACCATCGGCTGGCGAAACACGGGGTAATTTAGCCGCAGGCGGTAGTGGTCGCCCGCAGCCGCTGTCAGAATCAGACTGGGCAATCGCGCGGGCGATAGGACCCACGCTAAAAGCTAAAGGGTTAATGTTGGTTGGGCTGGATGTTATCGGAGACAAGGTCACAGAGATAAACGTAACCAGCCCCACCTGTATGCGCGAGATTGAAGCGGCCTATGACATAAACATCGCCGCCAGGCTATTTGCAGCCATCGATGAAAAACTAGCGAATAAGCATTGAAATTATTGCCATCGTACCGATATTTAAACTATCGAATGTTAAGGAGTCACCGATGGAAAGCTTACAGAATCACTTTTTAATTGCTACGCCAACAATGGATGACCCGTTGTTTAAGCGCAGCGTGACGTATATCTGCGAGCATAACGAGGACGGTGCGATGGGGCTGATTATTAATCAACCTGCCAATCTGAATGTCGATAGTTTGTTAGATAAGCTCGAAATTATTTATCCCGATGCAACTGCATCTCTTCAGGGCCCGGTTTATCAGGGTGGTCCTGTAGGTCAAGAGCGAGGCTTCGTCATCCATCCGCCCCAGGAAAACTGGCGCAGCAGCCTTAAGTTAAGTGATGACATCATGGTTACTACCTCGCGGGATATTTTAGAAGCACTGGGTTCATCAGCAGCGCCGTTAAAATTTCTCCTGACACTGGGATACGCAGGTTGGGAGGCCGGCCAATTGGAAAAAGAACTGGCAGAAAACGCCTGGCTTTCTATCCCTGCCGACCCCGATATTATTTTTAACACGCCGGTAAAAGACCGCTGGCAAAAAGCCACTGAAAAACTCGGTTTCGATGTCTGGCAACTTGGACCGGACGTAGGCCACGCATGACCTTGCTGGGTTTCGACTTTGGCACCAAAAGTATTGGCATCGCGGTGGGTCAAACCGTGACTGGCACGGCTTCGGTACTTACCGCAATAAAAGCCAAAGAAGGCATTCCGGACTGGACTGTTATAGAAAAACTGCTTAAGGAGTGGCAGCCACAACAGTTAGTGGTGGGATTGCCGCTGAACATGGATGGGTCAGAGCAGCCATTAACAGCCCGCGCACGTAAATTTGGCAACCGATTACACGGGCGCTTTGGTTTACCTGTAAAGTTTCAGGACGAACGACTAACCTCGACAGCGGCACGAGAGCAACTGTTCGATCGTGGCGGCTTTCGCAATTTGGACAAGGGAAAAGTCGACAGTACCGCCGCACTATTGATCGTTGAGGACTACCTAAATCAACTTAATGACTAATACGACTGGTGTCTAATTGACGTCATGTTGGTTAATCTTTAATATTTCGTTATAGTATCGCCTATAACTTTTGGAAGGAGTAACCTCGTGTTTGGTAATGAAGAACCTTACACCTTAACGGGCAATACCATCATGCTGAAAGACGAGAACAAAAAACTGTTACTCGTTACCAATGAGCGGTACAAAAATATCTTAGTAACACGCTCCGGCGTGGAGATGTCTGACTGGGGTCAGGAGCGTCGCCCCGGCGTTAAGATCGTCTCGCTACAAGAATTGTTCAAACGCGATAAGACTTACTTCTTTGTCCGTGCCGGTGGCGTAGAATATCAAATCGATTTGAAGTTTGAAGAAAGCCCCATTACCGAAATGAAGTTCTAATCACGATGCGTTTTGGCCAGTCCTGCTTAATGTTTAACGGATTGGCCACAGCGCTGTTTGTTGTTTTCTGCCTCGTTGCGGTCAGTGCCAAGGCCCAACAGCTCGTCTTTGAACGTAGCCAACTCCCTGACAGCGACGACACAAACTTTTCATATACCTGGCAACCCTCTAACAGCCAACCCAGAACGCTCCAGTTTGAAGTTAATCAGACAGAGTTCCTGGCTCCGTTTAAGCGTTTCAGAAACTACAACAAAAAGCGCGCAAACCGCGAATTATTTCAACAGCTTAATCGCTACATTCGGCAACAAAACTGGCGCGGTGTGGAAGTTAGTCTAGCACCACGAGAGCAACAATTAAGCATTAACGTTCGCGAAGCTCGCGATAGCCAACAGCAACAGCGCTATCGACAACAAGCAGAACGCCTTCGCCAATATTACCGACAGCGTTGGCAAGATTACTTACAAAGCAATTACTACCGCCACCTAACCCTGCCCTCGGGGGAACAAGGTATTATTCCTGATGCCGTCGCTATCGCACGCCAACAAGAGCCGCTGTTTAATCCACTGGTTAATGCTATTGGCGAGACTTTAAGAGACAACAGTCGGCGCGGCTATACCGACTTTATCGCACAGTTTATACAGGCCATTCCTTACAATGCGCTCGACGATGGTATCCATAACCGCGGCGATGGCTTTCTTCCTCCCAACCAAGTGATTTTTTACAATCAGGGCGACTGTGATAGCAAAGCCAGTTTAATGTCATCGTTGCTGCGACCTATTATTCCGTCGGCAAAAATGGCCATCGTCTACTTGCCCGGCCATGCACTGTTCGCCATCGCAATGGCACCACAGCCTGATGACAGTATTATCACTGTTGAGGGAACGAAAATGGTATTAGTTGAAGTGGCAGGGCCAGCACAGATGCCGGCCGGCCAAATTGCATCGCAAAGTCAGTTTTATATCGACAACGGTCAGTACCGCACTGCTGCGATAAACTAACTTATAAATGTTCCTCGGCGAATTTTGCCAAAGCACTCCTGACAACACCATTGAGGTTAATCGTGGCACTACCGGGGTAGTCTTTAAATCGCTCCACGATGTAGGTTAAACCAGAGGTAACGGCAGTTAAGTAATAGCTATCGATCTGCGCTAAATTACCGGACACCACTAGCTTGGTATTTTCACCACAACGGGTAATCAGAGTTTTAAGTTGAGATGCGGTCAGGTTCTGCGCTTCATCCAGAATTACCACCGCATTCTGGATGCTGCGCCCGCGCATAAAGTTGAGCGATTTAAACTGAATATTAGCCTTTTTCATGATGTAATTCAGGCTGGAGTCCATACTTTCGTCATGGCGGTGCAATACTTCCAGCGAGTCAGTAATCGCGGACAGCCAGGGCGCCATTTTTTCCTCTTCAGTACCCGGCAGGAAACCAATCGATTCTGCTATTTCAGGGGTGTTTCGCGTTACGATAATCTTCTCGTATATCCCTTGCTCCACCACCATCTCTAACGCGGCCGATAAGGCTAACAAGGTTTTACCTGAACCCGCCGGACCGGTTAATACCACCATATCCATATGCGTATCAAGCAACGCATGCAGCGCCATCGCCTGATAAATATTTTTAGGTCTTACGCCCCATGCATTATAAGCCATCATGCGGTCGTAACCCAGATCCTGCAGCGTCACACTGACGTCGTCGTAGCTATCGACTCGGCTGGCAAAGGTGTGCGTGTCATCAACAATGTACTCGTTATGAAAGACCTGCGGCAACACACTCCGTGACACCGTGTGATAGGCATCACGCCCCTCCTGTTGGGTAGAAACATCCTTTACCTGCGCCCAAAAATCACCTTCAAATTCGTAAAAGCCCTTGGTTAGCAAACGAATATCGTCAATCAGCTGATCGGTACGATAATCTTCGACATAGCGCATGCCTGCACCCTTTGCTTTTAGGCGCATATTGATGTCTTTCGTGACCAGGATCACGTCCGCGGGCGACTGAGTGCGCTGAATTTCGAGTGCGGCCTGAATAATGCGATGGTCATTTTCTTTTAGCGACAGCACCGATTCATTTTGCTCCAGTTGATAATCCGGAAAAATAGCCAGGGTGCCATTGGCCTGATGATCACCGTGTACTCGAGTTAAGGGCACTCCGGCTATTATTTGTTCCGGGCTTGCCTCTTTTAAAACCTCCTCTAATGAACGAATAGCGACTCGAGCTTCGCGGCTAACGTCTTTGTGGCGGTCTTTGATATTGTCGAGTTCTTCCAGCACGACCATAGGAATAATCACGTTATGTTCGTCGAAGTTTAAAAATGCGAGCGGATCATGCAAAAGGATGTTGGTATCGAGGACAAACGACTTAAGAGTGTTATCAGGCATGGATTTTGGGCTCATCACGTCACCTTGTTAGCGTCAGTTATTATCGTTATCGTTTTTTTACAGCTTAGACTAAATTTGATGACAGCGTGATGACATGATTGTTTTTTTAGCGCGTGGCCTTTACCATTTGCGACCTTCTAACGGGTCAGCAGTAAGGATGAAGAGTGAGCGATTATAGTCTGGGACAACGGTGGTTAAGCGAAACAGAAACAAACCTGGGATTGGGCATCATTACACAAATTGATGGTCGCCAGATAACCGTGATGTTCCCCAGCAATGGTGAAAGCCGCATCTATGCGAGTAATGACGCGCCTCTGGCCCGACTGCAGTTAAGCGAAGGCCAGCAAGCACACCATGCTGAGGACTGGTCCTTCACTATCACTGAAGTCAAAGAGCAGGGCGGCCTGCTAATTTATTTTGGCGAGCGTCTGGACGATGGTAGCGAGGTAATGGTACCCGAGTCCCAACTGTCTCATCATATAGCTATAAACCCGGCGTTGACACGCTTAGTCGCGGGTAACGCCGATCGCCACGATTTGTATTTACTGCGTAACCAGGCCAGTGAATATTACGCCAAATGGCAGCAAAGTGAGGTTGCCGGTCTGTTTGGCGCACGTGTCGGGCTGTTGCCACATCAACTTTATGTAGCCCATACCGTCGCCGAACGTTATCACCCACGGGTACTTCTTGCTGACGAAGTTGGCTTGGGTAAAACCATTGAGGCCGGCATGATTATGCAACGGCGGTTGCTAACGGGTCGCGATCAACGCGTACTAGTGGTGGTTCCGGAGTCATTAAGAAATCAATGGCTGGTAGAAATGCGCCGCCGCTTCGCGCTGACTTTTAGTGTGTTTGATGATGAGCGCTGTGAACAGCTTCAGGATGAGCACGACAATCCTTTTTTTGCTGAGCAGCTTATTATCGTCAGCACTGACTTTGTTATTCAGCAACGTTGGCAAGAGGCCTTGCTCAGTGCCGAATTTGACCTGCTCGTTGTTGACGAAGCGCATCATATGCAACCAGAAACTCAAGGTTATGAACAACTTCAGCGCTTATCTGAAACCATCAATGATGTATTATTACTAACTGCCACCCCTGAGCAAGAAGGTAGTGAAGGCCACTTCCATCGTCTACGGCTACTAGACCCCAACCGCTTTGATTCGCTGGAATCCTTTACCGAGCAGCAACGTCACTATCAACAGCTGGCCAGCGAAGCTGAAAAATTATCAGGCGACCAACTGGATCGATTGTTAGATCGTCATAGTACCGGCCGGGTCATGTTCCGAAATCGTCGCAAACACGTTGGCGGTTTTCCAACCCGACATCTGCATGTTCATCAACTGCCCGCTTACACACCGGAAAGCGGCGAGCCGTGGTGGTTGGAAGATCCCCGAGTGAGTTGGCTATTAGAATTCTTAAAAAGCCAAAAACCTAAAAAGACACTGCTGATCTGTCACCATGCTGATGACGTGCTCGATTTATCAGAAGCGTTGCGGGTATTGGCCGGTATTCATGCTGCAGTTTTTCATGAAGGTATGTCGTTGTTGGAACGCGACCGCGCCGCAGAATTCTTTGCCTCAGCCGAAGACGGAAGCCCGATATTGCTTTGCTCTGAGATCGGCAGTGAGGGGCGCAACTTCCAGTTTGTCCAGGATCTGGTTTTATTCGATCTGCCTGCAAATCCCGACTTACTTGAGCAGCGCATCGGCCGTTTGGATCGCATCGGTCAAAAAGACGATATTCACATTCACGTGCCTTATCTGGAGGAATCAGACGAGGCCTTATTGTTACCTTGGTATCACCAGGGAATGAATGCGTTTGAGCAGTGCAACCCAGTTGGTCGACAGGTTTACGACGAGTTTAAAGAGCAATTATCGAAAGCGATGACGACCGCGGCGGAGCTGCCTGACGAGTTATTGCAGCAAACGAAACAGCGTCATCAACAACTTACCGCCGATGCAGAAGCCGGCCGGGACAAGTTACAGGAATTGAATGCCTGTCGCCCCGCTATTGCGCAACAACTGATTACCAGCATAGAACAGCAAGCAGATCCCGACAGCCTGTACGACTTTATGGAAGCATTCTGGGATCGTTTTGGCGTAACCACCGAAGTGCTTGATGAACATCGGTTATTTGTTCGTCCCAGCGAGCACATGCGGGTGCCGGCAATTCCCGGGTTGCGGGAAGACGGCATGACCATTACGGTTGATCGTGATACCGCACTAAACTACGAGGACATCGAATTCCTTAGCTGGGACCACCCCCACGTGCAGGCGGCTATCGAGCTACTAACAACAGAAGATTTTGGTAGTGTCTGTGTAGCCAAGCTACAGAACGCCGCCTTGCCTGCGGGTGCTTGGTTTGTAGAGCTTGACTATGTCAGCGAAGTTACGGCCCCACGTAAATTAGGGGTGCAGGAATATTACCCCCAACAACGGCTACGTATTTTATTGGATAGCCAGGGCCGAAATCTTACCGACAAAGTGCCTCGCGATGCGCTAACCCAACAGGCTACTTTTATCGACAAGAAAACAGCCCGCCAAATTGTAAAACAATTACGCGATACGGCGCAGGGCTTTATTCAGCAGCAACAACCGCATGCAGATGCATGGCGCAACCAGCGTATCACCGAAGCCAGTGAAGAAGCGCGTCAGCAATTGGCCGGGCAAAAACAACGGTTAATCGAACTACAACAGCACAATCCGGCCGTGCGCCAGGACGAAATTGATGCTATAGAGCAGCGCAGTAACGCGTTACTCGAGGTCATGCAGCAAGCCAGTCTGTCGTTATTTTCTATCCGTATTTTGTTCAATCAGCCTTAATGGACGACTATTTTGGCGCTGCTTAACTATGATCCTCCGCAGACTCCCTATCTGCGGATTCTTTATCGTGACGAGCAGCTACTGGTCATTGATAAACCCAGCGGGCTGCTTAGTGTTCCGGGTCGCGCCCCGGAACATAATGATTCGGTCTACAGTCGTGTGGTACGCGTACTCCCCGAAGCAAAGCTCGTACACAGACTCGATATGGCGACGTCGGGTATCATGTTGTTTGCTATTGGTAAGCCGGCACAAAGTCATTTAAGCCGCCAATTTCAACAACGCACTACGCACAAGGTCTACCATGCTCTGGTACAGGGTAAACTACCTGCAAAACGCGGGTTTATTGATCTACCGCTAGCTTGTGACTGGCCCAATCGCCCTCGCCAGCAAATTGACTATGTTAACGGGCGCGCCAGTCAAACAGGCTATCGAGTTATTGAGCACAAGGACGATTGTTCGCGTGTTGAACTAACTCCTGTCACCGGTCGTTCACATCAGTTACGCGTTCATATGCAAGCGCTGGCAACACCCATTCTGGGCGATAAATTTTATGCTTGCCCCCAGGCATTTGCTCTCGCATCCCGTCTGTTACTGCACGCACATGAGCTTCGAGTAGCACACCCGCAAACTGAGCAATTGATTCGGTTTATCAGCCCGACGCCGTTTTAACCAACAACATCGCTCAAGTCCCATCGTTTAGTGCCGATAATTAAGGCATGAAAATACCGCTTATAATTACCTTCGTTGCAGTTGCTCTCGTTAGTCTGACCGGTCACGCTAACGACGATTTGCAGCGCTATTTACCGCCCGACCAAGTGCGTTGGCTAAACGCTGATGCTGGTTCGGGCAACGATGCTGATAGCAACACCCGCTACCTGGCACTTTACAAAGAGCCGATGGCCAGTTTCCCACGCGGACAAATTGTCAGCCTGCCCGATTGGCACCTGCACCCATTGCAATCAAACCTTATTCAGGGTGTCTACGCTGATAGCCCCGATTTGGGCTGGCACAGCTGGGCTTTAGTGCCGCCGGTGTTAACGATTGAACGATCGCAATTAGCCACTACGCAAGCTAATTCAGTATTTCCTGAGGTTGTTGACGAGGCGTTTTTTGAGCCGCACCGCGAGGCGCTCAAGCAGCGTGTTCAGCGCCTGACAAGAGAGTTTGATAATGAACCGGGCTTTACCGTATGGGTAGTAGAGGGAATAACTGCCGCTATAGCCGTCAAGCTCATTTCAGCTGAACCAGAGTTGATGCCTGACGCACTGGTGGTGATCGACTTATATTTGCCACAACTGCAACTGAATCAGGCCGTATCCCGTCAGCTGGCCCAACTGCAATTACCGGTGCTTGATATTATCAGTAATAGTGGCAATCGCTGGATTAAAAACGCACAACCGTTACGTCGCCAGTACAGCCAAAAATATCAGCAAGTAAACTATCGGCAACGACAGTTATTAAGTAACTCCACGCTTGCTACCGCCGAACTACGCAGTACACTCAAAGGCTGGTTGAAATATCACGGATTTTAGCGCATCCCGCGTTTCTGCTTGATTGTATCGTAAGCAGCCTGTATATCCTGTGCCCGCGCCTGTGCTTCTTTCATCACCTCTTCTGGTAATCCTTTAGACGCCAATTTATCCGGGTGATGGCGTGCCATTAATTTGCGATAAGCCTTTTTGATTTCGGCATCAGACTGGCTCTCTTTAACCCCCAGTATTTCGTATGCATCCTTTATGTCATCAGCACTTGCTGTCTTAGCACGACCACCACTGTGGCCCTGTTGCTGATGCCGTTGATGAAAACGAAAAGCGGCTTTTTGCATCATCAGCCACTGGTCTATTTGAAAACGGGTAAAACCAAGTGTTTTACCAACGGTCACTAACACGTCATGTTCTGCTTTATCCAACACGCCGTCATTCAGTGCCAGTGCCATGAGTTGCTCCATAAACAGCTGCAACACGTCGCGGTTGCCGTAAAACGCCTGCTTAAAGTCTTTTACCACCTGCTGCAAAGGAAAGGTAGCTTCTTTGCCTTCTCGAAATGCTTGCTGTGCTTCAACGCGCGCGTCATCACTTAAACGTAAACGCTCCATCAGCGCGCTCGCTTGCGCAATATCCTGAGCTGTCACCCGTCCTTTTGCTTTGGCGACATGGCCCATTACCGCAAATAGCGTATAAAGAAAATTTGCGTCTTCGGCGGCTTTATCCGCACCAAACATAAACTGACCAAAACCGCCCTTGCGAGTGAAGTCTTGCGCCATACCGCGATCAAACCAGTGACCGATTACGGCACCAATAATAGCTCCAGGCAATCGTAAAAACAGATAGCCGGCTAATGCACCGATGACTTTACCCCAAATCATTTGCACCTCTTAATTTACTGTCTAATGCGGCCAGTCGTTGTGGCGTGCCAATATCAAACCAGTCACAATCTGTTAATAACGTGCCGGCCAAACTATCCGTTGCTATCGCTTGCTCAAACAGCGGCCGCAAGGCTAGCTTTTCCGCCGGCAGGCCACTAAACCATTGTGGCCTGAATAAGCCAATGCCGGCATAGGTGTAACTGCCATTGTCTGCCGACTTTGCCCGCAACCGTCCGTTTTCTATACCGAAGTCACCCGCTTTATTATGCGCTGGGTTATCCACCAGTATCAGGTGTGCCATATCATCGCGGCCTAAATGGCGCGGCAGCCGGTTAAAATCGATGGTAGTCCAAACGTCACCGTTTATAACCCAAAATGGTTCGCTACCCAGCGCCGGCAAAGCCTTAATAATGCCACCCGCGGTTTCTAACCCTCCCTCAGGCTCCGGAGAGTACGTAATCGACACCCCCCACTGACTGCCGTCACCCAACATGCGCTCGATTTTTTCACCCAACCACGCATGATTGATAACCACATCAGTGACACCCGCGGCTGCAAGTTTTTCTAAATGGTATGCAATCAAGGGTTTATCGTTGACCGATAATAACGGCTTGGGTAATTCATCCGTCAATGGACGCATCCGCTCTCCGCGCCCGGCTGCCAGTACCATAGCCTTCACTACTTAAGCTCCCACTGCTCAATGACACGCTCTGATAACCACTGGGTATAATCAGATAGCTCCGCGTAGCGGCTGGCAACCGACTTTAGATAACCAAGCGTACGCGGGACATCCTGCAGATAACCAGGCTTGTCATCACGATGCGCTAAGCGAGCAAAAATACCGGCTGCTTTGGTGTGACGCTGAAGCCCCATATAATCAAACCATGTTTGCCACTGTTGCTCGTCAATACTGGCTGCCAACAAGTCTTGTGCTATTAATTCCTCGCGCAGATTCAACGACAACTCGTCAATCATTGCTGTCGGCCATTCGATATAACAATCACGCAGTAGCGAAACTGCATCGTAGGTTATCGGACCCTTCACGGCATCCTGAAAATCAATAATACCCAGTTCGTCATCAGCCAGAACCATGATATTGCGCGAATGATAGTCGCGATGAACGCCAACTTGAGGCTGGTTCAGCGCATTGTCGATCATAGTGTCACTAAAAGCTGACCAAACGGCTTCATCGTCGGCGTTCCAGGACAGCGATAAATGAGTCTTTAACAACCACTCTTTAAATAGTTCAAGTTCACGCTTGAGCAATGCGTGATCATATAATGGCAGTTGCCCTGTTTGAGTCGTTGTTACCTGCATAATACGCGGCAGGATCTGCAGTGCTTGTTGGTAATACTGGCGGGCATTGCGCGGATGAAGTTTAGATAGCAATAAAATTTGCCCGAAGTCAGCTTGCAGCATAAACCCGTGCTGCTGGTCCACAGCCAATACCGAGGGGACTTTCACGCCCGCTTGCTGATAGGCGTCTGCCACCGCGATAAAAGGCGTCATATCCTCTTTATCCGGCGGGCAATCCACCGCAATTAGACTCTGCCGACCATCGGTAGCACGAAAGTATCGTCGAAAACTTGCATCGCCAGAAACCACCTCCAGGGCGGGTTGTGCGGTACCAGTTTGAGCCTCACACCAAGCTTTAAGGCTACGTTGTCGTTTATCTTCCAAGCACTCCCCCTTATGTCACGCGAGTGTCCACCTTATATGCATAATCTGCGTTTGCGCAAATGGCGGAATCTAAAAAATTGCTATATCATAGCACCCGAACAAGACAAATATTAACGCCTTACAATAATTAAACGGATCCACCTTTGCCTGTTTGCAATAAATTCTCGTCTATCGCTGCGCTTAGTTTTTGCTTGCTACCATCGGCCTTTGTCACAGAAGTTGCCGCGCAAGAGCCTGCACCGCTATGTCCTTCAACAACGGTAGCTTTTGACTTTAAAGCAATACAGTCAGCAGAACCACTAGCACAAGACGTCATTAAAGTATCGGCAAACGATGCGGAAATTTTTGATAACGAACGCGCGAACTTTGGCGGTGACGTTATTATTCGCCGCAATAATCAATGGCTGTTTACCGAGAGTGCGCAAATCAATCAACAACAGAGCGTGATTGATGCAACAGGTGGTGTTCGCTTCACTGACGGCTATATCAACGTCTATGGTGAATCCTTCAATTTTGATGGCGGTACCGAAGTCGCAAAATTACGGCAGACCCAGTATGAGATGTCGACCACCAATGCACGGGGTCAGGCAGAGCAATTAGAGATATCTCCCCAACACGTTAATTTGTTAGGTTCCAGCTTTACCACGTGCCCGGCAGATAACCCAGCCTGGCAGCTTACTGCAGAAAGAATTGAGATTGATGAAGAAAGTGATTTTGGCCGTGCCTGGGGGGCGAAGCTCGAACTTTTTGACGTCCCTGTATTTTATCTGCCTTATTTTACTTTTCCTGTTACCGAGAATCGTAAGTCGGGCTTTTTATACCCCACCATTGACTCGTCATCACTAAACGGTGTTGAGCTGGAAGCTCCATACTATTTTAATATCGCACCCAACATGGACGCGACCGTTGCACCAGTGCTCATGAGTGAGCGGGGTGTGATGTTAAAAACTGAGTATAGATATTTGTTTGCCGATCACGCCGGGCAGGTTAACGTTAATTATCTACCCAGTGATGATGCTCGCGTTGATAATGCCGATCGGTATTTATGGCATGTGAATCATAACGCGCGCTTTAATGAACATTGGAGCGCCTATCTGGATGTCACCCAGATAAGCGACGATAACTACCTGAATGACTTTGGTAGTGAGTTTGCCGGGCGTGCCGACACTCATTTATATAGAGTTGCACAGCTGGATTATGTGGAGCGTAACTGGCACCTGCGAATGCGCACTGAAGATTACGAACTGTTGGGTCAGTTTCGCAGCCCCTACCGAACGTTGCCCCAACTCAGCCTGAATTATCAAAGTAATCAGTTAGAGGGTCTGAGCCTGGACTGGTACAACGAACTGACCTATTTCCAGAATCAAGTTCGCACGCGCAATTATGCGACGCGAATTCACTCTGCTCCGTCTCTGAATTACTGGTTCGAAGAACCCGCCTTTGATGCTGAAGCGGAAGTCAGTTACCTGGTAACTCATTATCGTCAACAAAATGATAACCCGGCTTTGGAGGATGAAGTCACTCGTGCTCTCCCTCGTGCCCGGCTTAGAGGACGCCTAAATTTAGAGCGCTATTTTAGTCAGGATGGTAATGAGTACCGCCAGACATTGGAGCCTCAGATTCAATACCTTTTTGTACCATACGAAAACCAACAAAATATCGGCATCTACGATACCACGCTGATGCAGGATGACTACAACGGCCTGTTCCGGGCACAGCGTTTTTCGGGACTGGACCGAATTGCAGAAGCTAACCAAGTTACCTATGGCGTCAGTAGTAGCTTGTTTGATCAGAATGAACGTGAGCGCCTGCGCCTGAGCCTGGGCCAAATTTATTATTTTGATGACAGCCGAACACAACTCTTAGATAGCCAGTCTCAGGTTACCTCCAGTAACTCTGAATGGGTCGGTGATATTAACTGGGCTATAGATTCTAGCTGGAGCCTGCGTAGCTCAATACAGTACGATACGGAACTTAACCGTACGCGTAAGAGTCAGACCGCTTTAGAGTATCGGCTCGATAATAAAAATTTGGTGCAAATAAACCATCGCAAAGCAACTAACATTCTTAATTCTGACATTGAGCAGATGGGAACCCAGGCAGTCTGGCAGCTGAGTAATCAGTGGCAGGTTGCTGCTAATGTGTATTACGACCTGAGTAATGATCGCGTCAATGACGCTATACTCGGGGTACAATACAGTAGTTGTTGTTGGGCGCTACGTGTGTCAGCATACCGCCGCATAAATCGCGATTTAGAATCCGCAAGCTCAGCATTTGCTATGCAGGCGGCAGGCAACCCGGCACAATTTGATAACGGCGTCAGTTTGCAATTTATCATCAGCGGGCTTTCGTCCGATAGCAATAGCTTAATTGATATGCTCGAAAAGAGTATTTATGGTTATCGTCGGCCTTTTTATCTTAGTAACTAGTGGTAGGTATAATGAAATATTTGTTGACTCTCGTCTTGGCGATATCAAGCGTAGCGCTTAGCGTTATCACCACGGCGCCAGCCCACGCACAGCAGACGCTTGACCGTGTGGCAGTCATCGTCGATGAAGGTGTTATCTTACAAAGCCAAATTGACCAGATGATCCAGCAAGTCAAAAGTGGCAATAATTTTGAAGATGCAAATGCACCCACTGAGCAAGTATTAGAAACCCAAGTAACCGAGCGGCTGATTTTGCAGGAACTCCAATTGCAGATGGCCGAGCGTATGGGTGTAGAAATTGGTGAATCTCAACTTGAACAAGCAATTACCCGTGTCGCGCAAGAACGAGAATTAAGCGTTGATCAATTACGTGCACAAGTCACTGGCGATGGTATTAGCTGGCCAACATTTCGTGAGCAAATTCGAAATGAACTTATTACCTCACAGGTAGAACGTGCAGCGGTTCAGCGTCGGGTTAGCATAACGCCGCAGGAAATTAACAACCTGGTCGAGTTAATCGAGTCAAATAGCGAGACGCGCACTGAATATCGCTTAAGCCAAATATTGATTGCCAGTCCATCAGATGCGTCACAACAAGAACAAGAAACAGCCAAACGACGTGCTGAAGCAGTTTTGGAGTTACTGGAAGAAGGCCAGGACTTTGCCGACTTAGCCATTCGCTCGTCATCAGGCAGTAACGCCCTTGATGGCGGTGATTTAGGCTGGATGACAGAAAACACCATGCCAACGCTGTTCGCGGACGTTGTTCAAGGTAAAGAAGTTGGCGAAGTTGTAGGACCTTTGCGCAGCGGTGTAGGCTTCCACATCCTTAAAGTCGCAGATAAACGTGGCGAACAAAAAGTCGAAGTTCAGGAAGTTAAAGCTCGCCATATACTTATCAAGCCGTCAGTCATTTTGTCGGACAAGCGCGCCAAAGAAATGTTAACTAAATTCCGTGAACAAGTGCAGCAAGGCGAAAAGACCTTTGCAGAGCTAGCCCGGGAAAATTCAGCCGACCCTGGTTCAGCCTCTCGCGGTGGCGATTTAGGCTGGTCTCGGCCAGACCGCTATGCGCCAGAGTTTAAGCAAATGGTAGAGACTATTGAACAGGGCATAATTAGTGAGCCGTTCCAAACCCAGTTTGGCTGGCACATCGTCGAAGTCACTGATCGCCGTACCCTGGATGCAACCGAAGAAAGCAAACAGGACCGTGCCTATCAGATGATTTTTGCACGTAAATATCGCGAGGAACTGGATAACTGGCAACAGGAAATCCGTGACCGCGCCTATGTCCGTAAAGTGGTTCAGTAGACGCGTGAATAGATGTTACCCGTTATAGTATTCACGCCCGGCGAGCCCGCCGGCATAGGTCCTGACCTAGCCATCATGATATCGCAGCAGGCATGGCCTGCTGCGATTGTCGTTTGTGCGGATAAAAACTTGTTACAAGCCCGTGCCGAGCAGCTAGAGCTGCCCATCACTATCCAGGAATATAAAGGGCATAGGCCAACAACTCCTAGTCCGGCTGGCACGATCTTGGTTGAGCACATTCCGACGGCAGTAGCGGCGGTTGCGGGCCAACTGAATGTAGCCAATGGGCAATATGTGGTAGAAACGCTAACCCGGGCAAGCCAGGGCAATCTGAGTGGCGAATTTGATGCGGTGGTAACAGGCCCGGTACATAAAGGTATCATTAACGATGCCGGCATCGCTTTTTCAGGCCACACAGAGTTTTTCGCTAATCAGGCTAACCGCAATGATGTAGTGATGATGCTAGCGACCGAAGGCCTTCGTGTAGCGCTGGTAACGACACATATTCCGCTAGCTTATGTGACCAAAGCGATAACACCAGAACGACTAACGCAGATTATAACCATTCTGCATCATGACCTGGTCAATAAGTTTGCTGAAGTTAACCCCAAAATTCTTGTCTGTGGCCTAAACCCACATGCGGGTGAAAACGGTCATCTGGGGCGTGAAGAAATTGAAGTTATCGAGCCGGTACTCGAGCAGCTACGTGAACAAGGCATTAACTTGATTGGGCCATTACCGGCTGACACCTTATTTCAGCCCAAATATCTGGACGATGCTGCAGCTGTCGTTGCTATGTATCACGACCAGGGACTACCTGTACTAAAATACAAAGGCTTCGGCAACGCCGTTAATATTACCCTTGGACTACCCTTTATTCGAACCTCGGTGGATCATGGCACGGCACTGGACATGGCTGGCTCCGGCGATATTAATTCCGGCAGTTGTCTATTAGCAATCAATACCGCTATCGATATGGTAAGAGCATCACACAATGAGTAAAACGCACCTGGGTCATCGTGCCCGTAAGCGCTTCGGTCAGAATTTTTTGCATGACCAGAACATCATCGAACAAATCGTCGATGTGATTAATCCACAACATGGCGAAAACCTTGTAGAAATTGGCCCGGGATTAGCCGCATTAACCGAGCCCGTAGCGGACCGCACTGATCACCTTAACGTTATTGAGATTGACCGCGATCTGGCAGACAGACTTGAGTCGCATCCTTTTTTGCGGGAAAAACTAACCGTGACGCGTGGCGACGCGATGAAAATTGACTTTAACGAGTTTGTAAACCCGGAACAGCCAATGCGGGTATTCGGCAACCTGCCATACAATATTTCTACGCCACTAATTTTTCACTTGTTGCAATATACTGACCGCATCAAAGACATGCACTTTATGCTGCAAAAAGAAGTCGTCGACCGCCTGGCCGCCGAACCCGGCTCTAAAACCTATGGGCGTATCAGCGTTGCCGTGCAGCAAGCCTGCCGCGTCACCGCGGTTGTTAATGTTCCCCCGGGAGCCTTTAACCCTCCGCCTAAGGTGGAATCAGCTGTAGTACGACTTGAGCCTTACAGCGAAAGCCCAACGCCTGTCAAAGACAGGCAACAACTGCATGCTCTTTGTCTGCAAGCATTCAATCAGCGCAGGAAAACGATTCGCAATAACCTAAAAGGTTTATTAAACGAAGCGCAACTTAATCAGTTAGGTATTGATCCGGGCGCTCGACCCGAAACGCTGAGTGTGGCAGATTATTGTGCTATGGCTAACTATTTAACCGATCAGAAAAATCCCCATGAGTGAAACCAGCAAAGTTGACATTACAGTCACTACACAATACCTGGCCGCACAATCGGTTCCGGAAAATGGGCAGTATGTTTTTTCCTACACCATTATTATCGCCAATAATGCCAATAGCAGTGTGCAACTGTTGAGTCGAGAGTGGCGCATTGTTGACGCCGATAATAAAGTAACTCGCGTTGCGGGCGAAGGCGTTGTCGGACAAAAGCCATTGATCAAACCTGAAGAATCCTTCAGTTACACCAGCGGTACCGTATTAGCCACACCAATAGGAACCATGCAGGGTCATTATTTGATGGTCGATGCCGATGGCTGCCATTTTAAGGTAGAAATTCCATCGTTTAGGTTGGCAATTCCAAATATTATCCACTAATCATGAGTTTATACGTCGTTGGCGACATTCAAGGCTGTAACCGCGAGCTGATGCAACTGCTGGATCGGGTGGGGTTTTCATTCTCACACGATCAGCTTTGGTGTGTCGGCGATATTGTCGCGCGGGGTCCTGACTCGCTTGAGGCGTTAAGGTTTTTCGCTGATGCGCCTACTGGCTCAGTGCGCTCCGTGTTGGGTAATCATGATTTAAATCTTATTGGTGTATTACTTGGCCAACGCAAGGTTAATCCGAAAGACAAGCTTGATGCAGTTGTCGCTTCCATACGCAAGCTGGATTGGATTGATTGGCTGCGCCATCAGCCGTTATGTCACCTTAACCGGGAACATGACTTGTTTATTAGCCATGCCGGTCTTTATCCCTGGTGGACCGATATGGAAGCCTGCACGCATGCAACTGAGGTAGAACAAATCCTTAAAAGTGAGGACTTCAGTACATTTATCGAGGCAATGTTTGGTAACGAGCCGCAAAAATGGGACTCAAGTCTTAGCGGCTTTGACCGATACCGTTTTATAGTTAATGCATTTACAAGAATGCGCTATTGCTCGATTAACGGAGAATTGGATTTTTCTGTAAAAACACACCCTAACGACGTTAACAATAACGACTTACGACCGTGGTTCGATTTTTTCCGGGGTAATCATCGTGTGGCTTTCGGTCACTGGGCTGCGTTAATGGGTGAAACATCGCACCCAAGGACGATCGGATTGGACACTGGATGTGTTTGGGGTAATCATATGACGTTATGGGACGTCGACAACGATAGCTATTATCGGCAGTCAGCCATACGTCAATAGAACTTATACTGTGCTGAGAGGTTTTCATGAAATTAACAGTAGCCATGCGTGTCATTGGCGGATTTGCCATCATAACCCTGCTGTTGCTGGTTATCAGCCTAAGTTCAATCTTTAACGTCAATAGTATTGGCTCATCTGTCGACCGCTTAAATCAAAAAGCGGTGCCCGCATTAGAGAGTGTTGCCAGTGTTCAGGTCGACGTACTCAAATTAGGCGCACTGCAAACAGAAACCTATTATGACGAAAACCTCCAGTTAGTCGAAACCCACACACAGGAATTAGAGTCCACTAGCCAGGATTTTCAAGCCTCATTGACTAACCTTCGCGATTTAATTCGTGGCGAAGGTTATGGTGAGGTGATTAAACGTATGGATAGCCAAGCCGAGAGCTACATCGGTTTGGTCGAACAACTGTTTTCGCAACAGAGTCGTTATTTAGAACTCGGCAATACTGCCCAGGCACAACTTGACGAGCTCGCCTTTGCCGTTGACGACGCCTCGATTATGCTGCTTGATGCGTCGGATATGACGCAGAGTGACGAAGTGGCTGAAATAGCAGGAACTATCGAGAAATCGCTCGCGTCCTTAATCACGCTGATGTATGACCTAAGCAATGCCGACGATATTGATACCGCAAAAATTATTCGCAGCGAAATCGATATTAATGTTGATGCGCTTAAACCAAGATTAGACGACCTGGATAACGTCGCAACCGGTGCATCTGAGCAAATTGTTGACGACGCTATTGGTATGGTTCGTTCAGCTATCGAAGGACTTCAGGGCGCAGGTTCATATCCCGACAACATTGTCGCACAAAAGCAAACCCGGCTCGATGAGGCTCAGACGCTACAACAGTCAGAGCAGCAACTAGAGGGCTTGTTAGCACTGGCAGAGGAGCTACGCCAAGCGGTACGCGGTATCGCAGACGAAACTCAGTCCTCGGTTGCGACATCAATCAGTAGCTCAAGCTGGATTAACGGTATTATTACTCTGGTTTCGATTGCGTTGGCCGTATTTATTTCATGGTATACCGTACGCAGCATCAGTGTGCCTCTGAGCAAAGTGAATCATATGCTCAACATTATGGCTGACGGTAACCTGACGGAGCGTGTTGAGTACCAGGCTGAAGACGAATTCGGCACATTAGCGTCAAATACCAATAAGTTAACCGATAACCTGCGTCAATTGATTGAAGGCATAGCCAATCGTGCGACGCAGTTAGCGACCGCCGCAGAAGAAAGCTCCAGCGTCTCGGATGAAACTACCGGGGCGATCGAAGAGCAGCGCCGTCAAATAGAACAAGTTGCCACTGCCACTCAGGAAATGAATAGTACCGCCAGCGAAATGGCACACGGTGCAGACAAAGCATTAGGCGAAATTCAGCATTCAGACGACGAAGCCAAGCGAGTGCGCCAAATTTCCGAGCAAAACCGCGGCACGATCGAGCAATTAGCAAACGAGATCCAGGGCGCGTCAGAAGTTATCCATCAATTGTCCGAGAACAGCAAAAATATCGGCGGTATTCTGGATGTTATTCGTGGCATCGCCGATCAGACCAACTTGCTGGCCCTGAATGCGGCGATTGAGGCTGCCCGTGCCGGTGAACAAGGCCGCGGCTTTGCCGTAGTCGCTGACGAGGTGCGCACGCTGGCCAGCCGCACACAAGAGTCGACGGAAGAAATTCAGCAAATGATTGAAAGCTTACAAACCGACTCAACGCGGGCGGTAGAAGTCATGGAACGCGGCCGCGAGCAAGCTGAACGCAGCGTTAAGCAAACTGACGAAGCCGCCAGTGCCCTGCAATCGATCACCGACTCGGTGCATCAAGCAGCCGACAGCAGCAATCACATTGCCACCGCAGCACAAGAACAAAGCCGCACGGCGCATGACATCAGCGAGCGCTTAGAGGCCATTGTTTCCATCGCCGAGCAAACCGCCTCCGGCTCGAAACAAACAGCACAAGCCTCCAACGAAGTCGCCAAACTCGCCGACGAACTGCAAGACTCCATCAAGAGCTTCACCGTCTAGCGTCGCTAGGGACTGGGCTACCAGTCCCTTTTGCTTATCACTCACACTGCCCCCCGTCTCAGGGGGACGCTGCAAGAGCGGTTGTTTGAAGATGGCGGGGGATTGACACTTCTGTTCCAAGAGACGCCCGCAAGTACGTCCCTGTAGGGCTTGACTGGCGCCATCCATGGCGCCAGACACTCTTGGAACAGAAGCTGATCAATCCCCTTATCGCCACCTCCAAACGACCGCTCTTGCGCCACTTAGCAGCCAAACCCTATCGCGTTTGATTACAGCGTTGCTCTCAACCAGGGGGTGTTGGAGGCCATGGATGGCCGGAAACAAGCGTACAGGGATGTACTTGCAGCGTCCCCCTGGTTGATGGGCAACGCTGTGATTAAAGAGTGATAGGGTTTGGCTGCAACCTCGCGAGGCGCGGGGCTTTGGTGTTATTTAAAGACGATTTTGGCGAAGCGGCGTTTGCCGACTTGGTAGACGCCACTGTGCTCGGTGGTGCAGATTAGCTTGGTGTCATCGACTTTTTCGCCGTCGCGTTTTACCGCTGATTGTTTGATCATGCGCATGGCATCAGAGGTTGATTTGACCAAATCGGCGGCTTTTAGTGCATTGGCGATGGCTATGCCATCGGCGCCGGCTTCGACTTCGACTTCCGGGATATCGTCGGGAATCGCGTTCTTCTGAAAGCGCTGGACAAAGTCTTGCTCTGCTTTCTCTGCCGCTTCCTTAGAGTGAAAACGCTCGATGATTTCTTTTGCCAATAATACTTTGATGTCGCGTGGGTTTTTACCGTTAGCAACGTCTGCTTTGAACTGTTCAATTTCGGCAAGCGGACGAAAACTCAGTAATTGGAAGTAACGCCACATCAATTCATCCGAAATTGACATCACTTTACCAAACATATCATTGGCTGATTCGGTGATGCCAATGTAATTGTTCAGCGACTTCGACATTTTCTGGACGCCATCCAGACCTTCCAGCAAAGGTACCATTATCACCGTTTGTGGCCGCTGCCCCTCTTCCTTTTGCAGTTCACGCCCCATTAGCAGATTAAAACGCTGATCGGTGCCACCGAGTTCGACATCTGCTTTTAATTCGACTGAGTCCCAGCCTTGTACCAACGGATATAAAAACTCATGGATGGCAATGGACTGATTAGCTTTGTAACGCTTTTTAAAGTCGTCTCGCTCTAACATCCTTGCTACCGTTTGCCGCGCTGACAATTTTATCATGTCGGCAGCGCCCATCTTATTCATCCATTCCGAGTTAAAACGAATTTCGGTTTTTTGCGGGTCGAGAATTTTAAAAACTTGCTCTTTGTAGGTTTCGGCGTTAGTAATAACTTCTTCGCGAGTCAGCGGCTTACGAGTAACATTTTTACCGGTTGGGTCGCCGATCATACCGGTAAAGTCGCCGATAAGAAATATCACTTTATGACCGTAATCCTGAAAAATGCGCAGCTTATTGATCAGCACAGTATGACCGAGGTGAAGATCGGGAGCGGTCGGGTCAAAGCCGGCTTTGATAATCAGGGGTTTATCTTGCGCGAGTTTTTCTGCTAACTCGCTCTCGATCAATACTTCCTCGACGCCACGGGTTATTTCCGCCAGCGCCTCTTTAATCTGAGCTGCCATTTAAGTGATTCTCCTGCGCAAAAGGGTCTAGAAAGTGTAAAAGTCATAGTTTACGCCATAAAACGGCTAGTTTTAAGCACTCTAAAACTGGTATTCTGATTTTTTTCGTATTATCCTCACAAATAGCGTGGACGTGCTCAAAAATAATACAACAAGGTGAGCGATTGTCGTGTCGCGACAAAACATCCATAAATTAAGGTAAGAAGTGCGCTAACTATGACGTCAAAAGTTGTATCCCAAATTAAGCAGCTGCTGAATGAGCTGCCTCACTCTCATCGTGTCTTAATTAGTGCGGTGAGCGCAACGCTGTTTTTGTTATTGGTTATTCCTTCTGAACCAGCCACCGCGTCCAAAAATTCTAAGTCGCCTGAGCAGCTCATGCCGGGTAAACGCTATGAGCTTGATTTGGCGTTTGAAACTCAGCAAACCAACCAGCAGGCGTCGCAAAACCAGTTGGCTTGGCAGAGTTACGAAATTAAATCAGGCGACAATCTGGCAAAAATCTTCGATAAATTGGGCTTTTCAGCACAACAGCTTTATCGGGTTACGCAGTCAGGCGATGAAGCGCAATTACTCAAAAAAGTGCACCCCGGCGATATCCTGAGGTTAGCGACCGACGATACCGGTGAACTAGTGCAACTCGTTTTTGAAGTTAACGATATAGACACCCTGATTATTACCCGACAATCCGATGACTTTATCGCTGAAGTCGAAAAGCGAGAAATTGAAACCCGCCGTGAATTTACCCACGCAGTGATTAAGTCCAGTTTTTGGAACGCCGGTATTAATGCAGGCATGACAGACAATCAAATCATGCGCGTGGCCAATATTTTTGGCTGGGATATCGACTTCGCACTTGACCTGCGTAGTGGCGACGAGTTCAGCGTTCTTTATGAAATGCAGTACGCGGACGGCGAATTTGTCGGTTATGGCGATATTTTGGCAGCCGAGTTTATTAATCGCGGTGAGAAGTTCCAGGCTATCTTGCATAATAATGGCAATTATTACACGCCTAACGGGCGCGCTATGCGCAAAACGTTCCTGAGATCACCGGTAAAGTTTACCTATGTTAGCTCTAACTTTAATCCGAAGCGTCTGCACCCGGTAACCGGTCGTGTTCGTCCTCATAATGGCACCGACTATGTGGCTTCGGTTGGTACTCCGGTGATGTCAGCGGGCGACGGTAAAGTAATAAAAGCCAGCTATAATTCGCTTAACGGAAACTACGTTTTTATTCAGCATGGTGAGCGCTATGTCACCAAATATTTACACCTGAGTCGCAAGCACGTAAAGACCGGCGAACGAGTCCGTCAGGGCCAGCTGATTGGTCGCGTCGGCGCGACTGGCCGTGTTACCGGTGCGCATCTGCATTACGAGTTCCTTGTTAATGGCACTCATCGTAACCCCAGAACAGTCGAGCTACCTAAGGCACAATCACTGGCAGAAGCAGAGCTTCCGGCATTTCGCCAGCAGGCCGATCAATTGGTTGCGGTATTAGAAGATAACAAACGCGTAGCACTCGCGATGCGCTAATGGCGGAATACTACATTGGCATTATGTCAGGTACCAGCGTCGACGCAGTCGACGCGGTCCTCTGCCAAATAAATAGCGCCGGTGAAACCGAGCACCTAAGTTCTCACAGCGAACCTTTCTCAGCCCCGTTAAGCGCACGACTACACCAGGCAATGTCGCCGAGCATTAGTGACTTATTGGCATTTAAACAGCTCGAGCATGACTATTCTGAGCTCGTTGTAACTGCGGTTAATAACTTATTAGCGCTATCCAACAAAACAGCTAAGCAGATTAAAACTATAGGCTGTCACGGCCAGACACTATGGCATCATCCGCCAAGTATTGCATCAGCTGATGGCAGCGCCGCATTTACTCTGCAGTTGTTAAACCCTGCTCTCATTGCGGTAAAAACCGGGATTGACGTAGTTTCTGACTTTCGTCAGAAAGATATCGTGGCGGGAGGCGAAGGTGCGCCCCTGGTTCCGGCATTTCATCATCATGTATTTGCCCGTCAGTGTCCTGCCCGTACTGCCATACTGAATTTAGGCGGAATTGCCAACATCACCTACCTCGGCAGCGACAAAACCAGCGTCATCGGTTTTGATACCGGTCCGGCCAATACGCTACTCGACTTGGCGTATCGACTGCACTATGGTTCGCCCGGATATGATAAAAATGGACATACGGCGAGTCAGGGTCTTGTGCAGGAAGCACTGCTACAGCGATTACTCCAGGACCCTTACTTTACAAAGCTACCGCCTAAAAGTACCGGACGGGAATATTTTAGCGAAACGTGGCTAAATAAAAAGTTGAACAGCTCTATTAAGGGTAAAGACTTGCTACGCACGTTATTAGAACTAACTGTCGACTCGATCGTCCAGTCGTTAACGTTGCTGCCTCACTCGCCCTCTTTGATAGTAGCATGCGGTGGCGGTGTGCACAACCAATTACTCATGCGCCAACTATGTACCAAACTCGCACCGACAAATCTAACTACTACTGCAGATTACGGCATAGACCCGCAGGCCGTTGAGGCAATTGCATTCGCATGGCTGGCTTGGTGCTATGACAGGCGCCAGCCGGGCAACCTGAGCGCCGTCACCGGCGCTCAACGCCACGTTGTTCTGGGTAGTAAAACCTACGCTAACTGAACAACGTATAGCTGTAACTCTTTATCCTATTCTCCACCCAGCGCTTTAAACGCATTACGGGTTAAATTTTCATTGTCACCGTTTGCGCCGACGACAATACTGTCTTCGATGCGCACACCGCCGTATGGCCGTAATTTATCAACCATTGTCCAGTTAATATCTTTGCTGTCGGCAAACTCTTCCAACAACTGATCGACAACATATAAGCCCGGCTCTATGGTAAACACCTGTCCAACTTCAATGTCACGCAGCAGTCGTAAGAACGGATGACGTTCGCTACGCTCATAACTGTTACCTTTATCATCTTGCAGGAAGCCGCCAACATCATGCACTTGCAAGCCAATAAAATGACCCAGTCCGTGTGGCATAAATGCCGATGTTATACCTTTATCATAAGCTTCTTGTGCGCTGATATTAATAAAATCAAACTGTTCGAGAATAGCCGCAACTTTTAAGTGCATCGACACATGCAGGTCATAGTAATTAATACCCGGCTTAATTTCGCTAAGTAGCTCTTGCTGCGCAGTATCCATAGCGTTTACCAGATCAGCGTAAAAACCGGCTTCGCTGGCATAACTACGGGTGATATCAGCGCAATAACCTTTGTACAAAGAGCCTGCATCAATTAAAAATGACAAACGCTGTTTCGGCGGCGTAACGTCGTAAACATCGTAATGAAGAATGGCTGAATGGTCGTTAAGCGCGACAATGCTATTGTAGGGAACCTGGCTTTCACGAAAGTTCATCGCGGCCAAATAGTCACTGTGAATCTCTAGCTCACTTTTACCGCCCAAAAATGCCTCTTTTGCTGCCAGATGACCTTTAGCAGCAAGCAGATTTGCCTGGCGTAAATTTTCTACTTCCCAATCCGTTTTAACCGCTCGGTGAAAGTGCAGATGGTCGATTAACGCCTGTGGGTTGCGTGCTTTCACATTCCAATCAGCGACGGGCTGCGCAAAGTCTTCCCCTAGAAACGCGCTCGCGGCCAACGCATCCCCCAAGTCGTCAGTCAACTGGCTTAAATCATCTATGATTTTTAGTTCAACATGTTGCTGCCAATCTTCCTCAGAAATTTGTGCCTGGGAGTGCCAGAAGTCTCGCGCTTGAAATAAGTAAACCGTTGGCTTACCAGAACCCTTGCGGTAAAAAATAGCGCTTTTGGGGCTTTCTAAAACCGGAATCCAATACTTGAATAGAGGATTAACTTTGAAGGTGCCGGGGTTATCGTCGAGAAATGCAACACGCGGCTGGCCCGCGTATATTAATGTCGATTCGTAACCTGTGTCCGCCAATGCTTGGTCGAAACGCTCAGTAACTGTTTTTATATGCTGTGCATACGAGCTCATAAAAGACCCTCAAGCTTAAAATTAAAAGGGTATTCTAGCTGATTACCGGCTTAAAATCAGCCGGCGAGCCATAGACTGACGAGTAACGTATTAAATAGAGAAGCTCGAACCGCAACCGCAAGTGGTTGTGGCATTGGGGTTATCGACAAAAAAGCGCGAGCCCTGAAGCCCTTCTTCGTAGTTAACAACACCACCAACAAGGTATTGTAAGCTCATTGGGTCAACGACCAGCGTTACCCCTTCCTTTTCAATTTGCATATCACCGGGGTTCACCTTTTCGTCAAAGGTAAAACCGTATTGGAAACCTGAACATCCGCCGCCGGTAACAAACACACGCAATTTTAGCGTCGGGTTTTCCTCTTCGGCTATCAGCTTTTTAACCTGATTTGCTGCCTGTTCGGTAAATTCGATGGGCATCGCTTGTTCTACAGAAGCTGACATTTACACTACCTTCGTCTGATGACTGATCACCCGTCAATTTTCTCGTAGTTGACTAAAAGGGTCAAGTATTCTCGCCAGAGGCCTGACCGTTGCGTAAACTATCACGCCAAAAAAAGGTGCGTTGCAAGCGACCAGAGCCACCACGCGTTATATTGGCAGTTACCTCGATACGCTCTGGTACTAAACCTTTGGGTAACAAAAAGTCGCCCTCGTATAAAGTAAAATAGCGCATCATAAAATTATGCTCGCTGGGGCTAATATTGGCTAAGTCGAGCAAGTTAAAGCGTTGTTCTTCACCCTTTACCCGGCCCACCAACTGAATAGCAATTTCACCTTCAACTAACTCCCTGCGTTGCTCCACCTGCAACAATGCCAGCGAGAAGTGATAATGACGCTCAGCGCGATTTTTTGATACCGCCAGTGATTCAATTACCACACCGCTTTGTTGCAGCTCCGGAGCCATTATTTTCTGATAAAACGCAACGTTTTCGCGCAAACTATAATTTTCTTCCTGCAGCTCACCCAGCTGTGCTTGCAGGTTTTGGTTTGCTGACTTTTCAACATCCAACTCAACTTGCAGGACATTGCGCTGATATTCGAATTGATCGAGCTGCTGATACAGTTGCGCTAATTGTTGCTTTTGTTCGCTCACCTGTTGTTTTAAATAGCGCGCATGCCAAACGCCAACCTGATAAGCACTTATTATTACCAAACACAATAACAGCAAGCTAACCAGTACCACCGGAAGTCGGCCAAAACGTTGTTGCAGCTGTTTGATAGATAATAATTTTTTAATCAAAACGTGTCCTTTTCAGATCGCTGTTCTGCGGTTTGTGTTACGCTTAGTCTAAAGGCTTTGGTCCTAGTTAACGTGCGCTTCAGGAACCCTTAAATGACTCACGTTCAGGCAATTAAAAAAACGTTAAGAAGACAGCTTGCAGCCCCCACCACGACACTCGCAATTTGTTTGCTTGGGCTTGTTGGCGGTATTGCAGCAGCCTTATTAATTGTTGTTTTTCGTTTCGCCATAGAGCAAGGTGCCTATCTTGTCGGTAACTTCAGCCATTGGCAACAACCCTTAGACAACTTTACGCGATTTGCCTTACCTATTGCAGCAGCTTTGCTCATTTTCTTATTATTCAGTTTATCCCGTTCGCGCCGCGTGCGCATGGGCATTCCCTACGTGATACATCGCATGAAACAGCATTACGGCATGTTGCCATGGCGCAGCACCGTGAATCAGTTTCTGGGTGGCATAATTGCCTTGGTCGCAGGCTTTAGTGTAGGTCGCGAAGGGCCTGCAGTGCATTTAGGCGCGGCCGCCAGTACCTGGGTCGGTTATCACGTAGACACCCCAAAAAATGCGATACGCACCCTTGCAGCCTGCGGAATTGCAGCAGCTATAGCTGCCTCATTTAACACCCCCATTGCCGCCATGATTTTAGTGATGGAAGTCGTGCTGCGGGAATATAAAGTACATATTTTTATTCCCGTCATGTTAGCGGCTGTTGCCGGGTCTTTGATTACCGAACAGATTTTTGGCCCTGCCTCTGAATTAGCCATGCTCAGCAGTACCGAAGTGCCTAACATTCAACTGCCGTGGGTGGTCGCTTTAGGCGTTATTCTGGGTATCAGTGGCGTAATTTTTAAACAGTTGATGCTCGATGTCATGAATACCGTTAAGGATATGTCCTTACTTACCCGTTTACTGTTTGCTGCATTCATCACCGCATTACTGGCGCTTATTATACCCACCAGCCTGGGCCCCGGCTTAACAGCCATCCAGCAAGTGCTGCAGCATCAGGCAGAGTTATCGATACTCTTTACGCTGTTGCTGGCAAAACTTGTCGCCAGTGCGATTGCGCTCGGTATGGGTATTCCCGGCGGGCTTATTGGTGCCGTATTTGGTATCGGCGCCGTGGTTGCCGCGCTATTCACTACTATAGTGAACCAGTTGCAGCTAGAGCAGTTATTGCAATACGACACCTATATATTATTAGGCATGGCGGGCATTTTAGCAGCCTGCATTCATGCCCCGATGGCCGCACTATTAGCGATTGTAGAGTTGTCCCGAAGCGTCGAAATTATAATTCCGGCCATGCTGGTTATTGTGCCTGCCTACCTGATTTCGTCTCAGCTATTTAATTCTAAATCGATTTTTATTGCCCAGTTAGATGCGCAAGATTTGCCATACCAAATCCCCCCTGTGCAAGTCGCCCTGCAGAAAACAGGGGTAGAGAACATGATGGAGACAGAGTTTAAACTGTTGCTGGAACCGACCCAAAACGAGTTGTTAGACGTACTCGAAAAGTCCTCTAATCAAAGCGTCATCGTGATGAATGTCGACGAGGACAACCAGCCGGTTTATCGTTTAGTCACTTATGATATTGGTGCCGGCGATAGTCCATCGTTGAATTACATGCCCATTAACGGCTTAAAAGTTACATCAACACTAGCCGAGGTGTGGGATGAATTAAGCGGCGCACGGCGCGGTGCGGTTTATATTTACGATCAAGAACAAGGCGAGCCTTGTGGTATCGTTACCTGGGAAACGGTACGTAAAGCATTGCAACGCGAGCTGTCTTAAACGGGGAATAATTAATGAGTTGGATTTTATGGGTTAAAGCCCTACACATCGCCTTTATGGTCGCCTGGTTTGCCGGTATTTTTTATTTGCCACGGCTATTCGTCTACCACGCCATGACCAACCAACCGGCAGTGGATGAGCAATTTAAGGTGATGGAGCGAAAGCTGCTGTATTTTGTCACGCCCTTCGCAATCTTGACGTTAGTATTCGGGGTCGTGTTAATTTTCGCCTATGGCAGTGCCTGGTTTGCGGCCAGTGGCTGGATGCACACTAAACTGCTATTGGTCACCATACTCTATGGCTACCACGGTTATTGTTTTAAATTACTTGCTGACTTCAAAAACAACCGTAACCGCCGCAGCCATCGTTTTTACCGGGTGTTTAACGAAGTGCCGGTACTTATTTTATTTTCGGTCATTATTTTAGCGGTGGTAAAACCGTATTAGATTCTTTTTGACTCCATATTTTGCTATAGTGTGCGTCCAGTGACTTTCGGCCAACAAGGGCGCACATCACCATGAATTTCACCGGTTCTAATATTCTCTCCGTTAACCAGTTTGACCGTGACAGCATAGACTATATATTTGCCGTTGCTGATAAAATGCAACCCTACGCCAGACGCAAAAAACGTACTAAGGTTCTGGATGGCGCCATCCTCGGGAATCTGTTTTTTGAGCCCTCGACGCGGACACGAGTTAGTTTTGGTACCGCATTCAACCTACTGGGCGGTGAGGTCAGAGAAACCACCGGCATGGAAAGCTCTGCTATTGCCAAAGGCGAATCACTCTATGATACGGCGCGCGTTTTAAGTAGTTACAGCGACGTGATTGCCATGCGCCACCCCAAAGCAGGCTCAGTCAGCGAGTTTTCCCAGGGTAGCCGAGTGCCTGTTATCAATGGCGGCGACGGTGCCAACGAGCACCCGACACAAGCGTTACTTGATTTGTATACCATCCAAAAAGAGCTCGCCTACCACGGGCAGGGCATCGACGGTATGCATATCTGTATGATCGGTGACCTCAAATACGGCCGTACCGTGCACTCACTGTCGAAACTGTTAGCGATGTATAAAAATGTGCGATTTACCCTGATTTCACCATTGGAACTGTCCATGCCCGCCGGCGTGCTCGATACGTTAGAAAACTCCGGCCACCGGTATACGGTGACAGAAAAAGTTGATGGTTTAGTTGATGCCGATATTGTGTACCAAACACGTATTCAACAAGAACGCTTTGCCTCGCCGGAGGATGCTGATCAATATCGCGGTAAGTTTCGTTTAAACCAAGAAATCTACACTAAGCACTACAAACCCAATACGGTCATTATGCACCCGCTACCCAGGGATTCCCGGTCTGAGGCGAACGAGTTAGATAACGATCTCAATCAAAATCCGAATCTGGCGATTTTCCGGCAGGCGGATAATGGAGTTTTAATTCGCATGGCGCTGTTCGCCTTGACTCTGGGCGTGGTTGATCAAGTAGATAAATTCGAATGTGAGGTTAACTGGTATAGCGAAAAGAGCCAGTTTTAAAATTTTAATTAAAGGAAAGGTTTACGATGAGTCGTTCAGAAGAACTCTTTCAGAAAGCACAGTTAAGTATTCCCGGCGGCGTTAATTCGCCGGTACGGGCATTTAATGGCGTTGGCGGTAGTCCAATTTTTATCGAACGTGCCGAAGGCGCGTACATGTTCGATGCGGACGGTAAGCGCTATATTGATTATGTAGGCTCGTGGGGGCCGATGATCCTCGGCCACAATAACGCCGCGGTGTTAGAGGCCACGATTGCCGCAGCTCAACGCGGTCTTAGCTTTGGTACACCAACTGAAATTGAAATTACAATGGCTGAAAAAATTAAAGCCATTGTGCCGTCGATAGAAAAGGTCCGCATGGTTAACTCGGGCACCGAAGCTACTATGACCGCTATTCGACTGGCGCGCGGTTATACAAAACGCGATAAAATCCTAAAGTTCGAGGGTAATTATCATGGCCACGCCGATGCGTTGCTTGTTAAAGCCGGATCAGGCGCGTTAACGCTGGGCGTACCTAACTCGCCCGGTATCCCGGAAGACTTTGCCAAACACACCCTAACGGTCGACTACAATAATATCGACTCCGTTAAACAGATATTTACAGAGCTTGGCGACCAGATTGCCTGCATTATTGTCGAACCTGTCGCCGGTAATATGAACTGCATACCGCCCGTACCAGGCTTCCTTGAAGGCTTACGTGAAATCTGTGATAGCTATGGCTCAGTGCTCATCTTTGACGAGGTGATGAGCGGATTTCGTGCAGCCCCTGGTGGCGCACAGGAGCGCTATAACGTGACCCCGGATCTGACAACCTTGGGCAAAGTCATCGGCGGCGGTATGCCGGTAGGTGCTTTTGGCGGTAAAAAAGACATCATGGAGTATATTGCGCCGACAGGGCCGGTGTATCAGGCAGGTACACTATCAGGCAATCCGGTTGCCATGTCAGCAGGTTTAGCGGCACTGTCGCAGCTCAATCAACCGGGTTTATATGACCAACTCTATGCACGTGTCGACCAGCTCCTTGATGGCATGCAACAACTTGCCGATGAGGCTGGCATACCCTTGACCACCAACCGAGCGGGTTCAATGTTTGGTTTCTTCTTTACCAAAGAAAAGCAAGTGACCACTTACAAACAAGCTACCGAGTGCGATATGGACGCGTTCCGGCGCTTTTATCACTTAATGCTAGAGCAAGGTGTTTATTTGGCACCATCTGCATTTGAAGGTGGCTTTATGTCAGCAGCTCATACCGAGCAGGACATTAACGATACCTTAGCGGCCGTTAAAAAAGCGTTCGCAACGATGAGCGCTTAAGCTGACGGTGCTGGCGAACACTATTGTCGCCAGCACCCTATTTAACGCCCAAATAGCCGTTCGAGCCAACTTTTTTCCTCAACATCTGCCTCACAATTGATATCTTCATCCAGCGCTACTGGCGGTGCAGGCACTGTCTGAGACTGGGCGCAATTACTCGGTATGCGAACGCCTTTTTGGTTATGGAAGCTTTGCAAACGAACATTACCAACCGGGCGCAACGACATTGGTTGGGGTGGCGTCTGCCGATAAATTTCACGATTGATCATTAACGCTCCGCTACTTCCCGTTAAGCCGGTCGTCTCATTATCATCGCGTCCCAGCCAGGTGGTAATGACATGTTCACCGTCAATACTCACAAACCAGCTATCTTTATAATCGTTAGTGGTCCCGGTTTTGCCGGCTACCGTTGCCCCTCGCAATGTCTCGCGGAGCTTGGTTGCAGTTCCCAGCGATACCACGCCAGCCATACCATAGCGAATCATGTAACTCACTTCAGGACTAAATACCTGTTCCGCCTCTGCAGCGTGCGATTCATAAACGCTTAGGCCGTCGTGGGTGGTAATACTGGTGATTGCCGTCAGAGGCTGATAGCGTCCATTATTCGCCAGCGTGGCATAAACACGGTTAATTGCTAAAGGCGATAGCTCCACTGCACCCAGTGTCAACGATGGATACTCATTAATTGCGGTAGTAACGCCCATGGCGCGCAAATAGTTAGCCAGCGTTTTCGTACCGACTCGCAAACCAATACGCACAGCCGGTATATTGCGAGACTTAACCAAGGCTTGATAAATTAACATTTCGCCGTGATACTCTTTATCATAGTTCTCCGGCTGCCAGCGTTTACCGTTTTCATCTTCCAGCACCACCGGTTCATCAATGACCTGACTACCTAAATGCATTTGATCCGATACCGACATAGCGGCAGCATAAATAACTGGCTTTATGAGCGAGCCAACAGGCCTTAGCGCCATCAATGCACGATTAAAACCCTGACCATCATCGGTGGTTGAACCCACAATCGCACGGATATGACCGCGCTGATAATCACTGATGACCACGGCTCCCTGCAGTTTCTCAATATCACGCCCCGGTACTCCGGCCCGCAACACCTGTTGCGCTGATGACTGCAAATCGACATCCATTGCCGTGTAAATCTTTAGCCCGACGTCATGCCAATCGGTCGGCAGCACAATTTCACCTAATTCGCGACGAATTAAATCCAAATAGTGCGGATAACTCTCCTCCACAAGGCGTCGGCTTTCGCGCACATTAATCGGTGCTTCAACGGCAGCAATATAACTTTCTTTCTCAACTAAATCGTGCTCATACATCATCCGCAGAATGGTATCGCGACGGCTTTTGGTGCGTTGCGGGTGGCGGCGCGGATCGTAATAAGATGGTCCTTTTATCATCGCAACCATTAGCGCCGTTTGGGCGGGGGTCAGCTCCTGTATCTGACGACCAAAATAGTATTGGCTCGCTAAGCCAACACCGTGAATTGCGTGACGACCATCCTGACCGAAATAAACCTCGTTAAGATAGGTTTCGAGTATGGTATTTTTATCGAACCTGAAATCGATGACCAAAGCCATCATAGCCTCATGAAATTTACGCCAAAGCGTCTGTTCGCGGCTTAGGTAAAGGTTTTTTACTAACTGTTGCGTGAGCGTAGAACCGCCCTGCACGGTTCGGCCTGCTTTAATATTGGCAACCAACGCTCTGAGCACCGACCAGGGCGACACCCCCGAATGATGATAGAAGTTACGATCCTCGACTAACAATAGCGTTTCGATAAGCAGATTGGGCACAACTTCCAACCCAACCAATAAACGATCTTCATTGTCCAGCGGGTTGATTCGGCCAATTAACTGGGGTTCTAGCCTAAGCTCCCGCAGCGCCGCACCGCTTGGCCAACCCCGTATTGATTGTATTTGTTCACCATCGAACCGAACCTCAACCCGGCGCGACATTTGCGCGCCGTCAGAGAAGTCGAACGGCCGGCGATGAATCATTAGCAGGCTTTTATTAACCGAGTAATAGCCAGTTTCTTCTGTATTGGTGCTGCGTTGGTAGCTTAAGCGTTCAAGTTGTTCAATCAATTGCGACTGACTGACATGTTTGCCCGGAAATAGTCGCGTTTCTGATGCGTAAACTAATGCCGGCGCCTGATAACGTTCAGAGGCAAATACTTTGGATAAACTAGCGTCCAGATAAATTAAATAGACAGCAACAGCTGCTACCGCTACCAGCGCTAATTTTATGCTGGTCTTAACAAGATATCTAAGCCAGGGTCTTTTTATCATCGCAATTGTCTATTGGTCTTTATGGTTGCTTTAGCATTGATCGGATCGTCCGGCCACGGGTGCTTTGGATAACGACCTCGCATCTCTTTACTAACATCGGCATAGGCATTGCGCCAAAAGCTCGCCAAGTCCTCGGTACGCTGTAACAAACGCCCGGCAGGTGACAATAAATCCATCACTAACCGCTGTTGCCCCGCCAGAATAGTTGGCGATGAAGGTTCGCCGAATACCTCTTGTAACTTCAGCGTTACCCTGGGCTTTACCCCTTGGTCAGCATCACTCAAACTTGGGTAATCGATGGTCACCCTACGTCCACTCGGTGCCTGCCATGTTGTAGGACATAACTGCTGCAATTGTTGTTGCGCTCCGTAATCAAGTAACTGTTGTAATGCAATCGTGGGATTCCAGCGCTTTAAATCCTCTACACTGCGGATATCCGTCCAGAACGGACATGCCCAGCGTTGCAGGTTTATCAATAATGATTCAGGCGTTGGCTCAATCCCATTAAAAGCTGACTTAGCATCGTCCCAATGCTTATAAAAATAATACAGACGCTGCCAATAGCGGGTTGCATCGGTAGACCAGTTTAATGCCTTGAGCCCTCGCTGTGCGAGCCAATTTACTAAACCTTGATGAATTTGCTCAATGCTCGGAGGCTCAGCTGCACGACTTTTTTCCAGCGTTAACGCACCTATCTTTTTTATGCTGTAAAGCGCTGGTTTACGCCCCGATTCAACGTCAACCTCTGTCATTTCATCTACTGGCAGTATCGGGTGTCCATGTAAGTCACTTTCTCGCAATGCTATTAACCATGTCGCGCGATTAGCCGACTCCCTCTCTGATAACCGCACATTAAGCGCCAGTGACCACTCACTTACGACATTGTCTGCCTGCAACCTAACACCAGTCACTAGTTGCACTGTTTGTTGGTCCACACGTTTTGCCAGGTACTCCGGAAAACCATAAAGGAGCAGCCCGGCCAGGCTAGTCGAGCTCAACGTTTCACCAGCACGATTGCAATCAAGTTGTTGCATCCAGTATTTCAAACGCTGTCGCCAACGGCTCTGTTTTGGCGCTTTAGCTAAATGATTACTGAGCGTAATCTCGATGTCATCATCAACCAGCGTTTTAATGGGCTCTTCCAGACAGGTCAGTGCCACAGCGACGCCGTAACGCTCCTGAGTTGAGTGCTCTTGTGCAGCCACTGCGATACATGCCAGACGAATATCTGCCCCCATAGCTACAACCTTGTTTCCCAACTCTGTTAACTGCTGCGTTGATGACACCACGCCCAATTGCGTTAGCGCCTCTTGCGCCCTGTTAACATGTGCCTCTGACGGCTCAGTAAGCCAGTTGAGCGCATCGACGGTAGCGCCCCATGCATTAACTTCCGCCACCAGTTGGGTCAGATCATGAGTGGCAATATCTGCTTGTGAAAATTCGTTAAAGCCATGTTCATCAGCAGTACCCCATAGCCGATAGACTTGACCGGGTCCCAGCCTTGCGGCTCGCCCCGCCCTTTGCGTGGCTGATGCCATCGAAATGAAGCGGGTCACTAACTGCGATGTTGCATATTTCGGCCGATAAAGACTAACGCGCTCGCGTCCGCTATCGACCACACAATCAATACCATCGATGGTCAGCGAAGTTTCCGCCACGTTGGTGGCGACAACCACCCGCCGCTGTCCGTTGTAAGTTAGCGCTTGGCGTTGCTCTGCCAGCGACAATTGCCCGTGCAAAGGTAAACAGGGCTCAGCAATAACGCTTGCCAGTTGCTGTATCAGATTTGATATTTCTCGTACGCCCGGAACAAAAACCAAAATGCCTTGCGGCGCTGTACTTAGGGCTTCCCTTACAACGTCGACCAACCGTTGCTGCCAGGGGTGCCGTCCAACCGGGCGATAGTGCGTAACCAGTGGATGTTGGCGACCTTCGCTTTTAAGTACCTTAACCGGTTCTGATAAAACCTGTTCCAGCCACTGCTGAATTGGCTCTGCCGGTAACGTGGCTGACATGATAAGTAACGATAAATCAGGACGTAATGTTAAGCTGTCCAACAGCAGCGCTAAACTCAGATCGCTGGCCAGATTCCGTTCATGAAACTCATCAAAAATTACTGTATCGACGCCATCCAGCTCGGGGTCATCTTGTAGCCAACGTACTAAAACGCCCTCGGTAACAACCAACAACCGCGTCGCTGCAGACCGCCGTCGCTGACCACGGATAACATACCCCACGGTTTCGCCCGGCTGCTCACCCAATTGTTCAGCCAAATAATGGGCAATATTAACCGCAGCAAGTCTACGTGGCTGCAGCATGACCATCAGGCCGGTATGGGGTGATTTTAGCAGCGTCAGCGGTAACCGCGTCGATTTACCGGCGCCGGGCGGCGCCTGGATAACCAGTCGCGCAGCGGGAAACTGCGCGACAATATCATCACTGATGGCATCAATAGGTAACGCCATAGCTGACGACATGACTTCTACGACCTGCTTTTAACGTTAACGCGCTAACGTCGCAGCGATGGTTCTTACACCCATAGCTGTTGCGCCGGCAGGCCACATCGATGTTGCTGATTTTTGGAATGCTCCGGCCAAATCAAAATGCAACCAGCCCTGGCCATCATTCGGTGCAAAACGTAATAAAAAGCCTGCAGCGTTGCTCGCACCGCCTGCGCCACCGCCTTTTTGTGGACGGCTGTTAGCTGTATCGGCGTACGGCGATGGGCAATTTTCAGCATGCCAACGGTTAAGCGGCAAACGCCACAGCAGTTCGTGTTCCTGCTGAGCGCAGGCCAATGCCGTTGTTGCTGCTTCATCATCAACACTAAATAACGCATTATATTCATTGCCGACTGCCATCTGTGCCGCACCCGTTAAGGTTGCAGCATCAATAATTTGTTTAGCCCCGGCTTCACCCGCTGCCTGTAAACCATCAGCTAAGACCAAACGCCCCTCGGCGTCAGTGTTAACTACCTCAACCGTCAAGCCGTTTTTATAGGTGATGATATCGCCAAGTTTATAAGCCCGACCGTCAATCATGTTCTCGGCGCAGCATAGGAATAACTTGACGCGCTTCTTCAGCCCCTGACGAATCGCTAACGATAGCGCACCACTGACAGTCGCGGCGCCACCCATATCGCATTTCATCGATAACATGCCTTCACTCGGCTTGATACTGTAGCCGCCCGAGTCATAGGTAATGCCCTTACCAATAAGTGCAGACTCTACCGGCGCATTAGCATCGCCAGTGGGGTTGTAATCTAATACCAACATTGCCGGCTCATGTTGACTTGCACGGCCGACCGTATAAATCCCCATCCAGCCTGCTTGTTTTAACTCCTCACCTTTAATCATTTCATAGCTCACATGATCCGGCGCAAGCTCGGTCAGGTGGCTGGCAACCCGTTCTGCTAGTGCGACCGGATAAATATCCTCGGCCGGCAGATTAATCAATTCACGCGTAAAGCGATAAACATCACTAATCTGTTGCAGTTCATCAGCAACTTCAGCGGTCCATTGAATATGGTTGCGCGACAAGGTTGAGGTAAAACCTAACGACAACGACCACTGACGCTCTTTATCCCAGCCCTGGCCCTTTACCGAAATGGCCGTGACACCCTGGGTGTCTAATTGTCGCCCGGCTTTTTGGATACGGCGCAGGTTCTCTTCTTCGTTATCGCCAATGACAATATGTGCCGCCTCGTCTTTAAACGCGATTAAAGCGGACTCTGATAGGTAATTGTTGGGTAGCGTTTTAGTAAGATAAACCGATAATGCGCTGGACATAACATGCCTCTCCTTATAATTTGTCGCTGCCTTTACTGTTAATTTATGAGGCCTAAATGCAATTTAACAAGCCCCTGATACGCGGCGTTCTGCAAAAACGCTATAAACGCTTCCTGGCAGACATTGATTTTGGTGAGCAACAGTTTACCACAGTTCATTGCCCAAATACTGGCGCAATGACAGGCTGTGCAGAGCCTGGATTTATTGCTTATTGTAGTGACTCAGACAATCCTAAGCGCAAATATCGTTACACCTGGGAACTCAGTGTTAATGGTAATAATGAATGGATAGCGGTCAATACACAGCGAGCCAACCAGTTGGCCGGAACGGCGCTTAAAACCGGGTTTATACCCGAGCTTGCTAACATCACTGAATGGCAGGCGGAACAAAAATACGGTGAACATAATAGCCGTATCGATTGGTTGGGTCGCGCCGGCAACGGCCAGCAGTGTTTTGTCGAAGTAAAAAGTGTCACGTTAAATGACCACGGTCAGGGATATTTTCCCGATGCCGTCAGCACTCGAGGGCAAAAACATCTTAATGAATTAATCCTTATGCGGCAGTCAGGGCAGCGGGCGGTGATGCTCTTTGTTGTTATGCATACGGGCATCAATGAAGTCCGTCCTGCCAGCCATATTGATCCTAAGTATGCGCAATTATGTATTCAAGCTGCGGAACTTGGGGTTGAATTCTATGCCGTTAAAACCCATATCAGTGACGCGAAAATAGAACTGGATCGTGTTGTGCGATTCCAGTTGCGGTAAGTAAATCTTTCTGCTATATGTAGCGTCCTTTTTTGGAGCGACCGTAAATTAAGGGTCGATTAATCGCTCAGCGATGATTAAATATTTAGGAGAACCATGATGCCAGAGGGCAAGAAAAAAACGCATGGCATCCTGGCGCTGGCCGGGCTAGAGCCGTATCAAGAGAAGCCGGGCGAAGAGTATATGAATGATGAGCAACTGACTCATTTTCGTAAAATACTGGAAGAATGGCGCCGTCAACTACGTCAGGAAGTCGATCGTACCGTGCATCATATGAAAGATGAAGCGGCTAACTTTCCTGATCCTGTAGACCGTGCCGCACAAGAAGAAGAATTCAGCATAGAACTTCGTACACGCGACCGTGAACGCAAGCTGATCAAGAAAATTGAGAAAACCCTGCAAAAGATCGAAGAAGATGATTTTGGCTTTTGTAATTCATGCGGCATCGAAATCGGTATACGCCGGTTAGAAGCGCGCCCAACAGCTGACCTTTGTGTTGACTGCAAAACGCTTGCAGAAATCAAAGAAAAACAAATGACCGGTGCCTAACAACAGTCACCCGGATAATTCAGCACCTCATTACAGGGGGCGGTTTGCGCCGACCCCTTCAGGTCCCCTTCACTTCGGCTCGCTAGTCGCTGCACTCGGTTCCTATCTGGATGCCAAAGCTCACAATGGAAGTTGGTTAGTTCGCGTAGAAGATGTCGACAAAACTCGCGCAGTCGAGGGTGCAGACACCATGATTCTGGCGCAGTTAGAAACGCATGGTTTGTACTGGGACGGCGAAGTCATCTATCAAAGCGACCGCGATGAGGTCTACCAGCAGGTTCTGCACGACCTTGGTAATGACATTTACTCGTGCGACTGCAGCCGCCAGCAGATTCGGCAGCGGGGCGAATGCTATGATGGTCTTTGCCGCACGCGCCAACCTCGGCCGCAACCCTATGCACTTCGGTTTATCAATGACAAGCCGGTCACTCAGTTTACTGACCGTTGGCATGGTTTGGTCAGCCCCGACAGCGATTGTGTCGAAGAAGACTTTATTGTTAAACGCCGCGATAATTTGTTTGCCTACCAACTTGCCGTTGTTGTTGACGATATTGCACAACAAATTACTGACGTAGTCAGGGGGTCTGATTTGTTGCAGCCAAGTTTTTGGCAACTGACGCTATGGCAACGATTTAAAGGCGCTTGCCCACGTATGATGCATCTGCCGCTGGTACTAAATACTGACGGGCGTAAACTCAGCAAGCAAAACCATGCAGCCCCGATTGACTCGGGTCAGCCATTACAAAATCTAAAACTGGCTGCGACGCACTTGCAGCTGGGCGAAATTAATGCCGAAACAGTGACTGAGTTTCTGCAAAAAGCTACCGCGTCGTGGTGTAAAAAGTGGCACATCATGGGCAACTAACGGTACACTATTGTGGTATTTATTTTAATCAACACCAACCATTGATGATTAGGGAGAACCATCATCATTAAGAAATTAACAGAACTTGCGCGACGCGCATTTTCAGACAAAAAGACAGTTAAAAATACATCGGTTCTGCCGCCGCTGCGCGTTATCCCCAGAGATGAACATCCGATATCCCGTAAAGACATTAGTCCCAACGCGCTTAAGGTGCTTTACCGGTTACATAATGCCGGTTTTGACGCTTATCTGGTTGGCGGGTGTGTACGCGACCTGTTATTGGGGTTGCAACCGAAAGATTTTGACGTAACCACCAATGCTACCCCCGAAGAAGTTAAAAAGTTATTCCGCAACTGCCGTTTGATCGGTCGTCGATTCCGACTAGCACATATTTTATTCGGTCGTGAGATTATCGAGGTAGCAACTTTTCGTGGTCATCATAACGAAGATGACGAGAGCCATGCCAAAATCGCGCAACAAGATGAGCATGGGCAGCTAGTGCGTGACAACGTCTATGGCAGCATCGAAGAGGACGCCGAACGTCGTGATTTCACAGTCAATGCGTTGTACTACAACATTGCAGATTTTTGCATTTACGACTTTGCCAACGGCGTCGCAGATATCGAAGCCGGGGTATTAAAGTTAATCGGCGACCCTGAAATACGCTATCGTGAAGATCCCGTGCGAATGCTGCGAGCAGTTCGGTTTGCCACTAAATTGAATATGGCACTAGCTGACGATGTCCGCCTGCCCATCAAGTCGCTTGCCGGATTATTAAAGAACATTCCGCCAGCGCGTCTGTTTGATGAGTTTTTAAAATTATTTATGGCCGGTCGTGCACAAGCTAACTTCGATATGATGTGCGAATTTCAGTTATTTCAACAGTTATTCCCCATATTAAAAAGTTATCTGGATACAGCAGATGCTCCCCCCGTAAAAATGCTACGCAAAGCTTTTGCCGACACCGATAAACGCGTAATTAATGAGCAACGCGTTACACCGGCGTACCTTGTAGCCGTATTACTTTGGTGGCCATTGCAAGCTCGCCGCGAGCAATTGCAAAACGAGGGTGGGCTGCCGCCAATGGATGCCATTAATATAGGCAGTGCTGACGTTGTTCATCGTCAATCACAAACGATGGCAATTCCTAAACGATTCAGTTTAACGGCGCGTGATATTTGGCAAATGCAGCTGCGCCTGCAAAACACCCGCGGAGCCCGTGCTAAAAAGGCCTTAGAGCAAAGTAAATTCCGCGCAGGCTATGATTTCCTGATGTTGCGCCAGGCATGTTCGGCGCCTATGCCCGGCGAGGACTTGCCGGCACTGGCGAAGTTCTGGACTAACGCCCAGAATGATCCGAATTTGGTGCAGAATAATGCGCAACCTAAAGGTAAGAAGCGACCTACCCGCCGGCGTCGTGGCGGACGTTCCCGAGGCCGCCAGAACACCGAACGGGCTCCAAAGAATGACTAACGCTGTAGTCGCGCTGGGGGCGAACTTAGGCTCGCCCCGGCAACAAATTATTGATGCCTTGAGGGCGATTAAGAGCCAGCCTGAGTTTAGCTTACTGGATGTATCGTCTATTTACAGCAGTCCGCCCATGGGGCCACCGGATCAGCCAGACTACATGAATGCGGTTTGTATTATTAGCAGCAACATCGGTGCTGCTGACACATTAGCCACTTTGCATAATATTGAAGATAGTTTTGGCCGCACGCGAACGCGCCACTGGGGCGAGCGCACGCTGGACTTAGATCTGATACTGTTTGGTGACCAGCGTTCCGATGCTGATTCACTTCGGTTACCCCACCCCGGACTTTATCAACGAAATTTCGTTCTGCTTCCACTAGCCGAAATTGCTGCCGATCTGACATTACCCAACGGCGATAGTGCCCAACAACAAGCTCAGCGTGTTACCGAAGAGGGGCTAACTGTGGTACTTTTAAGAGATAAATTAAAACAACAACTGGGCTAAGGAGCGAATGATGGCAACAATGACCATTTCAGCGCTGCAAAAAATGAAACAGCAGGGACAGAAAATTGCTTCATTGACCGCATACGATGCCAGCTTTGCCAAATTAATGACAACCGAAGGTGTTGATTTTATGCTGGTAGGTGACTCTCTCGGCAATGTCATGCAGGGCTTAGATTCCACCGTCCCGGTGACCATGGAACACATGGTTTATCACACGACTTTAGTCCGCCGCGGCGCCCCCGATGCTTTTGTTATGGCAGATATGCCATTTATGAGTTATTCAACCCCATCTCAGACCTATGACAACGCCGCGCAGTTAATGCAAGCCGGCGCTAACATGGTAAAGCTTGAGGGCGGTAGCTGGTTAATAGATACCATTAAAGGCCTGACAACCCGCGGCGTGCCGGTATGCGCGCACCTCGGCTTATTGCCGCAATCTGTCAATGTACTGGGCGGTTACAAAGTACAGGGCAAACAGCAGCAACAGGCCGACGATACACTCGAGCAGGCATTGGCATTAGAACAAGCGGGCGCACAACTGTTAGTGCTTGAATGCGTGCCAGCAGCTTTGGGCAAGCGTATTTCAGAGGCATTAACCATACCAACGATAGGTATTGGTGCAGGCCCCGACACTGATGGTCAAATCTTGGTTATGCATGATATGTTAGGGATTAACAGCGATTACCTGCCTAAGTTCGCCAAGAACTTTTTGGCCGAGAGCGGATCATTAGCCGGCGCGTTCAGTACCTATGTTGAACAAGTCAGAGATGGCGCTTTCCCTGGCCCCGAGCATTGTTATAAGTAAGAACTACAAGGTCATTAGCTATGCGCTTATTAAAGAATTTAGCAAACCTGCGCCAGTGGCGGGGGCAGCAACAAGGCTCTGTAGCGTTAGTGCCCACCATGGGTAACTTGCACGAGGGTCACCTGACGTTGGTTAAGCGCGCACAGCAACACGCTGACGTTGTTGTGGTTAGTATTTTTGTTAACCCAATGCAATTTGGCGCGAACGAAGATCTTGATAGTTATCCGCGAACCCTTGAGCAGGATTGCCGTGCCCTTGAAGCGCTTGGCGTTAATGCCGTATTTACTCCACAAGTTGAGGATATGTATCCGCGCGGCATGGATCAACAAACCCGAATCGAGGTGCCCGGCATCAGCGATATTTTGTGCGGCGCAAATCGCCCGGGCCATTTTGTTGGCGTTGCTACGGTGGTTTGCAAACTCTTCAACATGGTACAGCCGCAATTTGCCGTATTCGGCGAAAAAGACTTCCAACAATTACAGGTCATTCGCTTAATGACGCAGGACTTGAGCTTACCTATTGATATCATAGGCGTGCCAACAGCACGGGCTGAAACTGGACTCGCACTAAGTTCTCGTAACGTTTACCTGTCCGAATCACAACGCGAACAAGCCGCGGTCATATACAGAACGCTAGCCGGTATTGCTGAAAAAATAAACGCGGGGACGTCAGTAGAAGCTGCTCGTCAGTGGGCCGTAACAGAGCTGGAAACTGCAGGTTTTGCTATCGACTATGTTGAAATTCGCAATGCCAATGACCTGCAGCCAGCCTCAGCAACCTCTGGTCGCTTAGTTGCTTTAATTGCGGCTAAATTAGGTAGCACGCGCCTTATCGATAACTTAGTTATCAATAAGGATCATCCCTAATTCGCGCATCTCGGTATGTAATGCACCTCTTAAGCTGGTCGCTTTTTGGGCAATCTCACGCTGTTCTTCAATGATCTCTTGCAGCATGACTTCTGTGGTTAACGGGTTGGCCAACACCACTCTGAAGACCACGCTGGGCTCGTGATAATATTGTGATGGCGTGAGCTTTGTGCGTGATACAAAAGAACGACCATTCTCACGTTGGCGCTTCTGAATGTAGCGAGTCAGTGCATTCAAATGTGGCGTTAAACGCTCAATTTGATCAGCAGTAGCGGTCTTCATCGCCTGCTTAACTTTCGCCGGCACAAAGCGGTAAGTCAATAAACACAGCTCAGGTTCGGTGATCACCTCAAAATCATCTTGTTCAGCGATCAACTGAGCAAAATAACGGGCTTTTTTCAGGCTATTGTTAATCAGTAATTCGTAGCCCCTGCGGCCAATGACGTGCATAGCCGAGAACACCATCATAGCCATACCGGCGCGCGAACCTTCCATCGAATGCGAGCCTAAGTCTTTAGAACCCTGGCGTATAATATATTCTGCATGGTGTTCAATTGATTTAACTAAAGAAGGATTCTTGAATAACACCATGCCCGCCCCCATTGGAACGTACATCTGTTTATGCGCATCAATGGTTACACTATCAGCTTGCTCGATTCCGTTAAGCAAGTGGCGATAATCATTAGACAGCAAGGTCGCCCCACCCCAGGCCGCGTCGACGTGAAAATGGGCGTCAATTTCGCCGGCGACTTCGGCCATCTCCGCAAGCGGGTCGATATGTCCGGTTTCGGTGGTGCCGGCTACCCCAACAATAGCAAGTACACGGCCGCCCTCACCGGCAACTTTTTCACAAGTCGACCGTAATGCATCAATCTTGATTCGGTTATTTTCATCAGTTGCCACCGATACCAGGTTGCGTCGACCGATACCGAGTACGTCTGCTGCTTTAGCTAATGAATAGTGACCTCGCTCAGAGACTAAAACGACTAATTTTTTAAAGCCATAGTGCGCCAGCCCGGCTGCTAATCCATCGGCAGCGATACCGGCAAAGTCGCCATCAGCTTTTAATAGCCGATTGCGAGCCACCCATAGCGCAGTCATATTGGCGACGGTACCGCCTGAGCAAAATGCACCAAGAGAGTGCTGGGCGCTGTGCATCCAGCGGTTGTAAAATCCGGCATCCTGTTGATAGATCAAATGGTGCAACATGCCAATAACGTTGCGCTCTAATGGCGTGAAGGCCTTAGACGTTTCAATCTTAACCAGGTTTTGATTTAAGCCGACCATCAACTTGGCCAGCGGCAATAAGAAATACGGCAGTGCCGATGTCATGTGTCCAATAAACTTCGGAGACGCCGTGTGTACTGAATGCGCGACTAATTTATTAAGCAAAAACTCGGTATGCTCGGAAACGAACTGCGGATCTTCCGGGATGTTAGCTTGATCGAAGTCGCGCTCGATTTCCTGCAGTGGTTTTTCACGGGCTACGATGTGGTCACCCAGAAACCCCATCAAATTCTCGGACAGGTGGCGCTCAATTTTGCCTAAGGTCGAATCTGGCGCTTCGGGAATAGTAAAAATACGATAAAGCGCCTGCTGGCTGACCTCAGCAATTTGCTTGTCATCCGTATCAAACAACTCGGTTTCTAATTTAGAACGATTGGTCAATGGAATTCTCTCTTAACTCTGATGTCGCTTAGTTCAGAGCATTCAAGTCGGCGGTCAGCTGCCATAAGGACTGTCCACTGTCTTGGTATTTGCGCTCAAACGGAGTCATTGGCGCGGTATTGTGCATGTCCAATAGCGAAATACCCGCTTTTATACGGGACAAGCTTAAAGCCTCGGCGACTTCCAGTAAATAGGTGCTCCAGTTCGAACGCAGCGTCAGTTGCCCACCCAGTTTAACCAGGTAGGGCCAAACAGGCGAACCATGCCAGCGACGTGCTAAATGCGCTGCTTTTGGCCAGGGATTTGGGTACAGCAAAAAGTGCTGGCTAATCTGCCAGTTAGCGTTGCAAGCTAAGCGCCAGAAATCCAGCAAGTCAGCACGCAACACATAGTAGCGTTCGCCATGACCACCCTGTTGATAATTGCTGTGCTTATCGATGCGATGAGCCGACTTATCCACACCGATAACCAGAGCATCGGGATGTTGCTGCGCAATAACTGCCGTACTCTCACCAACACCACAACAGGAATCCAGAATTAACGGACCTTGCCATTCACTTACCAACGCATTGACTTCATCAAATGCGGTTTGGTTATGAGCCTGGATTGGCTTTTTAAACTCGCTGTTTAAGTGCCGCGAAACAACCGCTTTAACGTCCTCATGTGGCCCTGTTTGGTTTGAGTGAACCGGGCGTGCCTGAGTATTCACGAACGTATACCTATGCCTTTTTCAAGTAAATAGTATGCAAGCGCAAAAAACACCACATTAAAGCCAACTAGTACCGTCATTGCTGTCGCAATACCGACATCCGACTGCCCCAGAAAACCATAACGAAAGCCGTTAACCATATAGAGAATGGGGTTAGCCATGGACACTTTCTGCCAAACATCCGGCAGTAAACTTACCGAATAAAAAACACCGCCCAGGTATGTTAACGGCGTAAGCACAAATGTCGGTACAATCGAAATATCATCGAATGTTTTACCAAATACGCCATTAATCAGGCCGCCCAGAGCAAACAAACTAGAAGTTAAAAAAACAGTCAACACGACGTAGCCAAAATGCGCCATCTGAATATCAACAAACGCAAATGAGACCAGTGTTACAATAACCGCTACGATCATCGCGCGCGCCATACCGCCACCAACATAACCCATAATAATGGCTGCTGTTGGCACCGGCGACACCAGCATTTCTTCGATATTGCGCTGAAACTTAGCGCTAAAAAACGACGAGGCTACGTTGGAATATGAATTGGTAATGACCGACATCATAATCAGCCCGGGAACGATAAACTCCATGTAGGTTACACCGCTCATCGTGCCGATACGCTCGCCGACGATGCTGCCAAAAATGATGAAGTAAAGTGTCATGGTGATGGCTGGCGGCACTAAGGTCTGGATCCAAATACGCAGAAATCGTGTGCATTCTTTTATCCAGATTGTCTTTAATGCAATAAAATTTGACGACATGTAGCTCATGCTTTGTCTCCTCCCTGACCGCGGCCTTTTTCAACCATCGATACAAACAACTCCTCTAACCGGTTTGCTTTGTTGCGCATCGACAATACTTTTACTTCAGCACGACTCAATTGCTCAAACACGCCGTTTAGGCCGGCATTTTTATCGACATCGACTTCCAACGTATTATTGTCTTTCCAGCGATGTTCGAAGCCTTCTATAACGGGCTCCTGGTGCTCATCTTCTAAATCAAGCACAAAGGTTTCTGTATTCAATTGCGCCAGCAATCGTTTCATCGAGGTATTCTCAACAATTCTTCCGGCGTCGATGATACCGATATTTCGACACAACATTTCTGCTTCTTCCAGATAGTGAGTGGTCAAAATAATGGTGATACCTTCTTGGTTAATCTGTGTCAGGTAATCCCACATCGAACGTCGCAGTTCGATATCGACCCCTGCAGTGGGCTCATCTAGTATCAGTAGCTTGGGTTCATGCAGCAATGCACGGGCGATCATTAAGCGGCGCTTCATGCCACCGGATAATGACCGTGCGGGCTCATCTCGTTTGTCCCACAATCCCAGTTGGCTGAGATACTTTTCTGCACGTTGGTATGCTAATTTTCTGGGAACACCGTAGTATCCCGCCTGATTAACTACGATTTGGCGAACCGTTTCGAACTGATTAAAGTTAAATTCCTGTGGCACCAGACCAATCTGACGTTTTAGCTCCGTCAATTGTGTATCAAGGTCATAACCAAAAACCTTCACGCTACCGCTGGTTTTATTAACTAATGACGAGATAATCCCGATAGTCGTTGATTTACCGGCTCCGTTAGGACCAAGAAGCGCATAAAAATCGCCTTCTTCAACAACTAAATCGATGCCCTTTAGCGCCTCAAATCCACCACCATAGACTTTACGCAACTCCGAAATTTCTAATGCTTTCATCGGCTAAAATGACTCCTTTGCGTTGCCGTAACCCCAGCGCCTGACGAGATTCTGCTCAAGACCCAGATGGTCGAGCATCCGCGCTACCATAAAATCAATGAGATCATCAATCGATTGCGGTTGATGATAAAACCCCGGTGATGCCGGCATAACCGTCACCCCCAGCTGACTCAGCTGCAGCATATTTTGCAGGTGCAAAGTAGAGAGTGGTGCTTCTCTTGGCACCACAATTAATTGCCCGCGCTCTTTCATTACCACGTCAGCCGCACGTTCAATCAACGTATTACTGCTGCCGGTAGCCAGCGCCGATAACGTACTGGTCGAACAGGGGCATATTATCATACGCTTAGGGGCCGCTGATCCAGACGCGACGGGCGAAAACCAATCTTCCTTACCGTAAACGTTAAGCTGCTGCGAACTCAGTACACAACCACGCTGAGTAAAATAATCAACTAACTGCTCAGCGGCTTGCTGCGGCGCTGCTGACAACTTTAGATTTTGCTCTGTTGCCAACACCACCCGAGCGGCACTTGAAATAAGCAACAGCACTTTTTGTTTTTGCGCCAGCAAGCACTCGATAAGCCGCAACCCATAAGGGGCGCCCGACGCTCCGGTTATTGCGACTGTAATGCGATTATCTGTCATCCGGGTTCCTTTCGCTCAATGCGTCAATTAACTTGTGGTGCAATCCACCGAAACTGCCATTACTCATTATAACAATAGCGTCCTCAGCCTCTACGTTCGCTATTACGGCCGCAACTAATTCATCTACCGTTGCGGCTATGGTGGCTCCCGGTAAGTGCTCAGTTAAATTCCAGCTAATGTTATCGGGTTGCAGTACAAACTGCTGATCCGCTAATGACAACGCATCCGCCAACTGATTGGCATGCACACCAAGCTTCATGGTATTCGAACGCGGTTCCAGTACCGCTATAACGCGACCACTGTGGTGCGATTTGGCGGCCGTTAATGTTGTCTTTACTGCGGTCGGATGGTGGGCGAAGTCGTCATAAACCCTAATGCCATCAACATCTGCCAGTAGTTCCATTCTGCGTTTAGGCGACTTAAAACGAGCTAATGCCGTTGCACTTAATGATGCATCCACACCGACATGGCGGGCCGCTAGCATTGCCATTGCTGCGTTGTGCGCATTATGCTCACCGATAAGTTGCCAATTAACATCAGCTGTCGTGGTTTTATCGCGGCTGGCAAGCGTAAATTGGCTGGCATCACCATTGCCAATATTGACCTGCCAATCCCCCCCGTTACCCACGGTAACAGTCTCGCTCCAGCACCCCTGCTCAATAACCTGTTCTATTACTGCATCATTTGCCGGTACGATCACTTGGCCGGTGTCAGGAACAATTCTTAACAGATGCGCAAACTGACGTTGTATTGCTGACAAGTCATCAAAAATATCAGCATGGTCAAATTCAAGGTTATTGATAATCAATGTATCCGGACTGTAATGAACGAATTTAGATCGTTTATCAAAGAATGCGGTGTCATATTCATCCGCTTCGATAACAAAGAATTGTGAGTCAGTAACCCGCGCACTGATGCCAAAGTTTTCTGGCACGCCGCCAATCATAAAGCCCGGATTGTAACCCGCTGACTCGAGTATCCAGGCCAGCATGCTGGCGGTGGTTGTCTTACCGTGCGTACCGGATACAGCTAAAACCCAGTGATTTCGCAGTACTTCGTCATGCAGCCATTGCGCTCCCGAGATATAGCGCATACGGTCACGCAATACTTTTTCAACTTCTGGGTTACCGCGGCTTAGCGCATTACCAACAATGACCAAATCGGGCTGCGGTACCAAATTGTTCTGGTTATAGCCGGCCATTAAGGTAATACCCAGGCTCTCTAACTGCGTGCTCATGGGTGGGTAGACATTAGCATCGGAACCACTAACTTGATGGCCCAGTTGTTTAGCAATGGCAGCAATACCGCCCATAAAGGTGCCGCAAATACCGACAATATGAATATGCATGATAGTATTTATGTTAATTCTTAACGATGACCAAAGTGTATCATTGTCCGCTACACAGAGCAGGATTTTTGCGCAAAAATAAGGTATCATTTGCGCCCTGTTAACACACAGTGACCAGGTATACAGAGGCAACCATGAAACGTTTACTGCCAACCCTACGCGCAGACCAAACCAGCGAATCATTAATCTCGGTGATTAATACGATTCAAATCGCAGCAAAAGAAATTTCTTTTCGCTTGCATCAGGGAGCGCTAGCCGGCGTTCTGGGCTCAACACTTGATGAGAATATTCAGGGTGAAACCCAAAAGAAGCTCGATGTTGTCGCTAACCAGCTACTTAAAACGCTATTGCTGGAATCGCCAAATGTTCATGCCATAGCTTCTGAAGAAGAAGACTCTATCGTTGTGAGCCCCAACTCAGGTCACTACCTGGTCGCTTTTGATCCATTAGACGGCAGCTCAAACATTGACATCAACGGCTCCGTTGGCACGATTTTTTCGATTTTGCGCAAACCAGAAGGCGAAGATACCGGTGAGTCGATGTTTCTGCAGCCGGGCAAAGCTCAGGTGGCAGCAGGCTACATTGTCTATGGCCCCGCGACCATGATGATACTAACAACGGGTAAGGACGTAAGAACATTTACCTTAGACCAAACCGTTGGGGAGTTCTTGCTGACCAAAGAGCGGGCGGAAATTCCCCGTTCAACCAAAGAATTTGCCATCAATATGTCGAATCAACGCCACTGGTCTGCACCTATTAGTGAGTACGTTGCCGATTTACTTAAAGGCGAGACCGGCCCGCGTAAGAAAAACTTTAATATGCGCTGGAATGCGGCAATGGTATCGGACGTGCACCGCATTATTACCCGCGGCGGTTTGTTTACGTACCCCTGGGATGCCCGGAACGAGAAGAAACCGTTTAAACTGCGGTTAATGTACGAGGCGGCACCGATGGCGTTGTTAATAGAGAAGGCCGGTGGTAAAGCCAGTGACGGTTATCAGCGCATTTTGGATATTGTCCCCAATGATATTCACCAACGTGTCGGCGTTGTGCTGGGTTCGGCTGCCGAAGTCGATAAATGCCTTGAGTATCATGCTCGTCACAGCAAACCTTTTTAATCGGCAAGACTTAGACTAACGCAGGGTTGCGCGGGATCGCGGAGAAGCTATAATCGCGCAACATTGTTTATTTTTACTTATCAAAATATAGGAAGTCATCATGAGCTTAGGAAACGTTCCTGCAGGGAGTAACCTGCCTGACGAAGTTAACGTTATTATCGAGATCCCGGCAAACGCGGACCCAATCAAGTACGAAGTTGATAAAGATACCGGAACGCTTTGGGTTGACCGCTTTATGGCGACGCCTATGTTTTATCCGTGCAACTACGGCTTTGTTAACCACACTTTATCCCTGGATGGTGACCCGGTAGACGTTTTGGTGCCAACACCTTATCCGCTGCAGGCCGGCTCTGTAATTAAGTGTCGTCCGGTTGGCGTACTGAAAATGAGTGACGAGTCTGGTGAAGATGCCAAGGTTATCGCGGTGCCGGTCAGTAAACTGTCTAAAGAGTATGACCATATTCAGGACGTTAATGACTTACCTGAGTTACTTCGCTCACAAATCACTCACTTTTTTGAGCGCTACAAAGAGCTGGAAAAAGGCAAATGGGTTAAAGTTGAAGGCTGGGGCGACGTTAACGCAGCAAAAGAAGAAATCAAATCATCTTTTGAACGTGCTCAAAAGTAGTCACTGTTAGCTTATGTCCGCTGCCATTGAACTCGATAAAGTTCGGTTTAGCTGGTCTTCGCAAGTGCCTATAATCGATATAGACCACTGGCGTGTCGATTGTGGTGATACGCTATTATTGCGAGGCGCCAGTGGCAGCGGAAAATCAACATTGTTATCGCTGCTGGCCGGCATTAATAAGCCTCAGCGCGGTGAAATTTGTTTGCTCGGAAGCGATATCACCCGATTAAGCGCTCGCCAGCGAGATAAATTTCGTGCCGATCATATCGGCTACATCTTTCAGCAATTTAATTTGCTCCCCTACCTAAGTGCACACGAAAACGTGCTACTGGGCGTTCATTTCTCTGCACTCCGACGTCAGCGATTAACTCAGTCAGCTACGCAAACAGCGACCGATTATCTATCGCGTTTGGGCTTGTCAAAGCAACAACAACAGCAACCCGCTGCTGTTCTAAGTGTCGGTCAACAGCAGCGGGTTGCGGCTGCTCGTGCACTGATTGGCGCGCCCGAAATACTCATTGCCGATGAGCCAACGTCTGCGTTAGATACCGAGCATCGCGATGTATTTATTAAGCTCCTACTAGAGCTTAGCCAGGCAAATAACACCACCGTTGTGTTTGTAACCCATGATGCAACGTTGGCCGGGCACTTTAATACCCACACAGAATTAAGCCAGTTAAATCCTTTACCGCAGACTGCCTCTGCCGGAGGTAGCAATGTTTAAGCTGGCTTTAAAAAGTCTGTTGAACCGCAAAACTAGTGTCATCCTGACGGTTGTCGCAATTGCGGTTAGCGTTGCTTTGCTATTAGCAGTTGAACGAGTCAAAGAACAAGTACAGCAAAACTTTGCCAACACGGTGTCCGGAACCGACCTGATCATTGGCCCACGAAGCAGTCAAACACAGCTGTTACTGGCATCAATTTTCCACATCGGTAGCATGACCAACGCGATGAGCTGGGATAGCTACGAAAATATTGCCGGCCGGGATGAGGTCGACTGGGCTGTACCAATATCGCTGGGTGATAGCGTTCAGGGCTTACCCGTGGTCGCCACCACAGAAGGCTACGTTAAACATTATCGTTACGCTGATAAACAAACGTTAAATGTGATTCAGGGACGATGGTTTGCTGACAATGAGCAAGCTGTTCTGGGGGCAGAGGCCGCTAAAACTCTGGGACTTGCTGTCGGTGACCAATTAACCATAGCGCACGGCAGTGGTGGTTTAAGCTTTAGCGAGCACGACCAGCATCCGATTGCTGTCGTCGGTGTATTAGCACGAACGGGTACGCCGGTTGACCAAGCAGTGTTTGTCAGCCTGGAGACCATAGAAACTGTACACGGCATTGAGCCAGGCTCTGCGGAACATGCCGACAACCATCAACACGAGGGGCATGAACACCCGGCAGAAAGCATTACAGCTGCGCTGCTGGGCTTAAAAGTTAAACCGCTAGCGTTACGTTTACAGCGCGAAATAAATACCTACGAAAAAGAACCCTTGACTGCGTTGATGCCCGGAATGACGCTACAACAATTATGGAAGACGTTAAACGTATTTGAACAAACCCTAAACGGTATGTCGGCGATCGTGGTATTTATCGGACTTATTGGCATGCTGACCATTCTGTTGGCCAGCTTGCGCGAACGACGCCGTGAAATGGCGGTCTTACGCGCAGTAGGAGCAGGCCCACTGACGCTATTTTCTTTACTCGTAACCGAAGCCGTATTGGTCACGTTATTCGCAACCTTCGCCGGCTTAGCCTTACTGTATACTTTACAATGGTCTTTGATGGACTTTATTCACAGCCAAACAGGCATACTGTTTAGCTTAAATTTACCCACGCCTGCCGAATGGTGGCGAATGGGGTTAGTGGTTATCGCGGGATTTCTGTTAAGTTTAATCCCAGCCTGGCGAGCTTATCGCCAATCACTTTCGGATGGATTAACGGTGAAAGTATGACGTTATTAAAAAAGCTCAGCACTTTATTGGCACTGGGTCTGGTGCTGGCATTACCGGTTAGCGCTGCAGAAAAAATTGGCTGGAAGGATCTTCTGCCTGACGGATTTACGCCGCCTCCTGTGCGTCCGCAATCCTATTATGATGCCAACCCTGAGGCCGACAAACAATCGCATCTCGACGCTCCCGTGGTGGAGTCTCTGGATGGCAAAAAGGTTCGTATTCCCGGTTACGTGGTGCAGTTAGAAGGCAACGCAGATGCGGTAACAGAGTTTCTGTTAGTCCCTTATTTTGGTGCTTGTGTCCACGTACCGCCGCCACCGCCTAACCAGATTATTCACGTTGTATACGAACAAGGCGTACCTTACGAGCACACCTACGATGCAGTCTGGATTGAGGGTACGATAAAAACACAACGTACCGAAGGCGAGTTAGCCGTTACCGGATACTCAATGACTGCCGACAGCGTCGAAGTTTATCAGTAAGTTCACTTGTTGTTAGTCTGATGCTGCAGATGAGCTCAGGCTAACACAATCGCCATTCTCTCGTTCCAGCAGCTTCATCAGTTGCTCGGCAGGCATAGGGCGCGCGAAGTAGTAGCCTTGTGCTTCTGCACACTTTAACCGCTTAAAGTACTCCAGTTGCTGTTGGTCTTCGATACCTTCGGCAACAATACCCAGCCCCAGACGGTGTGCCATATCAACTATAGTCTCGATAATGATTCTGCCGCTGTCTTGCGAGGAATTATGAACAAATGTTTTGTCAATTTTTAACCGGTCCAGCGGTAACTTCTGTAGGTAACTCAAGGATGAAAAGCCTACGCCGAAATCATCAATTGCTACGTGAATACCTTGTTGCTTTAAGCGGTATAAAATATCAGCGACAAAGTCAGGATCTTCCATCACAATACTTTCGGTGATTTCTAGTTCCAGGCGGTCCGCATTAACCTGGTGATTATTAAGCTGTTGCTCTATGAGTTCGGGAAAGTCACGCATACGAAATTGCGGCACCGAAACGTTAACTGCAATACGAATATTATTATAGTCACGTTCGTTAAAGCGTCTAATTTGCTGACATGCTTCTTCGATTACCCAGGCACCAATATCAACGATCAAGCCGGAGTACTCCGCCAATGGAATAAACTCTGCCGGACTAATAAAACTACCGTCACTTTGCGGCCAACGCAGCAGCGACTCTACACCAATAATGCAACCCGTGTTCAAATCAACCTGAGGCTGATACCAGACCTCGAGTTTGCGTGCAGCAAAATCTGCTCGCAAACGCCGCACCATATGCAGACGCCGTTGCGTTTCTTCTTCCATGTATGGGCGATAATAATTAAAGCGCTCAAAAGAGTTCTTTTTGGCGTTTTTAAGCGCAATATAAACCTGTTTCAATAAACCTTTGCCATTGGCTTGCTCCGGGTTTTCACCCGAGGTAAAGCCGGACGTAATACTAAGCGGTATATAATGCTCACCAGCTCGGAATGGCAGCTTAAACAGTTCATTAAGGTTTTGTGGGGAAACTAAATTGACTGGACCAATCAGACCAAACACATCGGCTGCAATTCGCGCAACAAAGATGTTTTTACCCAGCTGCTCAGTTAAGCGCAGCGCCACTGAACGAAGTAATGCGTTGCCCACATCCTGGCCTAACCCGTCATTAACGTCAGAAAAATGGTCGATATCGACGATGGCTGCAACCTGGCTTTTGTTAGGGTACTCGGATAATTGCTGCAACTTACGAGTAAACTCTGCTCGGTTAGCAATACCAGTTAATGGATCGAGATAAGCTGCCGAGCGAAGCTCCTCAAAAAGGTTGGCATTTTCGAAACCAACGGCGATATTGGCTAAAAAGACTTCCAGTAATTCCTGATCATAATTTTCAATCGACTCAGAGGTCTCAATATAAGCCGCGGCCTGATGCTCCTGGCCGTCAATAAAGAACACCGTGGCTCCTTCAAGCTGAATATGTCTTCGCTCGATAAGACAACGTTGCACGCCTTGCTCGATACGCTGAGACTCTAGCGACCGAAGGGTTTTATTAATACTCCCGGCAAAATGCCCCGCAGCGCCCAATACAATAATTTCATTATCCTTGTCCAGCGCCCTGGCACCGACAATTCCCTCAGCTCGCAAACCTAATAGAGATGCTAACTGAGTCACTACTCCCTCGGAAAAATTAACAATGGAATATTTTTCCATTAAGTTTGAGGCTGAATGAATGATTTTTCTTAGTCCGCGGCGATTCTCATTAATCGTTCGTAATTGCTGGTATGAGCGGATGGCAGAAAATACAGTGGTCAACAAACGGCTACGGGTGAGTTCCGTTTTGGTCTTGTAATCATTGATGTCGTAACTTTTTACGACGCTTTCTTCGGGCGCGTAACCAGGCTGACCGGTACGCAAAACAATCCGTACTTCGTCATTATTAAGCTCTTCGCGTATTGCTCTAGCGACATTCAGGCCGGCATCATCAGTTTCCATCACGACATCAAGCAACACCATTGCAATGTCATCATGATCCGTCAGCGCATCTAATGCCTCTTCACCGCTGTAAGCATGCAGAAACTCAAGTGTTCGGTTGGCAATAATCACGTCAGAGAGCGCCATCTTGGTGACAGCATGAATCTCCTGATCGTCATCAACGATCAGGAGTTTCCAAACACCTTCTGTAAGTTCCCCGGGCAGTTCTTCAGGGTCATCATTTAAGAAGAGTGGCTCATCGTGGTTACTGCTCATTAAATACCAGCTGCCTTTTATTAACCCATAACGTTAACAATCTAGCTACAACTGGATGTGACTGCAAGCGCTAATCGTTAGAAATGTATATCTAACGCGACAAATGGGCCATCAAAATTAAGATCGGAATAAATACCATCGACATCGTCTAGCTCGACACGCATAGAGCGGTAACCTGCACTGACACTCATATCAATGGCTAAGTTATCAACAAAACGGTACTCCAGAGCCGCTTGAACGTCATGCAGGCTACTGTCATCAAAGCTAACCGCCTTCGCTTCGCTGGTTACCGTCCAGTTAGTGAAAGGCAAGCCGACTCTTGCCGCCGCATACGCGGTCGGTACTACGCCCGAAAAGCTCACTGACTCAATAATATCGCCGTAAATAACCTCTGCTTCGCCGTCGAATTTTTTGCCGTTAATGCCGACATCGATAGCTATAATATCGTTATCGAAAATTTCGTAGTACAAGGTGTAATCGGTATTGTCGAAATTCCCTGCGCTCATGCCATGTGGGCTATCAACCTCCAGGCTATTTTGCTGTATTTTCAAGTTAGGTACTAAGGGGACAGGATGTTCTAGCGCTGCATAAAAGCTTGTCATGGTGTCATCGTTGTCGATGTAATAAGGGGATATATCTGAACCGATGCCATAACGCCCATCGTAATCAGCTTGCCACCCCTGAGCACCAATATAAAGTCCCAACACGGTGTCGGCTGACGCTACCGTAGGAGCCGCCGCAAATGCTGCTGACAGTATTGCAACACTTAATTTTTTCATCATAACTCCGTTTAACCTTCCGCTAGTAAATTTCGCAAATCGATCAGCGCTGCATTCGCGCGCGATAAATAATTAGCCATCACTAATGAGTGGTTAGCCAATAAACCAAAGCCCGAGCCATTTAATACCATCGGGCTCCAGATAGCTTGTTGCGAAGACTCTAACTCTTTTATTATCTGCTGCAAGCTTATTAACGCATTTTTATTATTCAGTACATCAGCGAAATCTAATTCAACCGCTTTTAGGTAATGTAGTACAGCCCAACTGGCTCCCCTGGCTTCGTAAAACACGTTATCAATTTCCCACCAACTGGTTTTACTATTCATGAGCTGAGGCGTCGGTGTAGACTGTGAGGAGCTCACATCCCCGGCTAATGAAACGTCGGTTTCGACTCGGGCTACACTTGCGCTTAACCGCCTCGATAACGACCCCAATCGTTTCTCGACTTCTTGTATATAGCGCCTTAAATTATCGGAGCGTGCGTAGAATTGAGCCGAATGATCATTAGGATCTGCAAGCGCCAATCGATACTGACTTAATTCGTTAACAACGGTTTGATATTCGTTTTCTGCAGTAGGTGCAAACCAGCTTTGATGATCGATATTCATCGCCGGTTGTGCGGTTGTTAGATTTGGGTTTTCAACCGACTGCGACTGCGAGCGGCTAAAGTCATTACGTAGTGATAACAAAATATCACGGGTCATTTGAATAACGCCAAACTCCCATGCCGGAATGTTATCGAGCAAGCTGGTCGGCGGTAAAATATCGTTGCTCATGTAGCCGCCGCGCTTATCGGTTAGGGTGTTGGTAACTCGAATAACAGCAGTGGTGGTAGCGAAACCCTTTACCGGCTCTAGTTTTAACTGCTGCGCTTGCTGCTCAACCGCTTGTTGTACTGAAAATTGTTCGGGTTCTTTGCTTAGTATCCATCCCAATAGCCAAAGTAAGACAACCACAATCAGCAACGAATAGGTTACCCAGCGCCATGGGATATGAGCAAATCGACTACTTGCATCCTTCATTAAGGTTTCCTTATGCCAACATCAAGAGTTTGTTGTGTTCCATCAGCAAAGTCTAGCACAATGTGGAGCATTCCATTCTCTTGCAATGGTTGCTTTAGCCCCATCAACATTACGTGATAGCCACCTGGCTGCATAATTAACGATTCGCCCGGCGATATAACTTTTGATGGAACATGCTCCATTCTCATCATGCCGTCAGCATGAATGTGTGTATGCAGCTCAGTAACCTTAGCTACTTCGCTGGACATGCCGACTAATGTTACTGCATCATCGCCTGTGTTTTTCAGGCTCAGATAGGCAGCACCATTAGCCGCCCCGGGAATCGATGCCCGCGCCCAGCCATCAGTCATAACAAGCTCGGCCGTATTGCCCATAAAAGAAATGCAGGCGGTGAACAGTAATAAAATTGTCTTTCTCATCTTTTGTCTCTTTAGTAACCCTGCGGTTATACAGTTTTGCGTGGACTCCTAAAGACAAAGTACAACACTAAGACGCAGAGTACTAGTGGCCAGAACAAGCCGATACCTGTAAATATCAACGCTAACAACGCGGCTCCTAAACCGAGCAGTACACTACCGAACAAGGTCATTACCAGGAAAAAAACCAAGCCTACGATAGCCAGGCTGAAAACTATAGAAATAGCAAACTCAATAACAGAACCGATGGCAAAGCCTAGTGTTGAAAGTATTTCCGGAGCAAAGAATAACACCAATACTGTGATGACAGCGATTGCGATAATTTGATTACGTGACATAGACACCTCATTAAAACTAATCGTTACAGGTCATCACTTTCAATTTTAATGCCAAGTTAATATCTTTAAAATTCAAGTGGTTACATATAATTAAACAGGCTGAGTTCGTGGATTTAACGAATTAAATAAAAAAGCCGCCACAAAGTGGCGGCTTTGGTTAATACGGTCATTTAAAAAGTATATTGCAGTTCAGTGAAGAAGTAACCGCCATTAAACCCTATTGGCGAGTTTGTTAATGGGTACTTAAATATTCCGTTGAACTGATTGCCCTCTGAGCGCATATCAGGGTAGTCACTGAATAAATTTTGGGCACCGACACTAATTTTTAAATTATCATTCCATTGATAATTAACCGTCACGTCGGTAATCCAATCCGGGCCATAAGTTTCGGTACCACTGCTGTAGTAAATATCGTAAGTACCAAAGTAGCTAAACTGGATATTACTGCTCCACTTGCCTAACTCATGCGTAAGCCCCAGTGAACCAGAATTTTTTGGTACCGATTCAGTCATCCTTGTTTGTTCTTCCTGATCGAATAACACATCATCCAGCCCATCGAGAAGCGGCGGTAAGTTAATCGCGTCAATCTCAGTATCATTGTAGCCGTAAGCCAATTGACCTTTCAGGTCGCCATAGCCACCCAAATCAAACTGCTGAGTCACTACAATATCGACACCTTTGGTGGTGGTATCCACTGCGTTGACAAAGAAGCGCGCATTTTCGGCTGTAGTGTTTGCCAGAGCATCCGCAACCGCTGGCGAGTCCTCTGGTGTCACATCGCCCGAGAGAATAATCCGGTCCTGAATTTCGATCTGGAACGCATCAACGGTAATTGCCAGGCCCTCGTAACCATTCCAAACTAAACCCAAGCTTAGGCTATCAGATTCTTCAGGTTGCAAATTACCAATACCCAACGCGTTAGTCACCGGACTTATATTATTAAACGTGCCTGATTGTTCTGGCACGGGGCCATCGCCGCGATCAACAAACAGAGTCGAAATGTTGGTAAAATACAATTGCTGCACGCTCGGTGCCCTGAATCCGGTGTTTGCGGTACCACGCACCGCTATCCGATCAGTGAGATCATATCGACCCGAAAGCTTCCAACTGGTGTTTGTACCAAAGTCTGAGTAATCTTCGTGCCGAATTGCAGCACCCCATAAAAACTCAGTTGTTAACTGGTTCTCTGCTTCTACGTAAACGCCAATATTATCGCGTGACCGATCGACTTCAGATTCCGGCGTAAACCCGGTAAAACCCTGACTTCCGCCGGGACGATCCTGATAACCGCCGTTAATATAACTTTCTTCCTGGCCGGCACTGACCTGGTAATTATTTTCGCGGTAACTCACCCCCATTGCTAGAGACAAATCAGAGTTATTAGCAAATGGGATGAAGCGCTGGGCATCGATGGTGACGTTCGTTTCAGTGTTTTCGAGTGTACCCGCTTCAAATGAGGTTGGTGTTAACTCTGGGCCCAAAGACGCATTCAGGGAGTTGTTTACATTATACTGGAACTCACTCAGGCCATACCCTGCACTTACGTCAAACGTCCATTCGCCAAGCATCCACTCGTAACCTAAGTAACCTGAGTAATCTTTTACATCAGGCGCAAGAATCGGCAAAAAGCCGTCGGGGTAGATTTCGGTGAGGGTATTCGATTGCAAAGCGCGACGGTAAAATGCGCCGGATTCTGACGTTCTGTCACTGAAGCCGCCAAAAGCATAAAGCGTTCCGGAATCACCTACTGCCGTCTCAAAGTTTGCGAAAAGCGCAGCGTTTTCATATTCACCATCACCAACATGGAAGCTCTGTCGGTTAAAAGTTTCCTCGCGAGGATCGAGTTCGCCATTAGGTAACAATGGGTATTGTTGCCGTGGATCATCCCCTGCACGGTTAGTACGGTTTTTGTGATGTAACTCGCCGGACAGTGTAAAACTACCTTCCTCTCCTACTGTAAAACCTTGGCTACCCGTGAGTTTCCATTGTTCACCGTCACCCTTATGCGTTTGACCTAGCTGCAAGTTGGCAGAGCCACCCTCAGCGTTGTCTTTCAAAACGATATTGATTACGCCGGCTATAGCATCGGAGCCATACAAGGCTGCCGCTCCGTCTCGTAATACCTCGATACGTTTGATCGCGGCAATAGGAATAGCGTTTAAGTCTACGTTAGAACTACCGCGACCTGTGGTACCATTCAAATGAACCAGCGCAGAACTATGACGTCGCTTACCGTTAATGAGTACCAGAGTATGGTCAGGCGCGAGACCTCGCAGAGAGGCAGGTCTGACTGCATCGGTACCATCGGTGATCGAAGATGATGGGAAGTTAAAACTTGGTACAGCGTATTGCAACGCCTTGCCGGTTTCCGTTATACCTGTAGCTGCCAAGTCTTCACCTGAAATAATGTCGACCGGTGCGGCACCGTCAGTTGCAGTACGAAAAGACAGTCGCGAGCCAACGACTTGTAACACTTCCTCGACGTCAGCCTGTGACTCCGTATTGGCCTCTTGGGCTATTGCCGGTGCGCCTAGCGTCGCGCTGGACAGAATGGCTAAAGTAATAAGATTTTTTCTTTTCATAACTGCTCTCCCACTATGATTGTTCATTCAATATAGCAGTTATACGAAAAACCTCATAAAACGGTTGGTAATGGTCTAGATAAATAAAATCTATACCGCCGTGCCCAACCCAGTTTATATCGTCAGTACCCGAAGAGCGGGCATAAATAACCACCGGCTTAGCGGCGCAGCGGCGTGACGGTGGAGGTAAAAAAAGCCAATCGCTGAACGATAGACAATAAAAAACCCCAGCCATACGGCTGGGGTTGTTTTATTTGAAGTCTGGCGGTGTCCTACTCTCACATGGGGAAGCCCCACACTACCATCGGCGCTGGTATGTTTCACTGCTGGGTTCGGAATGGAGCCAGGTGGTGCCATACCGCTATGGCCGCCAGACAAAAACTGTTGTAACAACTGAAAGGCTGATTGTGATGCCACTCTCTTGCTGTCGCGCTATAAGCGCGACCTACTTTTACGTAACTTGCGCCTTGGGCGCAAGCCGTCATGATTTGGTAAAGGTTATCAACTTGTGCTTAACGACACCAAACACCTTGGGTGTTGTATGGTTAAGTCTCACGGGCAATTAGTACGGGTTAGCTCAAC
>NZ_SNXI01000008.1 GCF_004362895.1 Idiomarina aquatica | reverse complement strand
TCGGCAATCCGAACAGTGATTTCGGAAAAAGGCTAAAAGTGATCGGATAAAACCGAAACAGGTGATCGGTTTAAACCGAAATGGGTGATCGGATTGAACCGAAATGAGTGTTCGGATTCATCCGAAACATGCAGGTGTCTTAATTGACGATGTCTCGGACGTGGTGGCCAAAATGCAAGGCTTGAATCGGCAGGGGGTAGAATTCTCCATCGATGACTTTGGTACTGGCTACTCCTCGCTTTCCTATATTAGTCAATTGCCGGTTCACGAGCTAAAAATAGACCAAAGTTTTGTGCAGTCGATTGGTGATCGGAGAGCCGGGGACGGCGTAATTGAAACGGTAATATCTATTGCCAATCATATGAGTATGCGAGTTGTTGCTGAAGGCGTAGAGACTAAAAAGCAGGCAGAGTTCCTATTTAAAACCGATGCCAATGTCGTCATGCAGGGCTTTTACTATGCCCGCCCGGTAGCAGTGACGCAATGGCGGGCATCATTAAAATAGCGTTTATTCTGATAAGCCGAACTTGGCAACGAGCTTGTCAAAATAAGCCAGATTACGTTTGGTGTAATCGCGTTTCTCGGTATAAGCACCCGGATAAAAGTTCTTTTTAAAGCTGTAAGCCACCAAGTCTTTTAAACGGTGCAGTGGGATATCAAAATTATCCACCGCTAACTGGTACTCATTACTGACCGTTGTTCTCGAAACCAGTCGATTATCGGTGCAAATGACCGTCGCTAAACGATTATCCAGCATGTGCTTAAAGTTATGGTTCTTAATATCACCAATGCTCGGATTGGTCTGCATATTCGACGTAAGACACACCTCTACCGCAATCCGCTGGTCAGCAATATAGGATGCTAACTTTTCACCGTAGGCCTTAGGGTCTTTAATTTTTGGGTCTTCTGTCATTTCCGGCGAGAACAATGAATAGCCATGACCCAAGCGGTCCGCATGGCACTGTGTTAACGCTTCAAAAATACTTTCGGCGCCATAAGCTTCACCGGCATGGACGGTTTTTAACAGGAAGTTCTCGTGTGCATATTCATACACGTCTTTGAACTTACTGGCGGGATAGCCAATTTCCTGACCCGCGATATCCAAACCAACAATTGGCAGACCTTCATCATCGCGCATACGCACGCTGGCGCGCACTAACTCCATGGCCGCAGTGCGAATGACCTGCATTGGCTCGAAGTCGCGTAGTTGTTGGAATAGTTGGGTGTAGTAAGGGGAGAAACCTTTTTTACCAAACATACGCATCGCGCAGTTAATAATGCCGTAGTTAAATGGCGGCTTGTCACCATTTTTAACGTCTTCACGCTGATTGTATTCGGTTTTAGCACGTTTCAAGCCGTCGTTGACCACGTGCATAATGGTGTCAAAGGTAACGCCTTTAGACGGATCCATTAACAACTGCGGCGCAAACCGAACCTCGATATAGGTGACCCCTTCGTTTTGGTTATCAATCGCCAGCTCGTAAGAGGCCTGCTCGAGGTTTTCCAGATCCCGCAACACGGCGCAGGTATACTGAAAGCCGTTTAAATATTCACCGAGGTTATTGTAGTGAGACTTGAATACTTGCTCGAATAATCCTTCTTCGGTGTAGCTGGGTAGCTCAACACCAGAGCGCTTGGCCATATCGACAAGGCTGCTGGCGCGCAGGCTACCGTCCAAATGTAAGTGCAAGTCGGCTTTAGGGATGGCTTGGATAAATTCGGCAGGGTATTGCATATCACTGGCTCCTCGGTAAGATTTGCTTTTTACCATGATGACATAAAAACAATAATATGGCTTCCTTGTATTTTACCTACTCGGCAATGAATGCCGGCAAAAGTACCTCGCTGCTGCAAGTGGCGCATAACTACGAAGAACGTGACCAACACGTGCTGTTGATGACGCCCGCGATCGATGATCGAGCGGGCGAGGGGAATATCGCGTCACGGTTGGGGATAAAGCGCAAAGCAGTGAGTTTTAAGAGCCACTGCGACCTTACCGAAAAGGTACTTGCACATCATAAAGCGGCAGCCATCGATTGCGTACTGATTGACGAGGCGCAGTTTTTAACGGAGCAACAAGTGTGGCAGCTGACTACCCTGGCCGACACGCATGATATTCCGGTGATGTGCTATGGAATCAGAACTGATGCTTTTGGCAACGCGTTTCCCGGCAGTGCGGTCTTGTTAGCCGTGGCAGATAAATTGGTCGAAATGAAAACCATCTGTCACTGTGGCCGCAAAGCAACCATGTCACTGCGGGTCGACGAAAATGGCGAGGCGATAAAAATGGGCGCCCAGGTGGCTATTGGTGGTAACGACCGCTATGTGTCCTGTTGCCGCAAACATTGGAAGCAAGCCATGGGCTTACGTTAGCTCAGGAAGTTAGACAGGTTGACAGCGACTCGCGTATAATTTCTGCATTCCGTAGTTTAGCCAAAGGCCACAAAATGCAGCAACTTACCCTTACCCGCCCAGACGACTGGCATCTTCATTTACGTGATGGCGCATTACTAAAAACCACCGTGGCGGCGTCCGCGCAGGTGTTTAATCGCGCCGTGGTGATGCCAAACTTAGTGCCGCCGGTGACTAAGGTAGAAATGGCGCTGGCGTATCGGCAACGTATTCTTGCGGCCATACCAGACGGGTTGAGTTTTCAGCCACTAATGGCGCTTTACCTGACTGCAGAAACAACTGTCGAAGAAATTAAAGCCGCCGCTGAAAACCCGCATGTGATTGGCTTTAAACTCTATCCTTCAGGAGCGACAACTAACTCGGCAGCCGGTGTGAAATCTGTAGAAGCCCTGGCTCCGGTGTTAGAAGCGATGCAGCACGAGCAAGTGCCGCTGCTAGTGCATGGGGAAGTTACTGACCACGATATCGATATATTTGACCGCGAAAAGGTATTTATAGATCGCCACTTAGTGCCGATTACCACCAGATTTCCTCAGCTAAAGCTGGTGCTTGAGCACATTACTACCGGGGACGCAGTCGATTTTGTCATGGCTGCTAACGATAATGTCGCAGCAACCATGACGCCGCAGCACTTATTGATGAATCGTAACGACTTACTGGTTGGCGGCGTGCGCCCACACAACTATTGTCTGCCGATACTTAAACGACGCGAGCACCAACAGCGCCTGCAACAGGCGGCGTTATCGGGTAATGCTAAATTCTTCCTGGGTACTGATTCAGCGCCTCATGTACAAGCGAATAAAGAAACCGCCTGCGGCTGCGCCGGCTGTTACTCAGCGCCCGCTGCACTTGAGTTGTATGCAGAATTCTTTAGCCAGCACGACGCACTGGATAAACTGGAAAACTTTGCCTCGGTATTTGGTGCAGCCTTTTATGGGTTTGAGCGAAATCAAGAAAAGGTCACGTTAGTGCGCGACGAATGGCAACTTCCAGCGACACTGGATACCGCCGATGGAGCTATCGTGCCTTACTATGCAGGTGAAAAACTGCAGTGGCAGATTAAAAAATAGCTGTTGAGTAAAAGTTAAGTTTTACTGAAGAACTATCGTTATCTGTCGATAGTGAGTTTATAGTAAAACTAATTAGACCAGTTGGAACTTACTGCATGAAGCTAATACATAAACTGATCGTCGCTTTTGGCGTTATCGTCGTGGTGCTGGCGGGGCTTATCGGTACTGTGATTTACAGTGTGTCGAATATGGTACAGACCACCCAGCGGGCTGAACACACCTTTACGGTTATCAGCGAAGCGGAAGACCTGGTTAAACACTTTTTAAATATAGAAAGTGGCCAACGGGGTTATGTTATTAGCGGGGCAGAGGAGTTCCAGCAGCCTTACCTTGATGGTAAAGAGGGGGTAGAACGTAATCTTAGATCGTTGCAACAACTCACATCCGATAATCCCGAGCAACAGCAACGTCTTGCTAAGGTCGAAGAAGTTTACCAACAATGGTTAGTTGAAGCTATTGATCCGCCCATCGATATTCGTACGCAATATGGGCCAGGAGCTATGGGGCTTGACCAAGCAGCATACCTGGTTAAGCAGGGGCGAGGAAAAGAAGGCATGGATCAACTGCGCCAATTAATGGATGCGTTTATTGCTGAGGAACAAGATTTATTAGTTCAACGAAGTCAAGCGGCCGATACCGCTGCCACTTTAGTGTATAGCATCGTGATAATCGGCGGGTTAATTGTAGCCTTAGTAGCTGTTGGCGCCGCCTTGTTGTTCCGCCGTCAGTTGGCTGGTCGCATAGACGAAGCCATGCGTGTCGCCACCGCCATTGCCGACGGTAACCTCAATGTTAACGTTGATGATGAAGGCCGCGACGAAATTGCCGAGCTGTTGTCAGCAATGGCAACGATGCAAACACAGTTGCGTGCCATGATGGGAGAAATAAGAACCGCTTCCACTGAGCTCGATACCGCAAGCCAGTCGGTGGCAAGCACCGCGGAGCAGCTGTCTGCCTCATCTAACGAGCAGACAAACGCGTCCGAGACCATTGCGACCTCGATACAAGAACTCAGTACCAGCATTAATCACGTGTCAGAAAATGCGGCTGAAGCGCGTGAAATATCGGAAAGTTCCAGTCAAAATGCACAGCAAAGTGCGGCAGTTATCGAGCAAATGATCAGTTCCATTAACCGTATTAGCGATGCAGCCAAACAGACCTCTCAGCAGCTGGTTGAACTGGAACAACAGTCGGAACAAATAACCTCAATTGTTAACGTCATTAAGTCTATTGCTGACCAAACTAATCTATTGGCGCTAAATGCGGCGATAGAGGCAGCGCGTGCCGGCGAGCAAGGGCGTGGCTTTTCGGTGGTCGCGGACGAAGTGCGAAGCCTGGCGCAACGTACCAGCGAGTCGACCGATGAAATCGAGGCGATGGTGGCTAAGATTCAAAGCGGTACTCAGGCCAGCGTTAAACAAATGGAACGCGGTGCCAGTGAGGTCGAGGAAGGGGTTGAGCTCGCCTCCATGACCGGTCAGGCAATCACCGAAATTCGCGAAAGCTTTGACCGCGTGTTGCAAGTCGTGCAGGACATTAGCGACGCGTTAGGCGAGCAAAATGCGGCTAGTGATGAGGTTGCGCGCAATGTTGAGCGATTCTCTGACATGGCTGACCAAAATAAAGAAGCAACACAGCATACCAGCGCCACAGCACATCAGCTGCAAACCCTGGCGAGCAAGCTGGGCAAGGCAGTGAGCCAGTTTAAGTTTTAATTAAAGTCGATAAATGTGAAAGGCCACCCAGGCGGTTATTACGATGTTCATAATCGCTCTAAATTTCTGTTATTTTTTGTTCACTTAGCGAGTGCATGTCTGGTATTATCTTTGAACAACAACTATAAAAAGGGTGATTTGTGCTAATCGGAGCGTCAAAAGCGCGTTCTGGTAATTACCGGATAATCTTACAATTAGGCAAGAAAGAGCTGCGACTTCTGGTGTTGCGGCATAGACAGGCTGACCTACCCGAAGTCGTTGTTAACGACTCCTCAGAAGTATCGCAAACCAATACAAGTGAGATCCTTGAACATTTTAACCAAAGTTATGACAAGCTGGGCCTAAAGCACGCCCCCGTCACTTTAGTGTTAGGGCTTGGCTATTACCAAACAATTGCTGTCGACCGTCCGGATGTACCTGAGCAGGATATCGCCGCGAGTTTAGCGTTTCAGCTTGGTGACCTAACCGATTTGGCTCCCGAGAATATGGTCACCGATTACTATGAATTAGCCTATCAACCATCCGGTCAAAATAAAGTGATGGCTGTGGCTGGTAATAAACAAGAATTGAGCGACTGGGTGCAAGCGATAGTAGACGCTGGCTGGGAGCCAGAGATAATCACGATCAGCGAGTTAGAGCTGCGTAAATTGCACCCGCACAGTGCTCGTGCCCGCTTATGTGTTTACCCACTAGAACGAGGCTACTTGGTCCAAATTTATCATCAAGGCAAACTCTGTTTTAGCCGAGCGCTAAGCGGGCAAGCGGCAATTACGGATTATAGTAAAGAGGAAATCGAACTTGGCGCATTGGAGCCGCTAGCTACAGAATTACAACGCTCGATGGACTACTACGAGAGTCAGCTGCGGCAGGCGCCGGTTAAAGAGATTATGGTGGCGATCAGCCATGCCCAGCTTGATAGCGTCTGTGGGGCGTTAAGCGACTTGTTAGCTGTTTCGGTTGAGCGTTTTAACTATGAAGACTGGATGAACGAATTGTGCGAAGGCGATTTCTCTGACTTGGCAGCTTTTGCGGCGGCCAAACAAGAACCCAGCACAGCAGACGAAGCTGGTGCAGACAAGGAGCAGGACGCGTGAAGCAATCGGTTAACCTGTTACGAGATGACTTAAAACCCGTAATTCAGCGCTTAACACTGAACCGCGCAGCAGTTAGTGTTGCATTGGTGTTGTTTTTAGTCGTCGCTACGATGGGTTATGCGCAATGGTTAGAACAAAAAAGTGACAACCAATTGACGCAGGCGCAGCAAACGCTTCAGCAACACACTCAACGAACTGAGCAATTACAGCAACAATTGAAGCAACGTCAACCAAGCCAACAGCTGATTGAGCAGGATTTAGCGCTTGATAAAAAAATTGCTGCACAGCAACGCTTAAACCAACAATTATCAGATCGACAAACGACACATAACAGCGCGCCTGATCAGTTGATGCAAGCGCTTTATCAAGTTGATATCGAGGGTTTATGGCTAACGGAATTTAGTATGGGTCGGCAGGGCATATCGCTTACCGGTAAAACGATTGAAGCTAATTTACTCCCTCGCTGGATGCAGCGGTTTCGGCATGTACCATTGTTAGCGCAAAGTCGTTTTGCGGTGGTTGACCTGGATAGAAATGAGCAAAACCAGCAGACTTTTTCTTTAAGTAATAATCCGTTAAGTGATAGTTCGTTAAATGATAGTGCAGGAAGTAATAGCAGCAATAGCGGGGAAACACCGTGATCGAGCGGCTTCAGCAACAATGGCAGCAACTGCAGCAACGCTTTAGCGAGCAACCGCGCGAGCGGCGATTTTTGATTACTATCGCTGTATGGGTACTCGTCACATTGCCTTTGCTGAGCTATCAAATAATGCCTGCGTTGGAGCAACACCAGCAGCAACAGCAGCAATTGACGCAAGTTGAACAGCAAACGACGCAGCAGCAACAATTACAGTCTGAGTTAACGCAACAGTTGCAGGAGGATGTGAACCAACCCCTGACGCAAAAAATTTCTCGTAAGCAACAGCGTTTACAAGAAATTGAAGCCAAAACCGAACGATTTACGTTATTGGATAAAGCTGAGCGGCGAGAGTTTTTGGGCAATGCATTGAACTATCCTGACAGCATATCGTTAGTGAGTCTTAACTCAGAGTCACCCGTTGCAATGGGCGAAGAACAAGATTATGCCAGCTTATATCAGCATCAAGTCAATGCGACATACCGCGGCAACTACACTGAACTACAACAGTTTTTGACACAATTGCGGCAACAGCATCCCAACGTGCAATGGCATCAGTTTAATTACCGCGTTGTAGAATATCCACAAGCCGAAGTGATACTAAATTGGCGGCTGCTGAGTACTGATAGGGAGATAATCGGTGGTTAGTTTTAGATTGCTTATTGTTGCGCTGTTAATAACGCTAGTCTTCGCTTCGATAAACACGGCAGTAGCCGGCGATCCAACACGCCCTTATGAATGGCGTAGCGGTGTTGTTGAGCGTGATGAAAACAGCCTAGTAGAAACATTGCAATTAAATCAAATTATCGCTTTTACTAACCGGCGCTACGCGATCATTAATGGGCAACGATACCAACAGGATGACCTGATAAACGGCTATCGGATTACTGCAATACAAAGCCAGCGAGTGCGACTGCAAAACGGGCAAAAGGAAATAGAATTAACGATGTTTACACCGTCAATAAAGCGTAGCAGCGCTGAAGTAGGGGACAACCAATGAATCGATTGGTGATAATGGCGCTCAGCACCATATTGTTAAGCCTGTTAACGGCCTGTGCGTATCACCCTAACCACCAACCGCAGGCTGTTTATGATGCGCTTGAATCGGATAGGCAGGAAGCGGCTGAAAAACAACCTAATAGTGATGTGCCTGCTGATGTGGCAGACTATTTATCCCAGCCGCTGCAAGCAGCCGGTGGGAAAACAAGCGACCTTGTCCGGGAGCAACGCTTCGTGTTGCAGGCAAAGGCGTTAGATGCCCGCGAGTTTTTCTACAGTCTGACAATAGATACGCCGTATAACATCATTGTCCACCCTGATGTTAAGGGCGAGATATCGCTTGATTTGAAGGATGTAACCATTGCCGAAACCCTGGCGGTGATAGAGGACACCTACGGTTACGAAATAAAACAAACGGGGCGTATGATTCAGGTATTCCCAAGTGGCGTTAGGACCAAAACCTTCTCGTTGGATTATTTATCGTTAAAACGCTTTGGTATGTCGCAAACGCAGATTTCGAGCGGTGGCGTGAGCCAAAATGATAATGGCAACAACGGCAGTAATAATTTTAACAACAGTAGTAATAGCAATAACTTCAATAATCCTGGCCTTTTAGGTGGTTCAGGCAGCAGTAATTCGGGGAATCTTAATAATCAGTCTATGCAAGGTGGCAACGGGGCTAGCGTTAGTTCTCAGTCAGAAACCGATCTCTGGGGTGAGTTGCAAGATATGCTGGAAAAGGTTGCAGGCGGAGGAACCGTCGTAATGTCGCCGCAAGCAGGCATTGTCAGTGTTACTGCGCAGCCATCAAAACTTCGTGCGGTGGGTGAATTCTTAGCGACTTTGCAGACCCGCTTGCAACGTCAGGTTATTCTCGAGGCTAGGATTGTGGAGGTGACATTAGCCGATGGTTTTGAACAGGGCATTCAATGGAGCAAACTGGATCAATACGCAGACGGCCTGGGTAACGGTTTTGACATTAACCTGAATGGTTCAACGCCAACGGACCTAGCAGCCGCGACTTCGAACGGCTTGTTCGGGCTGCGCTTTAACGATAACAACTTTTCGAGCTTTTTGAGCTTGTTGCAAACCCAAGGTTCTGTTCAGGTGCTGTCCAACCCCAGGGTCAGTGCATCAAACAACCAAAAGGCAGTGATAAAAATCGGTGAGGATGAATACTATGTTACCGACGTCCAGTCACAAACAAACACGTCCGGGCTTAACGATGCCTTGACCAGTTCGGATGTCGAATTAACGCCGTTTTTTTCGGGTATTTCGCTAGATGTGACGCCGCAAATTAGTGATGACGACGTGGTGACATTGCATGTGCACCCGTCGGTAGTGGAAACGGCTGAGCAAGAAAAAGTCATTGAAATTGGTAACGAGACTCTACGCCTGCCGCTAGCACGCAGCAATATTCGCGAAAGTGATACCATCGTTCGTGCGCGCAACGGCGAAATTGTGGTGTTGGGTGGATTGATGCAAACGTCTACCACCGAAGATATTGAGCAAGTCCCGCTGATGGGTGATTTGCCGCTAATCGGTAATTTGTTTAAAAACCGGGTTAATCGGACCGAAAAAAAGGAGTTAGTGATTTTAATTAAACCCACCGTTATTGGTGTGGATACCTGGCGCGAGGAGTTACAGCGCTCGCAAGACTTATTAAAAACCTGGTTCCCGGACCTGGCTAATTAACGTGAACGGGTAATAGTTTTTATGTACTTGTATCACTACGGTCTGCAGCAACTGCCGTTCACAATTACGCCTAACACGCAGTTTTATTGTGATTTGAAAAGCCATCAGCAAGCAGCGAAGGTGGTGTTGACGGCGTTAAAAACCGGCGAAGGCTTTATTAAAGTTACTGGTGAAGTGGGCACGGGTAAGACGCTGCTGTGCCGACGGTTATTAAATGATATTCCCGACTTCTTCAAAACCGCGTATGTACCCGATTCCTATTTAAATCCCGAGGAGCTGCGTCGCGCCATAGCGCAGGAGCTTGAGGTTGATACCCAGTCCATCGAAGGGCAGCATCAATTAGCGCGGGCACTGCAACAACGACTGCTCGATATTAATCAAGCCGGGCATGCTGTGGTGTTACTAATTGATGAGGCACAAGCACTGCCGGAAGAGAGTTTAGAGGCCGTGCGGTTACTTTCTAATTTAGAAACGCAATCACGCAAGTTACTGCATATTGTGTTAGTAGGTCAGCCGGAACTGGATGAACGCTTAAAACAGCATCATTTTCGACAGCTTCGCCAACGTATTAGTTTTTCTTATCAGTTAACCGCAATGAACGCGCAAGAAACTGCGCAGTATATCGGCCACCGTATGAGTGTTGCGGGCTACAATGGCGCACCAATTTTTCCCGCGAAGGTGGTTACTGCTATTTATGAGTGCAGCCGGGGTATTCCGCGTTTGGTGAATATGTTGTGCCACAAAATGCTGTTGCTTGCTTACGGCGAGGGACGCCATCAGTTAACACTAAATCATGTGCGACTGGCCGCTGAGGATACCGATGATGTCACCTATCGTAGTCGTGCTAAACGCCTGGTCTTGTGGAGTATATTTTTGCTGCTGGGCTTAAGCATTGCCGCGGGCGCGCTATTTAGCGATTATTTGCCGTGGGAGGCCTTGTCGTGAGTCTTATCAATAAAGTATTGAATGACTTAGACCAGCGCAATCCGACCGCGTCCCGTGGTAATGGCTCGGCTGTTGTCGCGCCGCCGCGTTTTGCATGGCTGCGTTGGGTTGGCCTTGTTTTGGTTGTCATACTTGTCGGTGTATTGGCGTGGTGGTTGTTACAGAGTGACTCGGCACCTAACGGACCGGCCGAACAGGCGGTAGCAGAAGAGCATGTAATCGAAAAAGAACCTTCAGTCGACAAAGAGCCCTCAGTTGGGAAAGAGCCCTTAGCGGAACAAGAGCCGTCAGCTCAAAAAGAGCCTTCAGCGGGGGAAAAGCCTGCAACGGGAAAAGACTCCATACCGCAAACTGTAGCAACGAAACAGCCAGAAATACCAGCCAGGCAGCCCGCGACTACCGAAGAAAAACCACGCGGTAGCTTTACCAAACAAAGTGTAGAGCTGTCTAATGCCGAACTTGCCGAGCGCGCATGGCAAAAAGCCAAGCAGGCACAGCAGCAAGGGCTCTTTAGCGACGCCGCTGAACATTATCAGGCGGCATTAAATGCGCAGTCTCAACAACATGATATCCGCAAAGAATGGGCAGCGTTAGAGTTTGGTCGCGGTCAGGCAACGCAGGCCTTAGCGATATTGCGCGAGGGGCTGGCGCAATACCCCAACGCACATTCATTGCGTTTACTGGCAGCGTCTATGTTAGAAAAGCAAGCGCAGCCAAACCTGGCATTAAAATTATTACAACAAGCGATACCGGATGCGTCACAACTGCCGCAATACTATCAGTTACAGGCCAGCTTAGCTCAGCAGCAGGGACAAATAACGGCAATGCGCGACAGCTACCAGGCGCTGGTCGATGCGCAACCCGATAACGGTCGCTGGTATTTGGGCTTAGCACTGGCGCTACGCGAGCAGCAACCTAAGCAAGCACTTACTGCTTTTGAGCAAGCTGCAATCCGCATCGAGCATACACCGACACTTAACTTTATTGCCGAGCAAATCAAATTAATAAGGAATCAACATGCAACGTCCACGCCTTAAAATGCGCCTGGGTGACTTGTTGGTTCACGAACAGGTCATCAGCGAAAAACAACTTGAATCAGCACTAAAAGAACAGCGTCAGTCCGGTCGTAAGTTAGGTGCAACACTTATTGAGCTTGGCTACATAAGTGAACAACAGCTGACCGAATTTCTGGCTCAGCAGCTGAAGATCCCCATGGTCTCGTTGAGTGATAAAAAAATCCCTCAAACGACAGTTAATTTGTTGTCTGAAGTACAAGCGCGACGTCACAGAGCGTTGGTGTATGAAGCCAATGACAACGAAGCTAAAGTTGCCATGAGCGACCCGGCTGACTTGTCAGCTATTGACGCTATTAATCAACAACTGGCGTCGCGCGATGTCAATATCGCGGTCGTTGCCGAAGCAGATTTACTACAAGCATTCGATAGTCTGTATCGACGGACCAAGGACATCGAAACCTTCGCCAGCCAGTTGCAGGATGAATATGACGATACAGCGGAGTTTGAACTCGGTGCGCTAAGCCTTGATGAAGAAGGCGAAGATGCTACCGTTGCTAAACTTCTCCAGTCGATTTTCGAGGATGCGGTGCAAGTCCGGGCATCGGATATTCATATAGAGCCTGACGAAAATATGTTGCGCATTCGCCAACGTGTTGATGGTATTTTGCACGAAAACATTTTAGATGAAACCAATATCGCCAGTGCCTTGGTCCTGCGCTTAAAACTGATGTCGGGTATGGACATCTCTGAACGTCGACTGCCGCAAGATGGCCGCTTTAATATCAAGATAAAAAAGAAAAACATTGATGTGCGGGTGTCGACCATGCCGGTGCAGTATGGTGAGTCTTGCGTCATGCGTCTGCTGGATCAGACCAGCGGCATTTTGTCGTTAGATAAAACCGGGATGCCCGATGATATTTTAAAACGAGTACGCGCGCTGATTAACCGCCCGCATGGCATGTTGCTGGTTACCGGCCCAACCGGCTCCGGTAAAACGACAACCTTGTATGGTGCACTGAGCGAACTCAATACCGAAAGCAAAAAAGTGATCACGGTCGAGGACCCGGTGGAATACCGTTTACCCCGTATTTCGCAAGTGCAGACCAGTGCCAAGATTGGCCTCGACTTTGCCCGGGTTCTACGGACTACCTTGCGTCAGGATCCTGACATTATCATGGTCGGTGAGATGCGTGACCACGAGACCGTCGAGATCGGCTTGCGAGGCGCAATTACCGGTCACTTAGTCTTATCGACACTTCACACCAATGATGCTATCACCAGTGCCATGCGTTTAATTGATATGGGCGCACCCTCGTATTTGGTCGCTGCTGCGTTGCGCGGTATTATCGCTCAGCGGTTGGTTCGCCGGACCTGTGAGCGTTGTGCTACGGATACACCGCTAGAGCCCGATCACGAAAGCCTACTAGAGCACTTACAAAAAGGCAGTTCGCAGCATAACTACAAAAAAGGGAAAGGCTGCCAGCACTGCAACCACACCGGTTACAAAGGCCGTATTGGTGTGTTTGAGTTACTAGAGATGAATCGTGCAATGATGGATGCGTTGCGCATGAACGATACACAACGCTTTGCTGAGGCAGCCAACGAATCAGCTGGTTTCCGCTCTATGGCGCTGGTGGCGCTGGACTATGCTAAACAGGGTATCACTACGGTTGAAGAAGTGCTGTTCCTGGCAGAGAGTGTTGAGGATAATGTCACCCAGGTAGCAGAAGCGGGTGACGTTGATGATGACGTTAACGACAATGCGGGCACCGACAGCCCGGAGGTTGACGGCTGATATGAAATTCACTTACCAGGCCCGCGACAAACAAGGCCAGTTAAAAAGGGGTAGCGTCGAAGCGAACGATACCCGCGCAGCGGCGCAGGCGATCATGGCGCAGGGATTAACGCCGGTTCAGGTTAATGCGGGCGGGGCCGGAGCTAAAACAAAAACGCCACGCCCAGGGTCAGCGAAAGAGACCAACAATAACTGGGTCAGTATTCTGCGTGAACAGCTGGAGCCCAATGTTGACCTTGATCAGCTAATTATTTTTTGTCGGCAAATGTACTCGTTAACCAACGCCGGCATCCCAATTTTACGCGCAATTGATGGTTTAGCTGACAGCACCCAAAACAAGCGTATGCAAAAAGCGCTGAAAGACGTGTATAGCCAGTTGGAGCGTGGTCGCACCCTGTCAGCGGGTCTGGCGCAACATAAGAAGATTTTTCCTAAACTGGTGGTGGCAATCGTGCATGTTGGCGAAAACACCGGGCAATTAGAAGAGTCGTTTGAACAGCTGGCGCTTTATTTAGAAAACGAACAGGACACCCGTAAACGCATAAAAGCCGCGACCCGTTATCCTAGTTTTGTCTTAATTGCTCTGGCCATCGCGATGTTTGTGCTGAATATATTTGTGATACCCACATTTGCCGATATGTTTAGTCGTTTTAACGTGGAATTGCCCTGGGCTACAAGGGCACTGCTTGGTACCTCTGATTTTTTCGTTAACTATTGGCCGTTAATGCTCATTGCCATTGTTGGCGGCTTTTTTGGCTTGCGCTACTATGTGAGTCAGCCCTCGGGTCGATTGATTTGGGATAGCTTAAAACTCAAAGTCCCGGTTATTGGCAGTATTTTGGAACGTTCCATGCTAGCGCGGTTTTCGCGTAGCTTTTCAGTGATGTTGGGCGCCGGTGTGCCGCTCACGCAGGCGTTGTCATTGGTCGCTGAGGCGGTGGATAACGCTTGGATGGAAAAGAAAATTTTGGATATTCGCCGCAGTATTGAGCGGGGCGACAATTTGTCGCGGGCAGCAAGGTATTCAAAACTCTTTACACCGCTGGTAATGCAGATGATTGTAGTAGGAGAAGAAACCGGCCGCATCGATACCTTGTTAAGGGAGGTCGCGGAATACTATGAACGTGAAACCGATTACGATCTTAAAACCCTCACAGCACGTATTGAGCCGGCAATGATTGCTGTCGTTGCGGTGATGGTACTGATTTTGGCGTTAGGTATTTTCACCCCAATGTGGGACATGATGAGTGCCTACCAGGGGGGCTGATGAGCGCCGAAGAGCAGTCTCGTTCGCGGTTATTACGCTGGCTACAAAATATCGTGGTGGTGGTGATTATCGGTTTATTGGCGATGAAACTGTTAGAGCTGGGTATTTTTAGTGACCGTTGGGGTTGGCAACAGGCTGAACGCGAGGTGCTAGTTAAGCGTTTTAACGAAAACCTGATGTTGGCGCGAACGGAATGGTTAAGGCGGGGGAAACCCGGGCAAGTGACATTACAAACTCAACAGCAAAGCTATCAGTTAGAGATGAACGATAGCGGCTGGCCCAGTGTGAAAAATGGTTGTGAACCGCTATGGCAAATGTTAGCAGGTGGGCGAAAGCCGTTGGCGACAACATCGCAACCAGGACGGTGCGATTATGAACTGGCTAACAGTGAAACTGAAAGCACCGTTAAGCTGTCGTACCATGCAGGGCAAGGCCGTTTACAAGAATCGTTAAGCGATTAAATTTTGTGCAGAGTTTTTAGCGCAACGGGTATGAAACGTAAACATAACGTTATAAAATAGATCTAGTAATAATAAGGAATTAGGTCATGACGACGGCAAAGCAACAAACCGGTTTTACCATCATCGAACTGATTATTGTGGTGGTGATTTTAGGCCTATTGGCCGCCTCAGCCCTGCCGCGTTTTACTGACGTGACAGCGGATGCCGAAGACTCTGCTATCGAAGGCGTCGCGGGCGGCTTTGCCAGTGCCGTGGGCATTGCCCGTGGCGAGTGGGAGTTACGCGGCCGCCCAAGGGGTTCCGGTAGCGAAGGTGCAGGCGCACAGGTCGAGCTGGACTCCTTGCCGGTTTACGTGGATGGCAACACCGGTTACCCGGTAACCGCCCGTGGCGATGACAGCATCCACGACGGCAATTTAACCGGCGCCGACTGTGTCAGCCTGATGCAGGGTATACTGCAAGGCTCACCCACGGTAACCGATGATTATACGAGCTTAGGTGAAAACCGATATTTCACCTACGCCACCCCGAATCCAGAAGCAAGTATGGATAATCAGTTGTGTGTTTACTACTTGGCGAACACCATCAAAAATTTGGCCGCAGAACCGGCGGGTGAGGACTACCGCACCACCGGCAATGCATTTGTTTACAACCCCAGAAATGGTGGTGTCACCGTGTTCAGTAACAACAGTAACTGATATCGTGGCCCGCAAATTTAGTTATTTTAAATCAACAAGAGAGAGTGCAATTATGCGTAATCAAAAAGGTTTCACCCTAATCGAACTGATCATCGTGATCGTCGTATTAGGTATTTTGGCGGTCACAGCAGCGCCGCAGTTTATTAACTTCTCAAATGATGCGCGAGCTAGCACCGTTAAAGGCTTAAAAGGGGCATTACAAGGCGCCTATCAAAATATTTATGCAAAAGCCTCCATCGAAGGAGAGCTAGGAGCTGATGGAGAAGTCAATACAATTGAAACTAATTATGGTTTTCCTAAGGCGTCAGAAGCGGGCATAATTGATGCCGCGACCTTAGATGCATATGACATGACGGGTACAATTGATGAAAGCGCTGATTGGGCATTTATCATTGGTAGTTCAGGTGGAGTTCCAAGGATTTTTATTTCTCCAGCCGATTTCATAGGAGGTTTGGATACTACTCCAGCATCTGGAGCTGATGCGTCTGCAACAAACTGTTATGCATCTTACACACAGGTGAATACAGCTGATGGCCAGCCATCTATTGATGTAGTAACTACCGGCTGCTAATGCGATAAAGTTTCAGTGACACCAAGAAGCCTCAGCATCGAGCGTGTTTCGATGCTGAGGTTGATACCTACTTTTTCACAAAATCACCAGCGCTCCAACCAATAAATCACGCGGTCATTCCCTCGATATAAACCAAAGTTTGCGGTTGCGCGCGGGTCGTTATCCGTGCAGATGGCGCCACCACTGTCTATCGAGTTCGGTAATTCGCCCCAGTCAAAGGTGAGGTAATCTGCCGTCGCGTAGCAGAAATCATAGAGTGCTTCGTTTGCGGGGGCGATAAACAAAAAGCTCCCGGGGGGCAACTGTCCTTGCTGAAGCGTTGCATTGCCGGTCGTAATAACTTCGTCGTTAGCTACATCAAAGGTGGAAGTCGACTGCGCACTACCGTCGTGCTCCACGGTGAAGCAGGTATCGTCGGTATTGGTGACAAACTGCTCATTATCGTTAAAATATTGGTTGCTCAGCACGATATTAAGGTCAGTAGTGGAAGGGCCAAAAATATTTTCCAGCACGGTACGGCCAAAACGCACGTTTAATGTGTCATCCAATGCCACGGCCAACCCATTAATGGTTTTATCGGCTGCTAAAAAATCACGATCATGGGGCTCACTGCCGCTGGCGATCATAATACCAACGGTCAACGCATCGTAAGGCCCATCTGGCTCTAACCCTGAACGTTCAAGCGCAGCATTGTCGCTTAATTGTTCCAGCACTCCAGAAATCCATGTATCACTTTCTGTTGACGTCCAGCGGCCGGATAAATCGGTGTAGTTAGTTCCACCGTCAGGTAACACGTAGGCGCCCTCACTAACTTCAGCCGTGGGGTAACTTAAACTATTATTGTCGTAATTTTGTGTCGTGACATTATCAGCATTGCGTGCTGCTATCGTGTATTCAACACCGATATCAGCCTGGCCCATATAGCTGAAATTCCCGCAGGTATTAGTCAGTTCACTAGTCGTTACCTTGAAATGGTGCGGGTAAAAACGGCCGACGTTTTTCGCTACGCGGGATTCAGCGTCCCCTGCACCAAGGTAGTCGTTAGTTAGCGCGCCGTTGCTAAAGCCTGGTTGTAAAAGGATATTACCCACTTCGGGCCAACTGACGTTTTGCCAGTTGGCTTGACCATTGTTAATCGGATCAGCAGTTCCTTTACTAAGGGAGTTGATGCCATCACCACCGGTTGGGAATTGGACAGCGGTGATGTCGAAGTCAAATGAGTATGGGGTCGTTTCGTTACCAAAATTATTGGTTAACGTACCGCCTTCTGCAAGGCTTTGTACTGTCACCTCGAACGTCTCCGCGGCCGCCGTAAAACCTGTTGCGTCACCGTTGGACTCTTGCCCCGCGCTAGTTCTGGCCGCAAGATTTAAGGCAAACGGCTTAACGACAAAATCATTGATACTGGCTCCCGATAGCTGATAAGCCGGATTAGGGGGGGCTGCGGGCAGTTGAACAAACGCATGCAAACGCAACCGGCCGACATCTGCGTATGAATTGTCTAAAACGGCTTCACCGCTGCTATCAAAATTAACGGTGAGAGATGTTGTGATGTTACTTTTGTCGGTCGGTACCGTTCCCAAACTCATTGCCTGCAGTGGAATCTCATTTACCGTATAGTCAGTGTCGGCAAAAGCGGTTGGGTTGATCGCTTCTACGCCCATAGTTACGGTTTGCTGGCCGGATATCGCCGCCTGACAAGCGCCTGTTGTAGTATTGGTTTCCACGGCACGTATCTTGGTATCAAAATTTCTCCCTGCAATCTGAGTGGGAATCGCACCAGTACCATCTAGCGCGGTGATAATTAAGCCCGCGGGTTTAAACTCTATTTGACAATTGTTGTTTTGAACACCACTGGAGTAGCACACAAAAGGGTTGCTGGCCGCAATTGATGGATTGCTGAGGGACAACGTGCTGGTGCCGCTATCAACCAGAGTTAAGTTGGCTTGGGCTTGTCCAGCGCTCAGCGTCAAATTGGTGGAAGTACCGCTTGTCCAAGAACTGTTGGCGTTAGATGAATTAAGAGTAACGCTGGGCTCTGCTTCTATGATAGGGACACAATCAGAATCGCTGGGTTCGTTACTGCAGGCTTGGACGTCAACGGCTGCAGCTAAACAGCTCACTGTTGAGTCGGGAAAGCTCAATCGGTAATGATTTACTGTTATAACGGGGTCGTCGTCCAAGATTGCCGGATCACAACCTTGCGCTTCTAGACTGTCACGTTGATCCTGCTCGGAATACGTTATTTCAGTATTATTGCCAAAATCAACGGTTCCCTGGGTTAAGGCACTGCCTTTATAGTTTGTATTTTGCCCAAACTCAATATCGACCGTTTCGTAAGGGCTGTAAATACTGCCATTAAAAGTAAACTCGGGGCAATTATTACCACTGTTGCAGTAATTACCAATAACGAAGTCGGCGTTATCGTAAAGGTAAACAATGAGATCTCGGGTACGCCCATTGTTGTTAAACGAAATATCGTTACCGCCGTTGACGCCGTCTCTTACATAAATTTCGACCAGACCTTGGGGTGAAATATTAATGGTTGAATTATTACCTAAATTTATTTCGCCAATATAGTAGGTCCCGGGAGCCAGTGTTGCTGAGTTGTTTTGTGTACTGAAGCGTAGTTCTTCGATGTAATAAGTGCCGCCGGCAAAAGTTGTTTGGCCATTATTGCCGGAGATGCGAACCAGGTCGTAGGTGCCCGCAGCGACATTTATCCCATTAGTCACATCACCTCCGCCGGAAAAGGCCGGAAAAGTAGACGGGTCAAGCGGCGGGTAGGGCAAATCGACAGTATCGATAGTCCCTTGTGGTGTGGGCGTGTTTCCCTCCTCATCTTCAATGTCATTATTATTGATTGCCGACCCTGAACCAGCAGTAAAACTGCTAGAGCCAACAATGCCATATTGCGATAATTCAGCTAGTTGCTCACAGCTTAATGTATAGTCCGTATTATCCCCACCGCTGCCGTCACCGGGGTCTGTTGGCCCGGAACCGGTGTCGCAGGCAAAGGCATCGTTTGGGTCGACGTTACTATTTGAGTCATCGCAGTAGCGGTCGCCGACCACGGCGTTTTCGTCGCCACTGTCGTTAATAATGGTGGGTGCAGTAGCATCACCGCCGATAGAACCGGCCCAACCTATATCAATTACCGAGTCTGCAAAGGCGTTTTCCGTAATATACGCGTTGGAGTCTTGCATTTCGATACTGGCGCCCGATGCTGAGCCTTCTACACCTGAACCGCTACCGATGACGATATCGCCGGATGCGACAACGGTACCGTCGACTTCGGCGTTACTGGCACGGATAGTGACATTATTTGCGTTGACATCACCGGTAACCTGACTACCACTGCCTAAATCAAAATCGCCGCTTGCGTTAATATTACCGTTAATAGTTACCGGGCTGTCTGTGGTGATGTTGTTACCCGATATATTGCCTGTAACACTGTTGCCGCTGCCGACAAACACATCCCCGTTTGAGCTGACATCTCCCGAGAATGTCGAGTTACTGGGCGCTAACTGGACAAAATTAGTTCCACTAATTGCGCCGGTAACATTACTACCAGAGCCTATGGTCACACTTGCGGCCTGGACGCTGCCGCCGATATCGGCTTGGGCGTCAGTCCAGAGGGAAGTGCCTGAAACGTTGCCTGTAACCGTTGTCTGATAATTTAGTGTGAGATTATCACCGCTTACGCTTCCGTTTATTGTAGTTCCGCTGGCAGTGATGATGTCACCACCTGATAGGTTGCCGCTGATCGTCGTATTGGAGCCACCGGTATAACTATTGCTGACTGAAACGCTTGATTGATAGTTATTGTTACTGCCGCTGGAGGCGTTGATGGTGCCGGCAGAGATTGTACCGCCGACGGTATTGTTATTAGCAAAGGTTATGGTACCACTGACATTAAGCGCACCATCGGTCGCAAAACCGGAGTTGGTTGTGAGGTTACCCCCGCTAACATTGATGGTAATACCGCCGCTGATTTGTGCGTTTTGTAACACCGCATCACCGGTAATGTTGATAACCGTGGCTTTGGTCGCGCTAATGGTATCATTCCACTGCAGGGTCAAACCGTTGGGGCACTCTACGGAGCCATTACCCTGCTGACTACAACCCGGAGGCGCATCATTGTTTTTTGTGCCGTAATCGGCTGCGAAAGAACCGATAGATATAAAAATTAAGCTGCTTAAAAACCAACTAAAGTACCGCATCACTGGCCTCCAGCAATAAAACACGCGAATACTCATTGTCACTAATTGCGCAACTTCCTATGGACTCGACACGCACATGAAGACTGTTTAAGGGAGTCGTGACCTGATCACAGTATACCTCGGCGCGACAATCCGATAGCCCACTGCCGTTGGAGTCAGAAAATTCGACCTGGTAAGGGTTAACATCTACATCGCTGGGAGCACTACCCTCGTTGCGAGCTCCGCAGTCGTCAACGATGAAGCTATCAGCGTTAGCTAATAATTCATCTGCCAGAAATATTTCCGCACCGCTCCGTGCTGCAAATAGTGCGCGAGCGCCATAAACCTCACTAACAGTGGCCTTAGATGAGCTGGTTAAAATATTGACGACGGCAACACCGACAAAACTCAGAACAACGATTATAAAAATAGCCATCGCCAACACTGCACCGCGTTGCTGATGCATTGAGTTTACTGTAAGTTTGCGGTTCGACTCAGGGTACATTGGGTATATGAACCTCATATAGCAGATTTAACTCCTCCCCAGCAGCATCGCGCGTGACAACAATGTTTATCAAAACAAGATTGTTTTGACTAAGTACAACATTATCAACCTCAAACAAAGGCGTTGGAGGGGTAGTTTGTTCGTTGCCCAATTGTGCTGCCATTAATGCCCCAGAGCTAACGGTAGTATTTACAGGTGGTGCCGCTGAGAAGCTTGTTGACTGGAAGCGGCGTAACTGGCCGTTCTCCGGAAGATAGCACCAACTGACTGGGGGGCTGACTTCGTAAAAGCGGCGTGAGGGACCGGTGTTATTAAATTCGATATTGGCACCTGAACTACTTGATAACTCAAACTCGATAGTGTTCGTGCTGCTATCAATTTGTCGGTCATCAATTACGTAGCGTTGTCCCGAGTTATCGTAAATTGCTGGCGTTTGTGTATTGAAGATAACCAAGTGCTGCGATGGGCTGAGTGGAGTCCGGCGCTCCAAAGGTGCAATGGCAGTGACCGTGTCGCCAGGGTTAGCCGTTGTCGGTACCTCAAGATATTCCCCGCTGGTTAAAATAGGAACATATTGAATACAGCGGTTGTTATCATATACGCGAACACTTAACGGCAGTGCGTTGCGTAACTCACGACTTAAGCGCTCAAGTGCAAAACGAGATTGTGAAATTAATTGTTCCCGAGCGCTGGTATCACGGTAAACGTCGGCGCCAAGGCCAATAAAGCGAAACGAGAACGTCCCGATAATTGCTAAAAGCACAATGACGATAACAAGCTCAATTAAGGTGAATCCTTTGGCGCGTAACTGAGCCATTAGTAATCGCCCTTAACGGCAGTAAAGTGGAACTCTTGACTATTAGGTGCCGATATTGTCACGTCTACACGTTTAAACCTTGTGACTGTTGACTGCACTTGAGCGCTGCCATCGGAGTAGGCTACCGAGATAGCAAAGCTAAAGTTTTGGAATCGCTCATTGACGCCTCCCTGAAGAAGAACGCCATCGATCTCGTCACCTGCTTGCGTTGATAAGCCATTAAAATCATCCACGTCATCGTAATTGCTTCGTGTTGCTTCTTCTGCGCCGAGAGCTCCGGGTGCAGTGCATGTTCCCGAGTCGCTGCAACGAGTATATCCACCACTCATATCGCTGGATTCGTCAAACGCCTTTCCCATAACCTCATTGATAAACATTTGCCCAAGCGCTGAAGCCCGCGCTTGCAGCAAGGGCCCAGCGCTGCGCGGGGCTTGCGGGAACAGCAGGGTCGACAACACCACCAAAGCAATGCCTAGTGTGACGATTCCGACTATAATCTCGATAAGCGTAAAGCCGCGCTGGTGCATAGTGTTCTCTAACTAATTATTAATACCGAGTTTAACTGTTTTTTTACTGGCTGTTGATATAATGTTCAAGAATAATCAGATTAACATGCTGATCGTCCAAATATGTACCCCCTAAATGCTGAGGTAAGTCATACCAATGCCTGGTTCTGTCATAAAAGCACGCGGTTTTACCATAGTTGAGTTTATTATCATCATTGTTGTGGTGGGAATTTTAGCGGTGAGTGCCTACCCACTGATCGGCGGCCGCAGTGGCGTCGATGTTGCTGCATATCAGGGGCAGGTGATGAGTTTATTGCGGCTGCAACAACAGCGGGCGATGCAGGATACTGCTGCGGAAAATCTATACAGTGTGTGTGTAACTAATAAAGAAGTCGGTCTGTTCGAACTTGAGCCAGGTGCGCCTTGTGATATTGATGCAGCCGCATTGTGCGAAGAGCGTGGCGACTGCATTGCTATAGATACCAAAGATAGTGTCGAATTCTCGGGTCTGTCTCGAATTAATTTTGATAGCATGGGTTGCCCCTATAGTGACAGCAGTCAGCCCGAAACGCTTTGCGCAGGGGGACCGCTGACACTACTGATACAGGGCGATACAACTCGGCAAATACAGATAAATGAGCAAGGTTATACACAAGCGTTGCCATAATCCTCTTATTTTGTCGTCATTTCGACGATATTCCCTCTTGCGCTTTCGTTGACAAGCACATAGCATAAAGCGGTGTAATTACAAATGCGCGACGTTGACGAACGTTCAATAAAACTACAATAACAATAGCGCGGACGCAGCAACAGCTAACTGCCGCTGAGTTATTTTCAAGCTTGGAATGGGAACATGATGCGATTGGCTCGACTGGCCGTGATAATGGCCTCTACTTTGACATTCGCCTCGACAGCATTGGCTCAGCAGGAGTCAGACGCGACGCAGATGTCTGTCGAAGAAATATCAAACCAAATTGCGACATTGCAGACAGAGTATGACAACTTTTCTGACACTGTGGCGACCTTGCAGCGAGAAGAACAGCAGCTAAGAGAACAGCTTCAATCTTTGCGCGAGCGAAACCGTGAGCTCGAGCAGCAGCGCCAGGTAGCGCTGGAAGAAATGAATAATCGGTATCAACAGTTAGTTGATGATCCGTCCATCGATATTGCCGGCGCTCAGGAAGCTTACAAAGAAGCGGTCATGGCACATCAGCAGAATAAAGAAGACATAAAAACACAGGTTCAGCTGGTTAGTGCAAAGAGTCGGGAAGTAGAAGAGGCGCGTGTCAGTAAACACAGCCTGTTGAACGAAATCGAGACCTTCAAAGATCAGCGTAACGTAGCACGTGTGGAGCGCTTGCAGGAAGAATTTAACCGCACTGGCGATCTGGAAGTCAGCCAGTCGATCGTTTGTGACCGCGAAGAAACTCTCAGCCAATGTGAAACTCGTGGCAAGTTACTGGCTAAGCAAAAAGCATCAAAGCAATACCTTGACCAGACGTTAGCTGATTTATCTGAGTCAGAGTTAGCCCGCACCAACCTTGAGCGCGTTAGTCCCAATGTGCAAATTCTGGGCTCAAAGACTGTAAGCGATGGCTTTAGTGGACAAGGTAATTATGGCGTTAAAATGGGCGTCGAACTGCGTGGTCAGCTGCCTCAGTCGCAGGCCTGTACCTTATTAGATATTGATGTCCGCTATTGTGCAGTAAAGCGTACCGCGTCGAATGAGCCGGCTACTGATGAACCGGTCGACAGCTCGGTGATGCATCCTCTAACAATTCGCTCTAACGTCTATGATGACGAGGTAATGATTGACGGCGTTAGTTATGGCTCGACGCCAATCGAGGTGATGTTACCTGGCGGCGAACACGAAGTCGAAATCATCAAATATGGTTACACAGCCTTTAACCAAACGCTTAACCTGAAAGACGCACAGGTGATTCGTGCGGAGCTCGAAAAGTCAGAGTATTCATTTACTCGCGGCGAGAAAATTCAGGATATTTTATTCCGCGATGTACGCGGGCCTGAGCTGGTGGTTATGCCATCGGGCAATTTTAAAATGGGTGACCTGACCGGTAACGGTATGGCCAATGAACGGCCGGCAACGACCGAGTCTATTGCGCGTCCATTTGGTATTACCGACACCGAAATCACGGTAACTGACTTTCGTAAATTTGTTAATGACACGGCCTATGTGACCGAAGCGGAAAAGAACGGTAGTTGCGCTGTGTTACAAAACGGCATGCCGAAATTCAATGACAGCCTGAACTGGCGTAACCCCGGGTTTTCGCAGAGCGAGACCTCTCCTGTTGTCTGTGTAAGCCTTAATGATGCGCAAGCTTATACGCAGTGGTTAACACAAAAAAGTGGCTTTGATTATAACTTGCCTACCGAAGCACAGTGGGAATACGCTGCTCGTGCCGGTACCGAAACTGATTTCTGGTGGGGTAATGACGTAGGCTTTGGTAAAGCCAATTGCCGTAATTGTGGCTCGGACTGGTCAAATCAACGTACCGCGCCAGTTGGTAGCTTTCAGCGTAATCCCTGGGGTTTGTTTGATACCGTGGGTAACGTCTGGGAATGGACGACCTCAGAACAGAGCTCAGTGGTTCGTGGCGGCGCATGGAATTTTGCACCGAGTTTAGCGCGGGTGTCGACGCGGATGGAACTTCCTGCCGACTTCAGCTCTAATTATATTGGGTTTCGTGTAGTAAGGGCGCAGTAAGTACTAACTCGTGCTATCATTTATTGCAGTTTTTAGCTTTTTAAGTAGGGATTTACCGCTTCATGTTTAAGAAAATTCGCGGCATTTTTTCGAATGACCTATCGATCGATTTAGGTACCGCCAACACACTTATTTACGTAAAAGACGAAGGCATCGTTCTGAACGAGCCTTCAGTCGTTGCGATCCGTCAGGAGCGCTCGGGTGGGCCCAAAGCGATCGCCGCTGTGGGTGCTGCCGCAAAGCAAATGTTGGGGCGTACACCGGGTAATATAAAAGCCATTAGGCCAATGAAAGACGGTGTTATCGCAGACTTTTATGTCTGCGAAAAAATGCTGCAATTTTTTATCAAACAAGTTCACGATAGCCATTACTTCCGCCCGAGTCCGCGCGTGTTGGTTTGTGTGCCTTGCGGTTCGACCCAAGTCGAGCGTCGGGCAATTCGCGAATCTGCGCTTGGTGCCGGAGCACGTGAAGTTTACCTAATCGACGAACCTATGGCAGCAGCTATTGGTGCAGGCTTACCGGTTTCTGAAGCGACTGGCTCGATGGTGGTTGATATTGGTGGGGGCACCACCGAAGTTGCCATTATCTCGTTAAACGGTGTCGTTTACTCGTCTTCGGTACGCATCGGTGGTGATAAGTTTGATGAAGCCATTATCAATTACGTACGTCGTAACTTTGGCGCCCTGATTGGCGATGCTACCGCAGAGCGTATCAAACATGAAATTGGCTCAGCGTTCCCGGGTGAAGAGCTAAAAGAGATTGAAGTACGCGGACGTAACCTTGCCGAAGGCGTGCCACGTTCGTTTACCTTAAACAGCAACGAAATATTGGAAGCGCTGCAAGAGCCGTTAATGGGTATCGTCAGTGCGGTTATGGTAGCGCTTGAACAATCGCCGCCGGAGCTGGCCTCGGACATTTCAGAGCGTGGCATGGTGTTAACCGGGGGTGGCGCGTTACTTAAAGATCTGGACCGCTTGCTGATGGAAGAAACCGGTATTCCGGTCATTATTGCTGATGATCCACTGACCTGTGTTGCACGCGGTGGCGGTAAAGCATTAGAAATGATCGATATGCACGGCGGTGACCTTTTTAGTTACGAGTAAAACGCAACCGCGAGGTGACCTAGCGCCAAAATGAAAACCTTATTCGTTCGCGGCCCATCACTATTATCCAGGCTAGTGCTTGCACTAGCCTGTTCGTTTTTATTGATCTTCATTGACCATCGCCTGCAAGCGATGCAGCCGGTTCGTTTGTTTCTAAACTCGCTGGTGACGCCGGTTCAGTATTTAGCCATTTTGCCTGAGCAAATTCTGGATAACTTCTCCGAAAGTGTAAAAAGCCAGGAAGCCCTAAGCGAAGAAAATGCGCAACTCAAACAGCAGTTGCTTGAGTTGCAGGGGCAGTTACAGCAATTTCAATTTATCTCCAACGAAAACAAACGGTTACGTGAGTTGTTAGGCTCGGAGCAGCGTATTCCTAATCGGCGCATGGTTGCTGAGGTGATAGCGGTAGCATCAGAACCGTTTAGCCAACAACTGGTGATCAATAAGGGGACGCTAAACGGGGTTTATGAAGGTCAGGCGGTGCTGGATGACCAGGGTATCATCGGCCAGGTTCAGGATGTCGGGAGTAATACTGCCCGTGTGTTGCTGATTTCAGACCAAAGCCATGCCATTCCGTTGCGCTCAGAGCGCAATGATACACGTGTATTAGCCCAGGGTACCGGTGATATCGGAAGGCTTCAATTAATGTTTGTTCCTCACAGTACCACGCTAAAAGAAGGTGACTTGTTAGTTTCTTCAGGGTTAGGAGGTGTTTATCCCGAAGGCTATCCGGTTGCTACTATCAGTGAGATTGTGCAAGATGAGTCGTTACCCTTTGCGCAAGTACAGGCTGACCCGATTTCGCCTTTAGACCGCGTGCGCAATGTGCTGTTATTGTGGCGCAGTAACGATCAGCAACAGCCGATTTACGAGGAGCCGTCAGATGGTTAAGCATGGCACGTTAACGCTAATCCTGACGTACCTGGTCGCACTGGTGTTGATGATCATGCCGATGCCAACTGCGTTTGATACGTTTCGGCCCGACTGGGTAACCCTGGTATTGTTGTATTGGGTATTGGCGCTACCTCATCGCGTGAACATGGGCACGGCGCTGGTATTGGGTATTCTCAGTGACATTTTACTGGGTTCTGTACTTGGTGTTCATGCGCTGGGTATGGTGGTCGTAACCTACTTTGCAGCGCGACATTTTCAGCGTTTCAGGAACTTCTCATTGCCGCAACAGGCACTACTGATTGCTTTTCTTATCCTGCTTAAGCGCATGATTGTATTTCAGGCTAATGTCTTTATTCACGATGCTGAATTTACCGGCAGTTATTTTTGGCCGGCGTTGACTTCCGCGTTATTCTGGCTGTGGCTGTTTCCGTTATTACGCAAAATCAGACGTAATTTCGGGGTGGCTTAAATGACGCATGCAATTGCCCCCAGGCTGATACTGGCGTCTGCGTCGCCGCGCAGGGCTGAGCTACTAAAACAATTAGACAACGACTTTCAGGTAATTCCCTCGACCATCGAGGAGCAACAGCAAGCGCAGGAAGCACCGTCGGACTACGTTAAACGACTGGCATTGGATAAAGCGCTGGCTGTGGCAGAAACGATTGAGGGGCCTGCCTTAATCATTGGCAGTGACACCCTCATTGACTGTCAGGGGCAAGTGATGGAAAAGCCCCGTGACCAGCTGCATTCTACGCAGATGCTGACACAGCTTGCTAACGGAACTCATCAGGTGAGAACGGCGGTGGCGGTCGTGGCTATTGCTGATAATGGTAAGCGCTGGCAGCAGGTGCTGGAGCTGGTTACGGATGTCACTATGGGTGAGATTACCGCACAACAAATGCAAGATTACTGGGCTACGGGGGAACCCGCTGACAAAGCCGGTGGCTATGCAATACAGGGCGGCGCAGCGCGTTTTGTTCGTTCGATAAGTGGTAGCTATACTGCCGTAGTGGGGTTGCCGTTGTATGAGACTGGGCAACTGATTCAACAGGGTCGCCAGTGGCTGGAGAGTTTACGATGAGTGTTGAAGTATTAATGAACGTAACGCCAACCGAGAGCCGCGTGGTTTTGGTCGAAAACGGTATTTTGCAGGAAGTGCACATCGAGCGGCAGGTAAAGCGTGGCCTGGTAGGTAATATTTACATGGGTAAAATATCACGCGTTTTACCGGGCATGCAGGCGGCATTTGTTGATATTGGATTAGACAAAGCTGCATTCCTGCACGCCTCTGATATTGTTACCAGTATCGACGGTGACACCATTGAGCGTCACGAACGACCCGAGCCGAATATTACCTCGCTGGTGCATCAGGGTCAGCATATTATGGTGCAAGTGGTTAAAGATCCGTTAGGCACTAAGGGTGCGCGGCTGACCACGGATATCACCTTGCCCTCTCGTTATCTGGTATTTATGCCACAAAGCTCACACGTCGGTGTGTCGCAACGTATTGATGATAGTGAAGAGCGCGAGCGCTTGAAGCAGTTGGCGGAAAGCTTAAGTACTGAAGATGGTTACTTCATTGTTCGCACAGCAGCAGAGGGCACTGAGGAAGGCGCCTTAAAAGGCGACGCAGAGTTTTTAACGCGGCTGTGGCAGCAAATAAAAAAACGCAAAAAGAGTCAGCGTAAGGTCGGGGTGTTATACGAAGACCTGAATTTATGCTGTCGGGTATTACGTGATTTCGTTGGCGAAGAAATTGAGCGCATTCGGGTTGATTCACGGACGACGCTGGAACAGTTAAAAACCTTTACTGACGATTTTATTCCTGAACTTGGGCCGGTGCTGGAGTATTACACCGGTGATCGACCCATCTTTGATTTGTTTGATATCGAGAACGAAATTCAACGAGCGCTGGACCGACGCGTCGATCTCAAGTCCGGTGGTTCGTTAATTATTGATCAAACCGAGGCGATGACGACCATCGACATTAACACGGGGGCGTTCGTGGGCCATCGTAATCTCGAGGAAACCATCTTTAATACCAATATCGAAGCAACTCAGGCCATTGCCCGGCAACTCAGGCTGCGCAACCTCGGTGGCATCATTATTATCGATTTTATCGATATGCAAAATGACGAACACAAACGGCGTGTCCTGCACAGTCTGGAACAGGCGTTGGCCAAAGATCGCGCAAAAACTTCCATTAATGGCTTTACCACCCTGGGCCTGGTCGAAATGACACGCAAACGCACACGCGAAAGTCTGGAACACGTGCTGTGTGGTGAGTGCCCGGTTTGCCGGGGACGTGGCTCGATGAAAACCGTGGAAACAGTTTGCTACGAAATTATGCGTGAGATTGTCCGTGTGCATAAGGCTTACGAAGCGGATAAGTTTGTGGTGTACGCATCTGCTGCCGTCAGTGAGGCGTTGTTAAACGAAGAATCTCACGCTCTGGCTGAACTTGAACTGTTTGTTTCGCGTCAAATAACCATACAAACCGAAACGCTCTATAACCAAGAGCAATTTGATGTGGTGATGATGTAGTGTCAATGAGTAAAGGGTTGCTGTGGCTGTTAAATAAATTGTGGTTGTCGCTAGCCCTTTTATTAGTGCTGGCGGCGGTTTTAATGAGTGTGATGCGCTACGCATTGCCGCATATTCCCGATGTTTCCGCGCAAGTTGAGGCAGAGTTAGAACAACGTCTGCAACAGCCCATTGAGATAGAAACCCTTGCTATGTCCTGGCACCGTCAGGGACCCGCCCTTGATGTAACCGGCGTAACGCTAAAATCCGGCGAGGATGCGCCGGTACAATTCCAGGTCGATGAGATATCGGTGGTACTGGATTTCTGGCAGTCGTTGCTGCAACGACAGTTGGTGGCTCAGGAGTTTATTCTTAACCAGGCAACTATTGCTATCGATTTACGCTCACTGCAGTCTGATAGCGACCAACCCGTCAGCTTTACGCGCTTTGAGAGCCTGTTTTTGCAACAGCTGGAGAGGTTTTCGTTAACTGACAGCGAACTCAATGTCATCAACCTGGCGGGTAATCGCCGCTCAGTAGTTATCGAAAAATTATCCTGGCTGAACCAGGGGAATCGACATCAGGGCGTCGGTCAGTTTAGGGTGCGTGATTTTACCCGCAATAGCCTCGATTTTATTATCCAGCTGGAAGGTAACCAACTTAGTACAGTGGATGGACAGATCTATGTCGATTCACGGCAGATCGATATCAGTCCCTGGCTGGAGCAACAACTAACCCGAGTCGATATTACCCAGTCGAATGTCAATTTTACCAGTTGGCTGACGCTGGTGGACGGAGATATCTCCAGTGGCTTGTTACAACTGCGTGATAATCAGGTGACGGCTAGAGTAAACGAGCGCGATATTGCCTTGCATATTGCCAAAGGTACTGTTGCTATCGAACCACAACAGCAGGGCTGGCTGTTAAATGTAAAACCGTTGACCGTAGAGATTAATCAACAGCCAATCAACTTGCCACTAATTAGCTGGCAAAGTCAGCCGAATTTACAGCAACTGAGTGCTAAAAAGCTACCCATACCAAAATTATTGAGCGCCTTGCCGTTGCAAGACGACAGTTTAAGTACTTCGCTGGCAGGGCTTGCCGGCAGCATGGATGTGTGGCTGCAGCGCGATGCCGTAGGTGATGCCTATTGGCAGGTTCACAGTGATGATTTAGCAAAGTCGAATGAGGACGGCAGCGCGGCCTTTTCACCGCTTTCGTTAACTATACAAGGGAAAAATGCGCAGTTCGGTACTTGGTTGGTTGCCGCTGACTCATTGCAGTTAGAAAACACGGCATTAGCGGAGCAGCCCTGGGACTTTGATGATCTGCGATTAAATGGTCACTGGCAACGACAGGGCGAACAGTGGCAGACGAGTCTGCAACAAGGACAAATTACCTATGAGGACATGCCGCTGGCGCTATCCGGACGATTGCTTGGTGGTGGGAGTGATTTAGCCACCAATGAGGCACCACAGATCGAGTTAAAGGTAAGCAGCCAGTCTGAGTTCTCGGTTGCTACGGCACGACAACTGTTACCTTCTGTTATGGGACGGGGCGTAAAGAATTATTTAACCGAGGCTCTTCAGGGAGGCGTAATTGCCGGACTGGAAGCGGTTTGGCGGGGACCAGTCAACGAGTTTCCTGATGCAGATATGAATGGCGTGTTTAATGCTCGAGTAGATTTTGCTGGGTTAGACTATCGCTTCCGGCCAGAGTGGCCGGCATTGCAGCAGACGCCGATTCGACTCGACTTTTATCAAACGGGTTTGTTTATGTTCACCGATGGCGGCAAGCTCATGGATGTTCAGATCGATGAAGTATCCGCCAGCATCCCGGAACTAACCAACGCGTCTAGCGGGCTGCAGTTAACCAGTTCGGTGAGCGGGCCTGCTGCTAGTATAGAGCCTGTTTTTTCTGCTTCGCCGTTAACATCCGTGGCTGAAACCTTACGCCAGGTGCAACCTCGAAGCCGTGTTGCTGGTCAGTTTAGTTTAGATATTCCATTTGATGGTTCGCGTGAAGTCGATGTCAGGGTTACCACTGACCTAACCGACCAATCGTTTTATGTGGCGGCGATAGATCAGACATTCACCGCCCGAGAAGGTGAACTGGTCATTCATAATGCACAAGTGCAAAGCGAAGAACTCGTGCTGGAATGGTATGGCATGCCGATTACCACTGAAGTTGTCGGCAGTAGCGGTGGCAGTGACTACTTACTTACCGTAGATACGTCGCTCGACTGGCAAGTTGAACCTTTATTGGATGCATTACCCAGCCAGGGCTGGCAAAAGTATTTTTACGGTGCGGTCAATGGCAGTGGTCAGTTGCAACTAACCTTGGGCGATACCATTAAATCGCAATGGCGTTCGCAATATGATTTAACCGGCCTTCAGTCAAATTTACCGCAGCCATTGGCTAAGGAGTTTGGCGAAAACTGGCAATTAGCGATTAATTTGAGCGGCAATGACCAGCAGCTGCGGCTAAATGCTAACGTCGCTGATCGTTTAAGCTGGAACAGCCGTTGGCAGCCCGGTAGTGAACAATGGCAATCTGCGCAGTTAGTTATAGGCAAGGAACCCACTCAACAAAAAGCCAAACTTGCGCAACGCAGTGATGCATTTGTGATATCCGCCCAGTTACCGCAGCTCAATGTCGGTGAGTGGTATGATTTAGTTTATTTCTTACAGCAGAATCAGAATGGTGAGTCGACAAATTCAGGGCCGTCGTTTACACCTGACTACATTCTTGCAAGCACGCCACAATTAAACTGGGCCGGGCAAACATTTGTCGATGCCGAGTTAGAGGTCTGGCCGAGTAATCAGCAGTGGTTTGGCCGTGTCTTTGCCAACGATTTGGCATTAGACGTAGCGATACCCGAAGATTTTCTGCAACAGCCCATCGTGGTAAATGCCGACTTTATCCAGTTGTCATCGTCGCTGGGCGTCAACTCGACTAATAATCTGCGCGAAAAAGAAGCTCAGTGGCAGTGGGTTAAACGGCTGCCGGCAATCGATATTCACTGCAAGACCTGTAAACTTGATGATAAAAGTTTTGTTGATCTTAATGCAGAAGTCCGGCCTATAAGCGGTGGTATCGAGTTATCTAAGTTTTCCACCCAAAGTAACAATTCAAGCTTACAAGCGTCCGGTTATTGGCTGGTTGCTGACGGTAACCCGGTAACGCAAATCAGTGGTAACTTACAAAGTGAAGATTTTGGTGATCTGCTGCGTGAATACGGTTTAGAAACGGCCATACGAGACAGTTCCGCAACGCTTGAGTTTGGCTTAAATTGGCAGGGCCATCCGCATCAAATTGACTTCACCAGCTTGGGCGGCTCGATGCAGTGGGAACTAGGGCAAGGCTACCTCGCCGAGGTAAGTGACGGCGGTGCGCGATTGTTTTCGCTGTTGAGCTTAGACGGCATTTTACGCAAGCTAACCCTCGATTTTCGTGACATCTTTTCGCAAGGCATGTTTTATACCGAGCTCAGCGGGAGCGTGCAGCTAGCCAATGGCATTGCAACCACCAACGATACCCAACTACTGGGCTCTGCCGGTAACATGGAGATTACCGGCACTACTAACCTGGTAACCAACGCATTAGATTATCAATTAACCTATGCACCAAAAGTGACCTCCAGTTTGCCGGTGATTCTGGCGTGGATGGTTAACCCGCCCAGTGGACTTGCCGCCTTGTTGATTGATAAGGTGTTACAGGACGCAGAAGTTATTTCACAGTTGCGTTATCAAGTCACTGGTACTATCGACAACCCACAGGTAACTGAGGTTGAGCGTGATAGTCGACCTGTTGATATTCCGCAACTAGAATCAGAGCCGCAAAGCCAGCAGCTTGAGGAGGGCAACGATGCATCCCGTTCTAACGGCAATCCAGCTAACCAGCCTTAAAACGCCGGAGCAAAATCTGGCAAAAGTAGAAGCACTTGCGGCTGACTTACCTAAAAACCGGCCTCAGTTGGTCGTTTTACCTGAGGCATTCAGTTGTTTTGGTGCCGGTGACAAAGCGCAATTAGCGATGGCGGAACCGGATGGACAAGGCCCTGTGCAGGAGCGATTGGCTGCTATCGCGAAAAAGCATCAAATTACCTTGATTGCCGGGACTATCCCCCTGCAAGGTAGTGGTGCTGATGAGGGCAAGCGCTTTGCCGCAGCCTGTCTGGCATACGGACCCGACGGTGAGCGTTTAGGCCGTTACGACAAGATTCATTTATTTGATGTCGATGTTGCAGACAACACAAAACAATACCGCGAGTCTAAATGGACCCAGCCGGGCAATTCGATTGTAACCATCGATTGTGGCTTTGCTGTGGTGGGCTTGGCGGTATGTTATGATGTGCGCTTTCCTGAGTTATTTAAAGCGTTGCGCCAGGCTGGCGCTGAGATCATCGTGTTACCGTCCGCGTTCACCCAAGTCACCGGGCGTGCGCACTGGCACACATTAGTTCGCTCGCGGGCTATCGAGCAGCAGGTTTATATGGTGGCTCCCGGTCAGGTCGGAGAGCATGAGAATGGTCGTCGCACCTATGGCCATTCAATTATCGTTAATGCCTGGGGCGAGATCATTGCCGAACAAGCAGATGGCGAGGGAGTGATAAGTGCTGACTACAACGGCGACGCGGTAACCCAAATTCGGCAACAGATGCCCGTTGCGGAACAAAGCCGTATCGATGTTTCGCTAAAGAAGTAACAAAGAGGTTTCATGACACAACACAGTCAATCGCCACTAACATGGTTAAGCGAGTGGGATATTGATGAACAAGCGTTGCAACAAGCGCTTGCCACACTCTATAGCGGCGATATCGATTTCGCCGACATCTACCTTCAGAATAGCGTCAATGAATCTTGGGTTTTGGAGGACGGAATAATAAAAGATGGTGCGTACCACATCGAGACAGGGATGGGTGTGCGCGCCGTTCAGGGCGAAAAAACCGGCTTTGCCTACGCTGATGAAATTACCTTATCGGCGCTGAAGCGGACATGCGAGGCTGCCCGAGGTATATCCCGACAGGGTCAAAGTAAAGTAGCTAAACCGCTGCAATCCAAACAGGTTACTGCGCGCTATCAAGCAATTAATCCGTTGTCGTCGATGACCGAGGGCGACAAAATAGCGTTATTGAAACAAGTTGATGCCCATGCGCGGGCTCAAGATGCCCGTGTGTCACAAGTGGTGGTAAGCCTGGCAGCGAGCTTTGATGATGTTGCAGTGGCTGCTACTGACGGTACTCTGGCGGCCGATACGCGACCGTTAGTGCGGCTAAACTGTAGCGTGATTGCCGAACATAATGGTCGCCGCGAACGCGGTACAGCCGGCGGTGGCGCCCGTGTTGGATACGACTACTTTCTATTGGTTGATGGTAAGCCCCGATGGCAGACCTTCGCTGAAGAAGCGGTACGCCAGGCGTTGGTTAATCTGGAGGCGATTCCTGCCCCGGCCGGGACGATGCCGGTGGTGCTGGGTTCAGGCTGGCCCGGAGTCTTGTTGCACGAGGCTGTGGGACATGGACTGGAAGGAGATTTTAATCGCAAAGGGTCGTCTGCGTACTCCGGTAAAATAGGTGAAAAAGTTGCCTCGGAGCTATGCACCATAGTCGATGACGGAACCCTGGGTGACCGCCGTGGCTCGATGAGTATTGATGACGAAGGCACTGAAAGTGGCTACAACGTGCTGATCGAAAAGGGCGTGCTAAAAGGGTATATGCAGGACAAAATGAATGCTCGCCTGATGGGAATGCCGGTAACCGGGAATGGCCGACGCGAGAGCTATGCGCATTTGCCAATGCCGCGCATGACCAATACCTACATGCTGGCCGGCGAACACCAGCCGGAAGAAATTATCGCCAGCGTTAAACGTGGTATTTATGCGCCTCATTTTGCTGGTGGACAGGTGGATATCACCTCCGGGCAGTTTGTGTTTTCAGCATCCGAAGCTTATTTGATTGAAGACGGTAAAATCACCACGCCGGTTAAGGGCGCTACCTTGATTGGTAATGGCCCGGAAGCGATGTCGCAGGTGTCTATGGTCGGTAATGATCTGGCCTTAGACGAGGGCGTTGGTGTGTGTGGCAAAGATGGGCAGAGCGTGCCGGTCGGGGTTGGACAGCCCACGTTAAAGCTTGATGCCATGACCGTGGGCGGTACTGAGTAAAGCGTAAGTGAACAACAGCTAGCGCATGATCTTACGCAATATGACGAAAACCCGGCGTGACGCCATCGGCGGTTTGTTATGCTCCTGCTGTTGTAGGTGTTCGCCGTGCAGGCTTAACAATTCGTCGCGGCTGGCTTGCGGATATTGCTGACAAAATTCGTCAATGGCCACTGCGCCCTCTTGAACGATTCGGTCACGCCACTGCTCTATCTCATGGAATTCGGCTACTTCTTTTTGATGTCGACCGTTGAGATCATCAAGTGCGGCTTGAACAGGAGCGGGATCACGCTGGCGCATGAGTTTACCGATAAATTGTAATTGACGGCGAAAGCCTTCGTGCTTTTTCTGAATACGGCGGGCCAGCAAAATGGCGTCACGCAATTCGTCGTCCAACGGTATTTGCTTAAGTTGAGTGTCGGTTAGCTTAATTAAATCAGTACCGAGCTTTTGCAGCGCTTCAGCTTCGCGTTTAATTTGCGACTTGCTGATGTGCTGGTCATCATCGCTGGTGTAATCAGTATCGTTATCAGGTGCTGTCATAGTTTATCGTCTTACAAGTAATTAAGCGGTTATTTTAACAGTTTTTGCGGTTTAAGGAGTGCTTTTTGAAATTACAACGCGCAGAGTTGCAACAACAGATGCAACAGGTCGAAGATGCCGTAGCAGAGGCATTAGCTATTGCAGGCAAGTTGGGCGCGACCAGTGCTGAGTGCTCAATTAGTAAAAGTAGCGGAATTTCCGTCGGTACTCGTATGGGCGAAGTCGAAACCGTCGAATTTAATCAAGACGGTGCTTTGGGCATTTCAGTCTATCGAGATCACCAAAAAGGTTCAGCGTCGACCACTGATTTGTCTTCTGAGGCAATTCATGCAGCAGTAAAAAAAGCCTGTGAAATTGCTAAGCACACATCGGCTGATGAATTTAACGGGCTCGCAGCGCAAGCGTTAATGGCAAGCGAGATTCCGGAACTGGATTTATGTCATCCGGGCGACCAAAGTCCGGAATATGCCATTGAACAGGCACTGCGTTGCGAGCGCCACGCGTTATCACTGGATAAGCGTATTGTTAATTCTGATGGTGCGCAGTACGGCTCACATACCGGATTTAAAGTGTATGGCAATAGTCATGGCTTTCTGGGCGGTTATTTGCAGTCACGGCATAATTTAGGCTGTGTGCTAATTGCCGAGCAAGATGGCAAGATGCAGCGCGACATGAGTTATACCGTGGCGCGTAAAACCGATGAGCTGGAGCAAGCCGAAAAAGTCGCTGAGGATGCGGCCAGTGAGACGTTGTCGCGGTTGGGTGCACGTAAAATTGATACCGCGAAAGTACCGGTCATTTTTAGGGCTGATGTCGCCGGTAGTCTGTTCGGCCATTTAGTGGCCGCGATTAGTGGTGGCAACCTTTATCGCAAGTCGAGCTTTTTACTGGATGCACTAGATACTCAAATTCTGCCGGAATGGCTGACTATTCACGAAGATCCACTGATTGTTGGCGGTTTAGCCAGCAGTCCCTTCGACAATGAGGGCTTAGCGACGCAGGCGCGCGATATTATTAAGGACGGCGTACTACAGACCTACTTACTGACTAGCTATGCGGCGCGCAAACTTAACCGCCAGCCAACCGGTCATGCGGGTGGTATTCATAATTGGCGCATGACGCACTCAGATAAGACCCTGCAGCAGTTGTGCCAGCAAATGGGTACCGGATTACTGGTAACTGAACTCATGGGGCAGGGGGTTAACCTGGTTAACGGTGACTATTCGCGTGGTGCCGGTGGCTTCTGGGTCGAAAACGGCGAAATTCAGTACCCGGTGGAAGAGATAACCATCGCCGGTAATCTCAAAGACATGCTGGCGAATATCGTCGAAATTGGTGGCGATGTTGATAAACGTCACGCGTTACACACGGGGTCAGTATTATTAGATGAGCTTCGTATTGCTGGTGTTTAGTTCACTAATAGCCTAAGCCGAAAGTAACAGGGTTGCTGTGCCAAGGAAGGCAAAAATGCCCACCACGTCGGTGACTGTTGTCAGGATAACACCGCCTGCCAGCGCCGGATCAATGTCGAACTTCTTCAAAATCATCGGCACAGTAACACCTGCGAGCGCTGCTGCCAGTAGGTTGGCCATCATTGCAAACGCAATAATTGCCCCCACCAGCCAGCTTTGCATCCATAGTGCTACCACAGCGGCAATCAAAATAGACCAAATGACGCCGTTTAGGGCACCTATTGCAAGTTCTTTACCGATCAGCCAGCGCGAGTTGCTGGTGCCGATATGACCCAATGCCATACCGCGAATGACCAGCGTTAACGTCTGGCTACCGGCAATACCGCCCATGCTTGGCACAATGGTGTTAAGAATGGCTAGTACGGCCATTTGCGCAAGAATGTCTTCGAACAGCGAGCTGACCATGGCGGCCAGTAAAGCCGTTACCAAATTAATCGCTAACCATACGGTGCGGCGGCGAGTACTTTTCAGAACTGGGGCAAAGGTGTCTTCATCATCTTCTAAACCCGCCATGCTCAGCATCGAGTGTTGAGCCTCTTCGCGGATAATATCGACCACGTCATCAATGGTAATACGACCAACAAGTTGTTGTTCGGAATCAACTACAGGTGCTGATACCCAGTCAAAGCGCTCGAATAATTTGGCGACTTCGGTTTCGTCCATATCAACCGGGACACTAACGACATCCGCCGACATGATATCGCTGACCAGCCGACTGGGATCGACGGTAACCAATCGGGCAAGCGAAATTTCACCGATCAGTTTGTCGTTGCGATCGGCGACATAAAGCATGTCAGTCGCTTCCGGCAGTTCGCCTTTAAGGCGTAAATAACGCAATACAACATCAACGGTAACGTCCGCACGAACTGTGATAGTGTCGGTATTCATAATACCGCCGGCACTATCTTCATCATACGAGAGCGCGGTCTCGGCGCGTTCGCGGTCGCGCTCGTCCATTGATTTTAGTACTTCTTGATAAACCTGGTCGGGCAGGCCTCGCAGAACATAGGCAAGGTCATCGGTATCCATGCCCTCGGTTGCTGCAGCCAGTCGCTCCGGGGCCATCTGCCGGATTATCGACTTCTGAACTTCTTCAGATAGTTCTTCTAGAATTTCACCGTGTTCGTCAACATCAACCAGTTTCCAGACTATCGCCCGGTTCTTCGGCGGTGAAGACTCCAGCAGTAATGCCACGTCGCAGGCTGGCATATTGTGCAGCATACGCCGCGCAGCCACGTACATACCGTCCGCTAAGGCAGCATTAACCTCCTGAATACGCTGCATGGCATATTCTTTATCGGACAGCTCGGCGATCATGGTTATTGTTCTTCCTCAAAGCGCTGTTCAAATAGTCCGGTAATGGCAGCCAGGGCGGCTTCCGCATCCTCGCCGTCGGCGCATACCTCTACCTCTTTGCCTTGTTTGCCGGCTAATAGCATCAGGCACATAACGCTGGCAGCATCCACCTTCTGGCCATCTTGTTCTACGGTGATGGTCGCGTCAAAACGTTGTGTTAATTGTGCGAGTTTGGTGGCGGCTCGTGCATGCAACCCAAGTTTATTACGAATAATCAGGGTTTTACAATGTATTGTCATAGCTCACCTGTGCTATTTTTTGGTTTCGCGGTGTCGAACCTGAACATTTATCGCTGTTTGTTTAAATCGATCAGCCAATTGCTCGGTGATATAGACCGAGCGATGCTGCCCGCCGGTGCAGCCTGTTGCGATGGTTAAATAGCTGCGATTACTGCGCTGAAAATGCGGAATCCAAGTGGCAAGGAAGTTTTCGACTTGATGGATGTATTTCGCCACCAACGGTTGTTGCCGAAAGTAATGTTGTACGTCTTCGTCCAGTCCTGATAACAATTTGAGCTCGGGTTGCCAATGAGGATTTGGCAAAATACGGGCGTCAAATACAAAGTCAGCGTCTTTGGGTAAACCGTATTTAAAGCCAAACGACTGAAATACGATAATTAGTTTTTTCTCGGCTTTGCCTAAGACCCTTTCAGTTACCTGCTCACTTAACTGATGTAACGACAAATTACTGCTGTCGATACGCCAGGTGGCACGCTCCATAATTGGCTCAAGCACTTTGTGTTCAAGCTGCAGAGCGTCAGTTAGCGGTAGCTCCTTTTGCGACAGCGGATGCAAGCGACGTGTTTCGCCGAAGCGTTGCAGTAGTGTTTGATCATCCGCGTCAATAAACAGAATTTCCGGCTCAACGTCAGAGGGTAAAAAGTCGAGCGACTCTAGCAGCTCTTCGGAATTTTCGGGCAGGTTACGAACATCAATGCTAATAGCTATGCGGTCATACTGAGCCATTACGGCATGCACCAGGGTTGGCAGCAGCGCAATCGGCAAATTATCAACGCAATAGTAACCTAAATCTTCAAGCACCCTTAGTGCAATGGTTTTGCCTGAGCCCGAACGGCCACTAACAATGATTAGCTGCATGATCCGTCGTTACTCTCGTCAACAAAGATGTCATAGAGATCTTTGTCGGATTCGGCTTGTCGTAGCGCGCGAGTACAGACTTTATCGTTCATACGGCGGGCAACCGCGGCAAGCGTTTGTAGGTGGTTTTCGTGCTCTGATTCAGGCACCAGTAAGGCAAAAATAATATCCACGGGCTGATTGTCAATGGCATCGAATTCGATAGGTTTTTCTAAGGTTAGTAACACAGCGACAGGTTGTGTGGCATTGGCAAGCCGACCGTGAGGAATGGCAATACCCAGCCCAATTCCGGTACTGCCTAAACGCTCCCGATTCAACAAGCTTTCGAAAATATCGTGGCGAGTAATGCCAACCAATTTTGGGGCCGCAATTTGGCTAATCGCCTCGAGTAAACGCTTTTTGCTGGCACCCTCGACTGCACACTTGGTGCAGTCGGGGCTTAATAGTTCAGACAGTTGCATGATTAATGCTTTTTGAGTTTCTCTTTGTGTTTAATAACCTGGCGATCGAGCTTATCAATTAAGCCATCAATTGCCGCATACATATCTTCGTGTTTGGCGTCGGCAAAAATTTCGCCGCCGTTAACGTGCAAATTCGCTTCGGCGATTTGATCCGTTTTCTCAACCTTAAGGATGACGTGCACATTGTTAATGTGGTCGAAATGTCGCTCTAACTTAGCGAACTTAGTATCTACATAGTCACGCAGTGCGTCAGTAATATCAATGTGATGACCGGTCAAATTTATTTGCATAACGTCTTCCTTCTTATAGCTACACGATTTAAAGCAGACTCTTGCGTTGGCTCGAGGACGCGATGTTAAGCGACTCCCGATACTTTGCAATGGTCCTCCTTGCCACTTTGATTCCCTGCTCCGCAATGAGTTCAGCAATTTTACTGTCACTCAATGGTTTGGCGCGATTTTCTGCCGCCACTAACTTCTTAATTAAAGCACGAATAGCAGTACTTGAACACTCACCTCCTGCCTCTGTGTTGACGTGACTGGAGAAAAAATATTTCAACTCAAAAACACCGCGGGGGCTATGCAAATACTTCTGTGTCGTCACCCGCGAAATTGTACTCTCATGCATCTCTACTGCTTCGGCGACATCGTTAAGAACCATGGGCTTCATAGCCTCTTCGCCGTACTCGAAAAAGCCTTGCTGGCGCTGCACGATACAGTTTGCAACTTTAAGTAGGGTATCGTTGCGACTTTCCAGACTTTTAATAAACCAGCGCGCCTCCTGGGTATGCGATTTTATGTAGTTGCAGTCAGCCTCGGATTTGGCCGCTTTGCTAAGCGCCGCGTATTCTTCATTAACCTTTAATTTAGGTACGCTGTCAGGATTTAATTCGACCACCCAGCGGCCTTGTTTTTTTACCACAGACACATCCGGAATAACGTACTCCACCGGTTTTTGCGCCACTTGTTCGCCGGGGTGAGGATGTAACTGTTGGATTAACTGCATACAAGCTTTTAGCTCTGCCTCGGACAGGCGCATTTTGCGCATAATCGTGCGGTAATCACGGTTGCCGAGTAATTCCATGTGTTGCTGAACGAGCTCTATCGTTTGTGTTCTTAACGGGCTTTGTTCTACTAGTTGCTGCAACTGTATAGTTAAACACTCAGCAACGTCGCGCGCACCGACGCCCACGGGGTCAAAATGCTGTATGCGTTTAAGCACCATACAGATTTCTTCCTGGCCAACCTCATCAAGACCGACCGCGTCAACTAGCTCGTCGATACTTGAGGTGAGATAACCATTATCATTAATAGATTCGATGATTGCTTCGGCAATGGCGGTGTCTTCATCGCTGAAGTGCGACAGCTGCATTTGCCACAGTAAATGATCCTGCAGTGTTTCGCTGGTTTCGCCCTGGTACACGTCCATTTCGCCGTCGTAGCTTTTTCCGCTGCCGCTGGTCATCGATGCTGGCGTGGACGAGGTATAGGTATCATCCCAGCTGCTGTCGACCGGCAGGTCATCAGGCAACTGGTCTTTTTTTAATACGTCGGAGGTTTCTTGTTGGCTATCGTCACGGTCGCGTGATGACGCGTTATGTGCCTCACCATCTGCGCCGCCATCTGAGATATCCGATTCGACGTCCAGCAGTGGGTTGCTATCGAGTGCTTCCTGGATCTCCTGCTGCAAATCAAGCGATGACAGTTGCAACAAGCGAATTGCTTGTTGTAACTGTGGGGTCATGGTTAATTGCTGACCCATTTTTAGCTGAAGACTTTGTCGCATACGTTAGGCTCCCGGCTCTCGCATCAGTCGTTACTGAATAGGCTTACAGCGTAAATTGTTCGCCGAGGTAAACATCTTTAACCTGTTGGTTTGATAATATACTGTCTGCGTCACCACTGGCAATCAACTGGCCGTGACTGACAATGTAAGCGTGTTCACAAACCGAGAGTGTTTCGCGCACGTTGTGATCAGTAATTAGCACGCCAATACCGCGATTTTTTAAATGTTCGATAATTTTTTTGATGTCTAAGACTGAAATCGGGTCGACACCGGCAAAGGGTTCATCCAGTAAAATAAAGGTGGGATCAGCTGCCAGCGCCCGTGCAATTTCTACCCGGCGACGCTCGCCTCCGGACAGGCTCATTCCCAGACTGTTGGCGATATGGCCAATGTGGAATTCTTCCAGTAGCGCATCAACTTTTTCTTCACGCTCAACCGCGCTTAGCGATTTTCGAGTCTCTAAAATGGCCATCAGGTTGTCGCGTACTGACAGCTTGCGGAATATCGACGACTCCTGTGGTAAATAGCCAATCCCCCGGCGTGCGCGTTCATGCATAGGCAACAGCGTTAGGTCAGTGTCATCCAGATAAATCTGACCTTTATCGCTATTAACCAAGCCCACAATCATATAAAAGGTGGTCGTTTTACCTGCGCCGTTGGGGCCCAGCAAGCCGATGATCTGGCCCTGACTAACCTCCAGGCTGACATCTTTAACCACTTGCCGACGTTTGTAACTTTTTGCTAAATGACGAACCGAAAGCGTAGCCATAAGTTAGCGATTGCCCCCGTTTTGGTCGTCATTGTCGTCCTTTTTGGTGGGCGTAAAAATGGTTGTTACCCGGTTGTTTTCTGAGCCCTCGCCGCTGGCGCTTAATGTTTGTTTGGCGAGGTCATAGGTAATAATCTGCGCACTAGAGCGGCTGGCACCCTGGGATACTTGCGCATCACCCACGAGTTCAAGCACTTCGCGCGCCTGATAGTAGGTAATACGTTGTGCTTGAGCGCTGATGGTTGACCCGTCTTCTAGTTGCTGGGTATAAGTTGCAGGATTTCCTTCGGCAATGAAGGTATCGGCTTGCTGCTCGTTATTACGCAGCGCTTCAAGGCGGTCGGCTTTTATGACGAGCGACCCCTGGGTTACCGTTACGTTATCGGTTAGCAACAACTTATTGTTTTTGATATCCAGCTCTTCATGGCCGGCTGTCAGCTCAATCGCTTTAGAAAAGTCCGCTTCGCCCTGTGCAAATACGGCGCTACTGAACAGCACAACAAGGCCGCTAACGAGGCTCAAATACGGTCTTAACATGTCGATTTAACTCCATCTTTTCAGCATATAGGTCAGCTTTTAAACCATCTCCACGGATAGTTAATTGCGGACCAAATAACGTTACTGGATAGTCGGTACGCATACTTTCAGCTGCCATATCGATAACCAGGTATTCTGTAATTACCCTTTGTATTGCAGTATCAGGCTGTAGCGAGTTGATTTCAACTCCGCGTTCCAGAATCAGCGTTTGGTCGTCATAAAATGTACCTTGCTCGGCGCTGATCTGCCATGTGGCTAAGTCATCCTGGGTGTAAACCGTGTAGGTGGGCTGAGTCAGCTCGGTCAAACCAATTTGGATGTAGTGAGCCATGCCTTCGGCATCTAGCTGGTGCGCTAAGTCACCGCCTGACTCAAATAAACGTGTCTGCAATCCACGTGCGGTAAAATCGGGTTGCATGACTTGTGAGCGCCGTTCACTGCCGTCACCGTCGCCACTGCTAAATGGGCGCCAGACCAATAGTACCCCGGCACCAAAAAGTAGCAGTAAGATTAGCGCGACACGTCTGTTCACAGACTAATTCCCTCGGCTTGACGTAATTGGCCGTTGGCTAATAGCAACAGGTCACAAACCTCTCGCACTGCGCCATGACCACCGACACAACGGGTAATATAATCGGCTCCCTGCTGCACTGCCGGGTGTGCGTCATTAACGGCGATACCCAGGCCGCAGCGTTGAATCAATGCTAAATCAGGAACATCATCGCCGACATAAGCGACCTGACTGTCATGCAGCGAAAGCTGCTGTAACAACTGCTGGTAAGCAACTGTTTTGTCCGACTGGCCCTGAAAAATATGTCCGACATTTAAATGCTGCATGCGGCGTTCCACAATGTATGACTCGCGACCGGTAATAACAGCGGTCTCGAAGCCGGCATTGGCCAGCGCTTTCATGCCAAAGCCGTCACGGGTATGAAAGGCTTTGAATTCCTCGCCGTCGTTACCTAAGTAAATACGTCCATCCGAAAACACGCCATCGACGTCCAGAATAAGTAACCGTACCTGGCGGAACTTATCCAGTAACGATTGCTCAATGTCGCCGTACCAGGTGTTGATCATTTCCATTAGACCACTCCAGCCTGCAATAAGTCATGCATATTCATCGCGCCGACCGGTTTACCGTCTTCGTCAATAATGATGAGTCCGTTGATTTTACGGTCCTGCATAAGCTTTAACGCTTGCGCGGCTAACATATCGGCATTGGCGGTGGTGCAGGAGCGGGTCATAACCTCGCTGATACCGGTACTATGCACGTCAATACGATTATCCAGAATACGGCGCAGATCACCGTCAGTAAAAATCCCTGCCAGGCGCTGATTATCGTCAACGATAGCCGTCATGCCCAGACCTTTGCGTGACATTTCTAACAGGGCTTCGCTAATCAATGCTGATTTATGCGTAACGGGAACTCGCTCACCTGTATGCATCACGTCTTGCAAGCGTAGTAGCAGGCGTTTACCCAGCGAGCCCCCCGGGTGTGATAAGGCAAAGTCGTCTGCGGTAAAGCCGCGGGCTTTAAGCAATGCAACAGCCAAGGCGTCACCCATAACCAGCGTAGCAGTGGTTGAAGCCGTTGGCGCCAAGCCCAACGGGCAGGCCTCCTGCTCGACTTTAATACACACATGAACGTCGGCAAGGCGGCTTAATGTTGACTCAGGATTGCCGGTCATGGCCACCAGTTTAACGCCCAGGCGTTTTATCACCGGAATAATGTTCAATACCTCAGCAGTCTCGCCGCTATTGGATATTGCGATAACAACGTCATGCTCGGTGACCATGCCCAAATCGCCGTGGCTTGCCTCGCCGGGGTGGACAAAAAATGAGGGTGTGCCGGTGGAGGCCAGGGTCGCGGCAATTTTACCGCCGATATGACCTGACTTGCCCATCCCGATTACAATAACGCGCCCGCGGCAATCAAATAACGTCTGACAGGCACGGTCAAAATTGACATCGAGATATTGCTGCAGATCGTCAATAGCTTGCCGTTCAATTTCAAGCACTTCTTTACCCAGCGCTTTAAAATCTTCGGTGATTTGCTGCATGCTTTTTTCCTAATTCTGTTGCTTAGCTTAATGATACGTTATTTAACCTGCCTGTGCCTACCATGAAGTCAGTTCTGTGAGCTTTCGGCTATTGCTTTTATAGCATATTTTAATTACTATACCATCCAGACGGTTTATAAAAGGTGGCTGAATTATATGGCAGGTCGTCCCAGTAATCGTGATGTGATTATCGACGCAGCAGAAAAGCTGGTAGCAGAGCAGGGCGCAGCGCATTTGACGTTTGATGCGTTAGGTCAGGAAACCGGCATCAGTAAGGGTGGTTTGCTCTATCACTTTGCCAACAAAGATGCGTTATTGGCGGCTATGCTGGAGCGCATGGTGGCGCAGTTTGACCAGTTGCGGGCGCATTTTCGTGATCAACTCAACGATGACCCGCGTAAAGAACTAAAAAGCATATTGCTGGCCTCGTTAAACAGTGACGCCGAGTGTGCGCAGCTCAGTAGCGGTATGTTAGCCGTAGCTGCCAATAACCCTGAATTACTTGAGCCGTTACAAAGCCACGTGCGACAAACGTTTGAGACGATAAAAAACGCCACAGCGGATCCGCAGCTGGCGGAATTATTGTTCTTTTCAGTGCACGGGGCGCGTCTCTTTGAGCAGTTACAATTGTGCCAACACTGCCAGGCCGATCGAGAGCAGTTTGCGCAAAAACTAATGGCACTAGTTGATGGTATCGGTGACACCGATTGATTCAATTAACTGATACGTTTTGCAACATTTTTACAGTTATTGATTAGACGCTTACAGGCTAAACTACGTAAGCTTAATAGAAACCAAAAAACAGGAAGCACAGTGAGCAATTTTGTTGAGCTGAACAATGTGCATTTTGCCCATGGCGAGCGTTCAATATATGAAGGCTTGTCACTAACTGTGCCGAAAGGCAAAACAGTTGCTGTGATGGGTCCCAGTGGCATCGGTAAAACGACATTACTGCGCTTGATCGGTGGCCAGTTAAAACCAACCTCGGGCAGCATAAAGGTGGCTGGAGAGGAAGTACCGGCGTTGTCACGAAAGCCGTTGTATGAACTGCGCAAGCGCATGAGTATGTTATTCCAAAGCGGCGCATTGTTTACCGACATGAGTGTTTTTGACAACGTTGCGTTTCCGCTTCGAGAGCATACCAACCTGCCTGAAACGCTCATTCGCAGCATTGTCATTATGAAGTTGGAAGCCGTCGGATTACGCGGCGCACGTCATCTGATGCCGGCTGAGCTATCCGGTGGCATGGCGCGAAGGGCGGCGTTAGCACGTGCCATTGCGTTGGACCCGGATTTAATTATGTATGACGAACCTTTTGCCGGGCAGGACCCTATTTCAATGGGCGTTATAGTCAAACTAATTAAGTCACTCAATGACTCACTTGGCTTAACCTCGATTGTAGTAACACACGATGTCGATGAAGTGCTCAGTATTGCAGACTACGCTTATATTATTGCCGACAAACGCGTGGTTGCAGAAGGTGAGCCGAAAGCTCTGTTAAGCGACAGTACGGCTATTGTTAAACAGTTTTTGCATGGTGAAGCCGATGGACCGGTTGCGTTCCATTACAGTGACGACGACTTTGCAACGGATTTGCTAAAGGGGGCGCAATAATGGAAATGCTACGTCGTCTGGGTAAGAAGTCGTTGGATCAAGTTGCCGGAATTGGTTACGCACTGGCGATGCTGATGAATGCGCTTATTGGTAAGCCAAATCCACGTAAGTCATTGCCTCTGTTTATCCATCAAATGTATGTGGTCGGCGTATTATCGCTGTTAATTATTATTGTCAGCGGCCTGTTTATCGGCATGGTGCTGGGCTTACAAGGTTACACCATTTTAGTTGATTATGGCGCCGAGCAGTCGCTGGGGCCCATGGTCGCTTTGTCGCTGTTGCGTGAGCTGGGGCCGGTTGTCACAGCGCTATTATTTGCGGGACGTGCAGGTTCTGCGCTTACAGCCGAAATTGGATTAATGAAAGCAACTGAGCAGTTGTCGAGCCTGGAAATGATGGCGGTTGATCCGCTACGGCGCGTCGTTGCACCGCGTTTTTGGGCGGGCTTTGTCAGTATGCCGTTGTTAGCGTTGATATTCTCAGCGGTAGGCATTTACGGTGGCTATTTGGTTGGCTCAGGCTGGCTGGGAGTCGACGAAGGTGCCTTCTGGTCAGTTATGCAGTCGTCTGTCGATTGGTATGACGATCTGTTAAACGGGGTAATTAAGTCCATCGTATTTGCTTTTGTTGTTACCTGGATTGCTCTTTATAAAGGATATCGCGCGGTGCCAACCTCTGCCGGTATCAGTGCCGCAACAACGTCTACAGTAGTGACTGCATCGCTCACTATTTTAGGTCTTGATTTTATTCTTACAGCTTTGATGTTTGGTGGGTAGAAAACCATGGAATCACGTAAAACACAGATTTGGGTCGGTTTATTTGTCGTACTAGGTGTGCTGGCGTTGTCATTTATAGCATTGCGCGCTGCCAGCGGCAGTGCGGCAACGGCAGGTGAAACTTATACGCTGTATGCCAAGTTCGATAATATCGGCAGTTTAAAAGTTCGTTCACCGGTAAAGGTGGGTGGGGTTGTTGTTGGCCGGGTCAGTCAGATATCGCTAACTGGGGAATATTATGAACCCACAGTAGAAATGGAAATTAGCGCTGATTACAGCCAATTTTCAGAGACCAGTTCGTTATCGGTTTTGACCTCGGGCTTATTGGGTGAGCAATATCTCGGACTGCAGCCAGGCTTTATTGATGACACCGTGGGTATGCTGGAAGACGGCGATACCATTAGCGATACTAAGTCAGCATTGGTGTTGGAACAGTTAATTGGCCAATTCTTATTCAGCCAGGGCAACGACTAATTTAAGGAGTAGTAACATGAAAACCTTAGTGATTTGGGCAATTAGTGCATTGATGCTGGTGGCCCCGGCGTCGGCAGAGTTGATAAAAGACGATAATCCGTATCGTCTGCTTGAGAAGGTTGCCGAGCAGACGTTTCAACGTATCGCCAACGAACGCGATATGATTAATGAAAATCCAGATCACCTTAAAGTGATTGTAGAAGACGAGCTGATGCCCTACGTGGATAATATTTTTGCTTCGAAAAAGGTACTTGGACGTTACTTTAAGGATACCAGCAATGAACAGCGTCAGGCTTTTTACCAAGCTTTTACAGATTACATTGTTGCAACCTATGCCCGGGCTTTTACGCAATATGACGAGAGCAAACACGAGGTTGAATTCGTTAACCCTAAAAACGTTTCGCCCAGCGATCGCGATGTTACCGTAGAGACTCGGGTTGTCGAAAATGGGCGCGATCCCATTCGGTTAAACTTTCGCGTGCGCTACGATGCGGATAGCGAGATCTGGAAAGCATATGACTTAGTTGTCGAGGGTGTTAGCCTGCTTTCCAGCAAACAAAGCGAAATTAACGCGGTGATCCGCTCGCGCGGTATCGACAACACCATAGAGTTGTTGAATAACAAAGCGCAGCAACCGATTCGTCTTGATGATGAAGTTGATGTACCGGCCTAACAGGGGCAACTAATGAGTGATATTACCTTTGCCATCGAGCAGCAGGTACTAACCATCAGTGGTTCGTTAACGCGGCATACAATTCCGTCCATCTGGACAACGTGGCGGCAGGCGATCAGTGCTGATAAGGTAACAAAAATCGATCTCAGTGACGTCTCTAATGTTGATACGGCCGGGGTTGCGCTGTTGCTGGACCTAGTTAAAGAACAGGGGCTTAGCGGCATCAGCTGTGTTGGTGCCAACCAACAGTTACAACAAATTGCCGCAGTCAGTGGCGTTGAGGGCGTGCTTTCGTTAAGCTAGCGTCCTAAATGCTAACTGCCTGCAGTAACAAGGGTTAATATAATGGACGCAGAACAAATAGAAAATGTACTAAAGGAACAAATCGAACTGGCGGAAGTGCACGTTAAACTCGATGGTGCCAACGTTAACATCATCGCCGTGGGTGACGTTTTTGAGCCGTTATCCCGAGTCAAGCGTCAGCAATTGGTTTACGCGCCTCTCAAGCCTCTAATTGCTGACGGGACGTTGCACGCAGTATCCATAAAAACCTACCTTCCTGCCGACTGGGCGCGCGATAAAAAGCTCGTCATGCCACAGGGTTAACTGCACGCATGGACAAATTTCATATTAATGGTGGGCATCGCTTGGTTGGCGATGTCACCATATCCGGTGCCAAGAATGCAGCATTGCCAATCTTGCTAGCGACGGTTGCCGCAAGCGAACCCGTCACCATCAGCAATGTACCGCAGTTACATGACGTTAAAACGACACTTAAATTGTTACAGACGCTGGGCATTGAGCACAGTGGCATTACACAAGGTCAGGTGACCATCTCGCCGGCGTCACTGCAGCAAACTATTGCACCATACGAGTTAGTCAAGACGATGCGCGCGTCGATTCTGGTATTAGGCCCGTTACTGGCTCGTACCGGTAAGGCGGAAGTATCTCTTCCCGGCGGCTGCGCTATCGGGGCTCGGCCAGTGAACCTGCATATTGAAGGACTGCGCCGAATGGGCGCACAGATCACGGTTGAAAATGGCTATATCAAGGCGCAGGTTGACGGGCGTCTGCAGGGCGCACAGATTTTGATGGATACGGTTAGTGTAACCGGCACTGAAAACCTGATGACAGCCGCAACCCTGGCTGACGGCAAGACGGTGATTGAGAACGCGGCAAGAGAGCCGGAAATTATCGATCTGGCCAACTTTCTAAATACGCTGGGCGCCGACATTAAAGGAGCCGGTACTGACACTATTACCATCAATGGGGTCGAACGACTTCACGGTGGTAGCTACTCCGTTATGCCCGATCGCATCGAAACAGGTACGTTTTTGGTGGCAGGGCTAGCAACTCAGGGTGACGTAACCTGTCGAAATACCGATCCGGACTGCCTTGATGCCGTGTTAAAGAAGCTTGGCGAAGCCGGCGCGCACATCGAAAAGGGAGAAGACTGGATCCGTATACGTGCTGATAAGCGTCCGCAGCCGGTTAACATTATTACTGCACCTCACCCGGCATTTCCAACCGATATGCAGGCACAATTTTGCGCGTTAAATTGTATCGCTGACGGCAGTGGATGGATCCGCGAGACGATTTTTGAAAATCGTTTCATGCATATTCCCGAACTACGCCGTATGGGGGCTCAGGTCGAATTAGAAGGTAATACCGCGATTAGTAAAGGCGTTCTTGAGCTAACCGGCGCGGAAGTGATGTGTACTGATTTACGCGCGTCGGCGTCACTGGTTATTGCGGGGCTGGTTGCAAAAGGCCAAACGGTCGTGGAACGCATTTACCATATCGACCGGGGCTATGAGTCCATCGAAAACAAATTACGTCAGTTAGGCGCTGACATTGAACGCGTTGGTAGTTAACGCCTGGTACGTCTAGCCACTCGGTGGTTCGGCGGTCGTAACGGTGAGTTGTTGTGGCTCGCCGTTACGATAAATCGTAATGTCTAAGGCTGAACCCGGTTTAGCATTAACCACTTCTCGCATACCTTCTGACGCGGAGCGAACCGGCTTTCCACCGATACGAGTAATAATATCTCCCTGGCGCATACCGGCGACAGCAGCAGGGCTGCCGGGTTCAACGGCAGTCACCTGAATACCTTGCTGCGCAAGTTGGTCGCTGGAGTTGGGGTCCACACTAATGCCAATCCAGCCCCGAACGACCTTACCTTCGGCGATAAGGGTTTGCATAATTTCGCGGGCATTACTGTATGGTACGGCAAAATAAATGCCTTCGATACCGTCACCAAAGGCGTTATTGAAACGGGCGTTATTAATGCCAATGAGCTCACCTGCGGTATTCACCAACGCACCGCCTGATGCGCCCTGGTTAATAACGGCATCCATTTGAATTAAATCGGAATAAGAACTGCGGCTAACGCCGACGCGTCCACCTGTTGCACTGATAATACCCTGGGTAATTGTTTGGCCAATGTTATAGGGGTTACCTATCGCCAATACAATATCTCCGACACGTGGCTGAGGTTTATCGGCGGTTGGTATGACAGGTAGGTTATCGGCTTCTATTTTTAACACCGCCAGATCGGTATAATAATCGCTGCCAATTAATTGCGCCCCGTATTGACGGCCGTCCTGCAGCGCCACCAATATTTGGTCAACGTTATCAACCACGTGTTGCGCCGTCAGGATATAGCCGCGACTATCCATGATGACACCTGACCCCAGGCGCCATACACGTGATGTTTGAGGTTGATAATAGGAGCCTTCGATCTCGCCCAGGCTGTAGATGTTGACGACGGCGGGTGCAGCCCGATCAACCGCATGATTAAAGCTTAAGGGAGCGCTATCGGGGTTCAAGGTATTTTGCTGTGGCGAGATAAGCGGCATCATTAGCACCACAATTGCTGCCACAACAAGCCCCAGTCCGACGGACTGAATCAAAAAGCGAAACATGGACTGGGCTGAACTCATGGTATTATTCCTGAAAAAAAGGTGACATCAGCTTATCACTGCTGTCACCTTTTTGTAAGCGCTTGAAGTTACGTCAAATGATCTTAACCCGGGTTACGCAGGACTAAATATAACGAGCTACTACCGCGTTGTATATTTAATGCCACGACACCGGTGGTGTCTTCGATGACACTGCGTAAATCGCCCATTGAACTGACTGCTCTGCGATTAACACCGCGGATAATATCGCCTTCTTCAAGACCTACCCGAGCTGCTGGTGAACCGTCCTCAAGCTGCGTGATTTCGATACCAGTAGGGTCACTGGATACAGCTAGTGTAGCGCCTTCCAGAGCCGGATGTATTGAAGAAGCTGTAACCTCGACATCCTGTGAACCCAGCGTAACGTCAATTTCCATGCTTTCGCCATCGCGAACTACGCCCAGGGTAATGGTTTTGCCTTGTCCCATGCTGCTAACAAGCGCGCGCAACTCCGAAAAAGAGGCTATAGCTGAACCATTGACCGACAAAATAACATCACCGGATTTGATTCCGGCCTCGTCGGCTGAACCGCCCGGAATAGACTCGGCAACGAACGCGCCATTACTGGCGTCGATATTCAGAGCCTGAGCGATGTCGTGGGTTAAGTCGTGACCACGAATACCCAGTACGCCGCGACGAACTTCGCCAAATTCAATTAGCTGAAGTACCAGGTTATTCATCATATCCGAAGGAATAGCGAAACCAATACCAATGTTGCCGCCATTTGGACCCAGGATGGCAGTATTAATACCGACCAACTGACCATCCAGGGTGACCAATGCGCCGCCTGAATTACCGCTGTTAATGGCTGCATCCGTTTGGATAAAGTTTTCTAACTCTTCAATACCCAGACCACTGCGTCCGAGCGCGCTGACAATGCCTGAGGTAACGGTTTGACCCAACCCGAACGGGTTGCCAATCGCAACGACAAAATCGCCAACGCGCAGGTCAGAAGACTGGCCAATCTCGATATCAGTCAGGTTTTCACCATTCTTAATCTTAATTAGTGCAATGTCTGAGCGCTCGTCAGTGCCGATGACCTCGGCGTCAAACTCGCGTCCATCTTTTAATGTAACTAAGATTTCTGTGGCGTCGTCGATGACATGGTTATTGGTAACCACATAACCTTTTTCTGCGTCAATAATGACGCCGGAACCTAAGCCTTGAAAGGGGCGTTCACGTACTTGCTCGCGCGGGGCGTTGGGGCCGAAGAAAAAACGCAACGCATCCGGCATACGCTGGCGGACTTCACGTTTGCCTTTAACCGAAATATTAACCACAGCCGGCGTCACTTCCTCCAGCATTGGAGCGAGTGTAGGGGTCTCGTCGCTGTCGCCGAAAAATGGAATGCTTACCTGTGCGTTGCTCGAGGCACTGGTAATGACTAAAAGTGAAGCAGCAAAAAGAGTCAACAATTTGTTCATATTACTTTTTTCTCCAAGTAACAGGGGATTACAACTTGCAGGTTCAGACTGTTAACTCTTTATATGAGTTCACCTTAAAAATGTTTCAAGATGTTTTTGAGCTATTATCCTCGTCCCGGCCCTTGTTGCTCTCAAAAAGCCCACTGCGCTGTTCGGTGTAATCACGCGGCGCCTGCTGCGAGGCGTCGTCAGTTTGCCCTGAACGGTAATCTTTATTCACGGTGTTGGCCACTCGCAGCTGCCGTAAAGTATCTTCGGAAAAAAACGGTAAGTCGTCCTGACCACCGTTTTGTTGCAGTAAGTCGGCGCTTTGTTGTAGGTAGTTGTGCAGTTTGTCCTGTGTGTCAGCAAGCTGCTCGACTAGTGCATTAGCTGTTGCGAAGTGCTCAGCAACTTCACGTTTGTAGTCTGCTAATTGCTTCTGGCTTTGTTCAACCTGACTTTCTAAATCACCTGAGGTGCCGCCGGACAGCCAAAATTTAGCCACAAAAAAGCCGAGTATTGCACCCGCTATTACTAACAGCACACCAATAATCCAACTCATTACTCACTCCTGAATGGTGACTTAACCACAACCGCATCGTATCAATAGCGGCTGATTGCTCAAACTTAGCATCATGATAAACTATCTGCACGTTTATGGGTAATCCGATCTGAGGGTAACAGGTAGTGACAACGCGTGGCTTAAGTCCCCAACAGCAGTATGAAAAAGACCTGCAACAAGCGGGTTTTAGTTATGACGAGGCGCAAGCGCATGCGGTTGAGCAATTAGAAACCCTCTACCAGCAACTCGTTATGTATCAACGTCAGTTGCAGCAGCCATTCTGGAAGCGGCTGTTTAGTTCAACGCCGAAACCACCGAAAGGTTTGTATTTTTGGGGGGGCGTCGGTCGCGGTAAAACCTATCTGGTGGATACGTTTTTTGAGGCGTTGCCGCTTGAACGCAAGTGGCGAGTGCATTTTCACCGTTTTATGCACCGCGTTCACGGCGAATTGAAAACCCTGAAAGACCAGTCAGACCCGCTAGAGATCATCGCTGAACGGATCGCCAAGCAAGCGCAGATTATCTGTTTTGATGAATTTTTCGTGCAGGATATTACCGATGCTATGTTGCTGGGTAAGCTGTTTGAGTATTTATTTGAACGCAACGTGGTGCTGGTGGCAACGTCTAACATTGTACCTGATGATCTTTACAAAAATGGACTGCAACGTGAGCGTTTTATACCGGCGATTGAGCGGATTAAAGAAAATTGTCGCGTGATTAACGTTGATAGTGGTGTTGATTATCGCTTGCGTACCTTAAGTAAGGCTGAAATATTTCATTCGCCACTCGATCAACAGGCGGATAAAAATTTAATTGAGTATTTCGCGCAACTGGCCCCGGAAAACAAACAAGCCTATGACGAGACCACTATCGATATCCTCGGCAGAGATATTGCTGTGCGTGCGGTCAGTGATGACGTTGTGTTTTTTGATTTTAGTGCCATTTGCAAAACTGCACGGTCACAAAACGACTATATGGAAATCAGTCAACTTTATCATGCCGTTCTTATCAGTAACGTCGAACAGATGGGGCGCGGTAATGACGATATCGCACGGCGGTTTATTGCATTGGTTGATGAGTTTTACGAACGTAAAGTAAAGCTTATTCTGTCAGCAGCTGTGCCCATTGAACAGCTTTATACCGAAGGGCAGTTGAGTTTTGAATTTAAACGCTGTGTCAGTCGCTTACAAGAAATGCAAAGTCAGCAATATTTGGCGGAAGAGCACAAGGCATAGGTTAAAGTTTCTGCAAAAAAGACGTGATCTTTACTGCCATTTTTCCTATAATCCGCGCAGCCCACGTTACAGTCCATTGTGTTAATTTTGTTTAACCAATGGTTGCAGCAAGTAACTTAATGATTTTATTCGTTATTTTACTGTTGTGATTCGCGGGGAAGCCCGGAATTACTGTCCGTGAACTTTTTGATTTAGGTTTTAAACTCATGAAAACATTTGTAGCAAAGCCAGAAACGGTAAAACGCGACTGGTATGTAGTAGACGCAGAAGGTAAAACTTTAGGTCGTTTAGCTACCGAAATCGCTCGTCGCCTGCGCGGCAAGCATAAAGCTGAGTATACTCCGCACGTTGACACTGGCGATTACATCGTTGTTGTTAACGCCGAGAAAGTTGCCGTAACCGGTAACAAAGCTCAGGACAAGATGTACTACTCGCACACTGGATTTCCGGGTGGTATCAAATCAATCAGCTTCGAAAAGCTGATTGCTAAGAAACCAGAAATGGTCATTCAGAAAGCGGTTAAAGGTATGTTGCCTCGTGGACCACTAGGCCGTGCCATGTTCCGTAAACTGAAAGTGTACGCAGGTGCTGAGCATAACCATACTGCTCAACAACCGAAACAACTGGATATTTAACGGAGCAAGAATACTATGGCAGATAATCAATACTACGGTACTGGTCGCCGCAAAAACTCAACGGCTCGCGTTTTCTTGCGTCCGGGTAGCGGCAACATCCAAATCAACAACCGTGAACTAGGCGAATACTTTGGTCGTGAAACTGCACAAATGGTTGTTCGTCAGCCATTAGAAGCAGTAGAAATGACTGAAAAATTCGACCTGTACATCACTGTAAGTGGTGGTGGTACTACCGGTCAGGCGGGCGCAATCCGTCACGGTATCACCCGTGCCTTGATGCAGTACGACGAAACATTCCGTGGTCCTCTACGTAAAGAAGGCTACGTTACGCGTGACGCTCGTCAGGTTGAACGTAAGAAAATCGGCTTACACAAAGCACGTAAGCGTCCACAGTTCTCGAAGCGTTAATTCCCGCTTCCAAACTGTATCAAAAACCCGGCATCGCCGGGTTTTTTTATGGCCGTAGCTCGCGCCTTTGGCGCGAAGGGAACCGGCTTGGCGAGGCGATTACACCGTTGCCTTTTTGATGTAACGCTACCCCGTCAGTCGGGGGACGCCACAAGTACGTCCCTGTAGGCTTGTTTCCGGCCATCCATGGCCTCCAACACCCCCGCCTGACGGGGTAGCGTCACACCAAGCGGCACCGGTGTGACCGCACCACCAAACGCTGATAACTTTACACCAAAGGCATCGACAATTTTCGTTAGTATGATTAATGTACAAAAGTTTTAATGGGGTATGAGCTTTGCGTAACGAAGCGCCTGCAACAGGGAAACGCTATTTGGCCTCGAGGGGGTCTGGGGCAGGAATGTGGGAGGGCATGGATGCCCGGACACAAGCCACACGGACGTGCTTGGAGCGGTTCCTGACCCAGACCCCCTCGAGGCCGAATAAAAGCGTTTTCCTGTTGCAGGTGCTTCGTTGCGCTTAACGCAATCTATAAACAACGGCGTGCCCCGCCTTTTGTCTTGTAAATTTTGTGGGTTTTCTTTATCATTCTAAGGCATTTTTTGTAATCCGTATGGCGGATAACGCAGCAGCTAATTCCCGACTTCGCGGCGATGCACCGCGGAGCGTCCAAAACTGGAGAATAAATGGATGAGCAATGCGCCTGTAGATAAAGGCCGCCGTCGTTTTTTGACGGTCGCGACGGGGGTTGTCGGTGGAGCTGGAGCGGTGGCAGTTGCCGTTCCTTTTATTGCTTCCTGGAACCCTAGTGCGAGAGCCAAAAACGCCGGAGCGCCGGTTGAAGTAAACATCGCGAAGGCCGAGCCGGGTCAGATGATCCGTGTTAAATGGCGAGGCAAACCTGTTTGGGTCGTACGTCGTACGCCTGAGATGCTGAAAGAACTTGATGGCATCGCAGACCGCTTACGCGATCCTGATTCGCAAGAACCACAGCAGCCTTCATACGCTGCTAATAAATACCGTGCCATCAAAGAAGAATTCTTTGTTGCCGTTGGTATTTGTACGCACTTGGGTTGTTCGCCGACTTATTATCAAAGCGGTATGGGCGAGCACGTCGAAGGCGTTGCGTCAGGGTTCTTTTGCCCGTGTCATGGCTCCAAGTTCGATATCGCCGGCCGTGTATTCCAAAGCGTACCAGCACCATTGAACCTGGTGGTTCCGCCTCATTACTACGTAGATGACAACACCATCTTAGTTGGCGAAGAGAAGGGGCAAGCGTAATGGCTAACAAATTTATACAGTGGATGGACGAACGCATCCCGATGACCAAGACGTGGAATATCCACCTTGCTCAGTATCCTGCGCCGAAAAACTTCAACATGTGGTACATCTTTGGTGTGCTGGCGATGTTGGTGTTAGTAAACCAAATTCTGACAGGTGTTTGGCTTACCATGAACTACGTGCCAAGTGCTGAAGGCGCCTTTGCATCGGTAGAATACATCATGCGTGACGTTGAGTACGGTTGGTTACTCCGTTACATGCATTCCACCGGGGCGTCTGCGTTCTTCGTGGTGGTTTATCTGCACATGTTCCGCGGGATGATGTATGGCTCTTACCAGAAACCACGAGAGTTACTGTGGTTGTTCGGTATGTTTATCTTCCTGGTACTGATGGCAGAAGCCTTCATGGGCTACCTGTTGCCTTGGGGACAAATGTCTTACTGGGGTGCTCAGGTTATTATCTCCCTGTTCGGTGCGATTCCTGTTATTGGCGACGATCTGACACTGTGGATTCGTGGTGACTATGTTATCTCGGGAGCGACTCTGAACCGCTTCTTCGCTCTACACGTTATTGCATTGCCGTTGGTTCTGGTTATTTTGGTATTTCTGCACATTATTGCGTTGCATGAGGTTGGTTCTAACAACCCTGATGGTGTCGCGATTAAGAAACCAAAAGGCTCGGTGCCGGACGAAGAAAAACCTAAATTTAAGTTCCACGAACGGTTTACCAAGAAGTACGACATCGTCGATGCGATTCCTTTCTATCCTTACTACATCGTTAAGGACCTGATCGGTATTGGTATCTTCCTGTTCTTCTTCTGCTACGTGATTTTCTTTAATCCGGAGATGGGCGGGTTCTTCCTTGAGCCGCCGAACTTTGAACCAGCGAATCCGTTGAAGACACCGCAGCATATTGCACCTGTATGGTACTTCACGCCGTTCTATGCAATTCTGCGTGCGGTGCCGGACAAGCTGCTGGGCGTTATCCTGATGTTCGCGGCCATCGTGTTGCTTGCGTTACTACCATGGATTGACCGCGGCAAGGTACGTTCGATTCGTTATCGTTCGATGTTCCACAAATTGAACTTGGTTAACTTTGTGATCAGTTTTGTGGTGCTGGGATACTTAGGTACTCAACCAGCGACGCCGGTGGCAACGTTGTTTGCGCAAATCTTCACATTCCTGTATTTCGCCTTCTTCGTGTTCCTGTTCTTTTACAGTCGACGCGAGAAAACGAAACCGGTACCAGAAAGGGTGACGTCATAATGAAAAAACTGTTAATCGCTCTTATCACCTTGATTCCGTCGCTAACGTTTGCGGCGGGACCAACTGTACCGTTAGACGAAGCAAAAGTAGATTTGCACGATAAGGCTTCGCTTCAACGCGGTGCGCAGTTGTACATGAACTATTGCCTGGGCTGCCACTCACTGGAATATGCGCGTTATAACCGTATGTTTAGTGATTTGGAAATCCCGCAAGAGTTAGGCGAAAAGTATTTGCAGTTTACCGGAGACAAAGCGGGTGACTTGATCACTATCAATATGTCGCCGGAGGCTGCAGGCAACTGGTTTGGTAATCCACCACCGGATTTGACTAACGTTGCGCGTGTTCGCGGAGCAGATTGGATCTACACCTATCTACGTTCGTTCTATAAAGATGATAGTCGTCCGTTTGGCGTTAACAACGCCGTTTTTCCTAACGTCGGCATGCCACACGTATTGGAAGAATTGCAGGGCATGCCTGCAGAGACTTACGAAGAACGCCGTATTGATGGTGAAATGAAACAAGTGTACGCCGGCATACAGGCTGACGGCACGGGTCGATTAACTGAAAGCGAATACGATCAAGCGATGCTCGATCTGACTTCGTTCTTAGTTTATATGGGTGAACCGATGTTACTGGAGCAACGCCGTATGGGTTGGTTTGCTTTTGGTTTCCTATTGGTATTCACCATTTTAGCTTGGCTGTTGAAGAAAGAGTTCTGGCGAGATCTTAAGTAATTCGGCACGTTGAGTAATGGTTTATAAGGGTGGCTTGCCACCCTTTTGCCGTTGATATTATCTGGAGAAATAAATGGCGGTTGCAGCAAATAAACGTTCAGTGATGACGTTGTATTCAGGTCGGGACGACTTGAAAAGTCACCAAGTTCGCTTAGTTTTAGCAGAAAAAGGCGTGACAGTAGAAATTAGTTACGTTGAAGGAGACGAACGTCCCGAAGATTTGATTCAACTGAATCCATACTCCGATGCGACGCCGACGTTAGTTGATCGTGAATTGGTGCTTTACGATGCACATATCATCATGGAATATCTGGATGAGCGTTTCCCGCACCCGCCACTGATGCCAGTTTATCCGGTAGCGCGTGGAACAAGCCGTTTAATGATGCATCGTATCGAGCGTGACTGGTATTCGTTGGCCGATAAGATACTCGCAGGCGATAATGCTGCGCGGCAGGAACTAAAAGAGGGACTATTGTCTTTGGCACCCATTTTTGCTGATTCGCCGTACTTTATGAGCGAAGAGTTCAGCTTGGTTGACTGCTATTTAGCACCGCTGTTATGGCGTCTGCCGGCTTATGGTATTCAATTAGACGGTCAGGGTTCTAAGGATATCAAAGCCTATATGATCCGTGTTTTCGAGCGTAAAACATTCCAGGAATCGTTAACCGAAGCCGAGAAAGAATTGGCACGCTAAAACACTAATCGAGGTGATGATGAAAGTATCAGAAATGACACCTAAGAGGCCCTATTTACTTAGAGCGCTTTATGATTGGATCGTTGATAACCAGCTCACGCCTCATCTAGTTGTGGATGCAACCATTGTAGGTACCAAAGTACCTCAACAGTTTGTCAAAGATGGTCAGATAACGCTTAACATCTCACCATCGGCTGTTGTTGGCTTGCAGTTGTTGGATGATGCGATTCGCTTCAATGCACGCTTTAGTGGCCAGCCGATGGAAGTTATCGTGCCGATGACTGCTGCACTGGCGTTGTTTGCTCGCGAGAATGGTGCCGGCGCAATGTTTGAGGCTGAGCCGCAACTCGACAAAATGCCAGTCGACGAGACTCCTGAAGAGTCATCAGGCGGCACAGGCCAGAGCGAAGAAAAAAACAAGTCAAAAAGACCCAATCTAAAAGTCATTAAATAGCATAAGGCGCCATTTAACGTGGCGCTTTAAATGCCTTAACTACGCGGCTCACGCCTTTAACATTGCGGGCAATGTTTACAGCGATTTCGGCAGACGCGCGGCCGACGATTCCCAATAAAAACACTTCACTGTTTTCGGTGACAACTTTTATGTCGCTGGCACTGACCTGTTCGTTAGCAGCGAGTTTGAGCTTAACCTGACTGGTAATCCAGGCGTCGTTGCTTTGCACCGACAGTCCAGCTTGCGAACTAACCCGAACTTGATTAAAAATGCGTTCAATACCGTTAGTATCTGCGATAACTTCTTCTGCTCGTTGGCGCATGCCATCATTAGGAACCTGGCCAATTAATAAAACTTGTTGGTCATAACTGACAACGCGTAAACGGTAGTCACCAAGTTGTTCATCATTGCCTAATTTTGCATTGGCTTTCATTTCAATAGTTTGGTCATCTAACTGGCTACCTATAGTTCTGGGGTCAGTAACAGAGCTGATACCAACGGCTGCTGCGCCGGTTGCTACGACCGCGCAGCTGTTTAGCATAACCAACGCTGCAACCGCCATGAAGCCTGTCTTTAAAGGTTTAGTTAGCCACTTTGTCATCAGTCGTGCTCCTGTGGAAAAATTGTTTGTTCTATAAGTTCGCAAAGGCAATGACAGATCAGTAATTGATGCTCTAGTACGCGTGCAGGGTTTTGTGACGGTATTTGTATTTCTATATCGTCAGCGCCCAACAGACCCGACACCAGTTCATTATTCTGCCCGGTTAAGGCAACAATAATCATCTCGCGGCTTAGTGCTACTTCCATCGTTTCGAGCAGTGCCTTATCGTCGCCTTCTGCTGCTGCTATAACCACTAAAATATCATTGCGCTGACCCAAAGAGGCCACCTGCTGGTGACCATAGTTTTGCAGTGGGATAACCGGAAAAGCCGGCCGTTCCAAACGCATCCCGCTGTTCATCTGCTCGGCAAAGTGACGACTAATCCAGCGGCACGATGCATTCCCCTGAACGAACAGCCGCTGTCCGTTAAGCAGGCTGTTGACGAGTAAGCCGACCGTATCCTCAAGCATATCGGAAAGGCTTTCAACGGCAGAAATCTGCGTCTGTATGCTCTCGGTAAAAACTGTTTTCACTTGTTCTGACTGCATGATTAAAAAGCATCCTTGAGCCAATAAAGGTCCGCATTCGGCCCTGTTATCGTAATTACATCAAATCGTAATCTGAGTTGATGTTGGTTTAGACCGTGTTGTAATAAATAGTGCTGCGCGGTAAAGCGAATTCTTGCTGTCTGTGCAGGACTGATTCGCTCCAGGGCATCAATATAGCTTCCTTCACTGCGGAACTTAACTTCAACGAATATAAACATTGCCGGCGACGTCGCGACAATATCGATCTCTCCGCCGTCAATACGAAAATTACGCGCGGCAATACGCAAACCATTTTCGACCAGGAAGGCTGCAGCTCTTTCCTCGCCTCGGTTGCCTTTGGCTTTTTTGGACATAGTTACTCGATTGCTTGAACGGACTCTCGAGTAAAGGTAGCCCAATCTAACGTGCGTTGAACCCGACCGAAGGGTACCTGAAGTGTGCCACTAACACCACGGTAGTGAACCCCCGGGAAGCGTATTAATGCCATTAAATGATTTAGTAGTGGAATGCTGTCGTAGCCCATCGCAAATAGTCGTGCTTCGTTGAGGTTGGCGTCTGAACGCAAGTTAAGCCATTGCGCAACGCTTTCACTGTCGCCGTTTCTGTTTAATAGTCCCGGAGTTTCGGTAAAAACTACGCCCTGTAAATCGGCATCGCCAAAGCGATTAGCACGTTGATGCACATCGGAATTGGCATAGACCGTTAGCGGTGGTGCAAAGGGTGACAAATTCACGTCGATAAATGGCTTAAGCAGTCTGACCTGTGCGAGGTTGCCGGGTAAATAAACTGCGTCGAGGTCAGCTCGACTGCGCTCTTGCTCGTCTACAATTATTTTACCCGCAGCAATTTTGACTTCTCTGATACGTTGTTTACTGGCTTCGATACCCAGCTTTTGTTCGACCACGGCTTGCATCTGGTCACGGCTTTGGTACCAGCCCAGCTCGGCGGGCTGTTGATTTAATAACTCGCGTTGCTGCTGAAAAGCTTCCACCACACGCTCGCTACCGCGGCTGCTGGCAGCTAAAATTAGCGGTGTCAATATACTCTGCCGGCTTAAGTAGCGGGCCGATTGTCGCGCTTCATCCTCAGGTGCCAGTGCAAACTCGATCAGTTCAGCACCGATGATCGAGGAAGGGAGCACCGTGGTTTCGTTGAGCAATAAATGATAAACCCCCGGTAACGGCTGATTTTTCCATTGCTCTACCTGCGATTTTAATAACGGTCCAACGATGTGTGTTGCTCCGGCTTCAATAATGGCAGATTGCTGCTCAGCGAGCGGAGTCGTTTGGGTGTCTATAAAGCTTACGGACAAATCGTTTTTGCTGGCCGCTGCCAGCAATCCATCGCGCACTGCAATGCCTTGTTTAGCGTAATCGCCGGTTAAAGGTAATAGCGCTACCACATGGCTCGCATCTTGCCAAGGCTGTTGCAGCCAGGTTGCTACCATGTCAGCAGCCAGGTGGTCGGGGTAACTTGATTGCCATTGTTGCAAAGATTCTGCTAATAACGTGGGCTTACTCGCATGCTGGTGGAACAGCTTAGCTAACCGCCACCAGCCAGCTAGTTGATTTGCTAACGGTCGTGTGGCGGGCAGTTCGTCAGCCCGGGCCTGTCGTAAATAGGCCCAGATGGCTGCCCGACTCTGATCCGGAGAGGCATTACCATTATATTGTTCGGCTTCTATTTGTGCCTGGCTGGCCTGCCAATACTGTTCTAATGCGGCATGACTCTTGGCGAGTATTGAAAGGCCCTGTAAGCGTCGTTCCCGGGTCTGAAAATATTGTATTTGCGGTTCCAGCTCACTAATAGCCGTTTGCCACTGTTGCTGGTATGCAAACCATCGTGCCTGCATCAATTTGAAGCGCGCGTTGTCCTGGCGAGTTAACTGCGCTGTCTCAATTTGGCTAAGAATTGCTGCAGCGTGTTGCCACTGTTGCTGTTGTTGGAAGGCCTCGGAGGCATTTAACAGGGCGCGTAGCTGGTCGATGTTTGAGTCCCCTGCCGCAGCTTGTTGCAGCCAATCAGCTGCGGTTCTGTCAGTTGTCTGTGCGCTGTCCTCAACAGTGGCAGGTTGTTGCTGCTGGGGTGTTGATTTTTCCGCGCGCTCAACGCTGGAGCATTGCGTCAGCAGAGGAACGCATAATAAGGCCAGCGCTAACCGCATAATTTGGGTTGTTAATTTAGCCGTCACGGGTTTGTCCTCTGCCAAAGTTTTAACCGGAATGATACTATAATGCTTAGGTTGATTGAAACAAACAAAGGCATCCATGTCCGCACAGCAGAGTGTAAAAGAAGCGCAAAACAATCCCGGCACCCTTTATATTGTGCCAACGCCTATCGGTAATCTAAGCGATATGACCGAGCGTGCCATACGAACACTGCTTGAAGTGGACTATGTGGCTGCCGAAGACACTCGCCATAGTAAGCCGTTGTTACAACAGGTTGGTTCTAAAGCCCGGCTTATTGCTTTACACGAACACAACGAAAAGCAAAAGACCGCAGCGGTCATGGAATTATTAAGCAACGGACTCAATGTTGCACTGATCAGTGATGCCGGCACACCATTAATTAGTGACCCCGGCTATATTATTGTCAGCCGTTGTCGGCAGCAGGGTTTACCGGTTGTTGCCTTACCCGGGCCTTGTGCTATTACCACTGCCTTGAGTGGTGCGGGGGTCGCGACTGACCGCTTTAGCTTTGAGGGCTTTTTGGCTGCTAAGCCACAACAACGCAAAAAACAGCTGGCGGCGCTGGCTGAAGAATCGCGCACTATGGTGTTTTATGAAACACCACATCGTATTATGCACACCCTTGAGGATATTTATCAGACGCTGGGTGATGGCCGCGAGCTAGTGTTAGCAAGAGAGCTGACAAAGCAATTCGAAACCTATTTATATGGTAATGCCTCACAACTCTTGCAACGCCTGACCGACGATCCTAACCAGCAGCGTGGCGAAATGGTGCTGATTATCAGTGGTTATGTGGCGCCGGTCGACGCTGACGATCAACCTGACCTGCAGGCGCAAAAAGCGTTGGCGATATTGGTACAGGAATTACCGTTAAAAAAAGCGGCAGCGATCGTAGCGCAGCTTTATGACGAGCGAAAAAATGCACTGTACCAGTGGGGACTTAAAAACCTCAATAATTGATTGAGCTCTGTCGCTACAGTGCGTATGATTGCGCGCTTGGGAAGCCTGCCAGACAATCGCTGCTCATGCATGCATGAGGGGAGGAAAGTCCGGGCTCCACAGGGCAGGGTGCCAGGTAACGCCTGGGCGGCGCAAGCCGACGACTAGTGCAACAGAGAGTATACCGCCGATGGCCGCTTGCGGCACAGGTAAGGGTGAAAGGGTGCGGTAAGAGCGCACCGCGTGGCTGGTAACAGTTCACGGCACGGTAAACTCCACCCGGAGCAAGGTCAAATAGGGGTTCTTTGGCGCGGCCCGCGTTGAACCCGGGTAGACTGCTTGACGATCATGGCAACGTGATCGCTAGATGAATGATTGTCCACGACAGAACCCGGCTTATCGGCGGGCTTCCCTCCTTCTTCTTTTTTACTTCTTTAAAATGCCTTTACCCTTCAACCACTTGTCGTAAATGATTCGAAAAGCCCGCGAAAAGCCTGCTATTTGCGTGGTTTTTAACTTGACAGTGGGAACTTTAACTACCTAGACTGTAACATTGTGGGGATTTGTGGATAATAGTGGATCGTAATGATCAGGTGAGGATCATGTTCCGAGGGGCTACAACGATCAGTCTGGACAGCAAAGGCCGCTTAGCGATACCTGCTAAGTATCGAAATGCCTTGTCTATCGACTGCGAAGGTAAAATGGTATGCACGATTGATATTAAGCAACCGTGCCTATTGTTGTATCCGTTACCGGAATGGCAAATCATCGAGAAAAAGTTGACGCAATTATCCAGTATGAACCCAGCAGAACGCCGGCTACAACGGCTTTTGCTCGGCCATGCAGACGACTGTGAAATGGATAAAAATGGTCGCCTGTTACTCTCTGCACCACTTCGCCAGCATGCAGGACTAGATAAAAAATTAATGCTGGTTGGGCAATTAAACAAATTTGAGATTTGGGACGAGGCCGCGTGGCACGACCAAATCGCGCAGGATATGGATGTCGAGCGCGACGGCGAATTTATCTTGAATGAGCGCTTGGAAGATTTTTCATTATAATGACAACAACGACACCGCAACATGTTTCGGTGCTACTGGAAGAATCCATCGCTGCACTAGTGATTGATCCACAAGGCACCTATATTGACGCCACGTTCGGACGCGGTGGCCACACCCGTGCGTTGTTACAAAAACTAGGCGAAAGCGGACGTGTTATTGCACTTGATCAAGATCCTCAAGCGATAGCCGCCGCTGAACAAATAGATGATCCGCGGTTTAGCATTATTCACACGCCATTCTCCCGGTTAGCAGATGTCATAACTCAGCACCAGCTTGAGCATCAAGTGACAGGCATTTTGTTTGATTTAGGGGTGTCGTCACCACAGCTCGACGATGCCGAACGCGGTTTTAGCTTTATGCGTGACGGGCCACTGGATATGCGCATGGATACCAGTCGCGGAGAAACCGCAGCTGAGTGGCTGAATAAAGCGAGCTTCGACGACATTGTTTATGTCTTGAAAGTGTATGGGGAAGAGCGCTTTGCGCGTAAAATCGCCCGCGCTGTTGTTCACGACCGTGACCAGGAGCCTTTTACCCGAACCAAACAGCTGGCCGACCTAATCGGCCGCGTGGCACCGAACAAAGAGCGTCATAAACACCCGGCAACGCGTTCATTCCAGGCTATTCGGATTCATATTAATCGCGAACTAGAACAAATTGAACAAGCGCTTGATGCATCGCTGCGGGCGTTAAAAGAAGATGGCCGGCTAGTAGTGATAAGTTTTCATAGTCTTGAAGATCGCATTGTGAAGCGCTTTATGCGTCATCATAGTCAGGGCAAACAGGTTCCGGCAGGGTTACCCCTGACAGAGGCTGAATTAAATAAAGATCGCTCACTGCAATTAGTCGGTAAAGCAATCAAGCCAAGCGAAGCTGAACTTCAGCATAACCCGCGAGCACGCAGTTCGGTGTTGCGTATAGCGAGGAGACTAGCTCATGGCTAAGCAACGCTATCCAGCCTTACCGGTTATGCTATTGCAAGATTTGCGGCGCTATAAATATGTGATCGCATTAATGTTGTTGGTTATTGCAACCGCATTGACGGTCATTTATATCGCACATCAAAATCGTCAGTTAACGTCTGCCCGGGATCAATTACTATCTCAGCGAGATTTGCTTGACCGTGAATGGCGTCATTTAGTGATCGAACAGAATGCGTTGACTGAACACAGCCGTGTAGAACGTATTGCGCAAGAACAGCTGGGTATGGTTGAAGTTACGCCGGAACGCGAAGTGGTGGTACCATGGCAATGACACCGCGGCGCAAACCAGCGGTTAAACGTAACCGCAAAAATACCAAGCCTGTTGGCACCCAATGGCGCTTTTATGTGGCTGTCGGCGTGTTGTTTTCTGTTTTCAGCGTACTGATAGCGCGAGCGGCCTATATCCAGGTTATTAGCCCTGAACGTTACTCGATGCAGGGCGATATGCGCTCACTGAGATCAGCCAGCCTTAGTGTTCAGCGCGGTATGATCGTCGACCGCAATGGTCGTGAACTGGCCGTCAGTGTGCCGGTTGAGACAGTCTGGGCTGATCCGCAGCGTATTGCTGAACATAATGCGCTTGCTGATACCAGTCGCTGGCAAGCATTGGCAGAAACTTTCCGTATGAACCGTGATGAGCTTATCGGAAAAGTCTCCGATCCTGAGCGGCGTTTTGTTTACCTGCAACGTAAGGTTACTCCCAGCGAGGCTGAATACGTTCGCGACTTAAACATCCCCGGCGTGTACTTGAAAACCGAATCACGCCGTTATTATCCTACCGGCGAAATTAGTGCTCACTTACTGGGTATCACTAACATAGACGGGCAGGGTCAGGAAGGCCTTGAACTACTTTATGACGAACATTTAACCGGTACGCCCGGTAAACGAGTTTATCGCAAGGATGCGCAAGGACGGGTTATTGAGGAGATCAGCCAGACTGAAGCCCAACAACCTAAACAATTAACCTTAAGTATCGATCAACGAATTCAGGCTACTGCTTACACCGAGTTGAAAAAAGCCGTGCGCTACAATCAGGCAACCTCGGGTAGTGCGGTGGTCATCGATGTCGATACCGGCGAAATTCTGGCCATGGTTAATAGCCCGTCCTTTAATCCTAACAATCGCGCGGATTTGCAAAGCTTTAAAATGCGAAACCGGGTGATTACCGATAGCTATGAGCCGGGCTCCACTGTTAAACCACTGGTGGTCTTGAGTGCGCTCGAAAACGGCCTTTATAAGGCCGGCGATAGCATCGATACCAGCCCGGGTTGGCTGAGAATTGGCGGTCGCCGCGTCAGTGACCCACGCAACTATGGGGAGTTAAGTCTGGGCGGTATTTTAGAGCATTCCTCGAATGTCGGTGTCACTAATATTGCGCTGGAACTTGGCGTCGATAAATTACTACAGACATATTTTGACGTCGGCTTTGGCAACGATACCGGGGTGTCATTGCTGGGCGAGAGTATGGGGCTATTTGGTAATCGTCGTCGCTGGTCAGATTTTGAATTGGCGACCTTGTCCTACGGTTACGGTTTGTCGACCACCACGCTACAACTGGCGCGCGCCTATACTACTATCGCCAGCGGCGGAATGTTGCGTCCGTTAACGATTTTCCGACAAGAGTCACCGCTTCCGGCCGAACAAGTATTTAGCCCGGATAACACTCGCGCTGTTTTACGAATGATGGAGCGCGTTGTCAGCGACGGTACGGCAAAAGAGGCTAAGGTGCCCGGCTATCGTATTGCTGGTAAAACGGGCACTACCCGGAAAATTCGAGCCGCAGGCGGTTACGGCGACGAATATGTTGCTTTATTTGCCGGTGTAGCGCCGGCATCGAACCCGGAAGTAGTAGTGGTTGTGACCATTAATGAGCCGGGTACCGATGATTATTATGGTGGTACGGCGGCAGCGCCGGTTTTTTCGGAAATTGTCGGCCAAACCATGCGCTTATTAAATGTTCCCCCCGATAACTTGCACAACGAGCCAATGAAGGCCGCCAGCATGGGAGGGTCGGCGCCATGATGTTGAGCCAACTACTAGCAATGATTCACAAGCCACTGCCGCAAGTCGCCGTCAGTGGTATTAAATTAGATAGCCGACAAGTCGCCAATGGCGATTTGTTTGTTGCGGTACCCGGCTATTTATCTGACGGCCGTGACTTTATTCAACAGGCGATCGAAAGCGGCGCTGCCGCCGTGTTGGCAGAGGCAGAATCGGTTGCGATAGCATACCAACACAACGTACCGGTGATAAGAATGCCGGCCGTTAAAGAACAACTATCGACAATTGCAGGGCGCTTTTTTAAGCACCCCTCGCAGCGAGCAAGGGTTATTGGGGTAACAGGAACTAATGGTAAAACATCAGTGACCCACCTGGTTGCGCAGCTAGCCAAACTTATTGGTTACGAGGCAGCCGTTATAGGAACCACCGGCAGTGGCTTAATTGGCCATTTATTGCCGGAAAAGCACACCACGCCTGATGCTGTTACCGTGCAGCAACGGCTGGCGACTCTGGTTGCTGAAGGTGCCCAGTGGATTGCCATGGAGGTATCTTCGCATGCGTTGGTGCAGCGTCGGGTAGAGGCACTGACCTTTAGTGCGGTAGCGGCTACCAACATTAGCCGTGACCACCTCGATTATCATGGCACCATGGATAATTATGTGCGCGCTAAATATCGTTTGTTTACCGATTTTGATTCGCACCGGCAAGTACTTAATGTTGACGATGTGATGTTGCAGCAATGGCGTGACGATAATCCGAAAGCTATTGCAACCAGCCTTTTTAAAACGCCAGAGGGGACCTCGCTAGTCGCAACTAATATTCGTTACCATGCCGATGGTACCGCATTTGACGCCGTTTACACACGCGCCGATGGTGAACAGGAAACGGCGGCAGTGCACTCGCCATTACTGGGCCAATTCAATGTTTATAACTTACTGACGGCGCTGGCGGTTGGCGTTAGCCAGGGCGAGGCATTAACAAAACTTGCTGACGCCTGTAGTCAGCTGCAGCCGGTACCAGGCCGAATGGAAGCCTTTCAAAACAGTCAGTCTGCATTAATTGTTGTCGACTATGCCCACACGCCGGATGCTCTGCAACAAGTACTGCAAGCTCTGCGTAAGCACTGTCGCGGAAAGTTGTGGTGCGTATTCGGTTGTGGCGGCGACCGCGATCGTGGCAAGCGACCACAAATGGGTCAGATTGCAGTGGAATATGCGGATGAGGTTGTGGTTACAGATGATAACCCTCGAACAGAACCTCCAGAACAAATTATTGCCGACATTCTAGCCGGTACCGGAAACCAAAAACGAACCCGTGTTTTACGCGGCAGACGCGAAGCTGTGTTAGACACGATTGCGCGCGCCGGCAGCGACGATGTGGTCTTATTGGCGGGCAAAGGGCATGAAGACTATCAAGTTATCGGTGACGAACAGGTTGACTATAACGAGCGTGCCATAGTAGCAGACTGGCTGCGGGGGGATTGCGCATGATCAATGTAAGCTTGCAGTGGATTGCAGAAAAAATTGATGCCCGGATTATTGGTACTGATAACGCGGTATCGATAGTTGTTGATACGGTCAGCACTGACACCCGAAAGTCGCTCCAGGGTGCGTTGTTTATTGCCTTGCGCGGGCATAACTTTGATGCACATGAATTTATTCAACAAGCTGCGGCTCAGGGGGCTAGGGCAATTATTTGTGAAAAGCCCGCCGACGTTGATGTGCCGCAGCTAATTGTGGAAGACAGCCGCTACGCACTGGGGCAGTTGGGTGCCGCCGTTAAAGCCGAAGTCGGGCCTAAAACAGTTGCTATCACTGGTAGTAACGGTAAAACAACGGTTAAAGAGATGCTCGCTTCGATTTTGTCGCAGCGCCACTCAGTGTTGGCAACTCAGGGTAATTTTAACAATGACATCGGGGTGCCATTAACGTTATTGCGTTTAACCCCCGAACATGAGTATGCCGTTATCGAACTCGGTGCGAATCATCCCGGTGAGATTGCTTACACCACGGCGCTGACCAAACCCGATGTGGCGATATTGAATAACGTGAGTGCAGCCCACGTTGAAGGATTTGGCTCAATACAGGGTGTTGCAAGAGCAAAAACCGAGATATTCCGGGGCTTGCCGGAAGATGGTTTGGCAATAACAACAATACACTCTGAATTTTTGCCGTGTTGGCAACGCAATCGGGAAGGCAAGCGTTGGCATACGTTTGGACTGGATAACAATGCTGATGTTTATGCGACCGATGTGAAGCTGGACGACGAAGGCTGTGCATCGTTTAGTTTAAATCTATTTGAACACCACACCTCCATTAGCTTGCAGTTAAGCGGCCGGCACAATGTGCTTAATGCCCTTGCTGCAAGTGCAGCAGCCTATGAACTAGGAGTTAGTTTAGTGGATATCATCAACGGGCTTGAAGCCGTTCAACCCGTTGCCGGTCGTTTGACCACCAGTAAGTTAAGCGAGCGGGTGCGCTTGATTGATGACACCTACAACGCCAGTGTTGCATCAACTAAGGCCGCACTTGACTTACTCGGCGGCTATAAGGGTTACCGCATCATGGTGTTGGGTGATATGGGGGAACTGGGTCCTGATTCGCGTGCTTATCACGAGGAAATCGGTGACCACGCGCTGCAATGCGACATTGATAACTTATACACCTTAGGCGTGCTGAGTCAGAGTGCAAGTGAGGTCTTTAACGGTAAGGGCGGGCGTCATTTCTCGTCAGTCGATGAGTTGGTGGCAGCGATTTTACAGAACATTACACAACAGCATAGCGACCGAGTGGTCACAGTGTTGGTTAAAGGGTCGCGTTCGGCTCAAATGGAACGCGTAGTAAACGCGTTAAAACAACAAATAACCTTATCCGCAGCGGAGGACCAACACGCATGTTAGTTTGGCTGGCTGAATACCTGACGCAATTCGAGAGCGCGTTTAACGTGTTTTCGTACCTGACTTTGCGAGCCATATTAAGCGTGTTAACAGCCCTAGTGCTGTCATTGTGGTTGGGGCCGTGGATGATTGCCCGTTTACAACGTCTGCAGATAGGACAAACGGTACGTGATGATGGCCCGCAGAGCCATTTAAGTAAGACCGGTACACCAACCATGGGTGGGGTACTCATTTTAGTTGCGATTGTGGGTTCAAGCTTATTGTGGGCTGATCTCGACAACCGTTACGTGTGGGTCGTTCTGTTTGTGGTTATGGGTTTCGGACTGATTGGTTTTGTTGATGATTATCGAAAAGTCGTTCGTAAAGACCCTAAAGGCCTAATTGCGAAGTGGAAGTACTTCTGGCAGTCGGTTATTGCCAGTGTCGCCATTGTCTACCTTTACTGGTCCAGTTCGATGGCTGCAGAAACCGCCTTGTTAGTGCCATTTTTTAAAGACGTAGCACCACAGCTGGGGCTGATGTATTTGCTGTTAGGTTACTTCGTAATTGTCGGTACCAGTAACGCAGTTAATTTAACCGATGGCCTGGATGGCCTCGCCATTATGCCGACTATCATGGTTGCTGGCGCGTTGGGCATATTTGCATACGCGTCGGGTAATATTAATTTTGCCGATTATTTGCAAATCCCTCACTTGCCTTTATCCGGCGAGTTGTTGGTGGTGTGTGCAGCGATCGTCGGTGCGGGCTTGGGCTTTTTGTGGTTCAACACCTATCCGGCGATGGTTTTTATGGGTGATGTGGGCTCGCTATCGCTGGGCGCAACCTTGGGCGTTGTGGCCATATTAGTCCGGCAGGAACTGGTGTTGTTTATCATGGGCGGTGTTTTTGTTATGGAAACCGTTTCGGTCATGTTGCAGGTCGGTTCATACAAGTTGCGTGGTAAGCGCATTTTCAGAATGGCACCCATACACCATCACTACGAATTAAAAGGCTGGCCTGAACCCCGGGTAATCGTGCGGTTTTGGATTTTATCATTGATTTTTGTACTGATTGGCTTAGCAACACTCAAACTGAGATAGCAATAAGGAACTCATAATGGCAGCGGCTAGCGGGCAACAACTCCCGCCTCGGATAGACTGGCAACAGATAGAGCAAGTAACCGTGCTGGGCTTAGGTAAGTCCGGTTGCTCGGTATTGCGTTTTTTATTGCGCCAGTTCAGCGGCCGTATCGAAGCAGGACAATTACAGGTAAATGTTTTTGATTCACGCGCCGACGCACCGGGTAAAGACGAAGCTATACAGTTACTTGGCAACGAGCAGGTCATCTGTGGTCCATGGGGACTTGAAGATACGCTGGCTGCTGATGTCATCGTGCTGAGTCCGGGCATCGATGCCCGCGATGAATCATTAGAGCTGGCGCGACAAGCGGGTGTTCGGGTTGTGGGTGATATTGAATTATTCGCACAGCAGGTTGATAAACCCGTCATCGCCATTACCGGTTCTAATGGCAAATCAACGGTTACCCGAATGGTTGAATTTATCGCCCAACAAGAGGGTATTAAGGCTATTGCTGCAGGCAATATCGGGTTGCCGGCGCTTGATGCGCTGGAGCAAGGCGCTGATCTTTATGTGCTGGAGCTTTCAAGTTTTCAGCTGGAAACGGTTGAAACCTTAGCTCCCATAGCGGCAACGGTGCTTAACCTGAGCCCTGACCATTTAGACCGGTATGGCGACATGCAGGATTACGCTGCCGCAAAATTACGTATATACCAGCGCGCAGCGCAGCATGTCATTAATCGCCAACAACCTGACTGCCAGCCGGTAAATGCCGCTAGCGGCTGTGTTCAGCGATTTTTTGGTGCAGACGCAGCAGCACAAGATTTTGGTTTGGTTCAGCATCAGCAAGAAACCTGGATAACCCATAACGGACGCTTGCTGCTGGGTGCGCATCAACTTGGTGTGCAGGGCATTCATAATTTGCTCAATGCACAGGCTGCCATTGCGTTAGCCATGGCCGCTGATATTGAGCCGAACGCAGCAGCTCGCCATTTAACCCGATTTAACGGGCTCGCGCACCGTTGTCAGTTAGTCAAAGAACGTGACGGCGTTAAGTGGGTTAATGATTCTAAAGCGACCAATATGGGCGCTACCGAAGCCGCGATTGAAGGCATGCGGCCCATCGTGCACGGTAAGTTAATTGTTATTGCCGGCGGGGTTGGTAAAGGCGCTGACTTTACTGAGTTAACCACAGCCCTTAGCAAGGTTGATGTATTACTAACGATTGGCGAGGACGGACCTAAAATTGGTCGCTTGTTTAATGGCTCTCGTCAACTTAATGACCTGAGCGCAGCGGTAAGGCTGGCCAGTTCGTTAGCTGAAAGCGGTGATATGGTGCTGCTATCACCTGCGTGCGCTAGCTTTGATCAATTTGCCAACTTTGAACAGCGCGGTGAGCAGTTTGCGCAACTGGTGGAGGCCTGTTATGAGCAAAGCGCATGAGCAGCAGCTCGACCTTAACATGGCTGCCGCTGCGGGTCGTAACCCCTTACTGGCTTTGCGGGACTGGCTATGGCCGGGCTATTCCAGCAGCCTCTACGACCGGGTGTTACTAACGTTAGCCATCACCATGCTGCTATTCGGCTTCGTGATGGTTGCGTCGGCTTCACTCCCTACGGCCGAAAAGTTAACCGGTAATCCGTTCCATTTTGCCATACGCCATACGGTTTATGTCGTTGCCGGACTAATTACGTTGCTACTGACACTTGCGGTGCCGATGCAAACCTGGCAACAACATAGCGGCAAGCTGTTGCTGGTGGGTCTGGCGCTGCTGGTGTTAGTACTGGTGGCGGGACATTCGGTCAACGGTGCCCAGCGTTGGATAAAAGTGGGCCCGATCACGATACAAGTGGCGGAGCTGGCCAAGCTGTTTTTCTATATCTATATGGCGAGTTATTTAGCGCGTCGCGAAGAAGAGATCCGCGAAGCATTAAAAGGCTTTATTAAGCCGCTGGCGTTGCTGTTCATTGCTGCTGTGCTGCTGTTGATGCAACCTGACTTTGGTACTGTCGCAGTGATGTCGGCGACCACTATCGCGATGCTGTTTTTAGCCGGTGCCAAACTATGGCAGTTCTTTGGTGTATTCATTACGTTTATGCTGGCATTGATTCTGCTCATTATTGTCGAGCCCTACCGGATGCAGCGAATGCTGACATTCCTGGAGCCTGAGAAAGACCCATTTGGCGCAGGTTATCAATTAATGCAGTCGCTTATTGCCTTTGGCCAGGGGCAGTTTAGTGGTCTGGGGCTGGGCAATAGTATTCAAAAACTGCAGTACCTGCCCGAAGCGCATACCGATTTTATTATGTCAGTAGTTGCCGAAGAGCTTGGCTTTATTGGTGTTGTTGCTGTAATTAGCCTGGTGCTTATGCTGGTTAGTCGCGCGTTAGTCATCGGTCGCCGTTGCCTGGCTATAGAACAGCGGTACGGGGGCTATCTGGCGTACGGTATTGGGGTTTGGTTTAGTTTGCAGGCATTTGTCAATATTGGTGTTGCCTCCGGCGCTTTACCTACCAAGGGCTTAACCTTGCCGTTGATTAGTTACGGTGGCACTAGCTTGGTGGTGTCAGCGATGGCGGTAGGGATTCTGCTGCGTATTGATCACGAACGTCGTATGTCAGGGCGCAAAGTAACGCCGCGTGGAGGTGCTGAATGAAGCGCATCGTGATCGCGGCAGCAGGCACTGGCGGGCATGTGTTCCCGGCATTGGCGGTAGCGAAAAAGTTGATTGCTGAGGGCTGGCAGGTGGACTGGGTGGGTACCCGCGAAGCCAGACTGGAAGCGAAAGTGGTGCCGGCCAACGGTATTGCTTTACATCAGGTTAGTATGACCGGCGTGCGCGGTCATGGAGCCAAGCGCTTGCTTAAAGCTCCGTGGACGTTGCTGTCGGCCGTGCGTCAGTGCCGGGCATTGTTAAAGCAATTACAACCCGACGTGGTATTGACCTTTGGTGGCTATGTTTGTGCGCCAATGGGTATGGCCGCGCGCTGGGCCGGTGTGCCGCTGTTGGTACACGAGCAAAATGCGGTAGCGGGCATGACAACGCGGCTATTAGCGCCCATTGCGTCGCTAGTAATGCTGGGTTTGCCGCTTGCTAAAAAACCGTTAAAGCAGGCACAGCTGGTTGGTAATCCGCTGCGCGAAGAGATTGAACGGTTGGCCTTGCAAGCAGCAGAAAATAATAGCGAAACGGCAGAAAAACTGTCGATTCTTGTGGTCGGCGGAAGTTTGGGCGCCAAGGTCTTAAATGACGTACTGCCCCAAGCTACAGCAAAACTGGCCATGCCCGTTAACGTGGTACACCAGTGTGGTGAAGGGAATAGTCCTGCAGTGCGGGAGGGGTACGCTAGCCGGGCCGGGAATCAGCAACATAGCCTTTCGGTTAGCGACTTTATCGACGACATGGCAAGCGCATATTGCAACGCGGATTTGGTCATTTGCCGGGCCGGAGCACTGACTGTATCAGAGCTTGCAGCATTAGCTAAGCCGGCAATCTTTGTGCCGCTACCACATGCAGTTGATGACCATCAAACAGCTAACGCACGCGTGTTAGTGGACGCTGGAGCTGCACTTTTGCTGCCACAAGCCGAACTAACTGCAGAGCAACTTGCAAAGCAGCTGCAAAGTTTATTGCAAGACCCTGACCAACTGTGGAAAATGGCGCGCTTCGCGCGTCAGTGTGCAAGTCCGCAGGCGGCACTTAATGTGGCGCAAAAATGTATTGATAGCGCTCGGAACCGAGCAGCGTAGCAGGTGAAATAAAATGACAGTAACAGCACAACAGCAACCTTTTACCATAGTGAACGTGCCGGAAATGCGCCGGGTTAAACGTATTCACTTTATTGGTATTGGTGGGGCCGGTATGGCCGGTATTGCTGAGGTGTTATTAAATCAAGGCTACCGCATCTCGGGCTCTGATATTGCCACCAACGCCAATACCGAGCGGTTGCAATCGCTGGGAGCCAATGTGGTCATTGGCCATAGCCATCACAATATTGAAGAGGCCAGTGTGGTGGTAGTGTCCAGCGCGATTAACCCCAACAATGAGGAGCTGCAGGCGGCTAAAGAGCAGCGCTTACCGATTGTGCGTCGCGCCGAGATGCTAGCTGAATTGATGCGCTTTCGACACGGTATTGCAGTTGCCGGTACTCACGGTAAAACGACCACTACGTCGCTGTTAGCAAGCGTTTTTGCCGAAGCTGAGCTTGATCCAACCTTTGTCATCGGTGGCTTGTTGAACTCTGCCGGCGCTAATGCGCGGCTGGGTAATAGTAAATACCTGATTGCCGAAGCAGACGAAAGCGATGCCTCATTTTTGCATCTGCAACCCATGGTGGCAGTGGTAACCAATATCGAAGCAGACCATATGGACACCTACGAAGGTGACTTTAGCAAACTGCTGGATACCTACGTTGAATTCTTACATAACCTGCCTTTTTACGGGCTGGCCGTTATGTGTACTGATGATCCGGTGGTGGCCGAACTGATACCACGCATTGGTCGCCAGGCGATCACTTATGGCTTTAACGAACAAGCGGATGTAAGGGCGGTAGATTATCAACAGTCAGGCGGCCAAAGCCGCTTTACGGTATTGCGTGATGGCCACGAACCATTAGCTGTAGTGCTTAATTTGCCGGGGCGCCACAACGTTTTGAATGCGCTGGCTGCTGTTGCCGTAGCGACTGACGAGGGTGTACCTGATACGGCGTTGCAGCGCGCACTGGATAAGTTTGAAGGGATAGGCCGTCGATTTCAGCATTATGGACAATTTGTTGTGCCGCAATGGCCGGCTGAGAAAAAAGCACGCGGTAGTGTCATGTTAGTCGATGATTACGGCCATCATCCGTCGGAAGTGGAGGCTACGATAAAAGCAGCTCGTGAGGGCTGGCCGGACAAACGCTTAGTGATGGCATTTCAGCCGCACCGTTATTCGCGTACACGTGATCTGTATGAAGATTTCGTTAACGTACTGTCACAGGTGGATTCACTGTTATTGCTGGAAGTTTATAGCGCCGGAGAGGCAGCTGTGACCGGTGCCGACAGCCGCTCGTTGAGTCGTAGTATTCGTCAGCGCGGGCAGGTTGAACCGGTTTATGTGAGCTCGCCCGATGAACTGGTTAACGTTATTGGCGATATGCTCGAGCCTAATGACCTGCTGTTAACTCAGGGGGCTGGCAATATTGGTGCACTGGCCAAGCGTCTGGCGTTTGATGTACTGGAACAGGAGCGGCGCTGATGGCTAAGGGCTTTGGTAAAGTAGCAGTGCTGATGGGCGGCAGTTCAGCCGAACGAGCGGTGTCGTTAAAATCCGGTGCTGCAGTATTGGCGGCATTAACAGAGCGCGGTATCGATGCCAGCGCCTTTGACCCCGCTGAGCAGCCGGTGCAGCAATTGATTGAACAGGGCTTTGAGCGGGTGTTTATCGCCTTGCATGGTCGCGGTGGTGAAGATGGCAGTATGCAAGGTGCATTACAAACGCTGGGATTGCCTTATACCGGGAGCGGTATTCTTGGCTGTGCACTGGCCATGGACAAAGTTCGAACGAAGCAAATTTGGCAGGCGATGGGACTGCCGGTTGCCGCCAGCATTAGCGTTGAGCCCCAGCATACCGATATTGATTGTGCCCAGACTCTTCATCAATTGGGCGGACGGGTGATTGTTAAGCCTGCGAACGAAGGTTCGTCGATTGGCATGAGCGTGGCGAACAATGCTGAGCAACTGGCGCAAGCGCTGTCACAAGCATTCAACTATGACCAGCAGGTGTTGATTGAGCGTTGGATTGTGGGCAAAGAATATACCGTTGGACTATTAGGTGCAGAGGCACTGCCAGTGATTCGGCTACAGACACCGCATGAGTTTTACGATTTTGATGCTAAGTACCAAGCGACCGATACTCAGTACCACTGCCCGGCGGGTTTAAATGATAGTGACGAACAGCAGTTACAAACGCTGGCAGTACAAGCATTCGATGCCTTGGGGTGTCATGGCTGGGGTCGTATTGACGCCATGCGCGATGAGCAGGGCCAATGGTATTTGCTAGAGGCTAATGCCGTGCCGGGTATGACCGAAAAGAGTCTGGTTCCGATGGCGGCACAAGCCCGGGGCATGGATTTTCCAGCACTGGTTGAGGCGATTTTGGCGCAGACGCTGGAGGCCTGATGTCCGTCAAGGTCAATCGACGTGCATTACCGAGTTGGAATTTTTGGCTCGGTTTATTGACCTGCATAGTGACATTGGTCGCCTTTGGGCTGGGATTGGCGAAATTGATTACGGTGCTTAAGGATGAGCAACAGGTACCCTTGGCACGTTTAAACGTGCAGGGAGAATTGCAGCAGTTAAGTGAGCACGAAGTACGTGCGGCATTGACTCGACAACCGCTGGGCAGCTTTTTTACCGCGGATGTTAATGCCTTGCGGCAGCGGGTAGAACAGTTGCCCTGGGTAGCTAAAGCGTCGTTGCGTAAAGTTTGGCCGGACCGGCTTTCGGTATATATCACCGAGCGAGAACCGCTGGCCTATTGGAATAATGACCGTTTGGTAACGGCATCGGGCGATGTGTTTAAAGCAGCTCTGGACAGCGACAAACTGGCGCAACCATTGCCTCGCTTGTTCGGTCCGGAAACCGCGGTAGAAACGACGCTGGAACAGTTTAACCGAGTGCAGCAGATGCTAGAGGTTAATGGCATGTCGGTGACAGCGATGCGCCTGACCGAACGTTTTGCAGTGAGTGTGGTGCTTGGTAATGGTATCGAGTTAAAACTTGGACGTGAGGCAACGTTAGAACGAATTAAACGCTTTATTGATTTGCTACCGCAAATCGAAGCGCATAAAAACAGTGAACAAAACGCGTTAGCAACGGTTGATTTGCGGTACGATACCGGCGCGGCAGTGAGTTGGCGCAAACAAGAGCAAAAAGAGAGCTAAATCAATATGTCGAAAGCAACAGAACGTCAAATGGTAGTAGGGCTGGATATCGGAACCAGTAAGGTTACCGCGCTCATCGGCGAACTGCTGCCGGATGATGAAATTAGCGTGGTCGGGGTAGGCGTGACGACGGCCCGGGGTATGGATAAAGGCGGGGTTAATGACCTTAACTTAGTGGTGCAGTCTATCCAGCGCGCAGTTGACGAAGCGGAACTGATGGCAGACTGCCGTGTTGCCTCGGTATTTTTAAATATCTCCGGGCGCCATATTTCCTGCCAGAACGAAAGTGGCATGGTGCCAATTAACGAAGCCGAAGTAACTCAGGATGACGTTGATAATGTTATCCATGCTGCACAGTCGGTACCGATTGCTAAAGAGCGGCGCATATTACATGTGTTACCACAAGAATATGTTATCGACTCGCAGGAAAGTATTCGTAGCCCCATTGGCATGTCAGGGGTGCGCATGGAGTCGAAAGTTCACATCATTACGTGTGCCAACGATATGGCAAAAAATATTACCAAAGCAGTTGAGCGTTGTGGACTGCAGGTAGACAAACTGATTTTTTCGGCATTGGCGTCGAGTATCTCGGTGTTAACCGATGATGAGAAAGACCTTGGCGTGGCACTGGTGGATCTGGGCGGCGGAACCATTGATATTTGTATTTATGCCGGCGGCGTGTTGCGACACACAGCGGTTATCCCGGCTGCGGGTAATCAGGTCACCAGTGATATTGCTAAAATTTTCCGCACACCAACCAATCACGCGGAACAGATTAAAACACAGCATGCCTGCGCGTTGCGGCAAATGGTCAGTATGGAAGATACCATCGAAGTACCATCGGTAGGCGGCCGACCGGCACGCATGATGTCACGCCACACACTGGCGGAGGTGGTTGAACCACGCTACCAGGAGTTATTTGAACTGGTGCGCGACGAAATCGTACAGAGCGGCTTAGACGAGCAAATTGCTGCCGGCGTGGTGATTACCGGTGGTAGCGCCAAAATGCAGGGTTGTGTCGAGTTTGCAGAAGAAATTTTTCAGATGCCGGTGCGCATCGGTAAGCCACTTAATGTTAAGGGCTTAAAAGATTATGTAGAGGATCCGGTTTATGCGACCGCGGTTGGCCTGTTACGCTATGGGCAGGAGAGTACGACGGCGGTGCAAAAGGAAAGCAGTAAAACTGACGTGATCGGTCTTTGGCAAAAAGTCCAAAGCTGGTTTAAAGGTGAGTTTTAACGCTGGGGTAGCACAATAAGAAAAGCAGGTAGGGAGAAATCTTATGTTTGAACTGATGGATAATTACGAAAGTGAAGCCGTCATAAAAGTCATCGGTGTTGGTGGTGGTGGCGGAAACGCCGTACAACACATGGTTAAAGAGTCTATCGAAGGTGTGCAGTTTATTGCTGCTAACACCGACGCACAGGCACTGCGTAACCATACTGCCGATGTCACCATTCAGTTAGGTGGTGAAATTACCAAGGGCTTGGGCGCAGGCGCAAACCCGGAAGTGGGTCGCCAGTCTGCTGAAGATGATCGCGAAGCGATTAAAGCACAATTAGAAGGTGCGGATATGGTCTTTATCGCCGCTGGTATGGGGGGCGGTACAGGTACCGGTGCCGCGCCAGTGGTTGCGGAAGTCGCCAAAGAACTGGGTATTTTAACGGTTGCTGTGGTTACTAAGCCGTTCCCGTTTGAGGGTAAAAAGCGCATGGCAGTTGCTGACGAGGGTATTAACGCCTTGTCGCAAAGTGTTGATTCGTTAATCACCATTCCAAACGAAAAATTGCTCAAAGTGATGGGTAAGGGTACGTCATTACTGGATGCCTTTAGTGCTGCTAACAATGTGTTATTGGGTGCGGTACAAGGTATTGCTGAGCTGATTACGCGTCCGGGCCTTATCAACGTCGACTTTGCCGACGTGCGTGCGGTGATGAAAGAAATGGGCACCGCGATGATGGGAACAGGTGTTGCCAGCGGTGAAGACCGTGCGCAGGAAGCGGCTGAAATGGCAATCAACAGTCCGCTGCTTGAGGACATCGATCTTTCTGGTGCGCGCGGCGTATTAGTTAACGTGACTGCCGGCATGGATATGAGCATTGACGAATTTGAAACCGTAGGTAATACGGTTAAAGCCTTTGCTTCTGATAATGCGACCGTCATTGTGGGTACTGTTATCGATACCGAAATGTCTGATGAGTTGCGTGTTACTGTAGTTGCCACAGGTATAGGTGCTGAGCGCAAACCTGATATCTCGCTGGTAAACAGCGGTCAGGCTACCAAGCGCGATGCGGCACCAAGTTACCGTGCAGACCTTGATCGCAGCGCTGCAGCACCGCGTTACGAAGAAGTCGAGGAGCAACAAGCGGAACCGCAGGCCGAGGCAGCTCGTAAAACTGCGCCTAAAAAGCAGCAGGATAAAGAGCTGGATTATTTAGATATTCCGGCATTTTTGCGCAAACAAGTCGATTGATGCGTAAAAAATAAGCAAAATTTGCTTGCACCATGACAAATGTCGTATACTATGCGGCCGCGCTGGCATTGACGTTGAGTATAGCCAGTCGCTGTTTAAAGAGGTGAGTTTAGCTAATGGTAAAACAACGTACATTACAACAAGCGATCTCAACGACCGGTGTTGGGCTGCACAAGGGCAATAAAGTCAATTTGACGTTGCGCCCGGCACCCGCAAACACTGGCTTGATATTTCGCCGTGTCGATTTAGACCCGGCGGTGGATATTCCTGCGCGAGCCGATTGGGTGCGGGACACACAGTTGTGTACGTGTTTGATAAACGAACAGAATGTTCGCATATCGACCGTTGAACACCTATTAGCTGCGCTTGCCGGCGTCGGTATTGATAACTGCATTATCGAAGTCGATTCACACGAAATTCCGATTATGGATGGCAGCTCACATCCCTTTGTCTACCTGCTACAAAGTGCGGGGATTGAAGAGCAGTCTGTGGCGAAGAAGTTTATTCGTATCAAATCGCCAATTCGTGTTGAAGAGGAAGATGGCAAATGGGCGGAACTGCTACCCTACGATGGATTCCGCATTGATTTTGCCATCGACTTTGACCATCCGGCCATTGCTGAGACGGGTCAGGCAGTGTCAATGGACTTCAACAGCGGCGCTTTCATCAAAGAGATCAGCCGCGCGCGTACCTTTGGCTTTATGAAAGATATCGAGTATTTGCGTAAGAACAATCTTGCCTTGGGCGGGAGCTTCGATAATGCCGTGGTGTTAGACGAGTTCCGTGTGCTGAATACTGATGGCCTGCGTTACGACGACGAGTTTGTTAAGCATAAAATGCTCGATGCGATTGGCGACCTGTATATGGGTGGGCATAGTATTTTAGGCCACTTACGTGCATACAAATCGGGGCATGCGTTAAATAACCAGCTACTGCAAGCGCTGTTACAACAGCAGGAAGCCTGGGAATTTGTAACATTTGATGACGCTGAAGCCGAGTCTCCAATCACCTATTGGGCGCCAAGCCTGGCTTAATGTATTTACGGTAGCCTGCATTAGTCGGGCTACCACATCCTATCTGCCATCTTTAATAGTTCCGATTTTAATGGCTCCTGGCTGTTTTCCGCCAAACGTAAAATGCGTTCGCGACGCGACGCCTTCTCGCTGCTGGCTAGTGCACTGCGATCCAATTGCGGCTTCACCTTGATTTCGATTGTCTGAACAGCAACCGTCGCATCCTGTTGGAAATGCGTTATAATGCGCCCTTGTTGTAACTTTAATTGGGTTGCCCAAGTAGCCGAATCGGCCTCAACAATGAGTTTGTTATCGCGCACGTTAATCAGCTGACAGTGTTCGATAAGCGGTCGCTGTGCCGCTTCAGCAAACAATTGTTGCCATTGTTTCAGTTGAACGGCAAACTGTGCGTATCGTTGCAGTGCTTGCGATTGCGGCTCGACGTTGGAACGGAGCCATTGTTTGGGTGTTTTGGGTTTATGACTCATGGTGTTGTTTATACCTGGCGCTCGATTAAGAACCCTATAAAAGAGAGTATTCATGAGTTTATCAGTCTTTTACCGAGGCTCAAAAATACGATTTCGTTTTAGTCTGACGCGACGACGCTTGTTATCTTACACTGGTTTACTGAGTGTCGTACTGTTGGCTGCGTGGTCACCGTGGGAATACCAGGGAATCGATCCACAGCTGGCACAAGAAAAAATAACGGCTGAGCAGCGTAATTTAGCGGTTCAGCAGCAGGTTGTTGCCGAGATGCGCGAAAAAACCGAAAAAAAATTAGGCGCAATGACTGTTTATTTAGGCGAACTACGAGCACAGGTGCGTCGCTTAGACGCGCTCGGTGAGCGTTTGGCAGAAAAAGCCAATCTCAGCAACGGAGAGTTTAACTTTAACAGTGACATTCCGCTGGGCGGCCCCGAAGCCGTCACCTCTGAGCTTCCCAAAGCGTCGGGGACCGATGTATTAGCGGAAATCGACCAGTTATTGAATCACATCTCGGATAAACAAAAACAGCTTTCCCTCCTTGAATCTGTAATGATGAACCACAATGTCTCTAATGCGAGTTATATAGCTGGGCGTCCCATTAGCGAGGGGTGGCTATCATCGCAATACGGAGTAAGAAAAGATCCGTTTAACGGCACACCGGCAATGCATAAGGGCCTCGATTTTGCCAGTTATGCCGAGGACGTCAAAGTGGTGGCAACCGGTGCCGGCGTTGTAACCTGGGCCGGCGATAGATGGGGCTACGGTCAACTCATTGAAATCGACCATGGTGGCGGGCTAAAAACGCGCTATGGGCACAACGACACGTTGTTAGTTGAAGTCGGTGACGTGGTAACGCGCGGCCAGGCGATTGCCGAAATGGGTAACACGGGCCGTTCAACCGGACCGCACGTACATTATGAAGTGTTGCGCAATGACCAGCAAATTGACCCCAATCAGTTTGTTTATCGCAAACTCGACGATGAATAAAAACAGATAAACGCGAGCGACGCCGGTACTGTAGGCGTCGCTTTTGTTGTAATTTTACAAGACAGGAAATTCCGTACTCATGTTAGGCAGTTTGTTTAGTAAAGTATTTGGCAGTCGTAACGACCGCATTCTGAAGGCGCTATCCAAAAAGGTTAACCAAATTAACCAGCTGGAGCCTGAATTCGAAGCGTTATCCGACGCAGAACTCAAAGACAAAACAGCGGAGTTTCGAAAGCGCTTAGCCGATGGCGAGAGCCTACAGAGTTTGTTAACGGAGGCATTCGCGACAGTGCGCGAAGCTAGTAAGCGTGTGTTTAAAATGCGCCATTTTGACGTGCAAATGGTCGGTGGTATGGTGCTGGATGAAAATCGCATCGCCGAAATGAAAACCGGTGAAGGTAAAACGTTAACCGCGACCCTGCCGGCTTATTTGAACGCGCTGGCGGGCAAAGGTGTTCACATCATCACCGTTAACGATTATCTGGCGCGCCGCGATGCTGAATTTAACCGCCCATTATTTGAATTTTTGGGTATGACGGTTGCCTTTAATATACCCGGATTGCCACCGCAACAGAAAAAAGAAGCCTACCAAGCCGACATCACTTACGGCACTAATAATGAATTTGGTTTTGACTATTTGCGCGACAACATGGCGTTTTCACCGGAAGATCGCGTGCAGCGCGAGCTTTACTACGCGCTAGTCGATGAAGTTGATTCGATCCTGATTGACGAAGCTCGTACACCGTTAATTATCTCCGGGCCTGCAGAAGACAGCTCCGAGATGTACACCAAAATGAATGAGCTGGTACCGCTATTAACCCGTCAGGAAAAAGAAGATACCGAAGAAGAAAAGGGTGACGGCGACTTTACTATCGATGAAAAGGCGAAACAGCTGCACTTGACCGAGCACGGTCAGGAGCACGTTGAGTCACTACTTAAAGAACGCGGAATGCTGGGTGAGGATGATTCGCTTTATTCTGCCGCCAATATTACGCTTTTGCATCATATTAATGCGGCGTTACGGGCGCATCACTTGTTCCAGAAAGATGTCGACTATATCGTCAAAGACGGCAAAATTGTCATTGTAGACGAACACACCGGCCGTACCATGGAAGGCCGACGTTGGTCAGAAGGCCTGCACCAGGCAGTAGAAGCTAAGGAAGGCGTAGAGATACAAAACGAGAACCAAACACTGGCCTCGATTACCTTCCAGAACTACTTCCGCTTGTATGACAAATTAGCCGGTATGACGGGTACAGCCGATACCGAAGCATTCGAATTCCAATCAATTTATGGTCTGGAAACCGTGGTCATTCCCACCAACAAGCCGATGGTGCGTGACGACCGCGCTGACCTCATCTACCTCACGACCAAAGAAAAGTACGAGGCGATAGCAGAAGATATTCATGAGTGTCGTAAGCAGGGTCGACCGGTACTGGTTGGTACGGTGTCGATTGAAAACTCGGAATTATTATCGCAGCTACTGAAGAAGAAAAAGATACCGCATGCGGTACTTAACGCAAAATTCCATGCCCACGAAGCCGACATCATTGCGCAGGCCGGGCGTCCCGGCGCGGTGACCATTGCTACCAACATGGCCGGTCGTGGTACCGATATCGTGTTAGGAGGTAGCTGGATGGCTGAAGTCGAAAAGCTTGAAGAGCCGTCTAACGAAAAAATTGACGCAATAAAGCAAGAATGGCAAACCCTTCATGATCAAGTGATTGAAGCAGGGGGCCTGCATATTATTGGTACCGAGCGTCATGAGTCACGCCGTATCGATAATCAGCTACGCGGTCGTTCTGGTCGTCAGGGTGACCCGGGTTCGTCACGTTTCTATCTGTCGTTAGAAGATTCGCTGATGCGTATCTTTGCGTCCGATCGGATGGCGTCAATGATGAAACGACTGGGTATGAAAGAAGGTGAGGCGATTGAGCACCCCTGGGTGACGCGAGCGATAGAAAACGCACAGCGTAAAGTCGAAGGGCGTAACTTTGATATTCGTAAGCAACTGTTGGAATACGACGACGTCGCCAATGACCAGCGTCGTGTCGTCTACGAGCAGCGTAATGAATTGCTGGATGAAGGTGATATTTCTGAAACGATTCAGGTTATCCGTGAAGATGTCATCAATGCGGTGATTGACGAGTATGTTCCGCCGCAGTCTTTGGCCGAACTTTGGGATCTTGCCTCGCTTGAAGAGCGCTTGCGGGCAGACTTTGACGTGGAAGTCCCTCTACAGCAATGGCTGGAGGAAGATGATCACTTCCACGAGGAAGTACTACGCGAACGGGTGTTAGAGGCGCTTACCAAAGCGTATCAGGAAAAAGAAGACATGGTCGGTGCCGAAACGCTGCGCCGTTTTGAAAAGTCGATTATGCTGCAAAGCCTGGATCAGCATTGGAAAGAGCACCTTGCAGCGATGGACCACTTGCGTCAGGGTATCCATTTGCGTGGTTACGCTCAGAAAAATCCAAAACAGGAATACAAGCGCGAAGCGTTTGAGTTATTCAGTGAGATGCTGGAAAACCTGAAGCTTGACGTGGTTACCATTCTAAGCCGAGTTAAGGTTCGTGCGCCTGAAGACGTCGATGCGGTTGATCAGCAACGCAAAGCGGCAGATTCAGCACCACGGGAATTTAAGCACGAGCAAGCGAGTGCAACGGGTCAGGCTGAGCAACCTAATGCTAATGCCGGTGCACCGGCGCAGCGCGGTCCTAAAGTTGGACGTAACGATCCCTGCCCGTGTGGATCGGGTAAAAAATATAAACATTGCCACGGTAAACTATAACTCATGAGTGAAGCAGACAGTCAGCTCCCAACCGTGCATGTCGCGGTTGGGGTTATCGAAAACGATAATGGCGAGATCTTTATTGCCCAACGCCTGCCTGAGCAACACCAGGGTGGCAAATGGGAGTTTCCCGGCGGCAAAGTAGAGCCTGGTGAATCTGTGCAACAAGCACTAGCTCGTGAGTTAAAAGAAGAATGCAATATAGAAGTTGAGGACTGTGCTCCACTGACCGTAGTAGAACACCAATACCAGGATAAGCGGGTGTTACTCGATGTTTGGTGGGTACTAAAATATCGTGGTGAAGCAAAACAACTGGAAGGCCAGCAATGGCTTTGGGTTGATATTGCGCAGCTGGACGCGTTTCAATTCCCTGACGCCAATCAACCCATCGTCGAACGCTTAGTCGACACCCTCAATAGTTATTAATAGATATCGTCGTTGCCCGGAACTTGTTCGGGAACAACGGCGGGTTCTCCCGGAATCGACTTTTCCTCGTTCGCCCACTCGCCTAAGTCGATCAATTTGCAACGTTCACTGCAAAAGGGTTTGTAAGGAGAATTGTCACTCCATTCAACCTGTGTTTGGCAGGTCGGACAATCTACGGTTGTTGGCATAATATCCTCGTTTATCTTTATGGTTAGCTGGTGGTGGTACTTAACAGCGGACTGCGCGCCAGTTCGAAGGTGATGTCCTCGTTGGCGGCATCGGCATCGGTAGATGTCGGTATTGCCATAAACCGCAGCGTGAAACGTTGGCGGTGGCCACTAACAATCGGGTAATAAGGGCTGTCGGGTGGCATGCGAATGCGCAGTAGCGCGAGCGGGTCGCAACTTTCCTGCCAAAATCCGTTACGGGCAACCACCGTGTCAAACTCACCCTGTTGGCGGGTTAATTCCAATTGTAATTGAATAGCGGCAGCCAGTGGCTGCACTGCCTCGTGCCAGTAATCCCAATGTTGCTGTTGTAGCGCCAGCGGTTGACTTAACCAACGCTGTAATTGCGGTAACTCGAATAAGCCGGTTATTCCGGGCTGTATCAAGCGCGATCGAATACTTGCTAAAAACCGGTCGTCCTTTAGTTGGCGCAATGCGCGACCGATATATTGCAGATTATCTGAGGCCATGGTGATGCTCTGCAGGGCGCCCTGTAACGCATTTTGATCGATCTGGGGGTGGTTCTGCCAGCGCTCCATAGTCGCTCGTTGCAGTTCCAGGTCTTTTGCCAGCTCAGTTTTGATATCGTTGCGTTCGATCAGCTCCTGGGTAGCAAATAGCGTATTAAAAAACGCCAAAGGGGCGTGCTCAGCTAGTGCCAACGCATTGTTCAGTTCCACGAAGCTATGTTCCAGCCGCAGATAGGTGCGAAAACGCTCCTGAAGTGGATACTCATAGACGCTGCTACTTTGTTGCTCGCTGCTCATTTGGTTGTCCCGGAACCCTGCTCTTTATTATTCCGAGTATGATAACTGAATAGTATCGGGGTGCAATGGCCGGACTGTTAACGAATGTAATCAATCATGCTGCCAACTACTTGCCTGTTGCTGATAGAGGCCGTGTAAGTGATTAATTTGTTGCTGCAGCTGTGCAAGGCTACCGTCGTTACGGACAATGTCATCGGCATGAGCCAACCGTTGTTCGCGCGTTACCTGTGACGCCATTATGGCTTCTACCTGCTGCGCTGAGGTTTGGTCGCGTTCAAGGGTCCGCTGTACTTGCAACGATTCGGGGACGTCAATCACTAATACCCGCTGACAGAATCGGTCGAGGTTGTTCTCTAATAGCAATGGCGCCACCAGGACGACATAAGGCGAGCTGGCATGGCTTAATTGCTCGAGTATTCGCGTTCGAATAGCCGGATGCAATAAGTTATTTAACCACTGCTTATGTTCTTCGTTGTTAAACACGAGTTGCCGTAAAGCTTTGCGATTAAGCGCCCCCTGGTCATCCAGCAGATGATCACCAAAATGTTTTACGATTTCTTTCAGGCAGGGGCTTCCGGGACTTACAACCTCACGGGCTATGACGTCGGCATCAACAATATCGATGCCGAGTGTCGCGAAATAATCCGAGGCGGCTGATTTGCCGCTGCCAATACCGCCGGTCAGTCCCACAATATAATTTGCCATCGTTAGAAGCCTATCCACTGCCAGTAACTAAGTAGTAGTTCATTGCCGTAAAAATAACTGATTAAGCCGCCACCAATTAAAAATGGTCCGAATGGGATCGGGGCTGAATAGCCGCGTTTAAGCATCGCGATAACACCGACAACGATACCCACCAGCGAACTGGCCAGGATGGTTACCGGTAGCAAAGTTGCGCCGGTAAATGCGCCGATAGCGGCAAGCAATTTAAAATCGCCATAACCCAGGCCTTCCTTGCCGGTGAGCAATTTAAATGCCCAGTAGACTAGCCACAAGCTCAGGTATCCGGCTGCGGCACCAATTAACGCGGTTGTTGGGGTAATGGCGGATTGCCCGCTGATTGACCACAATAAGCCCAGCCAAAGCAGGCAGTAAGTCAATTGGTCAGGTAGCAGCTGATGACGTGTATCTATAACCACCATTGCCACTAACAACGCGGTTGCGACTAACAGCACCAGCCAGGTTAAGGTAATACCCAGTGTCCAGGCTGCATAACCTATTACTGCAGTCATGAGTAATTCTACCAGCCAGTAAACAACCGGAATGGTATCGCGGCAATGTCGACAGCGGCCCATCAATACGACATAACTTAGCAGTGGAATATTGTCATACCATGCGATACGGTGCTGACATTGCGGACAGTGCGACGGCGGGTGTGCGAGGTTATAACGATCCAATTCTTTAACGGGTTGTCCGTTAAGTTCCGCGCACTCGCGTTGCCACTGCTGCTGTAACTGCTTTGGCAGGCGTACAATGACGACGTTCAAAAAGCTACCGACGCAGGCGCCAAGCAGAATACCGATGAGTACAGCAGGCCATTGGCCGGCGGCGTAGAGAGTTTCCATTATGTCTTCCTGTTAAAACTGCTGCCCCAATGTAAAAATTGGTAGGTACATGGCGAGTAAAATCACGCCTATAATGCCGCCTAACGACAGCATCAGCAAGGGCTGTATCATGCCAACCAGTTGTTGACTGCGGCGACGTAAATCGTTACTGAGCTGTTGGGCTAGTTTGGTCATCATAAAGTCAATTCGGCCGGTTTGTTCACCGGTACTGATATAGGCAGTAATTAACGGATGATTGAGGCCGATATGATTAAGCGCCACTGACCAGGCATTGCCGTCCGCAACTAAGTCGGCCAACTTGTTACAATCATCGCGCGTTTTTAACCAGGCACTACTTTGAGCGCAAAGTTTTATGGCCGCTACTGCCGCCATACCTGAACGCTGCAATAGGGCCAGCCGCTGAAACATCTGTTGTTGACGTGCCTGCTCGGTCAGAGTTCCGATAACCGGCAAGTACAGTAAACTGCGTTGCCAGATACCCCGGTAATAGCGGCGGCTTAACCATGCGCCCAATGCTAGTAGCAGGCAGGCGGTCAGTAACATGTTGCCGTAGTTGCTGAGCAACAACGAAAAGGCCAATAACTTTTGTGTCAGCAATGGCAGCTGGCCGGCACCAAATAAAGCGGTAAACTTCGGCAACACAAAAACTAACAGGCCGACGCTAATAACAATCGACAGGGCCAGAATGGCAAGCGGGTAACGCACGGCCGCTTTGATATGCTGACGCTGTGCATGGGCGTGGTTAAACTCATCCACCATGTGATTTAACACCGTAACAAACTGACCGCTTTGCTCAGCTAATTGCAGGTAACCAGTAAAGCTTACCGGAATTTTCGCCGGCAGCTCGGGCGCGGCACGGTATAAGGGTAAACCCTGGTTAACCGTTTGCGAGAACCTTATCAATACCTGTCGCACCAGCTTATCTGTTGTTTGTGCGGTGGTAACCTGCAGCGCATTGCGCATCGGAAGACCGCTTTCCAGCAGCAGACAGAGCTGTTCAAACGCCGCCATTAATAACTGTTGGTGCTTATAACACATCGGTTTTCTACGCGCTGGCATGCTCTAATCTCGCTGCCTGTTGAGCCGATGTTTTACCCGCTTTGACCAGCTGGTTAGCGTGTTGTGCCAAAGTCGGAAGTTGCTGTGCGTTAAGCATTCCTGCCAGCGATTGAGTGCGGAGCTTAAGTAAGGTGTCGGCTTGCCAGGGAGTAACCTCAAAGCAGGGTAATTGACCCTGATACCCGCTGTGACAATGTGTGCAACCAACTCCCTTACAGCGTTTGCACAAGCGTCGTAGTAGCCGTTGGCTTACGATTAAGCTTAACGCGCTGGCTATTTCCGCTTCCGGAATCCCTAAAGCCTGTAAGCGCTGAAAGCTTGCCAGCGCGCCACTGGTGTGCAGCGAGGCGAGTACAAGGTGCCCGGTTTGAGCTGCCTGAAGTGCCACCCGGGCGGTTTCGCTGTCACGAATTTCACCCACCATCAGGACGTCCGGATCTTGCCGTAGCAAGGTTCGCAGAATCGTAGCAAAGTCCAGTTGCTGTTGTTGCCGCACCGGTACCTGGTTTATCCCCGGACAACGTATTTCGATAGGGTCTTCTACCGTGCAGATATTTAAGGCACGCTGATTAAGTCGCTGCAGCAGGCTGTATAGCGTGGAGGTTTTACCGCTGCCGGTTGGTCCCGTGACTAAGATAAGCCCCTGTGCGCTCTTAAGTGCTCGTGAGGTAACCATCAACTGTGTCTGGGTTAGCCCTAAGCGGGAAAGTGCACTGACTTGCTCCAGCATACCCAAGCTGCGAAGTACCAGCTTTTCTCCGGACATGACAGCGCAGGTGCTGACCCGAAAGTCGTAGGCAGTTAGCGGCTGCTTATCATCAACGGTAACAGCTACAGAAAAACGCCCGTCCTGCGAACGTCGCTGTTCACTACTATCCAAATCCGCCAGAACCTTAATATGAGCAATCAACTGTTTGCCGTTATCTGCGCTTAAATGTTGCAGGGTTATCAGCTCACCGGCTACGCGGATGCGAATACGAAGGCTATTAATGGTTGGTTCCAGATGGACGTCCGACGCTTGCTGCCTCAGCGTATAAGTAATCAATTGGGTCAACCAGTCCGTGACGGCTGCCCGGGTATCAATCAAGCACTGGTGTTGATGACACAATTCAATGATAACAACGCGTGCCGTGGATAAGGTTTGCCACGCCAAATGCAGCTGCGCAGACTTTGTCATTGCGGTTTTAGCCAGTGCCACTAAGGCAATTTCGTCATTTTGATACAGGATACAGAAATTGCCCACGGCTAAGCCCATGGTTGAACGCAGTGTTGCCTCTGCGGGGGATTCGGAACGGGGCATGTCGGCGAGCTGTCCGGCGCAGTTCACGGCATCAAACCTGCGTTGCAATTGGCGATAACCGAACGTCCACTGTTAAAGTCAGAACATTGGGTTTGCCAGGCCAGCATGCCTTGTTGCTCGGCCGGAACTAAGCTCACCGAAACAGGCTGGTTATCAACTTTAACTTCTTTGAGTTGCAAAGTTATTACGCCTGCCGGCTGCAAGGATAAGTCGCTGAGTGATTCCGGCAGCGGTGTGGGTAGCTCGGGTATGCCGTTTACACCGGGGCTGGCGCAGGCATCAAGATTACCCTCCAGTTGCCAGCATAGCGCGATAGCGAGTTGCAGCGGTTGTGCATGTTGCAGTGCCTGCGTCGCTTTTGCACGCTGTGTATATTGATGGTAAGCCGGAATAGCCAGTGACGAAAGTATTGCGATAATGGCAATAACGACCATCAGCTCGATAAGGCTAAAAGCAAATTGTCTGGAGTTGGGGTAGTGCATGGCGGCTCTCGTCAATAAAAGCCGCAAGCATGGTTGATGAGCGCTAACTGCGCAAACAGATTAACCTGTAAGCGATCAACTAATGCGCATCGACAGGTCAATAGCCTGCACGTGTTTGGTTAACGCGCCGGAGGAAATAAAATCCACCCCCGTGTCCTTTAATTCGCTAAGGCGGGCATCGGTTATGTTGCCAGATACTTCTAATTGCGCCGTTTTGCCCTGCTGTTGGTTTTGTTTAACCGCTTGATGAATATCATCCAGCGAAAAGTTATCTAACATGATGATGTCGGCTTTAGCTGCCAGCGCCTGACCAAACTCAGTCAGGTTTTCCACCTCAACTTCGACTGGTTTACCGGGGTTAAGTTTGTGTGCTTGCGTAACCGCATTGGCAATGCCGCCACAGGCAGCAATATGATTTTCTTTGATCAAATAGGCGTCGTATAGCCCGATACGATGATTTTTTCCGCCACCGCAGCGAACCGCATATTTTTGTGCCAGACGCAGCCCGGGTAAGGTTTTTCGGGTATCCAGCAGGCGTGTGCCAGAGCCGGCCAATAGCTCGGTATAACGGGCCGTTAAGGTCGCTGTGCCGGCTAATGTTTGCAGAAAATTCAGTGCAGTTCGCTCGCCGGTAAGTAAGGAACGACTGCTTCCGGATAGCTGACACAGCACGGTGTTTTTATCAACATGGTCGGCATCAGTGACCTGCCAATCGATGTTTACTTCAGGATCCAGCTGCTGAAATACCTCGTTAACCCAAGCCATTCCGCACATTACCATTGGTTCGCGGGTAATAATCGTTGCCTCTGAGCGGGTATCCTTTGCGATCAACTGTGCGGTAATATCGAGCTCAGCATCAACGGCTGATAAATCTTCCGCCAATGCCTGAGCGACTTGTTGTTTTAACGACTGCAATTCGATTGAGGACATCACTTCCATGCCGGCTTTACCTTTGGTTGCACAATGAGGATACTAGGGGGCAAACTTTACCTGTTTGCGGTAGCTGTGAAAAGACATTCATTAACGAAGAGCACGATGGAGCCAAAACTGAACAGTACAGTGTCGATTTCAGACCACCGGTTAGTGACAGCGCGGCAGTTACCAAGTCCGCATTTTGACGCACGCCCCGACGCCGATGATATAAGCCTGTTGGTTATTCATTGTATTAGCCTGCCCGAGGGCAGCTATGGGAGTCCGTATGTCGAGCAGCTTTTTCTGGGCAGCTTAGACACCTCGCCCGGCAGCGACTTTGCTTATCTTGATGGTTTGCGTGTCTCGTCGCATTTAGTTATACGCCGGGATGGCGCGGTGGAGCAATATGTGCCTTTTAACCAACGTGCCTGGCACGCCGGTAAATCCAGTTATTGTGGTCGCACACGCTGTAATGATTTCAGTATTGGGATAGAGCTAGAGGGAACCGATCAAGATCGCTATACTGAAGCACAATACCAACAGTTGGCATTGATAACAGCAGCTTTATTAAGTCACTATCCGCAGTTGCGGCGAGACCGTATCGTCGGACATGAGGATATCGCCCCGGGACGCAAGACTGATCCGGGCCGGGGTTTTGACTGGCAGCGTTATCGTAACCAATTACAAGCAATGGAAAACAGCTGCCCCGAGCAGGAGAAACTATGATCTTAATTGCCCTGCTAATCGCTTTTAGCATTGAACGGGTTGTCCACTTGCCGGCATTTTGGCAAATGGACTTTTTGCTGGCGCGGTGGTTAGACTGGAGCCAGCAAAAGTTATCACCGGGAAAACAACAACAGCTCGACAAACCCGTGCCGCAGGCAATTTGGTTATTGCTGCCGGCGCTGCTGGCAGGTTTGTTGGTTACCTTGTTGGACAATAGCCTGGTCACCTTTATAGCGGGTATCATTGCTTTGCTGGTTGGCATGAGTTGCCCGGACGCACGCAGTGCTTATAAAAATTATCTAAAGGCAGCTAATAAAGGTGACCATGAAGCGGTCGCGCATTACCAGCAACAACTCAATCTCCTGGCAGGCAGCGACGCATCGCGACCCATTAACCAAACGGTCTGTTGGTTAAATTTTCAGTATTACGTGGCGGTGATGTTCTTTTATGTTGTATTTGGCGTGTTTGGCGTTCTTGCTTACGCGGCAATTCGTAGTGCGGAGCTGCATCAGTCGGCGCGCTTTAACAGCTTGCCCTTACAGCGGTTACGCTGGGCTTTAGATTTTATTCCTGTACGGCTGGCGGGTCTTGGTTTGTTGATCGTTGGGCATTTTTCGCGGGCACTGCCGGTGTGGCTCAGTTCATTAACTGACCTGCGTTGCGATCAGCGCGACGTGTTGGCTGCAGTTGTTGATAAAGCAGAGGATATGACACATCACCCGGATGATAAAACTGATGCCGCCGGGGCACAGCTAAAACTCATGAAACGCCAGCAAATTGTCTGGTTGTGCGTGATTGCGCTGATGACATTGTCAGGCGGACTTTACTAGCTGAGTCGTTAACTCGAGGTCATACCAGACCAGAAAAATTTGGGTTTTGCTGTTACTTCTACTAAAATGATCCCATCTTTTGGTCAGACCAATTTACCGAATGGCATTTCAACCGATAAAAGTGGCGAAAATATCCGATCAAATTGTTGCTGAAATTGAGGCAATGATTGTCGATGGTCGTTTTAGCGCGGGTGAAAAACTGCCGTCAGAGCGTGAGTTGGCACAACGGTTCAATGTTTCGCGGCAATCACTGCGCGAAGCCATCCAGAAGCTTGAGGCCAAAGGGTTGATTGATCGTCGTCAAGGCGGTGGCACCTTTATTACCGATACGCTAAATGACAAAGTGGCGACGCCCTTGTTTGAGTTATTGGCTAAACATCCCGAGTCACAGTTTGACCTGCTGGAGTTTCGTCATGCGCTCGAGGGGATTTCGTCATTTTATGCTGCACTGCGTGGCACCGATTCCGATCTGGATCGGATTAAATGCAGTATCAATAACATCATTGAATCACAAGCGAGTGATATAGACTCACAGGTTGACGCGTTGGTCGCGTTTTACCTGCGTATCGCCGAGGCTTCCCATAATGTCGTGCTATTGCATGTGGTTATGGGTATGAAAGAATTGCTCGCAGATAATATAAAACAAAATTTAGACATACTGGCTCAACACCCGCAGGTGTTAGAGCAATTAAATCAACACCGCTCACAAATTGCAGCTGCAATTATTGATGGGCAACCGGAGCAGGCGCGGGATGCATGTCATCAGCATTTGTCCTATATTGAACAGGCATTGCTGGAAATGACCAAAGAGCAATCACGCATCCAGCGCTCGCTGCGTCGTTCCTGAATAACTTAACGGTAAGGAATAGCTATGAGTGAAGAATTAAACAAAGATGTTGACCAGCAGGAAACTCAGGAGTGGTTAGACGCTCTTGAGGGTGTGCTCGACGCCGAAGGTCCCGAGCGCGCGCATTTCTTGTTGGAGCAGTTAATCGACAAGGCGCGTCGTAACGGGGCGTATTTGCCATACCGTCCGACCACATCGTATCTGAATACTATTCCGGCCAGTCAGGAACCGACCATGCCGGGCAACCAGACCATGGAATCACGTATCCGCTCAGCGATCCGCTGGAACGCTGTGATGATGGTGCTGCGCGCCTCGCAAAAAGGCGAAGAGCTGGGTGGTCACATTGCCAGCTTCGCGTCATCTGCGATGCTGTATGACGTGGGTTTTAATCATTTCTTCCGTGCGCCGAGTGAAGGCGACGGCGGCGACTTCCTGTTTATTCAGGGCCACGCGTCACCGGGTATTTACGGTCGCGCCTTTATCGAAGGCCGTTTGACCGAAGAGCAGTTAAACAACTTCCGTCAGGAAGTCGAAGGTAAAGGCTTACCATCGTACCCGCACCCCAACCTGATGCCGGACTTCTGGCAGTTCCCGACTGTATCCATGGGCTTAGGACCCATCCAGGCTATTTACCTGGCTCGCTTCCTTAAGTACCTGACGGATCGCGGTATAAAAGATTGCTCTAACCAGCGCGTCTATTGCTTTATGGGTGATGGTGAGACGGATGAGCCGGAAAGCTTGGGTGCCATCAACATGGCGGCCCGTGAAGAGCTGGACAACCTGACTTTTGTGATTAACTGTAACCTGCAGCGCCTGGATGGTCCGGTGCGTGGTAACGGTAAAATTATCCAGGAGCTGGAAGGCACATTCCGTGGTGCAGGCTGGGAAGTCATCAAAGTCATTTGGGGCCGTTATTGGGATCCGCTGCTTTACCGTGATACCGAAGGTAAGCTGCGCCAGTTAATGGAGGAAACCGTTGATGGTGACTACCAGAACTTTAAAGCAAAAGGCGGTAAATACACGCGCGAAAACTTCTTCGGTAAATATCCGGAAACCGAAGAAATGGTTGCCAACCTGTCAGATGAAGACATCTGGCGCCTGAACCGCGGTGGTCATGATCCGGTCAAGGTTTACTCGGCTTATCACAAGGCAGTGAACACCAAAAATCGTCCACAGGTTATTTTAGCCAAAACCGTCAAAGGTTATGGCATGGGCGCAGCTGGTGAAGGCAAAAACATTGCCCACCAGGTTAAGAAAATGGATATGGACGCGATCAAACATTTGCGTGACCGCTTTAATATTCCGTTTAAAGACGAAGAACTTGAAGATTTGCCATACTACAAGTTTGAAGACGAAAGCGACGAGATGAAGTACATGAAAGAGCGTCGCGAATCCTTAGGTGGCTACATGCCGGTGCGACGCGCTAACAGCGACGTTGAGCTGGAGATGCCGTCACTGAAAGCGTTTGACGCCGTGCTGAAAGGTTCGGGCGACCGCGAAATCTCATCAACCATGGCGTTTGTACGCGTACTGACGGCATTGTTAAAGGATAAGAAAATTGGCAAACGCGTCGTACCGATCATTCCGGACGAGGCCCGTACCTTTGGTATGGAAGGCCTGTTCCGCCAGGTTGGTATTTATGCGCACCACGGCCAGAAATATACGCCGCAGGATGCTGATCAGGTTGCCTATTATCGTGAAGATAAAAAAGGCCAGGTTATTCAGGAAGGCATCAACGAGTTGGGCGCAATGGCGTCATGGGTTGCAGCGGGTACTAGTTACTCTCTGAACAATGAGCCAATGATCCCGTTCTACATTTACTACTCCATGTTCGGCTTCCAGCGTGTGGGCGATCTGGTCTGGGCTGCTGGCGACAGCCAAACCCGCGGCTTCCTGATTGGCGGCACGGCCGGCCGTACAACACTTAACGGTGAAGGTCTGCAGCACCAGGACGGACACAGCCATATTCTGTTTGGCACGGTGCCAAACTGTATCAGCTATGACCCAACCTATGGCTACGAAATTGCTGTTATCGTGCATGATGGTCTTAAGCGCATGTACGAAGATCAGGAGAACGTTTTCTACTACTTAACGGTAATGAACGAAAACTACCAGCAACCGGAAATGCCGGAAGGCGTGGAAGAAGGCATTCTGAAAGGAATGTATGTGCTGGATAACGTTAAAGCCAAGAAAAAAGCCAAGGCTGACGTACAGTTGTTAGGTAGCGGGACTATCCTGCAGCAGGTTCGTGAAGCCGCCGATATTCTGGCTGAACAGTTTGACGTTAACTCGACGGTTTACAGTGTTACCTCGTTTAACGAGCTGGCGCGTGATGGTCTGGATGTAGATCGTCACAACATGCTGAACCCGGATAAAGAAGCAAAAGAAGCTTATATCACCAAAGCAATGAAAGATGCTAAAGGACCGGCAATTGCTGCGACTGATTACATGAAACTTTACGCTGACCAGGTTCGTGCCTGGGTACCGACGCCTTATCGTGTGTTAGGCACTGATGGCTTTGGTCGTTCTGATAGCCGCGGTAATCTGCGCAAGCACTTTGAGGTAAGCCCCGAATTTATTGTTGTGGCGGCACTTAAAGAATTGGCGGATGCCGGTGATATCGATAAGAAAGTGGTAACCAAAGCGATCAAAGATTTTGGTATCGATACCGACAAACTTAACCCACGTTTAGCATAAGGAGTACTGAGATGGCCGATACAATCGAACTCAAAGTCCCTGACGTGGGCGGTGAAGAAGTCGAAGTCATTGAAATTTTGGTGAGCAAGGGTGATACCGTCGAGAAAGAAGACGGTATCGTAACGGTCGAGAGTGACAAGGCGTCGATGGACATCCCTGCCTCAGCCGGCGGTAAAATCGTTGAGCTGAAGGTAAAAGAAGGGGATACCATTAGCGAAGGTGACGTGCTGGCGATCGTCGAAGCGGCAGATGCCGGCTCTGAGGATTCATCTGACGGTGATGATGCAGAGGCCGAAGAAAGCGCTGAGGACACCTCTGATAGCAGCCAAAAAAGCGAAGATAAAGCGGAAGCCAAGAGCGATGACGAGCAGGACGAGGCCGAACAAGCATCGGACGCTGACAGCAAGTCCGGCTCGACTGAGTCGAAAGTGATTGAGGTAGAAGTACCGGATATTGGTGACGAAGAGGACGTCGAGATCATTGAAATTCTGGTCTCTAAAGGCGATTCAGTTGCCAAAGAAGATGGCTTAATTACGCTGGAAACCGATAAAGCGACCATGGACGTGCCTTGCCCGGATGACGGCGAGATCGTCGAAATGTTGGTTAAAGAGGGCGATAAAGTTTCGCAGGGCTCGGTGATTGCCAAGCTGAAAGTGGCTGGTGGTTCTGACGATTCGGGTTCATCTGAGAGTTCTCAAGAGCAAACCTCAGAGAACACAGAAAAAAGCGAATCGAAGGAAAAACCTAAAGACGAGTCATCAGAAGATTCCGGCAGTTCACGCGCTAAGCCTACCAGCGAGCGTCAGCCGCCGGTACCGGATCATCCAACCGAGCGCAAAGACAAGCACACTATTCATGCGTCGCCGGCAGTACGCCGCGTTGCACGTGAATTCGGTGTTGATTTGTCGCAGGTCAAAGGCAATGGTCCTAAAGGTCGTATCCTGAAAGAAGACGTGCAGGACTACGTTAAGTACGAGTTATCGCGTCCGAAAGCGGTTGCTGGTGCAACAGGACAGGGCGGTGGTGGCCTTCAGGTAATTGACGCGCCAAAAGTCGACTTTAGCAAGTTTGGCGAAGTCGAAGAAGTGCAACTTTCGCGTATTCAGCGTAAGTCAGGACCTAACCTGCATCGTAACTGGGTGACGATCCCTCATGTTACGCAGTTTGACGAAGCCGATATTACCGAGCTGGAAAACTTCCGTAAGGCCGAAAACGAAGTGGCGAAAAAGCAGGACTTAGGCTTTAAAATCACGCCATTGGTTTTCATTATGAAAGCCTGTGCTAAAGCGTTACGGGAATTCCCAACCTTTAATTCGAGCTTGTCTGAGTCCGGCGAATCGCTGTACATGAAAAAATATGTGCACATCGGCATTGCCGTTGATACACCGAACGGGCTTGTGGTACCGGTAATTCGTGATGTTGATAAGAAAGGCATTTATGAATTGTCAGAAGAGTTGGTTGAAATCAGCTCGAAAGCGCGCGATGGCAAATTGAAAGCTGCCGATATGCAAGGCGGATGCTTTTCGATTTCGAGTCTGGGCGGCATCGGTGGAACCGCATTCACACCAATCGTCAATGCGCCGGATGTAGCTATTTTGGGCGTTTCGCGCAATGAGATGAAGCCGAAGTGGAATGGTAAAGAGTTTGAGCCACGCTTGACGTTACCGTTGTCGTTATCGTACGACCACCGCGTAATTGATGGTGCTGAAGCCGCACGCTTTACCGCTTACTTAAGCCAGGTTCTGGGTGATATCCGCAAATTGGTATTGTAAACCTCGTGCCCAAGGCACGAGCTACGATCAATTTGACAAGAAATACGAAAAAATTCGCGCTACAATAGCGCCACTTTTTAGCGTTGACTGACCTCGGCCGGTGGCTCAACCGGCCGTAGCAAATAAGGGGTTAACATGAGCGACAAAATTAAAACACAGGTAGTAGTGTTAGGTTCGGGCCCAGGTGGCTATTCGGCAGCGTTTCGCGCCGCAGACTTAGGCCAGGATGTTGTTTTGATTGAGCGTTACAGCACCTTAGGCGGTGTTTGTCTTAACGTCGGTTGTATTCCGTCAAAAGCACTGCTGCACATGACCAAACATATCGAAGAAGCCAAAAATCTTGCGGCTGAAGGTATTGAATTTGGCGAGCCGAAAATTGACCTGGAAAAAATGCGCAAGCATAAAGAAAAGGTTGTTGGCCAGTTGACCGGTGGTCTGGGCCAGATGTCGAAAATGCGTAAGGTGAAAATTGTTAATGGTTACGGCAAGTTCACCGGTAGCAACACCATCGAGGTAGAAGGTGACGACGGTAACACCACGGTTGAGTTTGATAACGCCATTATCGCAGCCGGCTCACAAGCCATTAAGTTGCCATTTATTCCGCACGATGACGAGCGTGTGTGGGACTCTACTGATGCGCTGGAATTAAAAGAAATTCCGAAGAAAATGCTGCTGTTAGGCGGTGGTATTATCGCGTTGGAAATGGGTCAGGTTTATGCGTCTCTGGGCTCAAAAGTAGACGTGGTCGAAATGACCGACCAGCTGGTACCGCCGGCTGATGCTGACATCATCAAAAACTTTAATAAGCAAATTAAAGGCCGTTTCGAAAACGTTATGTTAAACACCAAGGCGACTAACGTTGAAGCCAAAAAAGACGGTGTTTATGTAACCTTCGAAGGTAAAAATGCGCCGGAAAAACCGGTTAAATATGACGTTGTTTTAGTTGCTGTGGGTCGTGCGCCTAACGGTAACAAAATCGATGCTGACAAAGCCGGTGTTAAGGTTGATGACCGCGGCTTTATCAATGTTGACAGCCAAATGCGCACTAATGTTGACCACATTTTTGCTATTGGTGACATTGTGGGTCAACCCATGCTGGCGCACAAAGCGGTACATGAATCGCATGTTGCAGCTGAAGTTATCGCGGGTAAGAAACACTTCTTCGAGCCTAAAGTTATTCCTTCTATCATGTATACCGACCCGGAAGTTGCATGGGCCGGTGTAACCGAGAAAGAAGCGAAAGAGAAAGGTATCGAGTATGACGCAGTGACTTTCCCGTGGTCTGCATCGGGCCGTGCGATTGCTTCAAATGCTCAGCAAGGTATGACTAAGCTGATCTTTGATAAGAACAATCGCATTATCGGCGGCGCTATGTGTGGTAGCAATGCCGGTGAGTTACTGGGTGAAGTGTGCCTGGCTATCGAAATGGGCTGTGATGCAGAAGATATCGCATTGACCGTACATGCGCATCCGACATTGCATGAATCAGTTGGTTTGGCCGCGGAGATTCAGGAAGGCTCTATCACTGATATGCCAAACCCGAAGGCTAAGAAGAAAAAGTAATAGTCAGTTGTAGTACTCTGTTACGTTAAGTTAACGGCAAAACGGCCGCATTCATCGCGAATGCGGCCGTTTTTCTTTGCGTGTCCGGTAACAATGCGATAATTTTAATGGGTTGTCTAATTTAGACTCATACAAACAACAAGGAGCCTGTTATGGCGAACGAAGGATATCATGAACCATACGAACTGCTGTCTGACGAAACCCGCGATATGCATCGCGCGATAATTTCGCTGATGGAAGAGTTGGAAGCGATGGACTGGTATAACCAACGTATCGATGTATGCAAAGACGATGAGTTACGATCGGTGTTAATCCATAATCGTGACGAAGAAAAAGAGCATGCGGCCATGACGCTGGAATGGATCCGTCGCAAAGATCCAAAGTTTGATGAAGAGCTAAAAGATTACTTGTTTACCGATAAATCACTAAAACATGATTAAAACAAAAACTCAGGGAACTCACATGAAATTAAAATTAGCTACCGTTGCGGCTAGTGTCTCAATGGCGCTAGCCTTATCTGCCTGCTCACCGCAGCAGGGCGAGGGCAACACGCAAGCCAATGCTGAACAACAACAATCCTCTGCCGAGCAACAAGCTCAACAGCAAATGCCGTCAGGTGTTGTGTTAGAAAACTTTGATCACAGCGTTAAGCCACAGGATGATCTTTATCGCCACGTTAATGGCGCCTGGATTGAGCGTACTGAAATTCCGTCAGACCGTTCGTCGGTGGGTTCGTTTTATGATTTGCGCGAGCAAAATCAAAAACGTCTGCGTGACATTATTGAAAACGCAGCCAACTCAAACCCTGAAGCAGGCAGCAGCGAACGTAAAGTCGGTGACTTCTTCAACGCCTTTATGGACGTAGAAACGCTTAACGAACTGGGTGTTTCACCGATTCAAAGCGATTTAGATGCAATCAAAGCGCTGGATAGCCACTCGGCTGTAGCCGAGCATATGGCACGTTTTAGTCGCCAAAGCGTCTCAACGCCGTTCGGCTTTTACGTGTATCCGGACGCCAAAGATCCGCAAACCAACGCCATGTATGTATCGCAATCAGGACTGGGCCTGCCGGATCGCGATTACTACCTGAACGATGAAGAGAAATTCAAGGAGTTCCGTGCAGCGTATCAAGACTATGCAGCAGATATTTTGGCTATGGCCGGCGTTGAAGATGCCGAAGCCGCTGCAGAGCGCATTCTTGAGCTGGAAACTAAGTTGGCTGAAATTCAGTGGTCACGGGTAGAAAGCCGTAATGCGGACAAAACCTATAACAAGAAGTCGGTTGACGAAGTGGCTGAAATGCTGGGTGACTTTGATTTTGCAGCCTGGGTAGAAACTGCCGGGTTAAGCGATGTCGACAACATGGTGATTCGCCAGCCGTCGTATTTCGAAGACTTTGGTGCGATGTTCACCGACGTTGAATTACAAGCGTGGAAGGATTATCTGAGCTTCCGCATGGTAAACGATGCGGCCACTATTCTGAGCGAAGAGTTTGGCGAGCGTCGTTTTGCGTTCTACGGTACGACCTTGCGTGGTATCCCCGAGCAGGAACCCCGCTGGAAGCGTGGTGTTGATGCGACCAACAGCATTCTGGGTGAAGTGTTAGGCCAGGTTTACGTTAAAGAGTACTTCCCACCAGAAGCTAAGCAAAAAATGGAAGTGCTGATCGAGAACCTGCGTGAGGCCTATGGTGACTCCATTCGTAACCTCGAGTGGATGACAGAAGACACCAAACAAAAAGCACTGGAAAAACTGGCTAAGTTTGATCCAAAAGTTGGCTACCCGAATGAATGGCGTGATTACAGCGACCTGCAAATCTCGGCGACTGACCTGGTTGGCAATTACAAAGCGTATGCCGAGTTTAATTACCAGGAAGAAATCGAGAAAATTGGTGGTCCGGTTGACGAAGAGGATTGGGGCATGACACCGCAAACGGTGAATGCTTATTACAGCCCGGTACGCAACGAAATCGTCTTCCCGGCTGGTATTTTGCAGCCTCCATTCTTTGATATGAATGCCGAAATGGCTGTTAACTACGGTGGCATAGGCGCGGTTATCGGTCACGAGATGGGCCACGGTTTTGATGATCAGGGCTCGAAATATGACGGTGATGGCAACCTGCAAAGCTGGTGGACTGACGCCGATCGCGAAGCATTTGACGAGCGTGGCCAACAGTTGTCTGCTCAGTTTAGCGCTTATGAACCTATCGAAGGGCTGAATATTAACGGTGACTTGACGCTAGGTGAGAACATTGGCGATTTAGCCGGTTTGACGATTGCTTATGAAGCGTACAAAAAGTCGCTCAACGGCGAACCATCGCCTGAACTGGACGGCTTTACCGGCGAGCAACGGGTATTTATTGGCTGGGCACAAGTATGGCGTGGTAAATACCGTGAAGATGCGATTCGTGAACAGGTGATGAGCGATCCGCACTCACCGGCAGAGTATCGTGTAAACGGTACCGTAGTTAACGTACCGGCGTTTTACGAAGCCTTTGACGTTGAGGAAGGTGACGAGCTTTATGTGGCGCCGGAAAACCGCGTGACCATCTGGTAATAGCTCTGTTAAACTAAAGAGTATGAAAACACTTACGGTTGTTTTGACATTGTTGGTGAGCCTGCTGGCGGGGACGTTTTCCGCGCCGGCAATGCACGCTATGCCAATGACAGACACCGTAGGTGTTGTTAGCTCCGAAGGCAGTGGCATGCATGATTGTTGCGACGAAGTCGAGCAACCGTCGATGGCAGAACATTGCGACGAGGAAGGCTTATTTTGCCAGTATTGTGAACAGCACTGTGCTGGCCAAATTGGCTTGGTTAATCTACTGACCGAATTTAATTCACCCTCATTTTTCACTGTGTTTAAGCACCAGCAAATGGCGCTTTGGCAGCGCAGTGAGCGCCTTATTCGTCCACCAAAACGGGTTGTTGCATAACCGGGAGTCTGTTTTTTTATGCACAATCAGAAGGTGGAATACCATGCGAGTTTTATTGTTAGCGCTATTCGTATTAGCGCTGAATACTAGTGTCAGCGCGGCACATGCGCTAGTTCAGGATCATAGCCAACATCAGCAAAGCAGTGACAACGACCCCTTTAACGACGCGCAAGTTGAGTATGTTTGCCCGATGCATAGTCAAATCGTAAAAGACGAAGCAGGTACTTGCCCCATCTGCGGTATGGACTTAGTGGAGCGCGAGAAAAAGCAAGAGCCTCAAGTATAGAACAAAGCTTTCATGTGCCCAAAGCCCAGCAACAAGCGATACGAGTCACCACGGCCACAGCAACCCGTAAAGATCTGCAACCCATGCTTAAGGCACAAGCGCAGGTGCGCTGGCAACAATCTGCCAAGTATCATGTGCATTCACGCGCCGAGGGTTGGGTGGAAGAACTTTATGCCGATGTTGAAGGTCAGTGGGTGGAACAGGGCGAAAAACTCTACCGTGTGTACGCACCGGACTTAGTCGTTGCGCAAGACGACTACCTTCAGCTGCTTAATTCAATTAATGAAGTGGGTGATGCCGAGAGCCAGCAACAGTTTAAACGCCGCGGTAAGCAGCGTTTACTGTTACTTGGCATGAGTGCGCAGCAAATTAGCTTGCTGGAAAAGACCAAACAAGCGTCCTACGAAGTGGACTATTATGCACCGCAATCCGGTTATATCACCGAACTCAACATTCAACAGAGCATGTACGTAAAACCAGGTTTGGAACTAATGACCATTACTGACGACCAGCAGCTCTGGTTTATGCTGGATATACCAGTACGCTACGCAGACCAGCTAAGCGTTGGCCAAATGGTTCATTTAAGTTCTGAACAGGTGAGTGGTCACTGGATGAATAACATTGACTACATTTATCCGCAAATAGACCCTCAGACTCAAACACTGACCGCGCGTGTGCCGATTGATAGCTCGATAGATTGCCTTCGCGAGGGGTTGTGGGCGACCGGTCATGTCGAGCTGTCGCCGGTAACAAACGCCCTGGTGATTCCGGTCAAAAGCTTAATTACCACGGCGCAAAATAACCGCGTGTTAGTGCAGGTCAGGGACCAGGCGTTTGCCGTCAAAGCAGTAAAGACCGGCCTGCGGGTGGGTGATGAGGTTGTGGTTACATCGGGCCTCGTTGACGGTGAGCAAGTGGTGACTAACGGCCAGTTCCTTTTAGCAGTTTCGCCGTAAACCCTCGCCCGATGAGGGCGGGGATATAAGGCGTAGGTTTTATAGTCAGTCTGCGACCTTGACTCAGATAAAGGCGC
>NZ_SNXI01000007.1 GCF_004362895.1 Idiomarina aquatica | reverse complement strand
GTTGAGCTAACCCGTACTAATTGCCCGTGAGACTTAACCATACAACACCCAAGGTGTTTGGTGTCGTTAAGCACAAGTTGATAACCTTTACCAAAGCAAGTAGGTCGCGCTTTTAGCGCGACAAGAGTGGCATCACAATCAGCCTTTCAGTTGTTACAACAGTTTTTGTCTGGCGGCCATAGCGGTATGGCACCACCTGGCTCCATTCCGAACCCAGCAGTGAAACATACCAGCGCCGATGGTAGTGTGGGGCTTCCCCATGTGAGAGTAGGACACCGCCAGACTTCAAATAAAATAACCCCAGCCAATCGGCTGGGGTTTTTTATTTTCTGGTGGTGTCCTACGAGAGAGTAGGGTGAAAGCGGGAATTCGGCTTGCCACCAATGTGGCAAGACGCCGCTTGAACGGTGCGAGCTCTGCGAGCGCCTGCGGCGGCGCCAGACTTCAAATTAGAGAAAGCCCCAAGCTAACGCTTGGGGCTTTTTTTTTACCGCCACCGTCGCGGGCTTCGCCGCTAAGCCGGTGGTTATTTATGATATGAACTCAATTGGGTGCTTGTTAAACGATACCAGCTACGCACAGGGTTTCCGAAGAAATAGAGAGAGGCCCAGTAGCCGCTTGGGCTTTATTTTGCGGTTGAGTGAAGGGCTGGTACAATCCTTCTGAGTTTAATTCTGGGATCCAGCATGTCTTTAGACCTTACCGAACGCCATAGTTTTCGGCTGCACGCCTGCGCCAAACAGCAACTGCAAATAAGCAGCGAAAAGGACCTAAATCGATTAGATCAACTCGACGAGTACTTAATACTTGGCGGTGGCACTAATACCCTATTTATTGAAGATTACCCGGGAACTATCGTATCCCCTCGGTTTAAGGGTATCGAGATTGCCGAACTCGAAGAGGGCTATCAAATTCGTGTTGGTGCGAGTGAAAACTGGCATGATCTTGTCACTTATTGCTGCAAAAAAAGTATTAATGGCCTCGAGAACCTGGCATTAATTCCGGGAACAGTAGGCGCAGCTCCCGTGCAAAATATAGGGGCGTATGGCCGTGAAGTATCCGACTTTATTGTCAGTGTAGAGTGCTACTCGCTAGCCAGTCATGCCACAGAAATTTTGCTTAATCATGAGTGTGGATTTGATTACCGCGATAGTTTTTTCAAACGTCATCCCAATCGTTATTTAATAACGCACGTTAACTTTTTTTTCCCTAAACAATGGTCGCCCGTGCTCGAGTACGGGCCTCTGCAATCTTTAAACGCTAGCATGGTCGATGCGCAGACAATTTATCAAAAAATCATCGATATAAGAAACCAAAAACTGCCAAATCCTGCGATAACGCCTAATGCCGGTAGCTTTTTTAAAAATCCAGTGGTTTCGTCATCGCTACTAGATGAAATAAAACAAATTGCTCCGGATATCCCCACTTTCCCGGCAGCCGGAGGAAGTAAAATCGCTGCAGGCTGGATGATCGATCAACTAGGTTTTAAGGGAAGGCGTTGCGGTGACATCGCAGTTCACGATAAACAGGCGTTAGTACTTGTGAATCTGGGGAAAGGCACCGGAGAGCAGTTAGTCGAATTATGCCTACAGATTCGCACAGCTGTGTTAGACCGCTATCAGGTTCTACTAGAACCTGAAGTACGATTAATCGGTAAACAGGGCTTAATGCGGTTACCAGACGTCGGAGCAAACAGTAGTGAATAGTCGCGTTAATCAATTACTTAACTGTTTAAATGATGGTGAGTTTCATTCGGGTGAAGCATTAGGCGCCACCCTGGGTATATCACGTGCTGCGATTAACCAAAATATCAATAAACTACTAAAGCTCGGTGTTGATATTTATTCGGTCCACGGTAAAGGCTATAAACTTGCCAGGCCGTTGGAATTGCTTGATCAGCAATCTATTTGCAAGGCAGCACAGGTAAATGGCCAAAATATCCTGGTCGAGTCGGTGGTTACATCGAGTAATGATAGTTTAAGAGATTTATTAACGCAGGGGTCATTGCCGGCGGGCTATGCAGTTATAGCCGAAGCACAAACGGAAGGTCGTGGACGTAGAGGTAAACGCTGGTTTTCACCTTTTGGTTGTAACTTATATATTAGTGTTTACTGGCCCATAGCAGAGGGTATTAACGGTGCTATGGGGCTAAGCCTGGTCGCTGGCTTGTCGTTAGTAAAAGCGCTCGAACAGCTGGGAGTGAGTAATGCCGGCGTAAAGTGGCCTAATGATGTCTATATTGACAATCAAAAGGTCGCCGGAATTCTGGTTGAATTGGAGTCTAATACTGATGGCAGTGCCAACAGCATTATAGGCATTGGACTGAACCTGGCGATGCCTGAGTCGACCGGCAGTCAAATCGACCAGCGTTGGACCGATCTTCGGTCGCAGTTGAGCAAGCCTGTCTCCCGTAATGTTATTAGTGGTTGTATTTATCGTGAAGTCGTTGCTGGTTTGAACGAGTTTGATAACAATGGATTACAGTGGACACGACAGCAATGGCCACGCTACGACGTTTATTTCAATGAACCAGTTACACTGACCATGGGGCAACGCTCAGTTACCGGAATTTGCCGCGGGATCGATGAAAATGGCGCAGTACTATTAGAAACTAACGGTAATACGGTACGTTATTTTGGTGGAGAGATCTCATTAAGGGCAACAGATGTTACTTATTGATAACGGTAATACCCGTACAAAATTCGCCGTTTACAACAAGGGTGAATTGCGTCACGACGTTAAAGTGGTTAATGCGGACTTAGCAGTAACAATTGATCCGACGTGGGTAAAAGACATAAAACTGGCGTTAGGCACAGACACCAAGGTGTTTGGGTGTAGTGTGGGCACAGCTGCCGATCGACTGATAATTAGTGAACGTCTGGCACAAAGCGGTCTCGTGGTTGAGTGGTTAAAAACATCCGCCGAAGCGGGCGGTGTTAGTAACGGCTATAACGACTGTTGGCAGCAACTGGGGGCGGATCGCTGGTTTGCTTTAGTTGGTTATTACCAGTTAAAACAGGAAAATGCGCTGATCATTGATGCGGGAACTGCCTTAACTATAGACTGGTTAGTTAGCGATGGCCGTCATTTAGGCGGCTGGATCGTGCCGGGCCGTCGGTTAATGCAACAGTCGCTGCATTCAGGTACGGCCAATCTTAACGCGTTGTTGTCCGAGTCCTGTTATCGCGAACCAGCCGTTAATACCCAGCAAGGTATGAGTTTTGGTGTACATTATGCGTTGGTGGGGGCTATTTCTCAGGCAATTAAAGCCTCTGAGCAAATATTTAATCAGCAACCCTTCTCGATTATCGTAACCGGCGGTGATGGGGAGCGACTGGTTAAATCGTTGCAAGCTGTAGAAAGTATAAACTATACCCGTATCGACGATTTGGTATTCAAGGGTTTGGCATTTGCTGCCGATAACTAAGCTATTAATACCTTACCGGAGTGTGCAATGGCATCTTGGCTGAGCAAGCTAACCCTACTAACGACGATAACGCTGACATGTCCGGCACTCGCATGGCAGGATGCAAATGGTGATGAGCCGCAGGACGAGTTAGAAGCGGTGCAGTTATACAGCGATGAACAGTTGGTCGATATGTTCGACGATAATACTCATTTGTATCAAGTAGAGACTGTTGACCGTTGTCAGTTAGTTATGGATATTGAAGCGCAGGCTGAACTTGAACAGCGCCCGACCTACCAGTTCTTATACGGCGATATGCTGGCCTGGGGCATTTGTTATGAACGTGATGTGGAGTTAGGTCTTCTCTATATGCAAACAGCTGCTGACCAGGGGCTGATACAGGCCTTAGAGCAGTTAGGGCGCTACTATCACGAAGGGACATTAGTAGAACAAGATGTTGACCGGGCGATTTTGTATTTGCGTGAGGCTGCTTCGTTAGGTTACTTGCCTGCACAAAAACGGTTTGCGAACATTATGCTTAACGGCGAGGGTAGTCCGTACGATTTTACCCATGCTTATCACTGGTTACATAACGCGGTTACTGGTGACGAAGAAGAGCATCAACAGATCCAACAACAATTAGAGCAGCTAGGGCAGTTAATGCCGGCATCTGCGGTAGAAAAGGCTCGCCAACGCTCACTGTAGGCGAGCCCATGTTCTGTTAATAATGGCAGTTACGAAAGACGGTCACGAAAGTCCTGGTAACCGAATTGCCTAATACAATCAAACTTACCATCGGCGCGTAAAATGCCGATAGCAGGGTGTTGTACGCCATTAAAGAAACTGGTTTTGACCATGGTGTAGTGCGTCATGTCTTCAAACACTAAACGATCACCGACCGCCAGGGGCTGGTCGAAGCTGTAACTACCAATGACATCGCCGGCTAGACAACTGTTGCCGCCCAAACGGTAAGCAAAAGGTTTCTCAGTCGGAAGCCCCGCACCAGTAATAGCTGGTCGATAAGGCATTTCCAGTACATCCGGCATGTGTGCCGTGGCTGAAATGTCTAACAACGCAATTTTTCCGTCATTTTCAACAATGTCGACCACTTCACAAATTAACGGACCGGTTTGCCAGGCTACTGCAGAGCCCGGTTCCAGAATCACCTGTACATCGTAGGTTTGTTTCAGTCGCTTTAACTGCGTGATTAAATGCTCGACATCATAACCTTGGCGAGTCATCAGATGTCCACCACCCAGGTTCAACCATTTAACTTTATGCAGCAAATTGCCAAAGCGTTTTTCTACGGCAGCCAGCGTGCGCTCAAGTGCGTAGGAATCACATTCACATAGATTGTGCACGTGCAGACCTTCGATAGTATCAAGATCTAAGCCCTCGAGGCTGTCGGCACGAACGCCAAGACGCGATCCTGGCGCACTGGGATCATACAGCTCTGTTTCCGCTTCCTGGTGTTCAGGATTTATCCGCAATCCCATCGATACGCCCGCAGCAGCTGCTTGCTCCTGATAGCGCTGCCATTGGGCAACGCTATTAAACGAAATATGGTTAACCAGCGGCAATAAAGCGTCGATATCCTCTTGCTTGTAGGCAGGCGCATAGGCATGCACTGCACGGCCGAATTCCTCGGCCGCCAGGCGAGCTTCCCACACTGAGCTGGCGGTGCAGCCTTTAAGGTATTCGCGCACGATCGGAAATGCCGACCACATAGCAAAACCTTTAAGCGCTAAAATAATATCTGCGCCACTTTGCTGCTGAACCCGCTGCATGAGTTCAAGGTTATTGCGTAACAACCCCTCGTCCAATACATAACAAGGTGAGGGAATATTGGCTGCCGTGTATTTATTCATAAATTAAGCACCGAAAGGCTTATCACATTCAGTGACGTGCCATGGCAAGCCATGTTGGTTAAGGCGATTCATGAACTCGTCCGGATCAAACTGCTCCATGTTCCAGACACCGGGCTTCATCCAGTGACCTTCCAGCATCATCGCTGCACCAATCATTGCCGGCACGCCGGTGGTGTAAGACACGGCCTGAGCGCCAACTTCTTTATTGGTCTCAGCATGGTCGCAATTATTATAAATAAAGATGGTTTTTTGCTGGCCATCTTTAATACCGGTTACGTAAGTACCGATACAGGTTTTACCGGTATAACCCTCGGCTAATGAGCCCGGATTCGGCAGTACCGCTTTTAAGAACTCAAGTGGCACAATATCCTGCCCCTGAAACTGCACCGGATGAATGGAAGTCATGCCGACATTTTCCAAAACCCGCAGGTGAGTCAGGTATTCATCGCCAAAGGTCATCCAAAAGCGAGCACGCTTTAAGGTCGGGAAATGTTTAACCAGCGACTCGAGCTCTTCGTGGAATAGCAAGTACGAAGGACGCACACCAACGTTCGGATAGTCGAGATCTTTGCGTACGCTGATAGGGTCTGTTTCGTGCCACTCGCCGTTCTCCCAGAACTTGCCGCGTTGAGTGATTTCACGAATGTTGATTTCCGGATTAAAGTTGGTTGCAAAGGCTTGTCCATGATCACCGCCATTGCAGTCGACGATATCTAAGTACTGTACTTCGTCAAAGTAATGTTTAGCAGCGTAAGCAGTAAATACGTTGGTTACGCCTGGATCAAAACCAGCACCAAGCAGCGCCATCAGGCCTTTTTCTTTAAATCGTTCCTGATAAGCCCACTGCCAAGAGTACTCAAATTTCGCTTCGTCTTTTGGCTCATAGTTTGCGGTATCCAAATAGTGTACACCGGTCTCCAGACAAGCATCCATAATCGGCAGGTCCTGATATGGCAGAGCCACATTGATTACCAACGACGGTTGTACCTGACGGATCAAATCGGCTACTTTGGCGGCGTCGTCTGCATCAACCTGGTAGACCCCGACAACACGGTCTTTACCGGCTTCTTCCTGCAGTGCTTCGCATTTAGCGAGGGTGCGGCTAGCCAAATGAATTTCTGAGAACACTTGCGGTAGCATGGCACATTTTTGCACCACAACGCTTGATACACCGCCAGCGCCAATGACAAGAACTTTTGACATGATGTTAATCCTTAATCTGTTCGCTTCGTTAACTCAATAATTGACGCGAAAGATAGCACATTTTTGCTAGTGCATCATTGCTGTTCGGAATTTTTGAGCCAATCGACATTTAATTGGTTAAAGGCAAAACTCCACTGTCGGTGGGTGCGTTCTATCTGCAGCCAAACCGGCGTTTTATTGCCGTGACCTGCGTTGTCATCTACGTCTAGTAAGATCGGTTTTTTGCACCCCTGGGCGCGTTGTAATGTTGCGGCCAATTTAAAGCTATGCCATGGCGCAACCCGCTGGTCTTCTGCTCCGGTACTCAGCAGAGTCGCCGGATAACAGGTACCCGATGTGACGTTATGCAACGGCGAATAAGAACGCAGCGTTTGAAACTCTTCGGCGTTGTCGCTTAAACCAAACTCTGATTGCCAGCTGAGTGCGTTAGCATTGGCGTATTGATAGTGCAGCAGATCGAAAACGCCGGCTGTGGCCAAGACCACACTAAATCGCGATGGTCTTTTTAGCATTGCAGCGGTAACCAGCATGCCGCCATGACCTGTTCCATAAGCAACTAGCTTGTTGGCTTCGGCATAGTCATTGCTAACCAGCCAGTCAGCCACAGCCAAAAAGTCGTTTATTGCCTTGGGTTTATTGTTTTTAATGGCAGTCTGGTGCCAGCCTGAGCCATAAACGCCGCTACCCCGGACATTCGCTATGGCCAGGCTTCCGCCCATCTCCAGCCATGCCATAAACTCAGGCTGATAACGGGGTGTAAGGGTTTGTGCAAAACCGCCATAAGTGTGCAATAACAGCGGCCCTCTGCCTTTTTGCTTGGCGTTTTTGCTATGTACCAGAAAAACCGGCACGTTAATGCCCGGGCTGGTTTCTACAAAAACCTGTTCGGTTTGATAACGGCTGTCATCTACTGGTAACTGTGATTGGTGCCATAGCGTTGTGCGCTGATTGTCGGCGTTGTAGCGGTAGATATTACCTGGCGTGGTATAACTGGAAAATTTAAAAAATGTTTGTGACGAATCGCTCCCACTTACAAATCCCTCGACGGTACCAAATCCCGGCAACGCAAGCTCGCGTAAGTAGTTGCCCGATAAATTAAACGTCATTACCCGTGATTGCGCATCTTGCAGGTAGTGCGCGAATAGTTGCTCGCCAACGATAGCGGCGTCAGCCAAAGGTAGCTTTTGCGATGCAATAACGACCTCAGCATTGTCCCACTCAGCGTTGCTAACACGGACAATCTGCCCGGTATCATCTTTTTGACTACTGTAAAAATATAAGTGGTTATCACGTGAACCCAGGTAGCGATGTTCGCCAGCAGCTAATCGTATTGGCTTGAACTCAGCCGTCGTTTGTTTAAGCGGGCGAATATAAAAATTATTAATGCTGGGACCACGCTGTACTCGCAGCAATAAATATTCGCCGTCGCTGGATACTTGTGGGTACGGATTGACGCCTGGTTGGTAACCGCCCGGACTTACTTGAATATCACTATCAACCGGGGTGTTGAGCTTGTGGTAAAAAACTTCAACCGAGACTTGCTCATTATAACCATCGTCTGTTCGGGGATAGCGGCTGTAATAAAAACCTTTGCTATCAGGGTACCAACTGACATTGGTAAATTTTGTACCGGTGATGACCTCATCCAATACCTCTCCCGAGCGGAGGTCTTTGATATACCAGGCACTCCAGTCACTACCCACTTCAGAGACAGCATAGGCTAAGTAATTGGCGTTGGGTGATACACTGAATCGCGTGATTGCCTTTAGTCCGCTGCTATCAAGTTGAGTTGCATCCACCACGTTAATCGGGGGGCTGTCTAAATCAGTTTGCATGTAAAGGCTTGCTTGGCTTTGTAAACCATCATTGCGCAGGTAAAAGATTTTTCCGTTCTGCTCAATAGGGGCGCTAATTTGAACGACGTTGAATAACTCGGTTAATCGCTCTTTAATGAAATCGGTTGCACTTAGTGAAGCTAATTGCTGTCCCGAAAACAATTGCTGTTGCGTCACCCACTGTTGGCTTTGTTCTGAGTTTAACTGCTCCAGCCACTTATAAGGCGTTGCAATGGTCTGGTCGTGCAGCGTTACTTGTTGTTGCGAACGAGGTGTGTTGGGGTATTCAAGGCTTTCATAAGCAGCCTCAGGAGCAGGCTCTTTGGATACACTGCAGCCGCCGATAACACTGGCTAGCAAACATAGGCTAAACAATTTATAAAATGACTGACTCACCATAGTTCTCTCTAAATTAACGCCTTGTTATTAACACTAGCACGAAGTGGGCAGGCCCTCTGAGTATCTTTACTTTTTCTTAACCCTGGCTGAGGGCGAAGGCTGCGGCGGCTTCGGGCATATAACCATTGGCAACGGCCTTTTTGATTTGCTGAATTATCGGGTTAGCGGATAGTGAGCAGCCGGGGTTGCCGTTTATCCATTGTAATTCAGCCTGCGCGTAATCAACTAATGGGTGCCAATTTGTCGGCGCAGTGTCAGTCAGCCAGCAGGCCCGAATATGCTGATGGCGAGCACTTACTCTGTCACGTTTATTGCTGGTACGGATCGCAGTAAAACCATTGTGTTGCCAAAATTTAGCTAACGCCGGGCTGTAGCCGAAACTCGTTCCCAGCGCTTCGCATTGATTATGCTTAGCCCACGCTTTTACCTCAGCGATCAACGCCGAGGCATAATGGCGGCGGCGAAAATCCGGATGTACCGCAATGCGAGTGATGCGGCACCAGCGTGTTTTTAGCGCCCACGGTTGTTGCAGATAATAGCCGATAGCTTGTGGCAGCAAATTACCCGGCGGGCGCCGCTTGCCTTGTATAATGGGTTTGCACAAATCGTCTTGCAGTGGCCCCTCCAATGCGTGCCAGCACACGCCGATAACACGCTGCTGGTGATAAAGCAGGGTGATAAATTGACTGCTGTCATCCAGTAATAGGGCCAGATCGTTGGGGCTGCTTTGGTAATGCGCTTCAAGTAACAGTTCAAATGCCTGATGCAGATCGGCTTCGGGTAATTGGCGTGCCTGTGTTGTCAGCAGACCCTCATTCCGTGATGCGTCAGCGGGAGCTTTTGTTAGCAGCAGGGTTTGCTGTAACCAGCGCTCCAGCGGGTCATTAATGGGCCAGCGAATAGGTTGCTCTAAAGCGTGTTGCTGCACATTAGCCAAGTGCTCAGATGCCCATTGCGAAAAATGAATCGCAAAGCCGCGGCCACAGCCCTCGTAGCCTTCCACTGTTGTGGCCATTAACCACGGGGTATAGTCATTACAAAGTTGCTGGATAGCCCATAAGGGCAGTCCCGCCGCTTCATCGATAACCAGTAGCGCATCAGCTTTTTTTTCTTTTAACAGTTTGTCCCAGGCGACAAATTGCACCTTAGGAGCTTTGTTAAGTAACACACGTGCATTGGCTTTACGTGGTGCGGTTACGACAACCCGGCGGTCAGGCTGGTGCTCTGACAGCTCTGCAATAGCCGCACCCAGAACATGACTTTTACCTCGCCCGCGGGGGGCGGTAACAATATGCACTGCAGCCGTATTGTTGAGATCTTTGAGTAACGTGCGTTGCTGCTGCGTAGGTAACGCCGGTAGTTCGGACGCTTGCGGCGGTTGTCCCTGAGGTATCTGCTGCAATTCTGACCAGGCGCTTTTAAATCGCTGCCATATAGCTGACGTTGGGTGATTCCCGACTAATACCAGATAGCCGCCTGCTGTAATCGTGCCGGCTAAGGCTGCAATTGCATCAACATGGATAGAATTAGTGCAGTCGATAACAACGCACGGGTATTCGTGGCCTAAGTAATCACGGTAACGGGACAGCGTCGCATCACCCTGTGACGGACTGTCTGATAATACTAAGCTAAGGTCGGTGGGGGCTGGCAGCAGTTGCTGCCAGCTGTTCATGTGGGTGGCAAAAATTAATTGGCGATAGCCTGTTGTTAACATTAAAACATGGCGTATTGAGGGCCAAAGAATTTAGCTAATACCGTATTGACAAAGACCACCGCCAGAATCAACGGAATAAAGGTGGTAATTGATACGCGTACGTACTTGGCCAAAAAGGTTGTCGGGTATTTGTGATTGCCATGAGTTAACTCTTGTTCCAGATTGCTGTTGCGCCAGTGCAGCCATACAAACAAACAAATTAGCAGCCCGTTAAGTGGCAAAATAGTGTCATAAAAAACATCATAAATGAGATCAAACACTGATTTAGGCTGGCCGGCGTACTCTACAAACTCAGTAAAGGCCGGAATAAACCCGAACGAGGTCGCGGCAATAATGGTTAAAATGGTATTTGCAATAACCATAAATAACAGCGCTTTTTTACGGCTGGTTTTACGTTGCTCAATAATAGCTGCGGTTGGTACTTCCAAAATTGAAACCAGCGACGTGATGGCGGCAACAAAAGCCAATAAGAAGAAAACTGATGCCGCGACACTTGCTGCCACGTAGCCAATGCTGACTTCCAGTTCCATAAAGATTTGCGGGAAGAACGAGAAAATCATACCAACCGATGACTCGCTTAATTCAGCGGGGTTGGTATCAGGATTGATGGCAAAGATTGCCGGTAGCGTCATTAAACCGGCAGTAAAGGCAACCGCGGTATCTGTAATGGCTACCAGCTTACCGGAAGTCACGATGTCGTCTGAGCGGCTAAAGTATGAGCCATAGGTAATGAGAATGCCCATACCTAAAGACAGCGAGAAGAATGCTTGTGATAGCGCGCCGCTGACTACCGAACCATCGATTTTAGAAAAGTCTGGTACCAGGTAAAATTGAATGCCCAACTCTGCGTTATCAAGCGACAATACAAAAATCACTAACAGAATCAGCATTACAAACAGGGCCGGCATTAGAAACTTAGCCGCCTTTTCTATGCCCTGACGCACACCACCCATCAAAATAAAGTTAATGACCAGCGTTACGGCAACTAAAAAACCGATAAACTTGTAATCGTTAACAAACTCACCAAAGTAACCGGGCTGCGCTAATTGTGCCAGATCGCCGGTTACCGCATAGAACAAATAGCCGAATATCCAAACGGTGATGACCATGTAAAAAATGGCAATCATAAAGGGCGTTAAAACAGCCAGGAAGCCGGCAAAACTCCAGAACTTTTTACCTCCGCCTAACTTGAGGTAAGAGCCTAACGGGTTTTTTTGCGCGTGACGGCCAAGCCCCATTTCGGCCAGCATGATCGGTAAACAAATAAATGCAACGAACAGCGCATAGATAAGCAAGAATGCACCACCACCATTTTTGGTAGCTGCGACAGGGAACCCAACGAGGTTACCAATACCAACGGCGGAACCGGCGGCCGCCAGGATAAAGCCGATTTTAGAGCTAAATTGATCGCGTTGCTCGCTCATGGTCTTCCTTCTTTAATCGTTATTATTATCAGGCGCCATTATTTATCGTGCGCAGAAAATTCCAGCAATCCTAGCAAGGGGCTTGCGAGTCGGCAAGCGCGGCAAGATGCTTTATGCGATTAAAGGTGTAAAGCATGCGCTCAAACTGAATCCGGAAACTTCCAACTTTGCATTTCGATCAGGCGCGACGCGCAACGTTGAAAAGGAAACTTGAGGTGCTCGGCCTGGTAAAGCTCGTCAATGGGAACAACGGCATTAATTAGCAACAAGCAACCGCGGTCATAGCATTCGTCCACTAGTGCAATAAAGCGACGGGCTTCGTTATCAAGCCGGCTCAGATGCAGCGACTGCTGCCGTTGGAAGCCGTCTTCAATCCCCTGTGCCGCAGCTTGTTCGGGGCTGGCACTAAATTGCGGCACGGCGTCGACCGCGATAACCTTAAATTGGTCGGCTAGCTCCATGTAATCGCGCTGACTACGTGGGCCTGAGCAGAGCTGCCAAAAATCAAAGCCGATTACCGTGTCATTGCGCCATAAGCAACGCAACGGTCGGTTCATGATAGTTATCAGCGAGTCGGTGGTGATGGTACCCGTTTGTTGTAACAACTTGGCAAGCGCGTTTTGATTGTCATTAACAAAAAAATACGGGCAATGCTGAGACTTAATACGTCGGTAATCAATTCCTGAGTCGAGGTTAAGCACATTGCATTGTTGTTCAAGCAGCTCAATAAATGGTTCGAATCGGTGACGCGCTAAACCGCCTCGGTACAACTCTTTTGGTGGCGTGTTGGAGGTGGTAACTAGTACGGTGTTGTTGTTAAACAATGCAGTCCAAAGCGTGGCTAACAGCATGGCGTCGCCAATATCTTCAACAATGAATTCATCCAGGCAAATAACCCGATAGCGCTGTGACCATTGTTCAGCAACCTGAATTAACGGATTTTCCTCGCCTTCATATCGATTCAACTGCGCATGTACTTCTCGCATAAAATGATGGTAGTGCATGCGCACCTTGGCGGTGATGGGGAGTTGTTGGAAAAACAAATCCATCAGCATCGACTTGCCGCGGCCGACGGGGCCGAAAATGTAGAGGCTGTTTACTGACTGATTATTGCTGAGCGCCTGTGATACGGCGTCCAGTGCCTCGACTGCCGCCAGTTGATTGCTATCTGAAGTCAGATTTTGTTGCTGACAAAGTTTTTTGTAGGCGGATTGCAGCATCGTATTATTTTAGAAAAGTAAAAAAACGGCCGGCAGAGGATGCCGGCCAAACTCGTTGCTAGTGAACAGCCATTAATACATCATACTGTACAAGGTTCTACGCGCGCGTGATGCGAGCGGATCACCATCGGGGAGAGCATTGATAATATCCAATGCAAAACGTTTTGCATCCGCATTTGCGGGATCTTTACGCATCACAAAAAATGCCTGCTCCAGCGCTTCTTCGTCACGATGTGCCTGTTGCAGGGCAAGTGCGAGTTTTAAACGCGTATCATAGTCGTCTGGCTGAGCTTCGACATGCTCCTGTAAATTTCTTATCTCCGGCGAATCCGCTGCCTCTTCTGCTAATTCAATTTTACTCATCAAGCGCTGATAGTCGTTGTCTTGTTCCACCATAGGAATTGCCGCGGCTAACTCTTTAGCCTGGTCTAAACGGCCATGGTCGACAGCAGCTTCGGCTAACAATTTAATCGCCTGCATATTGCTACTATCGAGATCGTAGGCTTGCTTGGCAAAGGTGTAGGCGTCGGCAGCATTACCTTCACCCAGTGCCTGTTGTGCTTGTTTTAAATAGTCATCAGCTGGGCTTGGCAAATGTTTGCTGAGCATTTCTTTAATTTCGGTCTCGGATTTTACCCCACCGAAGCTATCCAGTGGCTGACCATCCTTAAAAAATGCAACAGTCGGCAGGCTGCGAATACCAAACTGCATGGCAAGTTCCTGCTGATCATCACAGTTAATTTTAGCCAGTGTGACTTGCTCGGGATATTGGCTCGCGATTCGTTCCAGAATTGGCATTAATTGCTTGCAGGGCTCACACCAGTCGGCCCAAAAATCGATAATAACGAGTTTTTCTTTTGAACCTTCCAGCAACACCTGTTGGAAATTCTGCAGTGTTACGTCGATGATATTGTCAGCTGCCATAACCAGCGCCTGCTCCCTTTAATTGCTGCTAATCGCGTTGTTAATTAAAGATATGCTGGCGCTGGTAGCAAAATTCAATGGCTAGTTAGCTAAACCAGGACAAAAGTTTGTCTTTTAGTTTGCTGTATGGCGGGTAGCGCAGCGCTACATCCAGGATAAAGCGTCGGGTCATGACCGGTTTTAAATGGCTGAATGTGTCGAAACCGAATTTGCCGTGATAGCGCCCCATGCCACTGCGACCAACGCCGCCAAATGGCATTTCGTCATTTAACATGAACATCAAGGTATCGTTGTAGCAAACATTACCCGCAGCGATGTGGCGAGTAAACTGCCTCAAGGTTCGTTGGTTTTTGCTAAATGCATATAACGCCAGTGGTTTAGGCTTGGCATTAATTATCTCGATAGCCTGGTTGGCAGAATCTATCGGAACAATGGGTAAGATCGGGCCAAAAATCTCATCGGTCATCAACGGATGATCATTAGCCACATTGGTTACCAGGGTTGGTGCCAAATAGTTATCTTTGCCCGAACTATCACCGCCAAAGGCAATAGCTTGCCCTTCGAGCAGGCCGACCAGCCGTTGATGATGCTGACTATGAATAATACGTCCGTAGTCATCGCTATGCTGTGGCTCATCACCGTAAAACTCGGTAATGGCGCGTTTAAGTGCATTGATAAGTTGATCCTGTACCGAGGACTCAACCAGCAAATAATCGGGGGCGATGCAGGTTTGCCCTGCATTTAAAAACTTACCCCAGACAATGCGTCGGGCTGTTACGGCTAAATCACAGTCGGCCATAACGACAGCGGGACTTTTGCCGCCCAATTCCAGCGTTACCGGGGTTAGATTAGGAGCGGCAGCCGCTAAAATTGAGCGTGCGGCGTGTTCGCCACCGGTATAAAAAATATGGTCAAAGGATAATTGGGTTAACTCGGCAGAAACCTGAACATCGCCGGTGAGTATTTTAAATGCTGAGCTATCCAGATAGTCGGGCAAATGCCTGGCAATGACCGTAGCAACCTCTGATGCATGTTCTGAGGGCTTAATGATGGCGCAGTTGCCTGCTGCAATTGCAGCAATAAGCGGTGCTAACAACAATTGCACCGGATAATTCCAGGCGCCAAGGATTAAAACTGTTCCTAAGGGCTCAGGAACGAGCTCGCTTTTGGCCGGCCAGGCAAGCATTGGAGTGCCTACCTTGCGGGGCTTGGCCCAGCGGTTGATATGTTTCAGCGTGTGCTTTATATCAGTTAATAAAAACTGCAGTTCGGTCAGGCGGGCTTCACTGGGGTGTTTACCTAAATCTGTGCGCAAAGCCTCTAATAACGGCGCTTCTTGCTCAACAAGAAATTGACGCAACTGTTGTAGTTGTTGTTTACGCCAGGACACCGGGCGGGTTAGCCCGGTGTGGTAGGTGTGATTTAATTCATCTAACAGATTATGCCATGTGTTCATCCGAGTCCGCCGAGGGTCACCGTTTTAATTTCCAGGTACTCATCTATACCGTATTTTGACCCTTCGCGTCCAACCCCGGACTCTTTAATACCGCCAAAGGGGTTGTAAGCATGGGAAATACCACCGGTATTAACACCAACCATGCCATATTCAAGGGCTTCGCTGACACGGAATATGCGAGCAGTATCTTTGGCGGCAAAGTATGAAGCTAAGCCAAATGGTGTATCATTGGCTTTCTTAATGGCTTCTTCTTCGGTCTCGAAGGTACTGATGGCAATTACCGGGCCGAAGATTTCGTCATTGTTGATATCCATCTCTGTTGTTACGCCGCTTAATACCGTAGGGGCATAGAACAGGTTACCTAAATCGGTGAGTACTTCACCACCGGTTTCGATAGTTGCGCCATCCGACTTAGCTGACAATACTAAACGCTGCACTTTGTCGACCGCATCCTGGTCAATCAATGGACCTAATTCGACGCCTTCTTTATCGCCCGGACCGACTTTAAGTGCTTTAACCTTGTTGGTTATTGCTTTGACAAAATCATCTTTAACTTTCTCATCGACCAACACGCGGTTAGCCGCAATACAGGTTTGTCCTGCGTTACGGAACTTGCAGGCCATTAACTGTTCTGCGGCAGCATCTACATCGGCATCGTCAAACACAATAAAGGGTGCATTACCACCGAGTTCAAGCGATATTTTCTTGACGTTTTCTGAACACTGCTGCATTAGCACTTTGCCAACACCGGTTGAGCCGGTGAATGATAGTTTTCTGACCTTTTCGGAGGTGGCGAGTATTTTACCTACGGTTTTAGCGTCACTCGTAGGGATTAGGTTAATCACGCCGTCGGGAATACCCACCTCGCTTGCTAACTGCGCTAATGCCAGACTCGAGAGTGGCGTTAACTGCGGTGGCTTAACCACAATGGTGCAACCGGCAGCAAGTGCTGGCGCAATTTTACGGGTAATCATCGCATTAGGAAAATTCCATGGTGTAATAGCTGCACAGACGCCGACCGGTTGCTTCATCACCAATACGCGTTTGCTATTGTCAGCAACGGGCAAAATATCACCATCGATACGTTCCGCTTCGCTGGCGAACCAGTCAACAAAGCTGGCACCATACTCGACTTCGCCGGCTGCCTCGGCGACGGGTTTGCCTTGTTCAGCACTCATTAGTTCAGCCAGTGCTTGTTTGTTGTCCATCATTGCCTGGTACCACTTACGTAACAGGTCGGCGCGCTCTTTGGCCGTCTTTTTTGACCATTTTGCTAATGCCGTCTCGGCTACGTTAATGGCGCGATGGGTCAAATCCTCACCGGCGTCGGCAACCTCGGCAATGACTTCACCGGTAGCCGGGTTAGTCACCTTAAAGCGGTTATCGGTGGGAACCCAGTGCCCTTCAATAAAACAATCCGTTTTTGTAAGCGATGACATAGAATGCGCTGACATAGTGCCTCCTTCCTAAAAGTATCTAGTATTAATGTAGGCAATAAAGCGTGTATTGGTTCAACTTTTTCGAAAAAACTATGCTTACCTCAAGGCAACGGTAGATTTAGCTTGTAGTTGAGGTGAAAGTGCGTATAATGCGCACTTCTTCAAGGAAATCCGCTTTAACCCGTAATGAAACGGGCATCTAGAGGCTGCGGTAACCCTTGATTCGTGGGGTTGAGCGCCTGATTCCAGAGAGTAATTTCAACATCTTGCACACGCACAGCGTGCGCTATCGTTGCGCTTATCATTGATTCCTGTCGCCGGGCCGAACCCCTTTTTTTAGTTGTATGTTTGCTTATGGCAAACAGGAATGAGTGAGTAATTCATGTCAAATTCTAATTCTGTCATGTCGTTTGCCGACATGTCTCTGCCGACTGCTGTATTAAACCAACTGGAAAAGCTCGGTTTTAGCCAGCCTACGCCTATTCAGCAGCAATCTATTCCTGCGCTACTAGACGGTAAAGACGTGCTGGGCGAAGCGCAAACGGGTACCGGTAAAACAGCGGCATTTGGTTTGCCTGCGCTTGCAGCAATTGATCCGAGTGTGCGTCAGACCCAGGTGTTGGTGGTTACACCGACGCGTGAGCTAGCCATTCAGGTGGCTGAAGCCATGGAAAGCTTTGCCCAGCAAATTAAAGGCGTAGAAGTTGCAACTGTTTATGGCGGTTCTGCGTTTGGACCACAGATCCAGGCGCTTAAAAAGGGCACCTCAGTGGTTGTCGGCACGCCAGGTCGTCTTATCGACTTGCTCAACAAAAATGTGTTAAAGCTTGATGGTTTGCGTGTCGCGGTATTAGATGAAGCTGATGAAATGTTAAACATGGGCTTTATCGAAGACATCGAAACTATTTTGAGCAAGGTTCCGGAAACCGCACAACGCGCGTTGTTCTCGGCGACTATGCCAACTGCTATTCGTAAATTGGCAAAAACCTACTTGACCGATCCGCTTAATATTCAAATCGAAGCGATTGCACGCGAAAAAGCGACCATTAAGCAAAAAGCCTGGAAGGTTGCCGGTTTAACTAAGATGACGGCACTGACGCGTTTATTAGAAGTAACGCCTTATCAGCGTGCACTAATTTTCGTGCGCACTCGCCAGGACACCATGGACGTTGCAGAACTACTGCAGCGCTCGGGTTTTAAAGCATCACCATTAAGTGGTGACTTAAACCAGTCACAGCGCGAGCAGACAGTAGCACAGTTGCGTAGTGGTCATATCGAAATTCTGGTCGCAACTGATGTGGTAGCTCGAGGTCTTGATGTGCCAGAGATTACCCATGTTATCAACTACGACTTGCCGGGCGATACTGAATCCTATGTGCACCGTATTGGCCGCACCGGCCGCGCCGGTCGTGAAGGCGAAGCTATTTTGTTTTTCCGTCCGAAAGAGCGCCACTTGTTGCGTCACTACGAGCGTTTAACTAACTCGTCAATTGAGTACTTTGAAGTACCCAGCGCGCAGCAGTTGAGTGAGCACCGTCAGCAGCAGTTACTGTCGACAATGCAAGCGACACTGGAACAGGAGAATCATCAGCCGGTTGAGCAGTTGCTGCAAAAATGGCTGACTGAGAGCGAGCTTAGCGCAGAGCAGATCGCATTGGCATTGCTGAAGCAACAACATAAACAGCGTCCATTGTTCCTGAAAGAAGATCGTCCGGTACGTGAACGTGCTGAGCGCAACGACCGAGCTGACCGTGGTGATCGTAAAAAGGCACGCGGGCCGCGTCCGACAGATGCCGATTTTGATACCTACAAAATTCAGGTTGGCCGCGAACACGGTGCACGTCCGGGCGATATCGTTGGTGCAATAGCTAACGAAGCATCAATGGACAGTCGCTTTATCGGGCAAATTCAATTGTTTGACCAACACTCGTTAGTGCAGCTGCCAAAAGGTTTGCCGGGCGAGGTTGTTAAAGTATTGAAGCGTGCTCGTGTACGCCAGCAGCCGATGTCGTTGGAATTGACCTCAGAGCAGGTAAAACGTGCACCTCGCCCACCACGTGGACGTGACGGTGGTCGTGACAGTGCACCCCGCGGTGGTCGCCGTGATAACGGTCGTCGTGGCCAGGGTGCAGCACGTCGTTTTAACTAAACGCCTGTATTAAGGTAACGTGGCCGGATGTTCCACCTGGATCATCCGGTCAATATCAAATCCCCATTCATTCGCTTTAGCCAGCGCATAGTCAATATCGCTTTGCTCAACGTCAGGAGAGCGGGCTAATAGCCAGAAGTATTCCGTTGAATCGCTGGTGACTATAGCCATTTGATAGTCCTCATCCAGCCAGCTGACATAGTAACCGCCGTAAAAAGGCCAGAAGAAAGTGACCTGATAGGCTGCCTGCATGCCTTCGACGGGTTCAGCTTTGCCAATAGCTGTTTGCCATTCTTTATCGTTGGTATGCCAGCCGCGGTTGGTAACCTCGAGCGTGTTATCGGCGTTAAGCCGATATTCTGCGGTAACAGCAATCAGGTTTTCCTCAAAGCCGTGAGGCATACGTAAAATTTCATACCATTTGCCCAGATAACGTTCGGCGCTAAATTGTTGCACCGGTGGTGCCACCGGAGTCGGCTCCGAACTACAGGCGAGTAAAGTAAAAGTGGTCGCCAGCGCGATAATAAGTTTTTTCATCAATGACATCCTTGGCTAAAACGGGTTACAACTGTTCGATATTATCAAGGTAATGCTCGGCCTGCTGGAGTAATTCAGATTGCTCTTGCTGGCTTTTCTTGTGCCACAGCGAATACATCATCCCCATGCGGTGGTTACTCTTGAAGCGTTGCTCGTGACGGCTGAGAAAGTGCCAGTACAAGCTATTAAACGGACAGGCTTTGTCACCGGTTTTAATAGACTTGCTGTAGTAGCAATCACCGCAATAATGGCTCATTTTATCAATATAATTGGCACTCGACACATAAGGTTTGGTTGCCAATACGCCGCCATCAGCATATTGACTCATGCCGCGCGTATTGGGTAACTCTACCCACTCGATAGCATCGATGTAAATGCCTAAGTACCAGGCATCGACCTGATCGGGCGCAATCCCTGCCAACAATGCGAAGTTGCCGGTAATCATCAGACGTTGAATATGATGCGCATAAGCATAATCGAGCGATTGCTGCACACAGTTTTTAACGCAGTTCATCTGCGTATCGGCATCCCAAAAATAATGCGGTAAGCTACGCTGATGTTGTAATTGGTTGTTATTTTTATAGTGCGGCATAAAGTGCCAGTAAATACCGCGGATATACTCTCGCCAGCCAATAATCTGACGAACAAAACCTTCGACCTGGTTTAACGCAATTGCGTCGTCGCTTGCCTTCCAATAATCAATAGCCGTGGTAACGACTTCGAGTGGGCTGAGCATTTTACAGTTAAGCGCAAATGACAAACGAGAATGATAGAGCGTCCAGCTGGACGAATGCAGAGAACTTAGCGACATTGCATCTTGGTATGTGCCAAAATGCGGTAGTAAGTGCTCACAAAAGTAGTGCAGAAGCTGGCGCGCTTGCTTTCTCGAGGTCGGCCACAAAAACTGCCGGGCACTGACAGTGCCCATCATGCTGACGTTTTGTTGCTCAAGCATGGCGTCTATGTCGGAAACATCATTGGCAAATAGCAGAGGCTCAGGTACGCTCTGTTTTTTGGGGATCTTCTTGCGGTTTTCACCGTCAAAATTCCACTGCCCGCCAACCGGCTTGTCGCCGTCCATTAACAGGCCCAGGCGCCGTCGCATATGACGATAAAAGGTTTCCATTAGTAGCGACTGGTCATCGTCGAAGATTTTCGCCAGCGAATCGCGCCGGGTAATAAAGTGTTCGCTATCAAACCACTCGATAGTAATATCGTTAGCGCCGGCCCATGAACGTAGTTGGTGATCTAAACGGTATTCGTCAGGCAACTGAATTTGTAGTTGAGCATTGGGATACTGGTTAAGGATCGCCTGTAAGTTTTGGGTCAGCGAGCCACTATTACTTTTATCATCCAGCCGCAGGTAGCGAACATTAAATGACTTTTGTTGCAGCGCCCGCGCAAAATTTCGCATGGCGGCAAAAAAAGCCAGTACTTTTTGGCGGTGGTGTTTTACGTAGTCGGTTTCCTGCGCTAGCTCCATCATCACGTAAAGTGAATCTTCCGCATCCTGTTGATACCAACTATGGGACGCATTAAGCTGATCACCCAGGATCAGCCGAATATAGCGAAAGTCGTGCTTAGTCATCGTTTTGATCGTGGCTGTCTCCGTTTAGATCAAGCTCCGCCACTGGTTTATCGGGCTTAGCGTAACTGAGACGACACAAGGATTGCGTCGAGTGGTAGCGGTCGAGTCCCGATACAGCAACGGTTTCCAGTGCCTCGATGTCGATAAAGCCGTCGTCGTGAATGGCTTTTTCATCGGTGCGCACCCATTGGATCTCGCCAATAACAAATTCAGTACCGTTGTGAGTAATACTGGCAACCTCGACGAGTTTTACGCCCATCGATAAGCGGCTTTCTTCGACATAAGGCGCGTGAAACCCATCGTAACGAGCCGGGGTTAGTCCAGTTTCCGCAAATTCAGACTGGTCACGGTCGTAACGTGCCGAGGTTTGGTGTGCCTGTTTAACGATACCGCGATGAACGTGGTTTATCGTGTAAACACCGGTTTCTTCAATGTTTTCGAGTGTGTGCCGGTCGACCGAATGGGGACGCATAATAAAGCCTATCAACGGCGGGTTTGCGCCCAAGTGTACCACTGAACTTATAATCGCTAGATTGTCATCGTTGCGGCGGTTACTGGTTCCGATGAGGTTAGCGCTTTTAAAACCTGACAGTGAGTTTATGAATTTAACCCGCTCGCGGTTTTCCATGGCGGCGAGTTGTTGTTGATCGAAATGCTTCATGAAGTTGCCCGTTTTGGTTTTTAATAAATAACTAATACGATGTATTTAAGCAACCAGATCTGATAGTTAAAAATGGCAATTTATGGCATCATTCGTTCCAGCTGAGTAAAGAGGAATGTTATGAACAACACCACTGAACAAGTTAACGTCCTGTGTATTAAATGGGGCAATAAATACGGCGCTGACTATGTCAACACGCTGTATTCAATGGTTAGCCGAAATCTGAGTCGACCGTTTCGTTTTGTTTGTTTGACCGATGAAAAGGAAGGCATTCGAGATGAAGTCGAAGTTAAGTCAATTCCAAAAATTGGCTTTGAAGATTTTGACAATCAAGTGCCTTGGACCAAAGCGCATGGCTGGTTAAAACTGACCTGCTTCGCAAACCCGCTGCATGACCTACAGGGACAGACGCTGTTTCTGGATCTGGATATTGTGATTGTCGGTAGTCTTGATGAATTTTTTGAGCCTGCGGGTGATTTTCTGGTTATCAAAGAATGGGATAAGTCTGACGCGACCGGGAATACCTCAGTCTTTCGCTTCGAAGCCGGCGCTCATGAGGATGCATTGGATTATCTTAAGGCAGATCCTGAAAAAGCAACCGAGCCGGTACGTAACGAACAGGAGTATATTACTCAGTTCGTCGATCGCCAGGGCAAATTAAAATACTGGCCTGCTGATTGGTGCAGAAGCTTCAAGCGGCACTGTTTACGACCTTTCCCTCTCAGTTTCTTTCAGCAACCGCGGATACCTGAAGGCGCAAAAGTCATTATTTTTCATGGTAAACCTCATCCGGATGATGCGGTGCGTGGAAAAAGCGGCAAATGGTATCGTAAGGTATTGCCTACGCGCTGGATCGCTGAATACTGGCGTTAACTATGTGGCTGCGACTCTATTCGGTGTTAATGACTGTTTTAACACCGTTATTGCTACTCTATTTTATTGCTCGAAGCCGCAAAGACAGTGGTTATCGTGAGCATTTAAGTGAGCGCCTGGGTCTTATCAGCCGCGCAAAAGAAAGTCAGGGCGGACTGTTACTGCACAGTGTATCGGTAGGCGAAACCTTAGCAGCACGGCCGCTTATTAGCGGGCTTCTGCAACAGCAGCCAAACCTTGCTATCACCATCAGTTGTATGACACCGACAGCACGGCGCTTAATCGAACAACATTTTGGCGACGCGGTGCGTTGTGTGTACTTTCCTCTCGACAATCCGTATGCGGTAAAACAGTTTATTCAGCGGCTGGCGCCCACCGCGGTGTGGCTAATGGAGACTGAACTGTGGCCTCGGTTTATGGCGGAATTGAGGCACCGGGGTATTGCCGTTGCCATGCTTAATGCGCGCCTGTCCAAACGATCAGCGGCCGGCTACCGAAAAGTGCACTCGTTATTGTCTGTTTGCTGGAGGCAACTAGCGGCAGTCAGCGCACAAACCAGAGCAACCCAACTACGCATGCGGGCGTTAGGCGCAAACAAAGTTTTTGTCGACGGTAATCTTAAGTTTGATATTGCACTTACAAAAGCACAGCAGATCAAAACTGAGCAGTTTTTTGCACAGGTTACAGGGCGGCCGATAATACTCTGTGCAAGTACACATCCGGGTGAGCACGAAGTCGCAATTGATGCGTACCAACAGTTAGTCAAACAATTTAGCGATATTGTCTTTATCATTGCGCCGCGTCACCCCGAGCAATTTAACTCTGTGAGTCAACTGCTTGTTGAGCGACAAATTTCTTTTGTGCGTCGCAGTCAAATTGAAAGCTTCCCTGCTGAGCAGACATTTTTATTGGCAGACTCAATGGGCGAGATGTTAATGCTGAGTGCGGGCGCTGACATGGCGTTTGTCGGAGGCAGCTTAATTGAGCGCGGCGGACACAATCCGTTAGAGCAAATTGCAGCTGATTGCGCGGTACTTAGCGGCCGCTCGGTTTATAACTTTAACGAAGTTTATGCAGCGTTAAATCGGGTAAAGGGTATACGTTGGGTGGATGATTGCGATACGCTACGCGATCAATTTTTAGCTCTGCTTACAGACAAGCAGGCGTTGCAACAACAAAAACACAACGCCAGCGCAGTGCTACAACAACACAAAGGGGCGACGTTACGCATGTTGGAACGTGCAACGGACGCCACTTTAACAGGAAATTTCATGGTAAAAACTCAGACAGACGGTAAAGAATTCATAAAATTTGATTCAGCAGTTTTACCCGAGTGTGAAGCAAAGCATTTTTCACCACGCTACTGGCAACAGCAAAAAGCTATCGCTGGCAATTCTACAGGCCGTGCAACGGTTTGGTTTATTCAGCAGGGCGATCACGGCATGTTGTTGCGTCACTATTATCGTGGCGGACTGGTAGGAAAAGTTAATAAAGACCGTTTTTGGCGGCAACCAGAACAGCAAAGTCGGGCAATAAAAGAGTTTGATTTGCTTACACAGTTAGTGGAAAAGGGGCTGCCTGTACCAAAGCCGATTGCTGCACGAATGATTAAAACGGGCTTATTTAGCTATCGTGCCGATATTTTAGTCGAAGTTATACCCGGTGCCGTGGATGTCTTTCGGTTGTTGCGCGAACGACAACTGCCGGCAAAGCAGTGGCATGCATTAGGCGCTGTCGTCCGTCGCATGCACGACGAAAATGTCTATCACTCGGATCTAAATTGTCATAATCTGATGCTTGATGACTATGATAGTCCATGGATTGTTGATTTTGATAAGTGTGGCTTTAAAGAAAACGGACAATGGAAGCAAGAGAACCTGGCACGATTAAAGCGCTCTCTGCTTAAAGAAAAAGCCAGGAACGAAACCTTCTATTGGAAGCAAGAACGTGATTGGCCTGAGTTTTTAACGGGTTACGAAACGACCTGATGGCGCTTAGCTAATAAAAAAGCCTGTTCAGCGCGCTGAACAGGCTTTTTTGTTTTACTTGCTTTTGCTGGTATGAACTAGTCGCGAATTTGGCCGTTACCAGTTACTACAAACTTCTCTGTTGTCAGCGCTTGCAAACCCATGGGTCCATAAGCATGCAACTTACTGGTTGAGATACCAATTTCAGCACCAAGCCCTAACTGACCGCCATCAGAAAAACGAGATGAGGCATTCGCCATGGTTACCGCTGAATCGATTTCACGAATAAAGCGTTTAGCCGTATCCTGGTTTTCGGTCACGATAACTTCAGTGTGTCCGCTACCAAACTGCTGGATGTGATCAGCAGCGGCATCAAAATCGTCCACTGTGCGAATCGCTATTTCTAAGGCTAAATATTCTTCGCCAAAGGCATCATCAGCAATTTCATCAGCGCCATCAAAATAACCGACTGAACGTTTGTCTGCATGAATGGTTACGCCTTTTTCAGCCAGTGCTTTGGCCGCCATTGGCAAGAACGTTTCGGCAACATCCTGATGTACCAGTAAGCCTTCCAGAGCGTTACAAACACCGGTACGCTGGGTTTTACCATTTAACAGTATCGCCAGTGCTTTATCTAAGTCTGCGTCTTTGTCCACATACAGGTGGCAGACGCCTTTGTAATGCTGGATAACCGGAATTTTACTGGTATCACTGACATAATGAATAAGACCTTCACCGCCGCGAGGAATAACCAGATCGATGTAGTCTTTTTGCTGCAACAGCTCGGTCATTAATTCGCGGTCAGGAGTAGGAACGACGGTAATTACGTCTTTCGGCAAGCCGCTTTGTTCCAGCGCTTCGTGCAATGCATCGGCAATCGCCTTGCTACTCTCGATCGCTTCCCGGCCACAGCGTAAGATCACCGCGTTACCTGATTTAAAACACAGTGCGCCGGCATCTGCAGTGACGTTTGGACGCGCTTCGTAAATCATAGCGATAACGCCCAAAGGAATACGCATTTTTTCAATTTTGAGGCCGTTAGGGCGCTCTTCAAGCACGTAGCTGTCACCGACCGGATCGCTAAGTTCTATAATTTCTTCTATCGCAGATGCCATGCCTTCGACACGGTCATCGTCTAGCTGCAAACGATCCATCATGGCGTCACTTAGGCCTTTCTCTTTGCCGGCTACCATGTCTTTTTCGTTAACGGCTAAAATCTTATCTTTGTGGCTACGGATTGCGTCAGCCATTTTTTGTAAAACCTTGTTTTTGTCCTGCTCTGACAAGGTTGCTACCGCACGCGCGGCTTTAGCGGCGCGTTGGGCAATTTCTGTTGCTAACTGCTGGCTCATGAATCCTCCAAAATCATTAAATCATCGCGATGAATTACTTCAGTAATCGGGCTGTAACCGAATTGCTCTGCAATGTCTTCGGTTTGCTGGCCCTTAATGTGCAGTAGCTCGTGCGAACTGTATTGGCAAATGCCTTTAGCCAGCGCATCGGTGTTGTTTGCGCTGCGCACGAGTACCGCATCACCGCGGTCAAAGTCGCCTTGAACGTCAACAATGCCGGAGCTCAATAGCGACGCTCCGTTTTCCATTAACGCTTTTTCTGCACCCTCGTCGATTAAAATCTCGCCCTGGGCGACAAGCGTATGTCTTAACCAATGTTTTTTATTGCTGATTGGATCAGATTGGCGACGGAAAAGTGTTCCTGGTATTTCGCCCTGTAACAGCGATTCAAACGTCTCGCCTTTGCGGCCATTGACAATATAGGTATCAATGCCGTGAGAAGTTGCTTTTTCGGCCGCTTCGACTTTGGTACGCATACCACCTGTCCCTACGGCACTTACTGACCCGCCAGCGAGCGAGAAAATGCTCTCGTCAATTTGCTCAACCACGGGAATCTTCTTAGCATCCGGGTTAAGGTTGGGGTCTGCGTCATACAAGCCATCAATGTCTGAGCAGATAAACAGTGCATCTGCGTCAACCAGGGTGGCAATCATTGCTGATAGGTTATCGTTGTCACCCACTTTCATTTCGTCAGTGGCGAGCGCGTCGTTTTCGTTTACGACGGGCAAAACATTGTGCTCTAACAATCTGTTTAACGTATTTTTGATGCTCACGTAACGTGCGCGGTCACGCAAGTCGCTGTGGGTCATCAAAAGTTGCGCGCAGGGGAAATCAAAAAAGCGCGACCAATACCCCATCATTTCATTCTGTCCAACGGCTGACATCGCTTTGCGAACAGCAACCGGAACCTTCTTATGTTCGAAGTGAATGTGCTTTCGTCCTGCGGCAACACTGCCTGAAGAAACTAGCACGACCTCTTGGCCTCGTTCACGACACTCGTTAATAAACCGAGCGATGGGAAGTAAGTATTTGGTACTCACTCCGGTTTCATCTGGCGCGATGAGCGCACTGCCTACTTTAAGTACGGCTCTTCGCCAGGATGGCGCTTTCATAAAGACTCCCTTTTGTTGAATTCGTTAGTAGTCTAACAGAATCGACAGCGAAGCTCCAGTAACGCTCATAACCTGAAACTATTGTCAATATTTTAGTCAATAATTTAGCTTTTGGATGTTTATTGCAATAAATTTTACGCTTATTGACTTTCAGGCGGTGTATAACCGTCGATCGTTATTTCTTTACGTTCAAATAAAAAGGCAACCATCTGTTGTTCCAGGTACTGGCGATCGGCTTCTGCCATCATATTCAGGTGCTTTTCGTTAATTAACATGGTCTGTTTTTTTTGCCATTCAGCCCAGGCTTGTTTCGAGATATGGTTATAAATTCGCTCACCCAACTCGCCCGGATATAGCTGAAAATCAAGGCCTTCAGCTTGTTGCTGTAAGTACTCACAAAATACGGTTCTGCTCATAACCTGTTCCTTTTTTTGGCAGGGTGTTTAGGTAATAGTTTTATCATAACTCGGTTACTAGTTGAGTTAGAATTTTTTGCGTCGCTGCGGCAATACCTACGTCCAGTGACTGACCTGGCGAAACCCAGCGCTGTTGTTCGCTGCTGTCTGCAAGCTGCGCGCTTGCATTGTTAGCGTTGCATAGTAGCAGGGGGTAGCAATCTAAATGGAAATGAGAAAACGTGTGCCGAAACGGTGACAACGACCTTACCTCATTATTGGCCAGCTCAAAGTGTGTCAACAGCTCAGCTTCGCTGCTGAATTCAGGAAAGCTCCACAGCCCTCCCCAAATGCCTGTTGGTGGTCGTTTTTGTAACAACACCTGATCGGCTTTTTTCTGCACGGCTAAATAGGCGGTTTTTACCGGCAGTGCTTTTTTAGGTTTTTTACCGGGATAAGCAAGCTGTTGCCCCTGTTTATTTGCTATACAGGCGCTTTGTAATGGGCAGGCATGACATTGTGGTGAGGAACGGGTGCAAATGAGTGCACCTAAATCCATCATCGCTTGATTATACTCGTCGTGCCGGGCTATTGGCGTGAGCTGTTCCGATAACTGCCATAGCTGGCGTAACACGGCTGCCTTACCGGGCCAGCCGGCCACCGCAAAGCAGCGCGCAAGAACGCGTTTAACATTACCGTCCAGAATGGCAGCGGGCACACCGCAGCCGAGCGATGCGATGGCGCCGGCAGTTGAGCGTCCGATGCCGGGTAACTGCATGAGTTGTTCCGGCTGAGTCGGGAATTGCCCGGCAAATTCGCTGCAAATCTGCTGTGCTGCTTTGTGTAGGTTTCGTGCCCTGGCGTAATAGCCCAGTCCGCTCCAGTGGCTCAGTACGTTATCAAGTGATGCTTCGGCCAGCGCCTCCACGGTGGGGAATGAATTCATAAATCGCAAAAAATAAGGGATTACTGTAGCAACCTGGGTTTGCTGCAGCATGATTTCTGAAATCCAGACTTTATAGGGGGATTTTTGCTGTTGCCAGGGCAGATCCTTTCTGCCATGTTGCTCGAACCATCGCAAAACGTCATTGCTAAACCATTGTTCTGTCGAAAGCGACGTCATCGATGTACTGCCCCTTAAATGATAACTGCAAAGGCGTATTACAACCTACCCAGGAATATCTGTAAATAATTGCAAACATATCTGACATTTTTCGATTTAGGTTTATACTTACCCTAAACGTACTTCATATTGTGATCGTTATAATATAAATAGCGTATAAACAGCCAAGTTGGTTCTTCTATTGCAATTAAAAAGGAGCTTGCAATGAAAAAGTTAAACACCGTGTTATTGGCTTTGGTGAGCGTAGGAATGACATCTGTCGCTACCGCACAGCAAACTCAAGTAGAAAAGAATGATATTTATGTAGGTGCGCGCATGGGTGCGTTCTCTGCAGATCCTGAGCGTGTTGCAATAGATAACAACGCCTTCCGAGCCGTTGATAATAACTTCTCCACGCTGGCAACAGGTATTGAAGCTGGCGTAATGCTTAGCGAAGCATGGGAATTACGTGCTTATTACGAGTACCTGGAAGCAGACCTGGAACTGGGTGGTAATGCCTACGGTAAGAACTATGGAACCGATGCACTGTATCACTTCAACGATACGGTTTATGCCGGTTTAGGTGTGGTTAGTAGCGAGATTGGTGGTATTGCCGACAAAGCAATTCGTGCGACTGTAGGCCATCGCTCATTCATCAATGACAATCTGGCATGGCGGATAGAGGCAGGTGGTCAAAAAGGCACCGATGAAAAGTATAACGAAATGTTTGCTAACTTCGGCCTGCAATGGTTCTTTGGCGGGCGTGATGCGTCACCAGAGCCGCGTCAGCGTCCGGACGTTGCTCCTCAGCCTGCACAATCTCAGCCAGAGCCGCAGCAACCTGTGGATTCTGATGGTGATGGCGTAATTGATAGCAAAGATAATTGCGTAAATACCCCGGCAGATTACTCGGTCGATGAAAATGGTTGTGTTCTGTACAAAAACGAAACCCTTCGTGAAGAAATGCTGGTTGAATTTGATTTTGACTCTTCAGTTGTCCGTAAATCGGCGATGGGTGAAATTGAAGACATGGCGAACTTCATGAAAGAGCATCCGCAACTGAACATCACTATCCACGGTCATACCGATAGTGTTGGCCCGGAAGATTATAACCAGTGGTTATCTGAGCGTCGTGCAAAAGCTGTTGGTGATGTCATGGTTAAGCGCTTCGGTATTGACGCGAACCGTGTAAGTTATAAAGGTCACGGTGAGTCACAACCACGTACCATGGGTGACAGCGCTGCGGCACGTCAGGACAATCGCCGTATCGAAGCTGAACTTAAAATCGTTAATCGTGTACCGGTAGAACGTTAAGCGTTGCGGTTGTAACGCTCTTACCGTTAAAATATCCAACGGGCCTTTAATACAGGCCCGTTTTTTTATTTTAGTTTCGGATATAACGAGATAGTAGGTAACCATACAACGATGACGCAATTTAAAAGTGCAGAAGAAGCTGCAGCGGCCGGTAAGTACGTACGCACAGTAAGAAGTTTTGTTAAGCGCGAAGGTCGTTTAACAAAAGGTCAGGCCGCAGCGATTGAGCGTCATTGGCCCGCCATGGGGTTGAGTATTAGTCACGGGCAACTTGACTTGACTGAGGTGTTCGGTAATAACAACCCGGTAACCTTTGAGATTGGCTTCGGCATGGGGCATTCACTGGTGGAAATGGCCAGCCAGGCACCGGCTCGAAACTTCATCGGTGTTGAGGTTCATGAACCTGGTGTTGGCGCTTGTCTCATGGCAGCAGGGCAGGAGCAAGTAACGAACCTGCGGATATATAACGAAGATGCGGTAGAAGTGCTAAAGCAATGCATTCCGGATCAGTCACTGGATTGTGTGCAGGTTTTCTTTCCTGATCCCTGGCATAAAAAACGTCATCACAAGCGCCGTATTATTCAGCCTGAGTTTGTCGAACTGCTGGTTGCAAAGTTAACACCGGCTGGAACGCTGCATTTGGCTACCGATTGGGAAAACTACGCTGAGCATATGCTTGAGGTGCTCACTGATAATTCGGATCTGCGTAATTTATCGGCAACTAACGACTATGTTCCGCGCCCGCAGCACCGCCCGAAAACCAAATTCGAGCAACGTGGCGAACGCAAAGGCCATGGTGTTTGGGATCTCATTTTTGGTAAGCAATAACCGCAAAAAGCGCTATAGCAGGGTTTCCAGCACACTGTTAAGAAAACGGTGGCCGCTGGGCGTAAGCTGCCATTCTGAATCTGTTTCCGTTAGCCACTGCTTATCCACAGCGGTGGCTAATTTTTTACTGGCATCAGTCGCTTTAAGGCCGGTAGTCAGCTCGAAGTGTCGCTTTGCGATCGGCTCTAACAGGCGTAATTGATTCATGAAAAACTCAAAATAGCGCTCATCGGGGGCAACGTCATTTAACTGGTAACGTAGCGCCCGGGTCAGATCCAAATAACCTTGCGGATGTTTGATTTTTTCACAGCGTAATATGCGATTTTGCTCTGCCAAGGTCACTTTACTATGGGCGCCGCAGCCGATGCCCAGATAATCGCCAAATTGCCAGTAGTTGCGGTTGTGGCGGCTCTGATGCCCCGCTTTTGCGTAAGCGCTTACTTCGTATTGACGGTAGCCCGCGGCTTCCAGCAAGTGATGGCCTTGTTGATAAATCTCCCATAAGGTGTCGTCGTCAGGCAATTCGGGCGGCTTGCTGGCAAATAGCGTATTGGGTTCGATAGTAAGCTGATACCAGGATATATGCGGCGGATCCAGCGCAATAACTTGTCGCAAGTCATCCAGTGCCTGCGCCAGGGTCTGGTCGGGCAGGCCATGCATCAGATCCAGATTAAAGCTTGTTAGCGGCAACTGCGCTGCATGAGCGGCAGCGGCGCGAGCTTGTGCTGGATCATGTATTCGACCTAAGGCTTGTAATTGATGCTGTTGCAAACTTTGCACACCAATCGATAACCGGGTAATGCCGGCTTTAACAAAGTCACTGAATTTTTCAGTTTCAAAAGTACCGGGATTGGCTTCCAGCGTCACCTCACAATCTGTTGTCAGCGTCAACTGCGAGCGTATGCCGTCCATCAATCGTTGAATAGCTGCAGCAGACATTACGCTGGGCGTGCCTCCGCCAATAAAGATTGACTCTATGCTACGGCCCTGAACCCAATCCAAATCGGCACGTAAATCATCCAGTAAACGGCCAATGTAGGCATCTTCAGGTATACTGCCGTTGAGTTTATGTGAGTTAAAGTCACAGTACGGACATTTTTGAATACACCAGGGGATGTGAACGTACAGGGATAATGGCGGCAGCGATAGCATAGGGCCTACTTGGTTAGCTGTGATAACAATTGGCTCAACGCTTTACCACGGTGGCTTAACTGTTGTTTGCGCGAGCGAGGCAGCTCGGCGGCTGAACATTGTTCAGTGTCGACCCAAAATATAGGGTCATAACCAAAGCCACCGTCGCCGCGGGGCTCATGTAACAGGCGCCCAGACCACTGGCCGTGGCAAATTAACGGCGTCGGGTCTGCGGCGTGACGTAAATAAACCAACACACAGTGGAAGGTGGCACCGCGTTGTTTATCAGGCACATCCCGCAGGGCGGTAAGCAATTTATCAATATTGTCCTGATCGCTACAATTTTCACCGGCATAGCGAGCAGAGAACACGCCGGGAGCGCCGTCTAAATAGTCAACCGCTAACCCTGAGTCGTCAGCAATTGCGGGTAGGCCGGTGTGACGACAGGCGTGACGTGCCTTTATGATAGCATTTTCAACAAACGCGAGGCCGGTCTCATCGGCATCTGACAATTGCCACTGGGATTGCGGATGTACCTGCCAGTTAGCGGTTTCCGGATGCTCTCTTAGCATGGCCTGTAATTCGTTGACTTTACCTGCATTACCGGTAGCCAAAACAACTTCGTTTGGTGTTTTTTGCATCGTTTTTATTTCGTGATCTAATAAAGCTAATCTAAGATAATGGGCATGATAACATGCCAAACAGATATGCAGGAATAAGGGAGTCGGGATTGGATACTGCCAATACACTATTATTAATATGTGGATTGCTACTGGTCGTTAGTATTTTGGCCGGAGTTATATCTAATCGACTCGGCGCTCCCATCCTGTTGACCTTCCTTGTCATCGGTATGTTAGCTGGTACGGACGGTGTTATCGGGCTCAACTTCGACGACCCTGATATTGCTTTTATTATTGGCTCAATGGCGCTGGTGATCATTCTGTTTGACGGCGGCATGCGCACCAACCCGCAGCGCTTCCGGGTCGCATTATGGCCAGCTATTAGTTTGGCAACGGTTGGCGTTGCTATCACCTGTACACTGGTTGCCAGTGCTGCCGTGTTTTGGTTCGGTTTGCCTTGGCCCGCGGCCTTGTTGATTGGTGCCATTTTAAGCTCAACCGATGCAGCTGCCGTATTTGGTATTTTCCAATCGCAGGGTTTACAGATTAAAGAGCGCGTTGGCGCTACTCTTGAGATCGAATCGGGCAGTAACGACCCGATGGCTGTTATTCTGACACTGACAATGACAGCGGCGGTGGCCAGTGGTGAGTTTAATCAGTGGTACTGGCTGGTTGCCGATGTGTTGTGGCAACTTATTGGCGGGCTTTTCTTTGGTTGGCTGGGAGGCCGACTATTTATCGTCGCTGGTCGCAAGTTACCGTTAAGCTTCTCGTTCTTTCCGTTACTAGCGGTTGCCAGTGCCATTCTTGCCTTTGCGGTAACGGCAAAACTGGGTGCCAGCGGGTTTTTAGCCGTTTATTTGATGGGCTTTTTGATCGGCAATGCACGCTTACCACAACTTGTGCATATACTTCATGTACAGGATGGCTTGGCCTGGCTGGCGCAAATATCGATGTTCCTGATCCTGGGGCTGCTGGTAACGCCATCGCATTTAGTCGCTTATCTGCCGGTTGCACTGGGTATTGCCTTTGCTTTAATTTTTATCGCGCGGCCGATAGCCGTGGTCATTAGCCTGTTACCTTTTTCTTTCCCTTGGCGTGAACAAGTCTTTATGAGCTGGGTTGGGCTGCGTGGTGCGGTGCCAATTATCCTGGCATTATTCCCCTGGCTAAGTGGTGTTGAGCAAGAAGAGTTGTATTTTGATATCGCCTTTGTGGTGGTGATGGTGTCGTTGCTAATTCAGGGCTGGACCATAGCGCCTATGGCTCGCTGGCTAAACCTGGAAGTGCCAAAACGTCCCGAACCACAGCAGCGAATGCCGCTTTCATCGGTACCCTCCAAAGAGGCACTTGAGGTATGGTTGTATAAAATCGATAAAGATTCACCAGCCTGTGATCACACCTGGAGCGAACTCAAATTGACCGCACCAGCGACCTTTGTTGGCGTTATTCGCGATGGTGAATGGCTGCAGCCAGAGACTAAGCCGACGGTAGAAGAGGGTGACAATTTATTAGTCACTGCAACCGTGCGCGATATTGACGAAGTCAGTCGGATTCTTGCATCCGGCGGGCGTGGCTTAAAAATTAACGAGCAAGGCTTCTTCGGTGACTTTAGCCTGCGTGGGGATTTGACCTTTACCGAGGTATCGTCGGTCTATCCACTGGGCCAGGTTGATGACGCGATTTTGGGTAAAACGCTAAAAGATTACTTTACTCAGAAGTTTCATCGTCGGGTTGTTATTGGTGATACAGCGCAGGTAGGCGATGTCGTTTTAACCGTGCGGGAGGTCAACGAACAGGGCGAAGTACAGTCACTGGGGATAAAAGCAAAAGAGTGAGCTTGCACTCACTCTTGGTAAAATTTTTGCTCAAATACTAATGGCTCGCCAGAGGCTTTACTGTTTGGAATATTAATATTGAATTTCATGATTTCTTCGTCACCAAACAAAAAGCTGGCTAAGTAATAAACAGAGTCACCTTCAACGATTTGCTTAAACTCCAATGACTGCACGCCACCGCGGGGGTTACTAACATACCCTTTAGGTAATGCTTTCAGCGCTTTTTGCGTTTCAGCATCTAATATCGCAATGTTGATTAACCCGCGTTTTTCACTGCGGGTTATATCGTATTGAGCGGCGATTTGTGGCGTCAGAAAGGTGGAATTAAAGGCGCTGTAATGCACCTCCCAGTCACCGACGCTTTGCTTTTGCTCAGCTTGAGCAAAAGTGGCCATCAGAGTTAATAATACTGCGGTTAACGTATAAGTGAGCACTCGCATAGTTAGTCCTTATACACCGATTAACAGGCGCAAAAACTGTAGTGCGATAATGACAATAAGCACTGACAAGTCGAGCCCGCCGATGGGTGGCACAATGCGGCGCACAGGTGCAAGCATGGGCTCTGTTAACTGATGCAGCATCGCTTCCATCGGATTGTAGCCCTGCGAGAACCAACTGAGAATTGCGCGAATAATAAGGATCCAGAATAGCATCGACAGCAGGCTGCTGAGTGTAAACAAGACCCCGGTAATAACCACTGGCACAATAGCGAAGCCGTAGCCGTTGAGACTACTTAATGCTGCTGCTTTAAGCATGCCAATTAGGATAGCAAATACCAGACTGGCCGTATCCAGCCGTCCGGCTGCCGGAATAATCTTGCGCAGCACGCCAACCACTGGCTGTGTGGCTTTTACCACAAACTGGCTGACCGGATTAAAATAATCCGCCTTAACCAATTGCATCCAAACGCGCAACAACACGACGATCAGATACAGATCGATCAGTGTCGCCACTAAAAACGTCAAAGCGTTGTTCATATCGGCTCCTAGAACAGTTTCGCCATTTCCTGGTTACGGTTTACGGCAGCTTTTACAGCATCTGCAGAAATACCATGCAGGTCGCGCTCTTGATAGACTTCGACGCCTTTCGCGGTAGAGCCGCCTTTACTGGTGACCTGCTTGCGCAAATCTTCCAGTGATAAATCACTTTCTTTTGCCATTTGTGCAGCACCTAAACAGGTTTGCTGTACCATCGCACGGGCTTTCTCGGGGTCGAAGCCAAGTTCAACCGCACCTTTAGCCAGGCTATCCATAAACTCAAAAAAGTAAGCAGGTCCACTGCCGGCAACTGCGCCTAATATGTCGAGCTGATCTTCGTCCTCAACCCACAGCGTATCGCCGACGCCATTGAAGGCTTCGGTTACGTAGTTTTTGTCCTGTTCATTGACACCGTCATCAGCGACCAACCCGGACATCCCCTGGCCGACCAACGACGGAGTATTTGGCATAACACGAATGATGTTAATGTCATCACCCAGGTATTGTTTGTACTTAGGCATACGAATGCCTGCGGCAATAGTAATAATCAGTTTATCGCTGAGGTTATCCACATGTTCTTTTAAGTGGGCACAAACGTCTGCCATTAATTGTGGCTTAACAGATAACACGATAGCGTCTGCCGCATTAACAACTTCAAGATTGTCGTGGCTGGTATTAACGCCCAATTCCGCTTTCATTTTTTCAAGTTTGCCGGCGCTAGGATTACTGACCCATACCTTGTCTGCGGGGTAGCCACTTTTACACATACCACCGACAATACTTTGTGTCATATTACCTGCGCCGATAAAGGCGATGTTACGGATATCGTTCATTATCACTCCCGTTGTCCAAAAATTGCTGTTCCAATACGTACCATGTTAGCACCCTCGAGTACCGCTTGTCGCATGTCCCCGCTCATACCCATGGATAGCGTATCGATGTTTTCGCCGTATTGGCTTTGCAGTTGTTCAAACAGAGTTCGCATTTTTGCGAAACTTTGTCTTTGCTGTTCAGTGCTGGTGTCAGCTTTAAGGATCGTCATCAAACCACGCAAACTAAGCCGGTCGCAACCTGCAACGAAGGCAGCTAAAGTCGGCACTTGCTCGGGCGTAAGCCCTGACTTATTGTCATCGTCATCGATGTTAACCTGCAATAAAATATTTAACGGTTCCAGTTGTTGCGGACGCTGGTCATTAAGGCGGCGGGCTATTTTTTCTCTTTCAACACTTTGAACCCAGTCAAAGTGTGCCGCGACATCTTTTGTTTTGTTTGATTGCAAAGGACCAATAAAGTGCCAAATAAGGTCAGGGTTATCGACTGCATGTATTTTATCGATGCCCTCCTGCACATAGTTCTCAGCAAACTCACGTTGCCCTGCGTCGGCTGCGGCTACAACCGCTTGTGGCGGATGCTTTTTACTGACGGCGATTAGATTTACTGACTGCTTGTAGGCACTTTCTTCCGAAAATTCAGCCAGTTGTTGTCGGGTTTGATGCAGGTTTTTTGCTAGGGTTTCGGCATCGATTTCTGCTACCTTAGTCACATTAATCATCCTTTAAACTCGGGCCTAACTATGAATGTCACTGATTTACTTGCCTTCAGTATGAAACAATCTGCGTCAGATTTACATTTATCCGCGGGCAGTGTGCCTATGATACGTGTAGATGGCGACATTCGACCATTAAATCAACCCGTGCACCAGGCTGATGAGCTCAAAGCAATGCTGTATGAGATCATGGCAAAACCGCAACAAGAGGAATACGAACAACGGTTTGAATGCGACTTTTCTTTCACCTTAGAAGGCATAGCCCGCTTTCGGGTTAACGTATTCACACAGCGTAAAGGTATTGCCGCGGCATTCAGGATGATTCCGAATAAAGTGACGACCTTAGACGAGCTCGATGCGCCGGCGATATTTAAAGACATTGTCGATGCTCCACGCGGGTTGGTGCTGGTTACAGGGCCAACGGGATCAGGTAAATCAACTACGCTGGCGGCGATGGTCGATTACATTAACCGTTCGCGCTCGCAACATATCTTAACCATCGAAGACCCGATAGAGTTTGTGCATGACAATCAAAAAAGTCTGGTCAGCCAGCGAGAAGTGCATCGCGATACGCGATCCTTTGAGGCGGCATTGCGCTCTGCGCTGCGGGAAGATCCGGATGTCATATTAGTCGGCGAAATGCGCGATCTGGAAACCATTCGCCTGGCAATGACAGCCGCTGAAACCGGCCATCTGGTGTTGGGTACGTTGCATACTACGTCGGCGCCGAAAACAATCGACCGCATTATTGATGTCTTCCCCGGCGATGATAAACCGATGGTTCGTTCCATGTTATCCGAGTCGTTGCGGGCCGTGATATCGCAAACCCTGCTTAAGCGCATCGGAGGGGGGCGTGTTGCCGCGCACGAAATTATGCTAAGCAACTCGGCGATCAAAAACCTGATCCGGGAAGATAAAGTCGCGCAAATGTATTCAGCAATCCAAACCGGCGGTGAACGCGGTATGCAAACACTCGACCAGGCATTAAAGAAATTAGTAGCCCGGGGCGATATAGAAAGAGAAGAGGCGCGCCGTTGCGCGGTTAATAAAGAGGATTTTTAATGCCGTTGGCAAAGCTGATTTATGTCGTTATTACACTGCTCGTTGCGGTTGCTCCTGCGTTGGCGCAGCAATCCACACGGGTTGCCTTTGGTTGTTGTATGGACCACAGCGAGCGACAAGATGTATTTGATGCGTTGAATTTAGCTGACCCGGAAGTATTCGTGTTTTTAGGCAATACCGTTGATGTTGATGCCGGTGACATGGACGATATGCTGGAGGCCTATGACGTGCTGAATCGTTTTCGTGGCCCCAAAGTATTGCGCCGACAATCGGCAGTTATGTCGATGTGGAATCGCACAGACTATGCAATTGATGGCCAGGCAGGCACGAATAACCCATTAAAGTACGCAGTACGCAATCATTTTTTGACCTTTTGGCGGGAACCAATAAGTTCTCCGCGAATGTTTCAGGAACACGGCATTGCCAAGGCGGTGGTATTCGGAGAAGCTCCGCAACGGGTGCAGGTGATTATGCTGGACGGTCGTTGGAATCGGGACCCATTAACCCGGGTTGGATGGGTAGAACGATTAACGCGTGCGCTGGATAGTGAGCAAGGTCCCTACCTGCCTAATCCGTCGGCAAATCTGTTAGGGGATGCGCAATGGCAATGGTTAGCCGAACAGCTGCAAGAGCCGGCCGAGGTTCGGGTTTTAATGAGCGCAACGCCATTTTTTGCGCCGCTAAATGGGTATGACAGTTGGGCGATGTATGCGACAGAACAACAGCGGCTGGTAGAAATGTTACAACAGTTGCAGCCGCAGGGGCTGGTGCTGGCAACGGGTGATCGGGGCTTCGGCGAACTGGCAAAAATCGATGATGTTTTAAGTTACTCATTGTGGCAGGTGACTTCAGGTTATTTGTCATCCGCCAGCGAGGCGCCTTATCGGTTCGAACAACGCCATGGTGACGCACTTGAACAAGCCCGCTATGGGCAAATAGAAGTACGCTGGCAAGATACGCCCGAGCTCATCTTATCACTGCGTGACGTTGATGGCCGGGCGTTAGTCGAGCAGAGCGTTGGCTTAACCGATTAGTTAGTCAAATTGCGGTGCTTTGCGATGTTTTGTCGCCTGTTCGTAAGCAAACGCCGCTTCGATTAAAACCGGCTCTGCTTTAGCGGTGCTGAAAAAGCTTAATCCCACCGGTAATGCGGGCTCTTCGCCGATTTGTATGTAGCCCATAGGGACAGTGATATGTGGGTAACCGGCAACTGCCGCCGGCGAGCTTGCTGAACCGGAGTAATTATCGCCGTTAACGCGATCAATCTTCCACGACGGCGAGGTTGTAGGTGCAATTAATAAGTTCAGCTCATGCTCCTTAAGCATCGCATCAATGCCTTCTTCGCCGGCTAAACGCTTACTGTTTTCCAGCGCCTTTAAGTAGTCATCCTTATCGTCTTCTGACTTAGCTGCCGCCATTTGGAATAGCTCCTGACCAAAGTAGATGAGTTCCTGGTCGGCCGCCGCGTTATTGGCATCAATAAGATCGTCCATGGTTTGGTAGGGTAACTCGGTAGTCGCGAGGTATTTTTCCATGTCGTACTTAAATTCGTACAGCAGTACCGTAAACTCATCACCACCGTACTCGCCGTAAGTTGGCATGGTAACATCAACGACTTCTGCGCCCTGAGCTCGCAAAACCTCGAGCTGTTGATCAAACTGTTCATCGAGTAGTTCATTGTAGCCCATTAAGTTACGGACTACGCCGATACGCTTGCCTTGTAAGCCATCAGTTTTAAGGTGCTGTGCAAAATCAGTGTCGTCGCGATAGCCGGCATTATCATTGGCATCGTGCTCTGCCATGGCCTGCAGCATTAGGGTTGCACCGGTTACCGTCCGTGCCATGGGGCCAGCGGTATCCTGGCTGTGCGCGATTGGAATAATACCGTCGCGGCTAATTAACCCCAACGTCGGTTTAATGGTAACAATGCCGTTAATGGCGGCAGGGCAAACCAATGAACCATCGGTTTCTGTACCAACCGAGAGTGCGGTGAAATCAGCAGCTACGGCACTGGCTGAGCCTGCGCTGGAACCACAGGTAGAGCGACTGCGATCATATGGGTTGAGGGCTTGCCCGCCCATACCACTCCAGCCCGAGCTGGACCGGGTTGAACGAAAGTTTGCCCACTCACTGAGGTTGGCTTTGCCAAGAATGATGGCACCTTCTTCGCGCAGTTCGTTAACTAAAAATGCATCGTCGGCAGGGAAGTTATTAGCGAATAACACCGAGCCGGCTGTATTAGCCAGGCCATCGGCCGTATCAATATTATCTTTTAATAATACCGGAATGCCGTGCAAGGGGCCGCGCATTTCGCCCTGCGCCCGCTCAGCATCGAGGCGGCGAGCGTCGCTAAGGGCATTTTCCGACAAACTAATAACCGCACGTAATTCTGCTCCCTGGGTATTGTGTTGTTCGATTTGCTGAAGATAATACGCCACCAGTTGTTCGGCGGTTAACTGGCCCTGCTGCATGGCGGTTTGTAGCTCGGTCACCGAGGCTTGCTGGAACGCAAATGCCGGCGCTTGGGTCTGCTGGCTGGATGAGTCAACCGTCTGGCATGCCGCCAAAGATAGAGCGACAGCACTCGCAATTGCCAGTTGTTTAAGTCGCTTGCCTGCGTTGATATTCTGCATCATCGAAGTTGTCCTGTGGTTATTATTGTTTGGCTTAAATTGACATAAATTCACGCCAATGGCGATAAAAAATACGGTAAACTGTCGCCCTGACGAGTTTATTGAACACACGTTTATTGAAACAGAAGCGGCGGACGTTATGCGGGTACTCGGTATCGAAACCTCCTGTGATGAGACAGGCATTGCTATTTACGACACCCAACAGGGATTGTTGGCACATCAACTCTATTCGCAAGTTAAGCTACATGCCGACTATGGCGGTGTCGTGCCGGAACTAGCCTCACGCGACCATGTGCGTAAAACCCTGCCGCTGATTAATGCCGCACTGGAACAGGCGCAACTACAACCTGCCGATCTTGATGGTGTGGCGTTTACCCAGGGTCCGGGTTTGGTTGGCGCGCTGCTGGTTGGTAGTTGTATTGGCCGCAGTCTGGCCTATGGCTGGAAGCTGCCGGCAGTTGGTGTGCATCATATGGAAGGCCATCTGCTGGCGCCGATGTTGGAAGAAAACCAACCGCAGTTTCCGTTTGTTGCGTTACTGGTTTCTGGCGGACATACCCAGTTGGTACAGGTTAAAGCTATTGGTGATTATGAACTGTTGGGTGAATCGGTGGATGACGCAGCGGGGGAAGCTTTTGATAAAACCGCAAAACTGATGGGGCTGGATTACCCGGGTGGACCACGCTTAGCAAAATTAGCCGAACAGGGGCGCAGTGATCGATTTAAGTTCCCTCGTCCAATGACTGATCGCCCGGGCCTGGACTTTTCTTTTAGTGGCTTAAAAACATTTACCGCCAATACGCTGGCGAGTCACGATAATGATGAACAGACCCGGGCAGATATCGCCCGCGCGTTTGAAGATGCGGTGGTTGATACGCTAGTTATCAAGTGTAAACGTGCATTGCAACAAACAGGCTACAAACGTTTGGTTATTGCCGGAGGAGTCAGCGCAAACCGACATTTACGAGAACAACTGGCAGCGCTGGCCGATAAAATCAACGGCGAGGTTTTTTACCCACGCACAGAATTCTGTACTGATAATGGCGCAATGATTGCTCTGGCTGGCGCGCTGCGCCTGCAGGCGGGTGAGTCTCAGCCACTAGCTATAAAAACCTATCCGCGCTGGCCGATGACGGATTTAAAACCGATGCCTGCATAAGCCTATTTTTGGTCGCGGCGCCGGAATGATGATTCCTGCCCGCTGCCCAAGCGCACGATGTTGGCCTGATGACGCCAGACGATGAGTACCGAAATCATGATGACCGGTACGGTATACTGAGGCTTTATCCAAAACGCATAGAACGGCGCCAGACTTACGGTAACAAGCGCGGCAAGTGACGATACACGGCTTATCCTAAATACCAACAACCAGGTCGCAATAAGTAGCAGTGCCATCTCCCACGCAACCGGGAACATTGCGCCCAGGGCAGTTGCGACGGCTTTACCACCGCGAAAATTAAAGTACAGCGGAAAAATGTGACCAAGGCAGGCGGCAACGGCGATTAGGCCAAGGAAAAATGGTTCGATACCGAAAAAATATGACGCCCATACCGGAACCATGCCTTTAAGCACATCAAACCATAAGGTCAGGAAGGCCGGCAGTTTGCCGCCAATACGATAGACATTGGTTGCACCGGGATTACCAGAGCCGTCGCGCCGGGGATCCGGCAAACCCCATAGTTTACAGATGAGGACGGCACTGCTGATGGAACCTAACAGGTACGCGGTTATAATCATCAGAAGTGTCAGTGCGGTCATAGGGTACGATTCTCTGTATGTTTGGTGTAGACTGCAATGAATATAGCGCCTCCTAGAATAAGCGCTTTTTAGCTGAAATACCAATGGTGGATTTAGATGGCGATCTCCGATCTAGACTGGATCAGTATTGAAGGGTTAATAATAGACACGTTCATTGGCGTTTATGACTGGGAGCAGCAGCAGACTCAACAGCTCCGCATTGATGTCGATATGGGTTGGGATATTCAGGCCGCGGCTAAAACCGACGATATAGCCCAGGCTGTCGATTATGCCAGGGTAAGTGAAGCAATTGTGGCATGGGTTACACAACAACCTCGACAACTGATCGAGACCGTGGCTGAAGGCGTTGCGCAGCTCGTGCTTGAGCAGTTCTCCGTTAGTGATATTAAGGTAAAAGTGAGTAAACCCGATGCGGTTCCTGCCGCCGACAACGTGGCGGTTACGATTAGGCGTTCGCGGTTCGACAGCGCGTTTGGTTAAAACGTATTATGGTGAGTGTATTTTTGGGCTTAGGCTCGAATATCGAACGCGAAAAACACATTTTAGCGGGCATAATCGATATTGCAGAACACTTTCAATGGCTGCAGCGTTCCCAGGTTTACGAGAGCCGTGCGGTAGGTTTTGACGGCAGCAACTTTTATAACCTGGTGGTAGAAGTACAAACCCACTTAAGTGTGCAGCAGGTGCAGCAGCGCTGCAAGCAAATCGAACAGGACCACGGACGCTCCGAGCACAGCCCTAAATATAGTCCTCGTACGCTGGATATCGATCTGTTGCTGTACGGCGAACTCTGCCATGAGCGCAGTCCGCAATTACCGCGCGCTGAAATCCTGCATAATGCGTTTGTGCTTAGGCCGTTAGCCGAAATTGCACCGGATCGAGTGCATCCGATCTGCGGCGAGTCTTATCAGCAACTTTGGCAGGCTTACCAACAACAGCACCAGGCTAATCACGAACAATGGTTGCAGCCGTTATCAGAAGAGCGCTGGCTACCTTTTTAAATCGGCTTAACGCTGGGGCTGCATTTAATTATCTGGTAGGTGCTCAAAAAAGATAGCTTGTCGCCTTTGCGCCAGAGCCTGGCCTACCTCCGGCCCTTTTAAACCGTCAGCAACTAACTGCTTTGCGTTGACTTGTTTAGCGGCGGCCGCAGCGTTTTCAATGGCGTTGCTGTCCTGCTGCGTATGTCCTAGAACACGCCTCAAACAGAGGAACTCTGTTAACCGCCGCGGACGGCGCCAATAATCAATTGCCTGCAACAACTCAAACAATTGCGGATGCGAGAGTTTTGCTTGTTGTAAAATAAGCTGTTGTTGCTGCAGCGCTAACTGTGCGACATCATAAAAACGGTTTGGAATAGCTAATTGACGACAAAACTCAGCCAATTTAAAAGTCGGTGGTTGCATTACAAAGACCGCAGCAAACCGAAGCTCGGTAGTTTCCGTCTGCTCAGCGACTCGCCGAATACAGTCCAGTACCTGCGTGTTGACTAGCAAGCCATCGAGTACTTGCGGGGTGGCATTCAGCTGCTGTAGCAGTTCAAGAAATTTGTGCGGCGATTGCGTATCCAGTGACTTCTGCCACTCTTTCCAAACACGTTCGGGGGTAAGGTCAGTGAGTTCGCCAGTAGCAGCCATGTTTTCCAGTAACTGCCGAGTCTCGGCTGCGATGGTAAAACCCAAGTGCGAAAACCGCGCCAGAAACCGCGCAATGCGTAACACCCTCAAGGGATCTTCTACAAAGGCGTCAGACACATGGCGTAGTATGCGCTGTTGAATGTCCTGCTGGCCCGCAACAGGGTCAATTAGCTCTCCCTCGGGTGTTTCTGCAATGGCGTTGATGGTGAGGTCGCGGCGCAATAAATCTTGTTCCAGCGTTACGCCGGGATCGAAACTGACACTAAAACCTGTATAGCCGCGGCCGGATTTTCGCTCAGTTCTTGCCAGCGCGTATTCATCCTTGGTCTGAGGGTGTAAAAACACCGGGAAATCTTTGCCAACCTGCTCATAGCCAAGCGCTTGCATTTCTTCTACGGTCGCTCCAACCACCACCCAGTCATGCTCATGGGGGGTAAGACCCAGTAATTTATCGCGCACGGCGCCGCCGACTAAATAGGTTTTCACTACAATTCCTCAGTTTTTTGTTTGATCTTGTCTAATCACTAGCCCAACTGCAAGTGACTCGTTACACTGGCATAGAAAATTGCCGATAACCCAGTGCCAACTATGTATCAAAATTTTTATGGCTTAAACGAGGCGCCTTTCTCTATCGCGCCCGACCCGCATTACCTTTACCTAAGTGAGCGCCACCAAGAGGCGCTTGCGCACTTAACTCACGGCTTAGAAGGCAGCGGTGGCTTTATTCTGCTGACCGGAGAAGTTGGTACCGGCAAGACCACGGTATCGCGAGCTCTGCTGGAACAATTACCGGATACCACGCGTACTGCCTTTATTCTTAATCCGATGTTAAGCGAAGACGAATTATTAGCAACGCTTTGTGACGAATTTGGCATTCGCTATCAAAAACGTAGCGCCACACGAAAAGCACTCACCGACAAGCTCAGTAGTTTTTTGCTTAAGGCGCACGAACAAGGCGAACAATGTTTAGTCTTGATTGACGAAGCCCAGCATTTAAAACCCCAGGTGTTGGAACAGCTGCGGTTACTAACCAATTTAGAAACCCACCAGAGTAAATTGCTGCGTGTTATCCTAATAGGACAGCCGGAATTACAAGAACTGTTGCGCCGCCGGGAATTACGGCAATTGGCGCAGCGTATTACGGCACGCTACCATATTTTACCATTGACCGAACAGGACACCGCGCGCTATATCGCTTATCGACTGCAAATTGCCGGTGCCAACCGGGCGTTGTTTAGTCATGCAGCCTGTGTCGCCGCTCATCGAGCCACGCAGGGAGTTCCACGGCTACTCAATCTGGTCTGCGACCGCGCGTTGCTGGCAGCCTACACTGACCAGAGTGCGCAAGTTAACCCACAGCATATCAAAGTGGCTGCAGCTGAACTGACCGGCCCAGGGGGGCAAAAAGCAAAACGTGGTATGCCCTGGCTTGCTGCCGCAGTGGTAACTGTCAGCCTATTAGTTGTGGTTAATTTGGGATTGTTTATAGCAGATTCAGCGGGTGCTGACAGCGAATTAAACGCGGTACAACACGCCGAGCAACCGGCTCTGGTTAGTAATGATTATTCGGCCGCGAAACAATTGGCCCGCGCATGGGAGTTACCGCAGCCGCCGGCGGATGCCGTTTTCTGTGACTGGGTGCAACAGTACCAGCTGGCATGCGTGAGCGGACCTTTAAGTATGTCGCAACTTCGCAGCATCGGTTACCCGGCCATAATATTTCGCCAACAGGCAGAGCCTTTGCTGGTTGAACCAAACGCTAACGTTGACACGCAGGGCTGGACAGGCGAAACGTTGTTGCTATATCGGCATCCATTTTTGCGCGCTGCTATGGACAGCCAACAGAAAACAACCTGGCTGAAGGAACAGTTAAGTCAGCATTTAAGCGAAACGCTGCGCTCAAAGTCTTCGCAACAGCAACTGATGCAATTGCAACGGCAACAAAATTTACCGGTGTCAGGACAACTCGATGCCGTAACGCTGGCGTGGTTAAGCGGGCAATACTTTTCTGACAACCAGGCTTTAGGGAGTCAATAACCCATGTCGTCGTTATTAAAGGCATTAAAACAACAACAGTCGCCGTTAGTTAGCCAGCGCAGTGATATCGACCCGGCGTTACTGTCGTCAGAAACCAATAAGCCGTGGGGCAGGGTGCTACTTTGGACAGTCATCATCGTCATTATACTGCTGTTGATAGCAACATCGGTTATGCAATGGCGCAGTTCGACGCTGGCGCAAAATAATATCGCCACAACCGAAGCGACCGCGGAACGCTACAGTGACTACCAGTTGGGTAGCACGTTAGCCGTTGAAGCGATCAAGTGGGAAGCCTCGACACAGCCCGCGTCGACGGAAGCGCGGGTGATTAATGAAGCGGACAGCAGTGAATCACAAGCAATTGCTCGGCAGCCTTCACAACGCGAGCCGCTGGATTTAAACCAGGTCTCGCCGGAGCTGTTGGCCAAATTTGAGCAGGCTATCGCTGACAGCGATTACGAGAATACTAACAGTGATGCTCAGTCGAGTAGCCTCGTTCCGCCATTGAATGAACTTGAGCAAACATTTAAACGTCAGGTGCCGCAGTTTAGTTATGATGGTCATATGTACGTTTCTGATGCGCAACAACGCTGGGTTGAGCTCAATAAACAACGCTTTTACGTTGGTGAGCAGTTTGGTGGAGTCAGGATCGAAAGAATTGAACCACAACAACTGGTGCTATCTGTCGACGGCAAAGCCTTTAGTGTTGAAGCGTTGCAAGACTGGAGTGGTCAATAACATTAAGTCGATTGACTTTAGTCCGTTTACTTCTTAATCTAGCAAACAGAAATCAAACGCGTGTTTGAAATAACTGTTTAGCTAAGAGGTAACTATGGCAGATTACAGAGCTCCCCGCGACGACATGGACTTCGTCTTACACGACGTATTTAATGTCTCGGCTGACTGGCAGCAGGCTGAGGAATTAGCCGATATGATGGATGAAGACACTGCAACGGCGATTTTGGATGAAGCAGCGAAAGTTGCCGAAAACCTGATAGCCCCCTTGTCGCGCGCAGCGGATGAGCAAGGTGTTTCGTTTACAGAAGGCAAAGTTACAACCCCGGATGGCTTTAAGCAAAACTTTAAGCAATTGGCCGAAGGCGGTTGGGTTGGTGTTACCGCAAACCCTGAGTTCGGCGGCATGGGCCTGCCTAAATCACTATCTGCGCAGTACGAAGAGATGCTCTGCAGTGCAGATATTTCGTTTTCATTGTATCCGGGGCTGACCTCGGGTGCCATTATGACGCTGGACTTGCACGGCAGCGACGAGTTAAAACAATTATACCTGCCGAAAATGGCATCAGGTGAGTGGACCGGCACCATGTGCCTTACCGAACCCCATGCAGGTACCGACCTGGGTATTATCAAATCAAAAGCTATCCCCGAGTCTGACGGTAGTTATGCCATTACCGGAACCAAAATATTTATTACCGGCGGGGAACACGATCTAACAGACAACATCGTGCATTTAGTGTTAGCCAAGTTACCTGACGCGCCTGCCGGCACCAAAGGTATTTCTTTATTCGTCGTACCGAAGGTAATACCTAATGACGATGGCTCGCTGGGCGAAGCTAACAGCCTCAGCTGCGGCTCTATTGAGCACAAAATGGGTATCCATGCATCGGCAACTTGTGTGATGAACTTTGATGGCGCCAAAGGCTGGTTGGTGGGTGAACCACACCGCGGACTACCGGCGATGTTCACTATGATGAATTATGAACGTCTGGGCGTCGGCATTCAGGGCTTAGGCGCTGCTGAACGTTCGTATCAGAATGCACTGGAGTACGCCAAAGACCGCATTCAGGGTCGTGGCGCTAAAGCAACGCGCGACAACAATGCCGAAGCTGACTCTATATTGGTCCATGGCGATGTGCGCCGGATGCTGTTAACCATGAAAGCGATGACTGAGGGCGGCCGTGCGTTTTCGACCTGGGTCGGACAGCAGTTGGATCGCGCCAAGTACGGTGCCGACGAACAGACTCGCCAGCAGGCGGACGCCATGGTGGCGTTACTAACGCCGGTTGCAAAAGCCTTTTTGACCGACACCGGCTTAGAGTCGACCATTCATGGCCAGCAGGTATTTGGCGGCCATGGCTACGTGCGTGAATGGGGGCAGGAGCAGCTAGTTCGTGATACCCGTATAGCGCAAATCTACGAAGGCACCAACGGCATCCAGGCACTTGATTTGTTAGGCCGAAAAGTGTGTGGTTCGCAGGGTAAGTTACTGGAGCCTTTCACACAGGAAGTTAACGAGTTCCTGGCGCAGATGAGTAGTAAGCATGACTGGAATGCCGAACGCGCTCAGTTACAGCAGGCATTAGACTCGCTCAACGGTGTTAGTGCAGAATTGTTACAAAAAGCCGGCGCTGATGAGAATATTATTAGCGCGGTTGCGGTTGAGTATCTGCATTTGGTTGGGTATGTTTGCTATGCTTATTTATGGTTGCGAATGGCAACAGTAGCCGAGCAAAAGCAGGCGGAGAAGCCTTATCTTGGCGCCAAAATTAAAACGGCTAAATTCTATTTTGCCCGTATTCTGCCGCGTGTTAATGCACTTGTTGCTGCAATTAAAGACGGAAGTGAGAGCTTATATCTGCATGACGAAGACGAATTCTAAGCACGTAGAGTTTTATCGTGATAGCCGCCGCCCCCAAGGTTGGGGCGGCTTTTTTTTGGCTATTTGGATGGCAATCTATATTGGTGGCGTGGTACCCATTTGGGTCATTGCCGTGGGTGCGTTATCGACTATGGCAATTGTTGCGGCGGTTATTATCAAGTTTCGGCCTAAGCAGTTGGCGGCCCGCTGGAGTAACGGGGAGTTAATGGAAAAACGGTTTATTTTACCGCCCCGCACCCACAAACTGCCGGAGCCTCCCAAAGTCATGCGCTACGAAGAGGATATGGCCGCACTGCAGTTTATAGATAGCGGCAAGCTCTATGAAATCGCTATCGTTTACGATGCTGAACTCGAGGCTGAGTTAGACGGTAGCGATGTTGCCAATGTGGACAAACGCAACAGCAATTAACGGACTGACATAAAAAAACCGGAGCCAAAAGCTCCGGTTTTTAGTTGCAATCATTGGTCGATAGTTAATCATCCAAAGAAAGCAGCGTCGCGTTACCACCGACTGCAGTAATATTATCAGAACGTGTTTTTTCTGTAATAAACCGCGTTAGGTAGTGTGGGCCACCGGCTTTCGGACCTGTACCTGACATGCCGCGACCACCGAATGGTTGTACGCCAACAATGGCACCGATTTGGTTGCGGTTAATATAGACGTTACCGACGTCGATACGGCTGGCTACGTCATAGGCAAAGGTTTCGTTACGGCTGTGAATACCGAAGGTTAAACCAAACCCTGTGGCATTGATGCTGTCGATAACCTCATCGATGTTATCGGTGCTGTAGCGGATAACATGCAGGATGGGACCGAAGTTTTCTTTCACCAATTGGCTAATACTGTCAATTTCGATCGCCGTCGGTGCCACGAAGGTACCACCCAGCGTGTAATCAGGCATAGGTGCCCGGGCAATCAGCCGGCCCGCCTGCTGGATATCCGAAATGTGTTGTTCCAGGTTGGTCTTCGCTATACCGTCGATAACCGGGCCAACATCGGTTTCATGTAACAACGGATCGCCTACAGACAACTCTTCCATAGCGCCACGCAACAAGTCGATAACGCGGTCTGCTACGTCCTCTTGTACGAATAATACGCGTAATGCTGAACAGCGTTGACCGGCACTCTGGAAGGCACTGGCAACAACGTCCGTAACCACTTGCTCAGGCAAGGCTGTTGAATCAACCATCATGGCGTTCTGGCCACCGGTTTCGGCAACGATTGGCACAATCGGGCCGGTACGGGCTGCCAGCGCCCGGTTAATAGCTTGCGCGGTGTAGGTTGAGCCGGTAAAGCAAACACCACCAATGTCTTCCTGTGATGTCAGAAAGCTGCCCACTTCGGCACCGCTGCCCGGCATAAAGTGCAACACGTTACCCGGAATGCCAGCCTCTAACGCCAGTTGTACGGCGCGATAAGCGATCAGACCGGTTTGTTCCGCAGGCTTAGCAATGACCGAGTTCCCGGTGACCAGTGCGGCGGCAATCTGACCGACGAAAATCGCCAGCGGGAAGTTCCAGGGACTGATACAAATAAAGGTACCGCGACCCTCAACGAATAGCTCGTTGTCTTCACCGGTAGGCCCCGGAAGCTGAATCGGCTCACCCATCAGCTTGCGCGCCTGGTTTGCATAATAGCGGCAGAAGTCGACGGCTTCGCGCACTTCGTCAATGCCGTCCTGCAGGCCTTTACCGGCTTCCAGGGAACAAATTGCAATCAGTTCATTGCGGTTAGCTTCCATCAAATCAGCAAACTTCTCAAGGCTCTTTGCGCGCTCTTCTACCGGAACCTCGCGCCAGGCACGATAGGCCTTGTTAGCACTGGTTAGTGCCTGATCGGCTAACTGTTTGTCGCCCCAATAGATACTACCAATTTGCTTGGATGTTTCTTGTGGGCTGGTGATACTGACATGGTGGTCAGTTTCGACGGTTTTACCGTCAACGATTGGGCCACCTTGCCATTGTTTGTCTCGGTATTGCTGTACTGCCGCAATAAAGTCATCTGCTTGTGAGTGAATATTCATATTCAATCCTAACGAATTTGTGCGATCCCCATAAATTTGGGTCGGAAGCGAAATTTTGCTGTTAGCGTATTTTTCATAGCCGGATGCAGTTTCCATCGGGTGCTTAACCAGCTCCATAACATCGGTATCAGCATCTAACAGCTTGTGTACGAAGGACGAGTTGGCACCGTTTTCCAACAGTCGGCGTACCAGGTACGGTAACAAGTCGCGGTGCGGGCCTACCGGCGCGTATATACGCACCACCATATTGCTGTCCTGGGCCATCAAGGTGTCATAAAGGTTGTCGCCCATACCGTGCAGGCGCTGGAACTCAATGCGTCGCTGTGCCGCTTCGTTCATGTGCTGAATGGCGACGATGGTTTGCGCATTATGGGTTGCAAACTGTGGATAGATAGCACCGTCGGTATCATCTGTTAACAGATAACGTGCGCAGGCTAGATAAGAAATATCGCTGTGCGATTTACGCGTAAACACCGGATAGCCGGTCAGACCGTTTTCCTGTGTCCACTTAATTTCGTTATCCCAATAGGCGCCTTTAACCAGACGCACCGGAATTTCGTCACCGCACTCTTTGGCCAGTGCTGAAATCCAGCAAAGCGTTGGTAATGCACGCTTCGAGTAAGCTTGTACAACCAAACCAAAGCGCGGCCAGCCTTTACATACGCCGCTGCGGTAAACTTTTTCGAATAGCTCCAGCGACAGTTCGTGGCGATCGGCTTCCTCGGCATCGATCGTTACCCCAACATCAGCCTCTTTTGCCAGCTTTACCAGCTCGGTTAAGGTCGTCGCCAACTCGGTCAGCACGCGTTCGTGATTGGAGGCCTCGTAACGCGGGTGCAATGCCGACAACTTAATTGAGATAGTAGGCCGGGGCGCGTCAGGGTTGTTAAACTCTTCTTTGGTGATAGTTTTAATTGAGTTGACGTATTGCTGCTTGTAATAGTCAGCATCTTTCATCGTCAACGCGGCTTCACCCAACATATCGTAGGCGTGGGTATAGCCCTTATCGCGGTTGTCGCGGCTTTCTTTCAGGGCTTCTTCGATGGAGCGTCCCAATACGAACTGCTTGCCCATAATCTGCATGGCAGCATAGGTTGCCTTGCGGATAACCGGCTTGCCCATCTTACGAACCAGGCGCCGGAATGCCCCACGGGGTGTTTCCATCGCTTTACCGGTGGGGTTAGTTACGCTGTTGGTCAGCGCTAATGCCCAGGTTCCGGAATTAACCAGCCATGAGGCTGACTGCCCCATGTGTTTTTGCCAATCACCGCCCGACAGTTTGTCCTGAATCAGTGCATCGGCAGTATATCCATCAGGGATACGCAACAAGGCTTCCGCCAGACACATCAGAATAATGCCTTCTTTTGTGTCTAAGCTATACTCCTGTAAAAACGCATCGACAACACCGTTGTCAGCATTTTCTCTTACTTGCTCAACTAACTTAGCTGCGCGCTCGGTAACTGCGCTAACCGTTTCATCATCAGCAGGGACCAATGGCAGCAATTCGCGCATGTAAGCGTCTTCGTCAACGATATAATTATCGGTGATCGCTTGCTGCAGGGAACGTAAGTCCTCCGCCTGATGCTGTTTGGATAGCACCTCACTCGCTTTAAACATAGCATCTCCTGTAAAGCCAGGCCGAAGCTCGGCGTGCTTCCCCAATGCCGGGAATCGGGCGCAAGTATAAATGACTTTTTGCGCCGGTAAAGAGTTCTTTTTGCTCGCCCACGTTGCAACTTTTACAGGGTCCTGTCAAGCAAACGCAAAGGTGCTTTTTATTGACCCGGCGGCAGCAACTCGATACCTTTATCAGCACACCTTACAGCACTGGAATTCATCCATTTATGTCGGCAAACGAAACGTGTACTGAAACACCCAACGCAACGGCTCAAGAGCTCGAATTAAAGTTAGTTATTGACCCGGCTCAGCGGGATAACGCCTTGACTGTGTGTCGGGATATCGCTACAAAGTTCCAAAAACAAGCCGATTATCAAAAGCTTAGTTTAGAAAACGCATACTACGATACCAGTGACTTACGTTTACGACAGTTCGATATGGGATTACGTATCAGACGCTCAGCAGATCAACTCGAGCAGACGATCAAACTTGCGGGGCGGGTGTTAGGTGGAATGCATGAGCGACCCGAATACAATGTGCCGACGGTAGAGATGGCACCGGATCTAACGCTGTTTGACGCGGATATCTGGCCTGATGACTTTCCGGTTTATGACGTACAACGAGATTTACAGCAGCTATTTGTGACCGATTTTACCCGGCATCGTTTTTTGCTGCCCAGTGGTGATGGGTATATCGAGTGTGTTTTGGATTTAGGTCAAATAGAGGCGAATGGCGAAACCGAGCCCTTAGCCGAAATTGAACTTGAATTGCAGGGTGGCGAGATAACTGACGTTTATAAACTGGGCCAACAACTGGTGCAACAACTCAATGCCAGAATGGGTTCGTTAAGCAAAGCGGCGCGTGGCTATCTACTGGCCGGACGCAGTGTGTTGGAACCTTTTGTGCAGACTCACTTTGTAAATATCAGGCCCGAACACTCATTGGGAGAGGCCTTATATCGTTCCGTAGAATATGGTCTGAAACACTGGCAACACAATGAATCTTGTCTGGAGCGGCATGCAAACGTAAGAGCGGCACAAGGGATGGCCGATGGTATTTATTTGTGCCGCACGGTTATTGAGCTACTGGCAAAACTCGGTGTTGATTGTGAGCCGTTAGTCGCGCGCATCAATGAGGTGATGAATTACTTTAGTTGGTTAAAACGCTTTGAGGGGCTGGCCGAATTGACCGCGCAGGATGGCGCTTACCACCGGGCGTTAGAGCGCTACAACAGCTTGTACGAAACGCTGCAGGACAGCCAGCAGCAAGTGGTGCAATTAACGCAGGTGATTGAGCAGGTGCGCTCACATGACTATCAATTGCTGTTGTTGGATATTTCGCGCTTGTTAATTGAGCGGCAGCAAACTGCAGCTATGGAACAGCCCGCGGAGCCCTGGGCTTCTTCGCTGCTGCGCGAAGACTGGCAAGAGGTGCAAAGCGCGTTTGAAGAAGTCGAGGATATGAGCGAGGAACGCTATCTGAAGCTGCTACCAAAGTTACAGCACAGCCTGATGCTGGGGACTTGTTTCGGTCAGCTGTTTGAGGGCGTTATTCGCGACAGTTTCCGCGCTCCCTGGCAGGATCTGGCAAGAGGAATTCGCGAAATCACAGCGCTCCACATTTTGCACGAGACGGTAAAAAACAGTGAGCAATTTAACGATGAACGCTTAATTCAATGGCAGCAGGTGCAACGCGAATCGCTACTAAAAGCGCTTGAATATTCGCGCAAAGCTGCACTTAAGCGTGAGCCGTATTGGCAACAGTAAGTGGCATTAATATGACCCAAAACAGACTCGCGCAGGTTCCACCCGAGCAACTTATCGCAACAACAGATGGTTTTTGGCAACGATTTACCGAGCGGGTAGACGAGTCAATTTGGTCAGCACTTGCGCGCAATACCGCAGATGAGTTGCGTCACTTAGTCGCCGCCAGCTCTTTTTTTGCGCGGGTACTGGAACGTTATCCGCAAGCGTTACTGCAAGCTAAGTCTGACCCATTGAAAGTCGATGATTATGAATCCGCATTGGCAGTTCGCTTAGCAGATTGTGATAACGAGCAACAACTAAAACGTGAGTTACGTAGCTTTCGGCATGTTCACATGGCCGCGCTGCTATGGCGTGAGGTAACCGGTGATCTTTCGGTGCGCTCAGCGATGGCTCACTACACGGCTATAGCTGACAGTGCAATTCAGCAAGCGTTAACCTGGTTGCATGAGTCATTTAAGCCGCGCTATGGCGAAGCTTTCACGGACTCCGGTGACAAACAATCGCTGGTAGTATTAGGGATGGGAAAGCTCGGCGGCGGCGAGCTTAATTTCTCCTCCGATATTGACTTGATTTTCTTTTATCCGGAGCAAGGCGAGACCCAGGGTGGTCGGCGTACACTCGAAAATAACGTGTATTTTACGCGCCTGGCGCAAGCACTTATCGCGGCTCTCGATGAGTCGACAGCTGACGGTCAGGTTTTTCGCGTTGACATGCGCTTAAGACCATTTGGAAGCTCAGGACCTATGGTGTGTAGTCTGGCTGCGCTCGAGCATTACTATCAGGAGCAGGGGCGGGACTGGGAGCGTTACGCCATGGTTAAGGCCAGAGTTATTAATAAAGATCCAGCCGCCCAATCGATGTTCTACAGCCTTATTCGCCCGTTTGTGTATCGCCGCTATATCGACTTTAGTGCGATCGAAGCGCTGCGCAAAATGAAGCTGCTAATTACCCAGGAAACCCGGCGTCAGGGTGTTAAAAACAATATTAAACTGGGGGCTGGTGGTATTCGCGAAGTGGAATTTATCGCTCAGGTGCATCAGCTAATCCGCGGTGGTCAGGAAAAAACATTACAAACTCAGTCACTTTACAACGCCTATGGGCAGATTGGGTTACTTGGTCTGATGGACGATGCGGAGACTGAACAACTTATAGAAGATTATGAGTTTTTGCGGGTGCTGGAGCACCGGCTGCAACAATTAAACGACGAGCAGACACAGCAGTTGCCTGATACGTCGGAACAACAGCAGCAGCTCTGCTATTTGTATGGCGCTGAACAATGGCAGAGCTTGGTTGATCAAGTGACTGAGGTCATGGCGCGTATTCACGCGCAGTTTCGTCAGGTAATCGGTTCGGAATCCGAACAGGATGAAGAGGAGCATGGCCTGCAGGTACTTTGGCAGGATATGCTGGAAGACGATGCCGCCATTGAGATTTTGCAGCAAGAAACTGAAGTTAGTGCTGCTGAGCTGTGGCAGCAAGTAAAAAAGTTTCGGCTGGAAACCCGCAAACGCAGCTCGGGCCCTCGGGGGCGCGCCGCGCTGGCGCGTTTAATGCCGCAGCTGCTGCGGCAGGTTTTGTCACAACAACATCCGATAAACCTGCTTGACCGGGTATTGGCGGTGGTGCGCGCAATAATGAGTCGTACTGCCTACATTGAGTTGTTAGCCGAAAATCCCGGTGCCCGCGAGCAGTTGTGCAAGCTGTGTGCTGCCAGCCCCTGGGTGTCGGAGCAATTATCTCAGCATCCTATTTTGCTCGATGAGCTGATTGATCCACAGCAGCTTTATGAACTAACCGAGCTAAACCAGTATCCGTCGGTATTGAGGGACTACCTGGTGCGAATTCCGGAACAGGATCTGGAGCGGCAAATGGATGCGCTACGGCAGGCTAAGCAAGCCTTGCAGTTAAAGATAGCGGCAGCTGATATCAGTGGTGCGCTGGAACTAATGAAAGTTAGCGATCACTTAAGTTATCTGGCTCAGGCCGTGATTGCCGAGGTTGTGGCGATGGCATGGGGGCAGTTAACGGCAAAACATGGTAAGCCGCCGGGGCGCACTATCGATGACACCGGTTTTGCAGTACTAGGCTATGGCAAACTCGGAGGATTAGAACTCGGTTACGGATCTGATCTGGATTTAGTCTTTATTTGTGACGCTGACTACAGTGCTACCACAGACGGGCCGAAGCCCATTGACGTACAACAATTTTATTTACGCCTGGCACAACGCGTCTTGCATTTGTTTACCACCCGTACAGTTGCCGGCATATTATATGACGTTGACTTAAGGTTGCGACCGTCAGGGCAAGCGGGTTTGTTAGTAATGCAAGCGGAATCCTTTGTGCGGTATTTGCGCGAGGACGCATGGACCTGGGAGTTTCAGGCGCTGGTCAGAGCTCGATGCGTTTATGGGCATAAGGCACTTTGCCAACAGCTTGAAGATATTCGACAAGCGATGTTGTGCCGGCAACGCGATCTGGAGGAGCTGAGGGAAGACGTGCTGAGTATGCGTAAAAAAATGCGCGCGCACCTCAGTAGCGGTCAGCAACAGCGTTTTGACGTCAAACAAGACGCCGGCGGAATAGCCGATATCGAGTTTATTACACAGTACTTGGTGCTGGCGCATTCTCACCAGCACCCGGAATTGTGCCGTTACAGCGATAATATTCGTATTTTAACTACCGCCCAGCAGCTGCATTTGATCAGCGACGTAGACGCTCAGAACTTAATTAATGCCTACCAGATTTTACGTTGCGAAAGCCATGCCCTGGCGTTGCAGGGTGAACAGGCGCTGGTTAGCCATGACTTGAGTGCCGAGCGTGATGCAGTTATTGACTGTTGGCAACGCTTATTCGAGAAAACCGATAGCCGCGTTTAATTGTAATAACTTTGCATGTCTTCCTGCGGGCGGGTTTTAAACCGCCTGTGGACCCAAAGATATTGCTCTGGTGCCTGTTCAACTGCCCGCTCGACGAGTTTGTTGATGCGCGCAGCATCGGCCTTGTCATCCCCGCTGGGGAAGTCAAATAACATAGGTTCATAAAATACATCGTAACCTGTGCCATCATTCCGTCGCACACAGCGGCTGACTAATACGTTACAATTCGGGTGTTTGGCAAATAACGACGTACCGGTAGTTGTTGATGCATCGGGCACGTTAAAAAAAGGAACAAACTCGACTCGGCGACGGCCATAATCCTGATCGGGCAGGTAGCCGGCAATCTCGCCATTGGCGATGGCCTGTAACATGCCTTTGACGTCACGCCGTTGGATCATATATTTGTTCGACCGACCGCGGCCACGCGTTTGTAAAAATTCCATAACCGCGTTGTTGTGAGGACGGTAAAGTCCAACCGCTGGCTTTACAAAGCCATGTAAGCGAGCATGCACTTCCAGGCTTAAAAAATGGAACAGCAACATTAACACCCCTTTGCCGCCAGCCTGTGCCTGTTGCAGATTTTCCTTGCCATGAACATGTAGCTTGCGCTTAATACGCCAGTCAGGCCACCACCAGGCGATACCGATTTCAAAATAAGCAATGCCGGTATTTTCCAGATTGCGGTTAACCAGTTCTTCGATTTGCTGGTCACTATAGTCGGGGAAACACAATTGCAAATTCCGGCGGGCTATATTGACACGTCGCGGCATCGCTTTTTTAAACAACCGACCCAGGCCTTTACCAAGTATCAGCTGCAGTCGGTAAGGAAGCCATGAAACCAAGTATAAAAATAGCACCCCTAGCCAGGTTAGCCAAAACTTAGGGTGTAAAAAGTAAAGTTGGAATTTAGGTTTTTCGATCACGGCGCTTTCTTGTTATCAGCGTTACAATTCGTCGCATACTAGCATAAAAACAAAAAACACCGTGAACCGATGAGTTCACGGTGTTTTGTTAGGTCTAAAAAACCGAAATTTATCCGCTTGATTTTACTCGGCAGCAGTTCCGTCAACATTTTCAGACAGCGCTGCATTAATGCCTTCCAGATCTTCCGGTGTTAAATCACCAATTGACTGTTCTAATGCCAACCGTTGGCGGATGAAACCATAACGTGCTTCAGCCAGGTTACGGCGAGCATTAAACAAGTTACGCGTACTGTTGAGCACGTCAACAATGGTTCGCGTGCCGACTTCAAAACCGGCCTCGGTCGCTTTAAGTGCACTCTCAGCTGAGGTAACAGCCTGCTCAAATGCCTGAATACTCGACAGTGACGCAGTCACATCGTAATAGGCATTGCGAACTTCACGCTCAACCGTACGTTGTGTTTCTACCATGGTCTGGCTGGAAGCAACGTAGTTGTCGCGTGCTTGTGCCACAGTGGCACTGGTGCGGTAGCCACTGAAAATAGGAACATCGACACTTAAACCAATTTGCCGTGAGTCCAGCCGTGGCAGATCGGTGGTGTCGCCGTTTACTGTGGTTTCGTTATCATCAGTGCCCCAGCTCGCATTCAGCGAGACGGTAGGATAATGGCCGGTTTGTTCCAGCTTGATCTGTTGCTCTGCAATATCTACCGCAACCATGCTTTGCATTAAGCTTAAATTACCGTTTTCTGCCTTGGTTACCCACTCACGCACTTCGTTTGGGGTTGGCTCAACCGGATCAAAGGCATCAGTTTGCAGACCCGCTAATGTTTGCGGGTATTGACCGGTAATCTCACGGATATTTTCGAAGGCAATTTTAACCGCGTTGCGGGCTTGTATTTCTGCGGCCACTGCACTGTCGTACTGAGCTTGGGCTTCGTGTACGTCAGTGATCGCTGTCAGACCAACCGAGAAGCGTTGTTTAGTTTGTTCCAGCTGACGTTCTATCGCACGTTTTTCGGCTTCTGCAAAATCCAGGTCATCTTGTGCCTGAAGCGCGCCAAAATAGGCATTGACTACGCGCAGCATAAGACCCTGAGCCGCGTCACGGTAGGCAACTTCAGCGCGATACGCTTGCTTTTCGGCTATGTCGGCTTGTTTCCAGGTACTCCAGTCAAATACGCTCTGACTGATATTGATACCGGCGTTCCAACCATTTTGCTCGCTCTCATAAACACCGAGACCTGGTTGAAAACGGTCGGCTTTAGCGTCACTAATACCAATAGAGCCCGTTACTTGTGGCCAGAAACCGGACTCAGCGATATCAACATTTTTTTGCGTTGCATCGCGCTCGGCGGCTGCACGCAGTAGCGCCGGGTCGTTGCTAACGGCTAATTGATAAATTTGAGCCAAATCGTCTGCGCTTGACGTAAAAGTAACTGCGGAAAGCGCCAAACCGACAGTTGCGGACAGTAAATGCTTTTTCATCGTTCGTAATGTCCCGTAGCTTAAATGTGAGCGATTGATGATTTTCTTAGTTCACCTAAGAGTAGTCACCATCAATGGCCGAATAGTTTACATACAGAGCTGAATGAATACTAGTTTAACCTGAGAATGCTTTAACTTTAAGCGAAAGATGGTTTCAGATCACGCCTAAGTGTAACAGAATGTATGTTAATCGATGAATTGAACGTGAATTGCGACAATAAGGATGACTGTGAAGCCTAAATTTTCTAAGCAAGACGTAAAAATAGAAAAAGTAACCCCCTTATACGAGGGTTTTTTATCAATTTATAAGTATCAGCTAAAACATCGCCTGTTTGGTGGTGGCTGGTCGCCGATTATTGACCGTGAAATTATGGACCGGGGTGATGCTGTCGTGGTGTTACCTTATGATCCGCGTACCGATGAGCTGGTCGTATTAGAACAGTTTCGTGTCGGCGCAATGAATAACCAGCAGGGCCCTTGGTTATTTGAGTTTGTTGCCGGTATGTTCGATGCTGACGAAAGTGCCGAAGAGGTAGCAACGCGGGAGTTATATGAAGAGGCGGGGTTACGCACCCAGCGCTTACAAAAAGCGTTGAGCTATTATTCGAGCCCGGGTGGTACCAACGAACGCCTGACTATTTATATTGCCGAAGTCGATGCCAGTCAGGCCTCAGATTTTGGAGGCCTTGCCGAAGAACACGAAGATATTCGCGTAACCAAACTGCCATTTGAACAAGCCATCACCATGTTAGAACAAGGTCAATTTAATAACGCAGCCAGCGTGATTGGGCTACAATGGATGCAATTACATAAACAGCATTTATTTACTGAGTAAGCGGGGAGCACAGGGTTGAGTTTAAAGCATAGCCAAAAGCCGGCACAGCAAAGACGCTATCAGGTCGATGTCGCCGAACTGCACCGTCTGCATGAGCGAAATTATGCCGGACTGATAAACCTAATCCCTGATGTTGGCGAAACCATTAGCATCACCACCGGTGAGTTTTTAACTTTTGAGTTAACCATTACCTCCGAAGCTCGCTATACCTCCGAGCTGTTAATTCGGCAACAGCCGGCACACTGGGCGTCCGATTATTTACGCGCGCAGCTGGAGATACGTTTGTACCATGATGTGCGCATGGCGGAAGTTATTGCTAGTCAGGGCGTGCGGCGATTGGCGGTTCATTATCAACAGCCCAACCCTGACATGCGCCACCGCGACGAAAAATATCAGGTGAATCAATTTTTAGCAGATTGGTTACAATTATGCCGACAGCAGGGACAGGTGAGTTCAGGCTTCAACGACAAATTTCTTCCCCACGGCTTCAAATAGGCGTAGCTTAGCGGTACATTATCATCATCATCGCTGTATTCATTTATTATAACTATAAGCGCTAACGACCAAACCTATGACAGATTACAAGTCCGATTCTATTGAGGTGCTTAACGGGTTAGAACCGGTTCAGCGCCGTCCCGGGATGTATACCGACACCACCCGGCCTAATCATTTAGGTCAGGAAGTTATCGACAACAGTGTCGATGAGGCGCTGGCTGGCCACGCTAAAACAGTTACTGTGATTTTGCATCAGGACCAGTCACTGGAAGTGTTAGATGACGGTCGCGGCATGCCCGTGGACATCCATCCGGAAGAAAAAGTCCCCGGAGTTGAGTTGATCATGAGTAAGCTCCACGCCGGCGGTAAGTTTTCCAATAAAAACTATCAGTTTTCCGGTGGTCTGCACGGCGTTGGTATCTCGGTGGTTAATGCCCTGTCGACGCGGGTCGAACTCACCATCAAGCGTGACGGCAATGTCTATGAAATGGCCTACGAAAACGGCGATAAGGTCAGTGAACTGGAAGTGACGGGTAGCTGCGGTAAACGCAACACTGGTACTCGTGTGCATTTCTGGGCAGATCCTAAATATTTCGACTCGGCAAAATTTTCGGTACCAAAATTACGCCATCTACTGCGCGCTAAAGCCGTGTTATGTCCGGGCTTAACCATTCAGTTTAAGAATAAACTCGATGACAGCGAAGACACCTGGTTTTATCAAGACGGTTTAACCGATTACTTAGTCGAAGCGGTGAGTCATTTACCAACCTTGCCGGAGCAGCCATTCGATGGCAGTTTTTCCGGGCAAACCGAGGGCGTAGATTGGGCTGTAACCTGGTTACCGGAAGGCGGTGAAGGGGTTAGCGAGAGTTATGTTAACCTAATACCGACAGCGTTAGGCGGTACCCACGTCAATGGTTTACGTCAAGGACTACTGGAAGCGATGCGTGAGTTCTGCGAGTTCCGCAATTTGCTGCCGCGTGGGGTAAAACTTACTCCGGAAGATGTCTGGGATCGTTGCAGCTATATTCTTTCTACTAAAATGCAGGATCCGCAATTTGCCGGGCAAACCAAAGAAAGGTTGTCATCACGGCAGTCTGCCAGTTTTGTCTCAGGGGTGGTAAAGGATGCGTTTAGCCTGTGGCTGAACGAACACACCGAACAAGCTGAGGCGTTAGCAGAGCTGTGTATTAACAATGCCCAGCGGCGCTTGCGGGCCAGCAAAAAAGTGGTGCGCAAAAAAGTCACCTCAGGCCCGGCGCTACCGGGTAAATTAACCGACTGCAGCTCGCAGGAGCCGTCACGTAGCGAGTTGTTTTTAGTCGAGGGTGATTCTGCGGGTGGCTCTGCTAAGCAGGCCCGGGACCGTGATTTTCAGGCGGTGATGCCGTTACGCGGTAAAATATTGAATACCTGGGAAGTCGAGCCAGAGCAAATTCTGGCGTCGCAGGAAATTCACGATATTTCTGTGGCGGTTGGGGTCGACCCGAATACCGTTGATTTAGACAAATTGCGCTACCATAAAATTTGTATCCTCGCCGATGCCGATTCTGATGGACTGCACATTGCAACGCTTTTATGTGCGCTATTTGTGAAGCATTTTCGTCCATTAGTAGAAAACGGCCATATTTTTGTGGCGATGCCACCGTTGTATCGAATCGATGTAGGCAAAGACGTGTTTTATGCGCTGGATGAAGATGAGAAGCGCGGTATCTTAGACCGTATCGAGGCCGAAAAGCGCAAAGGCAAAATTAATGTGCAGCGCTTTAAAGGTTTGGGTGAGATGAACCCGCTAACGCTGCGCGAGACAACTATGGATCCTAATACCCGCCGATTAGTGCAGTTGACCATTGACGATGCAGAACAGATGGAAGAGTTAATGGATATGTTGTTAGCTAAAAAGCGTGCTTCCGATCGCCGTACCTGGCTGGAAAGCAAAGGTAATATGGCCGATCTGGCCGAGCTTTAACGGATTTAAGCGGAGAGTATAACGATGTCGATGGAAGTCAGTGAACAGACACCTTTAAGCCGCTTTACCGAAGAGGCTTATCTGAATTATTCCATGTACGTGATTATGGACCGAGCCCTGCCGCATATCGGCGATGGCTTAAAGCCGGTGCAGCGCCGTATTGTGTATGCGATGTCAGAGCTGGGTTTATCGGCATTGGCTAAATATAAGAAGTCAGCACGTACGGTCGGTGATGTACTGGGTAAATTTCATCCGCACGGTGATAGCGCTTGTTACGAAGCTATGGTGTTGATGGCGCAGCCATTTTCATACCGCTATCCGTTGGTTGACGGGCAGGGTAACTGGGGATCACCGGATGACCCCAAATCCTTCGCTGCAATGCGTTATACCGAAGCTAAGCTGTCCAAATTTAGTGAAGTATTACTGAGCGAACTGGGGCAGGGCACGTCAGACTGGATACCAAACTTTGACGGCACCATGAAAGAACCCAAGGTGCTGCCATCGCGCCTGCCGCATATTTTGCTTAACGGCGTAACCGGGATAGCAGTCGGAATGGCCACGGATATTCCACCGCACAATGCCCGCGAAGTCGCTAACGCCTGTGCCCACTTGCTAGACAAGCCCAGCGCGTCGCTGGATGACGTGATGGAGCACATGCGCGGGCCGGATTATCCCACCGACGCCGAAATTATTACCCCGGCGGAGGACATCAAAAAACTCTATGAGTCCGGCCGTGGCTCAGTAAAAATGCGTGCCAAATATGCGCTGGAAGAGGGTGAGATAGTCATTACTGCACTACCGCATCAAGCCTCCGGTGCCAAGATTCTTGAGCAAATTGCGGCGCAGATGCAAGCTAAGAAGCTACCGCTGGTGTCGGATTTACGCGATGAGTCGGATCACGAAAATCCAACTCGTCTGGTGGTTGTGCCGCGTTCAAATCGGGTTGATACCGAACAACTGATGGCGCATTTGTTTGCCACTACTGACCTGGAAAAGCAGTATCGGGTAAATCTTAATATTCTGGGCTTAGATGGACGTCCTAAAGTTAAACCGCTGGTGGGAATTTTAAGCGAATGGCTGCAGTTCCGCTTAGAAACGGTCACGCGCCGTCTGCAGTTCCGTCTGGATAAAGTGCTGGCGCGACTGCATCTGTTAGAAGGTTTGTTGATTGCCTACCTTAACATTGACGAAGTCATCGAGATCATTCGTTATGAGGATAAGCCTAAAGAAGAGCTGATCAAGCGCTTTGGTCTGAGCGACAAGCAAGCTGAAGCAATTTTGGAATTAAAATTACGCCATTTAGCTAAGCTCGAAGAGATGAAGCTGAAGGGCGAACAGGACGAGCTCGAAAAAGAACGTGAGCAGCTGGAAAAGTTGTTGGGTTCAGAGCGCCGCATGAAAACCTTAATCAAAAAAGAATTGCTGGCGGATGCCGAAAAGTATGGTGATGAGCGCCGTTCGCCACTGGTGGAGCGAGGTGAAGCAAAAGCTTTGAGTGAGCGTGAGCTAACGCCGGCCGAATCGGTCACGGTTGTGCTGTCGAAAAAAGGTTGGGTGCGCAGCGCCAAAGGACACGACATCGATGGCGAGAAGCTGAGTTATAAATCAGGCGATAGCTTCCTTGCTGCTGCAGAAGGTAAAAGTAACCAGCCGGTGGTGTTTTTTGATTCTTCCGGCCGCAGTTATTCTTGCGAAGCGCACCTGTTGCCATCGGCTCGCTCACAGGGTGAACCGCTCACCGGCCGTTTTAACATTGTTGCCGGCGAGTCAGTCGATCAAGTGATCATGGGCAAAGAGGAGCAACATTACCTGTTGGCCTCTGATGCCGGTTATGGCTTTGTCTGCCAATTCAAAGATTTAGTGAGTCGCAATAAAAATGGCAAGGCCATCCTGACGCTGCCTACCGGAGCTAAAGTATTAAGTCCGGTGAGCGTGCGTGAACCCTCGCAAGAGAGTGTTATAGCGGTATCCAACGAGGGCCGTATGCTGGTATTTCCGGTTGCTGATTTACCACAGTTAGGAAAGGGCAAAGGTAATAAGATTATCAGTATTCCGGCACTGCGCGCGCAAACACGTGAAGAGTATGTCGTTGCCTTGGCCAGCGCGCCTAACGATGCCACCGTGACCTTGCAGGCGGGTAAACGTAAGTTGACCTTAAAACCTTCGGACTTAGAGCATTATCGTGGTGAACGCGGACGACGAGGCAACAAACTGCCGCGCGGTTTGCAACGCGTTGATGCGATAACGATAGAAGAAACCCCGGCGACTACCGAGGCTGAGGAGCACCAAGCTGGCGATTAACGCCAGCTTTTCACTAAATTGTTCATGGCTTCGTTAAAAACGGTTACCCAGTATGGACTCAGCTGGGTGGCGGCCAGCCGGTTAATTTCCGCGACGGCACGACTGATGGGGCGCTTAAGGTGGTGCTGATGCGCTCGTTCGTGCGTCATGGCGTCAAAGGTATCAACCAGCGCCAGAATCTTTGCCCCGTCGCTGATCTCATTATCTTTTAAGCCCAACGGATAGCCGTTACCGTCGGCATGTTCATGATGTTGTAACACCATTAATTTAGCCGTCTTCCAGTAATCCAGGTTCTCCAGTAGCTTAGCCGATAAGTAAACATGGTTTTGAATAGATTTGTGCTGATCCGGTGTTAACGGTTCGCTTTGGTGCAACAATGTCAGCGGCATAAAGCCCATGCCGAAGTCGTGCACATAACAGGCCGCGGTTAATTGCTTTTCGTCCACCGGGCTGCCTGCATAGCGATTGATCATCAGCGCTATTTTTAGCTGACGATCGGCACGATCGTGCCAATAGCTGGATCGTCTTTCGACCTCGGCCATTAGGCGCCTGAAAAAGCGTAAATCGTAGTCCCAGTCATCTTCGGTATGCGGTGGCCGGTATTGTTGCTGCGGCTGAATATCAGAATCCAGTATCAGCTCCGGTGACAAGCGAGCCAATAAACGCCCCAGCAGCGGCTGACGTTCTGTGTCATTGGCGGCGACAATGTCGGCGCTTAAATCAATCACGCTCTGATAACGGCGATCGGGTACGTCAATAACTTCCTGGTTCTGGCAAGTTTCGACAAACTCGGTAACCTGATCAATCAATGACAGCACGATGTCGCTAAAAACCGAGTTGTAACTCATGTCACCTTTGCGGACTAAATCGAGCAAGTCCTCAATGGCACCTATAACGGCAACCATGGGCGATAGGCCAATTATGCCCAAATCACCCTTGATGGTATGGATTGAGCGGTACACACTGTGTTGATGTTGCTCGTTATTTGGTTCATGCTCAAGTGCTATCAGGCTGGTCTCTGCCTGCTGATGTAAATCTTTAATTTCGTCTAGCAGTTCCTGATAGACTTCATCTTCAATTGCCGGGCGTTCAAAAATCGTCATCGTTGTGGTTCCTGTCGTCACTGATCGGACGTTTACTCTTGTTAAAGAGGTTATACTAGCGAGGCAAAACAACAAGGAGAAATAATGTTAGCTGCGGTTCGCTGGTTGGTTTTAGGCATTTTTATTGTGTTAGTGGGTGTTATCGGCTGTTTGTTCTGCATATTAAGGCCATTTCATCGCAATAACACCTATCGTTGGGCTCACATTTTTGGTTCAGCGACGCGTATACTCGGGCTTAAGCTGCGGGTAAAAGTGCATCCTGATGTACCTAAAAATGGTCCCTACGTTTATATTTGTAACCACCAAAATAGCTGGGAAATTTTTACGATCGCCGCAGCACTGCCGCCCAACACCGTCACCCTGGGCAAAAAAAGCCTTAAGTGGATCCCATTTTTTGGTTGGTTATACTGGCTGGCCGGTAATATTTTGATTGACCGCAACAATAAGGGCAGGGCGCACGGTACCATTGCACAAACGGCTGCCGCGATAAAAAAGCGCGATATCTCGGTGTGGATGTTTCCGGAGGGAACCCGCAGTAACGGACGAGGCCTGTTGCCGTTTAAAAACGGTGCTTTTCATACCGCGTACCAAGCGGGCGTTGACGTGGTGCCGGTGTGTGTCTCTAATTTACATGGTAAAATCGATATCAATCGCTGGGATAACGGCGAGTTACTGGTAGAGTTTTTGCAACCTCTGCCGATTGCTAACTACCGCAAAGAGACTTTGCGCGAGTTAAGCAAACATAGTCATCAGCTAATGGCGAAAAAAATTGCCGCGCTGGATGCTCAGTTAGAAGGTGAGCAACCTGAACACAAGCAAAAGGAAGATTCATGAGTGTAAACCTAGAGGCCTTATTACAGCAGAGCCGCGAAACCATAGACGCTTTGGTGAGTGATGGTGCGGATCCTTCGTTGTTGTACGAAATCGATCATCACCTGGCGAGTCAGGACTTTACTAAGTTAGAGAAAGCTGCGGTAGAGCTGGTAAAGGAAGGCTATCACGTTGATGATGCCGACGAATTTGAAGACGATAACGGACAACGCTGGTTTGCTTTTGCGGCGACGGTTGACGCAGGCCTTGATGAAGACGTGTTGGCGCGTCAAATTCGCGAAGTTGCGACCATTGCCGATGAGTGCGGTGTTGAGTATGACGGCTGGGGCACACTACTCGACGATGAAGAATATGATGAAGATTATGAGGACGACGAAGAATAAAAAAGCGCTTGAGTGACTCAAGCGCTTTTACTGAGGTTTAAGGCGCAGTGGCTAACTTAACTATTTTAACTCTTTTAACTACAGCGCCTCAATTTTCTTCAGTTGTTCCTGTAACTGGTTAACCAATTCCTGCGCTTCGGTCTGCTTTTCACGTTCTTTCGCAATCACCGCTTCAGGTGCTTTACTGACAAAGTTTTCGTTACTTAGCTTGCCACTGACACGTTGCAGGTCTTTCTCCGCTTTTTCAATCGCTTTGTTCAAGCGCTTAAGCTCAGCGTCTTTGTCAATCAGCCCGGCCATAGGAATATGCAGCTGCAGATTATCAACCAGCGCCGTCATGCTAGCCGGTGGATCATCATTATCGCCAAGGAACTCAACCGACTCGAGCTTCGCCAGGCTACTTAAAAAGTTCTGGTTTTTCTCGATACGGCCCCGTGCCATGGTATCGGCATGCGATAGCAACAGAGGCAATGGTTTATTGGGTGATAAGTCCATCTCGCCGCGAATGTTACGTATAGCCAGGATAACCCGCTTCAGCCATTCCATGTCCTGCATTGCCTGCACATCAGTATCGTCACAGACCTGCGGGAACGCTTGCAGCATAATGGTTTCGCCTTGTATGCCGGCCAGCGGTTTAACGCGCTGCCAGATAGTCTCGGTGATATATGGCATGATCGGGTGTAATAAACGCAGTAACTGCTCTAGTACCGTAACCAGCGTACGCCGTGTACCGCGTTGCTCAGCGTCGCTACCCTGTTGCAAAATCGGTTTGGTCAGCTCCAGATACCAGTCACAGAACTGGTTCCAGGTGAATTCGTAGGCAATAGATGCCGCCATGTCAAAGCGGTAGCTGTCCAGCGCCTGACGGAATTCCTTAACCGTGTGATTGAAACGCGCCAGGATCCACTCATCAGCCAACGACAGCGTCATATCGCCGCCGGCTGCACCACAATCATGCTCCTCGGTGTTCATCAACACGAAGCGGCTGGCGTTCCACAACTTATTACAGAAGTTGCGGTAGCCTTCCAGACGTTTCATGTCCCAGTTAATATCGCGTCCGGTTGAAGCGAGTGCGGTCAGAGTAAAACGCAACGCATCGGTGCCGTGTGGTGTAATCCCTTCCGGAAATTGTTTGCGCGTGGCTTTTTCAATTTTCTCGCGCATTTTCGGCTGCATCAAGTTAGCGGTGCGCTTTGCCACCAGCTCGTCGGCGCTGATACCATCAATCATGTCCAGCGGGTCAAGTACATTGCCCTTAGACTTCGACATTTTCTGGCCTTCTTCGTCCCGAATAAGCCCGGTTACATACACTTTTTTGAAAGGAACCTGTGGTTGCCCTTGCTCGTCTTTCATAAAGTGCATGGTCATCATGATCATGCGTGCAACCCAGAAGAAAATGATATCAAAACCGGTTACCAACACATCGGTCGGGTGGAAGGTTTTTAAATCATCGGTTTGTTCCGGCCAGCCTAGTGTAGAAAAAGTCCACAGCGCTGACGAGAACCAGGTGTCGAGCACGTCATCGTCCTGACGCAATTGAATATCTGCCGACAGCTCGTTATCGCGACGAACTTCGTCTTCGTTACGGCCGACATAGACGTTACCGTCGTTGTCATACCAGGCCGGAATGCGATGTCCCCACCATAGCTGACGAGAGATACACCAATCCTGGATATCACGCATCCAGCTAAAATACATGTTCTCGTATTGCTTCGGCACGAATTCAATACGCCCGTCTTCAACCGCTTCGGTGGCTTGTTTAGCCAGCGGTGCTGCGCGCACATACCATTGGTCGGTTAAGTGTGGCTCAATGGGGACGCCACCGCGATCGCCATAAGGCACTTTGTTGGTGTGCTTTTCGGTTTTTTCCAGCAAGCCATTGGCTTCAAATTCGGCAATTAATTTTTTTCGCGCTTCAAAACGTTCCAGACCAGCGTATTGCGCCGGCAGTTTACCGTCAAAGCCATTGAGCTCGTCCAGCTCTTCGCCAGTGCTGGTAAACAAGCCCGCAGTGGCGAGCACATGCGCGGTATCGTCAAATACGGCGATCATACCCAGTTGGTTACGTTTGCCTACTTCATAGTCATTAAAGTCGTGCGCCGGCGTAATTTTCACACAACCGGTACCAAATTCAGCATCAACATAATCGTCAGCAATAATCGGCACACGGCGGTTAACGATAGGTAGCTCTATATGTTTGCCAACCAAATGCTGATAGCGCTCATCGTCCGGATGCACGGCAACACAGACGTCACCGAGCATGGTTTCCGGACGGGTCGTTGCGACCACCAGGTAATCTTTGCCATCGGCTGTTGTTGCACCATCAGCCAGTGGGTAACGCAGGTGCCAGATAAAGCCTTGTTGTTCTTTGTTTTCTACTTCCAGGTCAGAAATAGCGGTCTGCAGTTTGGGATCCCAGTTAACCAGGCGCTTACCGCGATAAATTAAATCGTCTTTGTATAGCTGCACAAAGACTTCCAGTACCGCCTTTGATAAACCTTCGTCCATGGTAAAGCGCTCACGATCCCAATCGACCGAGTCACCTAAACGGCGCATCTGCGAGGTGATGGTGCCGCCGGATTGTTCTTTCCATTCCCATACTTTGTCGATGAATGCATCGCGGCCGAGTTGCTGGCGTGTTGTATCCTGCGCCGCCAACTGTCGCTCTACCACCATTTGGGTGGCAATACCGGCATGGTCAGAACCAACCTGCCAGAGTGTGTTTTTGCCGTCCATGCGTTGGTAACGAGTTAGCGTATCCATGATGGTATGCTGAAACGCATGCCCCATATGCAAACTACCGGTGACGTTGGGGGGCGGAATCATAATGGAATAGGGTTGACCTTCTCCACTGGGCTTAAAATAGCCCTTTTCTTCCCACTGCTGGTAGAGGTTTTCTTCGATGTCTTTGGGGGAATACGTCTTATCCATAATGACCTTACTATTACTCTGCGTTCAGGGGCTCAGTGGTTAATTGGCAACCGCTGGCCCGATAATGTTTGTAACGTTCACGTGCAATGGCTTTTTGCTCTTCATCGGCCGGCACGATATCAAAAATTGTGTGACTTTGTTGTGCTTGCGCCGGCACCTGCTCAGCCAGGTTAAACAAAACGTAGCCGGGCCGGCGGGCGATGTTGTCAGCCTCAGGCCAGACGATTTCTACCGGCACGCCATTAGCAGGCCCCTCGCCCACCAGATTGTGGGGAATAAAACTGTCCGCCGGGCGCTGCCACAATAGCTCGTCGATTTGTTCAGCCTGCTGTTGCGACCGAGCAAAGACACGAACCTTTTTATGTTGCCGAAAAAGATCCGCAATTTTATCGCAAATGAGACCGTTTTGCTCGTCTGCGGCAGCCTCGGGTAGCAGAAAAAAAGTAACCCGCGACATGTTACTCTGAACTATCCGTCTGGCTGCAACGATTAATCAGGAATTGCGTCAACAGCGGCACCGGGCGACCCGTTGATCCCTTATTAGCGCCGCCATTCCATGCGGTGCCGGCAATATCCATGTGTGCCCAGGTGTATTTTTTGGTAAAGCGCGATAAGAAACAGGCCGCGGTAATGGTACCGGCTTCTTTGCCGCCGATGTTTTGCATATCGGCAAACGGACTATCCAGCTGCGACTGATATTCGTCCCACAGTGGCAAGCGCCACGCTTTGTCGCCGCTTTGCGATGCGGCACTAAGAATTTCGCTGGCCAGCGGGTTGTGCTGACTTAAAACTGCCGAGGCATGTGAACCCAGTGCAACCACGCAGGCACCGGTTAAGGTAGCCATGTCGATAACCAATTCGGGCTCAAAACGTTCAACATAAGTTAGCGTATCGCATAAGACTAAACGGCCTTCAGCATCAGTGTTTAATACTTCAACCGTCTGTCCGCTCATGGTAGTAAGAATATCGCCCGGGCGATAAGCTTTGCCATCGGGCATGTTTTCGCAGCCTGCCATCACGCCAATAACATTGATCGGTAGTTGTAACTCTGCCAACGCCTGCATCGCGCCGATAACACCGGAAGCACCGCCCATGTCATATTTCATTTCGTCCATGTTGGCGGAGGGTTTGATGGAAATACCGCCGGAGTCAAATGTCAGGCCTTTACCAACTAACACAATAGGTGCCTGCTCATCGGCAGCACCGCGGTAATGCATCAGTGTAAGCACTGACTCATGCTCTGAGCCACGGCCAACGGCCAGGTATGCATTCATGCCCAGCTGCTCCATCTCGCTTTCTTCAACCGTGGTCACGGTTAAGTTGTCGTAGCTGTCAGCTATTTCCTTCGCCTGTTCTGCTAAATAACGGGGTGTGCAGATATTCGGCGGCATGTTGGCTACGTCGCGGCAACGATCCATTCCGGCTGCTACACCTAAACCATGCTGAATCGCCTGCTCACCAATACCTAGTTCCTTGCGGCTGGGCACGTTAAACACCAGCTTACGCAGCGGTCGGCGCGGCTCCTCTTTTTTAGTTTTTAACTGGTTAAAGGTGTAATTAGCGGAACGTGCAGCCTCAACGGCTTGCCGAACTTTCCAGTAGGTATCACGGCCTTTAACATGCAGTTCACTTAAAAAGCAGACCGCTTCCATCGAGCCTGTTTCGTTAAGCGTATTGATCATTTTTGCAATAATTTGCTTATACTGGCGTTCGTCAAGCTCTCGCTCTTTGCCACAACCAATAAGCAATACACGCTCGGCGAGGACATTAGGTACATGATGTAACAGCAATACCTGACCGGCTTTGCCTTCGAGGTCGCCGCGGCGCAATAAGTTGCTCAGATAGCCATCGCTAACGTTGTCGAGTTGTTCGGCTACGCCTGACAATCGACGGGGATCAAAGACCCCAACGACGATACAAGCAGAGCGTTGTTTTTCCGGGTTACCACTTTTTACGCTGAACTCCATGAAACGGCTCCTGTTTCGGTAGGGCTAAAGGCCTGCTATAGTTTACCTAAAGCATAAATTTGTTGTTAAAATACCAAGTTTACTTAAAAATCACAGCTATTCCAGTAAAAACCCATGTTATGGGGTTAAACTTAGAGCGAACATTAAGAGCGAAAGCCGGTGCGCATATTTAAATACCTGATCAATGAGACCTTTAAATCTCAACTTGCCGTTTTATTTATTTTGATAACAATTTTTGTCAGTCAAAAATTTGTCCGGGTGCTATCGGATGCATCCGAAGGTGATATTCCCGGTACCATCATATTTCAGCTGTTGTCGTTAAACTTACCGGCATTATTGTCACTAATCCTGCCGTTAAGCCTGTTTTTGGGTATTTTGCTGGCGCACGGGCGTATTTACGCAGATAACGAAATGACCGTGCTGCACGCCTGTGGTGTTAGCGAATGGTATGTCACCCGGGTGACGCTGGTGCTGTCGCTGGTATTAGCGCTTGCCACGGCGGCGTTAACGTTGTGGGCAGTGCCATGGGCATTAGATCAAGAACAGAAAATTGAAGATAAAGCACGCGCAGATAGTGGCCTGACGGCATTAATGCCCGGTCGTTTTCAGCAAGCCAGTAACCAAAAAGCCGTCATTTTTATCGAAGCGCAGGGTGAAGAGGGGCAGCTGGATAATGTGTTTGTAGCACAGCACCAGCATGAACAGGGTCAACTGCAGTCAGGCAGTGTGGTGATGGCGGATGGTGGCCGGGTTATTACCGAAGCATCGGGTGAGCAATGGCTGGAGCTGAATAACGGTAAACGCTTTGCTGGTGATGCCAACAGCTACCAGCTGATGCAGTTTGATAGCTATCGCCTGCAGATTAAAGAGCAGCCGGTTAACGAGCAAATTCGCAAGCTGGAAGCCTACAGTACGCAAGAGCTGCTGCAAGAGTCCGGCGCTGCGGCTGTGGCTGAGTTTCAGTGGCGTGTGGCGATTCCGTTGGCGATGCCGTTGCTGACATTGATTGCGGTGCCGTTAAGCCGGGTTAATCCGCGGCAGGGTAAATTCGCGCGGATGGCACCGGCGCTGCTTATCTATTTGGGGTACTTTCTGCTGCTGATGGCGGCTAAATCTGCTGTCCGCGATGGTGTCATTCCTACCGCTATTGGTTTGTGGTGGATCCATATCGGGCTATTGATATTCGGCATGATATTAATTGGTAAGGGGCGTCCGGTGGGCTTACGGATGCTGGCCTCGCTAAAATGGGGGCGTAGTTAATGTTATCAATTCTGGAACGTTACATCGGTATGACGGTGTTGCGTACGTCGCTACTTAGTTTAGCTGTGTTGACCGGGCTGTCGTCGCTGATTCGTTTTGTTGAACAGTTAAAGTCAGTGGGGCGGGGCAGTTACGAAGTGGTTGATGCCGCGTTGTTTGTGTTTTACAGCCTGCCCCGGGATATCGAGGTATTCTTTCCTATGGCTGCCTTGTTGGGTGGTTTGATAGGCATGGGCATGTTGGCCAGTAACTCCGAGTTAGTGGTGATGATGGCAGCGGGGCGCTCGCGCCTGAATATTGCGGCTGCGGTGATGAAAACCGCCATTATTATGATGGTCGCGGTAATGGCGATTGGCGAGTGGATTGCGCCGCCAATGGAAGCCAAAGGGCGGTTAATCCGGGCACAGGAAATATCCGGTGGTAGCTTGATTTCGGCGCAGCGCGGGGTGTGGGCTAAAGACGGTAATCGTTTTATCAATATCGGCGAAGTGCAGGATACCGGCCAACTGAACAGCGTATTGATTTACGAGTTTACCGAACAAAAGCAGTTAGACACGGTTACCTATGCGCAGTCAGCGGTATTCAGTGACCAAAAATGGCGCTTAAACCAGGTGGTGGTGACCGAAATTGGTGAACGCAGAATTAACGAACGCCGGGTGCCATCAATAGCGTGGCAGTCAAGTTTAACACCTGACAAACTGGGCGTTGTAACGGTAAAGCCGGAGTCTTTGTCGATAACCGGGCTACTGGATTACCTGACCTATTTGGAGAGCAACCAGCAGTCATCGCAGCGTTATGAGCTGGCGCTGTGGCGCAAGGTATTAGCACCGATTACGGTCGCGGTGATGTTATTGGTGGCGTTGTCGTTTATCTTCGGGCCGCTGCGCTCGACCAGTATGGGGGCGCGCATCTTATTGGGCGTGGTGACCGGTTTTGGTTTTCACGTAACCAACGAGATTTTCGGGCCGTTAGCGCAGGTTTACCAGATTCCGGCGATACTGGGCGCGGTATTGCCCAGTATCGTGTTTGCCGGTTTGGCTGTTTATTTTATGCAGAAGCGGCCGGGCTAGCTTGTTCGCGGAAGCGACTATAAATCATGCCAATAAAATAGCTGGTTAGCCTCTTTAGATAGCACAACCAGCTCAGTGCCGGCGGCGTAGTCGTGCCAGCTGCGACGGTTTTTAAAATCGACTAACACCCATAAACTGCCAAGGCCGGCGCAGCACGTTAGTAACCTGATCACGACCTGGGTTAGCGACAGTTTACTGCCATCACGGTTTTGTAGTTTTAACCGCCATGCGCGCATACCGACGGTTTGCCCGGAGGTTTTCCAGAAATAGCCAAAAAAAATCGCCACCACGGTAATCAAATAAATGCTGTACCAGGGCCCCTGAGCCAGCCAGGCCGCGTGGTCGAACTCTTCGGTTAAGGTAATCATGCCGGTTGCAGACAAGATCCCGGCAAAAGCTAGCGCCACAGCAGATGCCAGCATAATAATAGCGGCTGCTACCAGTAAATCATAAATCCACGCGGCAAGACGTCGAAGTATTCCCGCACTGGGGAAACTGGCATGTAATTTTTGTGCTTCGGTAACCACGGTAACCCTTATCGTTGCTTGTGCTAATCAAACCACGAAAGTGTAACACGAAGCCGAAAAATCGCGTATGCATGGGGCAAAAAAGGCGGCATTGGTTAACTAATCAGCAATTAAACCAGTAACTGAAAAATTTCTGCAATAAGTGCTTGATTAGCACCATGTCACGGGTATAATCCCACCCGTCGACCAAGACATCCTATCTTTTGCCGAGGTGGCGGAATTGGTAGACGCAGTGGATTCAAAATCCACCGCTGGTAACAGCGTGGGGGTTCAAGTCCCCCCCTCGGCACCATCAATTAGAAATAATCAGTTATAAATAGTCCTTTAAAACCACAGCGCCAAATCACGCTATTGATCTAAAACGCCACTGCTTCAGTTTAAGCTTTTAGTTTATTCCGCGCTTGAGGCATTTATGCGTCTATTTATCATGTCGGGGTTGTTATTAATGGTCCCGCTGGGGTTAGCAAACACCCCCGGCGATGCAAACACAGACGTTTTATGACCACTTGACGGTAAAACTGGGCGATAGCTGGGTAACGCTTGTATCAATAATAAGCGCTACCGCTAGCTGTTTACGTTAGTCCATTAATTCACCATGACTGACGGCAGTCATGATTTCGGCAAAAGTGGACGCGGAGTGATAAATGTTTACTGATTCTCCGGTGACTTCAGCGATGCGTAGTGATGAAATAACGCCGCGCAGAATTTCCCCTTCTTTAATCACTAAAAAGTCGTAACCTCGAGTCTTCAATGTTGCTGCGGCATCGCCAATGCGCGCTTGATTCAGCAACCGATATTCGATTTGTGGCAATTGCGCTAGGTTCACCATCAGCGCACTGACGCTCACTTCAGCGCGCGGAATCTGAGCTTGTAATGCTAATTGCATGGCACGCCGGCCATAAAACTCACGTAGCGCCACAAATCCGATGATATTACCTTTGGTATTACTCACACAGGCGTAGCGTTGACCGCTTTTATGCAAAAGTGACTCGGTCTTAGCAAGACTAGTGTCGGCATCGACGATAACGGGCTCATGCTGACGGAAATCATCAAACACAGCCGTCGCCGGCGCATGCCAACTTGCGTGACTAAACTCTTGCTGGGTGTTTTCTGTGCCCAGTTCCGGGCTCATGTGATCGGATGGGATCGCTTTAAATTGGTTCATATGAATACTCCACTAACACAGATAGTAAACGTTGATGACGTCGTTAAATCAAAATTGCGTTAGCAGATTACTGGCGGGGCACGGCTCTGTGGGAAAGAAAACTTAAACGCGACATTAGCTAGCGACAGTGCTGACGGTTGACCGAACGATAGACGATGCCAGGGGGGGAGTTCCGGCGTAGTTGTTAAACTGTCGAGATCACTCGTTTCGTTTTCAACGTCTGCTTGTAACAGCGTTTGGTGGTAATTGAGACCCTGTCTGTCTAGCGTCGTATGCTGGGTGATGTTGTGTTTATCTGACTTGACGCCGGCATAAACGTATTCGGCATGCGCGACAGTCATTGCGCTCGCTAGCAGCAGAAATAAGTTGAATATCTTTATCAGCATCGTGTTCATCACTTACTATGTATAGCCAATAACTGGTAATAACAAGAGGAAGTTGCGGTGGAACTCAATTTATTTCAGGTGGATGCTTTTGCTGAGCGTGTTTTTGAGGGGAATCCGGCAGCAGTCGTGCCTTTGCAACAATGGCTTGCTGATGACCTGCTGTTAAAAATAGCCGAAGAAAATAATTTATCCGAAACCGCGTTTATTGTGCCGCAGGGTGAGCGCTTTCAGCTGCGTTGGTTTACGCCGGCAGCTGAAGTGGATCTGTGTGGTCATGCAACCTTAGCGGCTGCGCATGTGGTTTTTGAGCACTTGGGTTACGCTCAACAGCAGGTGTCGTTCGAGAGCCGTAGCGGTGAGCTTATTGTGCATCGCACAGAACAAGGTTTAATGATGGACTTTCCGGCGACGCTGCCGGAGTCGGTTGCGGTGCCTGAGGCCATTAGCCAGGTACTGGACGTTGAGCCGCAAGCCGTGTTGCTGGGGTTTGACCACATTGTTGTTCTTGCTGATGAACATCAGGTGCTGGATCTCGCCCCCGACTTATCCGTCTTACAGCGGCTGGACTCGCGCGGGGTCGTATTTACAGCCGCCGGTCGCGACTATGACTGCGTCAGCCGCTGTTTTTTCCCCAAGCTTAATGTACCTGAAGATCCGGTAACCGGCTCGGCACACTGCCAGCTGGCGCCATATTGGGCGCAACGGTTAAATAAAAACCACATTTTAGCCCGCCAGGCATCCCGTCGTGGCGGAACATTGCAGTGTGTCGTGGTCGGTGACCGAGTGCAGATACATGGCACTGCGGTAGATTACCTGAAAGGCACGATAAAGCTATAATAAACCGGCAGAAATTGACTTGCAGGTTCGACCTGTAGCTTCCATACTCAAGCACTAAACGAATAAGGCAGTATCGTTTTAAAAATTAAAAACAATAACAAGGAAAAAGCGATGAATTTGCCAACAAAAAGTCGGATTTATCAGGGGATGATCCTGGCTGGCGTAGTGACGCTCGCTGGCTGTGAATTTGAAAACGACGTACCGGAATACCAAGCACCGCCAGTGGCGGAAGAACCTGACCACAGTAGTCCGTTACCAGAACAGGAGCCGTTAACTACCTTTGATACAGATGGTGAGTTAACCGCGGATATTACCTGGACAGACTATGGCGTACCTTACATAACTGCCGACAATGTCGAAAGTATAGCGTTTGGCGTGGGCTATGCCTTTGCGCAAGACAATATTTGTATCCTTGCCGATCAAATCGTTAAGTTTAATTCTCAGCGGTCCATGTTCTTTGGTCCTGATAACCCGATTGGATCGGGTAACAGCCAAAACTTAATCGATGATTTTGGCTTTTTAGCATTAGGTATCCGTGACAACGCGGAGCAGGGCTATGACAGCCTGACTGACGAATCTAAAGCCTTACTTGAAGGTTATGCGGCAGGTTATAACAAGTACCTGAATGATACCGGTGTTGCGAATATTGACCCTCAATGTGCCGGCCAACCATTTGTGCGCGAAATTACGCCGGTCGACATGCTGACCTATGCGCAGGGGGTTGCGTTGTTGCCGGGAGCCAGTAACTTTACGGGTGCGGTGTTTGTAGCAGCGCCTCCGGGGCAGGACTTTGCGCCCCAGCCGGTTATGCCGGGTCAGGAAACCGCGAGTCTGAATCTGGCCAATGTAGACGTTCACATGCCGGAACCGAACCCTACCGAAATGGGCTCAAATGGTTGGGCTGTGGGGCGTGACTTAAGTGCAACCGGGCAGGGTATGCTGTTAGCTAACCCGCACTTCCCGCATACCGGTAACCAACGCTTCTGGCAGTTTGGTATAGAAATTCCGGGCGAGTTGAAAGTTGCCGGTGGCTCGTTATCGGGTATGCCAGGTGTGGTTAATATCGGCTTTAACGAGAACGTGGCCTGGACGCATACTTTCTCTACCGCTAACCGCTTTGTTGTGCACCAATTAGAACTGGACCCGGCGGATGAATCGGGTACCACCTATTTGGTCGACGGCGAGCCGGTCGAGATGACAACCAAGACGCACCAGATTCGGGTTAATGTCGGTGGCGGGAATAGTATTACCCTGGAAAAAACCAGCTACCACAGTGAGTTCGGTACCATCATAAAGGTTCCTAACTCACCATTAACCTGGGGTGTGGATGATTTTGGTAAAGACGTCGCTTATGCGATTTACGATGCCAACTTGCCAAACTACGAAGTGCTTGACCACTGGCTGGCAATGAACCGGGCGCGTAATATCGAAGAATACCGCCAAAGCTTTATTGACTATACCGGTACGGTATTTAACAACGCGATGGCAGTTGATGACGATGGCGATGCCTTCTTTACTGATGGTTCATCGGTGCCGAATATCAGCGACGAAGCGATTGCCGCATGGGAGCAAAACACCTTGCTGCAGGGCATTAGTGCTTCTGCCGGCTTCCCTGTGATGCCGGGTAATTCAGCAATGTTCAAAGCAGACGGCAAGATGTCGTTTGACCGTGCTCCTTCACTGTTGCGCACTGACTTTGTACAAAACTCGAATAACAGTTATTGGCTAACCAACCCGGATACGCCAATTGAGAATGTTGCGCCGTTGTGGGGACCAATCAACAACGAACAATCGTGGCGTTCGCGTTTAGGCCAAAAAATGCTGGCTGAAGGTGGCTCTGCTGATGGTAAGTTTACCCGTGAAGATATCGCCGAGAAGTTGTTAAGTAATCGTAGCTATCTGGCTGAGGTGCTGTTGGACGATCTGCTGGCGTTGTGTACCCGTCAGGGTGAACAACCGGTATCTACTGCGGCCGGCAATATCAGCATCAAACCTGCTTGCGATACGCTCGGTCAGTGGGATGGCACGATGAACAAAGATAGCGTCGGTGCGATGTTGTTCCGTGAATTTGCTACCGAATTTAATCGCAACCCCAAATGGGAAGTTGAGTTTGATCCGGCTGATCCACTTAATACGCCGCGCGACATGGTAAACAATGTGTCGGTATTAACGGATCTGGGTAATGCCATGGTGCGCATCCAGTCACTGGGATTACCGATTGACGCGCCGTTGGGCGAAGTGCAATTTGTCGAACGCGCATTACCGACCGGACAACCTTCGGGTCAGCGCTTACCCTGGGGTGGTGCTAACAACGTTGAAGGTGGCTTTAACGTCTTCCGTGCTAACACCGGTTCAGATGGTACCATCTATCCGCGTTTAATTTATCCTGAAGCAGATGGTTCCAACCTGACCGAAGCCGGCCTTGGCTATCATATTAGCTACGGTTCAAGCTGGATGTTTACCATGGAATTTACCGAGAACGGTCCGGTAGCCGAAGGACTACTGAGTTACTCGCAGTCACGTAACGTGTTCTCTGATCACTACATTGACCAGACGCTGCTGTACTCGCAACAGCCACAGTTGCGTCCGATTTGGTTTGATAACAGTGATATTCAGGAAAACACCATTCGCGAGCTGAGTTTATCGCAGCCAAACGAATAAGTTTTTCGGCTAAAACACAGCAACAGCCCCCGCAAGTAAGCGGGGGTTTTTTATTGTCATGGTAGATTAACTGACAAGAGCTATTCAGGTGCGTATACTATTAGTTAGGTAAAAGACGCAAGATACGCGCAAAATTAAGGATTCTATGACCGATAACAACGCAAGCAACAGCAACGACCAAACGACACCACAATACGATGTCGAAATCCCGTCACGGGATGAACTGCTTGAACTGGTAACTGAGCGCTTAAAGCCAGTGCCCTTTGACGATTTTATTACGCATTTTAAGCTGCAGGATGAGCGACAGCATATTGGTGTAAAGCGTCGTTTGCGGGCAATGGAGCGTGATGGTCAATTAGTCTATACCAAAGCCAATTGTTATGGTCTGCCCGAGCGCATGCAGTTGGTCCGCGGCACCATTATCGGTCATCGTGATGGCTTCGGATTTTGTCGCCCTGATGACGGCGGCAAAGATATTTTTATTCCGCACCACCAAATGTATTCGGTGCTGCATGGCGATAAAGTACTGATTAAGCCTGCCGGGACCGATAACCGCGGCCGTGCCGAAGGTCGTGTCGTTCGTGTTGTTGAGCCGCGGGATAGTAATATCGTCGGACGTTATTTTGTCGAAAATGATTTGGGCATTGTGGTGCCGGATGACTCGCGTATTAGTCAGGATATCTTAATACCGCATGCCGACAATCTTGGCGCGCGCCATGGTCAACTCGTTGTCGTGACCATTACGCGCCGGCCTAATCGCCGCACCAGTCCTATTGGTAAGGTCTATGAAATACTGGGTGACCATATGGCGCCGGGTATGGAAATCGAAATCGCGATTCGTGAGCATGATATTCCTAACGAATGGCCAGAGGGTATTGACGCTGAGCTGGAAAAATACAGCGAGGAAGTACCCAAAGAGGCTTACGATGGCCGTGTCGATCTGCGGGAATTGCCATTAATAACCATTGATGGCGAAGATTCACGTGATTTTGATGACGCTGTGTGTGCCTTGCCGGAAGAAAAAGGCTGGCGCTTATGGGTAGCTATTGCTGACGTATCCTATTACGTAAAACCGTCGACTCAGCTGGATAACGAAGCCGTTAACCGCGGTAATTCGGTTTACTTTCCGAATAACGTCATTCCGATGCTACCGGAAAAACTTTCTAATGGGCTGTGTTCGCTTAATCCTAACGTCGACCGCTTGTGTATGGTCGCGGAAATGGAAATTGGCCCGCGCGGTAAGCTGAAAAACTCGCGTTTTTATCCGGCGGTGATGAATTCACACGCCCGCCTCACCTACACCAAAGTTAAGCAAATCTTAGATGGTGACGCAGAACTGCGCGAGCAGTATAAAAACGTACTCAGCAATATTGAAGAACTGCACAATGTGTATAAAGCACTGGCTACGGTACGTAAACAACGCTCTGCCATAGAGTTTGACACGCAGGAAACGCGCTTTATTTTTAATGCGCACCGCAAAATTGAGCGGATTGAACCGGTCAAACGTCATGTGGCGCACAAAATTATCGAAGAGTGCATGATTGCCGCGAACGTTGCATCGGCGCGACTGATTGAAAGCGAAGAAGAAATTGGTGCGCTATTCCGCGTGCATGAAGCACCGGCAGACGAGCGTTTAACCAGTTTCAGGGCTTTCCTGGGCGAACTGGGGTTAAGTTTGGGCGGCGGCGATAAGCCAACGCCATCGGACTATGGTAAATTATTAGAGGAAGTCAAAGATCGCCCTGATCATGAATTGATCGAGACGATGTTGCTGCGCTCAATGCAGCAGGCCGTCTATCAGTCTGAGAATGAAGGGCATTTTGGGCTGGCGCTTAAATCCTACTCGCACTTCACTTCGCCGATTCGGCGCTACCCTGATCTGATTCTGCATCGGGCGATTAAATCGATTCTGCGTAAGCGTGAAGGCACAGAGCAAGCGTTGACGGGTGCATGGGCTTACAGTGAGCGTGAGCTGGAGGATCTTGGCGTACATTGTTCGATGACTGAACGTCGGGCTGATGATGCAACGCGGCAAGTGGATGAATGGCTGAAATGTGAATTCATGTTAGATCACATCGGTATGGAGTTCAGTGGTGTGGTCTCATCGGTAACCAACTTTGGTTTGTTTGTTCGCCTGGACGAATACCAAATCGATGGTCTGGTTCATATTAGCAATCTCGGCGATGATTATTATCAGTATGACAATCAAAAAGGGTTGTTGATTGGTGAAAATACACGCACCGTGTACCGCCTCGGTGATAAAGTTCAGGTTCGAGTTAAGACCGTTGACCTGGATGAACGTAAGATCGATTTAAGCTTGATCGCGGCAGAGAGCCCTGCGGGTAAACAACGCAAACGTAATAGTGGTAAAACCCAGCGCAAAAAATCTCAGGGTGGCAAAAAGCCAACTAATAAGAAGCCGCAAAAGGGCAACAAAGGCAAGGGTAAAAAATCATCATGAGCCAAAAGGTCACGGTATTTGGTTTACACGCGGTTCGTTCTATTTTGGATAACCATCCGGACCGATTGGTTGAGCTTTATGTCTCTAAAGAGCGCCAAAATGATGCGGTCAATGCACTGGTGCAACAAACGCATACGATTGGCATCAGGCCGCAGTGGGTGCCAAAGCATGCGCTGGATAAACGCGCTGAGGGTGGTAATCACCAAGGCGTGGTAGCCACGGTAACGTCTTTGCCTACGCTGACCGAACATGATTTTGCCAAATTGATTGATGACAGTGAGCAGTCGCCACTATTTTTAGTGCTGGATGGTATTACCGACCCGCATAATCTGGGGGCCTGCCTGCGCACTGCCGATGCCGCTGGGGTAACCGCCGTGGTGGTGCCTAAAGACAAGTCAGTACAGATTACGCCGACCGTGCGTAAGGTCGCCTCTGGTGCCGCGGAAGTGGTGCCAATGGTCGTAGTGACCAACCTGGCTCGTGCGCTCCGGGAACTACAGCAATTGAATGTCTGGATTGTCGGTACGGCGGGCGAAGCAACAAAATCACTTTACGAAATAGACTATCAGGGCCCGACTGCCATGGTAATGGGCGCTGAAGGTAAAGGCATGCGCCGCTTAACGCGTGAAACCTGCGATGAACTGGTATCGATTCCGTTGGCAGGCAGTGTCAGTAGTTTAAATGTATCGGTCGCCAGTGGCGTGTGTTTATTTGAGGTTGTCAGACAGCGCAATGGATCTTAAACGTCGACTATTGCCCATTGCCATTGCCTTAGTGTTAATTGCAATGGTTTTTATTAGCTGGACTCCTAACTGGGAGTCGGGTGAGTTTATTCGCTCGACCAAACCCTACGTAAACTTCGAGTATCAATTTGATACTACAGAAACCCGCACCCTGAGTGAGGTTGCTGAAGATATTGATAACCGCTTAGAGGTGCGCCACGAGTGGCATAAAGTGGGTGACCGCGAAGCGCAATATGACGTGGTAATAGCGCTGGTCGAACGCGACGGAGCGATACAAATTGATGCCACCTTGCATCGCAACGATAAACGTTTTGATCATATTGTTGTGCGCGGTCAGAGCGAAGTCAAAAACGAATTGGTTGGCCGCCTGGTTGGCCTGCTGACCGACCGTATTGAATCATCCCACCAAGCCGCCGACAGCGAATAAGCAAAAATTGCTTTTTACCTTTAAATGCGTTAGTATCGCGCGGCTTAAATCAGCCATTGAATTAACTACTAGTTGAGTTCCTTGCTTCTATGTCAGTGCGGCTGAGCTGAACCGAGGCTATACGAACCAAAAGGAAACTGTAATGCGTCATTACGAAATCGTATTTATGGTCCACCCGGACCAAAGCGAGCAAGTACCTGGCATGATCGAGCGCTATAGCGAAACGATCAAGCAAGGTGGTGGTCAGATCCATCGTTTGGAAGACTGGGGCCGTCGTCAACTGGCTTATCCAATCAATAAACTGCACAAAGCGCACTATGTTCTGTTGAACATCGAAGCGTCTGCAGAGGTTGTAGAAGAGCTGGAAACTGCATTCCGTTTTAACGATGCAGTATTGCGCAACATGATTATGCGCAAAAAAGAAGCGATCGTTGAACCTTCGCCGCTGACTAAGCCGAAGGAAGATCGTAAAGGTGACAGTGAAGCTGCCTAACTCGTTTGAGTAAAGCAGACCCTCAGAGAGACGTATGAATCGACTACACATTACCGGTACTGTTTGTAAACCCGCGAAGCTGGAAACCAGTCCGTCGGGCATCGAGCACTTATTGGTGACCATCGAACACCGTTCGATGCAACCGGAAGCCGGAATGAACCGTCAAAGTTACGTTAAACTGCAGCTCGTTATGAGCGGTGAAGGGTTACAACACTGGTTACAAAAATTGACGGTGGGTAGTGAGGTACACGCAGAAGGTTTTCTGCATCGCCACGAAGACAACAATGGTCTGGCGCGTTTAGTACTTCATGCTCAGCACTTAGAACAGATCTAGGAGACCATCATGGCTCGTTTTTTCCGTCGCCGTAAGTTCTGCCGTTTTAAGGCAGAAGGCGTTAAAGAGATTGATTACAAAGATATCGCTACGCTGAAGAACTACATTACCGAATCAGGTAAAATTGTTCCTAGCCGTATCACTGGTACCTCTGCGAAGTATCAGCGCCAGTTAGCTCGTGCTATCAAGCGCGCTCGTTATTTGTCATTGCTGCCTTACACTGATTCACATCAGTAAGTTAGCAACGGTTCCAAGATTAAGGGTAGCGAAAAATGAATATCATCTTGTTAGACAAAATTGCTAACCTGGGTGGCTTAGGCGACCAAGTTAGCGTTAAATCAGGTTATGCACGTAACTTCTTATTCCCTCAGGGTAAAGCGGTTCCTGCAACCAAATCAAACATTGAACTGTTTGAACAGCGTCGCGCTGAGTACGAAGCTAAGCTTGCTGACGAATTAGCAGCAGCAGAAGCTCGTGCAGAAAAAATCAACGCACTGGATACTATCGAAATCGCTTCTAAAGCTGGTGACGAAGGTAAACTGTTCGGTTCAATCGGCACGCGTGATATCGCTGACGCGATTACTGCAGCCGGCGTAGAAGTGAAGAAAGCTGAAGTATTAATGCCTCACGGTACTATCCGTGAAACTGGCGAATACGAGCTGGAATTGCACTTGCACGCAGACGTGTTTGCTAACGTAAACCTGAAAGTTGTTGCTGCTGACTAATCAGTAAGTGCCAACAACCAGAGAAAAAGCTGCCATTCGGCAGCTTTTTTTTTGAAAAAATTTACCCCGCCTGTAAACCCTGCTAAAACCCATAGCGACTCATTAGCAAATAACTTAAAAAGTAATGCATAGACAGGGAGACAACGGTGTCCGAGCTCACCGATATAAAACTGCCTGAACAAATGAATTAAGCTCAACAGCAGCAACTTATCCGCTCGATGCAACAAAATGGCGGTAACGCGCAAATGCTCGAACTGCTGCGCTGGATTAACCAACAAGAATTGCAGTTGTTGCAACAGGCTTATCAGCAACAACCCAAATTACAAGCGATCTAAACAGGAGATGTGCGATGAGTAAGTTATTAAAAGCCCTACCGGTATTGGCGGGTGTTCTAATGGCTTCGGTCAGTTTTAACAGTGTGGCGCAACAGCCGGTTGATAAAACCATCGATATTAGTGCTGGCACCCAGATTTACCTCAATAACGAGCGCGGTGAGTTAGAGGTGATAACACATGACAAAAGCCAGGTTCGGTTGGTAGGAACGCTCGACGAAAACGCCGAGGAGCTTATTTTTGAGCTACGCGGCAACGGCGTGAGAATCGAGGTTAGGACGCCCGAGCAGAACGGCTGGAGTTACAATGACGAAGAAGGCTCGGAGCTAACGCTGTATATGCCATCAACTAGCCCGTTGAAAGTAGAGGGTGTATCGATGGACGTGCGTGCGTCAGACCTGCAGGCAGTTACAGACATTACCCTGGTAAGTGGTGATATCAAGCTCACCAATGCCGCCCGCGATGTACTGTTAAAAACGGTGTCGGGTGATATCAAAGCCAGCCAGTTAGCGGGCGATGTTACCTTAGAAACGGTAAGTGGTGATATTACCGATATTGAAAATGCAGCGACCGTTGCAAAATACCAGGCGGTCAGTGGCGACGTCGATGTTCAGTCTGATACCTTAAAGCGCTTTCAGTTGCAGAATGTCTCCGGTGATGTAGAGATGCGTTTGCCTGCCGTCGATTCAGGCGATGTAAAAAACGTCAGCGGCGACGTTGATATCACGCTCGGGCTTAACGACACCGCAAGTCTGGACGCCTCGTCGGTGAGCGGTGACTTAAACTTCCGCTTATTGGGTGAGGTAAACGCAACCTTTGATCTGAAAGCTAATGCAGGCGGCGACATTGTCAACGGAATTACCGATGCTAAAGCTGATGAGTCTCGTTGGGGGGCCTCATCATCATTGGACTTTACTGCCGGCTCTGGCGCTGCGCGGGTAAAAATGAGTACGGTGTCCGGAACTATCGAAATTCGCAGCGAATAACGCTATAGTAGGCGGGTTATTCAATACCACTCAAGAGAAGCGTCTTGCATGGCCCAAGCTGCAAAAAAATCTGATAAAGCAATTGAGGCGCTGCGTTCAGCGCCTCACTCGATCGAGGCTGAACAGTCCGTGTTAGGCGGATTAATGCTTGATAACGATGCCTGGGATAAAGTGGCTGGCAGCATCATTGCCGAAGACTTTTATCATCGCGGGCATCGGATGATTTTTCAGGCCCTACAAAAACTATCTGATAACAGCCAACCAATGGATTTGGTTACTGTTTCTGAAGTACTCGAGGCCGCAGGTGAATTGGACAAAGTGGGTGGTTTCGCTTATTTAGGTGAAATATCAAAAAATACCCCCAGTGCGGCCAATATTTTAGCCTACGCAAATATTGTGCGTGAACGGGCTGTTTTGCGCGAAATGATCGCAGCCGCCAATGACATTGCCGAGTCCGGTTACGATACGCAGGGCAGAACCAGCCAGGAACTGCTGGATGAGGCGGAGAGTAAAGTATTCCGCATTGCCGAAAAACGTACTAGCGCGACAGAGGGCCCCAAGGGTGTCAGCGATATTCTGGCCAAGACTATCGAGCGCATAGACGCGTTAAGTAAAATTAAAAACCACAACGGCGTGACCGGAGTATCCAGTGGTTTCCACGATCTGGACCAGATGACAGCCGGGCTGCAGCCATCGGATTTGATTATTGTCGCCGCGCGTCCGTCGATGGGTAAAACAACCTTCGCGATGAACCTGGCTGAAAATATTGCAATGAACGAAGAAAAGCCCGTTCTGGTATTCAGTCTGGAGATGCCGGCAGAACAAATTATGATGCGTATGCTGGCATCATTAAGCCGGGTTGATCAGAACAAAGTTCGGACCGGTAAACTTGAGGATGATGACTGGGCACGCATTGCTTCAGTGATGAATATTCTCAACGAGAAAAACAATCTTTACATTGATGATGCGTCGGGGCTGACACCTACCGAAGTGCGTTCTCGTGCTCGTCGTATTGCACGGGATCACGATGGTTTATCAATGATCATGGTGGATTATCTGCAATTGATGACGGTACCGGGGATGTCCGAGAACCGCACGCTGGAAATTGCAGAAATATCGCGCTCGTTAAAATCGCTGGCCAAAGAGCTCAATGTACCGGTAGTTGCGTTGTCGCAGTTAAACCGTTCACTAGAGCAACGCTCTGATAAACGGCCGGTAAACTCTGATTTACGTGAATCCGGCTCAATAGAGCAGGATGCTGACGTCATTATGTTTATCTACCGGGATGAGGTTTATCATCCGGACAGCGGTGAGAAAGGGCTGGCAGAAATTATCATAGGTAAACAGCGTAACGGGCCTATAGGCAAGATAGAGCTTAAGTTTCATGGCCACTTGTCCCGCTTTGATAATTTTGCGCGAGCTGCCGATGACCATTACTAGTTAGAGTTGACGGCTAAAATAAACCTTAGCCAATCTTATCAAAACAAATTTCGATGTAGGCTTTGCCGGCAATATGGCTAAAAGGCATGATAATTCTGGGACCTTCAGAACGGTGTGAAATCGTGTGATCTTTACCGGATACAACAATCGGAGTAGCCATATCAAACTCGTACCCTTTTTCACCCAGGGTTTTTTTGGCTCCACCGGTAACCATATTGGTAATTTCACCCACCATGTCACAGACTTCGTCATCAACTGAGTCTGGCATTTCGCCTAACATCTTATTCATGATTTCGCAGGCCAGGTTTTCTTCAAAAGAGATAGAAAACGAGCCTTTTATTTGTGGCCCAACCATACCGATAATGCCGGACACATCGCCTCGCGCGACATCATCTTTTTTAAGCTGCGGCTTTCCGGGTTTCAATTCCGTTTGCGCCATCATCGACATTACATTTTGTAATGCCTGCAGAAATGGGTTTACGAACTCAGCATTCATGCAATCTTGTCCCTATGTCGTTGCAAGTATTTATTGGCAGTTTACCGCTTTTGTATAGTTTTCGCGAGTCAAGGTAACGCCATCAGTGCCGTTATCGGTTACAAAGTTAACGGTATTCACCTGTGGAGCAAATTCGCGCATCAATATATTGTTACTCACCCGCCAATTACAAAAATCGGTCGGGGCAATATCAACTTCCTGGTAAAGCCAAATATTCTGGAAGTCAGCTTCAAAGCCAATCCAGTTAAGCTTTACTTTATTGTCATTACTGTCAAAAAGGGTGAATTGGTTTTCAAGCCAACGCATTATTTGCGCTTCTGCGTTAGGGTTGTCGAGCGTGAAGTCATCACCGTACTGCTTCTGTAACGCCCGTTGCACGTCATGCAGAGTGTATTGATGAACAACCTCGACATGTTGGGTGCGGGGGTTATAACTGACTTCAGTCAGCCCAAAAAAATACTTGTGCGCTGCTACCTGAGGTAGCAGCGCAAGTGACAATAATGCAGTAAAAAAGACGGCTAATTTATTCTTCATCGTCGTCTGTTTTAAGTTCTGCATCATAATCTTCCATCATGCTGTTGTCGCGATCACCACGTTTAAATAGTTCGATACGTGATGGCACCGGACGGGCTGGCCAATAGTTGTTGGTAGTATCAACATCAGCGGTTTCCCAGTATGGGTCGAGCACGATTTCTGCGATGGTTTTGTCGCGAATCAGCAATTTACTGACCTGCTGCGGCGAGCGACGCCAGATTTCTGCCGGAATACGGACGTGTTCTTTACTACCGTCTTGGTAGTGGAGATCAAGCAGAATAGGCATGACCAGACCGCCAAGATTACTGAAGTCTAAGACATAAAAGTTACTGCCGTTATCAAGCATTGCTTTTTGTTCTTCATTAAGACCATCCAGCAACGTCTTGTATTTGTTGCGATCAGCATTAGTAACCGTGTATTCGTCATGCTCGTTATAAAAGTCCTGCAACTGTTCTTGTTGGTGGATTTTATACATTACGTCTTGATTACGAACCGCGGTAATGGTTTCCGGGTCCTGTTCATCAACCTGCTTACGCCATGCCGCCTCTACCTCTGGATCCTGGGTGCTGACGGTCAGCAAATTGACCTGATCCAGGCTGATGTCGACATGGTCTGTGGTGTAGAACCAACCACGGAAGAACCAGTCAAGATCAACGCCACTGGCGTCTTCTAAGGTGCGGAAAAGGTCTTCTGGAGTCGGTCGTTTAAACTTCCAGCGATTAGCGTATTCACGGAAGGCAAAGTCAAATAATTCACGACCCACGATAGTTTCGCGCAGAATATTCAATGCTGTCGCTGGTTTACCATAAGCGTTATTACCAAACTGCAGAATAGATTCTGAGTTAGTCATAATCGGCATTTGGTTATCACTAGCCATATAGGTCACGATATTACGTGCATCGCCACGCCAGGATGGATAGTCGGGCTCCCATTCTTGTTCCGCTAAGAACTGTAGGTAGGTGTTGATACCCTCGTCCATCCAGGTCCACTGGCGTTCGTCTGAGTTGACGATCATGGGGAAGTAAATATGACCGATTTCGTGGATGATGACGGTAATCAGGCCGTATTTAGTGCGTTTAGAGTAATATTTCTCACCACTTTCTTCGTCCAGATATGGGCGCGGACCGTTAAAGGTGATCATAGGGTACTCCATACCACCGACCGGACCATTTACTGAAATCGCAACAGGGTAGGGGTAGTCAAAGCTGTAGTCGTTATATACGTCAATGGTGTGAATAATTGACGCCGTCGAATAACGCTCCCATAGCGGGTTGCCTTCTTCCGGGTAAAACGACATTGCCATAACGTCGGTGTCACCCTTTTGATAGCGCTGCGCATCCCAGATAAACTTACGCGATGATGCCCAGGCAAAATCACGAACTTTATCGGCTTTAAAAACCCAGGTTTTGGTTTCGTCAGTGCCTTCTTTTTCGTTTTCCAGCGCTTCGTCCTGAGTCACGATTTTAACTGGTTGGTCAGATGATTTAGCTTGCTCTAGACGATCTAATTGTTCGTCAGTTAACACCTCTTCGGCATTTTGTAGCTCGCCGGTTGAGGCCACGATATGATCGGCTGGTACCGTAATCGCAACAGTGTAATCGCCAAACTCCAGGGCAAATTCACCGTTGCCGATAAACTGCTTATTCTGCCAGCCTTCTACATCATAGTAGGCTGCCATACGCGGGAACCACTGCGCCATTTCATACAGATAGTTACCATCGTCCTCGAAGTACTCGTAACCACCACGGCCACCTAGTACATCAGCTTCGATAATGTTGTTCTGCCAGCCGATGTTAAAAGTAACGCTTTCACCCGATGCCAGTGCTTCATCTAAATCAATACGCATCATGGTGTCATTGATGGTGTAATCCATCGGCTCGCCGCGGGTATCGCTGACATCGGTAATAGTGTAACCAGCCGGAAACTCTTCCTGGGTTAACATGCTTTCCATACGAGAAAAGCTCACCCGTTCAAGGCTATCTGCTGAGGTAGCGCGGGTTTTGGGACCAATTGAATCCTTTTTGAACCGGTTTTGGTCTAACTGCACCCACAAATAACGCAGGGTATCCGGTGAGTTATTGGTATAGGTAATGGTGCTACGCGCGCTGACGCTTTGATTATCGTCATTCAGTGTTACGCGAATATCGTAGTCAACCTCTTGCTGCCAGTATTGGTGGCCCGGAGCGCCGGATGCTGTACGGTAAACGTTAGGGGTACGAAATTTATCGTCGTTTAACTGACGAAATTTATCATCAAACGCCTGACCACTGGCAAGCGTGGAAAATCCTAACCCTGCAATCGTAATACCCAACAGGTAATTTAACTTCATAGGAAGGCCTATCTATTTTGTATTGTTATAAGGAAAGTCTTAAATAATGATACTGTTAGTGGCACTTAGCGCAAAGCCCGTGTGCCTCTATAGTTTGTTCTTGTACCAAAAAACCTTGTCCTTCAGCTTGATGCTGAAGCTCTTCGTAAACGCCGTCAGATTGGATCTCCTGGACGTTTCCGCATGATTCACAGATTAACATTTGCACCGGGTGGTGGTGATCAAAATGCGAGCAAAGTACAAAACTATTCGATGAAGTGATTTTGTGGACAAAGCCTTGCTCTTGTAAAAAATCCAATGCGCGGTAAATAGTAGGTGGTTTGGCATTTGGCACGATAATTTTTAATTGATCGAGCAGATCATAAGCACCAATTGAACCATCCTGCTGGGCGAGAATGGCAAATACTTCTTTACGCGTCGATGTCATACGGGCGCCACGCGCCTGACAAAGTTTTTCAGCCTTGCGAACAAGGCGCTCGGTTTCTGACTTGGTCATAGTTTACACAGTATTAATGCTGAAACCTCATTGTAATGCCTTTTAAATCAGAGGCAACCGTTTTGCACGGGTAGGTGGTGAGATATGCCTGTTGTTACGGTATAATGCGGATTAATTCTGTTATCAAGTGATTTGCCTAACGTATGCCTAGCTATCCCTACAAAACCTCAGTGGCCCCGATGCTGGATTGGACCGATCGTCATTGTCGATATTTTCATCGGCTATTGACTCCTAAAACCTTACTTTATACGGAAATGGTAACCACTGGCGCAATTTTATTCGGTCAACAGGATTTCCTGGCTTATAATGACGCTGAGCATCCGGTCGCCTTGCAGCTTGGCGGCAGTGAACCTGAGGCTATGGCACGCTGCGCCGAGCAGGCTCAGCAACGGGGTTACGATGAGGTAAACATTAATGTCGGTTGTCCGTCCGATCGGGTTCAAAATGGTAGTTTTGGCGCTTGCTTGATGGCGCAGCCCGAATCCGTAGCTGATTGTGTCAGGGCTATGAAGCGGGTGGTGGATATACCGGTCACCGTTAAAACGCGGCTTGGTATTGATGAACAGGATTCAGACGAATTTTTATATCAATTTTTAGATGCCGTGGTGGATGCCGGTGTTGACCAGTTGACGCTGCATGCCCGAAAAGCCTGGCTGAGTGGTTTGAGCCCAAAAGAAAATCGTGAGGTACCGCCACTTCAGTATCAGCGTGTTTATCAGGCTAAGCAACGTTATATCGATACACCCATTAGTATCAATGGCGGTGTAAAAAGCAAGGCTGAGGTGTTGGCGCACCTTGAACACGTGGATTCGGTAATGATTGGTCGTGAAGCATACCAAAATCCCTGGATGCTCACTGAGTTAGCTGGTATTGAGAGCGAGGAGCGGCTGGGGTTCGACCGCGAACAGGTTGCCAGGCAAATGATTACCTACGTGAATGAACATATAAGCCAAGGTGGCCGTGCGTGGCACGTGGTGCGCCACATGCTGGGGCTATTCCAGGGCCAGCCGGGTGGTAAAAAATGGCGGCAATATTTGAGTATAAAAGGTCCTCGAGCCAAAGACGGGAGCGCATTAATAGAAGGTGCACTGGCGTTTAGGCTTAACCCTGAAGAGACGTTAGCGGATTTGACCAGTTAGTTGGTTAAATTAGCTAATTAATTATTTGGTAGTTAATGGCGGTATTCGCCTGTGTTTTAGAAGGCAAATAAAAAACCAATAAAATCATGGTGTTAGTAAACAAATAGAAGTTGGCACAACCTTTGTATTAGTAACTACGACTTAACTATTGAGTCGAACACAAACAAGAATACAAAGGAGAACATCATGAAAAAAGTCATCTTAACTTCAGTGGCAGCTACAGCACTTATGGTATCCAGTGCAGCGTCTGCACAGCAAGCGGAGCAAGAAGCTACCTCTTTTATTAGCGAGCAAGTTGCAAACGTATCGGTTGAATTGTTTAACGCAACCAAAGCCACGGTGATTGAGACGTTAACCGTATGGGGTGATGAATTACTTGCCTCAGAAAGCGACCAGGCAGTTGCTGCTAACGAGCCGGCCGAAGAAAAGCAAAACCAGCCAAAAACTCAATAAACGTGCGTGAGGTTAACCATGTTTATTAATGAATGGTGGCTTGCCTGGTTAGTAGCGCCGGTCGTTGGAACCCTGATAATAGGGACGTTAGTAATCGGCGCTTTTATCGCATTCAGCGCATCTATAGTGCGTCACAGTTGAAGATTTGTTAACCTGCCTAATCCAGAAAACAGTTTATTGTATTACCGAGGATTAAGCATGTTAAAAACAACGATAAAAGCGTCAGTGCTGGCGGTAATGAGTGTAGCGGCTACTATGGCCGGCGCACAGGAATACCAGGCGAGCGACAAAGCAAAACAACTGGCAAAAAAATATCTTATCGCCGATACCCATATTGATGTGCCCTATCGAATTCATAATAGCTGGGAAGATGTAACTGTTGCCACAGAAAGCGGCGACTTTGACTACCCCCGTGCAGTAGAGGGCGGTCTGAACGTACCCTTTATGGCTATTTATATCCCGGCCGAATATGAGCAAACCGGTGGCAGTATTGAGTTAGCTCATGACTTGATTGATAGTATGGAAGCATTGGTGGGTCGCGCACCGAATAAATTTGCACTTGCCTATTCGCCCGCTGAAGCGCGCGAAAATATGAATAATGGACTGATGTCTATCGCTATGGGGATGGAAAACGGAACCCCAATGGAGGGCGATCTCGACAACCTGGAAATGTTCTATGAGCGTGGCGTACGATATATTTCGTTTGCTCACTCACAAACCAATCATATCTCTGACTCGTCCTATGACATCCGCAAGCAATGGGACGGGCTTAGCGAGTTTGGCTTTGAACTGGTCAAAGCGTGTAACGATATTGGCATGATGATCGATGTATCACATATCTCTGACGAAGCCTTTTACGACGTTATCGAAACGACTGAAGCGCCGGTTATAGCCTCGCATTCGTCGTTACGTAGCTTTACTCCGGGCTTTGAACGCAATATGAGCGACGATATGCTCAAAAAACTGGCTGAAAATGGCGGTGTAGTACAAATTAATTTCGGTTCGTCGTTTGTTGCCCAACAAGCCAATCGTTACCGCGATATGATGAAAAAACGGATTCAAGCCGTTTACCAGCAGTTTGGCGAGGACAGTGATGAAGCGAAGCGCCGTGTTGCTGAAATCGAAGCAACTAATCCATACCCCTACGCGACGCTGGAACAGGTATTGGACCACATCGACCACGTCAAAGAATTAATTGGTGTTGAGCATATTGGTATTGGCTCAGATTATGATGGCGTTGGTGACTCACTGCCGGTTGGCCTAAAAGATGTTTCTACTTATCCTAATTTAGTTCAGGGTCTGTTAGACCGTGACTACTCCGAAAAAGAAATTGAAATGATTCTGGGTGGTAACTTTACCCGCGTTTGGCAGCAGGTTTTGGATCACGCCAAGTAGCTTGCGCTTTTAGCGCAAGTTCTACCAAGAAGTCGCGCCATAGGCGCAACCTACATATTGCTAAATGTTGACATACGGTCGCGAAGGTGTATAATTCGCGACCACATCAATTTTCCCTAAGCCGCAAGGTTTATATGTTTGGTGTTCCACAGCAGTCCCGATAGGGGATTGAATGGTTGATGTAGAGATATTCGCACCCCCGGTATGTGCCAGGGAGGTTTGCGTTTGTCTGTGCTCTTTTTTAAATGCTCTTTAATTGAGGCTTTGATTTTTTATGGCTAATCAAAGAATTCGGATTCGTTTGAAAGCGTTCGATCACCGTCTGATCGACCAGTCAACTGCAGAGATCGTAGAAACTGCAAAACGCACTGGTGCTCAGGTACGTGGTCCAATTCCACTGCCAACACGGAAAGAACGCTTCACCGTGCTGATTTCTCCACACGTAAACAAAGATGCGCGTGACCAGTACGAAATCCGCACCCACAAGCGTCTGATCGATATCATGGACCCAACTGACAAAACTGTTGACGCATTGATGCGTTTAGATTTGGCAGCTGGCGTTGATGTACAGATCAGCTTGGGTTAAGTGGGCAGTAATAGGATTACACACGAGAGGTTTTAACAATGGCTATAGGTCTAGTCGGTCGTAAAGTAGGAATGACGCGTGTCTTCCAGGAAGACGGCGCTTCTGTTCCTGTTACTGTGATCGAAGTGTTGGCGAACCGTGTGACTCAGGTTAAATCTGAAGACACAGACGGTTATCGCGCGCTTCAAGTGACCACAGGCGAGAAGAAAGCGAGTCGTGTCACCAAGCCTTTAGCAGGTCATTTTGCTAAAGCTGGTACAGAGGCTGGTCGCGGTCTTTGGGAATTCCGCCTTGAAAATGGCGAAGGCGAAGATTATGCAGTGGGTTCTGAACTGACTGTAGAAGTTTTTGCAGAAACTAAAAAAGTGGACGTTACTGGTACTTCTAAAGGTAAAGGCTTTGCCGGTACCGTGAAGCGCTGGAACTTCCGTACTCAGGACGCTACCCACGGTAACTCATTATCACACCGTGCACCGGGTTCAATCGGTCAAAACCAGTCGCCTGGTAAAGTATTTAAAGGCAAAAAAATGGCTGGTCAAATGGGTAACGAACGCGTCACCACTCAATCACTTGAGTTGGTCCGTGTAGATGCAGAACGCAACTTGTTGTTGATCAAAGGTGCGGTCCCTGGTGCTACCGGCAGTGATGTTATCGTTAAACCTGCGGTCAAGGCGTAACGTCTGAGGAGAATGGTGATGGAATTAACATTGAAAGACGCAAAAGGCGCTCTTGAGGTTTCCGAAGCTACCTTTGGACGTGAGTACAACGAAGCACTTGTCCACCAGGTAGTTGTAGCGTACGCAGCCGGTGCTCGTCAGGGTACAAAAGCACAGAAGACTCGTTCTGAAGTAGCTGGCGGCGGCAAGAAGCCATGGCGTCAAAAAGGCACCGGTCGTGCTCGTGCGGGTACTATCCGCAGTCCGATCTGGCGCTCGGGTGGTGCAACTTTCGCGGCTAAACCGCAAAGTCACGCCCAAAAGGTAAATAAGAAAATGTATCGCGGTGCAATTAAAAGCATCGTGTCTGAATTGATTCGTCAGGATCGTTTAACCGTTGTTGAAAACTTCAGTGTTGAAGCACCGAAGACTAAGCAACTGGTTGAAAAACTGAAAGGTTTGAACCTGAATGACGTTTTGATTGTGACTAAAGACGTGGACGAGAACTTGTTCCTGGCGTCACGCAACTTGCATAAAGTTGATGTACGCGACGTTCAAGGTATCGACCCTGTTAGCTTAATCGCTTTCGAAAACGTCCTGATGACTGCCGACGCAGTCAAGCAGCTTGAGGAGGTGTTATCATGATGCGCGAAGAACGTTTGCTTAATGTGATCCTAGCACCTCACGTTTCGGAAAAAAGCACCATGACGGCTGAAGGCAACAACACGGTTGTTTTCAAGGTCGCAAAAGATGCAACTAAATCCGAAATTAAAGCGGCTGTCGAAAAACTTTTTGAAGTTGAAGTTAAGAACGTACGCACTGTTAACGTGAAGGGTAAAACCAAGCGTACCGGTTTCCGTTTCGGTAAACGTAACGATTGGAAAAAAGCGTATGTAGCCCTGAAAGAGGGTGCTGACATCGACTTCGTTGGCGGCGCTGAGTAACAGGAGGAATAATCATGGCTGTAGTTAAAAGTAAGCCTACGTCTCCGGGTCAACGCCACAAGATTAAAGTCGTTGGTCAGGAACTGTACAAAGGCAAGCCTTACGCACCGTTGCTGGAAAAAATCAGCAAGTCAGGTGGTCGTAACAACAACGGTCGTATTACGGTTCGCCATATCGGCGGCGGTCACAAGCACCACTACCGTATTATCGACTTTAAACGTAATAAAGACGGTATTCCTGGAAAGGTTGAGCGTATCGAATACGATCCAAACCGTTCAGCGAACATCGCTCTGATATTGTACGTAGACGGTGAGCGTCGCTACATGTTGGCTCCTAAGAACTTGAACGTGGGTGACCGCGTACAATCAGGTTCTGATGCGCCAATCAAACCGGGTAACGCATTACCAATGCGTAACATTCCGGTAGGTAGTGTTGTACACGCCATCGAAATGCAACCTGGCAAAGGTGCTCAGTTAGCACGCTCTGCAGGTGCTTACGCACAGATCGTTGCGCGTGACGGTGCTTATGTCACCATCCGCTTACGTTCTGGCGAGATGCGTCGCGTACAGTCTGAAGGTCGTGCAACTATCGGCGAAGTGGGCAATGCTGAGCATATGCTACAACAATTGGGTAAAGCTGGTGCCAAACGTTGGCGCGGTGTTCGTCCTACCGTTCGCGGTGTGGCGATGAACCCGGTTGATCACCCGCACGGTGGTGGTGAAGGCCGTACCTCTGGTGGTCGTCACCCAGTGACACCTTGGGGCACGCCGACCAAGGGCTATAAAACCCGTAAGAACAAGCGTACCGATAAATTCATCGTACGCCGTCGCAACAAATAAGAGTTGAGGATATAACATGCCACGTTCTCTTAAAAAAGGTCCATTTATTGACCTTCACCTGCTAAATAAGGTGGAGAAAGCGTTGGAAGCCGGGGATAAAAAGCCAATTAAAACTTGGTCCCGTCGTTCAATGATTACGCCAGATATGATCGGCTTGACGATTGCTGTACACAATGGTCGTCAGCACGTTCCAGTTTTCGTTTCAGACGAAATGATCGGTCATAAGCTGGGTGAATTCGCACCAACCCGTACTTATCGCGGCCATGCTGCTGATAAGAAAGCGAAGAAACGGTAAGAGGTAGAAAGTGATGGAAGCAATTGCTAAACACCAATTTGCCCGCGTTTCTGCTCAAAAGGGCCGTTTGGTTGCTGACCAAATTCGCGGTTTGCCAGTAGAAAAAGCGCTGGACATCCTTGCGTACAGCCCTAAAGCAGCAGCTGGCTTGATCAAGAAAGTTCTTGAATCAGCTATCGCTAACGCGGAACACAACGAAGGTGCGGACATTGATGAGCTGAAAGTTGCTAAGATCTTCTTAGACGAAGGTCCTACAATGAAGCGTATCAAGCCACGTGCGAAAGGCCGTGCCGATCGTATCTTTAAGCGCACCAGCCACATTACTGTGGTCGTGTCGGATAGCTAGGAGATAAATTATGGGTCAGAAAGTACATCCTAATGGTATTCGCCTAGGTATCTCCAGACCATGGAATGCAACCTGGTATGCGAATACAAACGAATTCGCTGATAACCTGCACAGTGATCATCAGGTACGTAAGTTCCTGACTAAAGAACTGCGCAATGCATCAGTGTCTCGTATCGTTATCGAGCGTCCTGCGAAAAGTGTTCGTGTGACTATTCACACTGCACGTCCAGGTGTTGTTATCGGTAAAAAAGGCGAAGACGTAGAAAAGCTGCGCAAGCAGGTTCAGAAATTGACTGGCGCGCCGTCGCAAATCAATATTTCTGAAGTACGTAAGCCTGAGCTGGATTCTCAGCTTGTTGCTGACAACATCTCGGGTCAGTTGGAGCGTCGTGTGATGTTCCGTCGTGCGATGAAACGTGCTGTTCAAAACGCTATTCGTCTTGGTGCCAAGGGTATCAAGGTAGAAGTTAGCGGCCGTTTGGGCGGTGCTGAAATCGCACGTACAGAGTGGTATCGTGAAGGTCGTGTACCTTTGCACACACTGCGTGCAGACATCGATTACTCGACGTCAGAAGCGAACACCACTTACGGTATCATCGGTGTTAAGGTCTGGATTTTCCGTGGCGAAGTTCTTGGTGGCTTGCCAACAGAAGAAAAACCAGCTCCTAAGCGCGGCAAAAACCGTAAGTAAGGAGAGACGATAATGTTACAACCTAAGCGTACTAAATTCCGTAAGGTTCACACAGGCCGTAACCGTGGTCTGGCGCAGTCTGGTAACAAAGTCAGCTTCGGAACCTTTGGTTTAAAAGCGACTGACCGTGGTCGTATGACCGCGCGTCAAATCGAAGCCGGCCGTCGTGCAATGACTCGTCACGTTAAGCGTCAAGGTAAAATCTGGATCCGTGTATTCCCAGACAAACCAATTACCAAAAAGCCTTTAGAAGTTCGTATGGGTAAAGGTAAAGGTAACGTCGAATACTGGGTTGCTCAGATTCAGCCAGGTCGCGTACTGTACGAAATGGACGGTGTTTCTGAAGAACTGGCACGTGAAGCGTTCCGCCTTGCGGCTCGTAAGTTGCCATTCAAAACCACTTTTGTGACTCGGACGGTAATGTGATGAAAGCAAGTGAACTGAAAGAAAAAACCGTTGAGCAGCTGCAAGAAGAATTGCTGAACTTGCGTCGTGAGCAGTTTAATCTGCGCATGCAAGCGGCAACTGGTCAGCTGAATCAGACTCACATGATGAAGCAAGTACGTCGCGATATCGCGCGTATTAAAACCATCTTGAACGATAAGGCAGGTGCGTAATGTCTCAAGATAAACGTATTCGTACACTGCAAGGCAAAGTTGTCAGCGATAAGATGGATAAGACCATCACTGTAGCTGTAGAGCGCCGTGTTAAGCACCCGGTCTACGGTAAATACATCTCGCGTACAACTAAAGTACACGCACACGACGAAGACAATCAGTGCAAAATGGGCGATATCGTGATTGTTCGCGAATCACGTCCATTGTCTAAGAATAAGTCTTGGACACTGGTTGAAGTTGTTGAGCAAGCTACTGTTGTCTAAACGCAGATAACGACTAAATAACAAAAAGGCCTCCTTGCGGAGGCCTTTTTTTTGATCTAAATAATATAAATATCGGTATTAGTCAGCGAGTTATACTAAAATTTCGAAGTAAGCGATTGTTATAATGGTCGCTACGTCTCGCCAAACTAAGGAGCTATTTATGGCAAAAGGATGGATACTCGCAGCGTCGGTGTTCGCTGCATCCCCAATTCTCGCCTCTGCGGCGCCGCAAGATGATCAAAGCGTGCAAACCCAGATCGAGATGCTAAAACAGAAACTTGCTGAACTTGAGCAGCGCCTAGCAGAGCAAGAAGCGCAGAAGGAAAAAATGCAGGAGCGTCATGAGCAAATGGTGACGCGCAAAGAATATAAACAAACGGATAGCAAACAACGTCAGTCAATACGCGAAAACAGCGCTGACTCCGGTGTTCAGGCTCGTTTGGCGAAACTTGAAGACAAAACTGAAGAAAATGAGAACTGGCCAATAAAGGTGCACGGTGCGGTACGTTTTCAGTATGAGTACAATAACTACAACCAAGGTAACGAAAATCGCACGGGTGACCTGGACTTCGATATCTTCCGTCTTAACTTTGACGGCGAAATTGGCGACGTGATCCTGTCAGCTGAGTATCGTTGGTTCCATTATATGGATTCGGTTAAACATGCTTGGTTCGGCTATAACTTCACTGAAAATTGGCAGGGCCAGGTAGGTGTGGTCAAAGTACCCTTTGGTAACTTGCCATACAACTCACACAGCTACTTCTTTAACTCGACCTTTTATGTTGGTTTAGAAGATGAACACGACAACGGTATTCGCTTACTCTATCGCGACGACGACTGGCAGTTTGACATTGCTTACCATAAGTCGGACGAACAGGGGGGTGTAGACGGGTCAACCAGCGATCGCACCGCGCGTTATAACTACGACAGCGTTGGTATACGGCTACCAGGTCAGGGTGCTTATGACACGCCGGGTCTTGCTATCGGTGAGAGCAACAGCTATGCCGTTCGGGGTGCACGGGTATTCCACTTCACCGATGACCACAACCTGGAAGTTGGTTTGTCAGCGCAGGGCAATAATTTCTATTCCGGTACTGCCGCAGAGGGATTTGAAGCATACTCGCAATACAATGATCAGAACGTAGGCAACCGTTTTGCATGGGGCGCACACGCGAACTACAACAACGGTCCGTGGAACGTTCAATTACAGTATGCTGATTACGAGTATGACCTGGAAGTAGAAAACCGCGGTGTGTATATGGGGGCTTATGCCTACTATGACGCAATTCCGACCGAGGCGAAAATATACACCGGTAACGTTGCTTACACGCTACCTACCGATATCGGTCCAATTACCAGTTTAACCTTCTACAATGACCACAGTATCATTACCGACAAAGCCGGCTATCAGGACGACACCTGGATGAATGTTCTCGGTGTAGCCGTAGCTGCAGGTGGCGGGTTTTATACCTATGTCGATTACGTGAGAGCGAAAAACCAGCCGTTTATTGGCGGTAACATTGCTACTGATGGTGGTGAGGTTAATGACCGCTTTAACATTAACTTCGGTTACTACTTCTAAAGCAACTCAACTACGTTAAAAAAAGCCGACATTTAGTCGGCTTTTTCGTGTTCGTAGGCGTCACCCTTTTGACGATAATCCCGGGTACGAGAGAACATCTTCAGCTCGGTATGTAGCGCTGCTTTTGCCATGATGTGTGCACTAATGGGTGCCGTAAGGAATAAAAATATGGCAATAAGAAGTTCACTTAGGGTGACGGAGCCTTGCACCGATGTTGCGATAATCGATGCAATAACGATACCGCCGATACCCAGCGTGGTGTTTTTTGTCGGCGCATGTAAACGGGTAAAAAAATCAGGTAAAAGCGCCAAGCCCAGCGAACCGATAAAGGCAAACACAGATCCTAACAGGATAAAAAAGCCAATAAGCCATTGGCTCCACACGGGTAGTGCATTAAGCGTTTCCATAATTAACTTCCTTACTCGATGAGGTCGCCACGTAACAAGAACTTACCGGCAGCAATGGTGCCAACGAAACCAAACATTGCAATCAGCAATGCGGCCTCAAAGTAAGTTTGTGTATTTTGGAACATGCCCAGTAGTAAAAGCAGTGCCAGCGAATTGATATAAATAGTATCCAATGCCAGTATCCGGTCGGGCAAATCGGGCCCCTTAACCAGCCGCCAAAGGTTCATTAATATCGATAGGCTGAACAACAAAAATGCAATTTGCAAAATAGTACCTAGCATTCAAATATCTCCTTTAGACGGCGCTCGTATCGGTGACGGATCGTATTGATCACTTGCTCTGGATCGTCTTCCGAAAACGCATGGATCAGAATGCCCTTCCTGCCTCGTGTTATTTCACAAGATACTGTACCTGGTGTGAGGGTTATAGTACTGGCAAGGATGGTAACCGGCAGTTCTTCTTTCATGTCTAACGGGTAAACAAAAAAGGCCGGCTTGATGCTTTTGCGACTACCTAAAATAAGGGCTGCGACTTTAAAGTTGGCGACAACGATATCAAACAGCAAGATAAAGAAGTAAATTACGGCTAAATGCGGTTTTTTAACCTCTGCAAAATGAGGCCAGGCCGGACGTAACAGTATCGGTATTAACAAAGAGAAGACTACGCCCAATAGCACTACACCGGCGCTGAGAGAGTTAAATAACAACAACCATATCAGTAATAAGAATGCGCTGAGTAGTGGGGCGGGCATCAGCTTATTCATGTTCACCTCCCGCGCGTTTTAACACATGAACCGGATAACTATCGACGTCAGTTAACTGATCAGCAACCGCATCGGTATATTGACGGATAGGGTTGGCAAAAATACTGATTAATAAGGTCAGTGATAATAACGAAGCCAGTGCTATTCGTTTACCCAGTGGCGCCGACTGCTCAGATGCTTTGCCGGATAGGGTATGCCAAATCATTTTGCTGCCCGCACGCGTGACTGCTACCAGCATGACGAAAGTAGCGCCGATAATCGCGCCCCAAAGCCAGAAGTTATGGCCATTGGCAGCAGCGGATTCAAGTATCATCAATTTAGATACGAACCCTGAGAGTGGTGGTAGCCCAATAATGGCAATCGCGCCGATCAAAAAGAATGTCGCATAGGTCGAATGGTTTGCCATTTTCTTACCCGAGACAATACGGGAGGCTGTCTTACCCCGTTCAAAGGCCATCAGGTCGGCGAGTAAAAACAGTGCTGCCGTAATAAAAGTGGAATGAATCAGATAAAATAGCGTGGCGCCGGTAGTGGCTGCTGATGACAGACTGAAGGCCGCCACCAGCGTGCCCACCGAGATAACGACTAAATAAGCCACCATCAGTCGTAGATCGCGCGCTGCAAGTATACCGATAGCACCGGCAACTAATGTTAACAAGCCCATAATCCATAGCCAGTCATGAGCAACCAACGCTAACTCATTAGCGTCAGCGCCAAATATTAGCGAGTAAACGCGGATAATTGAGTACACGCCAACCTTTGTCATGATGGCGAATAATGCCGCGACCACGCCGGTGGTTGTTGAGTATGCCTGCGGTAACCAAAAATGCAGTGGCAGTATTGCGGCTTTCAGGCCGAAGACAATTAGCAGCATTAACGAGCCCGCTTTAGCTAACATTGCCTGGTCGCCGGTCAGTGACTGAATTTTCACCGCCATATCTGCCATATTGAGTGTGCCGGTTACGCCGTAGAGTACTCCGATGCTAATTAAAAATAGTGCTGAACCTAATAGATTAAGTAGCACATAATGCAGCGTTGCGCGCACGCGGAATTTACCGCCACCATGCATCATCAAGGCATACGACGAAATAAGTAATACCTCGAAGAACACGAACAGGTTGAAGATATCGCCAGTGGCAAAGGCACCCATGATGCCCATAATCTGGAATTGATAAAGCGCCTGAAAGTGCGACCCGAGGTTATCTTCTGCGTAACAACCATAAATCAATACTGGTAGAGCTAACACTGCGGTTATCAGCATCATTAGCGCGCTGAGACGGTCTACCATCAGTACGATGCCAAAGGGAGCATCCCAGTTGCCCAATAAGTACACCAGCATATCTTGTTGCTGCACTTCGACTAACAGTGCAACCGCAGCAATTAGCGTTAAAATACTGGCCAATAGGCCGATGGCACGGCGCTTAGGCTGCGGTCGGTTGCCCCAGGGTAATAACTGCAATAATGCAGCAAATAGCGGAATCAGAATGGGTAATATAGCAAGGTGTTGTTGCAACATCAGCGTTTACCCTCCGATGAACTATCTGAATCACTGACTTCGTCGGTGCCGACTTCGCCACGGGTGCGCACGGCAAGAATAATCGAGTACGCCGTCATCGCAAAACCGATAACTATAGCCGTTAACACCAATGCCTGAGGCAGCGGATCGGCGTAGCTGTCTTGCGTTCCGAGTATGGGCGCGCCATCGATAGTCAGGCGTCCGGTCGAAAACAGAAACAGATTAACTGCATAAGAAAGCATAGTAATACCCACCACAACCGGGAATGAACGGCCACGGAGAATTAAAAAGATGCTACACGCGGTCAATATACCGACAGTGACTGAATAGAGTGTTTCCATTAATTGCCCTCGTACGTTGGACGGTGGCGAGTGGTCATCTTGCCAAAGTTACTGAGAATCATCATGGTCGCGCCGATAACGGTTAGGAACACACCGAGATCAAAGAGTAGCGCGGTCGCGAACTCCCACTTCCCAACCACGGGCCATTTTAGGTAAGTGAACCAACTGGTTAAAAATGGCTTGCTAAATAGCCAGCTACCCAGGCCGGTCAGCGCGGCAATCATCACCCCAATGGACATTAACGACTGGTAGTTAACGTTAAAGCGCCCTTTAACCCAGTCGACGCCATTGGCGATGTATTGCAAGATCATAGCGGAGGCGGCGATAAGCCCGGCGATAAAGCCCCCGCCTGGTAAGTTATGGCCGCGTAAGAAAATATAAACCGCAACCATCATTGCCATCGGTAATACCAAATTAGCCACGTTAGTTAGCATTAACGGGTGTTTAATGCGGTGCCATGGACGCCCGTCAACATCGCTGGATGGCATAAACGGCTTCAGTTTATTCAGCAGTTTATGAATACCCGCAGCGGCAATCGCCAACACAGTGATCTCGCCGAGCGTGTCAAAGCCACGAAAGTCGACCAGTATGACGTTGACCACGTTGGTGCCACCACCGCCGATTTTGGCATTGGCAATAAAGAAGTCAGAGATGGACTCGGCGGGTGAGGTTAAAATGGCAAAGTTGAGGGTTGCCACGATCCCACCTATAAAGCTGGCAATAATAATATCCCGGAATACCCGATGCCCGCTCGATGCCCGCGCAGTTTTTTGTGGCATAAAGAAGAGTGCCAAAATCATCAAAACAATACTGACGACCTCGACCACTAACTGTGTCATGGCCAAATCAGGAGCTGAGAAATGAGCAAACGCTAGCGATACCATCAGGCCAACGACAGACAGCATCATCAACATCACAAACCGGTTACGGTGTAGGGTTGCGGTCGCAAATGCGGCAGCAATTAGTACGATGGCGCCAACCATCGATACGACATCAATAGGTTGCTGTGGTTTTCCGCCGGTAATGGCACTAAGGTCAATTAATGACGGCAACATGATGACGATAACGCTGATCAGCACAAAAGCGACGTAACGTTGCAGGGAGCCAGTATCAAGCCGATCAAACAACTGTGCTGCGCGGTCGCTGATGCGTTGTACGATACGTTCGAAATTATGTTTTGCATCCTGGCCATCAAACTGTCGGTTAAAGGTAAATAATTGATCCCGCGCGGCATAAATTAAGATGCCGGCAACGACCGCGACAAAACTCATCAGTAGCGGTAAATTAAAACCGTGCCACAAGGACAACTTAACCGTTGTACTGGCATTGGTTACCGAGCTGGCTGCGACGTCTAATATGCCGGACACCATGGTCATGGGCGCGAGACCAATGGCTATACACATAATAGCCAGAATAGCGACGGGTGCCGACATCATGCGTGGCGGGTCGTGAGGCTTCTTCGGTAATTCTTTATAGTCGCCATTAAAAAATACGTCATGAATAAAGCGAATCGAATACGCCACCGATAGTGCCGCGCCAACGGTAGCCAAAATAGGCACAAACCATGACAAACCACCAAACAAGTGTTGCTGCACAGCCTGATCCAGGAACAACTCTTTAGACATAAAGCCGTTAAATGGCGGTATCCCAGCCATTGAGGCGGCGACAACCATAGCCAGTGTCGCGGTCAAGGGCATTAATCCCATTAGTCCCTGTAGCTTGCGCATGTCACGTGTGCCGCTCTCGTGGTCAATGATACCTGCGGTCATAAACAACGCGGCTTTAAAACAGGCATGGTTAATAATGTGGAACAGCGCGGCAACAATGGCTCCCTCTGTACCGATGCCAAGCAACATACAAATTAAGCCCAGATGACTAACAGTCGAGAAAGCTAGTAACCCTTTTAGGTCGTGCTTTAGTAGCGCAAAGTAGGCACCCACTAACATGGTTATTAAGCCAACCACAGTAACGATAGTTAGCCACATCTCGGTGCCACCTAAAACCGGATGGAACCGGGCAAGCAGAAAAATACCGGCTTTGACCATGGTAGCTGAGTGCAAGTAAGCACTTACTGGTGTTGGGGCTGCCATGGCATGAGGTAACCAAAACTGGAACGGGAACTGTGCGGATTTGGTAAATGCCCCCAGTAACACCAGTACTAAAGCCGTAGCGTAGTAATCGTGGTTTTTGATGGTATCGGCTGCGGCTAGTACCGCATCAAACTGATAACTACCGGCGATATTGCCAATCAACAATAGCCCGGCCAGTAGCGCTAAACCGCCTGCACCGGTAGTGGCTAATGCCATCCGTGCACCACGGCGTGCATCACTGCTATGGAACCAATAGCCAATTAACAGGAACGACGAAATACTGGTTAGCTCCCAGAAGGCCCACATCAGCAGAATGTTGTCTGCCATGACGATACCCAGCATAGAGGCCATAAACAGCAGCAAACAGGCGTAGAAGCGGCCCTCGTCATCATCACGGGACAAGTAGTAGTGGGCATAACCAATAATGAGCACACCAATTCCAAGGATGAGGCTCACAAACAACAATGACAGTCCATCCAGACGCAAGGCAAAGTTAAGCCCCAGCGCAGGAAGCCACTCGACAAACTGTTTGGGTACATCGCCGGCAAAAGTGGCAGGAGCGTAATTGAGTAATACGGCAATGCAGCTGAGCGGCACCGCCAACGTAATCAATGTTTGTACTGCGCGAGGAGTACGTTTAAACAATAACGGTAGCAACGCTCCGAAAAGCGGCGCCATGATAATAAAGAGTAAATTCATAGGCTCTTTTAATTCCTGTTGCCATTCCCAGTGGTAAAGCTCAGTGATTGATTATTAGGCGCTTTATATGTTTAAATTTGAACGTCTTGAGTACGAATTTACCATCCCAGCGGTTTACTGCCAACTGAATCCGACAGCAAAACCATGTCGTTTCACCGTCAGTTAAGAAAAAAAGTAAGATAGCCCTACCACATCGTATTTTTATCTGTTACAATTCGCCGCCCTTTTTATAAGGGAAAAACCAAAGGCAGCACGACCCGAGAGGGTCTGTTTTTTTAACTAAGCGGGGCACTGAAATGATCCAAATGCAAACTACCCTGGACGTTGCCGATAACTCCGGCGCGCGCAGCGTACAATGTATTAAGGTTCTAGGTGGTTCGCACCGCCGTTACGCAAACATCGGCGATATCATCAAAGTTACTGTCAAGGAAGCAATTCCGCGCGGTAAGGTGAAGAAAGGTGATGTTGTTAATGCGGTGGTCGTTCGCACCAGAAAAGGCGTCCGTCGTCAAGACGGGTCGGTCATCCGTTTTGACCGCAACGCGGCTGTGTTGTTAAACAACAACCAACAGCCCATTGGTACTCGTATCTTCGGGCCGGTAACTCGTGAGCTGCGTTCAGAGCAGTTTATGAAAATTATCTCGCTGGCACCAGAAGTTCTATAAGGAGTCCATTATGGCGGCAAAAATTAGACGTGATGACGAAGTAGTCGTCCTGGCAGGTAAGGACAAGGGCAAGCAAGGCAAAGTTCTTAAAGTTCTTACCGATAAAGATCGCGTGATCGTAGAAGGCGTCAACGTTGTCAAGAAGCACCAAAAGCCAAATCCGGCACTTGGTGAATCTGGCGGCATCGTTGAAACAGAAGCGCCTATCCACGTATCGAACGTAGCGATCCTTAACCCAGAGACAGGTAAAGCAGATCGTGTTGGATTTCGTACTGAAGACGGCAAAAAAGTCCGTTTCTTCAAGTCGAACAACGCAATCATTTAATTCAATTTTGGAGTTTTACGATGGCGAAACTGCATGATTTTTACAAAGAATCGGTAGTTCCTGAACTAGTTAAAGAGTTCAGCTACAACAGCGTCATGCAAGTCCCTCGGATTGAGAAAATCACCCTGAATATGGGTGTTGGTGAAGCTCTGGCTGACAAAAAAGTACTTGATAACGCAGTTGCGGACCTCGAGGCCATTTCTGGTCAAAAGGTAATCCGTACTGTTGCACGCAAGTCTGTCGCCGGTTTCAAAATCCGTGAAGGCTTCCCGATTGGCTGTAAAGTAACTCTGCGCGGCGAGCGCATGTGGGACTTTTTGCAACGTTTAATCTCGATTGCAATCCCACGTATCCGTGACTTCCGTGGCCTCAACCCTAAATCGTTTGACGGTCGTGGTAACTACAGCATGGGTGTTCGTGAGCAGATCATCTTTCCGGAAATCGACTATGACAAAGTCGACAAGGTACGTGGTCTGGATATCACCATTACCACAAATGCTGGCACAGATGACGAAGCTCGTGCTTTGCTAGCTGCCTTTAACTTCCCGTTCAGAAAGTAAGGTGTAGAGTTATGGCAAAACAGTCAATGAAAGCGCGTGACGTTAAGCGAGCAAAACTCGCTTCTAAGTACGCAGAAAAACGCAACGCACTGAAAGCGGTCATTAATGACGTAAATGCATCAGACGAAGAGCGTTGGGAAGCAGTTCTTAAATTGCAACAGCTCCCACGTGATGCCAGTCCGACGCGTCAACGTAACCGTTGTCGTATTACTGGTCGTCCTCATGGTTTCCTGCGTAAATTCGGCATGAGCCGTATTAAGGTCCGTGAGATGGCGATGCGCGGTGAAATTCCTGGCTTGAAAAAAGCTAGCTGGTAAGCCACGAATCACGGGAGAAAGCAAATATGAGCATGCAAGATCCAATTGCGGATATGTTCACACGCATTCGCAACGCTCAAGGTGCTAATAAAGTTACAGTGAAAATGCCTTCATCTAAGCAGAAAGTGGCAATTGCCGAAGTGCTTAAACAAGAAGGTTTCATTGTTGGCTTTAACGCCGAGAGTAATGCAAAACCTGAGCTTGAAATCGAATTGAAATATTTCGAAGGCAAGCCAGTAATAGAATCAATCGAGCGCGTTAGTCGCCCTGGTTTGCGCATCTACAAGAAGCGCAACGAGCTGCCTAACGTGATGGGTGGTCTTGGTATCGCTGTTGTTTCAACATCGAAAGGCCTAATGACCGATCGTGCCGCTCGCCAAGCTGGTCTTGGTGGCGAAATCATCGGTTACGTAGCGTAATTAGGAGGTAGGAAATGTCACGTGTTGCTAAAGCACCTATTGAAATTCCTGCTGGCGTTGAAATTGCGCTAAATGGCCAGGAAGTAACAGTTAAAGGTGCTCAAGGCTCACTGAGTCGCGTAGTCAATAATGCCGTTGAATTGGTAAAAGAAGACAACGAACTGCGTACTGTTCCGCGTGATGGCGTTGCTAACGCTACTGCGCAAGCAGGTACTGCGCGTGCATTGTTGCAAAACATGGTGGTTGGAGTAACCAAAGGGTTCGAACGTAAGTTACAACTGATTGGTGTTGGTTACCGTGCGCAAGCGCAAGGTAAAAAACTTAACCTGACGTTGGGCTTTTCACACCCTGTGGAGTTCGAGATTCCTGAAGGAATCACCATTGAAACTCCTTCTCAAACCGAGGTTGTCGTTAAAGGCGCAGATAAGCAGTTAGTTGGTCAAGTTGCCGCTAACATTCGTGCATACCGTAAGCCAGAGCCTTATAAAGGCAAAGGTGTTCGCTATGCAGACGAGCAAGTGCGCCGTAAAGAAGCCAAGAAAAAGTAGGGTAATACGATGGACAAGAAAGCAGCTCGCTTACGTCGTGCTACTCGCGCACGTAAACAAATTAAAGCGTTGGGTGCAAATCGACTGGTTGTACACCGTACACCGCGTCATATTTACGCACAGTTGATCGCCCCAAACGGTTCTGAAGTGCTGGCAGCCGCATCGACGGTTGAAAAGGCAGTTCGCGACCAAGTGAAAGCAACGGGTAACGTTGATGCCGCTAAAGTCGTGGGCAAAATCATCGCTGAGCGTGCGGTAGAAAAGGGCGTTACAAGCGTCACTTTCGATCGCAGTGGTTTTAAATACCACGGCCGCGTTGCTGCATTAGCAGACGCTGCGCGCGAAGCTGGACTTCAGTTCTAGGAGACGAACATGGCAAATGCAGAAGCTCAAAACGGTGAACTGATCGAGAAGTTGATTACGGTCAACCGTGTGGCGAAAGTTGTTAAAGGTGGTCGTATCTTTAGCTTCACCGCACTGACTGTAGTTGGCGATGGCAAAGGTAAAGTCGGTTTCGGTTACGGTAAAGCACGTGAAGTTCCAGCAGCTATTCAAAAAGCTATGGAAAAAGCACGCCGTAACATGGTATCGGTGCAGCTGAAAGGCGAAACTTTGCAACACCCTGTTAAGGGTCGTCACTCAGGTTCACAGGTATACATGCAACCTGCTTCTGAAGGTACAGGTATCATCGCCGGTGGTGCGATGCGTGCAGTACTGGAAGTTGCAGGCGTTCATAACGTGCTGTCAAAAGCATACGGTTCAACCAACCCAATCAACGTGGTTCGTGCAACGATCAAAGCACTGAACGACATGAAGTCGCCGGAGCAAGTTGCGGCGAAGCGTGGATTGCGCGTTGACGAAATACTGGGGTAGTGAACAATGGCGAACAAGACAATCAAAGTAACACAGACGCGTAGCAGCATCGGTCGTTTACCGAAGCATAAAGCTACACTACGTGGCTTAGGTCTCCGCCGCATTGGTCACACAGTAGAGTTGGAAGACACTGCTGCAGTCCGCGGTATGGTGAACCAAGTAAATTACATGGTTAAGGTGGAGGGATAAATGATGGAATTAAATAATCTTTCTCCTGCACCTGGTGCAAAAAGCAGCAAAAAGCGCGTTGGGCGCGGTATTGGATCAGGTCTGGGTAAAACCGGTGGTCGCGGTCACAAAGGGCAGAAATCTCGCTCTGGTGGTTCCGTTAAGCCAGGTTTCGAAGGCGGTCAAATGCCAATCCAGCGTCGTCTGCCAAAATTCGGTTTCACTTCTCGCAAGGCTATGACCACTGCAGAATTGAACCTGGCAGAGATTGCGAAAGTCGAGGGTGATGTTGTTGATTTAGCAACATTGAAAGCTGCTGGTTTAATCCGCAAGAACGTGTTGGCTGCTAAAGTCATCAAGTCTGGCGAAATCAGCCGCAAAGTGACCGTTAATGGTCTAAAAGTCACCAAAGGCGCTCGCGAAGCTATTGAAGCTGCTGGCGGCAAAATCGAAGGATAGAGCTCATGGCTAAACCAGGATTGGAATCAAATCGAGCGCAAGGTGGCACGTCGGAACTCAAGCGTCGCCTGTTGTTTGTATTAGGAGCGATTATCGTTTTCCGAGCGGGCTCCTTTGTGCCTATTCCTGGTATTGATGCCGCAGTTTTAGCTCAGTTGTTCGAACAACAGAAAGATACCATCGTTGCCATGTTTAACATGTTCAGCGGTGGTGCTTTGGAACGTGCGTCGGTATTTGCACTAGGTATCATGCCGTATATCTCGGCCTCGATTATTATGCAGTTGGCAACCGTGGTTCATCCGCGCCTTGCTGAGCTTAAGAAAGAGGGCGAATCTGGGCGACGTAAGATCAACCAGTATACGCGCTGGGGTACCTTAATACTGGCGACTTTCCAATCTGTTGGTATCGCTACCGGTTTACCGAATCTAATGCCGGGTCTTGTTATTGATCCAGGCTTTGGTTTTTACTTTACCGCTGTAGTGAGCTTAGTTACCGGGACAATGTTCCTGATGTGGCTAGGCGAACAGATTACTGAGCGTGGTATTGGTAACGGTATCTCTATCCTGATTTTCGTGGGTATTGTTGCAGGTTTACCATCAGCAATTGGGCAGACGTTTGAGCAAGCACGCCAAGGCGACTTGCACTTACTGCTGCTGTTGTTAATCGGTGTGGTTGTGTTAGCAGTCACTTACTTCGTAGTTTTCGTGGAGCGTGGACAACGTCGTATCGTTGTTAACTATGCAAAACGTCAGCAAGGTCGTAAGGTGTTTGCAGCACAAAGTACACACTTGCCATTGAAAGTTAACATGGCCGGTGTTATTCCGCCGATTTTCGCATCGAGTATTATTTTGTTTCCTGGTACCATTGCGACCTGGTTTGGGTCGGGTGAAGGTACGGTTGCCGATATTTTACAACAAGTATCGATGACTTTATCTCCAGGTCAGCCGCTTTATGTGCTATTATACGCGGCTGCAATTATTTTCTTCTGTTTCTTCTATACCGCGTTGGTATTTAATCCTCGCGAGACGGCAGATAATTTGAAGAAATCCGGCGCTTTCATCCCGGGCATACGCCCAGGTGAACAAACGTCGCGGTACATTGACAAAGTCATGACTCGGTTAACCTTAGCTGGTGCACTGTACATTACCTTTGTCTGTTTGGTTCCTGAGTTTATGATGATTGCATGGAACGTGCAGTTCTACTTCGGCGGTACATCGTTATTGATTATCGTTGTTGTCATCATGGACTTCATGGCACAGGTACAGACTCATATGATGTCTCATCAATATGACTCTGTGCTGAAAAAAGCTAACCTAAAAGGCTACGGCCGCTAAGGTTAGGTAGAACGGAGAGTAGCAATGAAAGTTCGTGCTTCCGTGAAGAAAATCTGTCGTAACTGCAAAATCATTAAGCGCAACGGTGTTGTGCGTGTGATTTGCACTGATGCTAAACATAAGCAACGACAAGGTTGATTCGAAGGAAAGGTGGGTGGCCTAAGGGTCGCCCCCTTTGAAGTGTTTGCAATTCGGCATGCGGTTGAGTATCCTAACGGGCTTTTCAACTGATGCCTACAAATTATAGGAGACGTGTTAGTGGCCCGTATCGCTGGCATTAACGTTCCTGACAATAAACATGCAGTTATTGCTTTAACTGCTATCTACGGTGTTGGCCGTACTCGCTCACAGGCTATCTGTGCAGCAACGGGTATCGCTGAAGACACTAAGATTGGTTCATTGTCAGAAGACAAACTAGACGCGCTTCGTGACGCAGTTGCCAAATATGTAGTAGAAGGTGACTTACGTCGTGAAGTATCAATGAACATTAAACGGTTGATGGATCTCGGATGTTTCCGTGGACTTCGTCATCGTCGCAGCTTACCTCTACGTGGACAGCGCACTAAAACAAATGCGCGCACTCGTAAAGGTCCGCGCAAACCAATTAAGAAATAGGGGGATTGAGTAATGGCTAAGACACCAACTCGCTCTCGCAAGCGCGTTAAAAAGCAAGTCGCCGATGGCATGGCTCACGTTCATGCATCTTTCAACAACACCATTATTACCATTACTGATCGCCAGGGTAACGCACTTTCGTGGGCTACTGCAGGTGGGTCAGGTTTCCGTGGTTCACGGAAGTCAACGCCGTTCGCAGCACAGGTTGCCGCAGAACGCGCAGGTGAAATGGCGAAGGAATACGGACTTAAAAACCTGGAAGTATTTGTGAATGGTCCAGGCCCAGGTCGTGAATCATCGATTCGTGCCCTGAATGCCGTTGGTTACAAAATCACAAATATTACCGATGTGACACCGATTCCTCACAACGGTTGTCGTCCGCCTAAGAAACGTCGCGTTTAAGGCGTGAATCGATAGTTGGAGAAAGATCATGGCAAGATATTTGGGTCCTAAGCTCAAGCTGAGCCGTCGCGAAGGAACAGATTTGTTCCTGAAAAGCGGCGTACGCGCAATCGATTCTAAATGTAAGATCGAAACTGCACCTGGACAACACGGCGCGCGTCGCGGTCGTTTGTCAGATTACGGTGTGCAATTGCGCGAGAAGCAAAAAGTTCGTCGTATGTACGGCGTCCTAGAAAAGCAATTCCGTAACTACTATAAAGAAGCCGCTCGTCTGAAAGGCAATACCGGTGAGAACCTGTTGCAGTTGCTTGAACAGCGTTTGGATAACGTAGTTTATCGCATGGGTTTCGCGTCTACACGCGCTGAAGCTCGCCAACTGGTCAGCCACAAGGCTGTAGTTGTAAACGGTCAAGTTGTTAACATTCCATCATTCAAGGTTCGTCCTGAAGATGTTGTATCAGTACGTGAAAAAGCTAAAAAGCAATCACGTATCGCAGCAGCATTGGAATTGGCTGAGCAGCGTGAAAAGCCAGTTTGGTTAGAAGTAGACAACAGCAAAATGGAAGGTCAGTTCAAACGTCTTCCAGAACGCACTGACTTGTCTGCTGAAATTAACGAACAGTTGATCGTAGAGCTTTACTCTAAGTAAAGCTTAAGCATAGAGAGAGGACACAATGCAGGGTTCTGTTACCGAATTCCTAAAGCCGAGGTTAGTCGACATCGAGCAAGTAAGCCCGACTCATGCCAAGGTGACACTGGAGCCTCTAGAACGTGGCTTTGGTTACACCTTAGGTAATGCGTTACGTCGTATTCTATTGTCGTCAATGCCAGGCTGTGCAGTGACTGAAGTAGAAATCGACGGCGTGCTGCACGAATACAGCAGTAAAGAAGGCGTACAGGAAGACGTCATCGAAATTTTGTTAAACCTGAAAGGGCTGGCTGTCAGCCTCGAGGGCAAAGACGAAGCGACGTTGACCTTGAACAAATCCGGTGCAGGTCCTGTAACCGCAGGCGATTTCCAGCACGATGGTGATGTTGAAATCGTAAATCCTGAACACGTTATCTGTCATCTCACCGGTGATAGTGAATTTAACATGCGTGTTAAAGTGGAACGTGGTCGTGGCTATGTTCCTGCGTCATCTCGTCAGTCTGAAGACGACGATGAACGTCCAATCGGTCGTTTACTGGTAGATGCGTCTTTTAGCCCTGTCGAACGTATCGCATATAGTGTTGATGCGGCTCGTGTAGAGCAACGCACGGATTTGGATAAGCTGGTTATCGATATGGAAACTAACGGCACGTTAGATCCAGAAGAGGCAATTCGCCGAGCGGCAACTATTTTAGCTGAACAGCTAGAAGCCTTTGTCGAGTTGCGCGATATCAGCGAACCTGAAGAGAAAGAAGAGAAACCGGAATTTGATCCGATTCTGCTTCGTCCGGTAGATGACCTTGAGTTAACTGTTCGTTCTGCGAACTGCCTTAAGGCAGAAGCAATTCAGTACATTGGTGACTTAGTACAGCGTACCGAAGTTGAGCTATTAAAAACGCCTAACTTGGGTAAAAAATCGCTGACCGAAATCAAAGACGTATTAGCATCACGTGGCTTGTCTCTGGGTATGCGCCTGGAAAACTGGCCGCCAGCTAGTCTCATTGATAACGACTAAGTTTCCTTTAGTAATTGATTTACTGAGAAGGGTATAGGTATGCGCCATCGTAAGAGTGGTCGTCAACTGAATCGCAATAGCAGCCATCGTCAAGCGATGTTCCGCAATATGGCTGTGTCTTTGGTGCGTCATGAAATTATCAAGACAACGTTACCAAAAGCGAAGGAGTTGCGTCGCGTAGTAGAGCCATTAATCACAATGGCGAAACAAGACAGCGTTGCAAATCGTCGTTTGGCGTTTGCACGCACTCGTGACAAAGAAGTCGTAGGCAAGTTGTTTAATGAACTTGGCCAGCGTTATGAACAACGCCCAGGCGGTTACACTCGTATTATGAAGTGTGGCTTCCGTGCGGGAGATAACGCCCCTATGGCTTACGTCGAGTTAGTCGATAGACCAGAAGTTGAAGAAGTAGAAGTTGTAGAAGAAGCTACAGCTGAATAATCTACTTGTTTAAACTAAACAAAAAAGCCGGCTTATGCCGGCTTTTTTGTTTGCCCAGCGAAGCTGGCAAACCCGCCAGGTTGTAAGAAGCCTGGATCACCCTGACTGAGGGGAAGATAATCCGAATGGCAAGGGC